>NZ_BAAGUJ010000012.1:0-248670 GCF_054781455.1 Amycolatopsis stemonae | reverse complement strand
AGGCCCTGCATGTTCTTGAAACTGCCGTGGTAGACGACCTCCTGCATCGAGGGGTCGAAGAACAACGTCAGGTACACACCCGTGAGCAGCAGGATGATGAAGCTGTAGAGCGCGATCTCGCCCAGCAGGAACGACCAGTGCGTCGGGAACACCTTGTTCAGCTGGTGCCGCAGACCCTTGGCCAGGTGATACCGCTGGTCGGCGTTGTCGGCCGCGTCGCCCAGCGCCTTCTCGACCGGGCTCGACCCCTTGGTCGGCGTGGTCAGTGAGCTCATCGCCCCCTCCTGGCTGGTCGGCTCCTTCGATCGTCACACCGGCACGGCGGCAACGCACGCGCTTGCATCGAAGATGAATCGCAAATGAGCGGCCAAAGCAGCGGAAATCGCCAGCTCAAGCTACGGTCTGACGCATACTGAATCGGAATCGCATTGGAGGCGAAGAGGGTCATGGAGTTCACCGGGGTCGTCTCCGCGCCGCTGGACGAGGTCTTCGCCTGGCACGGCCTGCCGGGCGCGATCACCCGCCTCACGCCGCCGTGGCAGCCGGTGCGGGTCGGGGCGGAAGCCGACTCGCTGCGTGACGGCCGGGCCGAGCTCGTCCTGCCCGGCGGGGTGAAGTGGATCGCGGCCCACGAAGCCGCCGGCTACCGGCCGCCGCACCACTTCGTCGACCGGCTCGCCACACCCGTGCTGTCGGCGGTCGTGCCGTGGCGGCACACCCACCGGTTCGAGGCCGACGGGCCGGACCGCACCGTGGTGACCGACCGCGTCGAGACGCGGGTGCCGGAAGCCTTGCTGCGCGCGATGTTCGCCTACCGCCACCGCCAGCTGGCCGACGACCTGGCCGCGCAGCGGCGGTACTGGCACGAGCCGCTGACCGTGGCCGTGACCGGGGCGAGCGGCCTGGTCGGCACGGCGCTGACCGCGTTGCTGAGCACCGGCGGGCACCGGGTGATCCGCCTGGTGCGCCGGCCCCCGCGCAGCCCCGACGAGCGGACCTGGAATCCCGGGGAGCCCGCCGGCGACCTGCTCGCGGGCGTCGACGCGGTCGTGCACCTGGCCGGGGCTTCGGTCGCCGGGCGGTTCGGCGACCGCCACCGGCGAGCCGTGCGGGACAGCCGGATCGGCCCGACCCGGAAGCTCGCCGAGCTGGCCGCGCGTACCCCGGACGGCCCGGGGGTGTTCGTCTCGGCGTCCGCCGTCGGGTTCTACGGGCCCGAGCGGGGTGACGAGGTCCTGGCCGAGGACAGCGCGCGCGGTGAAGGCTTCCTCGCCGACGTCGTCGGCGACTGGGAGGCGGCCACCGGACCGGCGGCCGCGGCGGGCCTGCGCGTGGTCCGGGTGCGCACCGGGCTGGTGCTCAGCCCGCGCGGTGGTGTGCTGCGGCTGCAGCACCCGTTGTTCGCCGCCGGGCTGGGTGGCCCGCTCGGGACCGGCCGGCAGTGGATGCCGTGGATCGGTATCGACGACCTGACCGACATCTACCTGCGCGCAGTGGTCGACCGGTCCCTGAGCGGCGCGGTGAACGCCGTCAGCCCGGAACCGGTGCGCAACGCCGAGTACACCCGGATCCTCGCGCAGGTGCTCAACCGCCCGGCCGTCCTGACCGTGCCGCCGCTCGGCCCGCGCCTGCTGCTCGGCCGCGAAGGCGCGCGCGAGCTGGCGTTCGCCGACCAGCGGGTGCACCCGGCACGGCTGCTCGACGCCGGTCACCAGTTCCGGCACCGGCGGGCCGAGGACGTCCTCGCCCACCTGCTGGGCACCGCGACCGCGCCGAGTGCGCACCCGGCCGTGGGAGAACCGGCATGACCACCGTCCACCGTCCCGCCCCGCCGCTCGCGCTGGCGGGCTTCGTCGCCGCGGTGGCCGTCGTCGCCGCCGTCGGCAGCCTGGCCGCGACGCGGTCCCGCGCCGTCTACTCCGGACTGGCGCAACCGCCGTGGGCGCCGCCCTCCTGGCTGTTCGGTCCGGTGTGGACAGTGCTCTACCTGGTGATCGCCCTGTCCGGCTGGCTGTTCTGGCGGGCCGGGGGAACGCGGCGCGAGTTCGGCTGGTACGCCGCCGGGCTGGTGCTCAACGCCGCCTGGACGCCGTTGTTCTTCGCGGCCGGGGCCTACGCGGTGGCGTTGGCGGAGATCGTGGTGCTCGACGTCGTGATCGTGGCCACCGCGCTCGTCTTCCGGCGCCGCTCGCGCGCGTCGGCGGCCCTCCAGCTGCCGTACCTGGCTTGGACGCTCTTCGCGACGGCGCTCAACGCGGCGATCGTCGTCCTGAACTGATCGGAGTTTTCCTTGCTGCTGCTCGACACCCTGCTCGACCGGACCGTGGTCCTCGGGTACTCCCGCGTCGGCTACGCGCTGCGCAGGCGCACGTGGGCGGTGGACGACCCCGCGCCGGACGCGCTCCGCGGCCGGGTCGCGCTGGTCACCGGGGCGAGCTCCGGCCTCGGCGAAGCCACGGCCGCCGGCCTGGCCCGGCTGGGCGCCGAGGTGGTGCTGGTCGTGCGCGACCTCGAGCGCGGGGAGCGGGCGCTCGAGCGCGTCCGCGCGGCGGTGCCGGAGGCGAAGGTCCGGACGGCCCGGTGCGACGTCGCGGATTTCGCTGCGGTACGGGAGTTCGCGGCCCGGGAGTCCCGAGTGGACGTTCTGGTGCACAACGCCGGGGTGCTGCCGCCGGAACGCGCGGAGAGCGTCGACGGGCACGAAGTCACGTTCGCCACGCACGCGCTCGGGCCGTTGCTGCTCACCGAACTGCTGCGGCCGGCGTTGCGGGCCTCGGCCGACGCCCGGGTGATCTGGGTGTCGTCCGGCGGGATGTACACCCAGCCGCTCGCCGCCGACGACCCGGAGTACCGGTCCGGCCGCTACCGCGGCGCGACGGCGTATGCGCGCACGAAACGGATGCAGGTCGAGTTCACGCCGCTGCTGGCCGAACGCTGGGGGCCGGACGGCATCGCCGTGCACAGCACGCATCCCGGCTGGGCGGACACCCCGGGCCTCGCCGATTCGCTCCCGGCGTTCCGGCGGGTCCTCGAGCCCGCGCTGCGCACGGCCGACGAGGGCGCCGACACGGCCGTCTGGCTCGCGGGAACGCGGCCGGTGCCGCCTTCGGGACGGTTCTGGCACGACCGGCGTGAGCGCCCGCGGCACCTGCTGCCCTGCACCCGGCCGCGCCCGGGCGAGGCGGAGCGGCTGCTGCGCCACTGCCTGGACGCGGTGGGGCAGTGAACCGGCGGCGGAGGGGGAGCTGCGCGAGCGCGGGCGGGACTTAGGCCACGTCGGCCCCGTGGGACGGAACAGGCCCGGCGCGTGCTCCCCGCGCACGTCGTAGGCCGTCAGGCGGAAGCCGGTGTCGGCGGCGACCTGGCCGAGCACCGGCTCGGAGAACTCCGCTGGAGGTTCCGCTACTCGAGAACGGTCCCAGCGCGCGGACCCGCGTTGACACCCCCGTGGCGGCCCGGTGTACTCGGGCACACCTGACGAATCTTGATCGCCCCGTGCTCCGGGGCTTGTTCGTCGTGCCCGCACGGAGAAGGGAACCGCTTTGACCACAACGGAGAAGACCGCCGCCGACTGGCTCGCGATCGCGAAGGACGTCGCCGCGAAGCTCGCTGTCGACGCGGTCGAGCGCGATCGGCGCAACGCCACGCCGTACGAAGAGATCCAGCTCCTCAAGGACGCCGGCCTGGTGACGTTGCTCGGCCCGGCCGAGCACGGCGGAGGCGGCCGGACCTGGGACACGGCCTACCGGGTGACCCGGGAGATCGCCCGCGCCGACGGCTCGATCGGGCAGCTGCTGGGCTACCACTACCTCTGGGCCTGGGCGGCCCGGCTGGTCGCGACCGACGAGCAGATCGCCGCCGTCGAAGAGCTCTACACGGCCAACAACTTCTTCTTCGGCGGCGCGGTCAACCCCCGCGACTCCGACCTGACCATCACCGAGGACGGTGACGAGCTCGTCTACAACGGACACAAGTCGTTCTCGACCGGCAGCAAGGTCTCCGACCTGACCGTGCTCGAAGGCGTCCTGACCGGGACCGAGGACCACGTCTTCGCGATCGTTCCGTCCGTTCAGGAGGGCATCGTCTTCCACGACGACTGGGACAACCTCGGCCAGCGGCTCACCGAGTCCGGCAGCGTCACGATCACCGACGTGCGGGTGCCGTGGGCGAGCGCCGCGGGCTACGTCGACCGGAAGTTCCGCCCGCTGACCTACAACACGCTGAACGTCCCGGCGATCCAGCTGGTGTTCACCAACTTCTACCTCGGGATCGCGCAGGGTGCGCTCGACGCGGGGCTGGCCTACACCCGCGAGCGCACCCGGCCCTGGCCGTACGGCGGTGACGACAAGGACGCCGCCGCGGACGAGTGGTACATCCTCGACGGCTACGGCGATCTGCAGGCGAAGCTGTGGGCGGCCGAAGCGCTCGCCGACAAGGCCGGCGCGGCGATCTCGGAGGTGCTGCACGCGCCGCGCGAGAACCTGACCCCGGAAGCCCGCGGTGAGCTGGCGGTCCTGATCGCGGCGGCCAAGCAGCGCGTGATCGAGACGGGCCTCGAGATCGGGACGAAGATCTTCGAGCTGACCGGTGCCCGCGCCAGCGCGTCGAAGTACGGTCTGGACCGGTTCTGGCGGAACCTGCGCACGCACTCCCTGCACGACCCGGTGGCGTACAAGCGCCGCGAGGTCGGGGTCTACGCGCTGCGCGGCGAACTGCCGGAGCCGACCTGGTACACCTGAGCCGTCAGCGGTCGGCGGCCAGCACCGCCACGAGGCCCTCTCGCAGATCCCTGACGAAGTACTCCGGCACCTCCAGCGACGGGAAGTGCCCGCCGCGGTCGGGTGACCGCCAGCGGACGATCCGGCGGTACCGCTCCTGCGCCCAGGGGCGCGGGTACTTCTCGATGTCGCGCGGGTAGACGGTGATCGCCGACGGGACGTCGACCCGGAGTGCGGGGTCGAGCGAGTTGTGGCTTTCGTAGTAGATGCGGGCCGCCGACGCGCCGCTGCGCGTCAGCCAGTACAGGGTGACGTCGTCGAGGACGCGGTCGCGGGAAATCGTTTCGAACGGGCTGTCTTCGGTGTCCGACCACTCGGCGAACTTGTCGAGGATCCAGGCGAGCAGCCCGGTGGGCGAGTCGACGAGCGAGTAGCCGATGGTCTGCGGCCGGGTCGCCTGCTGCTTCGCGTACGCCGCGCGGTGGCGCCAGAAGTGGCGGGTTTCCTCGGCCCACCGGCGCTCGAGGTCCGTGAGCCCGTCCGTGGTCAGCCCGGGCAGGCCCTCCGCGAACGTCGTGTGGATGCCGAGGACGTGCTCCGGGAACCGGCCGGCGAGCACCGTGGTGATGTTGCCGCCCCAGTCGCCGCCGTGGGCCAGGAACTCGCCGTAGCCGAGCCGGCCCATCAGCTCCACCCAGGCGGCCGCGGTCCTTTCCGTTCCCCAGCCGGTGGTGGCCGGCTTGTCGCTGTAGCCGAAGCCGGGCAGGGACGGGACCACGACGTGGAACGCGGGCGTGTCCGTGTCCGCCGGGTCGGCGAGCTGGTCCACCACGTCGACGAACTCGGCGACGCTGCCCGGCCAGCCGTGCGTCAGGAGCAGGGGAGTGGCGTCCGCGCGCGGGGACCGGCGGTGCAGGAAGTGGATGCCGAGCCCGTCGATCGTCGTGCGGAACTGGCCGATCTCGTTGAGGCGCGCTTCGAACTTCCGCCAGTCGTACCCGGTGCGCCAGTAGGCCACGACGTCGGCGAGGTCGGCGAGCGGAACGCCCTGGTCCCATCGGCCGTGAACCGTCTCGGCTTCGGGCAGCCGCGCCGCGGCCAGCCGCGCGCGCAGATCGTCGAGGTCGGCTTCGGGTGCGTGGGCTTCGAACGCTCGGACGTCGCTGATGAGACGGGGCACGGGACCTCCTGGTCGATGCTGAACCGGCTTAGACGGTTCTAACACGACGACGCGCTCGCCTGCAACCGGCTAAGGTGGTTCCATGTCCGCTGAGTTCCCCGACTTCCGCCTCGGCACGGTGCTGGCGACCAGCTTCACGGCGACGTTGACCGAGCGTCAGGGCGACCGCGTCGAGCGCCTCCCCACCCCGCGGCGGCTCGTCGACTGGCTGGCGGTGAGCGGTCTCGCTGTCGAGTCCTGCACGGACGCGCAGCTCGACCTCGCGCGCGAGCTGAGGGAGGCGATCCACGCCGCCGCGACCGCGGCCGCGAACCGGGACGCGCTCCCGGCGGCCGCGGTCCGGGTCATCAACGAACGCAGTGCCGGGGGCCGGGCCGCGGCCGTCCTGACGCCCGAGGGCGAGCGGCGGTGGCAGCTCGGCTCGGCGTCCAGTGTGGAGGACGCCCTCGGCGTGATCGCCGCCGACGCGATCGGCGTCATCTCGGGCGACCGCGACGGGAAACTGGCCCTGTGCGCGTCGCCGACCTGTCGAGCGGCCTTCTTCGACACCAGCCAAAGCCGCACCCGCCGGTGGTGCGACATGAACACGTGCGGGAACCGGCAGAAGAAGGCGCGCTTCAACGCCAAGAAGACCGGCTCGGGCCGCGCCACACCGTGAACCGGTCCGGCTCCGCCGCCGCCCAGTCCCGCGCCCGGTCGCGGGGGTGGCTCGGCGAGCAGTTCTCCGGGCGAGTGCCGGACGCCCAGTGCCGCCATGATCTCCTGGGCGCCGCTCACCGTGGCGCACCGAATCCGAGCACGGGTTGTCCGCGCCGCCCGCCGCGCGCCGGTCGAGCCGCGCCGGTTTACGGCTTTCGTCCGGCCTGGGCGCGGAACCGTTCCGTCACACCGGCACTTGGCCGGCGCTCAGCCGGTCAGCCCGAGGTGGTCGCGCAGCGTCGGACCGGTGTACTCCGTGCGGAACGAGCCGCGTTCCTGCAGCAGTGGCACGACCTTGTCGGCGAACTCGTCGAGCCCGCCGGGGGTGACGTGCGGGACGAGGATGAACCCGTCGCTCGCGTCGGCCTGGACCAGGTCGTCGATCGCCGTCGCGACCGTCGCCGGGGAGCCGATGAACGTCTGGCGGCCGGTGACCTCGACGATCAGCTCCCGGGTCGACAGGTTCTTCGCCTCCGCCAGCTGCCGCCACTCGCGGGCGGTGGCCAGCGGGTCGCGGTACATGCGGACGCTGGCGCGGCCGGGTGCGATCGTGGACCCGTCGACGACCGGGTCGCTCGACGGCAGCGGGCCGTCCGGGTCGTGGCCGGACAGGTCGGCGTTCCAGACCTGCTCGAGGAACTTGATCGCGGTCTGGCCGCTGACCTGCTGCAGCCGCACGACGTGGGCGCGCTCGTGGGCGTCGGCGTCGGTGTCGCCGAGGACGAACGTCGCCGCGGGCAGGATCACCAGCTGCTCGTTCGTCCGGCCGTACTTCGCCAGCCGGCCCTTGACGTCGGAGTAGAACGCCTGGCCCGCCTCCAGTGTCCCGTAGCGGCTGAAGATCGCGTCGGCGGTGGCCGCCGCGAACTCGCGGCCCTCTTCCGAGTCGCCGGCCTGGATGATCACCGGGCGGCCCTGCGGGCTGCGCGGCACCGGGAACCGGCCCTCGATGGTGAAATGCTTGTCGTGGTGGGCGAAAGCGCCCGCGGCGGGGTCGCGGAGGAACACACCGGACCCGGCGTCCGCGGCGATCTCGTCACCGCGCCAGGAGTCGAACAGCTCCCACGCCGTGCGCAGGAACGTCTCGGCGCGGTCGTAGCGTTGGTCCTGCGGCAGGAACCCGCCGCGGCGGAAGTTCTCGCCGGTGAACGCGTCCCACGAGGTGACGACGTTCCACGCGGCACGTCCCGCGGAAAGGTGGTCCAGGGACGCGAACTGGCGGGCCACCTCGAACGGCTCGTTGAACGTCGAGTTGATCGTGCCGGCCAGGCCGAGCCGCTCGGTGACCGCGGCGAGCGCGGACAGCACGGTGAAGGTGTCCGGGCGGCCGACGACGTCGAGGTCGTAGATCTGCCCGCCCTGCTCGCGCAGCCGCAGGCCTTCGGCCAGGAAGAAGAAGTCGAACTTCGCGCGCTCGGCGGTCTGCGCGAGCTTGACGAACGAGCTGAACTCGATGTGGCTGCCGGCTTCGGGGTCGCTCCACACGGTCGTGTTGTTGACGCCGGGGAAGTGCGCCGCGAGGTGGATCTGCTTCTTGGTCATCCCGGGCCTCCTCAGGCGACGGCGTAGCGGTTGGCGGGCCGGGCGAGCCCGAGCAGCCCGCGCAGGGTGGCGGCTTCGTACTCGGTGCGGAACGCGCCGCGGGACCGCAGTTCGGGGACCAGGCCACCGGTGATCGCGGCCAGGTCGTGCGGCACCGCGCCCGGCCGCAGCCGGAAACCGGAGAGCCCGGCGCCCCGCCAGTCGAGCAGGAGGTCGGCGAGACCGGCCGGCGTGCCGGTGAAGACGTAGGCGTCGGAGGTGTACTCCGCGCCGGACAGGTCGTCGAGCCGGGCCTTGCGGTCGGCGGCGGCCTGCTCGGTCTCGCCGAGGAACACCACGACGTCGCCGAAGACGTGCAGGGTTTCCCCGGCGCGCCCGGCCCGCTCCTGCTCGTCGCGCACGGCCGAGACGATCGTGCCGGCTTGCGCGCGGTCGAACGGCGTCACGTAGACGACGTCGGCGGAGCGGCCGGCGAGCCGGTAGGGGACGGCGGCGTGGGCCAGTGCGCTGACCGGTGGCTGGCCCTGCGGCGGCCGCGGCGTGATCGACGGGCCCTTGACGGAGAACCAGCGGCCGGCGAAGTCGATGTAGTGCAGCTTGTCGCGGTCGACGAACCGGCCGGTGGCGACGTCGCGGATCTCGGCGTCGTCCTCCCAGGAGTCCCACAGCCGGCGCAGCACCTCGACGTAGTCCGCGGCCTCGTCGAAGAGGTCGGCCAGTGGGCTGGGCTTGTCCGGTTCCGCGGAGTCCTCGAGGCGGAACTCGCCGAACTCACGGCGCCCGAAGTGCGCGTTGTCGGCGGCGCGCCCGGCGACCTGGACACGGACGCCGGCCCGCCCGGAGCTGACGTAGTCGAGGGTGGCGATCGCCTTCGACAGGTGGAACGGCTCGGTGTGGGTGACCACCGCGGTCGGTACCAGCCCGATGCGCGAGGTCAGCGGCGCGACGCGGGCGGCGATCAGCACGGCGTCGAGCCGGCCCTGCACGATGTCGGTCCGCTCGCCGGGCCGGTCGAGGTAGTCGACCGTCTGCAGGGCGAGGGAGTCCTCGATGGTGACGAAGTCCAGCTTGGCGGCCTCGGCCTCGCGGACCACGTCGGTCCAGTAGCCGGCGGTCAGCAGGTCGCCGGGCCGTGCCCCGGGTTCGCGCCACGCGGCCGGGTGCCACCCCGCCCCGTCCAGTGCGACGGCGATCCGTGGTCCGGTTCCTGATGCCATCCCGGCGTTCCCTTCTCTCGGCCCGTGTCCGCAGTGTGCGCCGAATCCCGGGCTGCGGGCGGAAGTGGCCACCAGGCGGGAAGATCCGGGCGCCGGGAATAACCGGGACGCCGGGGTTACGCCGGCGGGGAGAAGGCGCGGCGCACCGTCTCGGCGAGGGTTTCGCGCCGGCGCCGGTGGTCGGCTTCGGGGTCGGCCGGCGTCGCCGCGTGGAACAGGCTGGCCGGGGACCAGGTGAGCGCCATCGTCGACACCATCGCGAGGACGTCCGCGGGCGCGAGCGCCGGGTCGACGAGGCCGTCGCGCTGGGCGTCGGCGATGGCCGTCAGCTTCTTCTCGGACTCTTCGCGCATCGAGGAGACCAGCTGACCCGTCGGGACCCGTTCCAGCCGGGCCCAGGTGGCCAGCCGGACCAGGTACGGCTTGGCCAGGCAGGCGTCGTAGATGCCGACGGCGTAGCCGGGGAGGTCGCCGCCCGTCATCGGCACGGCGTTCACGATTTCTTCGGCGTGTTCCCGGAACACCGTGTCGAACAGGCGGTCCTTGTCGCCGAAGTAGGCGTAGAGCTGCGCCTTGTTGGCCTTGGCGGTCGCCGAGATCCGGTCGACCCTGGCGCCCGCGATGCCGTACTGCGCGAACTCCGCGGCCGCCGCCTCCAGTAACCGCCGTCGCGTGGCCTGCCCGTCCTTCATGCCGCCAGTGTAACCAACCGGTTTGTTTGACACGCCGTCCGCGCGTGGCTACGGTCAACGGTAGAAACTAACTAGTTTGTTTGATTCGGGACGGTGACGACATGAAGGTCCAGGCGTATGCGGCGCACGAAGCCGGTGGCCCGCTGCGGCCCTACGAGTACGAGGCCGGGCCGCTGGGGCCGGGCGAGGTCGACGTGCGCGTGACGCACGGCGGGATCTGCCACACCGACCTCGGGATGATCGACGACGAGTGGGGGATCTCCCGCTTTCCCGTCGTCGCCGGGCACGAAGCGGTGGGCGTGGTCGAAGCCGTCGGCGACGCCGTCGACCAGGACGTCGTGGCCGTCGGGCAGCGGGTGGGCGTCGGCGCGACCGCGGGCTCCTGCTTCCGCTGCGAGTGGTGCGTCGCCGGCCGGACGAACCTGTGCCCCCGCAAGGACGACACCGTCCTGCGCGGCGACCGCGGCGGATTCGCCGGCCACGTCCGGGCGAGCGACTGGCGGCACGTCCACCCGATCCCCGACGGCCTCCGCTCCGAACACGCGGCACCGCTGCTGTGCGCCGGCACGACGGTGTTCTCGCCGCTGCTGGACAACGACGTCCGGCCCACCGACCGCGTCGCGGTGGTCGGCATCGGCGGCCTGGGCCACCTGGCCGTCCAGTTCCTCGCGAAGTGGGGATGCGCCGTCACCGCCATCTCGACGACGCCGGCCAAGCGTGCCGACGCGGAACGGTTCGGCGCCACCGGCTTCCTCGCCTCGGGTGAGCCCGGCGCCCTGCGGGACGCCGCCGGCTCGTTCGACTTCGTCCTGTCCACCGTGTCCGCGGACCTGCCCTGGGACGACTACCTCGGCCTGCTGCGGCCGGCGGGGAAGCTGTGCGTCGTCGGCGTCCCGGAACGCCCCGTCGCCTTCTCGCCGTTGAGCCTGCTGCCCGGAGCCAAGACGATCGTCGGGGGCATCGTGGGCACCGCGGTGCAGACCCGGCAGATGATCGCGTTCGCCGCCCGCCACGGCATCCGGCCCGAAGTCGAGACGTTCCCCGTCACGGACTTCGACGCGGCGATCGACCGCGTCCGCCGGGGCCGCGCGCGGTACCGCGCCGTCGTCGAATTCGGGTAGTCACTTCATCCGGAAGTCGTACCGCCGCGGCAACGGGCCGGCCGAGAGCGTGGCCCACGTGTCCGACAACGACGTCTCGCCTTCCCGGATGTTCGCGACCTCGAAGCCCGCGTCGAACACGGCCTTCGCGCCCTCGTGGTCGCCCAAGGCGAGCCGGGTGAGCGCCGTCAGGAGGGCGAGCCGTCCGTCGGCTTTCGCCGGGAGCAAGGACAATGCCGTCCGTGCGTGTCCGGCGGCCAGCTGCGCGGACACCGCCTCGACGAGCAACGGCCGCACGTCCGGCGCGAGTTCGAGGGCACGCACGGACAGCCGCGCCGCTTCGGCCGGGTCCGCGGTGGCGACGGCGAGGTTGCGCAGCGCCCACGCGTTTTCCGTCGCCGCCACCGACGACTTCCACGCCACCCGGGCCGCCTCGTGCTGCCCGGCGGCCCACCGGGCGACGCCGCGGTGGTACCACGTCAGCCAGGTGTCCGGCGCGTGGTCCATCAGGTCGGCCCAGTAGCGGTTGACCAGCGTCGCGGGCGGCGGGAGCCGGTGGTCCGCCCGCGGCGGCTCGCCGTCGAGGAGGTCCAGCCACGGCTGCTGCTCCGGACCCAGCGACTCCGCGGGGAAGGGCGTGCCCGGCAGGTCGGTCACCATGCGGAGGGTCTCCAGCGCACCCCAGCCCGAACCGGTGGCCAGCAGTGCGCCCGGCTCGACGTCCGCGACGCGCCGCCACGCCCGGTGGAGCTCGTCGAGCCGTTCCGCGGGCGGCAGCTGCCGGGCGACGGCGTGGGTCGCGGTTGCCCAGTCGTGCACCTCCGCGGTGACCGGGCCGTACGCCTCGAGCCAGTCCCACGACTCGCCCGAGGGCAGGCGGAGGTGCTCCAGCTGCGTGCGGGCCAGCCCCGCCTGGATCTCCAGGTAGCCCGTCCCGGCGCCCGGGGCGAGCCAGTCCTGCCAGCGGCGGCCGCCGGGGGACTCGCCCCACAGGAACAGTTTCCGGCCGCGCAGCCGGGCGGTGGACACCTGGGCGAGGCCGGTGCCGGAGTCGTCGACCGCGGCGATCCACGGGCGGTCCGAGGCGAGCTCGAAGAAGTAGTCCGCGGCCGCCGTGGCGCGCGCCGGGTAGGTCAGCTCGCCGGGGACGTCGACGAGGTCGAGCCGTCCCGAATAGCCGTAGTGCCAGGCCCGGTCCGCGGGCACGAGCACGCGCGTCGACGGCGTCTGCGGCACGGCGGTGTTCGACCACCAGTAGACCGGGACGTCGTGCGGGTGCGGGTTGCGGATCCGGACGCCGACGAACAGGTGCTCGGCACCGTCCGGGAGCCAGAAGTCCAGCTGGTAGGGCAGGTCCCGGGTGCGTTCCCACTCCCACAGCCGCAGCACCGGCGTCCCGTCCGGGCCGTCGACCGCGGCCGCGAACATCGGCGCGCAGGTCTGCGCCGTGTGCCCGGTGCTGCCGAGGTTCCATTCGACGCCGCCCGCGAACCACGCGTCGCGCAAGGCCAGGTTCGCGGGCTGGAAGACGGGGTTGCGGTAGAGCAGCTCACGGCCGGAGGGC
Source organism: Amycolatopsis stemonae (assembly GCF_054781455.1). Taxonomy (NCBI): domain Bacteria; kingdom Bacillati; phylum Actinomycetota; class Actinomycetes; order Pseudonocardiales; family Pseudonocardiaceae; genus Amycolatopsis; species Amycolatopsis stemonae. The sequence continues at coordinate 235,958 of NZ_BAAGUJ010000012.1, read as the reverse complement.
CGGTGGACGAGCGACCACAGCCGGCCGCCCAGCGACGGCAGGATCGTCGCCCGCAGCCGGTCGTTCTCCAGCACGAGCGCGGGCAGTTCGCGGGTCCGGCGCTCCCGCGTGTAGCCGTCCTGCAGCCGGTACGGCAGCACGGTGTCGAGCCGGCCGTACGCCAGCCCGACGGCCAGGTCGGCGGGCAGCTCGTCCACATTGGACACCGACGCGACGGCTTCCGGCTTCACCAGTGGTGGCAGCGGGTTCTCCGGCCCCAGCTCGGCCGCGGGCAGCCGGAGGGACGTCCGGTGCAGGCGGGTCACGAGAGCGTCCATCCCTGGTTGCCGCGCTGCTGGGTGACGGCCGCGCCGTCCGCGGGCCCGGCCGTGGTCATGGCGAGTCCACTGTGGACCGAGGTCAGGGTGTAGCCGCCGTCGGCCCGCCGGGTGGCGGTCCAGTGCTGGTTGTCCCCGCCCGTGCACGTCCACTGGATGACGGCCGCCCCGGCCGTCGTGGCTCCGCCCTCGACGTCCGCGCACAGACCCGATTCGGCGCTGCGCAGTTCGTAGGAGCCGTCCGGTTGGCGGGTGAAGGTCCAGCGCTGGTTCGCGCCGCCGTTCGCGGTCCACGTGACCAGGTGCGTCCCCGGGGTCTTGCTGTGGCTGGGTACATCCAGGGCCTTGCCGCCCACGGTCAGGACGTGGGTGCCGTCGGGCCCGGGGCTCACCGGGGTGATGGACAGCGTCTGCTGGGCCGCGGTGCGGCCACCGCCGACCGGGCTGCCCGTGGTGTCCGTCCAATGCCGGACCGGGGTGGTCTCAGCCTGCCGCCCGGCTGTCCCGGACATCCCGAGCACCAGGCCGCTGTAGCGGTTGACCAGGCGGTACGTCCCCGCCGCGCCCGGGATGACGAACCACTGCTGACCGACGGCCGGGGTGCCGGCGGCCGTCACGGTCGGCGCCGTGCCCCACGCCCGGGTGGCCGTCGAGGACGAGGCGACGCCGAGCAGCCCGCCGGTCGCGGCGTTGGTGATCCGGTAGGAGCCGTCACCGTTGCCGGTGAACGACCACGCCTGCGCCGACGAGCCGTCGCCCGCCGCGACCGACGTCGTCGCGGAGCTGTTGGCGACCTGGGCGAGCACCCGGCCGTCACCGCTGGCGATCCGGTAGGACTTGGCCGGGTCGAACGGCACCGCCGCGTGCTTCGCGTTGTCCACCGACACGTTCACGTACTCGCTCGAAGCGCCGCCGGAGCAGCCGAAGGAGCAGTACGCGCGGAAGTCCTTGCCCACGATGGAGGAACCGGTCCTGTTCACGCCGTCGACGAACCACCGGTACCACGACGCCGTGTGGTAGCCGCCCGTGCCGCCGATCGGGTACCACTTCTGCGTGGCCAGGTCGTCGGTGACGTAGTACTGCTGCGGGGCGTTGCCGCTCTGGTCGACCGCCTGCGGCTCGCCGAGGTAGAGGCCGAGGTAGGCGTTGTAGGTGATGTCCATGACGAACAGCGGCGACGTCGCCGGCATGGTGCCCGCCGCGACCTGCTGGTCCGCCGTGCCGGTGTTGGCGGGGTCGTACTCCTTGGCGGGCGGCGTGTAGCCGGTGTCGCCGGCGGAGGTCACCGGCACCTGGTTGCTTTCCTTGCCGCCCACGCCGGGCTGCGACCACGCGCCGTCGTACCACTTGCGCCACGAGCCGGGCGCCATCTTCGAGGCGATCGGCGCCCGCGCGACGTGGGAGTAGAACGCCTTCCAGCTGCCGGTCTTGTCGACCACGCGCGAGCCGTAGAAGACGTAGAAGTAGCCGGACGCCGTGTCGACGTAGAGCCGCTGGTCGCCGTCGCCGTAGTAGTAGGTCTGGTTCGGGAACGCCGTCGTGTCGCCGCGCTGGGTGCTGTGGGGCGAGGTGAGGACGTGCGCCTCGATCTTCCACGTCCGGCCCTGGTCGGCGGACACGGCGTAGTCGATCGCGTCGTAGTGCAGGCCGTCGCCGAAGGGCTGCGGCGTGAATTCGTTGTGCACCAGGCCGTACCAGTCGCCGGTGTCCGGGTCGACCCAGGTGCCGACGAGGTCGCAGTAGTTCTTCTGCGCGTACCGCGAACCGGCCGGCGGGCTGGTCGCCGTCACGCCGGTGGGGCTGGTGTTGCACCGCCAGGTGGTGTCGTCGTTGCGGTCGTCGGGGTTCGCCGGGTTCACCGCGCCGCTGACCGGGTCCTTGGCGAAGCTGTCGAAGTCGCGGCCGCTGTAGAACTCCCACTCACGCGGGTCGTCGGCGCCGTAGAGGGCCGCGGACTGCTGGAAGTAGAACTTGCCGTCCTTGTCGAGGTAGGGCGCCGCCGGCGAGTCGGTCGGCGCCGACCAGCCGCCCTTGGCGCCGACGGAGATGGTGTAGCCCGCGGCGGGCGGCGCGGCTGCGGCCGGTGCCGCGGCCGCGCCGGCCAGCACGAGGACGGCGGCCGCCAGCGCGAGGGCACTCCTCGGGTGAGCCGATCCGGACGACAAGGCAGGGCGCATCGGAACTCCTCGAGTCTCCACACGGGCAGCGTGCACGCAGTCTGCATGAAGGTGCACAAAGTCGCAAGAAGTGCGCCATAATCAATCAACATTCGTCACGAAGGTGACGTTGGGCTGCAAGAACGTGCTCGAAACCCGTCCGCGTCAGTCCTCGTCGGCGGGGAAGTCCGGCGGTGCCTCCAGGTCGTGGGCGCGGAACAGGACGGCGTGCTCGACCCCCATGGCCTTGCCGCTCATCGCGGCGAACGCCGGGATGAAGTCCGCGGGGGCGGGGTGGTCCGGGAGTGCGGCGAGGTAGGCGGCGTGCGCTTCCAGCGAGGCGACGCCGCGGCGCAGCGGCTCGCCGGTGACGTCGACACCGTGGGTCGCGGTGCCCCCGAAGGCGGGACTGAGCAGCCAGCGCACGGAATGCGGTTCGAGGTGCTCGTCGTCGATCTGCTCCGGGAAGACCCACCGGTTCCCGGCGTCGCGCACCGCGTCGAGCGCCGCGAGCCCGGCCGCACGGTGGTCGGCCTGGTCGAAGCCGTAGGGCGTCTCGACCTCGTGGCCGGTGCGGAACACGACGTCGGGCTTGAACCGGCGGATCTCCCGGCAGATGTCGCGGCGCAGGTCGAGGCCGTAGACGAGCACACCGTCCGGGTGCTCGAGGACGGTCAGGTGCGCGACGCCGACGACGTCGCAGGCGGCGCGCTGCTCGGCGACGCGCAGGCGGGCCGTCTCCTCGGGCGGGTTCGGCATGCCGGCTTCGCCGCGGGTGAGCAGCAGGTAGCCGACTTCGATGCCGCGAGCGGTCCACCGGGCGACCGCGGCGGACACGCCGTACTCCATGTCATCGGGATGCGCGACGACGCAGAGCACGCGCCGGAAGGACTCTTCGGGAAGGGCGGGCAGTGTCATGCGGTCACCTTGCCGCCTTCGGCCCCGGCTGTCAGGGTGCGCGTTCGTGCCGGATCCGTCCGCGTGCGGACGCCTGCCGGGCGAAGGCACAGCCGCACGGGCGCCCGGCGACGATATCCGCCGTGCCGGTCGCCGCGCTTGCACGCCGGTGTCGCCGCGTTACCTCGATTTGGTGGTCAGCGGATGAATGTCAAGTGAACACCTTTCTGTCCGGCTTCGGGGAGCGCGTCCCTGACCTCGGGGTTCAGCGCGCGTCCGGCCGGTCGGCGCAACGGCGTGGGCCGCCCAGTGGTACCACGCAACGGACATGAGTCACTACGTTGTGCCGATCCGAGGGGGCCGCGTCCGCAGGGAGGTGCCATGCCGACTCTCACCACCGTGGCCGACTGGACGATCATCGCGTCCGGTGACACCGCGAGCGTCACGCACGCCGCCACCGGCGACTACTGGTCGCCGCGGGTGTGGAGCGGACACGGGCTCGCCATGGCCGAGTCCGACCTCGCCGCGTTCGACAAGGTCCTGGGCGAAGTGCTGAAGCTGCCGGTCTACTGGCTGGCCCGCGCCCGCCGCGGGGACAGCAAGGCCGGGGACGCCACCGTCTGGTCGGCGCCGCGGCTGGACCCGGACGACGACTTCGTCTACCTCACCGGCCCCTGCCGCACCGACGAGCCCGCGCCGGGGTACCGGCCGGTCTCCACGTTCGCCGTCGACCTGGTCCACCTGCGGGGACTGCGGATCCGGATCGCCGCCTACCTGGCCGCAGCCGCCCGCCGCGCGGACGCGACGCGGGCCGCGCACCGGCACGCCGCCCTGGAGCTGTCACTGGCGGCGCTCGCCACCATCCCGGCGAGCCGGCCCGCGCAGCCGTCGAACTGACCAGCCGGCGAGACCGACCGCGAACACCGCGACCCCGGCCACGATCGACGGCCACGGCAACGTCGTCACCAGGACGAGGCAGCCGGCCAGTCCCAGGACCTGCAGCCAACGTGGCCACCGGCGGTCCGGCGGTCGCTGGGTGAAGGCCGCGAGGTTCGCGATCGTGTAGTAGAGCAGCACGCCGAACGACGAAAACCCGATGACACCCCGCAAGTCGGCGGTCAGGACGAGCACCGAAACGACCGCGGCGAGCGCGAATTCGGCGTGGTGCGGGACCTGGTACCGGGGGTGGACCGCGGCGAGCCACGCCGGCAGGTCGCGGTTGCGGGCCATCGCCAGGCTGGTGCGCCCGATCCCGGCGATCAACGCGAGCAGCGCGCCGAGACTGGCCACCGCGCCGCCGACCCGCACGACCGGGGCGAGCGCGCCCGCGCCCGCGTCGGTGACGGCCGTCGTCAGCGGGGCGGCGGATCCGGCCAGCCGCCCCGGGCCGGACGCGAGCAGCGCGGCGACGCCGATCACGAGGTAGACGAGCACCGCGATGCCGAGCGCGAGCGGGATGGCGCGCGGGATCGCCCGCTTCGGGTCGCGGACTTCCTCGCCCATGGTGGCGATCCGGGCGTACCCGGCGAAGGCGAAGAAGAGCAGCCCGGCGGCCTGCAGGATGCCGTAGAGCCCGCCGGACGTCCACGCGCCGGCGCCACCGAGGTGCTCGGGCGTGGCGCCGCCGCCGAAGGCGATGCCCGCGACCAGCACGGCCAGCGCGACGAGCGTGATCGTGACCAGCACCCGGGTCAGCTGCGCGGTGCGGGTGACGCCCCGGCTGTTGAGCACGGCCAGGGCGAGGACGCCGGCGACGGCGACGAGACGCTGCAGCCACCACGGGCCGGGCACCGCGTAGGTCGCGAACGTCAACGCCATGGCCGCGCACGAGGCGGTCTTGCCGACGACGAACGCCCAGCCCGCGGTGAACCCCCACCACGGGCCGAGCCGTTCGCGGCCGTAGGCGTACGTGCCACCGGAGGTCGGGTACTGCGCGGCCAGCTGCGCCGAGGAGGTGGCGTTGCAGTACGCCACGACCGCGGCCAGCACCAACCCGATGAGCAGGCCGCTGCCGGCGGCCTTCGCCGCGGGCCCGAACGCCGCGTAGACGCCGGCGCCGATCATCGAGCCGAGCCCGATCACGACGGCGTCGCCGGTACCCAGCCGTCGCGCGAGCGCGGGGGAGCTGCCGCTGGTCATCGTCGTGCCTTCCCGGAACGGTCGTGGGTCAGGGGCGGGGCTGGAACAGCTCGACCGGGTTGCCCGCCGGGTCGTCGAGCACGATCTGGCGGCCGCCGGGGCCGCTGATGACGTCGCTGCGGAACGCGACCCCGGCCGCGCGCAGCCGGGCCACCTCGGCGTCGATGTCCTCGACGATCAGGTGGATCCGGTTCCAGCCGCCGGGAACGGGCCGGGCGCCGCCGGGCAGGGTCCGCCCGGCCGAACTGGCCGGCCCGCTCAGCAGCAGCCGCAGGTTCGCGCGGGTGACGTCGGCGAACGCCGGCGCGAACCGCGTCCGCACGGTGAACCCGAGGTGCTCGGTGTAGAAGGCGATCGCGGCGTCGACGTCGTCGACGAGGTACCGCACGCTCACGAGGGTGGTCAGGTCGGTGGTCATGGCCGGGTCTCCTCCGCATCGGTCGAGGGAGTGAGGGGCAGGAACCGGATCCGGGTGGCCAGCTCGGCGGCGGTGCGCCGGAACGCGCGGCCCGGATCGGGTTCGCGGGCGGGGTCGGCGAGGCTCCAGTGGATCGTCACCGGCCGTCCGGGGAACGCGGGGGCGACCTCCCGGACCTTGTCGCACAGGCTGATCACCCAGTCGAACCGCCGTCGACGCAGCGAATCCAGGTGCGTCGGCTCGTGCTCGAGGGTGATCCCGTACTCGGCGGCGACGCGCACGGCCTCGGGGTGCAGGGGTTTCGGGTGGCTGCCGGCGCTGACGACGTCGACGGCGTCCCGCGCATGGTGCCGCAGCAAGGCTTCCGCCAGCGGGGACCGGCCGCTGTTGCCGGTGCAGAGGAACAGCACGCGGGTGCGTCCCCGGCGGTTCGCGCCGGCCGCGGGCCCGAACCCGGGGTGCAGGGCCGCGCCGGCCTCGGCCCAGGCCTCGGCGCAGCGAGCGAGGTCGAGGTGGTAGTAGCTGTCCCGGCCGTCGAAACTGCTGCGCCGCGCCGTCACCAGCCCGGCCGAGCGCAGCCGGCGCAGGTGGTAGGACACCAGGTTCTGCGGTTGCCCGACGGCCGTGACGAGCTCCCGGACGCGCCGGTCGCCGGCGGCCAGTTCGCGAGCCAGCCGCCAGCGCACCGGATCCGCCATCAACCGCACGAAAACCGGGGGTTCCACCGGCCGAAGATACATCAACCCAGGTTGATAGATCCAGTGGTACCCGGTTTGACCTGGTCCGAAACAAGATCTGCCCGAATTCCGGCGCGGTCCTATGGTCGGATCATGAAGACCGGGGGATCACGGAAACGCACCATCGCGGTGCTGGCCGCGGCCGTCGTCGTGCTGTCGGGGTGTTCGAGCGGGGACACCGGCGACGCGTCGCTGACCGTCGACACCACCAGCGGCAAGCTGCACGGCCTGGCCACCGCGTCGACGCGGCAGTTCCTCGGGGTCCGCTACGCGCTCGCGCCCACCGGCGCCCGGCGCTGGACCCCGCCGCAGCCCGCGCCGGCCGCCCCGGGGGTCGTCGAGGCGACCGAGGCGGGACCGTCGTGCGCGCAGACCGCGTCCACGCCCGGGGCGAAACCCTCCGACGCGGAGGACTGCCTGTTCCTCAACGTCACCACGCCCCGCGGCGCGCGAGCCGGTGCGAAGCTGCCGGTGATGGTCTGGTGGCACGGTGGCGGGTTCACCTCGGGCTCCGGCGCGGACTACGACGCGCAGCGCCTCGCCGACCGCGGGAACGTCGTGGTCGTGACGGTCAACTACCGGCTCGGCGTCTTCGGCTACCTGGGCCTGCCCGGGCTCGGCGGCTCCGGCACGTTCGGGTTCGCCGACCAGCTCGCGGGCACCCGCTGGGCCAAGGACAACGCCGCCGCGTTCGGCGGCGACCCCGGCAACCTCACGGTGTTCGGCGAGTCCGCGGGCGGCATGGCCGCCTGCGCGCTGCTGACCTCCCCGGCCGCGGCGGGGCTCGTCCAGCGGATCGCCATCTCCTCGGGGTCGTGCGCGCTGAGCTGGCCCGCGGGCGGCCTGTTCCCCGGCATCCCGGCCGAAACGCCGTACAAGCCGGTGGCCACCACGCAGCAGGACGGGCTCCAAGCGGCGAAGACGGCGGGCTGCCCGCAACCCGAGCCGCTCGACTGCCTCCGCGGCCTGCCGGTTGCGGCGTTGTCCAAGATCACCCAGACCTTCTCCGACCACCTCAGCTACGGCACCGACCTGCTGCCGGCCGACCCCGCCGCCGCGGTCCGCGACGGCAAGGTGGCGGCGATCCCGGTGCTGTCGGGCGGGAACCACGACGAGCACAACTCGTTCGTCGCGGCGGCGGTGGCCGCCGATCCGCAGGCGATCACCCCGCAGACCTACCCGCGGCTGGTCGCGGCGGCCTTCGGGGCGAACGCGCCGCAGGTGCTGCAGCGCTACCCGCTGACCGCGTTCCCCTCGGCGCCGGTGGCGTGGGCCCACGTGATCACCGACAGCGCGTGGAGCTGCCGCACGCTCGCCGCCGACCGGCAGCTGGCCGCGAAAACCCGGGTCTACGGCTACGAATTCGCCGACCCGGACCCGCCGGACGTCACCGGCACCCCGAGCGGCGAGCTGAGCCACGGCGCGGCCCACGCGACCGACCTGCCGTACCTGTTCGACCTCGGCGGGAAGAACGAGGTCGGCGAACCGGGCCGCGCCCACCTGGCCGAGACGATGATCGACTACTGGAGCAGCTTCGCCCGCACCGGAGTGCCGTCGGCGCAAGGCGTACCGGCCCAGCAGGCGATGACCCCGGACTCCCGCGCGGTCCTCAGCCTGGCCCCGGGCGCCGTCCGGCTCGACGACACCGCGGCCGCCCACCACTGCGACCTGTGGCAACCGATCTGGTGACGGTCAGAGCCACGCCGCGGCGATGAACGGCGCCGGGACGGTGTTAAACGCACGGCAGGGGAAGCGTTACTCACCGCGGTTCTGGTAACACGCCGATGTTCCGGATGAAACCGTTCGGAAATACCTGCCCGGTGAACTGCTCGGCATGAACTTCCAGCTCGACGGCTTGCATCGGCCGGTGATCGTGGTCGGCGGCGGCCAGGCGGGACTTTCGATGTCCCATTGCCTGACCTCCGCCGGGGTCGGGCACGTGGTGCTCGAACGCGAGCGCGCGGGGCACGAATGGCGGACCCGCCGCTGGGACAGTTTCTGCCTGGTCACGCCGAACTGGCAGTGCCGGCTGCCCGGATTCCCCTACGCGGGTGATGATCCCGAGGGGTTCATGGTCCGCGACGAGATCGTCGCCTACCTCGAGGCGTATGTGAAGGAGTTCGACGTCCCGCTGTACGAGGGCGTCGAAGCGACGCGGCTGCGGCAGCTGCCGGGCGGTGGCTTCCGGCTCACGACGTCGGCCGGCGAACTGACCGCCGACCACGTCGTGCTGGCCACCGGCCCGTACCAGGTGCCGCTGAAACCCCGCCTGGCCGAACGGCTGCCGGACCACGTCGTCCAGCTGCACTCGGCCGAGTACCGCAACCCCGCGCAGCTGCCCGACGGCGACGTGCTGGTCGTCGGGACCGGGCAGTCCGGCTGCCAGATCGCCGAAGACCTGCACCTGGCCGGACGGCGGGTGCACCTCGCCGTCGGGTCGGCGCCGCGGGTGGCGCGGCGCTACCGCGGCCGGGACGTCGTCGCCTGGCTCGACGACATGGGTTACTACGCCCGGGGAATCGACGAGTTCGCCGACGCGGACGCCGTCCGGTTCCGGGCCAACCACTACGTCACCGGCCGCGACGGCGGGCACGACATCGACCTGCGCGCCTTCGCCACCGAGGGCATGCAGCTCTACGGACGGCTCACCGGGGTCCGAAATGGACAGTTGAGCTTCGCGGACGACCTGCGCCGCAACCTCGACAGCGCGGACGCGGTGTCCGAAGGCATCAAGGACTCCATCGACGCGTACCTGCTCGAGAACGGTGTTCCGGCGCCACGGGAGGAACGGTACAAGCCGGTCTGGGAACCGCCGGACGGCCCTCGCACCCTCGACACGGAAGCGCTTTCGGCGGTCGTCTGGAGCACCGGTTTCGGCCGTGACCACCGCTGGATCGACGTCCCGGTCTTCGACGGCAAGGGCTACCCGACCCACCACCGCGGCGTCACCAGCTGTCCCGGCCTGTACTTCCTCGGCCTGCCGTGGCAGCACACCTGGGGTTCCGGCCGGTTCTGCGGCGTCGCCGCGGACGCGGAGTACCTGGCCCGGCGGATCACCGGCGGCGGCCGCGGGGACGTCCGGTGGCTCTCCGGCACGCCGGCGAGCACCTACCCGGCCGACGACGACTGGGTCGCCCCGAGGACGGTGGCGTGATGCGCTGGACCAACGACGCCCACCGGCACCTGGGCGTGCTGCCGGCGTACCCGTTCTACGGCGGCCCGCCGGTCGCCCCCGCGATCGGCAGCCGCGCGACGATCGGCGAGCTGCTGTCCGATTTGGACCGCGAGGGTACCGAACGCGCGCTGGTGATCCCGAACTACGGCGTCCCGGACCCGGCGATCGCGTTCTCCTTCAACGAACTCTGCGTCGAGGCGGCGGGCAAGGACGACCGGATCAGCGCGGCGCTGTGGGTGTCCCCGCGGGCCGAAGACGCCGACCGGACCGACGCCGCCCTGAAGCTGGTGGGCGAACCCGGTGTGCGAGCCCTGAAGCTCAGCTTCCTGCTGGGGGGCAAGGCGTCCGACTCGGCCTGCAAGCCGCAGCTGGACAAGATCTTCGCCACCGCGCGAGCGCACGACCTCGTCGTGCACGTCCACACCTCGCCGGGCGCGGCGTCGGACATCGACGAGGTCGGCAAGCTCGTCGACGCCTACGCCGACGACGTCAAGCTGCACCTCGTGCACTTCGGTGGCGGGATGAGCGGGCACATCAAACTCGTCGGAGGCCGGTTCTTCGACTGGATCGCCGCGGGGAAGCAGGTCTACACGGACCTGTCCTGGGCGATCGGCTTCACCCCCCGCTGGCTCGTGGACGAGATCTCGCGGCGCGGCCTCGGCCACGACCGCGTGCTGTTCGCCTCCGACCAGCCGTGGGGCGATCACGAGGGCGAACTCGCCAAGCTGGCCGCCGCGGCCGGCGACGGCGAGCTCGCCGAAATGGTTTTCCGCGGCACTTTCGACGTGCTGTACGGACCGAAGAAAGGGAAATAGACCGATGGCAGAGCTGACCGAGACCGAGAAGACCAGCCTCGACGAGATCCCGCACCCGTCGCTGCCGCAGGGCTCCAACCTGTACGGCGGGACCAAGGTCTTCCCGGACTACCAGGCCGAACCCGGCCAGAGCTACTTCACCCTCGTGCACGGCATCGCGCACGAGTCGTCGGTGAGCTTCGTCGCGATCCTGCAGGCGACCCGCGCGCTGCGGAAGGGCTTCGAAGCCGCGATCTACTTCTACGGCCCGGGTTCGCTGAACTGCCTGGCCACGCGCGGCTTCCCGACCACCGGCAACGCCGCGTTCCCGGGCGAGCTGAACATCAACGACCAGCTCAAGACGTTCATCAGCGAGGGCGGCAAGGCCTACTGCTGCCGGTTCGGCCTGTCGCTGCACGGTGCGCGCGAGGAGGACCTCATCGAGGGCGTCATCCCGACGCACCCCCTCGACGTCCAGGACGCGCTGATCCACTACGCGCGCAAGGGCGCGATCATCAACTCCACCTACATGTTCTAGGGAGCGGCTCATGCGCGTTGGCATCGAAGAAGATCTGGACACCCGCGCCGACATCGCCGTCCGCGGGGTGCGTGTGGACGCACCTGTGCAGCGCAGCAAGGGCGCTGGGCCGAGCGACGACGGGCATCTGGTCGTCGACGGTGCCAACGCCACGCTGCCCTTGAACTCCGACAGCCCGTACGAAGTCCGCGAAGGGCGGATCTTCCGCGACACCATCGACCTCGGCCTCAGCGTGACGCCGGTGGGCCGGCCGAAGTTCTACGACCTGTCCACTTCGGACGGCGTCCCGTACCCGAAGATCGCCCTGATGCACGGGAAGGACGTCCTCGCGACGACCGTCGTGCAGACGTGCATCCGGTACGCCGAGGACCAGCGCTGCCGCTTCTGCACCATCGAGGAGTCGCTGCGGGCGGGGTCCACAGTGGCCGCGAAGACGCCCGCACAGCTCGCGGAAGTCGCCGAAGCGGCGGTGCGGCTCGACGGCGTCCGGCAGATGGTGATGACGACGGGGACGACGTCCGGGCCCGACCGCGGGGCCCGGCACCTCGTCCGGTGCGTCCGGGCGGTGCTCGACGCCGTCCCGGGCCTGCCGATCCAGGTCCAGATCGAGCCGCCGGGCGACCTCGGCGTCCTGAAGGACCTGCGGGACGCCGGGGCGACGTCGATCGGCATCCACGTCGAGTCCCTCGACGACGAGGTCCGGCGGCGCTGGATGCCGGGCAAGTCGACCGTTCCCCTGGCGGAGTACGAAGCCGCGTGGGCGGAGGCGGTCCGGGTCTTCGGCCGCAACCGGGTCTCGACCTACCTGCTGATCGGGCTCGGCGAGGACCCGGACGAGCTGGTCGAAGGCGCGGGAAGGCTCATCGACCGGGGTGTCTACCCGTTCGCCGTGCCGATGCGGCCGATGGCCGGGACGCTGGCCCGGCGGGACGGCGAGGTCGCCCCTTCGCCGTCGCTGGTCGCCGAAGTCACCAGCCGGATCGCGGCGTTGCTCCGCGCGGCCGGGATGACCGGCGCCGACCAAGGTGCGGGCTGTGCCGCGTGCGGTGCCTGCGGCCTGCTCAGCGCGGCGGGAGGCTGACGTGGACCACGACATCCTCGCGTTGCTCGGCGACGTCCGCAGCGTCGCCGCGCGCCCGGCGTTCGCCATCGCCGAAGCCGACCACAATGGACTGAGCGCGTACCGCGCGCTGCGGCACGAGGCTTTCGTGGCCCGGCAAGGGCTTTTCGTGGGGCACGACCTCGACGACCACGACACCGACCCGCGCACCCTGGTCCTGGTCGCCCGGGACGCGTCAGGGGAGGTGCGAGGCGGCGTCCGGCTCGGCCCGGCCACCGACGGCCCGGACCTCGGCTGGTGGCAGGGCGGCCGCCTGGTCGTCGCGCCCGGGTCGCCACCCGGGATCGGCTCGGCGCTGGTCCGCGCGGCCTGCGCGCGAGCCGAAACCGAAGGCGCACTGCGGTTCGAGGCCACCGTGCAGACCCGCACGGAACGGCTCTTCACGCGGCTCGGCTGGCAGCGGGTGCGGCCGGTGACCGTCGCCGGCCACGACCACGTGCTCATGCGGTGGCCGATCGGCCGGATCGCCGCCCTGGCGAGGGCGACCAAGGCCGCGCTCGGCCCGCTGCTGCGCGGGCTCACCGGCGTACCGGGCTTCGTCGGCGACGACGGCGTCCCGCTGCCCGGCACCGACGTCGTCGCGGCCTGCGACGCGATCATCCCGTCCATGGTCGAGCGCGACCCGGAATGGGCGGGCTGGTGCTCGGTGCTGGTCAACCTCAACGACCTGGCCGCGATGGGGGCCACCCCGACCGGCCTGCTCGACGCGCTCGGCGCACGCGACGCGTCCTTCGCCGCCCGTGTCCTCAGTGGACTGCGGAGAGCGAGTGAGGCGTACGGCGTGCCGGTGCTCGGCGGGCACACCCAGTTCGGCGTCCCGGCTTCGCTGTCGGTCACCGCGCTGGGCCGCGCCACCGAACCCGTGCCCGGCGGGGGCGGGAAGCCGGGACAGGGCGTCTGGCTCACCGCCGACCTCGGCGGCGGCTGGCGGCCCGGCTACACCGGACGTCAGTGGGACTCGACGAGCTTCCGCCGCACACCCGAGCTGCGTGCCCTGCTCGGCTCGGTCGCCGCCGCCAAACCGGCGGCGGCCAAGGACGTCTCGATGGCCGGCATCGCGGGCACGCTGGGGATGCTCGCCGAAGCGTCCGGCTGCGGCGCGGTGCTGGACGTCGAGGGCGTGCCCCGGCCGCGGGGAGCGTCCACAGGGGACTGGCTGACCTGCTTCCCGGGCTTCGCGATGCTCACCGCGGGCGCGCCCGCGCCGGCGGGCCCGGCGGTCACCGCGGACTGCGGCGAACTGGTCGCGGGCACCGGCGTCACGCTGCGCTGGCCCGACGGCGAACGGACGCCCGCCATCGACGGCGGCGTCACCGGATTGGGGAACTCATGACGACACTCAGGATGGCCGCGGTCGCCGCGCCCTTCGACCGCGACCTCGAAGGCGACTTCGCGCGCATCGAAAAGCTGATCGGCGAAGCGAAGGCCGAGGGCGTGCGCTTGCTGGCGCTGCCGGAGGCGGCCCTCGGCGGCTACCTCGCCAACCTCGACGGCGGGGCCGAAGGGCCGCCCGCGCTCGCCGCCGACGGGCCGGAGATCCGGCGCTTGGCCGCGCTGGCGGGCGACCTCGTCGTCACGGCCGGGTACTGCGAACTCGACGACGACCGCCGGTACAACTCCGCGGTCTGCGTGACCGGCGACGGAGTGCTGGGCCACCACCGCAAGGTGCACCAGCCGCTCGCCGAGAACGCCAGCTACGGCGCCGGGCGCGCCTTCACCGCGTTCGACACGCCGGTCGGGCGGCTGGGCATGCTGATCTGCTACGACAAGGCGTTCCCGGAGTCCGCGCGGGCCCTCGCGCTCGACGGCGCCGAGATCGTCGTCTGCATGAGCGCGTGGCCCGGCAGCCGGACCAACCCGGCCGCCGACCTCGCGCAGGACCGCTGGAAACGCCGGTTCGACCTGTTCGACCGCGCCCGCGCGCTGGAGAACCAGATCGTCTGGCTCTCGGCCAACCAGTCCGGCGCCTTCGGCGACCTCCGGTTCGTCTCGAGCGCGAAGATCGTCGACCCCGGCGGCGAGATCCTCGCCGACACCGGTGTCACCGAGGGCATGGCCATCGCGGAAATCGACGTCCCCGAGGCCCTGGCCACGGCGCGCCGCTCGATGGGGCACCTGGCGGACAGACGGCCCGACGCCTACCCGGTTAGTGTCCCGTGAATGGGGCAGATCCGGATCGCCGCCGTCGCCGCGCACTTCGGCCGCGACCTCGACTTCGACCTGCAGCGCATCGCGACGCTGATCGACCACGCGCGCTCGTCCGGCGCGGCACTGCTGGTGCTGCCGGACGCCGCGCTCGGCGGCTACCTCGCCGACCTGCGCCACCCCGACCCCGAAGCCCTGCCCCCGGCACTCGACCCGGACTGCGCGGAGCTGAAGACGGTCGCGTCCCTGGCCGCGGAGATGGTCGTCTGCCTCGGCTACTGCGAAGCCGACGGGCCGCGCCGCTACAACGCCGCGGTGTGCGTCACCGGGGACGGGGTGCTCGGGCGGCACCGGAAAGTGCACCAGCCGCCGGGGGAGAGCGTCGCGTACGAGCCGGGTGACGCGTTCGCCGCGTTCGACACGCCGGTCGGGCGGCTGGGCATGCTGATCGACTACGACAAGACGTTCCCGGAGTCGGCGCGGTCCCTCGCGGTCGACGGCGCCGACGTCGTCGCGTGCCTGAGCGCGTGGCCGACGAGCATCACCAACCGCGCGCCGCGGATGGCGCAGGACCGCCAGTCGCGGTTGTTCGACCTCTACGACCAGGCGCGCGCGGCGGAGAACCAGGTCGTGCTGGTTTCGTCCAACCAGACCGGCGCGATGGGCGGGATGCGGTTCCTCGGCCAGGCCAAGGTCGTCGGCCCGGGCGGCGAAATCCTGGCCCGCACGTGGTCGAAGGCCGGCATCGCGGTCGCCGAGCTGGACGTCGAGCTGGAGATCGCCAACGCCCGGCGCGTACTGCACCACCTGGGGGAACGGAAACCCGCGGCATACCGGGAGGCCTGATGCGCATCGCCCTGCTGAGCTACTCGACGAAGCCACGCGGCGGGGTCGTGCACACCCTCGCCTTGGCCGAGGCCCTCGCGGCGCTCGGCGAGGACGTCACGGTGTGGACGCTCGGCCGTGGCGGCGACGACGGGTTCTTCCGGCCGGTCGACCCGCGGGTGCGGTTGTCGATCGTGCCGTTCCCGGACGTGCCGGGCGAGTCGGTGGGGGAGCGGATCCTGCGGTCGATCGCGGTGCTGCGCGCGGCGTTCACGCCCGGCGAGTACGACGTCGTGCACGCGCAAGACTGCATCAGCGCCAACGCGGTCGACCGGTGCGTCCGGACGATCCACCACCTGGACACCTTCACGACGCCGGAGCTGGCGGCCTGCCACGAACGCGCGATCGTCCGGCCGTACGCGCACCTCTGCGTGTCGGAGGCGGTCGCGGCGGAGGTCCGCGAGGGCTGGGGCATCGAGGCGACGGTCATCCCGAACGGTGTCGACTACGACCGGTTCGCCACGGCTGAGCGTTCGTCGTCGCGTGGCCGGTACGTCCTGGCGGTGGGCGGGATCGAGCCGCGCAAGGGTTCGCTGGACCTGCTGGAGGCGTACGCGCTGCTGGCCGAGCCGGACGTCCGCCTGCTCATCGCCGGCGGTGAGACGCTCTTCGACTACCGCGACTACCGGACCCGCTGGGAGAAGCGCGCGGCGGAGCTGGGCGTCACCCCGGAAGTGCTGGGCCCGGTCGCGCACGACGAACTGCCGTCACTGGTGGCGTCGGCCGCGGTGTTCGCCTTCCCGTCCACCAAGGAGGGCTTCGGCCTGGCGGCGATGGAGGCGCTCGCGGCCGGGGTACCGGTGGTGACCCGCGACCTGCCGGTGCTGCGCGAGGTGTTCGGCGGGGCGGCCCGGTTCGCCGCGGACCCACCCGGCTTCGCCCGCGAACTGCGGTCGGCGTTGGCGGGCACCGATCCGGCACCCGGCCGGGCGCTGGCCCGCCGCTACACCTGGCCGGCGGCCGCCGAACGGCACCAGGCGTTCTACCGCGGCCTGTCCTGACCACCCCGAGCTTGGTCCAGCACCGCCCGTGGGTCACCGGGGGAGGACTCGCCGCGCCAGGCGACGTAGCCGTCCGGGCGGACCAGGACGTAGCGGGCGGCGTAGAGGTCGTGCAGGTCCGGGCGGTTGAGCCGGTACCGCTTGAGGGGCACCCCGGCCGTTTCCCACTCGGGTGCGGGCGGCGCGGCGATCTCCAGGAGCGTGAAGCCGGGGCCGAACTCGTCCTGGAGCGACCGGTCCCGGCCGAGCCACTGGTGCGGCAGCCGGTGGCCCGGAGCGGCGGACGGCCGGTACTCCGAACCGGTGGAGGCCGGCGCGGGACCGTCGTCGGGGACGACGAGCGGTGAATCGGGGTACGCGGTGCCGAGCACGAAGCCCAAGGTGTACATCTCGGCCGTCTTGGCCTGCCGGATCTGCTCCGCCGTCTTGGCGCGCAGGGCCTCGCCGTCCGGGCCGTCGCCGGTCAGGCCCGGCACGGCCAGTTCACCGGTCAGGACCTGCATGTTGCGCACGGCTTCGGCGATGGCCCGCTGCGCGATGGGACGGCGTTCGGTCTCGTAGGAGTCGAGCAAGGCCGCGCCCGCCCAGCCGTGCACGGCGGCCGCGAGCTTCCAGCCGAGGTCGGCGGCGTCGCCGATGCCCGTGTTGGCGCCGAAGCCACCCCACGGCGGGTTCTGGTGGGCGGCGTCGCCGGCCAGGAAACAGCGGCCGTCCCGGTAGCGGTCGGCCACGAGCATCCGGGCCGTCCAGGGATCGGTCGCGGTGACGGTGAGGGGCTCCTCGGCGCCGATCATCCGGTGGACCGCGCGCTCGTACCACGCGGCGTCGGCGTCTTCCGGGGCGTTGATGATGATGGCCCACCACAGGCCTTCGGTGTCCAGCGTGCCCATCAGGCCGTTGACCTCGGGATCGACGACCCAGTACTGCACGGCGCGGCCCAGGCCGTGGCGGGCCGCCAGCCCCGGCGCGTCGAAGATCACCTGCACGTTGCGGATCTCGTGGCTCCGCCCGGTCAGCGGAATTCCGCAGGACCGCCGCACGGTACTGCGCGCGCCGTCCGCGCCGACCAGGTACTTCCCGCGCACCACGTGCTCGCGCCCGGCGTCGTCCGTCGCGGTGGCGGTGACGCCGGTGGCGTCCTGGTCGACGCCGGTCAGGCTCCAGCCCCAGCGCGCGTCGACCGTCTCCCGCCGGGCGAGGGTGTCGCGCAACGCCTCCTCGACGTGGTTCTGCGCGCACCAGAGCGCGGGTTCGGCCAGCTCGGTCCGCTGGACGTCGCTGAGGGCGAAGACCCCGTCGAAGCGCTCGAGCCGGTAGCCCGTGAGCGAGGTGCAGAAGACGGCCGAATCGGCCCACCCGAACGGCAGCCGCGCGTTGTCGCGCACGGCGCCGGCGATGCCCAGCCGCCGGAAGATCTCCATCGAGCGCGGGTTCATCTGCTTGCACCGCGGCGAAGCCAGGCTCGGCTCCGGCCGCGGTTCGAGCAGGACGCACTCGACGCCCCGGGCCCCGAGCTCGTGGGCGAGGGTCAGCCCGACCGGCCCACCCCCGGCGATGACGACGTCCGTGCTGCTCGACATGACCTGCTCCCCGCGAGTCGGCGTGACCGGCACAGCGCAGACTACGACGAGCCGCGTCCCGGTGGAGGGCGCGACCCCCAACGACGCGCCCGCCACCGGGTCGCCCCGGCATTCCCCCTCTTCCGCCGTGGCCCTAGGGTTCCCGACGCCGTCCTCGTTTCGTCCTCGCGCCGGCATTCCGGGCTCCACCAGCGCGTTCCCGAGGGCGTCGGCCGGGCACACGAGGGGGATGCGATGAGGTTCCGGATTCTCGGGACGCTGGAAGTGCGCGCGCACGGGGACCGGATCTCCCTGGCGAGCCCGCGCCAGCAGCGCGCGCTCGCCGTTCTCCTGCTCAACGCGAACGCCGTCGTCCCGGTGGAGCGCATGATCGACGCGCTCTGGGAGGACGAGCCGCCGG
The DNA here is from genome assembly GCF_054781455.1 of Amycolatopsis stemonae. Lineage (NCBI taxonomy): Bacteria > Bacillati > Actinomycetota > Actinomycetes > Pseudonocardiales > Pseudonocardiaceae > Amycolatopsis > Amycolatopsis stemonae. The sequence goes on along the minus strand of NZ_BAAGUJ010000012.1, from coordinate 217,656 downwards.
CGACCGCCGCGAAGCAGGTGCGCAACTGCGTTTCCGCGCTGCGGAGCCGGCTCGGCGAGACCGGCGGGATGATCCTCACCGACGGTCCCGGCTACCGCCTGCAGACCGGCGTCGAGGACCTCGACTCGCTCCGGTTCCGCCGGCACGTCGCGGCGGCGCGGGGCCTCGCCGGGCAGGCGAAACTCGTCGACGCCGTCGAAGAGATCCGTGCCGCGCTTGCCTTGTGGCGGGGCCCGGCGCTCGACGGGCTGCGGACGACCACGCTGGCCGGCCGGGCCGCGGTGCTCGACGAACAGCGCGCCGACGCCGTGGAGCTGTGCGCCGAATGGCGGCTGCGGCTGGGCGAAACGGGCGAAGTCGTCCGCGAGCTGACCGAGTTCTGCGGCGAGCACCCGATGCGCGAGCTGTCGCACCTGCTGCTGATGCGTGCCCTGGCGCAGGAAGGCCGTTACGCCGAAGCGTCGACGGTGTTCCACGGCCTGCGCGGGCGGCTGGCCGACGAGCTCGGCGTCGACCCGAACCCCGACCTGCGGCGGCTGCACGACCGGATCCTCGCCGAGGCGGCCCCGAGCGAACCCGCGCCCGCGCCGGAACCGCCGGCGGAGCACCACTCCTTCGACCGCGCGGTCACCGAGCTGGCCGAAGCCGTCACGTGGCAGTGGCGTGCGGAGGCCGAGCTGCGCTCGCTGCACCGGCCGCGGCCGATCGCCCTGCGCTGGTCGGCCCTCCGGGGCGAGCGGCACGGCGCACTCGGCGACATCGCGGAAACGTTCACGGGGTTGCCCGAGCGGCAGCTGGTCGTGCTCGGCGATCCCGGCTCCGGCAAGTCGGTGCTCGCCTTGATGCTGACGCTGGAGCTGCTGCGCACCCGGGCCCCGGGCAGCCCGGTCCCGGTGCTGCTTTCGCTGGCCTCCTGGGATCCGCGGCGGGAGCACCTCGACCGGTGGCTCGCGGGCCGGCTCGCCGACAACCACCCGGCGCTGCTCAACGCCCGCCGGTACGGGCCGGACGCCCCCACGAAGCTCGTCCTCGGCGGGCACGTCGTCCCGGTGCTCGACGGCCTCGACGAGATGCCTGCCGACCTGCGCGTCACGGCGCTCGACGCCCTGGACCAGACCATGTCCGTGGGCCGCTCGCTGGTGCTGACCTGCCGCTCCGCCGAGTACGAACAGGTCGCGCACGAGTCCGCGACGGTCATGAGCGCCGCCACCGTGGTGCGGCTCGAACCCGTCGCCCGGGAGGAGGCGGTCACCTACCTCTCCGCACGGGAGGGCGCCGGCCGGGACCGGTGGCGCCCGGTGGCCGACCGGCTGCGCCGGGAACCGGACGGGCCGCTGGGCCGGGTGCTGCGGACGCCGTTGATGGTCGACCTCGCCCGGATCGGCTACGGCCGTCCGGGCGCGGACCCCTCGGAGCTGCTCGCCGCCGAAGACGCGGCCGCGCTCGAAGGGCGGCTGCTCGATTCGTTCCTCCCCAACGCCTACGCGCAGGTGCCCGGGTCTCCCGGGCGGAACCCGAAGATCAGCCCGTCCGGGCGGTACACCGCGGCGCAGGCGACCCGCTGGCTGGGGTTCCTGGCCCGGTACCTCGACCGCGCGCGCAGCCGTGACCTGGCCTGGTGGCAGCTCTACCGGTCGGTGCCCGTGCGGACCCGGTCGGGCTTGGTCGGCGTGCTGGTCGCGCTGTTCTTCGTCGTCACCGGCTGGGTGGACGACGGGCCGGCGCTGGCCGCGATCTACGGCCTGTCCTTCGGGGGCGCCGCCTACCTGACCCACCGCTTCGGGCGCGCGCCGGAGCCGTTGCGCACCGAGGTGCGGTTCGCCGGCGCCGCCGGGAAGTTCGCCGGGCGGTTCGCGATCGGTGCCGTGGTGGGCGTTCTGCTCGGCCTGGGCTGGTCGCTGGCCCCCGGTCTGGTCGTCTTCCTGGCGCTCGTGTTCGGGCTGGTGTTCGCGGTGCACGGGTGGCTCGCGAAGCCGGTCGACGCCAGCCGCGTGTCGAGCCCGCGGACGATCCTGCGCAACGAACGCACCGGGGCGATCGCGTTGTCCCTGTCTTTCCTGGTTTCGCTGGGGTTGTTCGACGGGATGGCGTTCGCGTTCACGGCGGCCACGCGGTTCCTGCCCGTGCTGGGTGGTCGTTACGACCTGGCGCTGGCCGTCGCGGGCGGGCTGGCGGGTGCGTTGTTCGGGTGGTTCATGGGCCGCGGCGTCGCGGCGGTCTGCTACGGCCTGGCGGGCGCGATCGCCGGCGGCCAGGTGTTCCCGCCGGCGACGAACCCGGTGGCGCCCTTCGTGGTCGGCGTGTGCTTCGGCCTGGGAATCGGCTTGGCGGTCCTGGTGACGCGCGCGTGGGGCACCTACTTCGTCCACCACGTTTGGCTCGCGGCGACGGGCCGGCTCCCGTGGCGCCTCATGCACTTCCTCGACGACGCCCACCGCCGCGGCGTCCTCCGGCAGACGGGCGGCGTCTACCAGTTCCGCCACGCCCGGGTGCAGGAGCGGCTCGCGGAAGTCACGTGACCCGCTCGCGGAGCCCGGCGGCCAGCCCGGCGACGGTCAGCAGGTCCACGAAGCCGCCGAAGTACTCGACGAGCCGCGGCCGCCGGGCACCGGCCAGCCGGAAGCGGAGGTGGACGCGCGTGCCGCCGGCTTCGGCGGTCAGCCGGATGGCCCAGCTGATCTCGAGCCGCCCGCGGGTGGAGCGGTGGACCAGCGCACGCGGCGGGTCGTGGGTGACGATCTCGAACGTCGCGTCGCGGCCACCCCAGTCGTCGATGACGTCGCCGGGGCCCAGGTGCTGGAGCGCGGGATCGAGGTGACGCAGACCGCGGCGGCTCCGCGGCACGAGCGTCTCGACCCAGCGGGGGAGGTACCAGCCGGCGCGGTGCTTGCCGAGCTGCGCGAACCACGGCCACACCCGCTCGGGCGGCGCGGGCAGGCCGAAGCCGCGGTCCATGACGACATCGGGGTGGGGGACGAGTTCGTCGCCGGGCGCGGGACCGTCGACTTCGCCTCGGCGAGGGGCGACTCCCATGACGTTCACTGCCGCGCTCCCTGCAGGCCGAGTTCCGCACACGTGCTCGCGGTGCCCGGAAAGACTCCCACCGCGCCCGCGCCGGCGTCGACGGTCGCGGTCACCCGGGCGATCATGACGTGCTGGTTCGGCGCGACGCTGCCGATGTCGGTGGGCTCGGCGCTTTCCCCGGCCTCATGGCTGTTCAGCGCGACCGCGGCACCGGAGATCGCGGCCACGGGTCGACCTCTGTTGTCGCGGTGAACCGACCGTGCGGGACCCGGCGGTCAACGGCGAGGCCGGAATCGACAAATCGGCTCGCGAGGGCTGCCGGGGACCGGGACCGCGCTGCAGGCCCTGACCGAGGAGGTCCGGCCCGCGGCCAGCCAGATGTCGTGCACCACCGTCCGGCCGTCGCAGGCCAGGACGGTCGACGCGGCCGGGGCGTGGCGGGCCGCCGCCGTGATCAGGACGTACGTGCCTGCCCGGGGTGCTTCCAGCGCGAAGCTGCCGTCGGCCGCCGAGATTGCGCGGGCCGTCTGGCCGCCGTGGGCGTCCACCAACGTCAGGGTGGCGCGGGGGAGCGGCGTGCCCGTCGCGCCGTGGACGCGGCCGTGGATCGGGGTGACGCGCGGGGGTGCCGGTTCCGGGAGGTGGCCCGGCTCGTCGCCGGTGGCGAGCTCGTGCAGCAGCCGGCGCAGGTGGATCAGCTCGAGCAGCACCGGCTCGTCCGCGCGGGAGCAGTGCCGCGCCAGCGCGACCTCCGCGAGGCCCAGCGGCGCGGCCGGTTCGCCGGTTTCGGCGACGGCCTCCGCGACGTCGGCCAGCGCGCGGGCCGGGGCGGCCAGGGACCGGTCGCCGCCGCGGCGCAGGTGGGCGACCAGGCGGTGGGTGTGCTGGACCAGCGTGGCCGTCAGCGTCAGGCGGTGGCGCATGGTGCGGGAGCCGCCGCCCCACGGCACGGCCGCGACGAGTGGTGCGGCCACCAGCCGGAGCTGGCGCAGATCGTTGTCCAGCACCCGGACCCGGGCGTCGAGGTCCGGGGTGCCGGCGTGGCCTTCGATGCGGTCCGCGACGGCGTCCAGCAGCTCGCCGAGCGTGCGGGCCAGGGCGCGTTCGGTGGTGCGGACGGTGTCGCGGGTGCTCAGCGGCGTCAGCACGAGCCCGACCGCGACGCCGACGGCCGCGCCGATCGCCGTCTCCTCCAGCCGCAGGACCAGCAGCCCGGCGGAGAACTCGTTGAGCACGCTGTAGAGCTGGCTCACCATGATCGTGACGAAGAAGATCATGTAGGCGTAGGAGAGCCGCTGCAGGTAGAAGCCGCAGAACATGCTGCCGACGATCACCGCCAGCACCGCCGCGGTGTGCCCGGCCGTCAGGTGGGCGAGCCCGATGCCGGCACCCAGCCCGACGAGCGTGCCCACGACGCGGTTGACCGACTTGAGGAACACCTCCGACCGGGTCGCGGTGCCGGTGAACGCGACGAACGCGGCGATCACCGCCCAGTAGTAGCGCTGCTCGGACAGCAGCCGCCCGAGCACGATCGCCAGCCCGCCCGCCACGGCCACCTGCACCGCCTGCCGGGTCGTGAAGTCCAGGCGCCGCAACGGGTTCCACGCCCGTCCGCGCGGTTCGACGTCACCCGCCGCCGCGGCCGATCCGGGCAAGGCGCCCATCGCGATCGTCACCGCGGGCTCGAATTCGCCGGTGCCGGCGAGACCGTCGCGGTCGGCGCGGCGGACGACGCCGAGGTAGTCGTCGACCGCCACGGCCACCAGCCGGACCGGGGACGTGCCCGCCCGCGCCAGGAGCGCCTCGGCGGCGCGTCCGGCGGCGGTGTAGTCGTTGCGGGCGAACAGGTCGAGCACGCGGGCCGCGGCCGCCACCAGGTCCGGGTCGGCGCCGGCCTGCTGCGTGCAGGCGGTGACGAGCAGGTCGATCGCGAGCTGCGCGTCCATCGTGGTGCGCCGGATCGAGGCCGCGGGGACGGCGTCCGGCAGCACGGGCACCTCGGCCGACCACGCTTCGATCATCAGGGCGGTCTCGGCGAGCCGGGCCTGGGCCGCGTGGACGCGGCGCGTGAGCCGCTCGTCCGGCCCGGCTGCCAGGAGGTTCGCGCAGCGCCGGACGACCTCGCGGGCCCGGGCACCGAACGCGCGGCGCGTGCGGGCGAGCGTGCGGGCCGGGTTGCCGCGCAGAACCGTCAGCGACAGCAGCAGCACCCAGGCGCTCGCGATGACGACGGCGAGCAGCATGCCCGGCAGCGCGGGCAGCGTCGCGTGCAGGAACGCGGCGAAGAAGTAGCCCATCCAGACCATGAAGCCGTAGAAGAAGAACGGCACGCCGAACCGCCGGACGAACACGGCGGCGAACATGACGACGACGAACACCGCGAGCATCAGGTCGGTGTGCGGCGCGACCAGCACGCCGACGACCATCCCGAGCCCCATCGCGACGGGGAACAGCGCGGCGGTGCCCACCTTCGGCCACGCCGCGGAGCCGCTGAGCGCCATCGAGCCCATCATCGCGGTGATGGCGCCCAGCAGGACGGCGACCAGCGTGGCCTGCGGCCCGGCGCCGGTCAGCGTCGCGTAGCCGTACTCGACGGCCAGGCCGGTCGTCATGGCGACGGCGGCCGAGACGGCGCTCCACAGCCTGGTCAGCCCCGGGTCCGAGCCCATCGCCTTGTCCCTGATCCGGTGCACCGCCGCCGACGCGCGTCCCATCCGAGTGACTGCTCCTACCTCCGCCGTCCGATGTCGGTATCATGCCGACAATTATCGGTATGGTACCGATATCAGGTGTGCCCGGGCAATCGGCCGAAGGGTAGGTTCACGGGATGGACGCGCTTGACCTCATCGAGGCCCACACCGCGGTCATGGTGCGCAACTTCGAGCTGCTCAGCCGCCGCACCGACATCTACGACGACCTCGACCGCGCGGGCTACCTCCTGCTGCGCACGCTCGAGGTGACGGGCCCGGCGGACATCACGACGCTCGCGGCGAGGCTCGGCCTGGACCCGTCGACGGTGGGCCGCCAGGTGTCGGCGATGACGTCGGCGGGCTTGGTGGAGCGCACCCCGGCCCCGGAGGACCGCCGCCGCGGCATCGTCGTCGCGACGCAGGAAGGCCGCACGCGCGCCCGCCGCGTCCACGACCGCCGCCGCGCCAACCTGGCGGAGATGTTCACGGGCGTGCCGGAGGACGAGCTGCGCGTGATCGGGGAGTCCTTCGCCCGCTACAACCGGGCGATCGCCCGCCAGTACGACGTGAGTGTGGTCCCGGAGTCCTGAGCGCCGGATTCCGTCAGCCCGGCCGCGATTTCGCCCAGAAAGCGCGGCAACGCGATCCGGAAATGCCGGTCATCGATGTTTTCACAATGCACGTAGTCCGTTGTGGACGGTGATTCACGAAATCAGTGCGCGGTCATGTGCGGCAGGAGGTGGCGGAGGGAGTCCGACGGTTCCAGGCCCAGTTCTTCGAGCAGCGTGCGGCGGCACTGCTCGTACTGGTGCTGGGCCGACGCGCGGTTGCCGGCCGCCAGGTGGGCGTCGATGAGGACGCGGTGCGCGCTCTCCCGCAGCGGCTCCGCGCGCACCGCCGCCAGGCCGGCCGCCACCGCTTCGCCGTGGCGGCCGGCCGTGGTCAGGCGCTTCGCCATCGCCTCCAGCGCGTACAGCCGCAGCTGGTGGTACTGCTCCTGCTCGATCAGCACCCACTCGTTGTCCGACCACTCGGGCAGCAGGTCGGCGGACAGGTCGTCGCGGGTCTGGCGGGTGAGGATGTCGTCGCACAGGCAGGACTTGTCGAGCAGGCAGTGCGCGCGGGCGACCGCGTCGTGGATGTCGACCGTGATGTTGCCCGCCAGCGCCATCTCGCTCGGTGACGCGTCGATGACCTGGTGGCCGGTGCGGGACGCGCGCCACAGCGACGAGCGCAGGTTCGCGTTCGCGCGGGGCGTCGTCGCCTCCGGCCACAGCGTTCTCGCCACGTAGGTTCTCGTCCGGGGCCGGTCCTGCAGGGCGAGGAAGGCGAGCAGCCGCTGCGCGCTCGACGACACCGGCACCCGGTCTTCCCCCACGAGCAGCGCGAAACCCTTGAGCAGTCGCAGTGTCACGATCTGTGTTGCTTCAGTGCGCATCGGCTCCCCAACCTACGCCGGCACCGTCGGATCCACCCCGCCGTTGAGACAATTCGCGATCCCGGTGCGAAACGTTACGGGGAATTATCGATCGGGTGGCGTCAACAGGGCGTCACGAAAACGTCATCGGCCCTGATCCGAGCGCTTCCAGCCACCTTTGCACGGCCGCGAGCACCTCTTCCGCCGACGTCACGGCGAGCCGTTCGGCTTCGTGCGTCCCGATCGTGCAGAGAACGCGGACCCGAAGGGCGTCCGGATCGCCGCCTTCCAACCACGCACGGAGAACCATGGTGCCGGAGTGTTCCTCGGGTGCCTCCACCACCGCAGGATGCGCGCCGCCTGTCACCGCGGCGTCGCGGGCCCGTCAACGCGGGCCTCGGGAACGCCGCCGTGACGCCGGGGCGACGCGCGGATCGCGGTCCGGCCACGCCACCCCTGCGATGCTGCGGCCCGGCACGAGGGAGCGCGTGCCGCAGGGGAGGACTGGCATGGGCGATTTCGGGGTCGTCGCCGACGTTTCGACGATCATCGTGGACCGGCTCACCGCGGCGCTGCGCGGACTGGATCCGAACGACCCGCCGACGGCGGTGCTCAGCGACCTCGAGGACCGGCCGAGCCGCGCCACGCTCACCGTCTTCCTGTACGAGATCGCCGAAGACCCGACTTCCCGCAACCGGCCGCCGGTCCGGTCGCTGCCGCCGGCCGCGCCCACCAGCCGCAAACCGCCGATGGCGCTGCTGCTGCGCTACCTGATCACGCCGTGGGGCGGCAGCCAGGCCACGCAGCACCAGATGATCGGGCGCGCCCTGCAGGTCTTCTACGACGACGCGATCTGGACCGGCGAAGAGCTGACCGGCAGCCTGGCGGGCACCACCGAGGCCCTGCAGTTCACGCTCACGCCGTTGACCCTCGACCAGAAGTCGTGGATCTGGTACGCGATCCAGAAGCCGTACCGGCTGTCGCTCAACTACGAGGTCCGGGTCGTCAACCTCGACTCGCTCGACGTCTCCGACCTCCGGCTCGTGCAGAGCCGCACGATCAACGGGGCGACCCTGCCATGACGCGCTTCTACCCGGTCGAGACCTCTGTCCTGCACAGCCCGGCCTGGTTCGTCCCGTTCGACGAATTCGCCCAGCGCGCGCGGTCCGCCGACGTCGCCGCCGCGCTCGACCGCTTCGACCCGGACACGAACACCTGGGTGCCGCAGGACACGGCGGCGATCCGCACGCCGAGCGCCGCGATCGCCTACCCGGAGCTCGGCCGCCGCCGGGGGCCGGGCGCCGAGCCGGAACGGTTCCGCGTCCGCTTCTCCGCCCTCGGGCTCGCACCGCTGTACCCGGCGGACGGCGCGGACTTCGACGCGGCACTGGCCGGCGTCGAGTTCGTCGCGCCGCCGTACGACGACGACACCCCGCCCGCCACCGGCAGCGAACCGCGGCTGGTCCGGCTGCTGCCGAGCGTGGCGTTCCCGTACGGGCCCGGCGTCCGCACGGTGTACGGCGTCGTCCTCGACCGGGCAACGCGGGCGCCGGTGGTGAACGCGCTGGTCGAGGCGCGCGGCACGACGAGCCGGGACGGCGTCGCGTGGCAGGAGCGGACCCTGGCCAACGCCGACGGCGCGTTCCGGCTCGCCCTGCGCTGGGAGGGCGACCCGGTCACCGGGCCGCCGCCCGAGCAGGTCTTCCACCTCACGGCCACCGAACGGCCGGGGCGGACCGGGGCGCTGGACGTCCGGCTGCCGGCCCAGCGCGACCGGCGGCACGTCATCGAGATCGCCTAGCAGGAGAGAAGGAGCGAAAACCATGCCCGAATACCTGAGCCCCGGCGTCTACGTCGAGGAGGTCGACGCGGGGCCGCGGCCGATCGCGGGGGTGAGCACCAGCACGGCGGGCATGGTCGGGGTCACCCAGCGCGGCCCGACCGACGGGAAGCCGAAGCTGGTCACGAACTTCCTGGAGTTCCGGACGACATTCGGCGGGTTCCTGCCCGAGCCGGAGCCGGCGATCCGCGACAAGTGGGCGGAAAACCCGGCCGAGGGCGGCCGCTGGTGGCTGTTCCCGTTGGCGGTCAAGGGCTTCTTCGACAACGGCGGTCAGCGCCTCTACGTCAAGCGGGTCGCGAGCGGCGGCGCGCTGGCCGCGTCCGGCACGGTCGGCTCCGGCCTGGTCAGCCCGGTCACCCGCGACGCCGCCGCCGGCGCCACGACGCTGGAGCTGGGCCACGTCGTCGGCTTCACCGGCAGCGACGACGTCACCGTCGTCCGCGGCAGCGACAACGTCGAGATCGGCACCGCGACGATCACCGCCTACGACGCCGCCTCCGGGCGGGTCACGCTCGCCACCGGGCTGGCGTCCGAGGTGAAGGCGGCCCGCGGCGACTACGTGCAGAAGGGCGCGCGCGACACCACGCCGGCGCTGCAGTTCACCGCCTCCAGCGCCGGGTCCTGGGGCAGGACCGCGCAGGTGCGGATCCAGCCGTCGGTGAGCGCTTCGCTGCCGGTGCTGGCGGACCCGGGTGAAGGGCCGCTGTTCGTCACCGCGGTCGCCGCCGACGCCGACCGCGACGCCGCGTCGATCCAGGTGAACGCCGTGCCCGGCCTCGACCCCGACGACCTGCCCGCCGACGTCTGGATCCTGATCGGCGACCGGCGGTTCAAGGTCACCGTCGCGCAGCCCGCGAACGGCCAGGTGACGCTCACCTTCCCGGACGGCACCACGCACGCGCCGTGGAAGGCCGGCCTCACCGTGCGCCGGGTGCGCCGCGCGAACACCGGTGCCGGCCCGGTCCTGCGGGTCAGCGGCTCCAGCCGGCTGTACGAGGCCGCGGCCACCCAGCTCGACACGGGCGACCGGCTGAGCACGCTGAACGTCGTGTCGATCCAGCCGGACGACGTCGTCACGTTCGACGCGAACACCCCGGAGCTCGTCTTCGAGACCGCCAGGGTCCTGCTGATCGAGTCCACTGTGGACACGCGGTTCACCGACCCCGGTGGCGGCTCGGTCACCGAGACGTTCCGCAACCTGCGCCTGACCGGCGCCGGGCCGGGGACCGTGGTGGGCACGCTGGCGAGCCAGTCGCGGCTGGTGCGGGCCACCACACTGGCCGGCCTGAGCACCGACCCCGCGAAGTTCCCCACCCCGCGCACCGGCGCCTGGCTCACCCTCGACCAAGACGGCACGGACGCCTTCGACGGGCTCGACGTCGGCGACTTCGTCGGCACCGACGGCGGGAGCGGCAAGCGCACCGGCATCGTGGCCCTGGAGGACATCGACGAGGTCGCGATCTGCGCGGTGCCTGGCGTCTGGTCCGGCACCGTCGAATCCGCGCTGGTGACGCACTGCGAGCAGCTCAAGGACCGGTTCGCCGTGCTCGACCCGCAGGACGGCCTCGACATCGAGGGCATCCAGGCGTTCCGGGAGCCGTTCGACACCAAGTACGCGGCGTTGTACTACCCGTGGCTGGTCGTCAACGACCCCTCGACCGGCCAGTTCGTCGAAGCGCCGCCGTCCGGGCACGTCATCGGGATCTACGCCCGCACCGACACCGAACGCGGCGTGCACAAGGCCCCGGCGAACGCGGTCATCCGCGGCATCCGGCTCACCGACGGCATCGCGCAGGACGTCACCAAGCGCCACCAGGACGTGCTGAACCCGCGCGGCATCAACGCGTTGCGCTTCTTCCCCGGCCTCGGCCAGCGGGTGTGGGGTGCGCGCACGCTGTCCTCGGACACCTCGTGGAAGTACGTCAACGTGCGCCGGCTCTTCCTGTTCCTGGAGGAGTCGATCGACGAGGGCACCCAGTGGGTCGTGTTCGAGCCGAACGACGAGTCGCTGTGGGCGCTGGTGCGGCAGACGGTCGCGAACTTCCTCACCACGGTCTGGCGCGGCGGCGCGCTCGCCGGCACCACCGCGGACGAGGCGTTCTTCGTCCACTGCGACCGCTCCACGATGACCGACGACGACATCGCCAACGGCCGGCTCATCTGCGTGATCGGCGTGGCCCCCGTGTTCCCGGCGGAGTTCGTGATCTTCCGGATCCAGCAGAAGACCCGCGAGCCCCAGCTCGTCTGACCCGAAAGGCAACGGAAATGCCACCAGTGACGCGGGACGATCCCTATGCCGCGTATAACTTCCTCGTCATCGTGACCAACGTCAGCGACGACGGCGTCGCGGTGAGCGGGTCGTTCACCGAGGCCAGCGGGCTCGACGTCGAGCTGCCCGTGATCGAGTACCGCACCGGCAGCGAGGACATCACGGTCCGCAAGCTCGTCGGGCTCAAGAAGTTCCCGAGCGCGCTGACGTTCAAGCGCGGGGTGACCGGCCACGTCGGTTTCTGGAACTGGGTGAAGGAAGCGCTCGACGGCCGCGTGCGGCGCACGTCCGGCTCGATCGTCATGCTCGACGAGAACCGCCAGGAGGTCATGCGCTGGAACTTCGACCGGGCCTGGCCGACGAAGTACACCGGCCCGTCGTTCAACGCGACCAAGAACGAGATCGCCATGGAGACGCTCGTGCTGGCCGTCGAGAGCCTCCTGATCGACGCGTGAAAGCAGGAACATGACCAGCGCGGCGCTTCCCGGCGTTTCCCTCACCTTCGACCGTGCGGCTTCGGACGACGAGCCGTTGCGCACGGACGTGGCGGTGTTCCTCGGCCGCACCCGGCGCGGACCGGTCGGCTCGCCCGTCCGCGTCGAGAGCTGGAACGACGTCGTCGGCGCGTTCGGCCCGCCCGACGGCACGTCGGCGACGCCGTACGCGCTGCGCGGGTTCTTCGAGAACGACGGCCGCACCGCGTGGGTGCTGCGGGTGTCCGGGCCCGCCACGCCGGCCAGTGCACTGTGGACGGACGGCTTCCTCGTGGTGGCCGCGAGTCCCGGCGCGTGGGCGAACGGCGGCCGGGTGAGCGTGCGGTACCGCGGCAGCAGCGTCGCGGGCCCGCCGGCGGTCACCGTGCGGGTGCTCGTGCCCGGCGAGCCGGCGGAGACGTTCGCCGGGATGGCCCCCGGTGAGGTGGTCGGCCGCGTCGCCGCGTCCCGGCTGATCCGGGTGGTCCCGGTGGCCGGGGCGGCGCCGATCCCGCCGGACGCACCGCTCTCGATGGCGTGGGAGCTGACGCTGTCCGGGGGCACGGACAGCCCGCCGGGGCGCGACGACTACGCGTCGGTGGTGACCACGCAGGCCGAGCTGCCGGAACCGGCGCTGGTGGCCCTGCCCGACCTCGGCGCCGACCTGACCGGGACCGAGCACACGGAGCTGGTGCTGAACCTGCTGGGCACGGTGGCACCGCTGCTGGACCGGCTGGTGCTGCTGGACGTCCCGCCGGACAAGTCCACAGTGGACGACGTGGTGGCCTGGGCCGGCGCGCTGGCGGGCTTCGGCGACGAGGCGCTGCTCGCCGCGGCGGCGGTGTACCACCCACCGCTGCGGGCGCCTTCGCTCGACGGCGCCGGGCTGCGGACGGTCCCGGCGTCCGGGCACGTCGCGGGCCTCATCGCCCGGCTGGACGCCGAGCGCGGTGCCGCGGTCACCCCGGCGAACGCCACCCTGCTGGACGCGGTGGACCTCGAGGTCGAGTACCCGGAGGCCCAGCAGGTGCGGCTGTTCGACGCGAACGTCGACCTCGTGCGCTGCCTGCGCGGCCGCGGCCTGGTGGTGTGGGGCGGGCGGACGCTGTCGCCCGACCCACGCCGCGTGTACGTCGCCCACCGCCGGCTGCTGCACCTGCTGGTGCGGGCCGTCCGGCGGGCCGCCGCGCCCCTGGTGTTCGAGGTGAACTCGCCGGAGCTGCGGCTGTCGCTGGTCCGCGCGATCACCTCGGTCCTGCTGGAGGCGTTCCGGACCGGGGCGCTCGCCGGCACCCGGCCGGAGGACGCGTTCCAGGTGGTGTGCGACGACTCGAACAACCCGCCGGAGCAGGACCCGGGGCAGGTCGTGTGCGAGATCGACGTCGCACCGGCCGTGCCGATGGAGTTCATCCGGCTCCGGCTCGTGCTGGGCCAGGACCGCGGTCTGGAGGTGATCGAGGAGTGACCACGCCCGTCGAGCAGCTGCTCGCGCTCAACGAGCCCCTGCCGAAGTTCCGCTTCGTCGTGACGCTGTCGGCGGCCGACGTCTACCTGCCGCCGGCGCAGGCCCTGCTGCTGCCGGTGGTCGCCGCGGGCGCGTTCCAGGAGGTCACCGGGCTCGGGGCGCAGCTGGAGGTGGTGACCTACGCCGAAGGTGGCCGCAACGACACCGTGCACCGGCTGCCGCTGCGCCACTCGTGGAACCCGATCACGCTCAAGCGCGGCGTGGTCCGCGACCGCCTGCTGTGGTCCTGGTACGAGACCGGCCTGCACGATTCGCTCGGCGCCCGCCGCGACGGCGCCGTGATCATGCTCGACGACGCCGGCGTGCCCGCGAAGTCGTGGATCTTCCACGGCGGGCTGGCCGCCAGGTGGAGCGGGCCGGACCTGCACGGCGAGCAGAGCGCGGTCGCGGTCGAGTCACTGGAAATCGCCCACGAGGGCCTGACGGCCGTCCTCTAGAGGACAGCGCTTTGAGGAGACACAGCGTGCCCAAGAACCTGATCATCCACAACCTCGAGGTGCGGTTCCAGGTGGAAGGCGACGACGGCGCCCTGTTCACCAGCCTGTTCAACAAGCACATCCAGGCGTGGGCGCGGCTCTACGAACAGGAGTGCGCCCGGGCGGAGCGCAGCGACGACGACCGCAAGATCGGCGGGGGAGCCCCGGCATGAGCGTCACCCCGTTCTCCGCGGTGAGCCAGGGCGCCGACGCGCACCTGGAGATCGAGCAGCCCGCGAACCCGCAGGGCGTGCCGAAGCGGATCCCGCTGAAGTTCAACCCGACGGACTACAAGCTGAGCAAGAGCAACACCTTCGCCGAGATCACCATCCCCGGCCTGGAGTCGCCGCCCATCCAGTACATCCGCGGCGGCAGCGAGTCGCTGACCGTGCAGGCGCTGGTGGACACCTCCGACACCCTCGCCGACGTCCGCAAGTCCTATGTGGACAACATCCGGCGGCTGATGCGGCCGCAACAGAGCCTGCACGCCCCGCCGATCGTCAAGTTCGTCTGGGACCGGACGGTGTTCCGGGGCGTGGTGGAGAAGCTGGACGTCAACTACGTGCTGTTCGCCAAGAACGGCGTGCCGCTGCGCGCGCAGCTCGACCTCACGCTGAAGGAGTACCGGCCGGCGCGCGAGCAGGACCTCGACCCGCCGCGGACGTCGCCGACGGTCGAGAAGAGCTACGTCGTCCGGCGCGGCGACACCTGGGACCGCATCTCGGCCGCGGTGTACCGGCGACCGGACGCCTGGCGGGAGCTGGCGCGCGCCAACGGCATCACCGATCCACGCGACCTGCGGCCAGGGCTGGTGCTGACCGTGCCCCGGCTGCCGTGAGAGGGGGAGTGAGATGACCGCGCCCGCGGGCACCCGGCCCGAGATCGCCGACCCCGACCGGTACGCGCCCGAGTTCGAGGTCGTCATCACGGGCCTCCAGGCCGACGCGTCGACCAAGAACGACATCATCGACCTCAAGGTGCACCGCGACCTCGACGAGATGTCCGGTTTCGACCTGGAGCTGAACAACTGGGACGACGTCGCGCTGAAGTTCAAGCACAGCGACTCGCCGCAGCTGCAGATCGGCACGCTCGTCTCCGTCCGGCTGGGCTACGCGGACAAGCTGTTCACCGTCGCCACCGGCACGATCAGCTCGCTGGCCCCGAAGTTCCCGGACGGCGCGTCGCCGACCGTCTCCATCACCGGGGTCGACGGGATGCTCGCGCTCAAGGACCGCAAGCCCACCAAGGACGAGGACAAGAACTTCGTCGGGAAGACGGACTGGGAGATCGCCGAGCAGATCGCGCGGCGCAACCACCTGGCGTTCAAGACGACCCACGAGGGCCCGCCGCACGACCTCGTGGTGCAGAAGAACCAGTCCGACGCGCAGTTCCTGATGGAGCGGGCCAAGCGGATCGACTTCGACTGCTACATCCTGCCCGACCCGGAGACGAGCACGCAGACGCTCTACTTCGTCAAGCCGACCGACGGCCGCGACAGCCGCCCGATCCGGCTGTTCCGCCTCGCCTACGCCCCGGGCCTGGCGACCGGGCCCACCGCGCAGCCGGCCGGGCTGGTGCCCAACCTCATCGACTTCACACCGACCATGACGATCTCCAACCAGGTCAGCCAGCTCACCGTGCACGGCTGGGACCCGGTCAAGGCCGAGCCGATCGAGTACGTCGCGACGGCGAAGGACCTGCCCGGCGGGCAGAACTCGGCCGACGGGCAGAGCGGGCCGCAGGCGGCCGAAACCGCGGCGGGTGGCCGTCAGGAAGTGGTGGTCGACGCGCCGGTGCTCAGCCAGGAGGAGGCCAAGGAATTGGCCATCGCGCTGCTGCGGGAGAAGGCCTACGAGTTCATCACCGCGACCGGCCGGGTGGCCGGGCTGCCGGAGCTGCGGCCGGGTGACAACCTGGAGATCTTCGGGCTCGGCAAGCGGTTCTCCGGCACCTACTTCGTCAAGCGCGTGGAGCACGCCCTCAACACCAGCGGCTTCTTCACGACGTTCACCGGGCGGAAGATCTTCCAGGGGGACAAGCAATGACGGCGATGCCACGCGCCATGCAGTACGACCAGCGCTACTACGGCGTCGCGCCCGCGGAGGTCGTGGAGAACGACGGCGACGACGAGGGCCGCGTCAAGGTGAAGTACTACTGGTTCGACAAGGGCGCGTCGATCAGCCCGTGGGCCCGGGTCAGCCAGCTGCACGCCGGCGGCGGCTACGGCTCGGTGTTCGTGCCCGAGGTCGGCGACGAGGTGCTGGTCGCGTTCTTCCAGGGCGACATGCGGCAGCCGTACGTGCTCGGCGGGCTCTACAACGGCAAGAAGAAACCGCCGACGGCGCACGACGACGGCCGGGACCAGAAGATAGTCCGCACCAAGGCCGGGCACCGGATCCTCTTCGACGACAAGGAGAAGGAGATCACCATCAGCACCGCGTCGGGCGCGACGGTGGTGCTGAAGGACAGCGGCGAGATCACCGTCGAGGCCAAGACCGTGACGGTCAAGGCGAGCGACGTCGACCTCGGTGGCGGCTCGACCGAGCCGGTCGTGCTCGGCAACGCGTTGCTGCAGGCGTTCGTCCAGCACACCCACCCCGCGCCGGGCGGTGTCACCGGTCCCGCGACGCCGCTCCCGCCGTCCGTGCTCGCGAAGAAGGTGAAGGCGACGTGAGCGAGCCCTTCCTCGGCACCGGCTGGCGGTTCCCGATCGTGCCCGACGAGGCCGGCCGGCTGTCCTACGCCGTCGGCGAGACCAGCATCGAGCACTGCCTGCGCGCGCTGCTGCTCACCGCGACGGGCGAGCGCGTGATGCGGCCGGACCTCGGCACCACGGTGAGCGAGTCGGTGTTCGCGCCCGGCAGCGTCCAGAACCTGCGCGAGCTGGAACGCTCGATCGCCGACGCGGTGCGGAAGTTCGAGCCGCGGGTGGAGCTGGACTCCGTGCTCGCCGAGGCCGACCCGGCCGGCGAATCCCGCGTCACGGTCTCCGTCGCGTACCGCATCCGGCGCACCAACACCAAGGCCAACCTGGTGTTCCCGTTCTCCGCCGGCCTGGCGGGGAGCACGCCGTGACGCTGCCCGTGCCGAAGCTCGACGACCTCACGTGGGCCGACCTGATGGCGGCCGTCACCCGCCGCATCCCGGCGGAGTCCGACGGCACGTGGACGCTGCACGCGCCCGTGGACCCCGGGATCACGCTGCTGGAGCTGTTCGCGTACCTGCTGGAACAGCGGCTCTACTGGCTGGACCAGGCCCCGGACGAACTGGTCGTCGCGATCCTGAAACTCCTCGACCTGGAGCCGCCGCGCCCGGCGCAGCCGGCGGCGACCGTCCTCGCGCTGACCACCGGCTCGCCGGAGCCGACCGTGGTTCCGCAGGGAACGGTCCTGGCACGCGACCCGGCCGCGGCGATCCGGTTCACCCTCGACGACGACGTCACCGCCTTCCCCGTGGCGGGCGAGGTCACGGTGGTGACCGACCGCGACCGCACCGCGGATCTCCTCGCCCGCCGCGGGGTTCCCTTGCTCGGCAGCGACGGCGCGCCCGCGTCGGCGCGCTTCACGCTGCCGCTCGACGGTGCCCACCCGGCGTCCGGCTGGCTGTCGCTGCTCTTCGAACTCGACTCGGCGCTGCCGCCGTCGTGGACGTCGGACGTGGCCGTCGCGCCACCGGCCGAGCTGACCTGGTCGTGGTTCCGGCCCAGCGGCGACGCCTCCGGGCCGTTCGAACAGGTCCAGGACGGCACCGGCGGGCTGCGGCGCTCCGGCGTGGTGCGCCTGCGCCCGCCGGAGGACTGGTCCACGACGGCCCGCGGGCTGACGGTGTCCACCAAGGCCGCCACCTACGCGTCGGCGCCGCGGCTGCTGAGCCTGACGGTCAATGTGTCGGCCGCCCGGCACGTCGAGAGCCGGACGGTGACCGGCCTGGCGGACCAGACCGGCGACTGGCTGAAGCTGCCCGAGCAGCGGCTCGTCCTGCCGGACGCGGCCGACCGGCTGCTGACCGCCGCCCTGGACCTGGGCGGTGAAGACTGGAAGTCCGCGGTGGACTTCACCTTCGGCACCTCCCGCGACCGGGTCTTCCTGCTCGACCGCCACGAAGGCGCGCTCGAGTTCGGCGACGGGCTCACCGGCCGGATCCCGCTGCGGTCCGGCGACTTGCGCGTCGACTACACGATCGGCGGCGGGCAGGACGGCAACGGCGGCCTCACCGACAACTGGCTGCCGGTCGACAACGCCCTGCCCGTGCGCGGTGCGAACCCGGTCCAGGCCGAGGGCGGCGCCGACCCGGAGACGGTCGCCCAGGCCCGGGTCCGTGCGGCGGGCGCACTGGGCGAAGTGACCCGGGCGGTCACCCCCGGCGACTACGTCACCCTGGCGGTGACCACCCCGGGCGTCGCGGTCGGGCGGGCCTACGCCTCGGTCGGCGAGCACCCGGGCTTCCCGTGCGCGCGGGTGCCCGGCGCGGTGACCGTCCACCTCGTCCCCGCCGTGCCGCGCGCGGACTTCGCCGCGCCCGACTTCGTCCCGGCACCACAACCGGATCCGGGCGCGCTGGCCGCCGTCGCGCGCCGGCTCGCCGGCACCCGCCTGCTGACGGCCGAGGTGTTCGTGAAGGTCCCGGCCTACCGGGACGTCCGGCTGCGGGTCGACCTGGCCGGCGCCCCCGCCGACCGCGTCAAGGTGTCCACTGTGGTCGGTGAAGCACTGCGCCGGTTCCTCGACCCGCTGGTGGGCGGCGAGGACGGGACCGGGTGGCCGTTCGGCGAGGCACTGCGGCCGTCCGGGCTGCTGCGGGCCGCGCAGCAGGCGCTCGGCGACCTGGCGGACGTCGCCGCCGTCGCGATCGGCATCGACGGCGCCGACCCCGCGGAGACCTGCGACGACGTGCCCCTGCGCGCCGGCGACCTGCCGGTCGTCCGCGAGGTGCGCACGCACGTCGTGCCCGTCGTCGAACCGGGGGAGGGCTTGCTGTGACCGGCGACGTCTGGTGGGCGCGCGATTCGGGCGAGGAGGGCCACATCGTGCCCGGCCCGGGGCCGTCCGGTGTGCAGCCCGAACTCGTCGACGCGACGCGGGAAGCCGTCCGCGGCGCGGTGCGCGACCGCATCCCGGGCTACACCCCGGACTGGACCAACCCCGACCGGCAGGACGCCGGCGTCGCGCTCGTGCGGCTGTTCGGCACCCAGGTCGAGCCCGTGCTCACCCGGGTGAACCGGCTGCCGGAGAAGATCCTTGCCGAGCACCTGAACACCGCGGGCGTGCGCCGCCGCCCGGCCACCGCGGCGGCCGCGTTGCTGGAGTTCACCGTGAAGCCGCCGGACGGCGCGTCCGTGCTGGTCCCGGCCGGGTTCCAGGCGGCCGCGTCCGGCGTCGGCGAGCAGGTCGTCTACGAAACCGACCACGACCTCTATGCCACGCCTGCCACGCTGAGCGTGCTCGCTGTGCAGCGCGGCGGCGCGCTGGAGCCGGTCCCGCTCGGGCCGAACGGGCCGGGCCGCCCGTTCGCGCCGTTCGGCACCGAGCCGCAGCCCGGCAACGCGCTGTGGCTGGGCCTCGACGGCGTCGCCGGCCCGTTCCCGGCGCTGTCGCTGGGATTCGTGATCGCGGCCGCGGCCCCGGCGCCCGCGTCGGCCGGCGGCCTCACCCCGCTTCCCCTGGCGCCGCAGCCGGTGCTGCGCTGGGACGTGCTGGACGGCGGCCGCTTCGTGCCCGCCGACGTCGTCCGGGACGAGACCGGCGGGTTGCGCGCGAGCGGCACCATCGAGCTGCGGCTGCCGCGGACGTGGGCGACCGGCCAGCCGCCGACCAGGCGGCCCGGCCCGGCGCTGCGGTGGCTGCGCCTGCAGGTCACGCAGGGCATCTTCACGGTCGCGCCGCCCCTGGTGTCGGGCCTGCGGCTCAACACGGTCGCCGCCACCGCCGCCCACACGATCTTCGACGAGCCCCTGGAACCGATCCAGGACGCCGCGACCCCGGCCGAGCAGCGGCAGCTGAGGCTGAGCCAGGTCCCGGTCCTCGCGGGCACCGTCGACATCGAGGTCGACGACGACCCGGGCGTCGACCTGTTCGGGACCGCGGGCGAGAACGCGGCGCCGTGGCAGGAGGTGCCGAGCCTCGCCGCGTACGGCCCGGACGACCGCGTCTTCGTCGTCGACTACGACACCGGCGTGGTCACCTTCGGCGACGGCGTCCACGGCGCGCCCGTGCCACCGGGCTTCCGCACCGTGCGAGCCGTGCGGTACCGCGTCGGCGGCGGCAAGGCGGGCGCGGTGGCGGCCGGCGCGATCACCGGCGTCGTGACCGCGCGGCCGTTCGTGACCGGGGTGAACAACCCATTCCCGGCCACCGGCGGCACCGACGCCGAGCCGGACGACGACGTGATGCGCCGGGGCGTCGGCGAGCTGCGGTCCCGCGGCCGGGCCGTCGCGCCCGCCGACTACGGCCTACTGGCGCTGAGTGCGCCGGGCGCGTCGGTCGCCCGCGCGAACGGCGTGCCCGGCCTGCACCCGGACTTCGCCGGCACACCCATCCCCGGTGTCGTCGGAGTCCTCGTCGTGCCGCCGATCGAGGACGGCGCCACCGAGCCGCCCGAGCCGAGCGCCGGGACCCTGCGTGCGGTGGCCGACTTCCTCGGCCGTGAGGTGGCGCCCGCCGGGATCACGGTCGTCACCGGCCCGGTCGCGTTCCGGCGGGTGGCGGTGGAGGCCCGGGTCCTGCTCGACGCCGGCCAGGACCGCGCCGCCGTGCTCGCGCGGGCGTCCGACGCGGTGACGACGTACCTCGACCCGGTGCGGGGCGGGGAAAACGGGGCCGGCTGGCCGTTCGGCGGCGCGGTGCGGCACACGGCGCTCGTGCGGCGGCTCCTGGCCGTCGACGGCGTGCTCGCGGTGTCCGGGCTCGCGCTCACCGTCGACGGCCTGCGCCTGCCGCCGTGCACCGACCACGCGATCCCGCCGAACGACCTGGTGTGGCCGGAGCGGCCGCTGCTGATCCCGGTGGAGGAGTCCCCATGACGTGCACCCCCACCCCCGGCACCTTCCGGCTGCTCGACGACGTCGTCGGGTGGGACCAGGCCGCGGTGGCCGGCGTCGTCGGGTTCGGCGACCCGGCGGGCGTCCGGCTGGCCTTCGACGGCCCGTCGCCGGCGGGGCCCACGCGGACCCAGTTGCTGCCGTGGTTCCCCGACCCGCGCCTGGCCCCGGGCTGCGCGCCGTGCGGCTGGTACCTGCTGTCCGGGAACCGGGTGCTGCGCCGGAACACCTGCGACGGCGGCTGGCCGCCGCTGTGGCCGCCCGGCTGCGACCCGCGGCTGCTGCACGAGCCGGTCGCCGTGGCCGCCCGGGGACACCGGATCGCCGTCGCCGGCTCCGGCAAGGTCTTCGTGTGGCGCAACGAAGGCGATCACCTGACCGCCGTGATCGGGCTCCGGCACGCCGGTGTCGTCGCGCTCGCCCAGGACGAGCAGGTGCTCGTGGCCGCCCGCGACCGGCTCCGGCGGTACGGCGCCGACGGCCGGCTCCTCGAGGTCGTCCGGACCGGCGTCGACGGCGAGATCATCGGGATCCGCACCGGACCCGGCCGCACGATCTGGCTGCTCACCGCGGACCACGGCCGGCTCCGCATCCACCGCCGCGACCACCACCGGTTCCGTGAGTCCACAGTGGACGAACTGGCCGCGGCGCTGCCGCCGAGCACCCTCGTCGCCGCGGACGACGACGGCTTCTGCCTGCGGGAGATGGGACCCGACGGCGAGGTGACGACGTGCTACGACTGGACCGGACAGCCGCGCGAGGAGCCCGCGCCCGGGGCCGGCCAGTACGTGCCGCAAGGGGAGTTCACCACCGGCCTGGTCGACAGCGGCATCTCGCGCTGCCGGTGGCACCGCGTTCGGGTCAGCGCGGACGTACCGCCGGGCACGGCCGTGTCGGTGGCGGTCGTGGTGTCCGAGGACGGCAAATTCGCCGAAAGCGACTGGCAGACCGCGCCCGCGGGCGTCACGGACTTCCTCGTCGACCAGCCGCCGGGCCGGTACCTCACCGTGCGCGTGCGGCTGTCCGGCGACTCCGCCGCGACGCCGGTCCTGCACCGGATCCGGCTCGACTTCCCGCGCTCCACCAGCGCGGACCTGCTGCCCGCCGCGTTCCGGCAGGACCCGGCCGCCGACGACTTCACCGAGCGGTTCCTGTCCCTGTTCGACGCCACGACGGCCGAGATCGACCGGGTCGTCGAGCGCTACCCGGCGCTGCTCGACCCGGCCGGGGTGCCGGACGCGGCGCTGCCGTGGCTGGCCGGGCTGCTGGGGTTGTCGTTCGAAGCCGGGTGGGACGCCGGGACGCGCCGGAAGCTGATCGCCGCCGCGCCCCGGCTGTACCGGCGTCGCGGCACGCCGTGCGGGCTGTCCGAGGCCGTCGAGATCGTCTTCGGGGTCGAGCCGGTGATCGACGAACTGGCCGGCGACCGCCACTGGGCGCAGGTGCGCGCGGCCGCGAAGCCGGCGACCGCCCGCGGCCTCGGCTCGGTGCGGCTGTTCGGCCGCTCGTCGTCCCGGCTGCGCCTGGACACCTCGACGCTGGGCGCGACGCCGCTGCGCGCGTTCGGCGACCCGGACACCGATCCCCTCACCGAGCACGCCCACCGGTTCCGGGTCCTGCTGCCGGCCGGGGCCGCGGACGAGGACGCGGTGCGGCGCCTGGTGGTGCGGCAGGCGCCCGCGCACACGAGGGGAACGGTGCGCACCGGCGGGGCGGGGTTCGTGGTCGGCACGCGGTCGACGGTCGGGGTGGACACCGCGTTCGTCCCGCTCCCGCCGCCCGTGGTGGGCGGCGCGCGCCTGAACCACGACGGAGTACTGAGGCCCGGACCACGGGGCGCCCGCCACGGGGTGAGCGCCGGTGTGGTGTCCGCGGTCGGGGTCCACACGCGAGTGTCTTGAGAGGACAGAAGAGAGATGACCGAGGCAACGACACCGGAGCAGCCCTTCCGCCGGCTGCGCTACTTCCACGGGCAGTTGCTCACCGCCCGCGACTTCCAGCGCGAGCAGGAGTACTTCCGCGAGAAGCTGAAGCTGCGCATGCGCTGCCTGCTCGGCTACGGCGTGGTGTGCGGGCTGTTCGTCGAACCCGCGCCACCGGAGGACGGCAAGGAGAAGGCGGAACACCAGGCGAAGGTGCGCATCACCGCCGGGCTCGGCGTCGACTGCGACGGCAACGAGATCGTCGTGCCGGGCGGCTGCGCGATCGACCTGTGGGAGGCCCTGCACGAGGACGAGCGCACCGGCGGCACGGTGTGGGTCGGCGTCGAGTACGCCGAGCGCCCGGTCGAGCCGACCCGGACCGTGTTCAACTCCGCCTGCGCGGACACCTCGGACTGCGACTTCGGCTACACCGAGGAGACCTACTGCGTCCGCGTCACCTCCCAGACACCGCCGAAGGACGAGCGCTGCGAGACCTGCTGCACGCCCTGCGAGCACAAGGTGCTGTGGCTGGCCAGGATCGACGACGTCGACTTCGCCCAGCCGGTCCGCGAGGACCAGATCCACCTGGACGTCCGCCGCTTCTTCGGCCGGCGCGTGCCGACCGTGATCACCGGGATCAACTGGCGGCACGGGCACACGTACACGGTGGACGAGGCGAAGGAGCTGCTCGGCACGCAAAAGGACGGGGGCGGGCTCGTGGTCCACTTCTCCGACGGCGTCCGCGTCGACAGCCTGCGCCGCGGCGTCGTGGAGATCCAGGTGATCGAGGGCGGCGCCGGCCGCAACGCCGACACCTGGTACATGGGCGGCCGGTTCGAGGAACCCACGCCGGAGGACGGCGAGTTCACCGACCACTTCCGGTACCGGCAGACCACCCGCGAGACGCTGCAGGACGGCGACCGCGTGCTGATCACGGTCCGCGCGGCGTTCATCCTCGACCACTGCTGCCGTCCGGTCGACGGCACCAACGTCGGCGGCCGGGTGCCCTTCGTCGGCGCGGCGACCGCCGAGGCCGACGCGGAATCGGGCCACGACCACCACCCCGAGCCCGAGCCCGACCCGACCGGCTGCCTGGTGCCGCCGACCGGCATCGGGCCGTGGACGTCCGGCACCGGCGCGGGCGGCGACGTCTTCGAGAGCTGGTTCTTCGTCACCGAGGAGCGGTCATGACCACCACCGACTGCGGGTGCGGGTGCGGCGGGACGTCGGCCTTCCCGGCCGCGTTCGCCCGGCCGCGGTTCTTCGCGGGCCAGTTGCTCACCGAGGACGACCTCACCCTGCTGACCGACTACGTGGCCGGGAAGGACCGGCTGCACAACCGGATGGTGTCCGGCCCGGGTGTCGTCTGCGGACTCGAAGTCACGTGCGACTCCTGTCCGGGTGGGACGGTGCTCGTCCACCCGGGACACGCGCTCGACTGCTGCGGCAACGACATCGTGCTGTCCTGCAAGGAAAAGGTCGACGTGCAGGCCCTCGTGCGCGAGCTGCGCGTGACGTCGCCGGGCGTCCACTGCGGCGACCCGTGCGACGACGACCAGCGCCACTTCGGCCTCTTCGTGCGGTACGAGGAGAGCATGGCCGACCCGGTCGCGCCGTTCGCCACCGAAGAGCCGTGCCCGACGCCGGGCTGCGTGCCGTCGCGGGTGCAGGAGGGCTTCCGGTTCGTCGTCAAGTGCGACACGGGCGACGACCACCGGTTCAACCCGGCGACCAAGCTCCTGGCGCAGATCGGCGACAAGGACACCTTCGAGCAGGTCCGGCTGCTGAGCGGGCGGCTCGAGCGTTACCTGGACCCGATGTCCGTCGCCGGCCCGGCGTCCACCCGGACGATCGAGTTCGCCGACGCCGACGCCGTCCGCTACGCCGACAACCTCCGGCTGCTGCAGCAGAGCGGCGAGGGTGTGCCGCAGCCACCGGCGGCCCGGCAGATGACCGAGTACGTGCGGGCGCTGGCCAGTGCCATCGCCCGGTACGACACCTACGACGCCGCCGGGCAGGAGGACCTCCGCACCAAGCACAACCTGGGTGACGTCGACGCCGCCCGACGCGTGCTCGGCTCGGCCTGCGACCTGCTCGCCCGGACGAACGCCGAGGACGTGTGGCCGGAGGCGGCGCACCGGTCGGTCGCGCTGTCGGTCGTGGCCGAGGCGAAGAGCCGGGTCGCGACCGTCGATCCGGACGCGCCCCTCGAAGTCCGCCTGCTGGCCCAGGGCACCCCGCTGAACAACGTGCTGGAGGCGGAGTTCCGGGCCGACCTCGTGCGGATCCGGGACTGGCTGCTCGGCCGGCTGGACCGGGTCGCCGGCGTCGCGGACTGCCTGCTCCACGACGACGTCCGCAAGGTCGCCGTCCCGCAGCCCCTGCCGGTCCCCGAGCCGGATCCGGCGCAGCACCTGGCGATCGCCGACCTGGGGCTGCTCGCGGACGCGGCCGGGAAGCTGACCACGGCCGTGCGCCGGTTCGTCACGGACGCGGCGTGCTCGACGCTGAACCCGCCGTGCGTCGACTGCTCCGACGAGGACGTGCTGCTCGCGCACCTGGAGCTGGACGGCTGCGACGTCGTGCGGGTCTGCTCGGCGACGCGGGAGCAGGTGCTGCCGGGCGGCTCGGCCTACGGCGAGTGGCTGCCGAAGCTGTACCAGCTGCGGCACTTCGCCGAGCAGGTGTGCTGCCAGCCGACACCGGTGTACGAACCCCCGAACGTGCCCGCGTCGGGCCCGATCCCGCGCCCGTACGTGCCCGAACTGCTCGAAGAGTGGCGGCGCAGCGGCCCGCTGGAGCAGATGTGGACGCTGCTGGTGACCCCGGCGCCGGGGGAGACCGTGCCGAAGCCCGTGCGCGAGCAGGTGTACACCGTGCCCGCCGAAGTGACCGACAGCCTGCAGGAGCTCAACGCCCTGCGCGGTCAGGTGAGCGATCTCGTCGCGACCGTGGAGGCCTTGCGGGGGCAGCTGGACACCGCCCGGCAGCAGGTCTCGGAGGTGCGCGACGAGCTGCCGGAACGGCTGTCCGACCGGCTTTCGGAGCTGGAGAGCGCGCCGGAACCGGAGTCCGGGGAGGAAGAGGAGGCGAAGCCGCCGGCCCGGCGGACCCGGTCGTCGACGAGCCGGTCCGGCAGCTCCGCCCGCAAGCCGCGGTCGGGTGAGACGTCGTGACCGGACCCCTGCGCCCGGAGTTCCGCGAAGGGCAGGTGCTCGCCGCCGCGGACCTGGCGGCGACCGTCGCCTACGCCCGCGCGACGGCCGTCCGGCACGCGCGCCTCGCGCACGACTGGGGCATCGCCGACGGGCTCGGCCTGACGACCGAGAACCGCACCGACCCGGCGACGAACGCCCGGTTCGTCGAGGTGAGCGTCCAGGCCGGGCTGGCGGTCGACGGGACCGGCCGGGAGATCGTGGTGCCGGCGGCGGTCGTGCTGTCGGAGGCGGACTTCGAGGCCGTCAACGGCGCCGACCGGCCGACGACCGAGCCGTACCCGGTGTTCCTCACCGCCGCCGACCGGGCGCAGCCGGCGACCGGGCCGACGTCGTGCGCGAGCTCGGCCGGGCCCACGCGGGTGGAGGAGTCCTACCAGATCCTCTTCAAGCGGCTCGGCGACGAGCGGCTGGTGGCCGACCAGCAGCCACCCGCCGTGAACGCCGCCCCGGCCGCCCCGCCGGTCCAGTGGCTGGTGCTGCTGGGTTTCGTCCAGTGGACCGCGGGCCACTTCACCGCGGTGTTCCCGACGGCCCGGGGGGTCGCGCCGCGGTTCGCCGGGGTGCGCGCGGACACCGTGTCGGCCCGGTCGGGCACGCTCGCGCTGCGGACCCAGCCCGCGGTGGGGGAAGGGAAGCCCGCGCTGGTGCTGTCCGGATCGGACGCGCCGACGCTGGTCTACGGGCTGTACAAGGGCACCGGCGAAGTCGACCCGCTGATGACCGTGGAGGCCAACGGGAACCTCACCATCGCGGGCAGTTTCTCCGGTCAGATCTCGGCGGGCAGCGTGCTGGCGATGTCGGGCAGCGCGACGGACGGCATGGTGCTACCGCTGCCGTCCGGGGTGACGCCCGAAGAGGTCGCCGACGGCCGCGTGTCGTTGCACGTGTATGTGACACCGCGGATCCCGCCCTCGGACAAGGGACTGACCGTGCCGGCCGAGGCCACTGTGGACGATCAGCGGCGGGTCCGGTGCCGGCTGCGGTTCTACGACCCCGCCGCGACCCCGGCGGCGGTCACCGAAGAACCCGGGTCGGTCGACTTCCTGGTCCTGGCCACGGTCGCGGCGACGAGCGGGGGTGGCTGAAATGAGCGTTTTCGCGGTGTACGAGTCGAGCACCGGCACCCTGGTGGGCGCGGTGAAGGCGATCGACGTCCCGGTGCCGGTGGCGGCCGCGCTGGTCGGCGACGCGCTGCCGGTGCGGCTGCCACTCAGCACGGGCGAGGTCGCGACCCTGGCCCTGCCGGGCGGGGAGCTGGCGGTGCACGAAGCCGACGACCAGCCGGCGGTGTTCGTGGAGCCGTTGACCTACGGTGTCGCGCTGCAGCCGAACCAGCAGCCGAAACCCACGCTGGTGAAGCTGGCGAAGGTGACCGAGCCGCTCAAGATCGACGCGACCGGGCTGGTCGTCAAGCTGCCGGAGAAGCCGGCGCAGGACACCGCGGTGTTCGCGCTGGTCTCCGACGGCACGGACACGCTGCCCCTGCGCGGGACCATCACCAAGGACAACGACCACGTGGCGCTCCCGGTCACGGTGGGCCCGGGCGCGCACGCCGTGCTGGTGCTGGTGGCGGGCCGCGCGGGCCGGCTGACGGAGGTCAAGACGCCGTGAGCGCTGTCGGCGAGATCACCGTGCACCGCTGCGTGGTGCGGGTGGTCCGGCGCGGCGGCTGGAGCTGGGGTCCGGACCCACGGGGGCTCGTCCGGCGGGTGCTCGACGCGCTGCCGGACCTGCTGGCCGCGGAGTTCGACGAGTACGTCACCGGCGACGGCCCGGACGTCGAGGTCACCGAGCCGGTGCGGCTGTCGGTCCGGCTGTCGGCGCGCGGAGGCCGGGTGCTGGTGCCGGACGGTCTCGTCTTCGAAGCCGTCACCGGTGGTCTCGCGCCCGGGTCGGTGCCCGTGCCGGTCGCGGTCCCGCCGCCCGGTCCGGCCTCGTCCGCCTCGCCGGATCCCGCCGACGAGGTACCCGGAACCGTCCACAGTGGTCCGGAGACCGAACCGCCGACGTTCGCCGTGTTGGTCGCGGAACTGGCCGCGCGGGACGAGCTGGCCGCGTTGCTCTCCTTGCTGCCTGAGGAAACCCTGGTTCGCTATCTCTCCGCGCTGCTGGTCTCCGACGGCTTCGAACCGCCCGGTGCGGTCGGTGGTGGTCCGGCCGCTGCCGAGGTGCCGAGCGGGCCGGTGACCGTGCTGGCGGCGGAACTGGCTCGCCGCCGGTCCCTCGCGCGGCCGCCCGAAACCCGCGCGGAGATCGCCGAGCTGGTGCGGTCCTCGGACGCGGTCGCCGAGGTCGTCCGCGCGGAGGTGGTGACCGCTGTCCCGACGGCGGCTGGGGAGACGAAGGTCAGCTCGGTGCTGCCGTTCCTGCTGGCCGGTCCGCTGGCGAGAACCGGCTACCTGGACGCGCTCGGCCCGGCACTGTCCGGAGTGGACCTGCTCGAGGAAGCCCCGCTGTTCGCCGCCGCCCTGGCGTACCAGGTGCTCGGTGCGCCACGGCGGGGCTGGCGGCGAACCCCGGAGGACGACGCCTCGGCCGCGGCGTTCGCCGGGTGTGCGTCGGTACCGGACCTGACCGGCTTCGCGCGGCGGGTCCGCCCCGCGTTGCCGGTGCTGGACGGCGTGCTCGCGCTGTCGCTCTGCCCCGGCCACGACCCCGCCGACCCGCTCCTGGTCACCGGCGTCGACGACGGCCTGCTGCTGGTCGACGCCGAGGGCCTGTTCCCGGTCGCGTGGGCGGCCACAGTGGACGGTCTGCTGCCGCACTGGATCGCGTGCGGGCGGCCCCCGGTGCTGGTCCGCGACAGCCCGCTCCCGCCGACGTGCCTGCGGGACCTGGCCGAGGCGGGCGTCCGGTTCCTCACCGACGTGCGTCCGGTGCGCGACGATCCGCTGACCCGGCTGCGCTGGCGAACTCCACTGTGGACGACCGGTGGCGTGGAACCCCGGCTGGCCGCGCACCTCGCCGCCGGCGGGCTGGACGAACTGGTGCGCGCGCTGTTCGTCGAGCGGCGGGCCGCGCCCCTGGCCGGCGACCGCGCGCTGGAGCGCAGTGTCGCGCTGGCGGCGTCCCTCGGCCTGGGCATGATCGCCTGGCAGCTGTGGGAGGGGGAGTCCCCCGTGCCGGCGCTGACGAGGTTCGCCGACCTGGAGGGCACGGTCCGGTTCACCCGCGACGCGGTGCGCGTGAAGCTCCCGCTGGGCCGCCGGCACGCGGACCTCGCGCGGGGCGGCCTGCTCGCCGACGTGCCGGACGTGGTCTGGCTGGGCGGCCGGACGCTGATCTTCTCGGGGGGCTGACGTGAGCGGAGTGGCGGTGGAGCACCTCCGGGTGCGCCTGGCGGAGCTGCACCTGGCGCTGCGGACGGCCGTCGCCCGCCAGTCCGAGGCCGCGGCGCTGCTGACGCGTCCGGACCTGACGCCGTTCTGCGTGACGGACGAGCAGGTGGACGGGCTGCTGGACCGCGTCGACGCGTTCGCGGAGGCGATGACCGAGCCGCCGTCGCCCCCGCGTCCGGAGCCGGAGGCTGAGCTGCACCTGCGTCGCCTGGCGGCCTCCCGTGGCGTGACGCTGCCGCTGGACGCCCTCGCGACCCGGTACGGCCTGGCGCGGGTCGAGCAGGACGCGCTGCTGCTGGTGGCCGCGCCGGAGCTGGACCCGGGCTACGAGCGCGTCTACGCCTACGTCGTGGACAACCTCAACCGGCGGGCGCCGTGCGTGGAACTGCTGGTCACGGTGATCGGGGAGACCCCGCCGGACCGCCTGGCGCTGCGTCGCGCGCTGGGGTCCGCGGGCCTGCTGCGCCGCTACGGCCTGCTGCGGGCGTTCGGCGACGCGCCGTCCGAGCTGGCCCAGGAGCTGGCGCTCGGCCCGGGGGTGTTCGAGTACCTCGTCGGCTGGGGCGGCGACGTCGGCATCCTCGGCCACGACCCGGGCGAGGTCACGCGGCCGGAGCGTCCGGTGGCGTCGCCGTACCTCGGGTCGCGGCGGCTGACGACGCTCGGCCGCGCGCTGGCCGCCGGTGACGTCGACGTGGTCGGCCTGTGGGGCTGCCCCGCCGACAGCCAGGTCGACGCGGCGCGGGCCCTGGCCGCCGCGGCCGGCAAACCCCTGCGTCACCGGACCGCGGACGTCGCGGCGGACCTGCGCACGGCGGCCGCGCTGGACGCGATCCTGTGGGTGCGGACCGAAGGTCTCGGCCCGCGCCCGGACGAGGCGCTGGTGCGCTCGGAGGTGCCGCTGTGCCTGACGGGCGTGACGCCGTGGCGCCCGCCGGGGCTGCTGGCCGCGCGCACGTACGGCGAGCTGACGATCCCCGCGCCGGGTTTCCCGGAGCGCCGCGCGATGTGGTCGTCGGCGTTCCCGGTGCTGGACGAGGCGGTGCTGACGGACCTGGCGGCCCGCTACCGCATGAGCGGCGGCGAACTGCGCGCGGTGGCGGCGGTCGCCGACGCGGACGCGCGCCTGTCCGGCAACGGCCACCCGATCACGGCCCACGTGGAGCCGGCGATCGCGACGGTGACCCGCGGTCGCACGAGCGGTGCCGTCCGGTCGATCATCCCCCGCCGCGGCCTGGCGGACCTGGTGCTGCCGGAGGCCCAGATGGGCCAGATCACGGAGATCGCGTCGGCGTTCCGCGCGTGGCCGCGCATCGCGGAGTCGTGGGGTTTCGCGGCGAAGTCGGCGACCGGCGGGGTGAAGGCGCTGTTCACGGGCGAGCCGGGCACGGGCAAGACGATGTCGGCGGAGGTCGTCACCGGGATCCTGGGGCTCGAGCTGCTGAAGGTGGACCTCGCGCAGGTGGTGTCGAAGTGGGTGGGGGAGACGGAGAAGAACATGGAGGCGGTGTTCCAGCAGGCGGAGGACAGCCACGCGGTACTGCTGTTCGACGAGGCGGACGCCCTGTTCGGCAAACGCGGCGAGGTCAAGCACGGCACGGACCGCTACGCGAACCTGGAAGTGGGCTATTTGTTGCAGCGCCTGGAAGCGAGCGACGGGCTGATCATCTTGACGAGCAACCTCAAGGAGAACATCGACCCGGCGTTCACCCGGCGCTTCCACTTCGTGGTCCACTTCCCGCGCCCGGGCGTACCCGAACGCCGTCGCCTGTGGGAGCTGGCGTTCCCCCCGGAAGCACCGCTGGCGGCGGACGTGGACGTGGACGTGTTGTGCCGCTTGGACATGACGGGCGCGGGCATCACGTCGGCAGCCCGCACGGCAGCACTGTCGGCGGCCGACGCGGGCAGCGCGGCGATCGCCATGCGCCACGTGGTCCGGGGCGTGTCCCGCCAGTTCCAGCGCGAGGCGCGCTTGTTCCGCCCGGCCGAGCTGGGCCGGTATGCTGAACTCCTGACCGACAACGGGAGTGCGTGATGCACGAGCTGATGCCACCGCAGACCAAGCCCGCGGTTCCGGTCACCGCCCACGAGCTGAGCACCGCTGCGGCGGCGGACCGGGGCAAGAAGAAGCTAGTGCTGGTCCCGGCGGTGATCGGCAACGCCCAGGCGGCCAAGACGGCCATGGACGGGTCTTCGAAGACGGTGCCTTCGCATTTGGCGTCGACGTTGGCGGCGGGCCAGGACCGGGTGGGCAACGCGGCGATCGCCGGGGCGGCGCTGCGGGTGGTGCCGATGGCGGTGCCCCACAAGGCCGCTTGCCCGGGTTGTTGACTCGTCAGACCTCAGCCCTTCGAGCTGGACTCGTGCAGCATGTCGATCACCTCGGAGCCCGGGTAGGGCACGTTGGCTGGCCACGTTGCGACGAGTCGTTCCAACAAGGGGTGGAACCGCGTCGAATCCAGGTGGGCCAGGTTGAAAGCGGCACTTACCTGGACGTCGAGGTCGTCGATCTCGAGGGCCCGCAGGAGCACTTCGGTGATCTGGTCCGCAGCCGACCCGGCCAGCGCGTCGAGGGCGGCGGCCCGCTCCTTTCCCGGGCGGCCGGCGTCGTGGACGATGCCGGTGAGGGTCTCGGCGAGCACGGGATTCGGCGTGGTCGATCGTTCCATCACCGTGCACGCCGCGGACAACCCGGCCTCCCGCACACTGACGCCGGTCGCTCCCGCCAGGGCCGAGGCCACCGGTTCCGCGTCCGTCTCCTCGGCAAGGTTCAACATGGCGCCGAGGGCGCTCGCGTGGTTCGCCCCGGCTTCGTCGATGCCGCTCTCGTCCGCGGGAAGGGGGGCTTGCCGGAGCAGTTGGCGTGCTTTGTCGAGCACTTCTCCGGCAAAGGGCGAGTACGGGTTTCCGGTGCCGTGCCGACTGGACATTTCCGCGTAGTCGTAGTGGTCGAGTGCGACGCCGATCGCGGCGGTCCGGTCGCTGCGCAACAGCGTCAGAAACGCGCGCGAGACGGTCTCCGGGTCCCTCGACGACTCGAGTTCCGCGCGAGCCTCGTCGAGTGGTGCATCCCCTAGGTGGACGCCCTGCCAATGGTAGGTGTCGAACGTCATCCTGCTCGCCTCGGTCGACGGGTGCGGCGCGTGAGCCTAGCAGAAGGCGGGATCACAACCACGTGATGGCATCGCGAGGAATCTCGCCCTTGATCAGCACTTCCTGTGTTCTGATGACGTCTTCCAGGACCTGTCGCAGCTTCGGGCTGCCCGGGTCGCTCAGGTTCCACAGGTCTTGGCCCTTTCTGGACGTCAGATCGAAGATGATCTTCGAAGGGATCTTGAACAGATCGATGCTGATCCGGCCGTACTGACCGCCGAGTGATTCTTCTTGCGGGTTGGTGATGTCGCCCGATTCGATCTTGGTGGTCGAGATGAACGGTGACGGCTTCTTCCCGCCGACGTGTTGCACGATGGTGGTCTTGGCGCGAGTGCCGGTCGGCACGATACCCAGGTCCTTCTTGCCCAGGCGTTTCGCGTCGGCCGCCGAGATGTTCCTGGTGATGTGCCGCGGCACATACTGTTCCGCGCTGTCGTGCACGTACTCGGCGCCCGCGGAGTTCTTGAACAGGACCTGGCCCGAGCCGGTGCCCACCTGCGTGTACTCCGTGGCGTGCCGGAACTCGCCGACAGCTGTCGGCTTTGTCTTCGTGCCGGGACGAGTGAGGTAAAGGACCCAAGAATCGCGCATGTGCCGCCACTCGACCTGGTAGCCCGGTGCCAGGTGGGCTTGCGCGGCGCTCGAAGTCAGGGCCTGGACTTCCGCGATTTTCGCCTTCGGCGGGAGGCTCTTGAGGGCCTCGCCGACGGCTTTGCGCAGATCGTTCGCGTCGTCCTTTATGGAGAACAACTCGAACTTCGCCTCGGGGTTGACCGTGGCGACGACGTCCCAGGCGTGTTTCCCGCCCTGGGGAGTGGCCTCGAGCGTCGTCAGGCGGTGCTTGCGCCGGATCAGCCTGAGGCGCAGTCCGAGGACCAGGCTCAACCGCACTCCGCCGCTCATCAACGACTTCGTCTCGGCGACGGCCTGGTTCAGCCGGGCTTCCTTTTCGGCGGGTGTTTCCTCCTTCTTCTTCTTGTCGGCACGGCCGGGCTTTTCGCCGTCCCTCTTCGGCTTCTTCTTGCCGAACCTGTCCTTGAGCTTCTTCGCAAGCGCCTTGACCTTGGCCCAGACCTTCTTGGCCAGCCCGACGATCTTGTCGATCACCCAGTCGATAGCCTTGTTCACCGGCCGAGCGAGCTTCTGGAAGACCTCCTTGACCTTCCCCGCGATCCCGCCAACGCCCAGCAACGCCGCCAACGCCCCGATCAGCACCGGGATCGACCGCGCCAGTGACTTCTCGACCAGGCCGGCCACGCCACCGCCGCCGCCCTTGGCGATGGAGATCACCGCGTCCAGGACCGTGTTGACGAACTCCAGGATCTGGCGGCCGTTCGTCACGATGAACTTGACGATGTCGATGATCATCTTGCAGGCGCGGATGAACGCCGATGCCGGGTTGAACAGGGAAATGATCCACGTGATGCCGGCGATGACGATCGTCGGCAGCAGGAACGACACCAGGTTGTCGATCAGGTTCTGCTTCAGGTCGCCGACCCGGGTCTTGAGGTCGTCCCACAGTGCGCGGATTCCGCGTTTGCGGACCTCCAGCACCAGCGGCAGCGCGTGTTCGCCGACCTCAATGGCCGTCATTGCTTCCTTCGGCAGCTTGCGGGCCAGGCGGGCGCGCAGGTTCGCCCACGTCAAGCCGAGCAGGCTCGCGATCATCAGCAGGATGCCGATGACGTCGAAGGTCGTCGGCAGCGTGATGCCCGCCGTCGCCGCCGTGCCGAGGAGCCACGAAAGCACCCCTTGCTGCAGGTGCATCAGCGCGTTGTTCTTGAACTGCTTGAGCCCGCCGCCGACCGCCGAGATCAGGTTGCCCAGGAAGCCGATCGGGTCGCGCAGGATGCCCATCACCGCCTGCGCCGCCTTCGCCAGCACCCCCAGCAGCAGGTCCTTCAGCTCCAGGATCGTCTTGATGACGCCCTTGATGCCGTCCAGGGCCTTGTCGACCAGCCCCTTGTTCTTCTCCTTCTCCGCGGCGATCTCGTCGTCGACCGCCTTGACCGCGTCGGTGTACTTCGTGGCCAGCGTGTCGACCAGTTCGGTGCTCTTGTCGTCGACCGACTGCGTCAGCTCGTCGAACTTGTCGGCGAACCCGGCGGCCGCCTGCTTGCCCAGGGCCTTGAGGTCCTTCGGGAGGCTGTCGACGGCTTTCTGCAACTCCGTGCGGCCCGTGGCGATGCGCTGCTTCGCCCGCGTCAGCTCCCGGCCGATCGTGTCCGCAACGGCCGAGATGACGCCGCGCATCCGCTTGACGTAGTTGTCGCGCGCCTCGACGAAGATCTGGTTCGCTTCTTCGGGCAGGCCGAACAGCTTGTCGTGGCCCCACTTGATCAGGCCCCACGCCCCGCTGTAGCGCTTGTCCTTGTACTCGTCCATCTTGCGCCGGTGTTCGGCGGTGAACGCGTCGCGCGCTTCCTTCTCGCCCTTGGTGAACTGCTCGTCGACGAGCTTGTCCAGTCCGGTGAGGATGCCCTCGACGTCGGTTTTCATCGTGTCGAAGACCCTTTGCAGGGTGGCCGTCACCTGCGCCCGCTTGTCCTCGTCGGACGACTTCGCGGTCTTCTTGCCACTGCCGACCTGCCGGCCGGTGCGCACCCGCTGGCCGGCGATCGCGCCCATCGCGGCGGCGCCGAAGTGCTGGGCCTGCGCGGTGGTCCGGCGCAGCTGCTGCGACTCGTTCTTGCGGAGCTCCGGCGGCGTCGCCTCCGAATGCTTCTCCGCGGCCTTCTTGTCCTTCAGGGCCGGGGTGAACGCCGGATCGGTGCCCAGCTGCTTTTCGGTGACCTGGTTGTCGGCCATCTCCTGGTCGACCTTGGCCGGGCCCGCCGACAGGTCCGTCGCCGACGGCGGCAGCTTGTCCGGGGCCGCCTTCGCCGGGTCGGGCGTGGCCGGCGTGCCGGGCGGGCGGTCGTCCGCCATCGGGACGACCTGCTTGGGGACGGCGGCCGAGGTGTCCGGGGGAGCGGCGGTCGTGTCGGCGATCTGCTGGGCCGAGTCCGATTTCCCCTCGCCGACCTTGCCCTGCACTTCGGCCTTGATCTCGGCGGGCTTGCCGGAGTCGGCGAACTCGTCCGCCTGCTCCAGGTTCTTCGGCGCCTTCTCCGCGATGGCCTGCTCGACGGCCTTGATGAACGCTTCCTTGTCGAACTCCTTCGGCTTGGCGTCGTTCATCTTCTCGGCGTTGGCGGTCTTGCCCTGTGCCACCTCGTCGTCCTTGGGCGGCACGGAGGCGTCCTGCGCCGACGTCGCTTCCTTGCCGGCCGGCGGGTGGGACGCCGCGACCGTGCGCTTCTTGTGCGCGATGTCCTTCTTCAGCACGGCGAACTTCGGGTCGGACCCCGGGCCCCGTGCCAGGCCCGCCGCCACCGCGCCGTTGCCGACCTTGTCCTGCGACTGCTTCTGCGACGGGTCGGCCAGCGGCTTCTTGTCGCCCGCGCGCAACGCGGCGAGCGCCGCGGCGTTCGACGGCGGCAGCCCCGCCGGTTTCCGCTGCGGCGGACGTTCCTTCAGCGCCACGGGCGCCGTGGCCGGCGTCGTGGCCGGTGCCGTCGTCGTCACCGCGGGCAGCTTCGCGCGAGCCGTCGGTGGCGGTGGCATGGGACAGCTCCTCCCACTCCGAACCCTCGGAAAGCGTGGCAGCAGGCCGTCACCAGGACGTCGCGAAAACGTCTTCGCGCCGATCGGGCGAGATTGGGCCCGCAGGAGCGGAGAGAAGCACGGAAAGTGACCGCGGATGCGGCTGCGGGCCGGTCGGAAAACGGCTACAGCGGGAACGAGCGACGTCGCATCCGGTTATTCACTCTTTCCGGTGAAGCACCCGAGGATACGCAGGTCAGGGGCCTGGAAGTGTCCAAAAGTTGGACACCCACTGCTCCATTTGCCGGGCATGGTGATGTCTCACCACTTCCCGAACCCGGTGGAACCCCTCCCACCGCCCCACCATCTCGAAAGGGGAGCAGTGTGACCCTCAGCCACGACGCTCCGGACGTCGGGGACACGCCCAAGGGCGTCTCCCGCCGCGGTTTCTTCGGCTACGTCCTCGCCGCCGGCACCCTGGTCGTCGCCGCCGACGTCGCGCAGAGCACGCCCGCGGCCGCCGCCGTGCCCTCCCCGCCGCAGCCGCCCGAGCTCTACGACCTCAACGACGCCCTCACCGACGCCGCCCTGCCGACCTCGCAGCTCGTCACCGTGACCGTCCACCCGGACGGCACCGCGTCCTTCGAGCTCCCGCGGATGGAGGTGGGCCAGGGCATCACCACCTCGACCGCGATGATCATCGCCGAGGAGCTCGACCTGCCCGTCGAGAAGGTGCGCGTCAGCCTGGCCCCGGCGCGCCCCGAGCTCGTCTTCAACCAGCTCACCGGCGGGTCGAACACCACGATCTCGACGTTCACGCCGATCCGCGTCGCTTCGGCGATCGCGAAGCTGCAGCTGCTCGAGGCCGCCGCCATCCTGCTCGGCTCGAACGTCGCCCTGCTCAAGTCCAAGGCCGGCGTGATCACCGCGCCGGACGGCTCGTCCGCGACCTACGGCCAGCTCGCCTCGAAGGCCGCCGCGAGCCAGACCAAGCAGGTGAAGCTCGATCCGAGCCAGCTCAAGCCCGCGACCGCGTTCAAGGTCCTCGGCCAGCCGCAGAACCGCGTCGACGCGCTCGACATCGTCACCGGCCGCAAGCAGTTCGCGATGGACATCGACGTCCCGGGCGCGCTGCCGACGATGATCTGCCGGCCGCCGACGCTCAACGGCACGCCGAAGGCGATCCAGAACAAGGCCGACGTGCTGAACCTGCCCGGCGTCACCGACGTCGCGATCATCCCCACCGGGGTGGCCGTCCGCGCGGAGACGTTCGGCCAGTGCATCGACGGCGTGCGGGCGCTGAAGGTCGACTGGGGCGCGGGCAGCGTCGAAGGCCAGGACGACGAGTCCGTCCTGGCGAACCTGCGCAAGGCCGAACTGCCGCTCGCCGTGCCCAAGGTGCCGCTGCTGACCAAGACCGTCGACGTGGACTTCGAGTTCATGTTCCGCTCCAGCGCCGCGCTCGAACCGTACTGCGCGGTGGCCGACGTCCGGCCCGGCAGTGCCGAGATCTGGGCCGGCCTGAAGTCGCCGATCGTCGCCCAGGGCGAGGTCGCGCAGGCGGTCGGGCTGCTGCAGACGCAGGTCAAGGTCAACGTCATCACCGGCGGCGGTTCGTTCGGGCACAAGCTGTTCGGCAACCACGCGGTGGAGGCCGCCCAGGCGTCCAAGGCGTTCGGGAAGCCGGTGCGGCTGATGTGGCACCGCGCCGACGAACCGCGCCAGGGCCGGCTGCACCCGATGTGCACTTCGCGGCTTCGCGCCACGATCCTCGCCGGCAACGTGCTCACGTTCGAGCAGCGGGTCACCTCCGTCGAGACGTCGTTCCGGCACGGGCTCGGCGAGATGCTCACCGCCGTCGCGACCAAGCTGCCCACCGGGCTGGGCAACCTCGGCGTCGCGGAGACCGTCTTCGCGCTGACCCAGGAGGTGCCGTACAACTTCGGTGTCGTCGACCAGCTGCTCACCGAGACCGACCAGCGCTTCAACACCGGCTCGATGCGCAACGTCTATTCGCCGGACACCGGCTGCGCCGCCGAGCTGATGGTCGACATCCTCGCCAAGACGATGGGCAAGGACCCGCTGGCGTTCCGGCTGGAGTTCCTCAAGAGCGACGTCGTCAAGGGCGTGCTGCGCAAGGTCGCCGACGTCGGCAACTGGGGTCGCAAGATGCCCGCCGGGTTCGCGCAGGGCATCGCGATCCACAAGGAGTACAAGGGCGCGAGCGCGTGCCTGGTGGAGCTGGACTGCCGGCCCGAGACGGTGAACCGCAAGATCCGCGACGGCGTGGGCGGGCCGCGCGTCACGAAGGCGGTCATCGCCATCGACGCGGGCCTGGTGGTGAACCCGCGTGGCCTGGAAGCGCAGATGACGGGCTGCTTCGCCGACGGCATGGCGCTCGCGCTGACCAGCAGCGTGCACCTCAAGGACGGCCACTTCCTCGAAGCCAGCTGGGACAACTACTTCTACACCCGCCAGTGGAACATGCCGACCGACTTCACGGCCATCGTCATGCCCTCGCACGGCGAGCAGCCCGGCGGCGGCGGGGAAGCCGGGGTGGCGTGCTCGTACGCGGCCGTCGCGTGCGCCTACGCCCGCGCGACCGGGAAGGTCCCGAAGCGGTTCCCGATCAACCACGACGACCCGATCGGCTTCGAGGTCAAGTCGTTCGTCCCGCCCGTGCCCGAGTCGCCCACCGACGGTCTCGACCACACCTACTGAGGAGAAGATCGATGAGCAAGCACACCTTCGTCCTCAACGGGAAGCCGGTGACCGTCGACGTCGACGACGACGTGCGGGTCCTGTGGGTGCTGCGTGACGTCCTCGGCGTGCGCGGGCCCAAGTACGGCTGCGGCATCAACGTCTGCAAGGCCTGTACGTCGCACTTCAACGGCAAGGCGTTCAACCCGTGTTCGGTGCGGGTGGCCGACGTCAAGGCCACCGACGAGATCACGACGATCGAAGGCCTGCCCGCCACCGTGGGCGCCGACCTGCACCCGATGCAGGAGGCGTGGCTGCAGTACGACGTCGCCCAGTGCGGCTACTGCCAGCCCGGCCAGATCATGGCCGCGGTCGCCAAGGTGAAGCAGGTTCGCGCGGAGGGCCGGGAAATCGCCGAGAGCGACCTGGACGAGATCCGCAACGTCTGCCGTTGCGGCACCTACGCGCGCATCCGCGAGGCGATCAAGGCCGGCGCCGCGAAGATGTAGTCCCGGCGCGGAAGGTGGCCGGAGCCCGCGGGTTCCGGCCACCTTCCGGCGGGTCAGGCCCCTTCGGCCGGGGCGTTGTACCGGGCCGCGAGCGCGGTCCGCGAGCGGACGCCGAGCTTCGCGTAGACGCGGGTCAGGTGGTACTGGACGGTCTTGCTCGACAGGAACAGTTCCGCGGCGACCTCCTTGTTCGACATCCCCTGGGCGACGAGCCGGGTGACGGCCTCCTCCTGCGGCGTCAACGTCGAGTCCGAACGCGCGAGGTGGACGCCGCCGGCCTTCAGTTCGCGGTCGCAGCGGTCGACGTAGGTCGTCGCGCCCATCGCGGCGAAGCCGTCGCGGGCGGCGGTGAGGGCGACGTCGGCGCGGGCGCGGCGGCCGAGGCGGCGCAGGGTCTGGCCGTAGCCGAAGTTGATGCGGGCCTGGTCGTAGCGCAGGGGCAGGGTGGCGATCCGCTCGAGGGCTTCGTCGAACGACGCGGTCGCGGCGGCGACGTCGCCCCGGACGCCGTGGAGCCGGCCGCGGGCCGCGGCGAGGCGCGCGCGGGCCGAAGCGTGGTCGCGCTTGGCGGCCAGTTTTTCTTGCGGCACCAGGAACTCGCCGGCTTCGTCGAGCCGGCCGAGCAGGATCAGGGCGTGGGCGTACATGTCGTGCCAGGGCCAGTGGCCGGGCTCGTCCGCACTGGACGACGGCGCCGGGCGGGTGAACGGGTGGAGCGAGCGCAGCACCCCGGCGTGGTCGGCGCGGGCTTCGGCGACGTGGGCCCGCGCCAAGTGGCTCGGGAGCCGCATGATCGGGTAGTCGCTCGCGCCGGGGGCGCTGTGCAGGAGCAGCGCCTCGGCGGTGTCCCACTGGCCGCGCAGCGCGTGCACGGCCACGGCCGTCCACGACAGCAACGGGCCGGTCAGCAGGATTCCGGTGCGCTCCTGCAGGTGCAGGGCGTCGCGCACGGTGGTGAGCGCGCTGTCGAGCTCGCCGGTGAGGAACTGCGTGCGCGCCAGCCAGGCGCGGGCCCACAGCGAGATCCGCGCTGAGCCGCCGAGGTAGCTGGTGGGGATCGCGGTTTCGAGGTCGAGGCGGGCGTCGTCGAGCCGGTCGGTGAGCAGGTTGAGCCAGCCCCGCGCCATCGTCGCGCGCTGGGCCTGCGCGCCGTGACGCAGGCGGGTGGTGAGCTGCTCGTAGTCGCGCCGGGCCTGCTTCGCGCGTCCGGTGGCGGCCAGGCCGAGGCCGCGGATGGCGGCGGCCTCGACGGCCGGGGGCGTGTCGGCGCCCGCGAGCTCGATGGCGCGGTCGGCCCAGAGGACGAGGTCGCGGCCGTCGTAGCGGGCGAGGGCGTCGAGGACGTAGCGCTGGCAGATGAGGGCCGCGGTGTCCGGGTCGCGCCCGGGGTTGACGATGTCCCACGCGCGGCGCAGCCGGGTGCCCGCTTCGGCGGCGCGGCCGCGGACCACGGCCAGGTAGCCGAGGACGGCGTCCCGCAGCGGGGTTTCGCGGGTGCTTTCGACTTCGGGGACCAGGGCCGCCGCGCGGAAGACGTCGCCGGCGCCGATCAGCGCGTCGACGGCCCGGGTGATGCGGGCCTGCCGCAGCCGGGGGTCGTCGGTCAGCCCGCCGGCGTCGCGGAGCAGGGTCGCGGCGGTGCCCCAGGCGCCTTCGGCGGCTCGCTCCCGGGCCAGGTCGTCCAGCCGGGCGGCGACGGCGGCGTCGGGTACCGGGCTGGCGGCGGCCAGCAGCCGCAGGGCCCGGACCGGGTCGTCGACCAGCACCGCGACCCGCCGCTGGAGTGCGGCGCGCACGGCCGGGCCGCGCTCGCCCAGGCCGGCGGCCCGCACCATCGGGTCGGGCGGGCCGGCTTTGGTGAGCCCGCGCGGAGCGAGCCGGACGAGCCCGGCGGCGGCGGTTTCGTCCAGCAGTTCCAGGGGATCGGTGTCGAGTTCGGCCAGGGCGAGGACGTCCTGGACCGGCGTGTCGGTGCCGAGGACGGCCGCCGCTTCGGCGAACCGCCGCGCGGCCGGCGAGCACGCCGCGAGGTCGCGCCGGACGCGCGCGTCGACGACGGCCGGGGCGGGCAGCGTGGGGTCGAACCGGGTCCAGGTCGTCCTGGGCAGCTCGGTGAGCAGCTCCACCACCGGCTTCGGCCGGCCGAGGCTGTGGCGCAGCAGCCGTTCGGCGATCGAGGGGTGGAGCGCGACGCCGTAGGACGCGGCGAGTTCGCTGATCTGCGCGGCGTCCAGCGGCGGGATCAGCGGGTGGTCGGTCGCGATGCGCGGCAGCAGGTCCAGCGCCGCGGCACCGGCCCGGGGGTCGCCGGTGGTGGCCGTGGCGATGACCCGCAGGTGCGCGTCGGAGTGGTGACGCAGGGCGGAGGCCAAGGTCTGCAGGGACGCCTCGTCGGCGAGGTGCGCGTCGTCGATGACGAGCAGGGTGCCGGGCTCGAGCCGGCCGGCGAGTTCGCCGGCGGTCCGGAGCGGCTCGGACGTCGGCAAGCCGGGGAACGCCTGGGTGAGCAGGGCGTACGGGTACCCGGACTCCCACGCCGCCGCGGTCATGCGGTGGCGGGGTCCCTGGTGGCGCTGCGCGAGCTGCTCGGCGATGGCCGACGTGCCGATGCCGGGCGGCCCGGCCAGCAGCACGAACCGGTGGCCGGTCCGGAGGCCCTGCTCCAGGCCGGCCACGAGCTCCGCTCGCCCGATCAGCGGCTCCGCCGGTCGTGTCACGTCCACCTCACGCGGGTTCAGCCGAGGTCGCCCCCGGCCACGGGCAGGACGGTCCCGGTCACGTACGAGGCCTCGTCGGAGGCCAGGAACGCGATCGCCGCGGCCTGCTCGTCCAGCGTGCCGTATCGCTTGAGCAGCGACGACTCGAGCGTCTGGTCGACGTGGGCCCGGAACCACGCCTGCTCACGCTCGGTCTCCAGCGCCGAGCCGCCGCGGGAGACGCGCCGCGCGGGGGCCTCGGTGCCGCCCGGAGCGACTGCCACGACCCGGATCCCCGCCTCGGCGTACTCGAAGGCGAGCGACGCGGTGACGGCGTTGACCCCGCCCTTGGCCGCGGAGTACGGGATGCGGTGGATCCCGCGCGTGGCCGCCGAGGACACGTTGACGATCACGCCGTGGCCCCGGGCCGCCATCGACGGCAGCGCGGCCCGGCAGGAGAACAGGGTGGTCAGCAGCGAGCGCCGGATCTCGGCTTCGATCTCGGCCGGGGAGAACTCGGTGAAGGGCTTGAACCAGATCGCCCCGCCGACGTTGTTGACGAGCACGTCGATCCGGCCGAACCGGGCGAGCGCCGCCTCGGCCACGGCCTGCGCGCCTTCCCACGTCTCCAGGTCGGCGACCACGGCCTGGCCCGCCAGTTCGCCGGCCACGCCTTCGACGAGGTCCGAGCGGTCGGCCAGGACGACCGAGCCGCCTTCGGCCGCGATCCGGCGCGCGGTGCGCTCGCCGATGCCCTGGGCGGCGCCGGTGACGACGACGACCTTGCCGTCGAAGCGGCCGGGCGTGACGAACCCGCGACGGGGGTCCGGGCCGGCCATGGCCCGCCGGGTGGTGACCTTCGAGCGGTCCGCGTGTTCGGCGATGAGCCGCCGGGCGGTGGTGCGGTCGCCGGCCTCGAACGCCGTCACGATGTCGAGGTGGTCCTGGGTGCAGCGGGGGTGGCACCAGGTGGCGCCCCGCAGCGTGGTTTCCATGTGGCCCTTCACGCCCAGGGCGCGGTAGGCCTGCAGGAGGTGCTCGTTGCCGGTGAGGGTGAACAGGTAGTCGTGGAAGGCCGCGTTCGCCTCGGTGTAGGCGGCGGCGTCGACGAACCGGTCACCGTCCACAAAGGGCACGGCCGATTCGGCGAGCAGCCGGTAGCCCGCGAGCTGCCGGGTGGACAGGCGGCCGATGGTGAGTTCGAGCGCGCCGAGTTCGAGGGCCTGGCGGGCTTCGAACACGGCGTCCGACTCGTGCACCGACGGATGCTCTTCGCCGATTTCGTAGTGGCCCGGGTCCGTGGGAGCCGGGGGCACGGCGAAGATTTCCTGCCCGGCGAGCGCCCGGGCCGCGGGGTTCGCGAGCACCGGTTCGCCGACGTCGAGCCCGCGCGTGCCGCCGCCGTCGCCGGGCCAGATCGGCTGGCCGCCGATCGTGCGGGCGGTGGCGGCGTCCTCGGCGGCCGGCCGCGCCGCACCGCCGTTCAGGGCCGCGAGGGCGGCCTCGGGCAGCACGGTCTGCCCGGCCAGGGTGCGGCTCGCGCCGGGCTGCTCGGCCGGCCGCGGCGCGGGCAGGACGACCGCGGGTTCCGGCTCGGCCGCGACCGGTTCGGCGCTGCCGGCGGCGAGGGCGAACTTCTCGTAGTAGAAGCCCGTCGGTTCGAACCCGGCGTCGGAGAAGTGCGTGCGGACGGCCTCGACCATCGGCGGCGGGCCGCAGAGGTAGACGGCGACGTCGCCGTCGTGCAGGTGCTCGTCGCGGATGAGGGTGGTGACATAGCCCTTGTGGGGCGCGGTGCTGCCCGGGTCGGCCACGCAGTGGTCCCAGGTGAGGTTTTCGACCTGGGCGGCCAGTTCCTCGAGCGTCTCGACTTCGACGAGGTCGTCGTCCGTGCTGACGCCGTAGACCAGGTGGGCGGGCCGCGTCGAGCCCGCCGCCCGCAGCGTGCGCAGGATCGACAGGATGGGCGCGAGCCCGGTGCCGCCGGCCAGCAGCAGCACCGGCCGCTCGGTCTCGCGCAGGAAGAAGCTGCCGTGCGGACCGGTGAACGTCAGTTCGTCGCCCGGCTTCGC
This sequence comes from Amycolatopsis stemonae, assembly GCF_054781455.1. Taxonomy (NCBI): domain Bacteria; kingdom Bacillati; phylum Actinomycetota; class Actinomycetes; order Pseudonocardiales; family Pseudonocardiaceae; genus Amycolatopsis; species Amycolatopsis stemonae. The sequence continues at coordinate 173,710 of NZ_BAAGUJ010000012.1, read as the reverse complement.
GCGCTCGGTCAGGTACTCCGACATCACGCCGCCGGGGGTGAGCTTCACCAGGAACGTCAGGTTCTTCTCGTCGGGGGCGTTGCTGAAGGAGTACGAGCGCGTCTCCTCCGTGCCCGGCACGGCGATGTTGACGTATTGGCCGGGCAGGAACGCGAGCTTGTCCCGCTCCGGCGTCTCTAGGGTGACGGCCACGGTGGTGGGGGAGAGCCGGTCGAGCGCGGTGAGCGTCGCCGGGTAGGTCGCGGCCTGTGTCTTGGCGACCGCCGAGGTACTGGCGATCCGCAGGACCAGGTCGGACCTCGGTTTCATGCTGCACGGCAGCACGTAGCCGCGCTCGGCTTCGTCCGCGGAGAGCGCGTCGTCGAGGTAGGTGCCGCCGTCGAACTCGCCGGACTCGCAGAACGCTTTGCACGTGCCGCAGGCGCCGTCGCGGCAGTCGAGCGGGATGTTGATGCGCTGCCGGTAGGACGCGTCCGCGACGGTCTGGTCCGGCCCGCAGGTGATGAACCGGGTGACACCGTCCTCGAAGGACAGTGCTACTTGGTGCGTCATGGCGGGCCTCAGATGTGGTAGACGTCGACGACGTGGTGGATGTAGTCGTTCTTCAGCACCACGGTCTTGCGGCGGATCAGCGGCGCCGGGCCGGAGAAGTCGATGGTGTAGAACGATGTCCCGTAGTACGGGTCCACGGTCCTGTACCGGAAGTACATGGTGTGCCAGTTGAACCGGACGTCCACGAGGTCCCCGCGCCGCTCGATCAGCTCGACGTTCGTGATGTTGTGGCTGGTGCGCGGTTCCGGGATCGACGTCGCGCTGGAGCGCTCGGTGCGGATCCGGAACACCCGGTCCTCCAGCCCGCCCTTGTCCGGGTAGAAGATCAGCGAGATCGACGTCTGGGGGTCTTCGGTGAGCAGGTCGTCGTCGCCCCAGGACGGCATCCAGTAGACGACGTCGTCGGCGTAGCACTCCAGCCACTTCTCGAACTCGCGGTCGTCGAGGTAGCGGGCTTCGCGGTAGAGGAACTGTTCGATGTCGTGCTGGGTGATCGTCTTTTCGGCCGTGGTCATCGGGTTTCTCCTCGCTCCGCGGCGATCGCGGCCCGCATGGTTTCGCGCCAGTAGCCGTGCTGGACCGGGTACAGGCCTTCGTCCTCGTTCTTCTTGCCCGCCGAGATGACGCCCTTCATGTCGAGGGCCTCGGCGACCTCGTCCGGGCCCGTGAGCCAGTGCTGCGCGCCGCGGCTCATGTCGTTCCAGGGCGCGGCGGTGGCGCGGAAGGTGAGCTGGCAGGAGCGGAACTCCTCCAGGTCGTCCGGGGTGGCCATGCCGGAGGCGTTGAAGAAGTCCTCGTACTGGCGGATCCGCCACGCGCGGGCGTCGGCGCTCTCGCCCTTCGGCGCGATGCAGTAGATGGTGACCTCGGTCTTGTCCGGCGCGATCGGGCGGAAGTGCCGGATCTGCGTGGAGAACTGGTCCATCAGGTACACGTTGGGGTACAGGCAGAGGTTGCGGGAGCCGCGGACCATGAACTCGCCCTTGGCGTCGCCGAACTTCTCCTTCAGCTCGGCCATCCGGTTCCACAGTGGACGGTCCTGCGGGTTGCCCGCCCACGTCCACAGGCACAGGTGGCCGTTGGGGTAGGACCAGTAGCCGCCGCCGGACTTGCCCCAGCTGCCGGCGTCGAGGGTCTTGGTGCTGTTCTTGGACTCGCCGGTGTTGCGGCGCGCGGTCGTCGCCGCGTAGTTCCAGTGCGTGGCGGTGACGTGGTAGCCGTCGGCGCCGTTCTCGGCCTGGACCTTCCAGTTGCCGTCGTAGGTGTAGGTCGACGCGCCGCGCAGCACTTCCAGGCCGTCAGGGGACTGGTCGACGAGCATGTCGATCACCTTGGTCGTGTCGCCGAGGTGCTCGTCGAGTGTCGTGACGTCGGGGTTGAGGCTGCCGAAGAGGAACCCGCGGTAGGACTCGAACCGGGCGACCTTCGTCAGGTTGTGGGAGCCGTCGGTGTCGAAGGAGTCGGGGTAGCCGGCACCGTCGGGGTCCTTGACCTTGAGCAGCTTGCCGTCGTTGCGGAACGTCCAGCCGTGGAACGGGCAGGTCAGCGTGGTGCGGTTGTCGGTCTTGCGGCGGCAGATCATCGCCCCGCGGTGGGCGCAGGCGTTGATCAGGCAGTGCAGTTCGCCGTCCTTGTCGCGGGTGATGACCACCGGCTGACGGCCGATGTAGGTGGTGAAGTAGTCGCCGGGGTTCGCCAGCTGGCTCTCGTGGGCGAGGTAGATCCAGTTGCCCTCGAAAATGTGCTTCATCTCGAGCTCGAAGACCTCTTCGTCGGTGAAGATCCGCCGGTTCGCGCGGTAGACACCCGCCTCGGGGTCTTCGACGACGGCGTCGGCGACGACGGCGGACACGTGCTCCAGCATCTCGGTCATGGATCCTCCAGCGGCGCGGATCGGCTCTGATCGTCCGAACCATGACAGACCGTGCGACCCGTCACACCGGACATCTGCCTAGATCTGACCCAGGGTGCGATTGATAGGTACTGTTTATCAATCGGTCGAAATAAAGTCTTTGTCTTCGATCAGCTTCCTCCCTACCGTGAGGAGATCGGCGGCAACGGCTCGTGAGGAGGTCCGCCATGGAACTGCGCCACCTGCGTTACCTCGCCGCCGTCGCCGAGACGTGCCACTTCGGCCGCGCGGCCGAGCAGCTGCACATCGCCCAGCCGGCACTGTCGCACACCATCCGGCAGCTGGAGGACGAGCTGGGCGTGGCGCTGCTGGCCCGCACGACCCGGCAGGTCCGGGTCACCCCGGCCGGCGAGTTCTTCCTCGCCGAAGCCCAGCGGGTGCTCGCGGCCGTCGACGCCGGGGTGCGCGGCGTCCGGCGGATCGGCGAAGGCAAGCTCGGCCTGGTCCGGATCGGCTTCACCGGGACCGCCGCGTTCTCCCACCTGCCGCACCTGGCCCGGGCGCTCGCACAGCGGGTCCCGCAGGTCGAGCTGGAGGTCCGCGCCGACCTGCTCACGGCCGAGCAGTGCGAGCTCCTCCGCACCGGCACGCTCGGCATCGGCGTGCTGCGCCCGCCGGTCACCGGGGACGACATCGACTTCCGCGTGATCGAGGCCGAACCGCTCATCCTCGCCGTCCCGGCCGACCACCGGCTGGCCGTCGAGCCGGTGGTGGCGATGACCGACCTGCGGGCCGAACCGCTGGTCACCTACACCGGGCGCAACTCGGTGGTGCACGAGGCGGTCGCGCGCAGCTGCCGTGAAGCGGGTTTCACCCCGCGGCAGCAGCACGAGGCCCCCGGCACCGCGGCCCTGCTCGCGCTGGTCGCCGGCGGGCTCGGCATCGGCGTCGTGCCCGCGTCCGCGCGGTCCCTGCCGCTGGCGGGCGTCGTCTTCCGGGACCTGGCCGGGGCCGCGACCGTCGAACTGGCGCTGGCCTGGCACCGCGAAACCCCGTCCCCGCTCGTCTCGACCGTCCTCGCCGCGCTCGAGGACGTCTTCCCGTCCACCCGACCACCGGCAGAGGTCAGCTGATGAAGATCACGCACGTCGAGGCGATCCCGTTCGCGATCCCCTACCGCAAACCGCTGCGGTTCGCCTCCGGCGAGGTCCACGCCGCCGAGCACGTCCTCGTCCGGGTGCACACCGACGACGGCGTCGTCGGCGTCGCCGAAGCGCCGCCGCGGCCGTTCACCTACGGCGAGACCCAGGCCGGGATCGTCGCCGTCGTCGACTCGATCTTCGCGCCGCAGGTCACCGGGCTCAGCCTGCTCGACCGCGAAACCGTCCACACGCGACTCGCCCGCACCGTCGGCAACCCGACCGCCAAGTCGGCGATCGACATGGCCATCTGGGACGCGCTCGGGCGCAGCCTCGACGTCTCGGTGACCGAGCTGCTCGGCGGCTACACCGACCGGATGCGCGTGGCGCACATGCTCGGGTTCGACGAGCCCGCCGCGATGGTCGCCGAAGCCGAGAAGATGCGCCAGACCCACGGCATCACGACGTTCAAGGTCAAGGTCGGCCGCCGCCCGGTGTCCCTCGACACCGCGGTCGTGCGCGCGCTGCGGGAGCACTTCGGCGCCGGCGTCGACCTCTACGTGGACGGCAACCGCGGCTGGACCGCCGCCGAGTCGGCCCGCGCCATGCGGGAAATGGCCGACCTCGACCTGCTCTTCGCCGAGGAACTGTGCCCGGCCGACGACGTCCTCGGCCGCCGGTGGCTCGTCTCGCGGCTGGACGTCCCGTTCATCGCCGACGAGTCCGCCGTGACGCCCGCCGACGTCACCCGCGAGGTCCTCGGCGGCTCGGCGACGGCGGTGAGCATCAAGACCGCCCGGACCGGCTTCACCCGGTCGCAGCGCACCCACCACCTCGCCGAGGGCCTCGGCCTGGAAGTCGTGATGGGCAACCAGATCGACGGCCAGCTGGGCTCCCTGTGCACGGTCGCCTTCGGGGCCGCCTTCGAGCTGACGTCACGCCGCGCGGGCGAGCTGTCCAACTTCCTCGACATGAGCGACGACCTGCTCACCGAGCCGCTGTGCATCAGCGACGGCGAACTCGCCGTCCGGCCCGGCGCCGGCCTCGGCGCGTCGATCGATCCCGAAAAGCTCCGGCGCTACCGCCAGGACCGCTGACCCCACCACGAATCAAGGAGCATTCATGACCGCCATCCACGAGACCGCGACCGCCGCGGCTTCGGGCGCCAACGCCACCGAGCGCTTCAAGAGCGACAAGTTCGCCGGCGTCGCCGGGACACCGCCGGAGCGCGTCAGCCTGCTCGCGCGCGAAGTCCTCGAAGCCGTGCACGGCACGATCCGCAAGCACAAGGTGACCTACGACGAGTACAACGCGCTCAAGTCGTGGCTGATCGGCGTCGGCGAAGACGGCGAATGGCCGCTGTTCCTGGACGTCTGGGTCGAGCACGTCGTCGAAGAGGTCGCGACCGAGCACCGCGAGGGCAACAAGGGCACCATCGAAGGCCCGTACTACGTCCCCGGCGCCCCCGAGCAGGGCGCGCGAGGTTCGGTGCCGACGCGGGAGAACGAGCCCGGCACGCCGCTGACCTGGACGGGCCGGGTCACCTCGACCGACGGGTCCGCGCTGGCCGGGGCGAAGGTCGAGCTGTGGCACGCCGACGCCGACGGCTTCTACTCCCAGTTCGCGCCGAACATCCCGGAGTGGAACCTGCGGGCGTCCTTCACCGCCGACGAGTCCGGCCGCTTCGAGATCCACACGGTCCGCCCGGCCCCGTACCAGATCCCCACGGACGGCGCGTGCGGCAAGCTGATCGCGGCGGCCGGCTGGCACGCGTGGCGCCCGGCGCACCTGCACGTCAAGGTGTCGGCCCCGGGCCACGAACTGCTGACGGCCCAGCTGTACTTCCCGGGCGACGAGCACAACGACGACGACATCGCCTCGGCGGTCAAGCCGGAACTGCTCCTGAACCCCCGCCCGGTGAACGGCGGCGAGGCCATCGAATACGGCTTCGTCCTCGACCCGGAGCGGTCCTGATGCTGTACCACGTTCGCATGGACGTCCACCTGCCGGCGAACCTGGACCCGGCCACGCGAGCGGACCTCATCGAGCGTGAGAAGGCGTACAGCCAGAGGCTGCAGCGCGAAGGCAGGTGGCCGCACCTGTGGCGGATAGCCGGGGAGTACGCGAACTTCTCGGTACTGGACGTCGCCGACCACGACGAGCTGCACGCACTGTTGTCGGGGTTGCCGTTGTTCCCGTACATGGACATCGACGTCACCCCGCTGGCCGCGCACCCGTCGAAGATCGCGGACTGACCGGCGGGTCAGGACGACGGCAGGATTCCCGCGACGGCGGTGCCGAGGGCGGTCGCCTCGTCGCAGGGACGGTCCGTCGCTCTCTTCGCCGCGACGTCCACGTCGACGAACTCCGTGATCGTCTTTCCCGGGCCCGCTGGGAATTCCCGGTAGGACACCTGGATCGCGCAGTGCCGCGTCGATTTCTCCGTCATGAACAAGGGATGGCCGGAAGGCGAACTCAACGGCGTCGTCGCGGGGGGCCGTTCGCTCCGGTCGAACCGGACGGTCACTGTGGTCCCGGTGGCGGCCGTCCACTGGCAGGACCAGTTGCCGAAGCCGGGTTTCGGGGGGCCCAAGGCCGGTTGAGCCCGGTCGAGCGTCTTGCACGCGTTCGCGCCGATCAAGGACTGGCGTGGCAAGCTGCTCGCCCGCGTCGGCAGCCCGTGCTGGCGGAAGACCGTCGCCGCTTCGGCCATCAGGGTGTCGGCGAGTGCGCACGGGTCGCCGTCCCGGTCGACGGCGTCGATGATCGCCACGATGTCCTCGCGCAGCGGGGTGGTCCGCTCGCAGCTGTCGACGACCACCAGGTCGGCGCTCGACCGGGGCTGGTGCGCGGTGGCGAGCGTGAGGGCGACCTCGGCCACTCGACGTCCGTCGCGCGTGACCGATGCCGTGCAGTGGTCGAACGTGCCGGTCGTGTCGTCGAGTTCCGTCCGGCCGAGCGCGTCCAGGGTTCCGGTGTCGAGCAGCCCGCAGGGGTCGGCCACCGCGAAGGGCGGCCCGGAACCGCCGTCGGAGGCGGCGACCCCGATGACCGCCGACGGCAGTGTGTTCAGCATGAAGAACCCCGCGCCCAGGACGAGAACCGTGGCCGCGGACAGCGCCCCGACGAGGCCCTTGCCCCACCGCCGGGCCGTGACGCGGGCCCGGGGTGACCGCACGACGTAGCTGTCCGGCGTCTCTTCGGGGGTGAACGCGGGCGACGCGTCCGTCATCGCGGCGACCAGCCGCGGCAGCCGGTGGGCCGGGAGCCGGTGCGCGGGCGCCGGGGAGTCGGCGAGCGCGTGGAGCACGCGCCGGGGTACTGAAGGGGGCACGGTGTCAATCGCCTCCGCCGATTTCGCGGGTGGGCTCTTCCGGGGGCAGCAACCGAATGGCGTACCGGCAGGCTTTTTTCACCACGACCGGTGCGCCGGCCCCGAACCCGAAGGCGACGAAGCCGTTGGAAATGATCGTGGTCGTCGCGAGTGCGGCTGTCGCGGCGGTGGCGATGCCCAGGTGCAGCCCGACCGAGGTGGCGTAGAGGCCGCCGCCCGGCCCATCGGGCGGGGTCCACGGCCACTTCTTGGCCCGCTCACTCGCTTCGAGCAGCAGGAGGGCCCGGTTCGCCGCCGCGCCGATCAGGCCCCAGAGGGCGTACTGCCACATGGCGACGAACCCTAGTTCAGGACGGCTCGCGTCCTGTCGCCGAATCGGTGAACGGGCCGTTTCCGGCGTCCGGCGGAAGCCATTTCGAAAGACCGGAAAAGTGCGCGCCGGTAATGGTTTGTCGAACTTCGGGTGGTGAATCTCCGTCAGCGCAGTTCGCGCTTGAGGACCTTGCCGGTCGACGTCATCGGGAACGCGTCGCGGAACTCCACCAGCCGCGGGTACTTGTAGCCCGCCATGCGCTCCTTGCCCCACGCCACCAGTTCGCCCTCGGTCACCGTCGCGCCCGGGCGGCGGATGACGAACGCCTTGACCTCCTCGCCGTGACTCGGGTGCGGAACGCCGACCACCGCGACCAGGCTCACCGCCGGGTGCGTCATCAGCACCTCTTCCAGCTCGCGCGGGTACACGTTGAAGCCGCCGCGGACGATCATGTCCTTGGCCCGGTCGACGATGAAGTAGTAGCCGTCCTCGTCGCGGGTGGCGATGTCGCCGGTGCGGAACCAGCCGTCGTGGATCGCCGCGGCGGTCGCCTCGGGCCGGCCGAGGTAGCCCTTCATGACGTTGTGCCCGCGGATCGCGATCTCGCCCGCCTCACCCTCGGGGACCTCGGTCCCGTCCTTGCCGACCAGTTTGACGTCGATGCCCCAGACCGGCTGGCCGATCGAACCGGGCTTCGCGACGCGGCCGGGGTGGTTGAACGTCGCGACCGGGCTCGTCTCGGACAAGCCGTACCCCTCGCGGATCCGGACGCCGTAGATCTTGTGGACCTGCTCCAGGATCTCCACCGGCAGCGCGGCGCCGCCGGACACCGCCATCCGCAGCGTGCCCGAGATGGCGTCCAGGTCGAACGCGGCCGGGTCGGCGCCGGCCAGGCCCCAGTACATCGTCGGGACGCCCGCGAAGAACGTCACTTTCTCCTGCTGCATCAGCGAAAGCGCCGCGCGGGCGTCGAAACGGGGGAGCAGCACCAGCGTCGCCCCCTCGCCGAACCCGGCGTTGAGCTGGACGCTCTGACCGAAGGAGTGGAACAGCGGCAGCGTCACGAGGTGGACGTCGTGCTCGACCGTGCCGAAGAGCTTGTGGCAGGTCAGGGCGTTCAGGACCATGTTGGCGTGCGTCAGCTCGGCGCCCTTCGGCGTGCCGGTGGTGCCGCTCGTGTAGAGGACGACGGCGGTGTCGGCGGGTTCGGTGGCGGCCGTTTCGAACGACGTCGGGCCGGTCAAGGTGTCCACAAAGGACTCGTCGACGAGGAAGAAGTGCTCGCACGACGGCGTCGCGCCGAACCCGGCCCGGCCTTCTTCGCCGAGCGGCAGCCCGGGTCCGCCGGCGAAGCAGAAGAACGCCTTCGCACCGGAATCGGCCAGGTGGTAGGCGATCTCGCGGCCCTTGAGCAGGACGTTGAACGGCACGACGGCCGCGCCGGCCTTGAGGATCCCGTAGTAGACGACCGGGAACGCGGGGATGTTGACCGATGCGAGCGCGACCTTGTCGCCGCGGCCGATCCCGCGAGACCGGAGCAGGTGGGCGACCTGGTTGGCGGCGGCGTTCACCTCCCGGTAGGTCAGCCGGGTCTCCCCGGCGACGAGCGCGTCGCGGCCCGGCAGGGCGGCGGCGCTCTCTTCGAGCATCATGGCGAGGTTCAGCATCGGAGCGGCTCCGTTCAGGACAGGAAGCGGTGGATGAGGGGGACGAGCTCGGCGGCGTGCGTGAGCAGGGCGAGGTGACCGCCGCCGGAAACGATGTGGACGGTGCCGTGGCGCAGCAGCCGCGCCATCAGCTTGGCGTTGACGGCCGGGATGATCGGGTCGTCGTCCCCGGCCACGAGCAGCACGCGCTGCCGCAGTTTCGGCAGGTACCAGGCGCTGGTCCAGCCGGCCCCGGCGACGATCTGCCAGTAGTAGCCGAGCGGGTCCGGCGCCCGGGTGGCTTCGGCGAAGTGCGCGGCGACGCCGGGGTCCGTGCCGAACCCGCCGCCGTAGATCCGGCGGCCGGTATCGCGCATGTGCGCCGGGCCGAAGTACCGCAGCGGGCTGGCCAAGGTGAGCAGCACCGACGGTTTCGCCGGCACCATCACCATGCCCATACTGGTCGCGCACAGCACGACCCGCCGGACCAGCCACGGGCGGCGGTGCGCGAACTCCTGGGCCAGCGCGCCGCCCCACGAGATGCCGAGGACGTCCACCTGGTCGTAGCCCAGCTCGGTGACGAGGTCGGCGAGCATCCGCGCCAGCTGCGGCATCCGGCGCGGCAGCCGGGTGGTCGGCGAGCCGCCGGTGCCCGGCATGTCGAACCGGATCACCGGGACCCGCCGCCCCGGCTGGGCGGCGAGACCGTCGACCAGCGGCTCCAGCAGCTCGAGGTTCGCCCCGATGCCGTTGCACAGCAGCAGGGGCGTGCCCTCGCCGGGCCGGTGGTCGACGTGCAGGACGACCCCGCGCACGCGGACCGTGGTCATGCGCGGACGTACCGGCCGGGCGCCGCCTCGATCGGCGGGTGCTTCGCATTGCCGACGACCGCCGGGGCGTCGACCTGCTTGCCCGCGCGCTCGCCGAGCCACTCCATCCAGCGCGGCCACCAGCTGCCGCTCACTTTGGTGGCGCCGGCCTTCCACGCTTCGGCCGACTCCGGGTTGTCGGCGTTGTGGAAGTAGGCGGCCTTCGGGTTGCCGGGCGGGTTGAGGATGCTCTGGATGTGCCCGGAGCTGCTCAGCGCGAATTCGACGTCGCCGCCGAGCCGGCGGGCCGAGCGGTAGCAGGCGGCCCACGGCGTGATGTGGTCGGTGGTGCCGGCCATCACGAACGCGTCCGCGGTGATCTTGCCGAGGTCCAGCGGGGTGCCGTCGACGACGACCGCGCCCGGGCGGGCCAGGGAGTTGTCGCGGTAGATGTCGATCAGCTGGCCGTGGAACGCGGCCGGCAGCCGGGTGGTGTCGTTGTTCCAGTAGAGGATGTCGAACGCGGGCGGGCGCTTGCCGAGCAGGTAGTTGTTCACCCAGTAGGACCAGATGAGGTCGTTGGGGCGCAGCAGGTTGAACACCCGGGCCAGCTCGCGGCCGTCGAGCACGCCGTTGACGTGGGAGTGGCGCTTCGCCGCGGCCAGGGTCTCCTCGCTGGCGAACACGCCGAGCAGGGTCTTGTCCTCGGCCATGTCGAACACGCTCACGAACAGCGTCAGCGCGTGGATCACCGGCTTGCCGCGCGCGGCGAGGTGGGCGGCCAGCGACACCGACGTGATCCCGCCGGAGCAGGCACCGGTGAGGGTGACGTCGGGGCTGCCGGTGATCTCGCAGACGGCGTCGATCGCCGCTTCGAGCGCGCCCAGGTAGGTCACCAGCTCCCAGTCGCGCTGCTCGGCGGTCGGGTTGCGCCAGCTGACCACGAACACCTGGTGCCCCTGCTCCAGCGCGTACTTGACCAGGCTCTTCTCCGGCGAGAGGTCGAAGACGTAGAACTTGTTGATCTGCGGCGGCGCGATGACCAGCGGCCGCGACCAGACCTGCTCGGTGCGCGGGACGTACTGGATCAGCTCCAGGACCTCGGTGCGGAAGACGACCGAGCCTTCGGTGGTGGCGAGGTTCCCGCCGACGGTGAACCGTTCGGTGTCGACCTGGCTCGGGAAGCCGCCGTTGCGGCGGACGTCACCGGCGAAGTGCCGCGCGCCTTCCACGGCGCTCTCGCCGCCGGTGTCGATGAACCGCTTGACCGCGGCCGGGTTCAGCGGCAGGTTGCTCGGCGACAGCGCGTCGAGCGCGAGCGACAGCACGAACCTCGCCCGTTCACGGTCCACTTCGGACAGTTCGCTGCCGCCCAGCCAGGCGTCCAGTTCGGCGTCGGCGGCCAGATAGACGCCGAGCAGCCGGCGGTAGAGGAAGTTCTGCGTCCAGGCCGAGTCGCTGAAGCGCCGGTCCTTCGGGCCGGGCACCAGCTCGCCGCGACCGCGGGCGGCGGCGACCGCGGTCCTGGCCAGGTGGCGCAGGCTCGCCGTCGTGTGCTTCGGGTGCTTGACGGCCTCGCCGACGACCGTGCGCAGCGAGTCCAGGAGGTCCTTGCGGCGGAAGCCGACGATGGGGTTGGGGCCGCCGATGGCGTCGGCGGCCACGCTCGGGGATGACATGGGTTCTCCTTAAACGAAAGCGGACCGGCCGGTGAGCGCCCGGCCGACGATGAGGGTGTTCATTTCGCGCGTGCCCTCGTAGGAGTGGATGGCCTCGGCGTCGGCGACGAACCGGCCGACCTCGTGCTCCAGGAGGATCCCGTTGCCGCCCATGAGCTCGCGGGCCATGCCGACGGTCTCGCGCATCTTGGTGGTGCAGAAGGCTTTCGCGAGCGAAGCCTGTTCCTCGGTCAGCTTCCCGGCGTCCTGCAGCCGGGACAGCTGCGCGACCAGGCAGAGCGACGCGGTGATGTTGCCGAGCATCTTCACCAGCAGGTCCTGCACGAGCTGGAACCCGCCGATCGGGCGGCCGAACTGCTCGCGTTCCTTGGCATAAGCGAGCGCGCGCTGGTACGCGCCGAGGGAGCAGCCGACGGCCTGCCACGCCACCGACGTCCGGGTCATCCGGAGCACGGCCGCGGTGTCGGCGAAGGTGTTCGCGTGCTGCAGGCGGTTGCTCTCCGCGACACGGACGTCCTCGAGGAGGATGTGCGCGTTCTGCACGGTCCGCAGCGCGATCTTGCCTTCGATCTTGGTCGGGGTGAACCCGGGCGTGTCCTTCTCGACGAGGAAGCCCTTGACCTGGCCGTCCTCGACGTCCTTGGCCCAGATGACGACGACGTCGGCGAAGGTGGCGTTGCCGATCCACTTCTTCTCGCCGTTCAAGACCCATTCGCCGCCTTCGCGGCGGGCGGTGGTCTTGAGACCGCGGGAAGCGGCGGAACCGACGTCCGGCTCGGTGAGGCCGAACGCGCCGATCTTCTCGAACCGGTGCATCGGCGGCAGCCACCGCGCCTTCTGCTCTTCGGAGCCGCAGAGGTAGATCGACCCCATGGCGAGGCCGGTGTGCACGCCGAAGAACGTCGCGAACGACGGGTCGGTGCGGGCCAGGTCGAGGGTGACGAAGCCGTCGAGCAGGCTCGTGCGGCCGGGCAGGCCGTAGCCGGTGTAGGAGAGGCCGCCGACGTCGAGCTTGCCGAGCGGCGCGACGAGGTGGTGGGGGAAGCGTTCCCGCGCCCAGTGCCAGGAGGCGACCGGCGCCACCTCGTTGTCGAGGAACTCGCGCAGCCGGTGCAGCAGGTCGCGGTCCTCGGCCGGGAGGTCGTCGGCCAGGAGGTAGAAGTCCGTGGTGTCCATGCGGATGAAGGTAGGTTTCCGCGCTGGTCGGCACCCCTGTCCAAGGTTAGGGTTCGGGGTTATGCAGGTGGTGGCGACGAAGCTGCTGGTGCCGCCGGCCCGCCCGGGCACGGTCGCCCGGGGGCGGCTGCTGCGCCTGCTCGACGCGGTGCCCGCGCACCCGGTCACCCTCGTCACCGCGCCGGCCGGGTTCGGCAAGACGACGCTGGTCAGCGCGTGGCTGCGGGACTTCGGGGGCCGCTCGGCCTGGCTCACCCTCGACGAAGACGACGACGTCCCCGGCCGGTTCCTCGACTACCTCGTCACCGCGCTCGGCGCCGGCCGCACGCTGCTGGACTCCGGCACCGCGTCGACGCCCGCGGTGATGACCGGGCTCGTCAACGACCTGGTCGGCGAGGAGCGCGTCCTCGTGCTCGACGAGGTCCACCTGCTCGCCGAACCGGAGATCCTCGACGCGCTGACTTTCCTCGTCGAGCACTGCCCGCCCGGGCTGCACCTGGTGCTGCTCGGCCGCACCGAACCCGACCTGCCCCTCGCACGGTGGCGCGGCAGGGGCCTGCTGGCCGAGCTCGGCGCGGCCCAGCTGCGGTTTTCGCCGGAGGAGGCCGCCGGGCTGCTCGCCGCCGTCACCGGCCGGGCGGTCGACGCGGCCGTGGTCGGCGAGCTGAACCGCCGCGCCGAGGGCTGGGCGGCGGCGCTGCAGATGCTGGGCATCGGCCTGCGCGACGGCACCACGGCGGCGCCGTCGGTGCGGCTGCAGCCGGGCAACCGGTACGTGCTGGACTACCTCGCCGAGGAGGTGCTGGCCGGCCAGCCCGCCGACGTCCGCGACTTCCTGCTCCGCACGAGCGTGCTCGAGACGCTGTCGTCGCCGCTGTGCGACGCCGTCACCGGCCGGACCGGCAGCGACCGGGTGATCCGGGACCTCGAGCGGGCCAACCTGTTCCTCACGCCGATCGACGACGCGGGGGAGTGGCACCGCTACCACGGGCTGTTCGCCGGCTACCTGCGCGGCGAGCTGGCCCCGGACGTCGCCGTCGAGTCCCACGCGCGGGCGGCGCGCTGGTTCTCGGCGCGGGGGATGCCGGCCGAGACGATCCGGCACGCGGTGCCCGGCCGCGAGATCGGGCTGGCCGTCGCGACCGTGCGCGAGCAGGCCGAGGACCAGGTCCGGCGGGGCGAGCTGGCGACGTTGCTGTCGTGGCTCAACCGGCTGCCGGAGGACGAGCTGCGCGCGCAGCCCGACCTCGCCGGGTTCAAGGGCTGGCTGCTCTACCTCGGCGGGCGCGCCGACGACGCCGAGGCGTACGCCGCGATCGCCGACGCGGGCATGGGGCCCGGCGCACCCGTGCTCGACCTGGCGATGCTCCGGACGTTCCAGGCCTACCTGGCGCTGACGCACGGCCGTCCCGCCGACGCGGCCGGGCTCGCGACCGCGGCGCTGGACCTGCTCGGCGACAGCACGTCGTTCTTCCGCGCGGCCGCGATGGGCGTGCTGGGCCAGGCCCGGCGGCTGACCGGCGACCGGCGCGGCGCGATCGAGGTGCTGCGCGAGGCCGTCCGGCTGGGGGAGCGCAGCGGCAACCCGCTGAGCGCGCTGGAGGCCACCGGCTACCTCGCGCCGCTGCTGTACGTGCAGGGCCGGCTGCGCGAAGCCGTCCTGCTGTGCCGCGACGCGCTGCGCGGGCACCCTTCCGCGCCGATGGCCGGCCTGGCCGAGGTGCCGCTCGGGACGTTGCTCTACGAACGCGACGAACTCGCCGAAGCCCGCCGGTGCCTGGTCGAGGGGATCGCCCGGTGCGAACAGCTCGGCACGACGTCGTACACGCTGCTGGGCCTGCGGACCCTGGCGCGGCTGCACCACGCGGCCGGCCGGGTCGACGAGGGGTTCGAGGCGCTGCTGGCCGCCCGCCGCCAGGCGGACGCGGCCGAGGACTACCGCCGCGCGCGGCTGGTGGTGGCGACGATCGCGGAGCTGCAGCTGCGCTCCGGCAACGTCACGGCGGCTTCGCAGGCGTTCGACGAGATCACCGGCGACCCACCGTCCTCTTCGGACTACGAGCAGCTGACCCGCGCCCGGCTCCTGCTGGCGCGCGGCTCGCCGTCGGAGGCCCTGGACGTGCTGGGCGTGATCGAAGAACGCGCCCGCGAGGAAGGCCGGGACGGCAGCCTGGTGGCGATCCTCGTCGCGAGCGCGCTGGCCCGGCGCGACGCGCGCGACCTGCTCGCCGAGGCGGTCGGGATCGCCGCCCCGGACGGCTACCGCCGCACGTTCCTCGACGAAGGCGCGGCGCTCGTCCCGCTGCTGAAGGACGTCCGCGCGACGGCCCCGGAGTTCGTGTCCGACCTCCTGTCCCGGTTCCGGGGCACGCCCGCGGTGGCAGCACGGGGTTCGGAGCTGCGGACGGTCGAGGGCGTCGGCGTGGTCGAGACGCTGACCGAAACGCAGCGGCGGATCCTCGGGCTGATCGCCACGGGGATGTCGAACCAGCAGGTGGCCGACAAGCTGTTCATCACGGTCGGCACCACGAAGTGGCACCTGAACCAGATCTTCGGCCGGCTCCAGGCCCGCAACCGCACGGAAGCCGTCGCCCGGGCCCGCGAGCTCAACCTCCTGTAGACGCCCCGCGAAAGGCGAGCCGCGGCAGACCGCTTGGCCGCTCGCCGAAGCGGGCTGACGACTGTCCGATCAGGACGCCTCGGAGGCGTCAGCACGCGTAGTGGATCCTCGTGTAGCCGACGTACAACGAACCGTAGTCCTGCAGGCTGCCGCTGCTGATGTCCACGGTCGTGCCGCGGTCGCCGACCGTGTTGCTCGCCCAGAGCGGTTCGCCGCCTCCGGTGTACACGACGAGGTTGCCGTCGCGCTGGTAGGTGGCGTAGCTGCCGGGCCAGCCATTGGTGTTGGACGCCCAGCACGCGTGCTTGCCGTTGATGAGCCAGTACTCGACCAGGTTGCCGTCCGCCTGCATCTCGAGCGTGAAGTTGTGGTCCCCGGAGGTGATGTAGTCGCCGGCAGCCAGCACGTCCCCTCTGAGGAGGTAGGTGCCGTGGTTGGCCGCCGGCGCGGCGTTCGCGGTCGCCGTCAACGGATTCATGAGGAGCGCGCAGAGAGCGGCGACGCCTGCCAGTCGAGTGATCAGCTTTGTTCGCATGGGTTCCAGCGTTGCGGGGGGCGGCGAGCCGCGGCAAGCCTTTCCAAGGTCGTCGAAACGCTGCCCGCGCCTGGCCTGTTCGTGGGTATTCTCGGCGGTGGCTGCAATCCCAGTGCTGCAAAGACGGGCGATCGGGTGGCGGACACCGGGAGTTTCCGTCACTCGCGCCCGTACCAAGCGAGCAGGCCCCGCAGCCGTTCGCAGATCTCGGACAGCTCCGCGACGACCTCGTCGGTTGCCCGCTTCGCGGTTAAGCCACCCCTGCGCGAGCGCGGCCAGGGCGTTTCCGGCGTGACGGCCGGGGTTGCGCGCGTGTGGCACATCACACTTCCAGTGCACGTGACGAGACCGTGGCCGTCTTTCCCAGTGAGAGGACTTTCGGTGAAAAGATCACCGATCGAGGGAGGGAGCACACCATGAACCGCATCGGACTCGTCCGGACCGCCACCGTTTCCGGCCTGGCCGCCGCGCTCGGGCTGGCCGTCGCCGTGCCCGCGCTGGCCGCGCCGGGGCCGGACCCGGTCACCGTCGCCGCCGACCTGAACGGCGACGGGCAGCTCGAGACCGTCACCGACCGGATCGTCGGGGACGGCGACCAGCTGGTCTCGGCCACCGTGAACGGCACCTCCACGTCGATCCACCTGCCGGCCGACAGCCAGTTCGGCATCGAAGCGCCCCGGGTGACCGACCTCAACGGGGACGGCCGGGCCGAGCTGGTCATCACCCAGTCGGTGGGGGCGAACACCACGTTCTTCTCCGTGCTGCACTTCGACGGCCGCGCCCTGAGCCAGGTCGTGGGGGCCGACGACAAGCCGTTCTCGGTCGCCGAAGGCGGCGGGGTCGCCGCGCACCTGGGCTACACCTGCACGCCGTTCGAGGGTGGCCGGGCCTTCACGACCGTCGCTTCCGAGAACGACGACGTCAGCCGTCCGACCGACCGGTTCACCTACTCGGGCACCCGCACGACGTACACCCTGCGTGACGGCGCCTTGAGCGTCCAGGACACGACGCCGTTCAGCGGCGTCCCGACGACGGACCCGCTGCTCGCCGCCGACCCCGGCAGCTGCGCCTGACCGAGCACGATGGCCGTGGGCACCGCGCCCACGGCCATCGTCGTGTCCGGAGACGGCGGGATCGGCCAGGCTCTGCCGATCGCAGCCGCGCCGGCGCCAGCTGGTCCCGGTCCCGACGCGGGGTACGCCGAGGTCGGTCTGCTGGCACGTGACGACCCTGCCGGCCGACCGCCGTTCGGGCGCGGCCGATTCGTTGCGGCACTTCCTCGGCACCCCGGCGGCGATGCAGGTGATGCGCGCCCTGGGCAGCGGCGTTCCGCTTCCGGCCCCCGGTGTGCGTGACGATCTGGAGTTGTGCGGTGCCGGACCTGCCCCCTGAGCGGGCCCGGCACCGCATCCCCTTGCCGCCCTCGGGCCCCCCGGCCGTCGGACGACTGTCCCCGCACGCTCTCCCGTGCACCGGTGAAACCCCGACGGCCCGCGCGCGTGATGTGCGTTGGCGCGGTGACCACCCGGCCGGGTTAGCCCAGGCCGCGGACCGTTCAGCGCACCAGGCCGGATTCCCAGGCCCACACCGCGATCTCCGTGCGGTTGCGGGCTTCGATCTTGCGCTGGATCGAGGCGAGGTGCGTCTTCACCGTCGACAGGGAGATCGTCAGCTCCTCGGTGATCTCGGCGTTCGTGCGGCCGCGGGCGACGGCCTTGGTGACGTCGAGTTCGCGCTGGGTCAGCGCGGGTTCGGCCTGGCGCGCGCGGCGGCCCGCCGGGGTGGCCGTGAAGTGGGCCAGCAGGCGCGTCGTGATCGAAGGGGAGACGAGAGTTTCGCCGTTCGCGGCCGCGTGGACCGCTTCCACCAGGAGGCGGGGGCCCGCGTCCTTCAGCAGGAAGCCGCAGGCGCCGGAGCAGAGGGCCTCGTGGACCAGCTCGTCGAGGTCGAACGTCGTGACGACCAGGACACGCAGCGGGTCCTCGACGTCGGGGCCGGCCAGTTGCCGGGTGGCGGCGAGGCCGTCGACCAAGGGCATCCGGATGTCCATCAGCGTGACGTCCGGGCGCAGCTCCTGGGCCAGCTCGACCGCCTGCTTGCCGTTCTCCGCCTCGCCCACCACTTCGAGGCCGGGTTCCCGCTCCAGGATCAGCCGGAAGCCGGTGCGCACCATGGCCTGGTCGTCGGCCAGCAGGATTCGCAAGGTCAGCCCCCTTCCAGCGGCCGGGCCGCGGCGACGCCGCCCGGCAGCGGCAGCTCGGCGAGCACCCGCCAGCCGCGCTCGCCGTGTTCCCCGGCGACCAGCCGGCCGTCCAGGGCCGCGATCCGCTCGCCCATCCCGATCAGGCCGTACCCGCCCGCCGAACGGCGCGTCCGCCCCGGCCGGAGCCCGTCGTTGCCGACCTCGACCCGCAGGTACTGGCCATTGTCCCCGGGCTCGACCACCACGGTGACGCGCCGGGCGTCGGGCGCGTGCTTCCGCACGTTGGTCAGCGATTCGAGCACCACCCGGTGGACGGTCGACACGGTCTCCGGAGCCACGGCGAGGTCCGCCAGCCCGGGCGCCAGCCGCACTGTGACACCGTCGTCGTCACCGACCGCGGCTTCGACCGTCTCGGCCAAGCCGGTCGTGCCGACCGGTAGTACGTGCCCGGGGCTGCGCAGCATCATGACCAGCCGCCGGACCGCGCCGAGCGCCTCCGCGCCGGCGTGCTCGATCTCCTTGATCAGGTCGTGCTCGGGTCCTTCGGCGAGGATCACGCCGGCGGCCTGGGTGCGGACGACGACCCCGGTGATGTGGTGCGCCACCAGATCGTGCAGCTCCCGAGCCAGCTCGAGCCGCTCCCGATCACGGGCGGCCGCCAGGGCGGCCTCGCGGCGGGCGTCGCCGTCGCGCAGGATCAGGCCGATCATGACGCTGCCGCCCCACAGCAGGGCCCAGAGGACCGCGAGGGTGAGCGTCGTGGAGGAGTCGCCGTACCGCAGCACCGGCGCGAACGCCATCGCCAGCCCACCGAGCACCGCAAGCGCGGCGGCGTGCCCCCGGGGCAGCCGGTGGCAGGCCGCTCCGACCAGCAGCATCAACGCCACGACCTCGGGATCGCCACCGAACTTCGCGGCCGGTGCGGCGAAGAAGCCCACGGCGCTGGTGGCCAGCGAGAGCCCGATTCCGGCGCCGGCCAGTGCTGCGGTCCGTTCCGGAAATCGCCGTCGTAGCAGGGCGAGCGCCCCGAGGACCGCGCCGACGCCGAAGTAGAGGAGCTCGCCTGCGGGGGCCGGGGCGTCGACGATGAGCCGGCGCACGATCAGCTCGAGGTTCAGCCCGCCGAGGACCACGATCTCGACGATCACCAGGCCGCGGACCGGCTTCGGAACGGTGGTCGGGAGCACGTGGGTGGCCGTCCTTCCTACGGGTGCCGAGGGCCGGGGTGATCATCATGCCGGATTGGCCGGGTGGGTGCCTGGCGCGTGGCCCGGGTTCACGACGCTGGCGCCGTGCGGCGAACTCAAGCCTGCGTGCCCGGCTTGATGATCGCCGGGGTGCCGGGCACGCGGCCGCTGTGGCTGAGGCCGAGCGGCGCGGTGGTGGTTCGCCTGATGACCGGTCACCGGGTGCTGTCGGGCGGGCCGGGTTCACGGCGCTAGTGCCGTGCGAACTCAAGCCTGCCTTGCTCGGCTCGCTTGGAGAACGGTCGCTGGGTGCCAGGTGCCAGGTGCCGGGTGCCGGGTGCCGGGTGCCGGGTGCCGGGTGCCGGGTGCCGGGTGCCGGGTGCTGGGTGTCGGGTGTCGGGTGCCGGGTGCCGGGTGCCGGGTGCGCGGCCGGTGACGCCGAACGACATGCGGGAGGTAGCGTTCGCTGCCCGCGCTGCCCGCGCTGCCCGCGCTGCCCGCGCTGCCCGCGCTGCCCGCGCTGCCCGCGCTGCCCGCGCTGCCCGCGCTGCCCGCGCTGCCCGCGCTGCCGCGCCTGCCTGGTCTGCTGCACCCGCCTGGCTCACGGCGCCCGCCTGGCCTGCCCCGGTCCGCCGCGCCCGGCCTGGCCCGGCGCCGCCCGCCCGGCCTGGTCCGTCCGGTCCGGCGCTGCCCGCCCGGGCTGGTCCGACCGGCCCGGCGCTGCCTGCCTGGCCCGGTGCTGCCTGCCTGGCTCGGGCCGCCCGGCTGCCCGGGATCGCAGCGGGCCCGGGCAGCGCCGGGCTTAGCGGGGTTCGGCCGTGCACGTCACGTCGTGGTCTGGGCGTTGGCCCGTGGTCAGGTATGCAGTCGCCACTGTGTCGGCGCACTGGTTGCCCACGTACGGGTAGACGCCGTGGCCGCCTGCGTTGACCGTTGCCATTCGGGCTCGGGTGCCGAATGCTTGGCGCAGCTGGATGGCGCCGGCCAAGGGGGTTGCCGGGTCGCGCTCGTTCTGCAGCATCAGGACGTTCGATGGGCCTTGGTCGCCGATGCGGACTGGGGGTTCGGTTGGCGCCGGCCAGAATGCGCACGGCTGGATGTTGGCTCCGGCCGCGCCGAACATCGGGTGGCGCAACCGGTCGATTGCCACCGCTGCCTGGTAGGTGGCCACCGATCGTGGCCAGCGGGAGTCGGCGCAGATCGTGTAGTAGCGGCCTGAGATCAGGTTGTCCACATTGGACGGCTCGCCGCCCGGGAGCGGGGGGAGCGGCTGGTCGGTGTCGAGTGCCTGCCAGAGCTTGGCCACCAGGGGCATCGCCGCGTCGTTGAAGAGGAAGCCCCAGGTGAGCATCCGGAACGTCGGGCCGTCGATGTCCCGGACCGCGGCCTTGTCCAGCCGTGCGGCCAGGTCGAAGTACTTCGCCGTGACCTGTTCCGGGGTGCTGCCCAGGTGGTAGGTGGCGTCCTGGACGGCGGCGAACTTCGCGAAGTCCGGGAAGCGGTCGTCGAAGCCCTGGGCGTAGAGCCGGTCGTTCGCGAAGTCCCAGCCGGTCGGGTGGACGTTGCTGTCGAGCAGGATCCGGTCGCCGCGGTCGGGGAACAGGGTCGCGTACACCGCGCCGAGGTAGGTGCCCCACGAGTAGCCGGCGAAGGACGTCTTCTCCTCGCCGAGCGCGGCCCGGATCCGGTCCATGTCGCGTGCGGTGTCGGCCGTGCTGACGTGCGGCAGCATCCACGCCGACTGCGAAGTGGCGCACTGGCGGGCGATCGCCTTCGACTGCTCGGCCCGCTTCGCCACGTCCGCGGCGTTGCGTGCGTAGGGCGGCACGTTGCCCGGAGCCTGTTGCTCCGGGGTCAGGGCGCACGTCACCGGCGTGCTGTGCCCGAACCCGCGCGGGTCGAAGCCGATCAGGTCGTAGCTGTCCAGCACGCTCTGCGGCAGCTTCGCCGCCACCAGCTCGGCCGGGAACTTCAACCCCGGCGACGGACCACCGGGGTTGGTCAGCAGGATCCCCCGGCGCTGCCCCGGGTTCTTGCTCGCGAGCCGGGAGATCGCGACGTCGATCTGCCGGCCGCCGGGATCTTCGTAGTCCAGCGGGACCTTGATCGTCGAGCACTCCAGGCCGGGCGCGGCGGCGTCCGCCGGGCACGGTCCCCACCGCACGCCGCCCGGCGCCGCCGCCGCGGGCACCGCGGCGAGCGTTGTCCCCAGGACGCCGATCGCGAGCGCGATCGACCACGTCTTCCCCATCCGAAACCCCTCCTCCGAACGACGCCCGAGCGCCGTGACCTGTGAGCGAATTTCATTCTGCTCAGCGAACGCTCACCGCACATCGAGCCCGCGAACGGTTTCCGCGGTCCCGGACATCGGTCAAAAGGACTAGGAAGCCCGGCCCGGCTATCGTCGACGACGTGCAGACTGAGGCAGGCGTGGTCCTCGCGGGCGGCCGGTCGTCGCGCATGGGCCGCGCGAAAGCCGGCCTGGCCTGGCACGGTTCGACGTTCCTCCACCGCACGAGCGCGCTGCTGAACCGGGTCGTCGACGGCCCGGTGGTCGTCGTCGCCGCGCCCGGGCAGACCCTGCCCGACCTGCCCGCCGGCGTCGAAGTCGTCGAAGATCCCGTCGAAGGCCTCGGGCCGATGCAAGGCGTCGCCGCCGGGCTGGGCGCGGTGGCCGGCCGCGCCGACGCCGCGTTCGTCTGCTCGACGGACATGCCGTTCCTGCACCCCGCGTTCGTGCGGCGGGTTTTGCGGGCCATGGCCGACACGAAGGCCGACATGGTGCTCCCCGTCGCGCGCGGGTTCCGGCAGCCGCTCGCGGCCGCCTACCGGACGTCGCTCGCGGACCTGATCACCCGGCTCGTCGGCGAAGGGCAGCTGCGGCCCGGCATGCTGTTCAAGCACTGCGAAGTCGCGCAGCTCGACGACGCGCAGCTCCTCGGAGACCGCCGGCTGGCCGCCTTCGACCCCGGTCTGGACTCCGTGCTCAACGTCAACACGCCGGACGACTACGCCGCCGCGCTGGACCGGCCGGAACCCGGGATCACGATCGAACGGTTCGGGGCGCTGGCGGGCAAGGACGGCCACCGGCCGCACACCGTCCGGGCGGCGACGCTGGGCCGGGCGGCGAAGCTGGCGGGCCTGGAGCTGGACCGGCACGTCGTCGCCGCGGTGAACGGCGACCAGGTCACCCGGGATCCCTTGCTGCCGCTCGCGGCCGGGGACACGGTCGCCTTCCTGTCGGCGGACGCCGGCGGATGACGCGCCGATCCGGCGCCGGCGGGCTTACAGTCGGAGGATGGCGCCGGGCGGCTTCTTCGGGCGGGCCCTGATCGTCGATGTCGGAGACGGCACCGCGACGGGTTCGCCGTTCGAGCTGACCGAGCAGGTGCTGCGGGCCTACCTCGGCGGGGTCGGGCTCGGCACGTGGCTGCTGCACCGCCTGGCCCCGCCGGGCATCGACCCGCTCGCCCCGGAAGCGCCGCTGGCGTTCGTCTTCTCGTCGCTGGTCGGAACCCCGCTGACGACCAGCGCGAAGTTCGCCGTCGTGGCCAAGTCGCCGCTGACCGGGCTGCTGACGGACGCGCTCGCGTCGAGCCGGTTCGCGATCGCGGGCAAGCTGACCGGGCACGACGCCCTCGTCGTCCGCGGTCGCGCCGCGCGGCTGTCGGTCCTCCTCGTCCACGGCGACGACGTCCGGCTCGAACCGGCGCCCGAGCTGGCCGGACTGCCTGCCGCGGAGGCGGAGAAGCGCGTCCGGGAGCGGTTCGGGAGCGGCTGGCGCACGGCGGCGATCGGGCCGGCGGGGGAGCGGCGGGTCCGCTACGCGACCATCAGCCACGACGGGCGGCACGCGGGACGCGGCGGCCTGGGCGCGGTGCTCGGCGCCAAGAACATCAAGGCGGTCCTCGTCCGGCCGGCGACGAAGGTGGCGGTCGCGGACCAGCCGGGAGTCCTTGCCGCGGCGAAGGATCTGCGCCGCCGCAGCTTCGGCCCGGCCACCGCCAAGTACCGCGAGCTGGGCACGCTGGCGAACCTGCTCGCGTTCAACGCCGTCAGCACGCTGCCGACGCGCAACTTCACCGCCGCGACCTTCGAGGACGCGCCGAAACTGGCCGCCGAGGAACTGCACGAACTGCGTGGCGTCGCCCGCACCAGCTGCGCGTCGTGCTCGATCGGCTGCGAGCACATCTACTCGCGCAAAGGCGGCGGCAGCCAGCGGATGGAGTACGAGAACGTCTTCGCCCTCGGCCCGCTGTGCGGGGTTTCCGATCCCGACGACGTCTTCGCCGCCAGCGCGAAGTGCGACGAACTGGGCCTCGACACGATCTCCGCGGGCGGAACCATCGCGTGGGCCATGGAATGCGTCGAACGCGGCCTGCTCGACGAGCCCTGGCTCAAGTTCGGCGACGGCGCCGCGCTCCTGCGGGCTCTCGACGCCATCGGCCGCCGCGAACCCGGTCTGGGTGAGCTCCTGGCCCAGGGATCGCGACGCGCGGCGGGGGTTGTCGGCGGCGGCTCGATCGCCTTCGCGCCGCAGGTCAAGGGGCTGGAACTGCCCGGGTACGAGCCGCGCAGCCTGCAGTCGATGGCGCTGGGGCTGGCCGTGAACGCCCGCGGCGCCGACCACAACCGGTCCGGTGCCTACGAAGCGGACCTCTCCGGCGACGTCGACCGCTTCGACGGCGGTGCCGCGCACGTGAAAGCGGCCATCGGCACCGAGGACCGGGCCGCGGTGATGGACTCGATGATCCTGTGCAAGTTCCTGCGCGGGGTGTTCGAAGACCCGTTCGGCGAATGGGCGAACCTGCTCTCGCTGGTCACCGGCTGGGCGGTCGACGCGGCCGAGCTGAACCGCACCGCCGAGCGGATCGTGCGGGCCAAACGGGCGTTCAACCAGCGCGAAGGCGCCACGGCGGCGGACGACACCCTGCCCGCGCGGATGCTCGAGACACCGCTGGAACTCGCGTCCGGCCGCAGCGCCGTCTTGACGGCCGGACGCTTGCAAGCGATGGTCGACGGTTATTACGTTGCTCGTGGGCTCGATGTAGCAGGACGGGTCGCCGCCGGCGACCTGCCCGGGCTGCTGCTCGGCCCGGACGGCGGAGGTCAGCGATGACAGCAGTCGAAGAGCCCGGCACGGTCGTCCGGACCGTGACGACGACCATCGACGGCCACCCCGTGACCGTCCCCGAGGGCACGACCATCTACGCGGCGGCCAAACAGGCCGGCGTCGACATCCCCGTGCTGTGCCACAACGAGCGGTACGACCCGGTGGGCGTCTGCCGGATGTGCGTGGTCGACACCGGCGGCCGCGTGTTCGCCGCCGCGTGCGTGCGCCCGTGCGAGGACGGCATGGAGGTCAAGACCGGCACGCCCGAACTGGAACGCAACCGCGCGACCCTGACCGAGCTGCTGCTGTCGGACCAGCCGGACCGCGCCGAAGACCCGAAGCAGACCACCACCGGCGACAACCTGCTGCTGGACCTGGCCGACCGGTTCGGCGTCGCCAAGGAGACCACGGACCTGCCGTGCGGGTCCGGGCGCGGCCAGGACGGCTCCAACCCGGTCATCAGCGTCGACCACGACGCCTGCATCCTCTGCGACCGGTGCGTGCGGGCCTGCGACGACATCCAGGGCAACGACGTGATCGGGCGGTCCGGCAAGGGCTACTCGACGAAGATCGCGTTCGACCTCGACGACCCGATGGGTGCCAGTTCGTGCGTCACGTGCGGGGAATGCGTCCAGGCCTGCCCGACGGGAGCGTTGACCAACAAGCCGATCAACCTCATCCCGATCCGGCCCCGCGACCAGCTCGACGCCGTCGACAGCGTCTGCCCCTACTGCGGTGTCGGCTGCGCGTTGACCTACTACGTCGACCGGGAGCGTGACGCGATCGCGTTCGCCGAAGGGCGCGACCAGCCCGGCTCCCAGAGCCGGTTGTGCGTGAAAGGCCGCTACGGCTGGGACTACGCCGCGTCTCCGCAACGGCTCACGGTCCCGCTGATCCGCATCGACTCCTCCTACCCGAAGGGGCCGTTGTCGGCCGACGTCCGCGGCGACGCCTACAACGACCGCGGCCGCACCGGCGGGGGCGGTGGCCGCAGCGGCGGCAAGAAGGGTCGCGACGGCCGGCGCAAGCCCGGCGGCCTGGTCGACTACGCGGAGGTCATGCCGCACTTCCGGGAAGCCACCTGGGAAGAGGCGCTCGACCTCGTCGCGCGGCGGCTGCAGGAGATCCACGCCGAAGGCGGCCCGGGGGCGATCGCCGGGTTCGGCTCGGCGAAGTGCTCCAACGAGGAGGCCTACCTCTTCCAGAAGCTGATCCGCGCCGGCTTCGGGACGAACAACGTCGACCACTGCACCCGGCTCTGCCACGCCTCCTCGGTCGCCGCGCTGTTCGAGGGGGTCGGCTCCGGCGCGGTGTCCACGACCTACAGCGACGTCGCCAACGCCGACATCGTGATCATCACCGGCTCCAACCCGACGGCGAACCACCCGGTCGCCAGCTCGTTCTTCAAGCAGGCCCGCCGCCGCGGGACGAAGATCGTCTACGTCGACCCGCGCGCGAACACGGTCGCCGAGCACGCCGACTTCTACTGCCAGGTCAAGCCCGGCACGGACGTCGCGTTCTACAACGCGCTCATGCACGAGGTGATCCGGCTCGGCCTGATCGACCGCGACTTCATCGCCGAGCGCGTGTCCAACTACGACGAGCTCGCCCGCACGGTCGCCGACTACCCGCCCGAACGCGCGGCGCAGATCACCGGCGTCGACGCGGACCTGATCCGCGCGGTCGCCCGCGCGTGGGGCGAGGCCGGCGCCGGCGTCATCTACTGGGGGATGGGCATCTCCCAGCACACGACCGGGACCGACAACGCCCGGTGCCTGATCGCGTTGTGCTCGATCACCGGCAACGTCGGGCGGCCCGGCACCGGGCTGCACCCGTTGCGCGGCCAGAACAACGTCCAGGGCGCCTCGGACGCGGGCCTGATCCCGATGTTCTACCCGGACTACCAGGGCGTCGACCGGGAAGGCACCCGCGAACGGTTCGAACGGGCCTGGGGCCGCAAGCTCGACCCGAAGCGCGGCCTGACCGTCACGGAGATCATCGGGTCGGTGCTCGAGCCCGGCGGCGTGCGCGGCATGTACATGCTGGGGGAGAACCCGTTCCTGTCGGACCCGAACATCAACAAGGTCCGCAAGGCGCTGGCCAAGCTCGACTTCCTGGTCGTGCAGGACATCTTCCTCACCGAGACCGCCGAGTTCGCCGACGTGGTCCTGCCGGCCTCGTCGTACCTGGAGAAGGAAGGCAGCTACACCAACACCGACCGGCGCGTGCAGCTGGGGCGGAAAGTGCTGGACCCGCCCGGGCAGTCCCGCGTCGACTGGGAGATCGTGCAGGACATCGCCCGGCGGATCGGCCTGGACTGGGCGTACTCCTCGCCCGCGGAGGTCTTCGACGAGATGGTCGCGCTCATGCCGTCGTACCGGAACCTCCGGCACGAGAACCTCGGCCTGACCGGCAAGCTCTACCCGAACCCCGACCCCGAGCACGGCGACGGCACCGTGGTGCTGTTCGACGAGCGGTTCAACACCGACGACGGCCTGGCGCACATCGTGCCCGCGCAGTGGCTGCCGGCCAAGGAGCTCCCGGACGCGGAGTACCCGCTGGTCCTCAACACCGGGCGGCTGCTGGAGCACTGGCACACCGGCTCGATGACCCGGCGCTCGTTCGCCCTCGACGCGATCTCGCCGGTGCCCGAGGTGTACCTGCACCCGAAGGACGCCGCCGAACGCGGACTCGTGCACGGCGAAACGGTGCGTGTCCGGTCCCGGCGCGGGGTCATCGAGCTGCAGGTCCGGATCTCGCACCGCGAGCAGCTCGGCAACTGCTTCATCCCGTTCCACTTCCGGGAAGCGGCGGCGAACCTGCTGACCATCGACGAGATCGACCCGTACGGCAAGATCCCCGAGTTCAAGTTCTGCGCGGTGCAGGTCGAGGCCCTCGGCGCGGAATCCGTCCTGGCGCGGGGAGCCGCGGAATGACCTTGAGTCCCGAGCGGGTGCCCGGTGTCGAAGCCCGGGCGGGCAAGTTCCCGGGCCCGTCGTTGCTCCCGGCCCTCACCGCGATCCAGGCGCGGCTCGGCTGGCTGCCGCGCGAGGAGCTGGAGGAGCTGGCCCGCGACGTGCGCCGGCCGCGCTACGAGATCGAGGGCCTGGTCTCGTTCTACCCCCACTTCCGCACCACGCCGCCGAAGAAGGTCCGGCTGAGCGTCTGCCACGACCTTTCGTGCTGGCTGCGCTCGGGCGACGACCGGATCGCCGAGCTGAAGCGGAAGTACGGCGAGGACGCCGACGTCGAGCTGACCGAGGTGTCCTGCCTGGGCCGGTGTGACGTCGCCCCGGCGGCGGCGGTCAACGAGCATCCCACGCCGGTGTCCGAGGTGGACTCACTGGTCACGTCCGCGCGCGAAGGCGGAGGCGGGCACGCGACGGCGTCGAGGCGCACCGAGCCGTGGCCGAACGACCCGTACCCGGCCGGTTCCGCGGTGGGGGACCGGTACCGGTCGCTGCGGGCGTTGCTGGCCGGGGAGCTGAGCGCCGAGACCGTTGTCGCGACGCTGAAGGACTCCGGGCTGCGCGGCATGGGCGGCGCCGGGTTCCCGACCGGGCAGAAGTGGGACCTCGTGGCGGGCGCCCGGCCGGGGACGGTGAAGTACGCCGTCTGCAACGCCGACGAGTCCGAGCCCGGCACGTTCAAGGACCGCCGGATCCTCGCCGACCAGCCGCACCTGGTCCTCGAAGGTCTGCTGCTCGGCATGGCCGTCGTCGGGGCCGAGGAAGGCTGGGTCTTCATCCGGCACGAGTACGGCCCCGAGGAAGACGTGCTGCGCGAGGAGATCTCTGCCCTCCGGGAGGCCGGTGTCATCGGGCCGGACGCGTGCGGCAGCGGGCGCCGCCTGGAAGTCGACGTCTTCGTCTCCCCGGGCGGGTACATCCTCGGCGAGGAGACCGCGCTCCTGGAATGCATGGAGGGCCACCGCGGCGAGCCGCGCAACAAGCCGCCGTTCCCGGGCAACCACGGCCTGCACGGCCGGCCGACGCTGATCAACTCGGTTGAGACCTTCGCCGACGTCCCGGTGATCCTCCAGCGCGGCGCCGGGTGGTGGCAGAGCCAGGGGATCGGCGACTCCGGCGGCTGGAAGTTCTTCGCCGTGTCCGGGCACGTGCAGGCCCCCGGCGTCTACTGCGTGCCGATGGGGACGACCGTGCGGGAGCTGATCGACGCGGCCGGCGGCGTCCTCGGCGGCGCCGAGGTCGAAGCCGTCCAGCCGGGCGGTGCGTCGTCCCCTTTCATCGGGCCCGACCGGCTCGACCTCCGGCTGGACTTCGCCACCCTGGCCAAGGCCGGGACGATGCTCGGCTCCGGCGCGCTGGTCGTGCTGGCCGAGGGCACGGACGTGCTGGCCGCGTCGACGAACGTGCTGCGGTTCTTCCGCAACGAGTCGTGCGGCAAGTGCGTGCCCTGCCGGGTCGGTTCCACCAAGGCGCACGCCCTGTTGACGTCCGGCGCGCCGCTGGACGAAGCCGGGCGCGCGAAGATCCTGCAGCTGGAGGAAGCCCTGCGCAAGACCTCCATCTGCGGACTCGGCCAGGTCGCGCTCGGCCCGGTCGTGTCGGTGCTGGGCCTGGCCGAGGGCGCGGCGGCGGCGCGGCCCCAGCCGAAGCCCGGCGGCGCGGAGGGCCGGCCGGACCGGTGAACGAGTTCTTCACCACCCGCACGGTCGCCGAGGCGCTCGACGGGTTCCGGCCGGCGCGCCGGACCGGCGTCGAGGACGTGCCGCTGTCGGCGGCGTTGCGTCGCGTTCCCGCCGCCGACGTCCCGGCGCCGCACGCCCTGCCGGGGTTCGCCCGGTCCACAGTGGATGGTTTCGCGGTCCGGGCCGCCGACACCTACGGCGCGTCCGAAGGCCTGCCGTCCTACCTCGACCTGCTCGGCGCGGTGCGGATGGGGGCCGCGCCGGCGGTCGTCGTCCGGCCCGGCGGCTGCGTCGCGATGCCGACCGGCGGTGTGCTGCCCGACGGCGCCGACGCCGTCGTGATGGTCGAGTACACCGCCGAGACCATGCCGGGCACGATCGAGGTGACCCGGCCGGTGGCGCCGGGCGGCGGCGTCGTGCGCGCCGACGACGACGTGGCCGCCGGGCAGCCCCTGGTCCCGGGCGGACGGCCGGTGCGCGCCCCGGACCTCGGGCTGCTGGCCGCCGCCGGGGTCGTGGTGGTGCCCGTGCACGCCCGGCCCCGCGTCACGATCATCTCGACCGGCGACGAAGTCGTCCCGCCCGAGACGGCCTCGCTGAATCCGGGGCAGGTGCGCGACGCCACCGCGTCCGCGCTGGCCGGCCAGGTGCGCGAGGCGGGTGGTGAGCCCGTCCTCGCCGGCGTCGTCTCCGACGAACCCGGTGCGCTGAAAGGGAAACTGACCGAAGTGCTGCCCGAGTCGGATCTCGTGGTCGTTTCGGCCGGGTCTTCGGTCGGCACGCGCGACGAGACCGCCGGAGCCGTCGCCGCGGTCGGCGAGGTCTGGTGCCACGGCCTCGCGATCAAACCCGGCAAGCCGACGCTGCTGGCCGACTGCGGGGGCGTCCCGCTTCTCGGCCTGCCCGGCAACCCGCTGTCCGCCCTGGTCGTCTTCGGCCAGATCGGTGTCCCGCTGCTGTGGCGGCTCGGCGGGTGCGAGACGCCCCCGGCGCGGCCCAACGTCCGCGCCCGGCTGTCCCGTGCGCTGGCTTCGGCGGCCGGACGGCTCGACATCGTCCAGGTCAAGGTGCGGGACGGCGTCGCCGAGCCGCTCTTCGGGCCGTCGGCGCTGCTGTCCGTGCTCACCCGCGCGGACGGCTACGTGACCGTGCCCGAGCCGGCGACCGGGCTCGACAGCGGCACGGCCGTCGAGGTGACCCTGTACGCATGAACAGCCCCTTCGTCTCCGACGTCCCCGCCGCCGAGGCCCACACGGCGTGGCGGGAAGCGCGGGCCGCGGCCGGCTGCCCGGCCCGGGTGGGGGCGGTGACGGTCCCGGTCGGCGACGCCGTCGGGTGCGTCACCGCGGAACCGGTGTGGGCCCGGCGGTCCTCGCCCGCGTTCGACGCGGCCGGGATGGACGGCATCGCCGTGCGCGCGGCCGACACCGTCGGCGCGTCCGAGACGACCCCCGTGGTGGTGACGGATTTCGAGGTCGTCGACACCGGCGACCCGCTGCCGCCCGGGTACGACGCGGTGGTCATGCGCGAGCACGTGCACCGGACGCCGGAGGGCGCCGAGCTCCACGCCGCCGTCCCGCCGTACCAGCACGTGCGCTCGATCGGCGAGGACATCAGCGCGGCGGAACTGCTGCTGCCCGAAGGACACCGGCTGCGCCCGGTCGACGTCGCCGCGTGCGCCGCCGCGGGTGCCGTCGAGCTGTCCGTGCGGCGCGCGCCGGTCGTCGTCGTCATCCCGACCGGGGACGAGATCCGGCCGATCGGGACGGCCCTGAAACCCGGCGAAATCCTGGACACGAACTCGCTGATGCTGGCGGCCCAGGCCCGCGAAGCCGGGTGCGACGCCCGCGTGACCGACATCGTGGCGGACGAACCCGCCGCGATCACCGAGGTGCTGCGCGCGGCCGCCGCCGAGGCCGACCTCGTCCTGCTCGTCGCGGGCTCCAGCGCGGGCCGCGACGACCACACCGCGCGCGTGGTCGCCGAAGCCGGATCCGTTGCCGTGCACGGGGTCGCCGTCCGCCCCGGCCACCCGGTGGTCCTCGGGACGGTCGCGGAAACCCCGGTGCTCGGCGTCCCCGGCTATCCCGTGTCGGCCGCGCTCACCTTCGACATCTTCGCCGCGCCGGTGCTGGCCGAGCTCGAAGGCGCCTCCGCGCGCGAGCGGCCGTCGACGACCGTCCGGCTGGCCCGGAAACTGCCGTCCGTCGTCGGGATGGACGACTGGGTGCGGGTCCGGCTCGGCCGGGTGCGCGACCAGGTCGTCGCGACGCCGTTGCCGCGCGGGGCCGGCGTCCTCACCTCGCTCGTGCGCGCCGACGGGCTGCTCGTCGTCCCGGCCGGCGTCGAAGGCCACCACGCCGGCGCCGAGGTCCGGGTCGAACTGCTGCGCGGGCTCGAGGAGATCAACCGGACGATCGTGGCGATCGGGTCCCACGACCTCGTGCTGGACCTGGCGGCTTCGGCGTTGCGCGCCACCGATCCGCGGCTCACGCTCGCGTCGTCGAACGTCGGCTCGCTCGGCGGCCTGGTCGCGTTGCGCGACGGGCTCTGCCACCTCGCGGGCTCGCACCTGCTCGACCCGGCCACCGGCGAATACACGCTGCCGTACGTGGACAAGCTGCTCGGCACCGACGCCGCGGTGATCCGGCTCGTGCACCGGGACCAGGGGCTGATCGTCGCGCCCGGGAACCCGCTCGGCATCACCGGCGTCGGCGACCTGACCCGGCCGGGCGTGCGCTACGTGAACCGGCAGCGCGGCGCGGGCACCCGCGCGCTCCTCGACCACGAGCTGAGCCGCCGCGAAATCGATCCGGCGGCCATTCCCGGCTACGCCCGCGAGGAACACACCCACCTGGCGGTCGCGGCCGCGGTCGCCGCCGGCCGGGCGGACGCCGGCCTCGGCATCCTCGCCGCGGCCCGCGCGTTCGACCTCGGCTTCGTCCCGGTGGCGCAGGAACCGTACGACCTGGTGCTGCGCGCGGACGCCCGGTCCGACGACCTGCTCGCACCGTTGTGGGAGCTCCTCGACCGCGCCGGCTTCAGGACCGCGGTCGAGGAGCTGGGCGGCTACTCCTGCGCGGAAACGGGCAAACGCATCCGCTGAACGGCTCTCCGGGGCGGCCGGTACCGCCCCGGAGAACCCGGCTCAGAGCAGGGCGAACTTCTGGGCGGCCGATCCGTTGCAGTCCCAGATCTGCAGCCGGGTGCCGTTGCCCGTCGCGCCGTTGGGGGAGTCGAGGCAGCGGCCGGACTGCGGGTTGCGCAGCGAGCCGTCCGCCTGCTGCGTCCACACCTGGCCGCCGACGCCGTTGCAGTCCCACAACTCCACCTGGGTGCCGCCCGCGGTGCCGTTGCCGTTGATGTCCAGGCAGCGGCCCAGCGTGCGCAGCGCGCCGCCGGACAGGTGGAACCAGTGCTGGTCCACCGCGAAGGACTGGCAGTCCCACAGCTGCACGGCCGTCCCGTTCACGCCGTGGTCGTCGCCGGCCACGTCGACGCACTTGCCGCCGGGGCCGGTGATCGGGCCGCCGCCGGTGACCGAGAACTTCTGCGCGCCGGAGCCGTTGCAGTCCCACAGCTGCATGCGGGTGCCGTTGGCGGTGGCGCCGTTGGGGGAGTCGAGGCAGCGGCCGGACTGCGGGTTGCGCAGCGAGCCGTCCGCCTGCTGCAGCCACTTCTGGCCGCCGACGCCGTTGCAGTCCCACAGTTCCAGCAGCGCGCCCGCCGCCGTGCCGTTGCCGACGACGTCGAGACAGCGGCCCAAAGTGGACAGTGACGAGTCCGCGTTGTGCGCCCAGTGCTGGTCGGCCGCGTTGGTCTGGCAGTCCCACAGCTGGACGGCGGTGCCGTTGCCGCCGGTGTCGTCGCCGGAGACGTCGAGGCACTTGCCGCCGGGGCCGGAAACCGGGGCCGCGTAGGGCGGTGTGCCGGTGCTGCCCGCGTAACCGACGGAGACCACGTTGGCCTGGACGGCGTCGTCCGCGGCGTCGGTCGGGTAGCCCGCGGTCATCACGCCTTCGAAGAACGAGCCGATCGACGCGTTGCTGTTGTCGCCGCCGGTGCCGAGCACGATCGAGCCCTCCTGGTGCATCGGCGTGTACCCGCCCGAGGGCAGCGCGCCGTTGTACCAGGTCGTGAGGCCGCCGCTCTGGGAGTTGCCGCCCTTGAGCGCGAACGTCGTCTGGCCGTTGTTCTTCAGCAGCGCGGTGACGAACGGCGTCGCGTTTCCGCGGTTGTCCGTGTTCGAGCGGTTCCCTTGGAACAGGCCGTTTTCGAGGTCGCCTGCCACCCACGGGCCGATCCCGGTGCACGGCGGGAAGAAGCACGTGGTACCGAGGTTGACGGCGTCCATGTGGCCGTTGCCGGTGTCGGCGATCTGCGCCTCGACGTTGCCGTAGTCGAAGCAGCAGCCGCCGTTGACGTGCGTGCCACTGGCGACCATGTACATGCCTTCGGGCTGGCCGTTCTGCGCGACGCCGGCGCCGACGTAGTGCCGGTACCCGGTGCCGGGCGAGACGTAGACGCCGTAGACCTTGTGCCCGCCCGCGGTGACCGGCAGCGCGGTCGCGATGGCGGCGACGTCCTGCCCGCCCGCGGTGCCCGGGCCTTCGACGGTGAGGTCGTTGTGGCGCGGGGACTGGTCGTAGATCACGGTGATGGTGCACGTCGCCCCGGCGCAGAACGAGTCCTGCGCGGCGGCGTTGGCGTACCCGCCGGTGGCGAGCAGGCCGATGTCCGTCTGCGCGCCGTCGGAGGAGCGCTGGACGCGGTAGAGCGGGCCGGCGTAGGCCGAGTACAGGGCGCGCGTGGTGCTGTGCGCCGCGACGCACTGGGTGCCGGCGGCGCCGTAGATGTCGCACGGCAGGGAACCGGCGGCCTGCGAGGGGGTGCTCAGGCCGAGCAGCGTGCCGAGGACGAGCAGGGTCGTGGTGAGGGTGGCGAGGAGACTTCGACCGACAGGGCGGGGCACGGGGACCTCACTCTCAAGTCGCAGGTCAGCGACCTGCGCGGATTTTTACAACGTTGTATTTCCAGGAGAGAGGGGGAACGTCGGAAGTGCGGTGGGGAATGGGGGGAGGGTAGGGCCGGGTTCTCCGCCGTGTCAACGGTTCACGGCGCGCGGATGGTCCAGTCCACTGCGAACACCCCGGACGGCCTAACCGGCGGGATCCGGTTCGTGGCACGGGATCAGCGGCCGATCCACCGCGCGCCGCCCGGGTCCACGACGAAGACCTTGTGGTCCCGCAGCCCGCCTGCCCAGTCGTGGACGCGGTGTCCCATGGCGAAAGCCGCCGTGGCGTAGGCGTCCGCGCGCGTCAGGGACGGGCCGGTGACCGTCACGGCCGCGAGGTCCTGGGCGGGACTGGACGTGACGGGGTCGATGATGTGCGCGCCGCGCTCGGCGGTGCCCGAGGTCGCCACCGCGAGGTCGCGGCCCGTCACGACCGTGAGGATCCGCTTCGCGTCGGCCGGGTCGGTGACGCCGATCCGCCACGGGCGGCCGGGGCCGGCCTCACCGGCGAGCTGGACGTCGCCGCCGCCGTTGACCGCGTGGTGGTGGCTGCCGTGCTTGCGCAGCACCGCACTCGCGCGCTCGATCGCCCAGCCCTTCACCAGCCCGGTCGGGTCGGGTGTGCCGCGCCAGCGAGCGGTGAAGTACCCACCGGTCTCGGCTTCGAACTGCTCGCAGAGCCCGAAAACCGCCGCGACGTCCGGGTCGGCGTCGGCGATCGCGAGCTCGCCGCGGCCGATGCGGCTGACCTCGCTGTCCGGGCGGAACGTGCTGAACAGCGCGTCGACGCGGTGCAGCCCCGCGACGACGTCGGCGATCGGCGCGGTCCAGTCGCCGGGGTCCCGGACGTCGATGCTGAAGACCGTGCCCATGCAGTGCTCGACGTGCACCGTCCGCGTCACGACAGCCCCGCCTTGTCAAGGGCGCTCTGCAGCGAACGGACATAGCCCTCGGAGGTGTAGGTGGCACCGGAGACCGAGTCGATGTCGGCCGTGCCCGCCTGCGCGGCTTCCTGGTTGAGCTGCGGGATGGCGTACTGGTTGATCTCCTGGTCGCGCGGGTTCTCGGTCGGGTACTCGACGGCGGTGACCGAAGCCAGCTTGCCGTTCGCGACGGTGATGCGGACCTGGACCGGACCGAACCGGGTGTCGGCGGCGTCCCCGGTCACGGTTCCGGACGACTTGCCCGGAGTCGCGGTGGGCGTCGCGCCGCTCACCGCCGCCGGCGGGGTGGCCGCCGCGGTCGTCGTCGGCTGGGTCTTGAACGACAGCAGCAGCACCAGCCCGGTGACCGTGCCGGCGAAGGCGAAGATGACCCGTTTCATGGAAAACGCCTTTCTCAGAACTCGAAGCTCTCGTGGTGGATCTGCCGGCGCGGGACGCGCGCGGCACGCAGCTCGGCGTGCACCGCGTCGGTCATCCCGGGTGGCCCGCAGACGTAGACGTCGTGCCGGGCGACGTCCGGGACGTGCTGCCGCAGCAGGGTCAGCGGGTCGCCGCCGTGCTCGGCGCGGGTGCCGGTGAGGATCCACAGGCGGGCGCCGCGGTCGGCGGCGAGCCGCTCGAGCTCTTCCCGGAACACGACATCGGCTTCGCGGCTGGCGCGGTAGACGAGCGTGAGGTCGCCGGGCCCCGCCGGCAGGGCCTGGAACAGCGCCCGGATCGGCGTGATCCCGACGCCGCCGGCGACGAGCAGGACCTTGCGGTGGCGCCGCGCCGACGGCGTCATCGCGCCGTACGGCCCTTCGGTGACCACGCGCGTGCCGGGCTTCACCGCGGCGAGGGCGGCGCTGTGGTCGCCCAGTGCCTTGACGGTCAGGCGCATCCGGTCGGGGCGCGTGGGCGCGGAGAGCGAGTAGGGCCCGGAAACCCACCACAGCTCGCGGGTCAGGAAGCGCCAGCGGAAGAACTGCCCGGCTTCGGCGCGCAGCTCGTCGAGGTGCCGGCCGGCGACGACGATGCTCACCACGCCCTCCGCTTCCGGCTGCACGGATTCGACGCGCAGCCGGTGCCGGAACGCCTGCCGCACCGGGGTGACGAACCGGTACCAGAGGATCGCGGCGCCGGTCACGGCGTACAACGTCGACCAGGCGACGCGCGCGCTCAGGTTGGCCATGAACTCGGCGCCGGTGGCGAACTGGTGGCTGAACGCCAGCGCCATCGCGAGATAGGTGTAGAAGTGCAGGAAGTACCAGGTTTCGTAGCGCAGCCGGCGGCGAGCCGCGCGGGCGGAGCTGATCCCGACGCCGACGAGCAGCAGCGCGGCGACGGTCGCGGCGAGCACGTCCGGGTAGCTCAGCAACAGCGTGGCGGTCTGGCCGAGGAGGCCGGTGTGCGCGGAAACCGAGTAGCCCCAGGTGATCAGCAGCCCGTGCGCGACGACGAGCGAGACGACGTACCGCCCGCCCATCGCGTGCCAGCGGGCCAGCCGGTCGGCGCCGACACCGCGCTCCAGCGGCGGGATCCGCGCCATCAGCGCCACGAGCACGACGAAGCCGTACCCGGCGAGCAGGCCGGTGATGCGGCCGGCGTTGGTCAGCCAGTCGCCGAGGCCGTGCACGGACGGGGTGTCGGCCCACCACAGGCCGATCGCGGCGAGCGCGCCCGCCCCGATCACCGCCAGGACGGCGCCGGGGTGCGCCCGCGCGGGCGCCGGAGCCGTGGCCGGCGGCGCCGCGAGCGGGCGGACGGGGGCGGGGTGGAGAGAGGTCATGCCTCCTTTTGTCCGGGATCAACCTGTATCGCGCTTGAGTGGTTCCTGTGAGAAGTCTTTGACGCGCTCGCGGGGTTTTCAGGCGGCCGGCGGGAGGTTAGCCGTCGGCAAACCGGGCCGCGGTCCGCACTTCGCCGAGGGCCCCTCGGACGAGCTCACCGAACTCGCCGCCGGTTTCGGTCCACCGTTCGTAGGCGATCGCCATGACGAGTGCGCCCAGCTGAGCGGCCACGCGGGAAGCCGGATCGGGAACGCCCCGGCGTTCGAGGGCGCTCGCCATCGCGGCGGTGAGGCTGAGTCCCTTCAGGGCCTCGCGTTCCCGCAGTTCCGGGTTGGCGGCGATGACCGCCTGCCGCCGGGCGCTGAACTCGCGGCGATCGGGGGTGAAGGTCCTGCGGCCGAGCTCGTCGAGGGCGTGCGCGATGGCGTCGAGCGGCGCCGCGCCGGCCGGTGCCGCCACGATCCCGTCGGCGAGCAGCCCGGCCAGGGTGTCACCGCCGAACAGCACCTCGCGCTTGTCCGGGAAGTGGCGGAAGAAGGTGCTCTTCGTCAGCCCGGCGCGTTCGGCGATCTCGATCACGGTCGTGCTCTCGTAGCCGCGCTCGGCGAACAGGTCGAGTGCGGCGACGACGAGCCGTTCCGGGGCGTTGGGTTGCCAGCGGGCCATGGACCGAGTGTACGGGACTTGGTCCCGTCACTGCGTGTACAGTGATGGGACCAAGTCTCATCACCGGGAGGTACCCATGAGCCGCGCAGTCGTCTACGAGAAGTTCGGTGGTCCCGAGATCCTGGAGCTGCGGGAGGTCCCGGAGCCGCACGCCGGGCCGGGCGAGATCCGGATCCGGGTGACGGCCGCCGGCCTGAACCCGATGGACTGGGGCCTGGCCTCGCACCCCGCGCTCGCCGCGCAGTTCGGCGTCACCGTGCCGGCCGGCTTCGGCTACGACCTCGCCGGAGTCGTCGACGAGGTCGGCGAGAACGCGTCGGGTTTCGTTGTGGGGCAACGCGTTTACGGCGGCGTGATGGCGAAGGCCGCGGCCGACTACGTCGTGGTCGCCACGCCCGCCGAGACGCTCTGGCCGACTCCGGACGGCATCAGCGACGAGGTGGCGGCGACGCTGCCGGTGGCCGGCCTGACCGCGGCCGCCGCCCTGGCCGCGATCGACCTGCGGGCCGGCGACACGGTGCTGGTCGGCGGCGCCGCGGGCGGGGTGGGCGTGTTCGCCGTCCAGCTGGCGAAGCTCGCGGGCGCCCGGGTGATCGGCACCGCCGGGGAAAGCACGTTCGACTTCCTGCGGCAGCTCGGCGCCGAGCCGGTGACCTACGGCCCGGGTCTGGCGGACCGCGTCCGGGCGCTGGCCCCGGACGGCATCACCGCGGCGACCGACCTGTTCGGCACCGAAACGGCCGGGACCGCACTCGAACTCGGCGTCGCCCCCGAGCGGATTTCGACGATCGCCGCGGGCCCCAACCCGCCGGGCGGCGTCCGCGCGACCGGCGGCGTCGACGCCGCCCCGGACGCGCCGAAGCGGATCACCGACGCGATCCTCGAGGGCGAGCTCACCGTGCCGATCGCCGCGACGTTCCCGCTGGAGCAGGTCCGCGAGGCGGTGGAGCTGCAGGCCGGGCGCCACGTCCACGGCAAGGTCGTGCTCACCGTGTGACGTCCCCGCCGGTGCGGCAGGCCGATGCCCGAACCGTGCGGGCGGTTATCCCGTCTCTTCCTCGGCGGGCTCGACGGTCAAGGTGAAAGCCTGGCCCGTCTCGACGCGGTCGTGGTGACGACCTGCCGCACCGGCACGGCAAACGCCCGCCGTGGCTCCGCGCAGCGTGCGCAACGCCCAGAGGGCCGCGCCCTCGTCGCGGTCGGCCCAGACCCGCCAGCGGCCCTGCAGCCAGTCGTGCTCCGTGAGGCGCATTTCCTCGACATAGGCGTTGCCTTCGTCGCCGTCGGAAAGGCGCTGCCGCACGGCGCGCAGCACGATCTTCGCCGCCTCCCGGTCACTGCCGACCAGCGGTACCGCCGCCCACACCCGAAACCAGGTCATCGGGCTCCTCTCTGCGCCGAGGAAAGTCCCTCGACCAGGGATTTCCCGCTGACGAAGATCCTTATGCAAGCCGTCCCGCTCAGCACCTCACGCCCGGGTCGGCGGGGACGTGGTGGCAGGCGACCGCGGTGTTCTCGTCAGCGCAGGGTCGGCAGCCCAGCGGCCAGGGCGGCGAGGGCGCGCTTCAGCGTCGGGACGAAGGGGACGCAGGCCGCCGCGAGGTCGGGGTTCTTGGCGTAGACCTCGAGGAGCGTCGGAGGCGGGTTGGCGGCCGGGTAGAGCATGCCCGCGAGGCCGCTCGCCGCCGCGACCAGCTCGAACCCCTCACCCTCGGTCAGGCCGGGGTGTGCCTCGGCGACCGCCGCGCCGAGTTCGCCGACGACGCCCAGCACCGCGCGCTTGAAGTCGCGGGCCGCCGGGACCGAGACGTTGTGCTCGAGTGACGTCGCGGCGTGGCCGAGCAGGTCGCAGAACAGGCGGCGCTCGGCGAGCGTCTCGGCCAGCACGTCGACGACGTCGTCCCCGGCGGTGAGCCGGCGGGCGACCTCGTCCGCCCAGTCGCGCCAGCAGCCGGCGGCCAGCTCGAGGTAGATCTCCTCGCGGGTGCCGAAGTAGCGGACGACGTTGGACTTGGCCAGCCCGACGGCGGTCGCCACGCTGCCCAGGCTGACGTTGCGCACGCCGGACTCGAGCGCGAGCTCGCGGGCCGCGGTGAGGATGGCCGTGCGCCGCTGTTCCTTCTGCTCCGGCCGCCTGGCCCGCAAGAACGCTGACTGAGACATATCTCAGCCATCATACGGCCACTTAAAAGAACGCCGTACTCTTGTTTAGAGGACGTCGTTCTGTTAATTTCGCGGCACAAGGCACGGAGGAAGGGGTTCCGCGTGGTCGAGGTGCGGTTGCGGGTCAACGGGGTCGACGAGGTGCTCGACCTCCCACCACAGGTCAGCCTGCTCGACGCGCTGCGCGAGCGGCTGGGCCTGACCGGCACGAAGAAGGGCTGCGACCAGGGCGCCTGCGGGGCGTGCACGGTGCTCGCCGACGGCAAGCGGATCAACTCCTGTCTCGCGCTGGCGGTGCAGTACACCGGTCGCGAGATCACCACCATCGAGGGCTTGGAGGACCCGCTGCAGGACGCGTTCGTCCGCGCCGACGGCTTCCAGTGCGGCTACTGCACTTCGGGCCAGATCTGCTCGGCGATCGGGATGCTCGCCGAACACAAGGACGGCGTGCCGAGCGCGGTCACCGAGCACCTGGCCACCTCCGGCGGCGCCCTGTCCGCCGCGGAGATCCGGGAGCGGATGAGCGGCAACCTGTGCCGCTGCGGTGCCTACAACGGCATCGTCGAGGCCATCCAGGAGGTCGCGCGATGAGATCGTTCGCCTACCTGAGCGCACCCGACGTCGAAACGGCGGTGCGGACCGTCGCCACCGAGCCGAACGCGAAGTTCCTCGGTGGCGGGACGAACCTCGTCGACCTGATGCGGGAGGACATCGAACGCCCCGACGTGGTCGTCGACATCACCCGGCTGCCGCTGACCGGGATCGCGGAACTGCCCGGCGGCGGCCTCCGGATCGGCGCGCTGGTCACCAACAGCGCGCTGGCCGCGCACCCGCTGGTCCGAACCCGGTACCCGGTGCTGGCCCAGGCCATCCTCAACGGCGCCTCGGCGCAGCTGCGGAACATGGCGACCGCCGGCGGCAACCTGCTGCAGCGCACCCGCTGCCTGTACTTCTACGACGGCGCCGCCGCCTGCAACAAGCGTGAGCCCGGCAGCGGCTGCGCCGCGATCGGCGGGTTCGCCCGCAACGCCGGCATCCTCGGCGTCAGCGACCACTGCATCGCCACCCACCCTTCGGACATGGGCGTCGCCCTGGCCGCGCTCGACGCGATTGTGGAAGTGGAAAGCACTCGCGGCACCCGCCGCGTCCCGCTGGCCGAGTTCCACCGGCTGCCGGGCGACACCCCGCAGGTCGAAACCGCACTGGCCCGCGACGAGCTGATCACCGCGGTCGAGCTGCCGGCCCTGCCGGTGGCGGCGCGGTCCCGCTACCGCAAGGTGCGCGACCGCGCGTCCTACGCCTTCGCCCTGGTCTCGGTCGCGGCCGCGCTGGAGACCGAAGACGGCGTCGTGACCGACGTCCGCCTGGCGCTCGGCGGTGTCGCCGCGAAGCCGTGGCGGGCCCGCGAAGCCGAGCGGATCCTGCTCGGCGCTCCGGCGACCGAAGAGTCCTTCCGCCGGGCGGCCGCGGCCGAACTCGCACCGGCGGTCGGGCAACCCGACAACGCCTTCAAGATCGACCTCGCGCAGCGCACGATCGTGGCGACGCTGCGCCAGCTGCTCACCGACGGGAGCGCCGCATGACCCGGACCCTGCCCGGCACCGAGACCGCCGGCACGCTCGTCGGCAAGCCGATCGACCGGGTCGACGGCAAGGTCAAGACCACCGGTGCCGCCCGCTTCTCGGCCGAGTACGCCCACCCCGACCTCGCGCACGCCGCGCTGGTGCACTCAACGGTCAGCCGGGGCCGGATCACCGCGATCGGGACCGAGGCCGCGGCGGCCGTCCCGGGCGTCGTCGCGGTGCTGACCCACCTGAACGCCCCGGCGCTGAAACCGGCCCCGAAGGTGAGTCCGCTCAACCTGGCCACCCTGGTCTCCGGCACTTCCGTCAACTACCTCGGCACCGACGAGGTGCACTGGGACGGCCAGCCGGTGGCGGTCGTCGTCGCCGACACCCTGGACGCCGCCCGGGAAGCCGCGGGACTGGTCACGGTGGCCTACGAGACCCTGCCGTCCACTGTGGACTTCGCGGCCGAGGAGAAGCACGCGCAACCGCAGAAGAGCAACCTGCTCATGTCGGGCGCCGCGAAGAAGGGCGACGCGGAGGCCGCGCTCGCCGCGGCGCCGGTGACGCTGGACCGGCGGTTCACCACGCCGACCCACCACCACAACGCGATCGAGCCGCACGCGACCACCGCGGTCTGGGCGGGCGACCGGCTGACCGTCCACGACGGCACGCAGAACATCGACTGGGCCCGCACGCACCTCGCGCTGCGGTTCGGCGTCCCGGTCGCGAACGTGCGGGTGCTCGCCCCGTTCGTCGGCGGCGGCTTCGGCGGCAAGGGCATGATCTGGCCCGGCACCATCCTCGCCGCGCTGGCGGCCCGCGCGACCGGCCGTCCGGTCCGGCTGATGCTGACCCGGGAAGGCGTCTACCGCACGGTCGGCGGGCGCACGCCGTCCACCCAGCGAGTCGCCCTCGGCGCCGATGCCGACGGCAAGCTGACCGCCCTCATCCACACCAGCGTGACGCGCACCGGCCGGGTCGGCGGCGGGCCCGAGCAGGTGACGTCGCAGTCGAAACACCTCTACGACGCCGAGAACACCCTGGTGCGGCAGAACCTCGTCGAACTGGACCTGATTCCCAACACTTCGATGCGCGCGCCCGGCGAATCGATCGGGACCTACGCGCTGGAAGCGTCGATCGACGAGCTCGCCTACGAGCTCGGCGTCGACCCGATCGACCTGCGGATGCGCAACGAACCGGCGGCGAACCCCCTCGACGGCAAGAAGTTCGCGCACCGGATGCTGCGCGAGGCCTATGCCCGCGGCGCCGAACGGTTCGGCTGGGCCGACCGGACGCCGGAGCCGGGTTCGATGCGCGACGGGCGGTGGCTGGTCGGGATGGGCGTCGCGTCGGCGTACCACCCGTCCTGGCAGTTCGCCGCGAACGTGACGGTCCGGCTCGCGGTCGACGGCACCGTCCTGGTGCGGTGCGGCTTCCAGGAGATGGGCATGGGTGGCGCGACCGCGCAGGCGCAGATCGCCGCGGACGCGCTCGGCGTGCCGTTCGAGGCGGTGCGCGTCGAGTACGGCGACTCCGCGCTGCCGATGAGCCCCGGGGCCGGCGGGTCCATGCAGACGGCCAGCATCGCCGCCAGCCTCCTGGCCGCCTGCGAGAAACTGCAGGGGCAGCTGGCTTCGCTGGCGAAACGGCCGGGCGCGGCGGGGGCGAGCCCGGCCGAGATCCTGGCCAAGGCCGGGGTGCCGT
The DNA here is from genome assembly GCF_054781455.1 of Amycolatopsis stemonae. Classification (NCBI taxonomy): domain Bacteria; kingdom Bacillati; phylum Actinomycetota; class Actinomycetes; order Pseudonocardiales; family Pseudonocardiaceae; genus Amycolatopsis; species Amycolatopsis stemonae. Next base: position 131,073 of record NZ_BAAGUJ010000012.1, on the reverse strand, counting down.
CGATCGAAGCCGCCGTCGGCTCCGACACCCGGTTCGGCAGGCTGGGCGGGCAGCTGAAGTTCATGGCGAAGTTCGTGCGCGACCAGCGGCGCTGGATGAAGGCCGCGTGCGGGGCCCAGTTCTGCGAGGTCCGCGTCGACCAGGACACCGGCGAGGTGCGGGTTTCGCGCTGGGTGGGCGTGTTCGACGTCGGCCGGGTGATCAACGCGAAGACCGCGTCGAGCCAGCTGCGCGGCGGGATCGTGATGGGCATCGGCATGGCGCTGTCCGAAGCGACACTGGTCGACCCCCGCACCGGGCGGATCATGAACCCGAGCCTGGCCGAGTACCACGTCCCGGTGCACGCCGACATCCCGCCGATCGACGTCGGCTACCTCGACGACCCCGACCCGACCATGCCGCTCGGCCTGGTCGGCGTCGGCGAGGTGGGCATCACGGGCGTCGCCGCGGCGATCGCGAACGCGGTCCACCACGCCACCGGCAAGCGCGTCTACGACCTGCCCATCACCCTCGACAAGGTGTGGTGAGACACCACCGGCTTGACGGTTGCCCCGGCGAATTCCCGGAAAGTGGTGGGCGCTTCGTACCGCTGCCGTGGCCCTGGGGCCGGTCAGCGGGTGATGCCGGTGTGCCCGAGCGAATAGCGGCCGGGTTGCGGCCAGACGCACAACCCGTGGGGTTCATTGCCGACGGGGATCTTCCGGAGCAGTGAACCGTCCTTGGTGGATATCACGTAGACGACCCGGTCGTAGCGGCCGGAGAGCCACAGCTGGGTGCCGTCGGCGGTGACGTTGCCCATGTCCGGACTGCCGCCGCCGGGCAGGTGCCAGACGGTGACGGGCGCGCCGCTGTAGGCGTCGAGGACGGTGATGCTGCCTTCGTGCCGGTTGGTGACGTAGAGCTGCTTGGCGTCCCGGGACAGGTACAGGCCGTGTGCGCCGCGGCCGGTCGGGATGAAGCGGAGCACGTGCGTCGCCGCGCCGTCGAGGACCCAGAGGCCGTTCGCGTCGGAGTCGGCGATGTAGTACACGGAGCCGTCCGGGGCCAGCTTGATGTCCTGGGGGCCCATGCGCGTGTTGCGGTGCGGCATGTCGATCATCCGCAGCAGCCGGTGGGCGGCCACGTCGACGACCGCGACCCGGCCGGCGAACTCGCACGTGAAGACGGCGGTCCGGCCGTCGGGGGAGAAGTCGGCGTGGTCGATCCCGCCGCAGTCGGGGGCCGGGGTCTCGTCGTGGACCTGCCACGTGTGCGGGTCGTACCAGACCAGCTTGCGCAGCCGCTCCGCCACCGAGATGGCGTACCGGCCGTCCGGGGTGAAGTACATGTTGTACGGATCCACGACGGGAATCGCTTTGCCCGGTAGCCCGGTGCGCGGATCGAACGGCAGCAGGTGGTCGCCCCGGTCGTCGGTGGCGTAGAGGGTGCGCAGGTCGTACGACGGCACGACGTGCTGCAGTTCCTTGCCCGCCGGGTACTTGGCGATCACCTGGTAGGTCGCCGGATCGATCACCCACACGTCGCCGGACCCGCTGTGCGGCACGTACACCAGCGGCTTGTCGCCGGCGACGGCGGGAGAGAGCAGACCGGGGCCGGCCGCGGCGTCGACGTCGTGCGGGTCGGTGACCGCGGGCATGCCGGGCAGCGGGTTGAGCGCCGGGGGCGGCGGGGTCGGCAGGTGGGGCAGCGCGGTCCCGGGAGCGTCCATTCCGGTCATGCCCGGCATCGTGTCGCCGGGGCCCGGGGTGCTCGCGCCCGAGCAGGCGGCGGTGAGGAGCGCGCAGAGCGCGACGATGAGCGGTCGCACGGGGCTACGCGAGCAGCTCGGTCGCGGTGACGGGGGTGAGCCCGCGGGCGGCGAGGTCGCCGAGGACGGCGGGGAGCGCGGCGACCGTCCCGGGGTGCCCCAGGTGCATGCTGACGACGCTGCCCGCGGTGGCCTTCGCCACCGCGGAGCGGATCGCGGCGGGCCCGGGATCCTTCCAGTCCAGGGAGTCGACGTCGTAGGACAGCACGTTCGCGTACCCGGCCCGGCCGGCTTCGACGAGTTCTTCCCGGGTGGCGTGCTGGCCCTGGGACTGCCGGAAGAACCGCCCCGGTGACCCGGTCAGTTCGGCGAGCTTGTCCCGGCACCGCTGGATTTCCGCGTACATCGGCTCAGCCGCATACCCCGACAGGGCGGGGTGGCTCCAGGTGTGGTTGCCCAGCTCGTGACCGCCGTCGCGCACCATGCGCGCGGCGTCCGGGTGCGCGGCGAGCCAGGTCCCGACGGCCAGCACCGTGATCCGGGCGCCGTGCTGGTGCACGACGTCCAGGACCTGGCGGGTGACCTGGAGGTCACCGGCACCGTGGAAGGTCAGCGCGACCTGAGGACGTCCGGCGGCCGACCGGGCCAGCTCGACGGCGGGGCCCACGGGAGGTGGCGAGGGCGTCGACGACGTCGCGGGCGAAGGCGCGGGCCCGGCGCTGCGGCTGGTCGCCGGGGCGGGGCTCTGCCCGGGGGCCGAGCACGCCGTCAAGGCGGCGGCGCCCAGGGTCATGCCGAGCAGTCGGCGTCGGGTCAGGGGATCGTGCTCAGGCACCGTTGAACCATCTACGAGTGCTGCTGTGAGGACGCTGAGAGCGGTCTTGCCGCTGCGCGTACGCTTCCCCGGCCGAGCGCACGAACTGACTGGGGACGAAGAACCATGGACATCGCTTCCGGCGCGGACAGAGTCCGTGTCCACGAACCGGCGCCGCACCTGCCGTCGGGGGCCGAGCCGCTGTTCGCCGGGTACATCCGGCAGCTGACGAAGGCGACCGTCCTGCGTACCGCGCTCAGCGGCGCGCTCGTCGCCTTCGGCGTGCTTCTCGCGCTCACCGAAAAGCGCGGGAGCGGGCTGCCGTACTTCTACTTGACGGTCTTCGGCGCCAGTCTGGCGATGTGGTGCTACGTCCTGAGCCTGTACCAGCGGCTCCGGCGGCTCTTCGGCGAGCCCTACCACCGGCTGGACGTCGCTCCCGACGGGTTGCTCGTGAAGGGGTCGCGGGTGTCCGTTCGCTTGCCGGACGGGCGGTGGCTGCGGACCCGGCTCCACGACGGGCCGCGGGTGCAGCTGGCCGGCGAGCGCCGGGTGTGGGTGCTCGGCACCGGCCGGCGGGTGTTCGTCCGCCTGCCGGGCGCGATGTGGTTGCGGGCCGGGCGGATCGAGGACGCCCCCGTGGCGGGGGCGACGCTCGCGGAACCGGTCTCGCGCCGGCCGACGCCGCCGCGTCGTGACCCGGTGCTCGCCGCGCACCGGGCGTTCCAGATCCGGCGGACGCTCGGGTCCGCGGTGACGTTCCTGGTGCTGGGAGCGGCCGGTCTCGTCTTCGTGTCGACCGTGTCGTTCGACGCCGACAGCATCGCCGGTCCCGCCGCGGTGGGCGGCGCCGGCGGTGGCAGCGGGGTGTTCCTGCTGCTGGGACTGCTGATGCTCGTCGGCGTGCTGCGGATCCGGCGGCCGATCACCGAGGACACCTGGGTGGAACTGCGCGTCGCGCTCGACACGCAGTTCGTTCCGCGCACCCGGGGCGTGACCCGGCTGACCGGCTGGGCGCTGCACCCGGACGGCCGCCAGACGCGGTTCCGGCTGGTGGCCGACGTGTCGCTGGCGACGAACGTGGCGACGACCGGGCAGCTGTGGCTGGTGGGCTACCCGCGGCCGGGGAAACCGGCGAAGGCCGGGATTCCGGGCTATCCCTTCGTGGGCAGCTTCCGCCTGGCCTGAGGTCGTTGGTCCTGGCGGGTGTCACGGTGGTCGGCAACTCGTTCGGTGGCTGGGTCGCCGTGGGCGGCTGACCGCGGCGGGGCCCGGTGATCGGGCCCCGCCGGACACACCGGTCCACATCAGACGCGCGCGTCGCCGAACCAGCGCCGGGCGGCTCGTTCGAACGAGCCGCGGTCGGGCACGTGCTCTCCGGCCCAGGCGACGACCCCGTCGGGGCGGACCAGGACCGCGCCGAGGCCGAGGTCGTTCTCCGCGGTGCCCGCGGCGTACCGCAGCTCGCTTTCCCAAGCCGCAGCGGAATCGCGAAGGTGCCGGCCGGCGCTGAAGTCGAGGACGGCGCCCCGGCCGTCGCGCATCAGGTCGGCGAGGCTCGTGCCGTCGTCCAGCCGGAAGTCCGGCGCGACGCGGCCGACCAGCGGCCGGTCGTCGCCGAGGTCGTGGCGGGCCGCCATGCCGGAAAGCTTCTCGAACACGTAGGTCGTCCCGTTCCGGGTGCGGAGCAGGTCGCGCAGCACGCTCTGGACGGCCTGGGCGTGCGGATCCGGCCGCATCGACGCCACCTGGGCCCGCGTCCAGTCGAGCGCCCAGGCGCCGACCGGGTGGCGCTCGCGGGTGTAGGTGTCGAGCAGCCCGTCCGGGGCCCGCCCGCGCAGGGTCGCCGCGAGCTTCCAGCCCAGGTTGGCGGCGTCGCCGATGCCCGTGTTCAGTCCCTGCCCGCCGAGGGGCGAAACGATGTGCGCGGCGTCGCCCGCGAGCAGGACGCGGCCCCGCCGGTAGGTCGTCGCCTGCATCGCGCGGTCGGTGTAGCTCGAGGCGAGGTGGACCTCCGTCAGCGTCACGTCGGTACCGGAGACGCGCCGCAGCACTTCCTGGAGGTGCTCGCGGGTGACTTCCCGCGAGCGGTCGAACGCGCCGCCGTCGAAGTCCATCACGCCGATGTGCCCGTCCGCGGCCATCCGCAGGTACATGCCGCGCGGCGTCGGGGTGAACCCCGGGTTCAGCTTTTCGATGTCGGGAATGGTGGCGAGCGCGACGTACCCGGTGAACTGCGGCTCGGTGCCGGTGAACTCGAAGCCCGCGAGCCGGCGCACCGCACTCCGCCCGCCGTCGCAGCCGACGGCCCAGCGTGCCGGGTACGCCCGCGCGCCGGCGTGCACGACGACGCGCTCGTCGTCCTGGGTGAGGCCGTCCACGGCGACCCCGCGGCGGATCTCGACCCCGAGCTTGGCCGCCCGTTCGGACAGCGCCGCCTCGACCGTGTCGAGGCTGGTCATGACGGCGTCCGGCACCGAGCCGGGCAGCCGGTACGGCAGGGCGGCGAGGTCGACGTCGGCCGCGTCGAGCACGATCCCGGCGAAGTGCCCCGCGAAGCGCGGCTGTGCCGGGTCGTCGTCTTCGGCGGCGCCGAACGCGGGGCCGGCCTCGGCCAGCAGCGGCTCCAGCAGCCCGCGCCGGTGGAACGCCGCGACGGAAGCGGCGAACAGGCCGCGCCGCCCGAGCGGCGCCGTCCGCCACGGGGCGCCGGGCTCCGGCTCCCGCTCGAGAACCAGGACCGAGCAGCCCGCGAGGCCCAGTTCGCAGGCCAGGAACAGCCCGACGGGCCCGGCGCCCACGATCACCACGTCATGCATGAGAAATCCCCTTCCGCGGCCGGATTTCGGCGACCGGTCCAGGCTGCGGTGAGCCGCGCTCAGGACGCGCACACGGCGCTGGCACGGAGGTGTCGAGCGCGCACAGCGGCGCACACGCCGGGATCAGGGTCGCTACCTCCGCCGCGTTGCCGGCCGGGAGCCGGCACGGCTTCGGCCCGCCGATCAACCGGCCAAGCCCGGGGCACGCTGCCCACCGCTCACCCACCGGCTGCCGACCTCGGGCGGGCATCGTGCTGGTGGCAGGCGTGGCCGGCCACTCCGGCCGGCCCACCGTCACCGAGGAGAAAACACATGTCCGACAACGAAATCATCCGGTCCTGGAAGGACGAGGAGTTCCGCAACGGCCTCGGGCCCGCCCAGCGGTCCCTGCTGCCGGCGAACCCCGCCGGTCTGATGGAGCTCACCGACGAGGCGCTCGACGACCTCATCGCCGGCGCCGCGGCGCTCGACTCCTGCTGCTGGAGCAGCTGCAACGAAACGCAGTAACGACGGCTGCGGGCCCCGGCGGCGGAAGTGGCCGGGGCCCTGCTGAGGAGGGGAGGCCCATGGCCGAGAACCGGTCGATCTTCCGGGAACAGGCGCTCGAGTACCACCGCAACGGCCGGTGGACGGCGGTGCTGCCGCCGGCGGCCCGGCCCCGGGTCTTCCGGCGGCTGTGGCTCGCGCTGGGGGTGCTCGGGCTGCTGAGCGCCGTCGTCGCCGCGATCCCCGTTCCGACCTACGACACGGGGAGTGCGTTCGCCGTCGCAGGTCAGGACGTCGGACGGCCGGGCGAGCCGGTGGTGCTCGTCGTCGCGCTGCCGGGGGCCGATCTCCCCGGGCTGGCCGACGGGGCACCCGTGGTCCTCGAGCAGGGCGACGTCCGCGGCACCGTGGTGGAGCACGAGCCCGCCCCGCTCGCGCCCGCCGGGCTGTCGGCCCGGTTCGGGGTGCCCGCCGCCGGCCTGCCGGATCCGGCGGCGGTCGCCGTGGCGCGGGTCGACGCCGGCCCGGTGCGGGACGGCGACCGCCTGCCGGCGCGGGTCCGCGTCGGGTCCCGGAGCGTGCTGGCCGGGCTGCCGGTGGTCGGCGGGGTGTTCGGATGAGCGCCGGGTGGTGGCACGCGGTCGCCCGGTGGCTGGTCCGCGGGCGCAGGCTGCCGGTGCTCCTGCAGCTGAGCGCCACGGAGTGCGGCGCGGCGTGCCTCGCGATGATGCTCGGCTACCACGGCCGCGCCACGCAGGTCTCGGAGTGCCGGGAGTTCTTCGGCGCGGCGCGGGACGGGATCACCGCACGCGCGCTCGTCCAGGCGGCGCGGTCGTTCGGCCTGCGCACCAAGGTCTTCTCGCTCGACCTCCCCGCCCTGCCCCGGCTCGAGCTGCCGGTGATCGCGCACTGGTCGTTCAACCATTTCGTGATCATCGAGGCGAAGCTGCGGAAGGGCTACCGGATCGTCGACCCGGCCTTCGGCCGCCGGGTCGTCGGCGACGACGAGTTCGCCCGCGAGTTCACCGGCGTCGTGATCACGGTGGCGCCCGGGCCGGCCCTCGCCGGGCGGCGGCCGGGGCAGTCGGCGTGGTCGGTGTACCTGCGCCAGGTGCTGCGGATGCGCGGCTGGCGGCGGATGCTCGCCCAGGTCGTCGGCGCGTCCCTCGTCCTGCAGGCGACGGCGCTCGCGGTCCCCGCGCTCACCAAGGTGCTCGTCGACTACGTCATCCCGCTGCGCCTGACCGACGTGCTGGGCATCATCGCCGTCGGCGCGGTGCTCATCGTCCTGACCAACCTCGTGGCCGCCTACCTGCGCTCGGCGATGCTCATCTACCTGCAGGGGCGGTTCGACACGCAGATCATGCTCGGCCTGTTCGGCCACCTGCTGAGCCTGCCGTACACGTTCTTCGCGCAACGCACCAGCGGCGATCTCCTCCTGCGGCTGGGCAGTTCCGCGGCGATCCGGGAGATGCTCACCGGCCAGGCACTGTCGGCGGTGCTCGACGGCGGGTTCGTGCTGGTGTTCCTCGTGGTGCTGGCCACGCAGAGCTGGGTGTTCGGGCTGCTCGCGTTCGGGATCGGCGCCGTCCAGGTGGTGGTGCTGCTGGTCACGGCGCGGCCGCTGCGCGACCTGACCCAGCGCTACCTCGTGGCGCAGGCCGAGTCGCAGAGCTTCGGGGTGCAGCTGCTCAAGGGCATCGGCACGCTGAAGGCCAGCGGCGTCGAGGACCGGGTGCTGGACTTCTGGTCGAACCTGTTCCACCGGGAGCTGGGGTTTTCCCTGCGCCGCAACCAGTACGCGGCGGTCGTCGACACGATCCTGACGGCGTTGCGCACGCTGGCGCCGCTGCTGCTGCTCACCGTCGGCATGGTGAGCGTGGTCGACGGGACGATGCCGCTCGGCACGATGCTGGCACTGATCGCGATCGCCACGGCGTTCCTCACGCCGCTCGCGTCCCTGGTCACCACCGGGCAGCAGCTGCAGCTGGCCGGGGCGCACCTGCGCCGGATCGTCGACGTCATCGAGGCCGAGCCCGAACCGGTGGCCCCGGTCCCGGACGTGCGGCTGTCCGGCCGGCTGGAGCTGTCCGGCGTCACGTTCTCCTACGACCCGCACGGCCCGCGCGTCCTGCACGACGTGTCGTTCACCGCCGAACCGGGGGAGAAGATCGCCCTCGTCGGCCGAACCGGCGCCAGCAAGAGCACGCTGGCGCTGCTGCTGCTCGGCCTGTACCACCCGACCGGCGGCACCATCCGCTACGACGGGAAACCCCTGGCGGAACTGGGGATCGACGGGGTGCGCCGCCAGTTCGGCGTCGTGCTGCAGGAACCGTTCCTGTTCAACGGGTCCATCCGCGCGAACATCTCGATCGGCGACCCGGCCATGCCGCTGGAGAAGGTCGTCGAAGCCGCGACGCTCGCGGGCATCCACGACGAGATCGAGCGGATGCCGATGCGGTACGAGACGCTGCTCGGCGAGGGCGGCAGCGGCCTGTCCGGTGGGCAGCGGCAACGGCTGGCGCTGGCCAGGGCGCTGGCGACGACCCCGACGTTCCTGCTGCTCGACGAGGCGACCAGTCACCTCGACCTGGCGACGGAAGCCTTGGTGGACCACAACCTCAGCGCGCTGGCGTGCACCCGGATCGTCATCGCCCACCGGCTCAGCACCGTCCAGAACGCCGACCGGATCCTCGTGCTCGACCAGGGCCGGGTCGTCGAAGCCGGGCGCCACGAAGAACTCCTCGAGCTCGGCGGGCACTACGCCGGCCTCGTGCGGACCCAGCTGGAGCGCACCCCATGACCGATCAGGCCCTCACCGCGGACCTGCGCCGGCTGCTCACGGGCCGGGTGTCCGACGAGCCGGCGACGCTGGCGGCGTACGAGACCGACTACGGCCAGGTGGTCTACCGCCGGCCGGCGGTGGTGGTCCGCCCGGACGGCCCCGGCGACGTCGCGGCCACCCTGCGCTACGCGACGAAGCACGGCGTTCCCGTGTCGCCCCGGGGAACCGGCCATTCGCTGCGGGGACAGTCCACCAACGACGGTGGCATCGTCCTGGACGTCACCGGCCTGGACCACCTGACGATCGACCCCGGCGCCCGGCGGTTCCGCGCCGGCCCGGGTGCCCGGTGGCGCGCGGTCGTCGCCGAAGCGAGCCGGCACGGGCTCACGCCGCCGGTGCTGACCAGCTACCCGCACGTCACCGTCGGCGGCACCCATTCGGCCGGGAGCTGGGGCGAGTCGTCGTTCCGCTTCGGTGCCCAAGTGGACAACTGCACGGCACTCGACGTCGTGACCGGGGCCGGCGAGCGGGTGCGGTGTGATCCGGAAACCCACCCGGACCTGTTCGGGCACGTGCTCGCCGGGATGGGGCAGTTCGCGGTGATCACCGGGGTGGAGCACCGGCTCCGGGAGTACCGCCCGGTCGCCAGGACGTACCCGCTGCACTACGAGACGGCCGAGGAGATGCTCGGCGACCTGCGGCGCCTGGTGGCCCCCGGCACGCCGGTGACCAGCCTCGAGTCCACCATCGAGGCCGCGCCCGACGGCACCTGGCGCCACCGGGTGCTGGCCACGCTCGAGGTCGACGACGCCGCGACCGCGCCGTCGCGGTGCCCGGTGACCGGTCTGGTGGGCCGCCGGGAACCACCGGCCGACCAGCCGGCGGCGACGTTCCTGGCCCGCCCCCGGGCCGGTGAGGTGCCGCCCGTTCCGGGCGTCGCCCAGCCCTGGCTGGTGGCGTACCTGCCGTGGTCCCGGGCGCAGGCGTTCCTGACGGTGTGCCGGCGCCGCCTGCACGGCCTGCTCGCCGGAGCCGACGCCGTGGTGCTGTGGCCCGCCCGGCGAGCCGTGACGGCCACGCCGATGCTCCGCGTGCCGGACGGCGAAGCCGGGCTGATCATGGTCGGGCTCTTCCCCCGGGTGGCCGTCGCGAAGCTGCCGCCCGCGCTCGCGCTGCTGAGCCGGATCAGCGATCTGGCGCTGGAGCTGGGCGGAACCCGGCACCTGGCCACGTGGGTGCACCTCGACCTGCCCCGCTGGCGCCTGCACTTCGGCACCGAGTGGCCGAAGGTGAACGAGCTGAAGCACCGCTACGACCCGGCGGGGATCCTCAACCCCGGCTTCATCGAGTACGAACCGGACGGCGCCACCGCGGTGTGACGCCCGATTCCCCTACCCGGCAAGGACTTCGGCCGCCGGCGACCAGGCCCGCGCCAGCAGTTCGAAGCTCCGCAGCCGGGTGGCGACGTCGGCCGACTCGGTGAGCACCATCAGCTCGTCCGCCGCGGTCTGCTCCGCCAGCGCCGCCAGCCTGGCCGTCACCGTGTCCGGCGCGCCGGTGATCAGGTTGATCGGCAGCCGCCGGGCCTTGTCCAGGTGCGGGTGCGCCGCCGCGGCTTCCGGGGTGAGCAGCAGCAGCTCGGACCGGCCGGTCAGCATCTCCAGCACCCGGACCCGGTGCGGGGCCGCCAGCCAGGCGGCTTCGTCGTCGCTGTCCGCGGTGAGGACGTTGATCGTCACGATCGCGTACGGCTCGGCGAGGACGGCCGACGGCGTGAACGTCTCGCGGTAGAGCCGCAGCGCGGGCAGGGTGGCGCCGGTGCTGAAGTGGTGGGCGTAGGCGTAGGGCAGGCCGAGCCGGCCCGCGAGCCGGGCGCTGAAGTCGCTCGACCCGAGCAGCACGACGCCGGGCGAGGTGCGTGCTGCCGGGGTGGCGGCGAAGCGGTCCCAGATGCCTTCGCTCGTCCGCGGGTCGCCGAGCAGGCCCAGCAAGTCCTGCAGGTACCGGGGGAACTCCGCGTCGGTCAGGGCGGCCGGGGCGCGGCGCAGGGCCGACGCCGTCGCCGGGTCGGTACCGGGCGCCCGGCCGATGCCGAGGTCGATGCGCCCGGGGTGCAACGCCTCCAGCATCGCGAACTGCTCGGCGACCACGAGCGCGGGGTGGTTGGGCAGCATCACCCCGCCGGACCCGACGCGAATCCGCGACGTCGCGGCGGCCAGATGCGCGATCAGCACCGCGGGCGAAGTGCTGGCGACACTGCGCGAGTTGTGGTGCTCGGCCACCCAGAAGCGGTGGTAGCCGAGCTCGTCGGCGCGGCGGGCGACCTCGGTGGTGCCCCGCAGCGCGTCGGCGCTGCTGGCCCGGGTGCCGAGGAGGGCGAGGTCGAGCACGGACAGCGGGATGGCCATCGCGGGGCTCCTAGAGGCGGTGGGGTTCGAGGTCGGGCACGGATGGGGTGTGTGCCGGGGCGGCGGTGCCGGCCATCGCGGGACTCCTAAGGGCGAGGAGGGTCGAGGCTGAGCACGGACGGGACGTGCCCCGGGTCGGCGGCGCGCAGCAGGCCGTAACCGATACCCGCGAGCCCCGTCATCAGCCCGGGTGTCTCCGCGCCGGTCGGGACGCCGCAGCGCCAGCCGTGCCGGTCGATGTCCGCGAGGACGGCGGCGCCGCGGTCGGCCGCGTCGGGGTGCCCGGCCGCCAGCAGGAGGTCGAGACTGCCGAAGTCGCCGTGGCACAGGCTGTGGCTGGCGCCGAAGCCGGTGGCGAGCGCCGTCGTCGTCGCGGCGGCGATCTCCGCGGTCACCTCCGGGCCGGTGGTGCCGGGCAGCGCCAGCCGGCCGAGGCCGATCCCGACGGCGCCGTGGCACCACGCGGTCATGCACGCCGACGGGGCGGCCTCGGCCCGCAGGTCCGGCCAGTTTCCCCGCTCCGGCTGGAAAAGCGTGCGCTCGTAGGCCAGCGCGCGGTCCGCCGCGTCGGCGAACCGGCGCTGCCCGGTCAGCTCGGCGGCGATCGCGAGGGCCCAGCCGATGCCGGCCGCGCCGTGGGCGAACCCGGTCAGCGGCCGGTCCGCCAGCGGCGTCCGCCACCCCAGCGCGCCGGCCGCCTGGGGGAGGGCGGTGGCCAGCAGGTGGTCACCGCAGCGCCCGACGGCGGCGAGGAGTGCCGGGTCCGGGCGGTGCCGGTGCAACGCGGCCAGCGCGCCGACGCAGCCGGCCGCCCCGCCCAGCACGTCCAGCTGGACGTCGTCACCGACCAGCCCGGTCACCCCGGCCGCCAGGTCCACGGCTTCGTCGAGCAGCTCCGGCCGGTCCCACAGGACGCCGAGGTGCGTGAGCAGGTGGATGGGGCTGCCCAGCCCGGAGAACGCGCCGAGCTGAGTGGTGTGCGCGCTGCCCCGGGCGGTCAGCCGCCGCACGGTCGACAGCCCGCCCTCGGCCAGCGCGGTGTACCGGTTTTCGCCGGTGGCCCGGCCGAGGTAGGCGAGGAACAAGGCGATGCCCGAGACGCCGCCGTACAGGTCTACGTCGAGTGCGGTCAGGTCCCAGTACTGCTCCTGGAACGCGGTGAGGCCGAGCCAGTACAGGTCGTCGCCGCGCCGCACGGCGAGCTTCTCCAGCCGGTTGCCGACGGCTTTCGCCGCGGCCAGGTAGTCGGCCGCGCCGGCGATGCCGGGCACGAGCTGACCGCCGTAGGTCGCGGGAGCGGCGGTCCCGTCGCCCATGGCGAGCGAGGTGAGCGAGCCGCGGACGATCCAGGTCTGCCAGTCGAGATCGGCGTCGGAGAGCCGCTCGATGCGCTCGCGGGCCACCTCCATGCTCGGGCGCTCCAGGAAGCCGGGCACCCGCTCGCCCGTGCTGGTCCAGACGTCGACCGAGTCCGGCCGGGTCGAGAACACCGGCACGTCGCCGCGCCAGAGGTCGGCGCGCTCGGCGGCGATCACCCTGGTGAGGTAGGGGAAATCGCCGACCGACACCCACAGCTTGTCGAAGAACCGGTCCCGGTCGAGGCCGTCGCGCAGGACGTCGGGGTGGAAGCTCTCGCGCAGCAGCAGGCTGTAGATGTGGGTGGGGCGCACGATGACCCGGATTTCGTCGGCCGCGAACCGCGCCAGCGGGCCGTCGCCGGCGAGCAGCTCCGCGCGGTGCTCCTGGAGGCCCCGGTAGGTGTCCCGGAACCCGTCGATCAGGTCGTCGGCGTAGTCGAGCACGTCGATTTCGCCGTCGAGCAACGCGGGCCGGTTGTGCCCGTCGGAGGTCGTCATGCGCTTGCGGTCACTGCGCATCCGGTCGGTCCCGGTGTCGGCCCAGTACTGCGAAGCGCGCGGCGAAAGCTGGTTCTCCTGGTAGCCGAGCCCGGACATGTCCACGCCGGGGGCGCCGGTGTGGCCCCAGGACCGCTGCGGCAGCAGGCCGACCCGCAGCACCGAGTCCAGCGACGCCGTCGGCCCGCCGAGCGGGACCGCCGACTGGACCGCCATGTTGGGCTGGAACAACGACTCGAGGTCGACGACCACCGGGTGCTCGCCCGCGGCGACGAGGTTCTCGTAGTGCATGTCCGTGCCGCCGAGCCCGTACATCAGCGCCAGGTGCGCGCCCAGCCTGCGGTAGAACCGCGCCACCTCGTCCTTCGTCCGGCACTCGGTCCGCGCGCAGAACTCGGTCCAGCCGTACTCGCCCCGGTCCAGCACCGCGAGCGTCCGCAGGTCCAGCCCGGGCACCTTGGTACCGAGCCACCGGAGCAGCTGCTGGAAGTGCACGTCCACCGCGAGCGACTTCGGCTTGTACGCCAGCCGGAGCCCGCCGGTGAACCCCGCGACCAGCACCGCGCGGCCGCCGCGGTGCCGATCGCCCAGGTTGGCGTCCATAGTGGACAGAAAGCCGGGATCGTCGTCCGGGGCGAAGGTCCGCCGGATGTCCGCCCAGTCCTCGGTGAGCCGGCGCAGGAACTCGACGTGCACCGCGGTCTGCTGCCGCACGTGCTCGGCCAGGAGCCGCCCGAGCAGCGGGTACTCGGCGAACAACGCCCCGACGGTGGCCGGCTCGCGCAGGCGCCGCACGAAGCTGAGGTACCGCTCTCGTGGCGTTTCCCCGCCGGTCTCCCCGCGCAGGCGCGCCACGTTCAGCTCCAGCGCCAGCGTCCGCTCGACCATCCCCGGCAGGGTCGGCACCACCTGCGCGCGCACCAGGTCCGCGGCACGGGCGGGATCGACCGGACCGCCCGAGGCGGCCAGCTCGCCCGCGACCGCCGTCACTTCGGCACAAGCGCGCCGCACCAGGGGTTCGGCCAGGACGAGGAACCCGTCCGCCCCGTCGCCGGGGGGCACCGGCTCGGCGAACGCGGCGACGTCGGCCAGCCAGGCGGGCCGGGCCAGCCGGGCCCGCAGCGCGGCGTCGTCCTCGCCGAGCACGGCGGCGAGGTCCGCCTCGGTGATCCCGTCCGCCGCGAGCCGGGTGGCGAGCCGGCCGTCCTCGTCGAACGGCCGCTGCCGCCGCCACCGCGCCAGCCGCCGGTCTCCGCGCGCCGGGTCCGCCGGCGCCCCGGCGGGCAGCCGTTCGGCCAGCGACAACCCGCGGTACCACGTGTCGGTCTGCACGGTCAGGCTCCTGGTTCGTCGGGGGAGGGGGTGAGCCGGGCCCGGCCGGTGGCCGGGTCGAAGGTCAGCCAGTCGTGGGTCAGCTCGAGGTACGCCTTGGCTTCCACCGGGCGCCCGGGCTCGAAGACCACCTTGATGTGCACGAGCTTGCGCACCAGCACGCTGAGCACGTTCGGGCCGTGCCGGTCGGACGCGGCGCGCAGGCCGGCCGGCCAGCTCTCCTCGTCGACGCGCTCGTGGTCGAACCCGATGCAGGCCAGCAGCGGATCGCGCTTGTGCCGGGCGCACAGCCCGTCCTCGACGAGCCGGTCCAGGAACGGCCGCCACCGGGCCGCGCTGTCGTGCAGGCTCCGGCGGGCTTCGAGGTTGTACTCGATCCCGAGCCGTGGCCGCACCGACGTGCCGACGTCCAGCGCCAGGGTGGCGAGCGGGGTGAACCCGTCGAGGCCGCGGCGGATCGCGCGCAGCTGCGCGGCCGAGCCGGTCCAGCCGATGCGGTCCAGGTAGGCCGGTACTTCGTCGGCCCGCAGGTCGGCCACGCAGACCCGGACCGCGTCGCCCGGCCGGCCGGACATCACGCCGAGCGAGAGCCAGCGAGCCGCGGCCGGCAACTCGCCGACGCAGGTGGCGATCGTCGTGAGCACCGCGGGCGCGACGGATCCCTGGCGCAGCACCGCGAGCGCCGCACCCGCGGCCGCGGCCGGATCGACGGTGCCCGCGACGGCCGGGTCCACGTCGGCGAAGAACGACGGCGCGGGCAGCGCGCTCCCGGTGTGCGGCCGGGGCAGGTCGAACTCGAGCCACGACTGGGCGAACGCGGCGAGCGGCGAGCCCGGCGCGGCCCAGCGGCGGCCGAAATCCCGCAGCCGGGCCCAGGTTTTCGGGGCGGCGGCGGTGGTACCGCGGTCCGCGGCCGTCAACGCGCCCGCCTCGGACCGGAGGATGCGGATGAGGAAGTCGGCCCGCGGGCCTTCGGCGCCGAGGTGGCACTCCACCATGCACGCGGCGGGCGGGAACGCGGCCGCCCCCGTGGCGATGCGGTCGGCCGCCGTCGGCGACAACAGCACGGGCGCGATTCTCGGCAGCGTCACCCGCAGGTGGTCACGCAGGGACGGAACGGCTGTCGTGGTCATGGTTTCTCCGTGGCTGAGCGGCTTCGGCGGCCGCGGTCCCACGCTGCGGCACGCGGGTCGCCGGATGGTGGGCAACCGGTGGGAACGGCTCTTCGGCGTCGGCCAGCGTCGCGGCGTAGTCGCGAAGCAGGCTGTGCATGACGTACCGGCCGTGCCCGCCGGCCTCGATCAGGTGCTCACCCGCGAGCACGTCGAGGGTGCGCCGGGCCGCGCAGGCGCCGCCGCCGGTCAGTGCGGCCAGCGTCTCGGCGTCGAGTTCGGGGTGCCGCGCGGCCAGGCGGAACGCGCGGGCCGCGGCCGGCGGGAGACGGCGGTACGACCAGGAGAACGCCGCCCGCACGCCCGCCCGCGGATCGCCGCCGGCCGCCAGGTGGTCCAGGCGCAGCCGCTCGTCGTCGAGGGCGCCGGCCAGCTCGGCGAGCTTCTCGTCCGGGTGGGCGGTGGCGAGCTCGGCGGCGACCCGCAGGGCGAGCGGCAGCCGCGCGCAGTGCGCGGCGAGGGCCGCCGCGGCCGGGGGATCCTCGTCGACGCGCTCGCCGATCAGGGTGCGCAGCAACGTCCTCGCGTCTTCGGCGGGCAGCGGGGTCAGTTCGAGCCGGCGTGCGCCGTGCAGGACGACCAGGCCCGGCAGGGTGTTCCGGCTCGTCACCACAACGGCGCACGACGACGTGCCGGGCAGCAGCGGGCCGACCTGCTCGACCGAGGCCGCGTTGTCGAGGACGACCAGCAGCCGCCGGCCCGCGACCTCGGTGCGGAAGCGGGCGGCCCGGCCGTCCGCGTCGCCGGGGAGGTCCGCGCCGGAAACCCCCAGCGCGGTCAGGAATCCGCCCAGGGCGGCCGACGCCGGCAACGGCGGGCCGGGGTCGTAGCCACGCAGGTTCACGTACAGCTGGCCGTCCGGGAACCGGTCGCGCACCGAGTGCGCCCAGCGGAGGGTGAACGCGGTCTTCCCGACGCCCGCGGTGCCGAGCACGGCGACGATCGGCACGGCCGCCGACCGGGGTGTGGTGAGCAGCCGCGTGAGCTTCGCCAGTTCGGCGTCGCGCGCGGTGAAGGCCGCGACCTCCGCGGGCAGCTGAGCGGGCACCGGCCGCGCCCTCGTGCGGGCCGCGGGCCGCGGCGCCGGTTCCGGGGTGCCGGCCAGCACGACGCGGTGCGCCTGCCGGAGCGTCGCGCCCGGCTCGACCCCGAGCTGCTCCACCAGGTTGCGCCGGATCCGCTGGTACACCGCGAGTGCGTCGCTCTGGCGCCCGGCGCCGTGCAGGGCCAGCATCAGCTGGGCCCACAGGCGTTCCCGCAGCGGGTGCTGCCGGACGAGCGCCTGCAGTTCGGCGGCGAGCTCGGCGCAGCGCCCGAGCCGCAGGTCGAGGTCGACGCGCTCCTCGAGCACCGAAAGCCGGCGCTCGTCCAGCCGGGCCGCCTCCGCCCGGCAGGCGGCCGAGTCCAGCCCGTCGAGCGCGGGCCCGCGCCAGCACGCCAGGGCCTCGCGCAGCGCGGCGGCCTGTACGGACGGGTTGTCGGGCACGTTCCCCGCCGCCTCGGCCAGCTCGTCGAACCGGTCGAGGTCGCGTTCGCCGGGCCGCACCTCCAGGAGGTAGCCGGGCGGCCGGGTCAGCAGCCGGTCGGTGCGCCCGACCCGCAAGGCCTTGCGCAGCCCGGCGATGCACCCCTTCAGCAGCCGCCGCGCCGAGTCCGGCGGCCGCTCGCCCCACAGGTGGTCGATCAGCCGGTCGGCCGAGACCACGGCGTTCGCGTTCAGCAGCAGCACCGCGAACAACGCCCGCTGCTGGGGCCCGCCGAGGCTCAGCCGCTCGTCGCCGTCCCACACCTCCAGGGGCCCCAGCATGCCGAACCTCATACCGGGACCTCCCTCGAGCCGCGTCACCCCGGTTCACCGAACCGGAACCACGCTCTCAAAGGCGGTCGACAATCCGTCGACAGTTCGTCGACACCCGGAAGCCCGGGCTACCGGACCGCGGCGCCCGGTGCCGCCTGCGCCGCCAACGCGGGCTTGGGGGCTGGCTTGCCGCCCGAGGACAGCACGGTCGTGTCGAAGGCCATGTCGACCACCATGGTGGCGAAGCCGCGGGATACGAAGGTCATGACCTTGGGATCGTTGTTGGCGAGGTTGTCGCACCAGCGGAAGGGGTTGTCGACGCAGCCGCCGTCGGTGCCGGGGACGGTTCCTTCGAAGTTGCCCGTGAACCCGCCGAACAGGTCGACGTCGGACTGGAGCTTGCAGCAGTCCTGTCCGGTCAGCACTCCGCTCGCGGGGATCCCGGCCTGGTTGAAGGAGAACGCGTCGGTGCCGACGGGGGAGAACAGGATGTTCTTCTTCCCGATGGAGGTGAAGTAGCCGATGCCCTGGTCCCTGGCGACCTTCGACGGTTCGTACACCTGCGGTGGGAACTGTGTCGAGACGGTGCGGGAGAACAGGTCGACGCCGGCCGGGTCGAGGACGCCGACGACGTAGTTGGGGGTCGCGGTCACGTCGGCGTCGAGGTCGTAGCCGATCTTGGACAGCTCGGCGGGGCTGAGGTTGTTGACGTAGAAGGCCGAGCCGAGCAGGCCGAGCTCCTCGCCGCCGAACCAGATGAACCGCAGTTTGTTGCGCGGCTTGACCTTGTGCATCATCTGGGCGATGTCGAGGATCGTCGCGGAGCCGGAGCCGTTGTCCAGCATGCCGGCGCCGTAGATGGCGTCGAGGTGCGCGTCGACGACCACGACGTGGTTCGGGTCGCCGCCCTTCGATTCGGCGATGACGTTGTAGTCGTCGGCGTTGGGGTTGACGACCGCTTGGACGGCGAGGGTGAGCGTCGGTGGAGCCGTCCCGCCCTGGACGGCCGCGGTGTACTGGCCGAGCAGGTCCTGGCCGGTGGCGAACGAGGTGAACGAGACGGGGATCGTCGGGACGATCCGGTTGCCGGCGGCGTCGGTCAGACTGCCGTTGAGCACGGCCGTCCGTCCCGGGTTGCCTTCGTTGAAGATGACGACGCCGGTCGCGCCGGCGGCCTGGGCGTTCTGGACCTTGACGCCGAAGGGGCAGGTGCCGCGCTGGATCAGGGCGATGCGGCCCGGGACGAACCCGGTGAAGTCGGCCGCCGTGCAGCCGCTGGCGGAGCTGGGTGCCGGTGTCGGCGGGACGACGATGCCGCCCGCGGGCTGCAGGGCGGCGGTGGTGGACCCGGTGGCCTGGCCGGGGTTCCAGTCGGTGACGACGGTGTAGTCGTGTGCCGTCGGCGACACTTCCCTGAACACGGGTAATGCCGTGTAGGCGAAGTAGAAGAACTTGTAGGTTTGGATCGTGACGTCGTAACCGGCTTGGCGCATCGTCCGCGCGACGTAGTCCGCCGATGCCTTGTAGCCCGGTTCGCCGGAATTGCGCGACGGGTGGCCGTCCGGACCCGGGTGGGCGTTGGCGATCGCCTGGAAAACCCGCATGTGGTGCCAGAGATCGTCGGTTCTGATGCAGGGCACCAGTTTGCTCGCCGTATTGTTGACCCGGTCGACGCAGCCGACCGGACCCCCACCCCCCTCCGGCGCGGCAGCGGCCTGCGCCGTCGTGAACCCGGCGACGAGCGCGGCAACCGCGGCCACAACGCCGATCCGACCCGATGAACCCCGCAGAAAACCGGACATTCGGCAGCTCCCATCGTAAGCGATCACATTCGCCAACCCCGACCGAACCTGCCCACCGTCCCACACTTCGGACCAGGTGACCAGATGCACAATTCGTGACGAATAGTCACTTCATGGATCCGTGGTGCGAGACATCGATTTCGGATCTTTCCGTGAGATCAAATAACGGAATCGGCGGGATAATTGTTGCCGCGGGTGGACTGCGCGCGCGGCACTGTCCACTTTGGCCCGGAGAGGTCGGTGCAAGAGAACGCTTCCTCCTCGCCGGTGGGTCCGTGCGTACCGGGCCTTGGCGACGCCCACGGTGCAGGCGGTCTGGCGGCGGTTCTCGGCAAGCGTCTGCCAGCGCCGGGCAAGCGCGCGGTTAACGACGCTGCGCGGTCCGGGTGTGGCGGCGCACCCTGGGGTCATGGGTACCTCGCGAAGGTCGAACGCCGTTGGGCGGCGCGTCCGGCTGCTCAAGCCGGTGTTCGCGCGATCCGCGCGCGGGTCCGACCGGCTGGAAGGCCTGCTCATTCTCGCGGTGGGCCTGCTCGCCGTCGTCTCGGTCGCGATCGTCTGCGTGCACGTCGTGGCCGACCACGACCGGCTGGCCGCCTCCGTCGCGGCGGACGCGCGGGCCCGGCACCAGGTGGTCGCGACCTTGCGGCCGGACCTCCCGGTGCCGGCCGGTGCCGAGCCGGCGGGCGGCGAACTCACGCCGGTGACGGCCACCTGGCCCGCGCCGCACGGCCAGGTCCGGCGAGGCGTCGTCGAAGTCGGCGCGGGCCCGGCGCTGCCGCAGCACGTCCAGGTGTGGGTCGACCAGGCGGGCGCGCAGGTGGCGCCCCCGCTCACCGGCGCCGAGGCGTTCACCACGGCGATCCTCGGCGGGGTCGTCTGGGAGAGCGTCGCGCTCCTCGTGCTCGGCGGGGTCTACCTGCTGTTTCGCCGCGGGCTCGACAGGCATCGAGCCCGCCTGTGGGACCGCGAGTGCGAGCGAGGCGGGTGGCAGCCAAAAACGACATAGGTGTAGAACTACTACATCGATGTCGAAGAAAGGTGGCCCATGAACCCGTTGAGCGCGACGTCGTGGCTGGCCAGCCTCGGCACGGCGGGGGTCTTCCTCGTCCTGTTCGCCGAGACCGGCCTGCTGATCGGGTTCTTCCTGCCCGGCGACTCCCTGCTGTTCACCGCGGGCCTGTTCTGCACGACCAGCGCCACCGCGACCGTGCACCTTTCCCTCCCGGCCGTGCTCGTCGCGGCCGTCGGCGGAGCCCTGCTCGGCGCGCAGACCGGGTTCCTGCTCGGCAGGCGCGGCGGACGCGCGCTGCTCGCCAAATCACGCAATCCGCACCTGCACCGCGGCATGGCGCGAGCGGAAGAGCTCTTCGGCAAGTACGGGCACGCCAAGGCCATCGTCCTGGCGCGGTTCGTCCCGGTCGTGCGGACGGTGCTGAACCCGCTCGCCGGCATCCTCGCGGTGCCCGCGCGGACGTTCACGATCTGGCAGGTCCTGGGCGGGCTCCTGTGGGCGGTCGGCGTCACCCTCGCCGGCTACGTCCTCGGCTCCAGCATTCCCGGCATCGACCAGTACCTGCTGCCGATCATCGCGCTCGTCGTCATCGTCTCGCTCATTCCGCTCGCGCTCGAACTCCGCCGCAGCCGTCGTGAAACGCGCGACCGCCCTTAGCCGTTCGCTAGCAATTCGATGGACCGGCTCGAACCGCGGGATCGTTACCGTGACCTATGGTCGATCTCGCCGGTCAACCCGGAAACCCGCGCTTTTCCCGGCCACCGGTCAACCGCCGCCGAAAGCGCTTGCGGCGCACGCTGATCGTTTTCCTGCTGCTGCTCCTGTACCCGGCCGTCACCTATGTTCAGGCCCTGACCGCACCCGGCGCGGCGACGTTCGCCGCGCGGACGGCGGACTGGGCGCGGGAGATGGGTGCCGGTCCCGTCGTGAACGCGCTGGAGAACTGGTACTACACCCGGCATCCGCCGGCCGACGGCGCGCCCGACGCGAACGCGCTCCCGGTGCCCGTCGCGCCGCCGAAGCCGGGCGACACGGCGAACGCGCCCGCAGCGCTGCCCACCCGGCCCGGTGCCCCGCACGGGGAAGGGGTGTGGGTGCCGGGTGCCCGGATGGCCGGCGGGCAGCCCGCGGACTACACGACGTTCGTCCGGCCCGATCCCGACCACGCCAGCGTGGTGGCCGCAGTGGTGGCGTTCGACCAGAAATGGACCGGCCTGCACCTGATCGCCGGGACCAAGGAGCCGGGCGGGCACTGGCCCGAGGGCGCCCGCGTCCCCAGCACCCTGCGCTCGGCACTGCTGGCGACCTTCAACTCGGGCTTCAAGTTCCGCGACACCCCGGGCGGGTTCTACGCCGACGGCCGGACCGGGATCCCGCTCAAGGACGGACTGGCTTCCCTGGTCATCGACAAGGCCGGGGTGGCGACCGTCGCGCTGTGGGGCCGCGACGCCCGCATGACCCCGGACATCGCGGCGGTGCGGCAGAACCTGGAGCTGATCGTCGACGGCGGGAAGTCCGTGCCGGGGCTGTCCGGCAACCCGGCCGGGCAGTGGGGCAGCGCGAAGAACCAGTTCCAGTTCACCTGGCGCTCCGGGGTGGGCGTCGACGCGCGAGGCAGGCTGCTCTACGTCGCGGGGAACCAGCTCACCCTGACCGCGCTCGCGGGCGCGCTGTCGACCGCGGGGGCGGTCCGCGGCATGGAACTGGACATCCACGGCGGCATGGTCAGCGCCAACCTGTTCCGGCCGGACCTCGCCGGCTCGCCGCCGAAGACGCTGACCCAGGACATGCCGACCGCGGCCGACCGCTACCTCGCGGCGGACCAGCGTGACTTCTTCGCGGTCACCGCGCGAGCGGGTGCGCTGACCGGGCCGAAGGCAGCAGCAAGGTGAACGTCGTGGGCGCCGCGCTGCCGAGCCGCAGCCGCCCTCCTTCGGCCTCGGCCAGGTCCCGGGCCAGGGCCAGGCCGATGCCCGAACCGCCGGTGCCGCTGTGGCCGCGGGTGAACATGTTCGGCACGTCGGCGCTGTCGCGTCCCTCGTCCGCGACGTCGATGACGAAGGCGTCGCCGTGGTCGCGGGTCGTGATGGTGACGGTTCCCCGGCCGTGGATGACCGCGTTGTCGAGCAGGACGCCGAGGATCTGCCGCACCGCGGCTTCGGCCGCTCTCGGCCGGCTCGCCGTCTGGCGGTCGATCCGCAAGCGGCGGTCCTGGTCGGCGAGCAACCCGCTCCAGCCGGCCACGACATCGCGCAGCAGGCCCTCGGGGTCGATCACCCCGCGGCCCTCGGGAGGACGACCGGCGAGCGCGACCAGGTCGTCGATCGTGGTCTCCATCCGGTCCATCGTGGTGAGCGCGGCCGCCACCGCCGATTCGAGGTCCTGACCGGGCGGATCGAGGGCGGATTCGAGCTGCAGACGAAGCCCGGCCAAGGGCGTCCGCAGCTGGTGCGACGCGTCCGCGGCCAGCGCGCGCTGGCGGTCCAGGGCGTCCCCGATCCGGACCGCGGCCCGGTC
This sequence comes from Amycolatopsis stemonae, assembly GCF_054781455.1. NCBI lineage: Bacteria > Bacillati > Actinomycetota > Actinomycetes > Pseudonocardiales > Pseudonocardiaceae > Amycolatopsis > Amycolatopsis stemonae. The sequence continues at coordinate 108,522 of NZ_BAAGUJ010000012.1, read as the reverse complement.
CAGCGCCTCCGCGACCTGGTCGATCTCGCCGATCCCGCTGACCGGCGCCCGGACGGTGAAGTCGCCGGCCCCGAGCCGGGCGGCCGCGCCGGACAGGTGCTCGAGCGGCCCGGCGACCCGGGCGGCGAGCCGCGCGGCGAGCAGCCAGGTCACCGCGAGCGCGGCGACGGCCAGCCCGGCCATCGCGAGCCAGGAGACCGCGACCTTCTGGTACCACTCGGTGTGCGGCGTCGACGCGCGCACGATGCCCTGCAGCACGGAGTCGTGCAGGATCGGCACCGCGACCACCAGGTCCGCGCCGACGTCCCCGGTCGCGACCTCGCCTCCCTGGGCCTGTTGCACGACGGCGTCGCCCACGCTCGGCCCCTGGCCGGTGACGAGGGTCCCGCCGGCGGTGTACAAACCGGTGGTGCCCTCTTCGGGTCCCGGGAACTGCGGCAGGCTGGCGTGGGTGAGGACGTCGTCGGCGATCGACAAGGCGGCCGCGTCGGCGGCGCGCTCGAGTTCCGTGCGCTCGTCCTGCGCGAAATAGTTCGCGACGCCGACGGCCAGCGGTGCTCCGAAGAGCGTGGTGGCCAGCAGGGCGGCGGCGACGGCGAGCAGAATGATGCGTCTGCGCATGACCTCGATTCTGCCCGGCAGGAAGCCATTTCCTCGCGGCGAAGGTTAGCGTTCTGCTAAATCCGGTCGCCATGATCGGAAACCGGATAGAATTCGTCATGGCCGCAGTTCTCCTCGTCGAAGACGATGAAACCATCGGGAGCCTGCTCGAGTCCGCGTTGCGCATGCACGACTACGACGTCATGTGGTCGCGCACGGGCGGCGACGCGCTGCGCCGGATGCAGATCGACGACTACGACGTCGTCCTCCTCGACCTGGGCCTGCCGGACCTGGACGGCATCGAGGTGTGCCGTCGCGCGCGGGGAGTCACCCCGAACGCCCTGATCATCATGATCACGGCGCGGACGCAGGAGATGGACGTCGTCGTCGGGCTCGAGGTCGGTGCGGACGACTACCTGACGAAGCCGCTCCGCTTGCGTGAACTGCTGGCGCGGCTGCACGCGCACCTGCGCCGGGGCACGTCGTCGAACGTGGCGCCGTTGCGCGTGGGCGAACTGGTCGTGCAGGTGGCGGCCCGCCGGGTGACGCTGTGCGGCGACGAGGTCGCGTTGCGGCCCAAGGAATTCGACCTGCTGCACCGGCTGGCCCAGGAACCCGGCGCGGCCATCAGCCGGGACACCCTGATGGCGGACGTGTGGGACACCCACTGGCAGGGGTCGACCAAAACGTTGGACGTCCACATCGTGACGTTGCGCCGCAAACTCGCCGATGCCGCCGCGGACCCGGCTGTGGCCCCCGCGATCACCACGGTCCGTGGGTACGGATATCGCCTCGAGGCGCCCGGTCCCTGATTCGACCATGACTGCGCCGAGCTGGTCGCCGGTCCGGGTCCCGGTCCGGCGACCAGCTGATCGCGGCCCTGCGGGTTCACTTCTGCGTCTGGTTGGCCTTCTGGGCGAACTCCGTCGTGAACGTCTTGCCGAGGTCGATGGTGTGCCCCTTGACGTTCGGGTCGAACGACGACAGCACGTTCAGCACGGTCTGCGGTCCGTTCTGCGGCATGATCCCGTCCGGCGTGTAGATGCCCTTCTCGTCGGCCAACGCCTTGACGTAGGCGGCGCGGCCGATACCGGCGTAGTAGTCCGGCGGCATCTGGGCGGCGATCTGGTCGGCCGAGTTCTTGGCGATGTAGTGCATGGTCTTCACGAACGCGTTGACGAGCTTCTGCACGACGTCCTGGTGCGAATCCACATAGGACGTCTGCATGTAGACCGCCGACGCCGGGTACACGCCGCCGAGGGCCTTGGTGGCGCCGTCCGCGGTGCGCATGTCGACGAGCACCTGGGCCTGACCGGAGCTCAGCAGGGCCGAGATCGTCGGTTCGGTGGTCATGCCGCAGTCGATGGACTTGTGCTGCATGGCCGCGATGAACGTGGTGCCCGCCTCGACGCCGACCGAGTGGACGTCGGCGGCCTGGAGTCCATTGCGGACGGCGAGGTACTTCGTGAGGAAGTTCGTCGACGAACCGAGCCCCGTGACGCCGAGGTTGCGGCCCTTCCAGTCGGCGGGGGAATGGATCTGCCCGGCCACGTCGCTGCGGCACAGCTCGACCTCACCGGGAACCTGCAGCAGCTGGACGACCGACTCGGCCGGCTTTCGCTTGCCCTGCAGGTCGATCGTGTGGTCGTAGAACCCGACGACGCCGTCGACCTGGCCGGCGAGCATGGCCGTTTCGGCGTCGACGCCGGCGGGTTCGTCGGAGAGCTGGACGTCGAGGCCCTGTTCCTTGAAGTAGCCGAGGGCTTCGGTGAGTTTGGCGGGCAGGTAGATCTGCTTGTTCATCCCGCCGACCATCAGCTTCACGGTGGTCGGACCGGACGAGCCGGCCGCCGGTGTCGAAGAGGGGGACGAGCCGCAGGCGGCCAGCAGGAACGCGGCGCCGAGCGCGCCCGCGACGAGCAGTTTCCGGGACATGGTGATGCTCCTTCGCATACCGGGGTTCAGAGTTCGGTGCCGGCGGTCGCGGCCGGCGGCCGCCAGGCGAGCAGCTTCTTCTCGAGCAGGCCGATGAAGCCTTCGGTGATCAGGGCGACGGCGGCGATGATCAGCATCGCGGCGAACACGCCGTCGGGGTTGAAGGTGCCCTGCGCCTGCTGGATCAACAGCCCGAGGCCGCGCTGGGCGCCGAGGAACTCTCCGACGATCGCGCCGATCAACGCGAAGCCGAAGCTGACGTGCATGCTGGCGATGATCCAGGTGAACGCCGAGGGCAGGACGACCTGACGGGTCACCTGGCCGCGGGACGCGCCCAGGATCCGGGCGTTGGCCAGGTAGTTGCGATCGACCTCGCGGGTGCCCTGGTAGGCGTTGAAGAACACCGCGAAGAACACCAGCACGACGGCGAGGGCGACCTTCGACGGGATGCCGAGGCCCAGCCAGACCAGGAAGATCGAGCCGAGGACGATCCGGGGGATCGAGTTCATGATCTTGATGTAGGGGCCGAAGATGTCCGACAACAGCTTCACCCGGCCGAACGCGACGCCGCAGGTGACACCGAGCACGACACCGATGCCGAAGCCCAGGAACGCTTCTTCGAGGGTGATGCCGACCTGCTCCCAGAGCGTGCCGGCTTCGGTGCCGTAGCGGATCCACTGGACCAGCTGGTCGACGATGGCGGTCGGCTGGCCGAAGAAGAACGGGTCGAGGACGCCGGTCGCGGTCAGCAGCTGCCAGGCGCCGAGGACCACGACGGCGACCGAGACCCGGGCGACGGCGACGAGCACCCGCCGGCGGCGAGCCCGGGTGCGCAGCGCGGTGTCGGTGGTCGTGGCCGGGGCGGCGTTCGCCGATGCGACGTGGGTGGTCATGACGCGGCCCTCGTGGTCCGGGCGTAGGCGAGCTCGACCTCGTCGCGCAGGGCTTCCCAGATCTGCTGGTAGATCTCGACGAACCGGGGGTCGAAGCGGATTTCCTGGGCGGTGCGCGGCCGGGGCAGGTCGATCGGGTAGACCGCCTTGACCGTCGCCGGGCCGGCCGTGAGGACGACGACCTTGTCGGCCAGTGCGATGGCCTCCTCGAGGTCGTGGGTGACGAACACGACCGTGGGCTGGGTGAGCTGCCAGAGCCGGAGCAGCTCGTCGGACATGATCGAGCGGGTCTGCACGTCGAGCGCGCTGAACGGCTCGTCCATGAGGAGGATCGCCGGTTCGTTGATCAGGGACTGGGCCAGGGCGACGCGTTTGCGCATGCCGCCGGAGAGCTGGTGCGGGTAGTGGTTCTCGAAGCCGGTGAGCCCGACGCGGCGCAGCCAGTCCCGCGCACGGTCCCGGGTCTCCCGTTTGTCGCCGCCGCGCCAGCGCGGTCCGGCGCTGACGTTGCCCAGCACCGACTTCCACGGCAGCACGGCGTCGTTCTGGAAGACGAACCCGACTCGCGGGTCGATTCCCGACACGGGTTCGTCGTCGACGAGGACGTCGCCTTCCGAGGGCCGCTCGAGCCCGGAGACGAGCGTCAGCGTCGTCGACTTGCCGCAGCCGGTCGGGCCGACGACCGCGCAGAACTCGCCGGCGGCGATCTCCAGGTCGAGGTCGCGCAGTGCGGTGTAGCGCTGCCCGGTCGGTGTCGCGAAGTGTTTGCTGACGGCGCGCAGGCGGATCGCCGTCGGTGGTGGGGTGTCCATGGCCCGGGGACGGTAGGCGGCACCGCCCGGGCGTCGACAGTCTTTGCGCGGCTTTGCCGGGTTATCCGCGAAGCCGCACGTTTTGCGCGTTCTGCCAGCCGTGGTTAGCCATCCGTTAACGCGGGATGGGGGACACTCCTGCGATTCCGTCGCCGCGGACGGAAGGAGGAACGATGCGAGGTCCTCGCGCGCTGTCGTCGCTGATCCTCGGGTACGTGCTGGTGATCCTGGTCGTGACCATGGTGCTCGGGTTCGCGCTCTACACCCAGGTCACCCGCGACCAGTTCGACCGCGCCACCGAACGCGAGGCACTCGCCGTGGCCCAAGCGGTCGCCGCGGACCCCGAAGTGCGGGCCGAGATGGCCACCGGAGACCGGGACGGGCGCGTCCGGCAGATCGCCGACCGGATGCGCACCGCCACCGGCACCGCCTACGTCGTCGTCATCGACCGCGACGGCATCCGGCACTCGCACCCGAACCCCGACCTGATCGGCCGGCGCATCGAAGAACCCGTCGTCGCGCTGGACGGGCGGACGCACGTCGGCATCGACCCCGGCAGCCTCACCGACTCGGCCAACGGCAAGGCGCCCCTGCACGCGCCCGACGGCTCGCTGGTCGGCGAGGTGTCGGTCGGCATCCTCGAGAGCGATGTCTCCCAGACCTTCTGGACCGAGATCCCCACCCTGCTGGCGTACACGGCCGCGGCACTCGGCGCCGGCGCGATCATCGCGCTCGTGCTGAGCCGGCGGCTGAAGCGGATGACCTTCGGGCTCGAGCTGCACGAGATCGCCTCGTTGCTGCAGGAGCGGGAGGCCACGCTGCACGGCATTCGTGAGGGCGTGGTGGCGTTCGATCGCCGGGAGCGGCTGAGCATCGTCAACGACGAAGCTCGCCGGCTCCTCGGCTGGCGCCACGCTCGGCTCGGCGCCCGGCTGGAGGAACTGCTGCCGGAGAGCCGGCTGCGCGACGTGCTCGGCGGCGCGTCCGCGGGCGTCGACGATCTCGTGCTGACCGACGAACACCTGCTGGTGGTCAACCGCATGCCCGTGCGGGTCCAGGGGCACGACATGGGCGCGGTGGTGACCCTGCGGGACCGGACCGAGCTGGAGGCCCTGCTGCGCGAACTCGACAGCGTCACCGGTCTCACCGATGCGCTGCGGGCCCAGCAGCACGAATTCTCCAACCGGCTGCACGTGCTGTCGGTGCTGGTCGGCATGGGCGACGTCGACGAGGCGACGGCCTACCTGGAGGAGATCTCCGCCGGCAGCGCCGCGCAGGCCGAAGAGCTCCGGTCCCGCATCGCGCCGGCCTCGCTGGCCGCGCTGCTGCTCGCGAAGATCACCATCGCCGCGGAACGCGACGTCCTGCTCACGGTTTCCGAGGACTCTCGGCTCGTCGAGCCCGGGCCGGACGAGGTGCAGACGATCGTGGGCAATCTCGTCGACAACGCCCTCGACGCCGTGGCCGACACCCCGGCGCCCCGATCGGTCTCGGTGCGCCTCGTCACCGAGGACGGGAAGATCTGCCTGTCGGTCGACGACTCCGGGCCGGGCGTGCCTGCCGACGTGGCCGAGCGCGTCTTCCAGGACGGCTACACCACGAAGCCGCCGCGCGACGGGTTGCCGCGCGGGCTGGGGCTCGCGCTCGTCCACCGGCTGGTCACCCGGCTCGGCGGGCGGATCACCGCCGAGCCGGGGCCCGGCGGGAGGTTCACGGTCACCCTGCCGGTCGACGCGATGGCGGGCCGGAGATGATCAGGACACTGGTCGTCGACGACGACTACCGGATCGCCCGCGTCCACGCGGCCGGGATCGGCCGGGTCGAGGGGTTCACGGCGGTCGGTGAGGCACATTCGGTCGCCGAGGCCCGCCGGCTGGTCGCGGCACGCAGGCCGGAGTTGCTGCTGCTGGACCTGTACCTGCCCGACGGGCACGGCCTCGATCTCATGCGATCGCTGCGGGACGCCCCTTCGTGTCCGGACTTCGTGGTGATCACCGCCGCGCAGGACGTCGACAGCGTGCGGCGGGCGATGCAGCTGGGCGCCGTCTACTACCTGGTCAAGCCGTTCGGCTTCGCGCAGCTTAGGGACCAGCTCACGGCCTACAACCAGTTGCAGCAGAGCATGGAGCAGCTCGCCGTGGCCGACCAAGCGGCCGTCGACTCGTTGTACAGCCTGCTGCGCGCACCTTCGGCCAGAACGGCGGACCGCCACAAGCTGCCGCCGACGATGGCTCAGGTGCTGGACCTCCTGGTCGCGGCCGAAGACGATCTGTCCGCCGTGGACGTGGCCGAGCGTCTCGAGGTCAGCCGCGCGACCGCGCAGCGGTACCTGGCCGACTTGGTGCGCCGCGGGCTGGCCGATCTGCGGCTGCACCGCGGGGGAACCGGCCGGCCGGAGCACCGCTATCGAGCGATCGGCTGAACCGCCGGATCAGCCACCGTAGCGGCGATTGCGCCGGGCGTAACTGCGCAGGGCGCGCAGGAAGTCGACCTCGCGGAACGCCGGCCAGAAGGTGTCGCAGAAGTACAGCTCGGAGTAGGCGCTCTGCCAGACCAGGAAGTTCGACAGCCGCTGCTCGCCGCTCGTCCGGATCACGAGGTCGGGGTCGGGCTGCCCGGCGGTGTAGAGGTGCCGTGCCACGTCTTCCATCGTGATGGTCTCGGCGAGTTCCTCGAGCGTGCCGGTCGCGGCGTGTTCGGTCAGCAGTGCGCGGAGGGCGTCGATCACTTCCTGGCGGCCGCCGTAGCCGATGGCCAGCGTGACGTGAAACCCGGTCCGGCAGTCGCGGGTGGCCTCGACGGCGTTCTTCAGCGCGTGCGCAGTCGTGCCGGGCAGCGCGTCCAGGGTGCCGGCGACGTGGACCTGCCACCCGGCATCCGGTCGTGCGAGCCGGTCGGCGATCACCTGCTCGACCAGCTGCATGAGACAGGTGACTTCGGCGTCGTTGCGACGAGCGAGGTTTTCGGTCGAGCACAGGTAGATCGTGACGTGGTTGACGCCCGCCTGCTCGCACCAGGACAGGACGGTTTCGACGTGCTCCGCGCCGTACTGGTGCCCGATGCTCGGATTCGCCAGGCCCATCTGGCGAGCCCAGCGGCGGTTGCCGTCCATGATGATCCCGATGTGCTTCGGCAGCTCCGCGCCGGCCAGCTGCTTGCGCAACCGGCTCGCGTAGATTCCGTAGATGACCCGCTGGGCGATACCGGGCAACACGACGCCTCCCCCTTTATTCACCGTGACGTGCGTTGGACTTGGACCTCCGGATACGGCGAAGCACCAGCCAGCAACGGATCTTGCTCCGCGTGGGCGGCGCGGCCGACGAACGCGCGAAGGTAGGCGTTGGTGATCACCAGCGCTGTACGGCCGTCGATCGAGCCGAGTGCGATCAGGGAATCGGCCGGCTCGGCGAGGAAGAACGCTCCGTAGTCCGTGAAGTTGAAGTGCTCGGCGCCGCTGATGCGGTAGCACCATGCCGGTCCGCGGCTGGCTCGCAGCAGCGACAGCGCGGTGTCCCGGTCCGCTTGGTCGGCGGCTGGTGGGCAAAAGCCCGTCGTGCACGAGTTCTCACTGTCGATGATCATCAGTGGTTTGTCGAGTCCGGAGTGGACCACCGTTCCGTACTGGGTCCCGTCGAGGTCGGCAGCGCCCCGGCACCGGCTGTCGTCGTGGCACGCCTGGAGGGCCGCGGCACCACCGAAGGAATGCCCGATGTAGACGGTCCCGGCGGGGTCGACGTGTCCGGCGAAGGTCGGTTCCGTAGCGATGCGCGCGGCGGCGAAGCGGGCGTCATCGGCCCAGACGGCGACCAGCCGGTCGCCGGCGGCTTGCGCCGCACCGGAAGGGAGGTCGGCGGTGGCGAACGCGGGCGGATTGCCGGCCTCGGTCGCCGCCACCGGCGCTCCGTCGAGGACGGTCAGGTTCGCGCTGTAGGTCGGCGTCACGCCCACGACCAGGTAGCCGTTCGCGGCCAGGTTCTCCGCGATCGTGGTGTATTGGGGCGCGGCGAACCCCAGCCCGGGCTCGAGGACGACGACCGGGAACCGGCCCCCGGCCACCGGGACATCCGCGGCCGCAGCGACGTGGACCTGGTCGAAGCCGGTCTCCGACCAGCTCAGCAGGCCACCCAGGTGCAGCCCTGCCCACGCGCCGGGTGCGTAGGGGGCAGAGCCGGGGTGCGGGCCCGGGGTCGCCGGGTACCAGAGCCACGTCGACAGCCGCCGCGGCGTCGGCGGCAGTGGGGCCAGCGGATCGGTCCGCGCGTCGTCGGTCCATTCCGTGATGGTGCGTCCGACCGGGTAGGGACCCGTCGGGCCGGGCAACGCGACCGGCTGGGCCGCTCGGACCGCGGCATATCCGACGTAGATGGCAGTTCCGGCGAACGCGACGAGAGCTACCACGAGCACGGTCCGCAGTGCACGTCGAAGGTGGCGATGACGAGACAGAACGCCGCGCGTAGCCTTGAGCATGAGCGGATAGTACACGTCACGTAGTACGCGACGTGTACTATGACCTCGGCGGCGAAAGAGGTGGCATGCACAGCAAGGACGCCCAGATGCTCGTTCTCACGGCCCTCGCCGAGGGACCGCTGCACGGCTATGCGATCAACGGCGTGATCGAGGGGCTGACGGGAGCCCGGCTCGGGGCGGGCAGCCTGTACGGCGCGCTCACGCGGCTCGAAGCGCGGAAGCTGGTCGAGCCGGCCGGTGACCAGCCCGACGAGCGGCAGAAGCAGCGAACGCTCCGGATCACCGCCGACGGCCGGGCGGTGCTGCGGGCCGAGCTCGAACAGATGACCCGAGTCGCGCAAGCCGGGTTGCGCGCCCTGGGGAGCGCACCGGCATGAACGTGCCCGGCGCCCTGGTCAGGCTCTACCCACCGGCGATCCGCGCGCGCTGGGGAGCCGAGATCGCCCACGAAGCGCGGCTGGCCGGCCCCCGCACGTGGTTCGACACGGCGTTCGGTGCCCTCAAGTCGTGGCTGCACCCCGCCGACTGGCCGGAACCCGTCACGGGCCAGACGAGCCGGGTGGTGCTTGCCGCGTTCGCCGCGGTTCTCGCGAGCGCCGCGATGCTCGTGCGCGCCTTCGGGATGGCTGGACTCGGCCGGGGAACGACCCTGGCCGCGGGCGGGTGGCTCGTCCCGGTCATGGCCGGAGCGGTGCTTGCCTCGCCGGTGCCGGAATTGACCTGGGCCGCGGCCCGTCGTGTGGCCGCCGCGGCCCGAACGCTCGCGGCGCCCGCACTCGCGCTCGCGGCGTTGTTCCTGATCGCGCGTTGCGGTTTCGTCGTGGCTGCCGGTGGCGCGACGCACGCCGTGCTGGTCGTCTACTACTGGGCGACGATCGTCTTCGTCTCCTGGTGCCTGTGCCGGTTCGTTGCGCGTCTCGGGGGGATCGCCTCCCCGCCCGGCCGCCGCAGGATGGGCTTCGCGTTGGTGAGCGCGGGGAGCGGGCTGGCGATCGCGGCGGCGCAAGCGGCTTTCGGTGCCGGTTCCTTGGTGATGGCCGGCGGCTTCGCGGCCTTGGCGGCGGTCTTGCTCGGCGCCGGTCGGGACCTGTGCCGGGCGTTTTGCTGAGCACCGCGACCGCAGCCGCCACGGCGTCGTTGCAGCAAAAGCGGCTCACCGCGCCGGTCAGCCGAGTGCGGCCAGCAGCGTGGTCAGGGCGTCCTTTTCACCTGCTTGGTCCGGGTTGGCAGCACGGAGTTCGCGCAGGACTTTGTCGATCTTCCCGTCGATCCGCGTCCACTCGGCCTTGTCCTTGGGCTTGAGCCGGGCCTCGGCGTCGTCCCACTGGCCTTCGAGGTCGTCGACGCGGCTCGTCGCTGCCGCTTGGTTGCCGCGGTCGAGCAGGTTCAGCGTGTCCTGGGTGATGCCGCGGAAGGTCGACAGGTCGCCGAGCCGGGAGGTGGGTGCCGGGGCCGCCTGGCCGGGTGCCGGCGGCGTCGCGGCCGGGACCGGGTTGTCGTCCTGCAGTGCTGCCGTGCGGAGGGTGTATCCCACGCCCCCGGCGACGAGGATCACGGCGAGGAACACGATCGTCTGCCACAACCCGCCGCGGGCCGGCTCCCCGGCCCGGCGGAGCGCCTGGTCGGAGGTGACATCCGATTTCGTGACCGACAGGTAGACGACCGTGGCGATGATCGCCGCGACGAAGATCAAGCTCGTCACGGTGGCGCCCAAGCCCAGGCCGCCCAGGCCGGACGGCTGCGAGAGGTAGTCGCCCAGCGACGCGCCGAGCGGGCGGGTCAGGACGTAGATGAACCAGAAGGCGAGCACCGGGTGCAGCCCGAACCGCCAGGCGAGCGCGGTCACGGCGATGAGCGCGACGACGATGGCGCCGGTGACGAGGTAGCCCAGCCCGAGAACTTCGGCCATCAGGTCGCCGGTCGCCGTGCCGAGGGCGAAGGTGAACAGGATGGCCAGCCAGTAGAACGCCTCCCGGCGCCGGGTGACGATCGAGTGGATGGACAACGTCTTCTCCGAGGCGTACCAGACCACGAACGTCGCGGCGAGGAGAACGCCGAACAGGACGGTGCTGGCCTCGAGCGGGAACCCGGCGTTGTCGGTCAGGTTGTCGGTGACCAGGGTCCCGAACACGCTCACGATCGCCACGGTCAGCCAGTAGAGCCCGGCGACGTACCGGGAAGCCCGGAACTGGAAGGCCAGCGCGACGACCAGCAGCAGGCCGGTGACGGCCGACACCCCGGACAGCCCGAAGCCCAGGTCGACGTCGAGGAAATCGGCGGCGGTCTCCCCGACGGTCGTGCACAGGACCTTGATGAGCCAGAAGTACAGCGTGACTTCCGGAACCTTGTTGAGGAGGGTGCGACTGGACTCGGGGAGGCGAATCGAAGTCATGGGCTCGCAATCTGTCGCTTCCGCGGAAGTAGGCGGTCGGAACTCGTCGCACCGTAACGAGAGCCGAGTTCACGACTTGCGAAGGCGAAGTGAGCGATCGGCAAAACGGACGGTCTCGTCGAAAACGGCGAGTCACGAGGAACGGGCTGAGCGCTCCTCGAGCCGTTGGAACACGAGCGCCCCGGACAACCACGTCGTCACAAACGCCATACTGCCCAGGACGTCCGTCGGCCAGTGCACGCCGAGGTACACCCGGGTCCAGGCGATCAGCAGGGCGTAGCCGGCCGCGAGCAGCCAGACCGGCCACCGTGGAGCGGCCTGGAACCTGCGCAGGACGAGCCAGGCGATCAGCCCCGCGGCCAGCGCGGCGTCGGAGGTGTGCCCCGAGGGGAAGGACAGGCCGCCCGCGTCGACGGCCCAGTCCGCCCTGGGCGGGCGCGGGCGGGCGATCAGCTCGGAGATCGCGTACCGGCCCAGGACGGCGAAGAGCATCGTCAGCAGCACGACCACCGCACGCGTCAGCCGGGCCCGCGGCGACCCTCGGGTGAGCGCCGCGGCGACCAGGAACACCAGGGGAGCCGTGTAGGCCGAGGACGCCGTCGACGTGATCGCCGCGGCGGCAGACGTCAGCCCCGGGGTCCGGTGCGCGGCGAACCAGCTGTGCACGCCGAGGTCGAAACCCGCGGCCCAGGGGAGGAAGTCACTCGCCGAGGCGAGGAGGGCGAAGAAAACCACTAGCGCGACGGCCGCGGCCCGCAAGGGCTTGCGGACACTCAAGCCGGTGGGACGCACCGGCGGCGACGTGGCGGCCATGAAGTCCGAAACTATGGCCGTGGGGGCCAGCAGCCGGTTTTCGGCGGGCAAATGCGCGTTAACCTCGATCTCGGGACAGCAGCCCTCAGGCGGGCCGGACGAGGCCGACGTCGTAGGCGAGCACGACGGCCTGGACCCGGTCGCGCAGCTCCAGCTTGTTGAGGATGCGCCCGACGTGGGTTTTCACGGTCGCTTCCGACAGCACCAGCTCGTCGGCGATCTCGGCGTTCGACAGGCCGCGGGCGAGCTTGCGGAGCACTTCGAGTTCGCGCTCGGTGAGCCGCTCGAGGCCGTGCCCGGTGACCGGGCTTTCGTCGCCCGCGGCGGGATCGGGCAGCCGGGCGGCCATCGCGTCGAGGAGCCGCCGGGTGACGCTCGGCGCGACGACCGCGTCGCCGCCGGCGACCGCGCGGATCGCGGAGATCAGGTCCTCGGGCGGGACGTTCTTCAGCAGGAACCCGCTCGCGCCCACCTTGAGGCCGGGAAAGGCGTATTCGTCGATGTCGAACGTGGTCAGGATCAGCACCCGGGAGCGGGGGTGCGACCGGACGATCTCCCGCGTCGCTTCGATCCCGTCCATCCCGGGCATGCGGACGTCCATGACGACCACGTCGGGGTCGAGCTCGGCGGTGCGGCTGATCGCGGCCGCGCCATCGGCGGCTTCGCCGACGACCGTGAAGTCCGGCTGGGACTCCAGGACCAGCCGGAACCCCAGGCGCAGCAGGGGTTCGTCGTCGACGAGCAGGATGCTGATCACGGGACCGGCACCGGCCCCGCGTCGCCGGGAAGGCGCCCGGGTTCGAGCCGGGCCGTCACGCGCCAGCCGCCGCCCGGGCGCGGCCCGGCGGCGACGTCACCGGCGAAGACGGCGACGCGTTCCCGCATGCCGCTGAGCCCGTGCCCGGCGACCGGGACCGCCGTGCCGCGGGGGCCGGCGCCGTCGTCGTCGACTTCGAGCGTGACGACCGGGTCGGCGTAGCTCAGGCGGATGTGCGCGGCCGACGGCCGGACGGCGTGTTTGAGCACGTTGGTCAGCGCTTCCTGGGCGACGCGGTAGAGGGCGAGGCCGGCGGTGGGGGAGAAGGGGAACCGTTCGCCGGTGATCGTCCAGGACGTCGGCAGGCCGGTCGTGCGGACCTGCGTGACCAGGTCGTCGATCTGGGCGACGCCGGGTTGCGGTGTGCGGGGGCTTTCGCCGCCGGTGCCGCGCAGCACGCCGAGCAGCCGGTGCATCTCGTCGAGTGCCTGGCGCCCGGTCGTGGAGACGTGCAGCGACGCGGATTCGGCCGCGACCGCGTCGGTCCGCGCCGCGTAGGCGGCGCCGTCGGCGAGCGCGATCATCACCGACAGGTTGTGCGCGACGATGTCGTGCATCTCCCGCGCGATGATCGCCCGCTCGCGCGCCGCCGCGATCTGTGACTGCTGGTCGCGTTCGCGTTCGGCCCGCACGGCCCGGTCCCGCAGAGACGCCAGGTACACCCGGCGCATCCGGAGGTTGACGCCGAGCACGAACGCCGCGACGACCATGGCCGCGGCGAACACGAAGCGCGCGGCGGATTCGGCGAACTCGTCGTTCCGGAACACCACCACGGCGATCATCACCCCGAGCACGCCCAGCGCGGTGAGCGCCCGCCGTCGTCCGGTGTGCCCGCCGACCGTGTAGACGGCGACGAGCACCGCGATCACGGTCGGCGGGAACGCCGGTCCGATGAACCCCTGGACCAGCGCCAGGGTGCTGGACGCGGCCAGGGTGGTCAGCGGGAGGCGACGGCGGAACGCGAGCGTCGAAACCAGCAGGACACCCAGCCCGAACAGCACCGGCCGCGCGCCCGCCGGCACTCCGCGGTGCTCGATGGCGGCCGCGAGCGGCAGGAGCGCACCGGCCAGCAGCACGTCGGTGGCCAGCGGACGGCGGCGGGCCCAGTCCCGGAGCCGATCGGCTCCGGGCCACCCGCTGATCAGGCCGTGTTCGGACACCGGCCACGCCGCACCCGCGTCGCTCACCCCGCCATCATCCCCCACCGGTCAGGCGTCGCGGCGTTCGAGCAGGACGACCGCGGCCACGAGCGCCACCGCGACGTAGGCGCAGAAGACCGCGAAACCGGTCCACGGCGCGAGCATGACCGGGTCCGGCCGGACGGCCAGCAGGGCCTGGCCCGCGTTGCTCGGCAGGTACGGCACGATGTGCGGGGCCCAGCTGTCCGGCAGGGCCTCGGCGATCCCCGGGAGCACGAGCAGCAGGCCGAACAGGGTGGCGATGGCGCCGGCGGTGTGCCGGATCAGCCAGCCGAGCGCGACCCCGAGCATCCCCACCACGGTCAGGTAGAGCCCGACGCCGAACACCGCCCGGAACACGCCGGGCGCCGACAGGGTCGTCTCGATGTGCTGGGAGGCGAGGAACGCCTGCCCGCCGAAGAACGCGGCGAACGAGCTGATCGTGCCCACGACGAACGAGACGACCGCGAAGATCGCGAGCTTCGCCCACAGCACCGGCGTCCGGGTCGGCACGGCGGACAGGGTCGCGCGGATCATCCCGGTCCCGTACTCGGCGGAGACCACGAGCACGCCCAGCACGCCGAGGACCAGCTGCGCGAGGACGTAACCGCGGATGCTGACGTCGGTCGGGTCGAAGTGGGCCTTGGCCTGGGGCCGCATGACGGGCCAGCGGCTCGCGTCGGCGGCCGAGAAGACCCAGCCGAGCGCGATCATGCCGACGATCGTCACGGCGACCGCCAGCGGGGTGGACCGGACCGAGCGGAACTTCAGCCATTCCGAGCGCAGTACCCGGACGGGGGTCACCTTGAGGTCGGCCGGCAGCGGCGCCCCGGGCGAAGGCGTGCCCCCGGTGGCGGCCGGGGCGGTGGTGGTCGTCATGACGCGGACCTTTCCTGGGCGGCCGGGGCGACCCGGTATTCGAGGGCGTCGTCGGTGAGCTCCATGAACGCCTGCTCCAGCGACGCCTGGACCGGGGTGAGCTCTTCGAGCGGAACGGCTTCCCGGCAGGCGGTCCGGCCGATCTCGGCGCCGTCGAGCCCGCTGACCTCCAGCAGCCCGGGCGCCAGGCTGGTGACGCCGACACCCGGCCCGGCGAGCAGGTCGCGCAGCCGCTCGGCCTCGGGGGTGCGCACCCGCACGACCCGGCTCGACGCGCGCCGGATGAACTCTTCGACCGGGGTGTCGGCGATGAGCCGGCCCTTGCCGATCACGATCAGGTGCTCCGCGGTCAGCGCCATCTCGCTCATCAGGTGCGAGGACACGAAGACGGTCCGGCCTTCGGCGGCCAGGCCACGCAGCAGGTTCCGGATCCACAGGATGCCCTGCGGGTCGAGGCCGTTGACCGGCTCGTCGAGCACGAGGGTCGCGGGATCGCCGAGCAGCGCGGCCGCGACGCCCAGCCGCTGGCCCATCCCGAGCGAGAAGCCGCCGACGCGCTTGCGGGCGACGTCGGCCAGGCCGACCAGCTCGATGACCTCGTCGACGCGCCGGCGCGGGATGCCGGTGCTCAGCGCGAGCGCCAGCAGGTGGTTGTAGGCGGACCGTCCGGTGTGGACGGCTTTGGCCTCCAGCAGGGCGCCGACCTCGTGCAGGGGCGCGGCGTGTTCGCGGTAACGCTTGCCGTTGACGGTGACCGAGCCGGACGTGGGCGCGTCCAGGCCCATGATCATCCGGATCGTGGTGGACTTGCCCGCGCCGTTCGGGCCGAGGAAACCGGTCACCACGCCGGGTTTCACCGTGAAGGTGAGGTCGTCGACGGCTGTTCTGTCACCGTAGCGTTTCGTTACCGCGCGAGCTTCGATCATGGGCCGAACCCTAGGACCGGGCGCGGTGGCCGAGCGACGGTCTGACGGGCGATCTGCGGGCCGCCGATGTGCGACCTCCGGCGTAGCGCGTACGCCGGAAGTCGCACGACGGCACTGCGGCTGCCGAGAACGCGCGATCAGTCGTTCGGCGGGGCCTGGGGCCGGGACGCCACGCGCACGGCTTCGACCGCCGTGATCTCCTTGGGGGTGCGGCGCAACGGGCCGACGCCACCGGGCCCGCCGTCGTAGTTCACTTCGGCGACCACGGTGGCGATCTCGACGAGGAACTCGCGGAAGTCGGGAAGCTCCGCCGGCGCCACGCGCTCGACGATCGTGGCGGCGTGCTGGATCGTCTCCACCGCGAAGGGCAGGTAGTCGGCGTACTTGGTGCCGGGCCGCAGCCCGGTGTCGAACGCCGTCGTCGCGGTGACGTCGCGGATGAACCGCCGCGGGTGCGCGACGCTGGCCTCCCGCAACACCTTGACCAGCGCGAACATCTCGTCCGCATCGACCGAGTCGACGGCGAGGGCGACCAGGATGCCCGAGGCCATCATCGCCCGCTGCACGACCGCCCAGTCCTCCGCGGTGAAGTCCTCCTCGCCGGCGCCGTCCCGGGCCCGCCCGTCCCGGACCACCTGCATGCCCACACTCTCGACCAGGACGGGAATCCTGCGGGCCAGGTGCAGTTTCCGGGCTCGTTCCGGCTCCGGCAGCTGCTCCCACGCGACCGGGCGGGCGCCGGCGTCGGAGACCGTTGCCCGGTCGTGCTCACGCCGGGCCAGCTGCAGGACTTCGTCCTCTTCGAAGACCACGCTTTGCGTTGGGTCGAAGGCCGGCACCATCACGCAGCCGACGAGGGCGAGGTGCTCGCCGAGCTGCCTCGCCTGCGCGCGGGTCAGCGCCTTGTGTTCTTCCGGTGCCTGGTTCCACCGCGTCGGCGCCGGGCTGTGGGTCCCGTCGACCTCGTGCATCGCCCGGGCGAGGTCTTCGATGAGCTCGCCGCGGGTGTAGCGCGTGAGATCGTCGATCAGCCGGTCCTGCGCCGTCAAGCGCGCTTTCATCCGCCGGCACTCGTGCAGGATCGCTTCCCCGTTGAGGAACGTCTGCTCGGAGCGGCGGTCGCTCGCCTGGCCGAGCACGCCCTGCCCGACCATGATCACGATCATGAACACCAGCTGGACCAGCGTGGACAGGAAGGTCATGAACGCGAAGGGGTACGGGTCCAGGGTCTGCACGCCGACCGCGGCCAGGCCGATCCAGACCACCTGGGTGCCGGCCGCCAGGTAGAAGGCCCACATGCTGCCCAGCCGCTGGGTCAGCCACGCCGCGATCCGGCCGTTGACGCTCACGACGTGGTCGAGCGCCTGCGGCGGCCGCTGCACGCGGTGCTGCTCGATCCATGGGTGCGCGCTGGTCTCCAGCAGGCTGACCCCGCGGCTGAGCGAGCGATCGTGCCGGTCGAGGTGCTGCTGCAGGTCCGCGATCTGCTCGAAGACGGCCTCGGCGTTTTCGTAGGTCTGGATCGACCGGTGGTCGGCCGCCGCGCCCAGCACCCGCTGGCCGACCAGGATGATCAGGCACAGCGCGAGCTGCACGACGTTGTCCAGGAACAGCAGGAAGGCGAACGGGTACGGGTCCAAGGCGTGGAACGGGGCCCACCAGGTCGCCAATGCCATCCAGCCGGCCACGACGGCCAGCACGACGTACAGGGCGGGCATCGACCCGACGGCCTTGGTCAACGCGGCGGCGAAGGCACCGTTGAAGCCGACCTGCTCGTCGGCGGTGGTGGCCGGGCGCCGCGCCGCCCGCAGGGGGCTCACCCGTGACTCCCGGCACCGGTGCCCGAACCGGACATCCGCACCCTCGCCCGTGCCGTGGATTCGCGCTTCAGCACGCCTCGGAGCTCCTTTCCTGTCGACGTCCCCGAACCTCCAGCATCCCCTCCCGGCCGTCTGCGAACCGAATGCCGGTCCCCTCGCCCGAGTTGTTCAGTTGACGCAGGGGATGCGGCTCGGCGCCGAGGGAGATCCGGAGGTGTCCCCGCGGTCTCCGGGAGTCCGCGGGGACCGGCAGCGCGCCCAAGAGCGGCCTCTTCGATCTTGGCGTGGGTGTAGCCGGGAATGCTGGACACGTAGTCGTCGCGGGAGATGGAGACGGCGGTGGCTTTGGCGCCGTTGCCCGGGATCAGCGATCCGTGAGGCCTGGTGCCCGAACGCACCGGCCGCGGACGATGGCCGGCGTGCGGCGTCCGACGCTGTTCGTCGTCCACAAAGGCTCCCATCGCCCGGCGCCGGTCACCGCTTACCGTCTTCGTGCAGACGCCCGGCACCCGACCGGGTTGACCAGCGGCGACCGTGAGGCCGATCACGTGCCGCGGCGTCTCGAGGCCGACCGGGACCGCGTCCGCACTACGACATCCGGTTTCACTTTTCGCGCCGAACCGGCACATCAGCGGAAAAACCGGCACCCGCTGTTCCGGAAAAGGCCATTTCCGTCACTCCGAAGTGTGGCGGATTCCCGGTTATTTTCGTTCGTTCAGCGCATTTCGGCCATGATCTGCGTGGTCCCGTGCGCCCGCCGGTAGCCCGTTGAGCGCCTTGACGCAGGGCGCTCCGGGTGACGATTCCGGAACCGGCTAACGAATTGCCGCGTATTCCGTCTCTTCACAGGCACCCCACACCGAATCCGGCCGTCCGCCGGGTGCCCGAAGGGAAGCCCCATGTCACGAAGATCAGTTTTCGTCGGCCTCGTCGCGGTCGGCGCGTTGCTCGCCCCGGCGGCGGTGGCGGCCGCCGCGCCGCCGGGTGTCGACCCGGCCACCGTCGACCTCACGCTCGCCGCCGGGCAGAGCACCACCGTCACCAAGCACGTCACCACCTCCGCCGTCCCGCCGAACCCGGACCTCGTCCTGCTCGCCGACACCACGGGCAGCATGGGCGGCGCGATCGCGAACGTCCGGGCCAACGCCAACGCCATCACCGGCGACGTGCTCGCCGCGCAGCCGACCGCCCAGTTCGGCGTCGCCGAATACAAGGACTTCACCGACTCGGTGCCGTTCAAGGTCAACCAGGGCATCACCGGCGACACCGCGGCGGTTCAGGCGGGCACGAACCAGTGGGTGGCCTCCGGCGGGGGTGACCTCCCCGAAGCGGACCTCAACGCGCTCTACCAGCTGGCCACCGGCGCGGTCACCTTCCGCCCGGACGGCACCCGCATCGTCGCCTGGTTCGGCGACGCGCCGTCGCACGACCCGAGCGGCGGGCACTCGCTGGCCGACACGATCGCCGCGCTGAAGGCGGCGAACATCCGCGTCGTCGCGGTCAACGTCGGCAACCTCGACGCCGCCGGGCAGGCCACGGCGATCGCCGACGCCACCGGGGGTGTCCTGCTGAACAACGTGCCTTCGAACCAGGTGTCCCAGGCCATCCTGGCCGGCATCAAGTCCATCGAGGTCACGGTGACCCCGCACGTCACGACGTGCGACCCGCAGCTGACGCTCACGAACACCCCGGCGAGCGCCAAGGTGACCAGCGGCGACGTCGCGACGTTCACCGAGTCGGTCGCCGCCGCGGCCGACGCCGCCCCGGGCACCTACCACTGCTCGGTCGACTACCTGGTCGACGGCGTGTCCCGCGGTTTCGTCGAGACGACCACCGTGCGCGTGCTCGGCCTGAGCATCGACGACGTCACGGTGGCCGAACGTTCGGGCGGGGCGCAGGTGCCCGCCACCTTCACCGTGTCTCTGCTCGGCGGGCCGAGCCCGAACCCGGTGAGCGTCCACTACGCGACCGCGGACGGCACCGCCACCACGCCCGCGGACTACGCCGCCACCAGCGGCGACGTCACCTTCGCGCCGGGTGAGACGGCCAAGCCGGTGACGGTGCTGGTCAACCCGGACACCGTCGACGAGCCGGACGAGACGTTCACGGTGAACCTCTCGGCCCCGGTGGGTGCGGGCCTGGTGGACCCGATGGGCGTGGGCACGATCGTCGACGACGACCGGGACGGCGCCTTCTCCTGCACCGGCACCGCGGCGAACGTCCTCGGCGTCACCGCCGCAGTGGCGAACCCGCAGAACCTGCCCTGCGCCGACGACAGCAAGACCGTCCTCGACGCGACGCTGAACGCCGGGCTGATCAAGGTGCAGACGCACGCGCTGACGTCCTCGACGGACTTGAGCCCGGACGACCAGTCCGCGGCCCCGGCGGCCGGTGACCACGCGCAGGCGTCGGCCAAGATCGACAAGACGGTGATCAGCACGGCCGGGCTGACGATCGAGCTGGGCGTGATCCAGTCCCAGGCGGCGGCGACCTGCCAGCCGGCCACGGGTGGGCTCGCTCCCGTGCTGACCGGCAGTTCGAACGTGGCGTCGCTGAAGATCAACGGCCTTCCGGTCACGGTCGGTTCGGCCCCGCTGACGATCCCGCTGGTGATCGGCTCGCTGAAGCTGAACGGCCAGACCGTGTCCGGCGGTGTGGTGAAGCAGCAGGCGGTGGCGTTGGACACCGCGCTGGCGAAGATCGTCATGGCGGAATCGCAGGCCGACGTGCACGGAACGGCCGCGCACCCGGCCGGCAACCCCTGCCGACGGTGATCCGGTGAACCAGGCCGGGGCGGGCGGAATCCCGCCCCGGCCTGGTTCACGCGTGGCGGAACTCCGGCGGCCGCGCGCGACTGTCCTCTTCGGACCGGACGAGGCCGGCGAACATCATGAGCACGCGGGCGCGGCGCTGCGGGTTCCACCGCGCCCTGGCCCTTCCGGCTCGCGCCAGCGGCCATCTCGGGTGGCGGGGGCTGACCCGGGCAGGGGCGGGCGGGTTTCACCCGACTCCGCGATGGCGTCGCGACGGGCGGGTCGATAGCGTCGGCGCCTCAGCACCCATTCCCGGGAGGCCGGATGGCCGAGCGTGAGCAGGATCCGAGCACCGGTGCCCGAGTCGCCTTCGCGGCTCGCCGGGCCGGCGCGGCCGCTCCTCCAGTGACGGGCACGGTCGTCGGCGCGGCCGTCTTCGACCGCTACACCTCCGAGACCTGGATACCGGTCCAGCCGGACGGCTCGGCGCCGGACACCGAACCGGCGTTGGTCCGGCGTGGCGACATCCTGGAGTTCGACGGTGGTGCTCAGCCGAACGGCGGGTAGGGCGAGCCGGAAGTACTCGTACCCGATCCACAGAGGACACGAGCCGTCGAAATCCCGAGCGCGACCCGCTAGAGTCCGAAGTGCAGCTGGTTCGGCCGTCGCGAGCAACGCGGTGGCGGCCGAGGCAAGAGGGAACCCGGTGCGAATCCGGGACTGCCCCGCAGCGGTGAGTGGGAACGAACGCCGTCAGTCCCTTCGAGGGACGAGCACTGAGCCACCCGGCTTGGGAAGCGACAGCCAGTAGGAACCCGGCGTAAGCCGGAAGGCCCGCGAGTCCGAAGACCTGCCGGCTGCGCACCCCACGACCGTGGGGTGCTGGCTGCGACCTCGCGGGCAGGTCACGCCGGATCACGACCGTTCCGGTCGCGGTTTGCCGTGCGCTCCCGCAGGTCCACGCGGACTCGCGAAGGAGAGCCCCGTGACCAGTACCACCCCGACCAGCCGTGCCACCGTGTACGGCTACCCGCGCCAAGGCGCCGACCGGGAGCTCAAGAAGGCCGTCGAGGCCTACTGGAAGGGCCGGATCGACGCCGGCGCCCTCCTCGACACGGCCCGTGAACTGCGGCTGCGGAACCTGGCCGAACTGCGAGACGCCGGCATCGACGAAATCCCGGGCAACTACTTCTCGTTCTACGACCACGTCCTGGACACGTCCGTGCTGCTGGGCGCGGTGCCCGAGCGCCACGTCGCCGCCGTTCCGGACGTGTCGACCCCGGCCGGCGAGCTGGATCGCTACTTCGCCATGGCTCGCGGCACCGCCGAGGCGGCGCCGCTGGAAATGACGAAGTGGTTCGACACCAACTACCACTACCTCGTGCCCGAACTGGGCCCGGACACCCGCTTCACCCTGAACCCGGCCAAGCCCCTCGCCGACTTCGCGGAGGCTCGCGCGCACGGCGTGACGACCCGGCCGGTGCTCGTCGGCCCGGTCACCTTCCTGCTGCTGGCCAAGGACCCGGCCGGCACCGGCGGCTTCCGGCCCCTGGACCTGCTCGACCAGGTCGTCCCGCTCTACGCGGACCTGGTGCGGCAGCTGCACGACGCCGGCGCGGAGTGGGTCCAGTTCGACGAGCCCGCGCTCGTCCTCGACCAGCCCGCCGAGGTGCTGGCCAAGGTCGCCGACACCTACGCCACCCTCGCCGCCGGGACCGCGCGGCCGAAGATCCTGGTCGCGTCCTACTTCGACCGGCTCGGCGACGCCCTGCCCGTGCTGGCGTCCTCGCCGGTCGAGGGCCTGGCGCTGGACTTCACCGGCACCGCCGCGGCCAACCTCGGCGCGCTGGCCTCGGCCGGCGGGATCCTCGACAAGCGGCTGGTCGCGGGCGTCGTCGACGGCCGCAACATCTGGGCCGCGGACCTCACCGCCGCGTTGAGCACCCTGGGCACCCTGCTCGGGCTGGCCGGCTCGGTCGACGTCGCGGCGTCCTGCTCGCTGCTGCACGTGCCCTACGACGTCGCCCTCGAACCCGGCCTGGACCCCGAGATCGCCGGCTGGCTTTCGTTCGCGCGGCAGAAGGTCGCGGAGATCGTCACGTTGCGCCGCGGCTTGACCGAGGACCGTTCCGCGATCGCGGATGTCCTGCGGGAGAACGCCGGCCGGCTGGCGTCGCGGGCGGCGTCGCCGATCGTGCGGGTCCCGGCCGTGCGGGAACGGGTCGCCGCGGTCACCGACGCCGGCCTGCACCGCACCAGCCCGTACGGCAAGCGCCGCGGGGCCCAGCAGGACCGGCTGCACCTGCCGCAGCTGCCGACCACGACCATCGGGTCGTTCCCGCAGACCGCCGAGCTGCGCAAGGCCCGGGCCGCGCTGAGGGCGGGTGACCTCGACCAGGACGCCTACCGGGAGGCGATGCGCGCCGAAGTCCGGTCGGTGATCGCCGAGCAGGAGCGGATCGGCCTGGACGTGCTCGTGCACGGCGAGCCCGAGCGCAACGACATGGTCCAGTACTTCGGCGAGCAGCTCACCGGGTTCCTGGCCACGCACCAGGGCTGGGTCCAGTCGTACGGCACCCGCTACGTCCGCCCGCCGCTGATCGTCGGGGACGTCGCGCGGCCCGAGCCGATGACCGTCGAATGGGCCACCTACGCCCAGAGCCTGACCGAGAAGCCGGTCAAGGGCATGCTGACCGGCCCGGTCACCATGCTCGCCTGGTCGTTCGTCCGGGACGACCAGCCCGAAGGCGACACGGCCCGGCAGGTGGCGCTCGCGCTGCGGGACGAGGTCGTCGATCTGGAGGCGGCTGGGATCTCGGTGATCCAGGTGGACGAGCCGGCGTTGCGGGAGACCCTGCCGCTGCGCACCGCGGACCGGGCCGCGTACCTGGAGTGGGCGGTCGCGTCGTTCCGGCTCTCGACGGCGGCGGTGCGCGACGACACGCAGATCCACACGCACATGTGCTACGCCGAGTTCGGGGACGTCCTGCAGGCGATCGTCGACATGGACGCCGACGTGATCAGTCTGGAGGCGGCCCGGTCGACCATGGCCATCGTCGCCGATCTGGCGCGCGCGGGCTACCCGAACGAGGCGGGGCCGGGCGTGTGGGACATCCACTCGCCGCGGGTGCCGTCGGTCGAGGAGATCGTCGGCCACCTTCGGGTCGCGGCCGGGGCGTTCCCGGTCGAGCGGCTGTGGGTCAACCCCGACTGCGGGCTCAAGACCCGCGGCTATCCGGAGGTGCGGGCGACCTTGACGAACCTGGTCGAGGCCGCCGGGCAGCTGAGGGCGCGCGCGTGACCGCCGCGGTCCGGGACCGCCTGGCCGCCGGGAAACCGGTGCTGTCGCTGGAGTTCATGCCGCCGCGGGTGACCGACGACGCGGACCGGATCTGGCGGAACGTCCGCAAGCTGGAGTCGCTGCGCCCGGGTTTCGTGTCGGTCACCTACGGCGCGGGTGGGTCGACCCGGGACAACACGATCGCCGTGGCCGCGCGGATCGCCCGGGAAACGACGATGCTGCCGGTCGTGCACCTCACCGCGGTCGACCATGCGGTCCGGGACCTGCGGTCGTTCGTCGGCGCGCTGGCCGACGCCGGGGTGGTGAACGTGCTGGCCCTGCGGGGCGATCCGCCCGGCGACGTCGACGGCGAGTGGGTCCGCCACCCCGGCGGGCTGGCGTATGCGAGCGAGCTGGTGACGTTGCTGCGCGAGCACGGCGACTTCTGCGTGGGCGTGGCGGCGTTCCCGCACGGGCACCCGCGTTCGGGCTCGCCGGAGGAGGACACCGCGTATTTCGTCGCGAAGTGCCGGGCAGGCGCGGACTACGCGATCACGCAGATGGTCTTCGACGCGGACGACTACCTGAGGCTGCGGGACCGGGTCGCCGCGGCGGGCTGCGACACCCCGATCGTCCCGGCGCTGATGCCGGTCACCACGACGAGGACGATCGCCCGCTCCGAGCGGTTGTCGGGCGCACCGTTCCCGCCCCGCCTGGCGGCCCGGTTCGACGCGGTCGCGGACGATCCCGCGGCCGTCCGGGCACTGGGCATCGAGCAGGCGATCCTGCTCGGCCGGCGGCTGCTCGTCGAGGGCGTCCCCGGCCTGCACTTCATCACGTTCAACTTCGCCCGGGCCACCACGGAAGTCGTCGCGGAACTCCCGGTGTTCGGGTCGACGGCGCCGAGCTGATCGAACGCAGGTCACACCGGACGCCTGAGCGCGACGACGGTCCGGCGGTCGTCGTCGCCGGGGGAGTGGCTTCCTTCCCCGGCGATCTCGTGCTCGAGGCGCAGCGGGGCGTGGTCGCGGTCGATCTCCTCGACGCCGCGGCCACGCGCCCGCTCCACCGACTCGAGGCGGCGGCGGACGTCGGTCAGCGCGGAGCCCATCAGGCCCTGCCTGCTGATCCCGAACGGCGCTCCCGGTCCGAACGGCGCCAGCATTTCGCCGATCATCTCGGTGGCCAGCGGGAGCAGTTCCTGGGTGCGCTGCAGGACGATCGCCCAGTTCGCGTCGTCGGCCGCGACGTGCCGGCGGCACGTGAACGTGCCCCAGGCGATGTGACGGCGTTCGTCGGCCGCGATGTGCTCGATGATGCGGAGCAGGCCGGGGAGGATGCCGCGGCTCCGGCAGATCCGTGCCGCGGCGGTGTGGCAGGTCAAGGCGAGGCAGCCTTCGAGGACGTGGTGGTGGGTCACCGCGGCCCGGATCTGGGTGGCCGGCGAGTGGTCGTCGGTGAGCGCGTACAGCGACCACGACAGTTCTTCCAGGAAGGTTCGGCGGCGCACCTCCCCGATCTCGGTGAACCACGGCAGGGAGTCGCCCATCCCGACGGCGTCGAACCACGCGCGGAGGGCCTGGCCGTGCCGGGCTTCCTCGAAGACGAGCTGCGTCAGGTAGGTCTCGTCGTGCCTCCGGTTTTCGGTCGCCACCGCTGTCACGAACGGCTGCAGGTCCTGGGGCGCCGACTCGCCGGCCGAGATGAGGTTCGCCACGTACAGGCAGATCAGCCGCCGCTCGCGGGGGGAGAGCCTGGCGAAGCCGGCTTCGTCGCGGGTGAGGTCGATGTCGTCCGGGTTCCAGAACGCCGCGTTGCCGTCGCGGAGGAGCTGCCGGGGGAGCGGGTCCGGCCGGTGCCCGGTGCGGGCGCCGCCGCCGAACCCGGGGTGGCGGCGGGGTTCGATATCGCGGGTGAGGGACATGGCCGCTCCAGGTGTCCGGGTGATCTGGCCGCCAGGATCACCCGCCCGGCGCGGTGCGGGAATGGTCCGCGCGCGCCACGGCTGGCCCGTGCGGGCCAAAATCCGGCTCGGTCAGTCCGCCGGGACCTCGACCTCGGCGACGAGCCCGCCACCCGGGCGGTTCCGGAAGCCGACGCGGCCGCCGAGCGCCTGCACGATCTGTTCGACGATCCAGAGGCCGAGGCCCGCCGTACCGCGGTTCGCGCCAGCCGCGGTGAACTTGCCGGTCAGCTTCGCGAGGTTGCTCGCGTCCACACCGGAGCCGCGGTCGAGCACGCGCAGCAGGAGCCGGCCGGCGGTCAGTTCGGCCTCGACGTCGACGGGCTTGCCCTCACCGTGGCGGGCGGCGTTCTCGAGCAGGTTCGTGAGCACCCGGCGGAACCGCTGGCGGTCGGTGGTGACGGTCAGCGTGCTGTCGAAGCGCAGCCGCAGCCGCGGTGGCCCGAGCCCGGCCGCGTCCGCGGAGGCGAGCACGAGGGCCCACAGCTCCACCGGCCGGGACCGGCCGGTGCCGAAGGCCGGGCGGCGGCTGGCCTCCACGTCACCCAGGGCGTCGAGCATGTCGGAGAGGTGGTTCGCGTGCTCGGCGATCAGCCGGCTGCCCGTTTCGCGGTCGGCCGGGGCGAGCGAGCCGTCCGCGGCGAGCCCCCGGGCCAGCGCGCGGAGTGAGATCACGGGCGTGCGGAATTCGTGCAGCAGGATCGCGAGGCCGTCTTGCTGGGCCTGGTACGACTCGAGGAGCCGGCGCCGCAGGTCGCGTTCTTCCTCGGCCGCGGCGTGCTCGGCCATCGCCTCGACCCGGGCGGTGATGCCGCCTTCCCGCTCGCGTTCGACCAGCCGGGACAGGCTCGCGCCGAGCAGGCCGGCGAGCACCAGGTAGCCCGTCCACCAGAGACCCTGGAGCCAGCGCTCCGGCCACGAGGTGAATCCCGGGTCGACGAGCAACGCCACCGCGAGATAGGTGACGCCCAGCCCGGCGGCGAGGGCCATGGTGGGACCGAGGGGCAGGCGGATGGCCGCGGCGGTGACGACGAGCACCAGGATCGCCACCGCCGGGCTGGCCACGGCGCCGGTCATGGCGATCGTGAGCAGGGTGAAGACCGAGTCGAGCGCGGTGAGCAGCCAGGCCGCCGGCGAGGCGTACAGCTCCCACCGAGGATTCGCCGCGACGACGATCGCGTAGCCGGAGGCGACGCAAAGAGTCACGACGACCCAGGGGAGGTGCCGCCGCGCGTCCTCGCCGCCGGTGACCAGCAGCAGGACCACCGACAGCGCGACCGCGAGCCGCACGGTCACCATCACGCGAGCGACGGACAGCGCGCCCGGCACGGGTGGCCCGTCGGCTGGCATGCCGTCCTCCTCATGACTCGCTGTGACCGCCGCGGTCAGCTTGGTAGCGGAACGTGCCTGCCATACTAGGCCGGTGACTGATCGGCGCCTGGTGGTCGTGATCGTGGACGACCACGACCTGTTCGCCAAGGGCCTGGCGCTGCTGCTGACGACCACCGCCGGTGACCGCTTCGAGGTGGGCGGAACCACCACGCACGTCGAAGAGGCTCCCGCCTTGGTCGAGTCCTGTGCGGCCGATCTCGCGCTCGTCGACCTGGCCATGCCGCCCCTGGGCGGCGCGGCCGCCATCCGCCAGATCAAGCGGCGCCACCCGGCCACCCGCGTGCTCGCACTGTCCGGATCGGACGACCTGGAGCTCGCCGAGCAGGCGCTGCGTGCCGGCGCGGACGGCTACCTCACCAAGTCGGCCGACCCGGAGGTCCTCGTCGCCCCGTTGCTGGCCGTGGCCGCCGGGTTCCGCGTCCTCGAAGGCGAGCTTCTCGACGTACTGCTGACCTCCACCCGCAAGCCGCCGGCAACGCTGCTCGACACGCTCGACTCCCAGGACCTGCGGCTGTGGGCGCTGCTCGCCCGTGGCCTGGAGACCCAGGACATCGCCGGCCGGATGCTGGTGTCCGAGCGCACCGCCAAGCGCATGGTCGCCTCGTTGCTGAACCGCATCGGCGCGGCCAACCGGGTCGAAGCCGCCGGCATGGCCGGTTCCTACGGCCTGCTCGACCACGACCCGGCAGACCGTCCACAGTAGAGGTTCCGCGCCCGGGCACACCCACCCCAACGGGGTATCCCTTTGCCGCCAGGTGGTGATGCGCGCGCGGTTGCGCGCGCCGCATCATTACCGACCATCGCGGTCCCACGACGCGGCTTGACCGGCAGGCACGGTCACGCCCGGAGAAGGAGTTGGGTGGAATGGTGAGCCGATCACGAGTCGGGCCGGTCGCCCGGTCCGGCACCCGGGTGACGATGGTGCGGGGAATCGACACCAAGGCGTGCGGGCGCGGTATCTGGCGCGGCTTCGTGATCCTGGTGATCGGTGCCCTGCTCCAGCCGATCGCCGCGGCCGTCGCTCCCGCGGCCGGGGCGAGCTTCCTGCTGATCACCGCCGTCGTGGCCTTCGCCTTCGCCGGCTTTCGCACGGGTGACGCGGATCGCCCGATCGTCCAGGGTGCCGTGACCGCGGCGGGCAGCTACGTTTTCGTGCTGCCCTTGAGTTTCGTCGCTTCGGGGCCGGTCGAACCGCAGCAGGTGCTGGCCACCGCGGCGGTCGCCGTCGCCGTCGGTGGGCTGGCGGGCTTCGCCGGGCACGCCGTCCGCTCTCGCCGGAAGCGAGGCGAAAAGGCGTGACCACAACGAAACCCGCACGACGGTGGAGCGCCGGTGCGCAACGGCCGCTGGTCGAAGCCGGCGAAATCGTCCACCTGCTCGGCCGGGTGCTCTGGCTCGCGATCCGCCACCCGTTCGGGTACTGGGGCGAAGTCCGGGACCTGATGTTCGAGACGTTGCGCCGGTGCTGGCTGCCGGTCATCATTTCCACGACCGCGCTCGGGTTCGCCGGCCCGGGAATGCAGGGCGGCAGCCTCTACAGCGTGCTCGGCATCCCCGACCGCCTCGGCTCGTTCCTGTTGATGGCCAGTGTCCGCGAGTTCGCGCCGTGGATCGACGCGATGATCGTCGCCGGGGTGATGGGCACGGCCATCGCCGCCGACCTCGGCGCGCGGCGGATCCGCGAGGAGATCGACGCCATGCAGGTCCTCGGCGTCGATCCCGTCCGGACCCTCGTGCTGCCGCGGATCATCGCGGTCACCCTGATGACCGGCCTGCTCGAGGTGTTCGCGCTGGTGTGCGGCGTGATCGGCGGGTACATCGCGGCCGTGCCGATCTTCGGTGCCACCGGCGCGGCCTTCATCGGGAACTTCTGGTCCAACGCGACCACCACGGACATGTGGGGCAGCATCGTGAAGACCCTCGCGTTCGGCCTGATCCTGTCGGTCGTCTGCTGCTACAAGGGGTTGACCGCCCAGGGTGGCCCGATCGGCGTCGGCCGCGCGGTCAACCAGGCGGTGGTCATCTCGTTCGCCTCGATCTGGATCTTCAACTACGTCTACACGTCCGCGCTCCTCGGACTGAACCCCGACATGCAGGTCTTCAAGTGAGGGATGCGGAAATGACCACACCGACGGGCCGCACGAAAGCACCCGACGTCGTCATCACGGTCGGCGGGCTGGCGGGAAAGCTGCGCGACGCCGTCGCGGTCGGCGGCGACATCATGAAGTTCGGCGGCCGCACGGTGCGCAGCCTGCCGGATCTGCGCCACCACGTCACGGAAGTGTTCGCGCAGGCGGGAATCCTGATCCTGTCGAGCGGGATCATCGTCTGGCTGATGCAGTTCGTCGTCGGCACGATGTGCGCGACCGAGGCCAGCTACACCCTCAAGCAGGTCGGCGCGCCGATCTATTCCGCGGTGTTCAACGACGTGTGCGGCCTGCGTGAGATGTCGGTGTACATGTGGGCCTACATCTTCGCGGCGAAGGTCGGGTGCGGGCTGGTCGCGGAGATCGGGTCGATGCGCATCGCCGAAGAGATCGACGCGCTGGAAGTCCTGGGCATCAAGTCGCGCAGCTACCTCGTCGGCACCCGGATCGCCGCCGCCTGGCTCTGCATGCCCTTCCTGTACATCGTCGGGCTCGGCCTGATGTTCATCTCGATGCACCTGGTCACGGTCTACCAGCTGGGCACCGTTTCCAGCGGTGGTTATTCCTTCGTCTTCTGGCTGTTCCAGAACCCCTACGACCTGATGGCCGCGATTTCGAAGATGATCGCGATGGGCACGATCATCATCTTCGTCGGTTGTTACTACGGCTACAACGCGTCCGGCGGTCCGGTCGGGGTCGGGAGAAACACGGCGAAATCGATGATGCTCAACATGGTGCTCATCCACGTCGTCGGGTTGCTCGGCACGTGGTTCTTCTGGGGCTCCTACCCGAACATGCCGATCGGCAACTGAACAAGGAGAACTCATGGTCACCGGGACGAACGGGACGGCCGCCGCGATCGGCTCACCGGAGCGGGTGCACACGATGGAGGTGCGCAACGTCCACAAGTCCTTCGGCAGCTTCGACGTGCTGAAGGGGCTCAACCTGGAATTCGCCGACAACGCGATCACCACCATCCTCGGCCCGTCGGGTACCGGGAAGAGCGTGCTCATCAAGCACCTCGTCGGCCTGCTCGAGCCGGACCAGGGCGAGGTGATGATCTTCGGGCGCGACATCTGGAAGATCGACGAACGGGAGCGCTACGAACTGCGCAAGCGGTTCGGTGTTCTGTTCCAGGACGGCGCGCTGTTCGGGTCGATGAACATCTTCGACAACACGGCGTTCCCGCTGCGCAAGCACACCGACAAGAGCGAGGACGAAATCGAGGCGATCGTCAACCAGCGGCTCAAGGAAGTCGGCCTGGAGCGTTCGTCCTACAAGTACCCCAACGAAGTCTCGGGTGGCATGCGCAAACGGGCCGGCTTCGCGCGGGCGCTGGTGATGAACCCCGACATCGTCCTGTTCGACGAGCCCGACTCGGGCCTCGACCCGGTCCGCACCAGCCTGCTCAACGACCTGATCCTCGACATGCACCAGGAGTACCGCGGGACCTACCTGCTGGTGACCCACGACATCCGCACCGCACGCAAGGTCAGCGACTACGTCGGGGTCATCTGGAAGGGCCAGGTCGTCCACTACGGACCGACCGAGGAGGCCTTCAACTCCCCGGACCCGTTCGTCCGCCAGTTCCTCTCCGGCAACTCCGCCGGACCGCTGGGAATGGACTGAATCCATGCGCAGAATTCCGCTTTTGGTCCTGGGGGTCGCCGCGGTGGCCGCGGCCGCGCTGCTGATCGCCCCGGGCAACGACGGCTACCCGGCGAACGTGGTGCTGCCGTCGGCGACCGGCCTGATCGCCGGCAGCAAGGTCCTCGTGAACGGGTTCGACGCCGGGCAGGTCGACGACGTGTCCATCAAGGACGGACGGGCGCAGGTCACCGTGAAGCTGACCAAGGACTTCGCGCCGCTGCACTCCGGCGCGTCGGCGGGCATCGTGTGGAAGGCCGTGCTGGGTGAGCGGCAGCTCGACGTCCGGGACGGGCCGAAGACGAACCCGGTCATCCCGCCGGGCGGCACCCTGGACGGCAAGGTCTCCGACCCGGTCGAGATGGACAAGGTACTGGCCGCCCTCGACCCCGCCACCCGCGCCCACCTCAGTTCACTGGTGCAAGGACTCGACCACACCGTCGCGGGCAACGAGACCGACCTCCGGCAGACCGTGCAGAAAGCGGGCCCGACGCTGGAAGCGCTCGGCGGCGTGCTGCGCGCCGTCGGCTCCGACGGACCGGCGATCAAGGACCTGGCCGGGCAGCTGAACGGCATGGTCAGCACGCTGGTGAACCGTGACCAGCAGGTGCGCGCCATCGTTTCCGGGCTCTCCGGCGCGACGGAAGCGGCCGCGCAGCAGCGCGACCAGTTGCGCGCGGCGCTGCGGAAGCTGCCCGGCACCCTCGGGACCGCGGACCGGACGCTGGCCGATGTGCCCGGCACGGTCGACAAAGCGGTGCCGTTGCTGAACGATCTGCGCCCGGCGACCGACCGCCTGCCCGCCGTGGCCCGCTCCCTGCGCCCCGTGCTCGCGGACCTCCGCCCGACCGTGGCGCAGCTGCGGCCGACCCTGGGGTCCCTCGGCACGCTGCTGCAGTTCACGCCGGGGTTGCTCGACAGCGCCCACGGCGCCCTGCCCGGCACGAACTCGGCGGTGTCGTCGCTGACGCCCGCGCTGAGCTTCTTGCGGCCGTACACGCCCGAAGTGGTCGGGTGGCTGTCGAACTGGGGCTCCTCGGCCGCCAACTACGACAGCAACGGCCACTACATGCGCGTCAACATCCCGGCCGGGCTCTCGAGTTTCGACAACAACCCGGGAGTCATGCCGCCCGGGATGGTCAGCGACCCGTTCCCGGCACCCGGCGCGATCGCCGGGCAGCCGTGGACCGACGCCTTCGGGAGTGGAGTCCGATGAGGACACGGCGGAAGATCCAGGCCGTGCTGGCCACGGCCGCGGTGGCGGCGGCCGTGGCGGGCGCCGCGGTCACGAACACCGGTTCCGGCGAGCAGCCGGAGAAACTGACCATCGCCGCGGAGTTCGCCGACGCGAGCCCGCTGGTCGTCGGCAACGACGTGAAGATCAAGGGCGTCACCGTCGGCGAGGTGGCCGGCATGAGCGTCCACGACGCGAAGGCGGTCGTCACCCTCAAGCTCGACGGGTCGGCCCTGCCGTTGCACAAGGACGCCCGGGCCACCGTCAAGCCGGTCAGCCTGCTGGGCGAGCGTTTCGTCGACCTCGATCGCGGAACTGCCTCGGCACCGCTGCTGAACGACGGCGACGTGCTGCCGATCAAGCAGACCGGCCAGGCGACCGACCTCGACCAGGTGCTCAACACGATCGACGACCCCACTGGTCAGTCGCTCGCCGCGCTGGTCACGATGCTGGGCCAGGGCATGCAGGGCAACGGCGCCAGCGCACAGGCCTCGATCAAGGCGCTCGCGTCGTCCATGCAGGACACCGACGGGCTGGTGAAGCTGCTCGGGCAGCAGAACCAGGTGCTCACCGACCTCGTCGACCACGTGCAGCCGGTCGCGAGCGCACTGGCCGCCGACAACGGCAAGACCCTGGACGGCCTGGTCGACTCCACACGACAGGTGCTCGACGTCACGGCCAAGAACCAGGAGGGCCTCGCCGCCTCGCTCGCCGAACTGCCGGGAACCCTCTCCGCCGCGCGCGACACCCTCGCCGAGCTCACGGGCACGGCCAAGGCCACCACGCCCGTGCTCGAGGGAATGCGGCCGACGACCGACAACCTCTCCGCGGTCAGCGACGAACTGCGCAAGTTCAGCGAGTCGGCGGACCCGGCTTTGACGAGCGCGAAGCCCGTCCTCGAACGCGCCGAGAAGCTGATGGACGCGGCCCGCCCGGTCGTCGAGGAGCTCCGGAAGGCGGGCCCGGGCCTGCGCGGCACCGTGGCCGGGGCGAACCCGCTCACCGCGCAGCTGACCGGCAACATCGAAAACGTCCTGAACTTCTTCCGGTTCTGGGCGATGTCGACCAACGGCTGGGACGGGCTTTCGCACTACTTCCGCGGCCAGGCGATCATCCACCCCGAGGAGATCACCGGGCTGCTGCCGTCCCTGACCGGGACCCCGCCGCCGCCCACGATTCCCGGCGGGGGCAAGCAATCCCCGCCTTCGCCGATCCCCGGGCTTCCGGGACCGCTCGGCTCGTCGGGCCTGCTCGACACGAAGTCCCTCGTCGCCCCGGACGGCGGCGTGACCGGGCTCAACGAGCGCCAGGAGAGCGGCGTTCTCCAGTTCCTGCTCGGAGGTTCCTGATGGCCAAGCGCAAGTTCCGCTCGGTGTCCACGGGGGTGGTCGTGCTCGTGGTGTTCGCGCTCGCGCTGCAGCTCGCGCTCACCGCGGACAAGGGGCTGCCGGGGGCGACCTACACCCTCGTCGACGCCGACGTCTCCGACGTGGGCGCGCTCCGCCCCGGGGACGACGTCCGCGTCGCCAGCGTCCGGGTCGGCCGCGTCAAGGACGTCCGGCTGGTCGGCGGCGCCCCGCGGGTGACCCTCCAGCTCGACGGCACGCGCGAGGTCTACCGGGACGCGGCGGCGGAGGCCAAGAGCGTCACGGTGGCCTCGCGGTCCGCGCTGGGGCAGAAGTACCTCGCGCTGACGCCGGGTACGCCCGCGGCGGGGAAGCTCGGCCCGGCGGAGGTGATCCCGCCCAAGCGGACCGCGGGCTCGCAGGAGCTGAGCGACCTGCTCGACGTGCTCGACGCGCCCACCCGGGACGCGCTCGGCTCGACCGTCCGGGAAACGGGCGGCGGGGCCGGCGGGCACGCCCAGGACCTGCAGGACGCGCTCAAGGCCGCGCCGCGGATGCTGCCCGACCTCGCAACCGTCTCGGCCGTCCTGTCCGCGAACGACGGCGCCGACCTGACCGCGCTGCTGACCTCGGCCGACCGGCTGTCGGCCCGGTTCGCCGGGCGCCAGGAACAGCTGTCGGAACTGCTCGGCCGCCTGGACACGACGATGCAAGCCGTCGCGGTGGACGACGGAAAACCGCTCGGCGACGTCGTGCAGCGCGCGCCCGGCACGCTGCAGGCCGCCCGAGCCGGCCTGCAGTCGCTGCAGGCACCGCTCAAGGACCTGCACGCCGGCATGGCCCAGCTCGTGCCCGGCGCGCGTGCCCTCGGCCAGGCCACTCCCGACCTGCGGGGCGTGCTGCGGGAAGCGGTGCCGCCACTGGGAAAGGTGCCGGACGTCGGCCGGCAGGCCGAGCCCGCGCTGACCGACCTGACGAAGACCGTCGACGACGCGCGGCCGCTCGCGCCGCGGCTGACGCAGACGTTCGACAAGGCCGACCAGTTCCTGCGGGTGCTGGCGCCGTACGCCCCGGAAGTCAGCGGGTGGTTCACGAACTGGGCCGCCGCGCTCTCCCACGGTGACGCCAACGGCCACTTCCTCCGGCTGTACCTGCTGTTCAGCGAGGAGTCCGTGCTCGGGCAGGGCGGTGTGCGGGATCCGCTGGTCGCCCGGAACCCCTATCCCGCACCGGGCCAGGCGGCGCAGGACGCCCGGAAGATCCCAGGAGGCAACCGGTGAAGGCGCTTCGTTCTCGCACCGGGCACCGGCGGCCGGTGTCCGCGTTCAAGCTCGGCATCGTCGTGCTGGTGGTGACGTTGCTGGCCGGCTTCGCGCTGCTCGAGAAGGACCGCGTCGCGACGGCGCTGCGGCCCGGTGACGTCGTCCGCGTCCAGTTCGCCCAGGACTACCACCTGCAGCCGTTCGTCTCCCAGGTCAAGGTCGCCGGGGTGCCGGTGGGCGTGGTCTCCTCGATCGACCGGGCCGCCGACGGCTCGGCTCTGGTCGAGCTGAAGGTGGACGACGGCGTCACGGGCAAGCTCGGCGCCACGCCGAGCGCCGCCCTGCGCCCGACGACGATCCTCGGCGGCAAGTACTACGTGGAGCTCGTCCCGGGCGGCGGCCGGACCACCTTCGCCGGCACCATCCCGGTCGAGCGGACGAAGACCCCGGTAGAGCTGCAGCAGCTCGCGGACGCCCTGCAGCCGGACGCGGTGAAAGGCATCCGCTCCGCGACGCAGAACCTCGACGACACCCTGCGCGCCGGCGGCAGGTCGGCGATCGACCGTCTGCTCGCCGACGCGCCGGACACCCTCGACGCGACGACGCCGGTGCTGCAGGGCCTGCAGGGGGAGGACCCGCGCAGCGACCTGCCGAACCTCGTGCACGGGTTCGAGTCGACCGCGCGCGTGCTGACCGAGCAGCCGGGGCAGCTCGACTCGATCGTGCAGAACCTGCAGAAGGTCACCTCGACGCTCGACAATCGCCGCACCGACATCGCCACCGCGATCGCGGACCTGCCCAGGACCCTGGACAACGCGGACGACGGGCTGACCCACCTCGGCGTCACGCTCGGCAAGCTGCGGGACACCGCGGACCCCGCGCGGCCGGTGGCGCGCCGGCTCGACGAGCTCCTGGCGCACGCCGATCCGGTGCTCGCCAGGACCCGGCCGCTGCTGACCGACGTGCGCGGCCTGCTCACCGACGCGCAGCCGCTGGTCGACCAGCTCGTCCCCACCGCGCAGGGCACCACGAAGGTCTTCGACGACGTCCGCGGGCCGGTGCTGGACCGCGTCAACGGCCCGATCATGCACATGGTGCTGTCGCCCTTCAAGGGCACCGGTATCTACGCGGGCGGTGGCTCGGACCAGCCGTTCTACAAAGAGGTCGGCTACATGTTCGCGACCATGGACCGCGCCTCCTCGCTCACCGACCCGAACGGCGTGGCCGTGGGTCTCCAGCCGGGCTTCGGCGGCGGCAGCATCGCCGGCACCCCGATCAACTTCGAGCAGCTGATGAACACGCTCGCCCACCTGCAGGGCGCCACCCCGGAGAACAGGAGCGGCCGATGAACGCGCACCCGGGCCGGGTCCGGCGGACCTGGCAGCGGATCTCCAGCGAACCGCGGCTCAAGCGCAACGTCCTCGCCGTGGCCGCGCTCGTGACCGCGGGGCTGGTGGCCGGAGGCTACATCCTGACCATGCAGCAGGTCCGCGTGCCGTGGGACGGCAAGACCCACTTCTCGGTCACCTTCGAGTCGGCGCCCGCGATCAACCCGTCGAGCCGGCAGGAAGTGCGGATCGCGGGCGTGGCCGTCGGCGACATCCGCGCGGCGAGCGTCGACGACCGCGGGCACGCGCGGCTCGAGCTGGCGATCGACCAGGGACACCAGGTGTACGACAACGCCCGGGTCCTGCTGCGCCCGAAGAGCCCGCTGAACGAGATGTACGTCGAGCTGAACCCCGGCGGCCCGCCGGGAAAGCCGCTGCCCGAGGACGGTGTGCTGCCCGTCGCCAACTCGGTGCGGCCGGTGCAGGTCGACGAAGCACTCGGGCACCTGGACACCAACACCCGGGCCGCACTGACCACGCTGCTGTCCGAATCGGACGTCGCGCTGGCCGGTGCGCCGGGCAACCTGCCGAAGGGCCTCGAGGCGACCGATCAGGTCGTGCGGGATCTGCGTCCCGTCGCGACCGCCCTGCAGACCCGCAAGGAGACGCTGCAGAAGCTCGTCACGTCGCTGGGGCAGATCGCGTCGGCGACCGGCGGCGACGACCAGCGGCTCAGCGCGCTGGCCGGTTCCCTGCAGCAGACCCTCGCGACGGTGGGGCAGCGCAACGGCGACTTCGACGCCGCGCTCGCGCAGCTGCCGGACTTCACCCACCAGCTCTCGCAGGCCACCGGCAGCATCGGCGCGCTGAGCGCCCAGCTGGACCCGGTCCTGGACAAGCTGCGCGAGGCGAGCGGGACCCTGCCCGGCTCGCTGGACAAGTTCACCGGCACGGTCGACAAGCTGGGGGAGACCGTCGACTCCGCCCGG
Source organism: Amycolatopsis stemonae (assembly GCF_054781455.1). Classification (NCBI taxonomy): domain Bacteria; kingdom Bacillati; phylum Actinomycetota; class Actinomycetes; order Pseudonocardiales; family Pseudonocardiaceae; genus Amycolatopsis; species Amycolatopsis stemonae. The sequence continues at coordinate 71,649 of NZ_BAAGUJ010000012.1, read as the reverse complement.
CCGGTGGTCGACAAGGCCGTCCCGGTGGTGCACGACCTGCGTCCGTTCGTCGGCGACCTCAACGCTTCACTCGGCGACCTGCACGACGTGACCGGCCGGCTGGGCCCGATCACGACCGCGGTGCTGCCGTACCTGAACGACCTGGCCGCGTTCGTCACGAACTCGCGGTCGATCACCAGCCTGCGCGACGGAACGGGGGCGGCTTACCGCGCCATCGCCCAGCTCTCGCCGGAAAGCGTCACGGGCCTGCTGCCGCTGCTGCCCGCCCTGCAAGCCGCCGCCGCGCGATAGAGGGAGCGTCCAATGAGGATTCCCAGTGGGCTGGTCCCGCACATCCGGACCCTGGTTCTGGCCGTGTTCATCGCCGCCTGCGCCGGCCTGTTCGGCTACCTGTGGCTCAACTCCGGTGGCCGGCTGCCCGGCATCTCCCGGGCGGGCTACACCGCCGAGGTGCAGTTCCGCACCGCGTCGAACCTGGTCTACGACTCGGACATCACCATCGCCGGGGTCAAGGTCGGCAAGGTCCAGGCGCTGCGCACCGAAGGCGACCTCGCGCACGTCACGATGCGGCTCGACCAGAACGCGCCGCTGCACGAGGGGGCGACCGTCCAGGTCCGGAACAAGACCCTGATCGAGGAGACCTACCTCGAGATCACCGACGGCCACGGCCCGGCGCTGCCCAGCGGCACCGTGCTGCCGCCGTCGGCGGGCAAGGAGGCCGTCGAACTCGACGACGTGCTCACCAGCCTCGACCAGCCGACGAAGGAGTCGCTGGGCTCGCTGGTCCGCTCGCTCGGCGCCGGGACGAAGGACACCAAGCAGGGAGTTTCCCAGGCACTGCAAGGACTCGGCGATCTCGGCCGGGAGGGACACGGCGCGCTGGCGGCACTGGCGGCCCAGTCCGGGGACCTGCAGCAGCTGACCGGCAACACGGCGAAGCTGCTCGCGGCGCTCGACACCCGGCGGGGGCAGATCGCCGACCTGGTGACCGACGCCGACAAGCTCACCCAGGCGACCGCGGGCAGCGACACCGAGCTCCGGGAGGTCCTGCGGCGGCTGCCCGGCCTGATGGACACCGCCAAGAACGCCAGTGGCGGGCTGAGCCGGCTTTCGCCCGCGCTGGGCCCGGTCGCGGGCGGGCTGAACGCGGCCGCCCCCGACCTCGACGCGGCGTTGCGGGAACTGCCGGCCACCTCGGCCGATCTGCGTGGCCTGCTGCCGTCGTTGAACGGTGTGCTCGACGCGGCGCCCGGCACGCTGCAGCGGGTGCCCGCGGTGGCCGCGGACGCGTCGAAGTTCCTGCCGACGCTGAACGTGGCCCTGGGCGACGTGAACCCGATGCTGTCCTACCTGGTGCCCTACGGCCGCGACGTCGCGGCGTTCTTCACCAACATCGGGCAGGTGACGGCGCGCGGTGACGCCAACGGCAACGCGATCCGGCTGTTCATGGTCTTCAACGAGCAGAGCGTGAAGGGCCTGCCGCTCAACATCGACGTCGGCCCGCTGAAGAAGAACAACCCCTACCCGGCGCCCGGGCAGTCGGCGAACCCGGGACCGTTCACCGGGTCCTATCCGCGGGTCGAACAGGACCCGCCGAAGTGAGGGGCTTCAAGCTGCGGCGGCCGTCCCGCAAGGTCCTGGCGATGACGGCGGTCCTCGTCGTCCTCGCCGGGTTCGTCGGCACCGGCATCGCCAAGACGCGCATCGAGACCGGCGTCGGCTCGTTCCTGCCGGGCGACGACCCCGCGGTGGCGCGGTTCGACGAGCTGAGCCGGTCGTTCGGCGGCGACCCCGTCGTCGTGCTGCTCGAATCGGCGAAACCCGGGCTGCTGCTCGACCAGCCGCACCTGCCGTCGCTGGTCAAGCTGGAGGGCGAGTTCGCGAAGCTGCCCGACGTCGCCGCCGTGTACGGGCCCGGGACCGTCCTGAACCAGGCCGCCGGGCGGGCCCAGGACCTGATGGCCGAGCTGTCCGGCCGCCGTGACCGCCTGCGGGCGCAGGCCCAGGCCGAGGCCAAGCAGCGTGGTGCGTCCGACAAGGCGGCCGGGAAGGCCGCCGACGACGCGGTGGCCGCGTTCGACCAGCGGTACGGCAAGCTGCTCGTGCAGGCCCTGCCGGCGGGCCTGCCGACGCTGAAGAACCAGGCGTTCGTCAACGCGGTCGTCTTCGGCGCGGACGGGAATCCCCGGCCGCAGTGGCACTTCGTCGTGCCGTCGGCGAACGCGGTCGCGATCCTCGTCCGCCCGCGGCAGAACCTCGACCAGTCCGCCACCGAGCGGCTCGTCCGGGGCGTGCGGGACGCGGTCGGCGCGGCCGCCGTCGACGGAGCGAAGGTGACCGTGTCCGGCGTCCCCGCGATCGCGGGGGCCCTCGCCGACGAGGTCCGCGCGGAACTTCCCCTGCTCGGCGGCGCCGCGCTGGTCGCGGTGGCTCTCTGCTTCCTGCTGGTGCCGTGGCACCGCCGCCGGCACCGGCTGCTGCCGCTGGCCGGTTCGCTGGTGGCCACGGCGGTGACGGTCGCCCTGTTCGGCTGGCTCGGCCGGTCGCTGTCGCTCGGGGTGGTGGCCTTCCTGCCGGTGCTGCTCGGCGTCGGCAGCGACTTCCCGACCTACCTGGCGCGCCAGGCCGACCGGCGGGTCGTGTTCGCGGTCGCCGCCGCCACCGCGGCCGCGTTCGGTGCGCTGGCCTTCGCGCCGTTGCCGTTCGTGCGGGACCTCGGGATCGCGCTCGGGATCGGGGTGCTGGTCGCCTTCGCCGTCGGGCTGCTGTTCCGGCCGGCCGTGGCGGAGCCCGCGCCCGTGAAGGTCTACGGAGGACGGTCGGCGAGCCTGCCCGTACGGCTGGGCGCGGGACTGGCGGTGGCCGCGCTGGCGGCCGGCGGCTGGGCGCTGCTGCCGGGGCTTCCCCTGCAGAGCGACGTCGAGAGCTTCGCGCACGGACTACCCGCGTTCGACGACGCGAAGCACGTCGAGCAGGTCATCGGCTCCTCCGGCGAGGTCGACGCCGTCCTGCACGGCCCGGATGTCACTTCTCCGCAGGCGCTGGCGTGGTTGCGCCAGGCCCAGGACGTGATCGTCGCCCGGCACGGCGACCGGCTGCGTCCCGTCGTTTCGCTCCCGACGCTGCTGAACTTCCTCGGGTCGGCGCCCACGAAGGACGAGATCACCGCGGCCGTGCGCCTGCTGCCGCCCTACCTGACCGGGGCGGTGCTGCGGGCCGACGGGCAGGAATCCGTGCTCTCGTTCGGGGTCCGGCTCGACGACGTCGAGAGCCTGATCGGCCTGCGCGACGACCTCCTGAACCAGCTTCCCCCGGCACCACCCGGGTACCGCGCCGAACTGACCGGGCTGCCGATCGTCGCGGCACGCGGGTACGAGCTGGTCTCCGGCAACCGGTTCTGGACCAACGGGGTCGGCATCGCCGTCGCCGGGCTCGTGCTCGCCGTGGTACTCGCCCGGCGGAGGGATGCCCTCCGCGCCGTCGCCACCGCTCTGGTCGCCACCGGGACGGGCCTGCTCGCCGTGTGGCTGGCCGGGATCTCGCTGACGCCGATCACCATGGCGCTCGGGTCCCTCATCGCCGCCGTCGGCTGCGAGTTCGCGGTGCTGCTGGCGGAAGCCGGACGCCGTCGCGATCACGCGTTGCGCAGATCCGTGCTGCTGGTCGGCGCGGTTTCCACCGTCGGCTACCTCGCACTGGCGCTTTCGCGGATCGATGCCATCCGGCAGTTCGGCCTGCTGCTCGCCGCGGCCGTCGTGCTGTCGATGGCCGCCGCCCGGTTCGTCGGCTGGCTCGTGCCGGCCCGGCCCGGCGCCACTCCGGAAACCAGCCCGGTGCCCGACACACTCGTGGGAGTCACTTCATGAAGATCACCGCATTGCCCGGCAAGGTCCGGCTGCCCCGAAGCCGCCGTGGGCGGATCCTGACCTTGCTCGTCCTCGTCGTGCTGCTCGGCGGAACCGGCCTCGCCTGGTGGTCGACGCGGGCCGACGACTTGCCCGACGACGCGGTCTTCGCCTACGGCGGCCAGATCGAGACCGTCAACCAGCTGCAGGAGCGGATCCAGACCCTGAAGGCGCTCTACGGCGTGCAGCCACCGGACCAGCAGGACACCGCCAAGTCCGACGCGTTCCGCCGGGACACCGCCAAGGCGGTCGCCGTCGGGATGGTGCTCGACCGCGCGGCGGGCGACCGCGGCATCGTCGTCGCCGACAAGGCGGCCCAGGACGTGCTGACCCGGTTCATCTCCCAGCAGATCGGCGAAGGGCCGGACGCCCGGAGCAAGTTCGTCCAGGCGCTCGGCACCACCGGCACGTCCGAGGACGCGGTGCTGGCGGAGATCAAGCGCCAGCTCGCGGTCTCGCAGCTGTTCGACTCGGTCACCGCGGGCAGTTCGGTCGGCGACGGCGAGGTCGCGGACGCGTTCGCGAAGCGGAAGGCGCAGCTGGACACGCCGGAACGGCGGCAGCTGAGCAACATCGTGGTCAAGACCGAGGAGGAAGCCGCCCAGGTGCTCGCCGACCTCAAGGCCGGGACTCCGTTCGAAACCTTGGTGGCCCAGCGGAGCCTGGACGGCGCGACGCGGGACAAGGACGGCGACCTCGGTCAGGTGACCGCGGCGCAGCTCGAGGACGGCTACGCCAAGGCGGCCTTCGCGGCACCGGTCGGCGGGCTGTTCGGTCCCGTGCAGACCGCGCACGGCTGGAACGTCGGCCGCGTCCGCCAGATCCTGCCCCCGCAGCCGGCGGTCTTCGACCAGATCAAGGACCAGCTCAAGCAGCAGCTCACCCTGGAGAAGGCCCTGGCGACGTGGCGCGGCTGGCTCGGGACGCAGCTCGCGAACGCGAACGTGCAGTACGCCGACACCTACCGGCCGGCCGACCCGGCCGCGCCGCCGCAGCAGGCGCCGGGGTGGTCACCGGCGCCGGGCCAGGCAGCAGGTCAGGTCCCGGGCCAGCCGGTACCGGGTCAGGCGGCGGGTCAACCAGCGCCGGGCCCGGCGGCGGGGCAGCCGGTGCCGGGTCAGGTACCCGGGCAACCAGCGCCGGGCCAGGCGGCGGGGCAGCCGGTGCCGGGTCAGGTACCCGGGCAGCCGGTACCGGGTCAGGCGGCGGGTCAACCAGCGCCGGGCCCGGTACCGGGCCAGCCCCAGCCGTCGCGGTGATCGCGGACTTCGCGGCGCTGGCCGAGGCCGGCGCCGCGCTGGTCGCGATCGGACGGTGGGGCTGCCGGGCGGCGGCCGGGCGGGTCAGCCCGGCGCTGCCGGAACCCGAACGCCTGCGGCGCATCGGGAAGCTGCGGGGAAGTGGGCACGCGCTCCAGGTCGTGGGCGTCGTGTTCGCGCTCGCCGCGGTGTGGAGTCTCTGGTGACCCTCAGGCGGACTCGGGGGTGGCCCGGCCCTGCTGGGTCCGCAGGAACAGCGACACCGCTTCCGCGCGGTTCGCGGCGCCGAGCTTGCGCAGGATCTGCTTGACGTGGGACTTGGCCGTGTCTTCCGAAATCGTCAGCCGGGTGGCGATCGCGGCGTTGGTCCGGCCCTCACCCATGAGCCGGAGCACCTCCAGCTGCCGCGGGGTCAGCGCCGACTCCACGAAGGTCCGGACCGGCACCGGCCCGGGCGGCGGGACCACCGGGTCGCCGATGAGCGGCGCCGCCGGGTGGCCGCTGTTCAGGATCCGGTCCATGGCGTCGGCGATGTTCATCGTGAACCGGCCGACCTCGGTCCGCAGCGACTGCAGGCGTTCGACCAGCAGGGTCCGCCGGAACGCGATGCCGAGCCCCTGGGCGAAGGCGCCGAACACCTCGCGGTCGAACTCGTCGACCTGACGCCCCTGGACGTGCCGGTCCGCGTGCACCAGCCCGAGCACGCCGTCGTCGCCGACCACGGGAGCGACCACATAGGACTCCAGGCGGGCGGCCTCGACCAGGCAGGCGAGCCCCCGCGCTTCCCGCTGCGCGTCCGTGACGAGCAAGGCGCGCCGCCTGCGCACAGCTTCGGTCTCGACGACCGTGCGGTCCAGGACGGGGGACTCCGCACGGCCGATCCGCAGGATCTCCGCCGCCCAGGCGGGATCGCCCAGCACGGTGCACGACCGGGGCACCCACACCGACTCCCGGATCTCCGAATACAGCGCGCGGTCGAACCCGAGCCGGCACACCGCCTCCGGCACGCACTCGGCGAGGCGGGCCACCGAACGCGCGTCCTGCAGCCGGGTCAAAGCCTCCTGGACCTGGGCGTGGACCCGCACCCGGAGGTCGAGCCGGGCCTGGCGCAGCCGTTCACGGACGTCGGAGACCTCGATGAACAGATCCAGGACGGCGCCCGCCCGGCCGGCCGCGGCGAGTTCGCCGATCCGCTCGGCGAGCTCGGCCAGCGCCTCTTCCGCGGCCGGGAAGTCATCGGGCACGTCCGGGCCGGGGTCATCGCCGAGCACGGACCGGGCCCGGGTGGTGACGGCCCGGATCTCGCGCAGGACGGCGTGGGGGACGGGGTGCCCGCGGCCGTTCCGGGGCGGAGTCAACGTTGACTTCATGGTTTCCTCTCAAGCCGGGCGGGAACGCGCGGCGCCGGACCCGCTCGCCGGAGGGGTCCGGCGCCGCGCCCGGGGGATCAGGCGTCGGCGGAAACGGCGGTGGTGACGGCGAAACCCGCCACCCACTCGGGCACCGGCTCGTAGAACCGGTAGTTCATCACGTACTTCCCCCGCGCCGCCATCGCGGCGTAGGCGGCGATCCAGGTCCGCACCTCGTGCGCGGAGTGGCCGGCCTGCTCGGCGAACCACTCGGTGCTCCAGGCGTCGACGAGCCCGAGTTCGCCCGCCGAGACCACGTCGAGGAACTGCTGGTCCCACTCCGGGTTGATCGGCTGCATCGACGACGTGCCCGCGGCCAGGTCGAGGCCGGAGGCGATCACGCGGGCCTGTCGCCGGGCACGCTCTTCGGGGGTCGGGTTGCGGCCGTCGATCAGCCGGGCGGCGACCTCGGCCGTGGCGTGTTCCAGCTGGGGGACCGGCGGGTCGTGGGAGAGCCCGCCGGAGCCGAGGAACAGCACGCGCTGCTCGTCGAGGTGCGCGCTCGCGTGGCCGATCGCCGTGCCGAGCTGCCGGACGCGGCCGACGGGGCAGAGCGGGGTGGCGACCGAGTTGATGAAGACGGGGACGACGGGAACGCGGTCGAGGCCGCCGAACAGGAGCTGCAGCGGCTGGGAGAACCCGTGGTCGACGTACATCCGTTCGGACAGCGCGACGTCGATCCCGGCCGCCAGGACGTCCTTGGCCAGCGTCCGCGCGGAGTCGGCGACCGAGAGCTCACCGGCCGGGGTGTCGTAGTCCCCGAGGGCCGTGGCGCGCGTCCCGATGCAGAACGGCGGCATCATGTCGTAGAAGAAACCGTTGTAGTGGTCGGGCGCGAAGAGCACCACGAGGTCCGGGTCGAATCCGGCGATGAAGCGCCGCGCGTGGTCGAAAGCCTTCTCGACCCGCTCTTCAACGGCTTTCGCCGGGTGGTTGAAACCGATCAGCGGCGAATGGGACAGGGCGCACACGGCAACGGGCATCGACCCACCAACCCTTTCTTTACGGTCGTTCTTCCGGTAAGAAACATGCTAGAATCTTAGCATACCAGTCCTCGGTTTCGATGACGCAGCGGAAAGGACCTGGCATGACCGTGCCGATCGGGAATCGCAGCAAAGGCAGCCACCGAGCAGGGCGAAGGAGGGTGGGGAAACGGCACCGGGTCGGCACGACCGCCTACACCGCGGTCGCGCTCACGAGTGCGGTCGTGGTCGGTGGTGGCGTACTGCTGGTCGAACCCGTGGCCGACGGGCGGCCGTTTCCCGCCGGTGCGGCGACCAGCTCGCCGGCACCGGCGAAACCGGGGTGGCCACCCGTGCCGGGAGCGGGGCTCCCGGCCACGCTGCCCGGCGTGCCGGTGCTCCCCCCGCTCGCGGCTCCGGTGGACCACCGGCTCGGTGCCGCCACCGGATCCGGTGCGGAGACGGGCATTCCGGCCACCGTGCTCGACGCCTACCGCCGGGCGGAGGCTTCCCTCGGTCGCTCGGCTCCGGGGTGTCACCTGAACTGGGCCTTGCTCGCGGGCATCGGCAAGATCGAGTCGAACCACGCCCGCCACGGCGACGTGGACGCGCAGGGGACGATGGTCCGCCCGGTCTACGGACCCGCCTTGGACGGTTCGCCCGGCTTCGCCAGGATGGTCGACGCGCAGAGCGGCCAGTGGGCGCGTGCCGCCGGTCCGATGCAGTTCATCCCGTCGACCTGGCAGAAATGGGGCGCGGACGGATCCGGTGACGGCCGGGCGGACGTGCAGAACGTCTACGATTCCACTGAGTCCGCGGGCCGGTATCTCTGCGCCGGCGATCGTGATCTGAATACCGGACCCGGACTGCGGAGTGCCATTCTCGGTTACAACAACTCCGAGGATTACCTGAACAAGGTAATGGCGTGGATGCGCACCTATTCCGCGGGTTCGTTCGCCGTACCGGACGAGCCCGGGTACGCCGGGGAAGATCCGACTTACGACGAAAGCGTGGCCACCGCTGCGGCCCGTCCGGCGGCGCCGCGACCGCCGGCCGCCGGCGACGTCCCGGCCGCGCCGGCGCCGGCCGAGCCGTCCACGCCCACGGCCAAGCCCGCCCCCGCCCCGGTCGACCCACCCGCGCGACCGGCACCGGCACCGGTCGCCGGGTTGCCGATCAGCGTGCCGGCACCGCTCGACGGTGTCGTGGCGACCGCCGGGCAGGCGGTGGGCGGGCTGCTCGGCTCGCTCGGCGCGCACTGAACTGCGGTGACCACTGATGGCGCCGCCCCGGCTGGCTGGGGCGGCGCCATCAGTTTTCCGCGGGCCCGGCCGTGCCACACACAAGCACGGTGCCGGGCGGGCCTCAGGAGGTCCGGGCACGGACTTCGGCGGCGATCCTGCGCCAGCGCCGCCCGTTTTCGCGCGCGCCCTCGGCGTAGGGGCCGGGAACGACGTGGTAGGGCGGCCGGGCGGGACCGGCGGTGACGTACCCGGCCTCGTCGAAGCGGATCTTCTCGAGGGGGATGTTGTACTTGGAGAACTCGGGGAAGTTCGTCCGGGCGAGGAACGGTTCGTAGGTCCACTCGATGCGACGGGTGAGGTGCCGCGCCGTGGCGAGGTCCCCGGCCCGGATCGCGTCGCGCAGCGCGAGCACGGGCTCCGGGCCGCACAGGGCGCTGCTGCTCCAGCACCCGAGCGCCGTTTCCGGGTACAGCGTGTGCGCCGCGAGCCAGTCGCTCTCCAGGGGCAGCAACCGGAGCCGGTCGCCGACCGCCGCCACGTCCGCGCCGAACTTCGGCGTGATCGCGATGTACTTCGCACCGATGATCTGGGGGACCTGCGACAGCTCGGCGTAGGCGGCCGAGGGGATCGGGCCCTTGAACGCCTCGGGGTTGTCGTAGAGGACGATCGCCATGTCCGGGAACAGGCCGGCGACGCCGCGGTAGAACGCCAGCAGAGTGTCGGCGCCGAGTTCGCTCCACATCGGACGGCCGAGGATGACGCCGCGCACGCCGAGGTCCCGCAGGAAGCGGATCCGGTCGACCGTGTCGCGCGTGTTGGGGGCGGTCGCGCCGACGAACAACGGGAGGTCCGGCGCGGTGTCCGAGACCGCCCCCGCGACGCACGCGGCAAAGGCCCGCCATTCGGCCAGGGTCAGGGTCGCCATTTCCCCGAGCGTCCCGTTGGTGATGATCCCGTCCACGCCGTCGGCGACGAGGGCGCGGATCATCCGGTCGGATTCGTCGAGGTCCACGGTGTCCCGTGCGGTGAGGGCGGCCGCGCCGGGCAGGGCCGGGGTCGGCGTGACGGCGATGACGCCGCGAAGGTCGGCCACACCGAACTTCTGCACCACTGGTCTCCTGGGGTCTACAGGGAAAGGGGCGGTCCGCCCGGCAGGTCGAGTGGGGGGCTGCCGCGCCTGCCGGGCGGACCGGGTTTCGGGGGACTTCAGGAAGCGTGGCCGAACGACTCGGGCGGCTGCAGGCCCCACGGGCTGAACGCCTTCGGGAAGTCGTCCCACACCACGGGGTCGTTGCGCCGCACCCGCGGCATCTCGGCCGAGAGCTCGTAGCGGTTGCCCGCGGCCCAGAAGTAGGTGTAGACGTTGCCGCCCACGCCGTGGCGGCCCGGCCCGACCTCGATCGGCACGCCGTGCCGGGCGAGTTCGTCGGCGGCCACCTTGAGGTGGTCGAACGACTCCATCCCGAGCGCGTAGTGGTGCAGTGACTTCCCGGCCTCGGGCGTCGAGATGATCGCGATGTCGTGGTGCAGCGTGCTGGCCCGGCACCAGGCCGCGCCGATCACCCCGGGTGCCGGGGCGAAGATGTCGGACACCTGGAAGTCCAGCAGCTCCACCAGGAAGTCGACCAGCGGCTTGGGGTCCTGCGCCTGCACGGTGATGTGGTCGAAGTCCAGCGCGCGGATCCCGCCGCGGTGCGGGGCCTTCGACGGGTGGATGTACTGCGGGCCGGTCGAGAGCACCGCGAGTTCCATCGCGTGTCCCGACGGCGCCTGGAACCGCAGCGCCTGGACCACACCGGGGTGTTCGTCGGTGCGGGCCTCGGTCGCGACACCGGCTTCGGCCAGCCGCTTCGCGTACCGGTCGAGGTCTTCGGCGTCGTCGACCCGCAAAGCGAACCGCCGGACGCCGGTCCCGCCCTCGGTCAGCACCAGGTCGCACCCGCCGTCGATGCCGACGGAGAACCGCACCGCGCCGTCGGCGCGGCCGATCTCCCGCATGCCCAGCACGTCGGTGTGGAAGCCGACGGCCTCGCCGAGGTCGGCGACGGCGAGTTCGGCGTGGGCCACTTGTGAGATACCCATCGTTGGGTCAGCTCCTGTCCATCTTGTCGTACGGGATGTTCCCGGCGCTTTCCCGCCGGTTGATGCCGAGGGCGTCGAGCTGCCGCGAGTTCTCGACGAGGATCATGCGGACCGGCCCGGCGCCGTCGTTGTAGTGCCGGTGCCAGACCCACGGCGGGGTGTAGACGAAGTCCCCGGCCGACCACCGCAGGGTTTCCGGCCCGATTTCGGAGTAGCCGCTGCCCTCGGTGACGCAGTGCACGGACTCGTGCAGGTGGCGCTGGAGGTCCGTCGCGGTGCCGGCCGGGATCTCCTGCAGGTAGAACTCCATCGACTTCGCCGGGACGTCCGCGAGGACGCCGACCCGGCTGGGGTTGCCGGTCACGTCCTCCTCGAGCCACCGGGCACTCGCCGGGCGGGTGACGAGGTGCTCCGGCATCGACCGCTCCGGGTCGTAGTCCTTCATCTCGTGGAGCTTGTGCATCCACTGGTCGAAATCCGTCATGGTTCTCCCGTCAGGTCGAGGTCATCCCGCCGTCGACGACGTGGGTCTGCCCGGTCTGGAACCCCGAGTACTCGGAACAGAGATGGGCCACGAGCTCGCCGATCTCCTCGGGGTGTCCCCACCGGCCGACGGGCAGTTCGCTCGCGAGCTGCCGCCGTTCCAGCTCTTCGGTCGGCACCCCCGCGGCGGCCGCGCGTGCCGCGGCGAGCGAACGCCGCCGCGGCGTGTCGATGTGCGCGGGGGCGATGACGTGCGTGGTGACGCCACGGGGCGCCACCTCGGCGGCCAGCGACCGCGCGAGCCCGGCCACCCCCGCCCGCATCACGTTGGACAGGTGCAGCAGCGGCAACGGTTTCACCACGCCGACCGAGGTGACGTAGATCAGCCGTCCCCACCCGGCCTCGCACATGCCCGGCAACACCGCGCCGGTCAGCGAGATCGCGCTGTCGAGCAGGAGCCGGTAGGCCAGGTCCCAGTCCTCAGTGGACAGTTCGGTGGCCTTCGCCGCGCGCGTCCCGCCGGTGTTGGACACGAGGATGTCGATGTCCCCGAGCGTTTCCCGCGCGGCGCTGACCGCCGCGGCCGCGGCGCCGGGCCGGGTGAAGTCCGCGATCGCCCAGCCCGCGGCCCCGATCTTCCGGGCCACCTCGCCGGTGTGCGGTCCGGTGCCCGTGATGAAGACTTCGGCGCCGTCCGCGCGCAGCGACGTCGCGATCGCCGTGCCGAGCCCGCTCGACCCGGCGGTCACCAGTGCCCGGCGGCCGTATGCCGTCATGCCGCCGCACCCTCCCCGGTACCGCCGGGCAGGAGGCCGGACTCCTTGATCGAGGTGGCGAGCAGCCCGTCGATCAGGCCCAGCGGTTCGGTCCAGTCGTACTGGGTGAACTGGGTGTTGATGCGGAGGAAGAGCGGATCGCCCGCGTAGAACCGCTCGTAGAGCTCGTGCCGGCCCCCGAAGGCGGAGACCGCGAGATCGGCGGCGACCTTGTAGATCGCGATGCGGTCCAGGCTGTTCGTGTCCGGGCCGCGGTAGAACCGGGCGATGTCCGCGGCGATCGGCGAGTCGAAGGCGCTCACGTCGGCCGGCTGGTACAGCAGGCCGCCGGCGAGGATCTGCTGCAGGATCTCGCGGACACGCGGGTACCAGCGGTTGGCGGAGTTGCGGACCGCGTACAGCGGCCGCACGTCGGGGAACAGGATGCCGTCGTCGTTGGGTTGCGCGCCGGCTTCGGCGGCGAGGACGGCGGCCCGGGTCAGCTCGATGTAGGTGGTGATCTCGCCGAGCGCGTCGCGGACCTGCGGGAACTGGTCGGTCTTGACGATCTCGGTCGCCCGCTTGGCGATGCCCGCCACGAACTGCAGCTTCGCCAGCAGCCGGACCGAGGTCTGGACGCCGGTGAAGGCGTTGGAGTTGATCGCCCAGATGTTGTTGACCCGCTCGAAGTCCTGGTTGATGAAGACGCGCTCCCAGGGCACGAGGACGTCGTCGAACACGACCACCGCGTCCATCTCGTCGAACCGGCTGGAGAGCGGGTGGTCGAAGCCGTTCCCGCCGCCGAACGGCTCGCGGCAGATCAGCCGGACACCCGGGGCGTCGGCCGGGATGGCGAACGCGATGGCGTAGGGCCTCTCCTCGGCCGCGTACTTCCGGAGCGAAAAGGGCCAGACGAGGATCTCGTCGGAGTAGGGCGCGGCCGTGGCGAGCATCTTCGCGCCGCTCACGATGATGCCGTCCGGGGTCTCGCGCTTGACCCCGAGGTAGGTGAAGGGGTCGGGCTGCTGCGACGGCGGCTTCGACCGGTCGACCGGCGGGTCCGCCAGGGCGTGGGACAGGAAGAGGTCGTTGTCCCGCACGTACTTGTAGTACGCGCGCACCCGGTCGGCGCCGTCACCGAAGAACTCGGCGTTGGCGTTCCACGCCACCAGCATCGCGCTGACGAAGTCCGTACTGCGCCCCATCATGCCGAGGCTCGAGTCCGCCCACTGCTTGTGCATGACGCGGCGGAGCTCGAGGTCTTCGGCCGTGCGGGGCATCAGGAACTGCACGCCCGCTCGGCCGGCGCCGTCTTCGGGTGAGAAGAGCATGCTGTCCGTTTCGGACTGCAGGTCGTAGAGGCGGGCGATTTCGGCCGCGGCGCCGGACGTCGCCTTGTGCCCGGCCACGTCGGTGATCTTCTCGGCCCCGACCCACAGCTCAGGGCTGTGGGCGCGCAGCCGGTCGAGGTACGCGGCGCCGTTTCGTGCGGTCATCACTTTCCTTTCAAGAACCTGATGTGGGTCTCGGTGAACTGGTCCGGCTTCTCCCACTGCGGCCAGTGGCCCGCGCCCTCGATGACCTCGAGGCGGCTTCCGGGGATCAGTTCCTCCAGCAGCGCGGCTTCTTCGACCGAAGCCGTCGGGTCGTGGTCGGTCCACAGCAGCAGGGTCGGCGAGACGATGCGGCTGCACCACTGCGACGACCAGACGTACGGACGCCGGTGTTCCCAGTCCTGCACCGCCAGGATGTTGCGCATCGCGGTCTCGAACCCCGGCTGGGTGTAGATCCGCAGCCGCAGGTCGACGAGTTCGTCGGTGACGAGGCTCTTGTCGTGGAAGAGCCATTCGACCCGGGTGCGCACGCTCTGCCGGCTCGCCTCGCGGACCGCCTTCATGCTCGATTCCTTCAGCCCGGCCATCACCTCCGGCTTGTTCGTGATGTTGCCCGGGGTGTTGAGCACCAGCCGGTCGATCCGGTCCGGGTGGTGCGCCGCGGTCCACGCGGCGACCCAGCCGCCGAGCGACTCACCGGAGAGGTGGGCCGTCCCGATGTCCAGCGCGTCCAGGACCGCGATCAGGTGGTCGCTGAGGTAATCGATCGTGTAGGGCCGGTCGGGCTTGGCCGAATGTCCGTGTCCCGCCATGTCGTAGACGACGACCCGGAATTCTTTTGCCAGGTCGCGGATGTTGCGGGAATACGCCTCCAGGTGCCCGCCCGTGCCGTGCACCAGAACCAGTGCCGGCCCGGTGCCCGCCTCCACCACCCGGGTGGCGACGCCGGCCGCGTCCACGGTCCGCTGGCGCAGGTCGACGCCCGCCAAATCGCCCCAGATGCTCACGTGCTGTTCCACAGCAATCCTTTCCTCCTGCGTCGTCCTGCCATGTTGGCATACTAGAATCTCAGAGGCAAGCCGAGGACGTCTCCGGTCAGCAGGGAAAAAGAAAACGGGTGTCACGGCCGACGCCATGCCACCCGTTCAGGTGAATGTGGCTACACTTCCACGAACTTCCAGAACCGCGAAACGTGCTCCTCCATGAGCTTGCCGGCCCGGTCCGCGTCCCGGTGCTCGATCGCTTCGGCGATCTCGGTGTGCTCGCGCTGCGCCTGCGCCAGATCCGTGCTCAACCGGTTCTTCTGGAGGTAGAAGTCGTTGAGGTCCCAGGTGTCCATGGCCAGTTCGGCCAGCCGCTGGTTGCCGGAGGCGGCCAGCACGGCCGAGTGGAAGTCCCGGTTGGCCCCGGCGAAGGCGAGTGCGTCGTTCCGCTTGGCCGGGCCGGTGCCGCGCACCAGCATGTCGTCGATCTCGGCCAGCTGGGTGTCGGTCGCGGTGAGCGCCGCGAGCCGGGCGCCCGCTCCCTCGAGGATGCCCGCCACGGCGAAGTGGTCGCGCACCTTGCGTTCGTCCGGGACCGCCACCTGGCAGCCGACCTGCGGAATGACCGAGATGAACCCGGCCGAGGCCAGCCGCATCACCGCGTCCATCACCGGCCGGCGGCTCACGCCGAACTCGGTGGCGAGGTCGTAGGTGCTGAGGATCTCGCCGAACTGGTGGCGTCCTTCGAGCAGCTGGGCGAGGAGCGCCTGGTAGATCTGGTCCGTCTTGGTGACTGACGCGGTCATGGGCATGGGACTATCCGGCCCTTCGGTGCGGGAAGGTCGGTGCGGACGTACTGGTGATCACGCCGAGATTCTAGCGTGTCAGTGACGAACTGTGGCGCACCGAAGCGAAGGCTGTCGCGCGGTGACCGGCTCATTGGGCCGGGTGGAGCAGGGGCTCGCGCCGTCCGGGGCAGTGCTAAAGCCGGAGCGGACGCCCGCTCCGGCTTCAGGTGTCCGCGGTCTTGGTCAGTCCACCGACCAGTCGGTGTCGTCGATCTGGCCGAACATCTTCATGGCGGCTTCGAGGCCGGGCAGGTTCGCCAGCGCCACCGACATGGAGCCGCGGAACTTGACCTTCCGGGTGACCATCGCCTTGGCGGCGGGCAGTTCACCCTCGCCGAGGCGCTGCCAGGTCTCCACCTTGGCCGTCAGCACGAAGTCCGGCTTCACGCCTTCGGCCGGAGCGCCGGCGCGCACGACCTCACCGGCGTTCACCTCGATCTGGCCCGCGCGGCTCTCGTTCTCCGCGAGCCGGTACTCGACGACCATGCTCAGCTTCTTGAGGCCCTCGCGTGTTGCGTCCGTGGTGTTCCAGAGCTCGGCGTAGGACTTCATCCACTCCGGCGACAGGACGGGTGTTCCCATGGTGCGCTCTCCTTCGGTTCGCCTCCGCGGCGGACAACTGGGGTTTGACAACGAGGCTGAAGATACTAGTATCTTAGAAAGCCAGTCAAGCTGTCGCGGCGGCCCCGGCGCATTGTGGGCCCGCGATTCTTCGGAGGAGACAAAGATGTCCGATGCCAAGGCGGTCACATGTTGAGGAATGAACTCCGGCAGATCCTCGAGAAGGGTTTGCAAGACGTAGAGGCCGACTGGACCGTTCCGGCCGCGATCATCAACGACCCGGAGATGCACGCCGCCGAGCGTGAGCGCGTCTTCGGCCGCTCGTGGGTTTTCCTGGCCCACGAAAGCGAAATCCCGGAGCGCGGCGACTACGTCGTCCGGTACATCTCGGAGGACCAGTTCATCGTCTGCCGGGACGAGGACGGCCAGGTCCGCGGGCACCTGAACAGCTGCCGCCACCGCGGCATGCAGGTGTGCCGCGCGGAAATGGGGAACGCGTCCCACTTCCGCTGCCCGTACCACGGCTGGACCTACAACAACAAAGGCAGTCTCGTCGGCGTGCCGGCCGGGCGCGAGGCGTACGGCAACAAACTGGACAAGTCCCTGTGGCAGCTCAAGCCGGTCCCGCAGCTGGACACCTACAAGGGGCTGATCTTCGGCTGCCTCGACCCGGAAGCCCCGTCCCTGGACGAGTTCCTCGGGGACATGAAGTTCTACCTCGACATCGTCCTGGACCGCAGTGACGCCGGCCTCGAGGTCGTCGGCGCCCCGCAGCGCTGGGTCGTCGACGCGAACTGGAAGCTCGGCGCGGACAACTTCATCGGCGACGCCTACCACACGATGATGACGCACCGGTCCATGGTGGAACTCGGGCTGGCCCCGCCGGACCCGAAGTTCGCGCTCTACGGCGAGCACGTGCACACCGAGCACGGCCACGGCCTCGGCATCATCGGGCCGCCGCCGGGCATCCCGCTGCCGGAGTTCCTGGGTATGCCGGAGAACATCGTCGAGCAGCTGCAGCGCCGGCTTTCGCCGGAGCAGGTCGAGGTGTTCCGGCCGGTCGCCTTCATCCACGGCACCGTGTTCCCGAACCTGTCGATCGGCAACTTCCTGATGTCGAAGGACCACGTCTCGCCGCCGACGTCGTTCCTCACGCTCCGGCTGTGGCACCCGCTCGGCCCGGACAAGATGGAGATCATGTCCTTCTTCCTCGTCGAGAAGGAAGCGCCGGACTGGTACAAGGAAGAGAGCTACCAGGCCTACGTGCGCACGTTCGGGATCTCCGGGGCGTTCGAACAGGACGACGCCGAGAACTGGCGCAGCATCACCCGGGTGCTGGGTGCCCAGTACGCCAAGACGATGGAGCTCAACTACCAGATGGGCCGCGGCGTCTACGAGCCCGACCCCGACTGGCCCGGTCCCGGCAAGGCGTTCCCGATGGACTACGCCGAAGCCAACCAGCGCAACTTCATGGAGTACTGGATGCAGCTGATGGTCACGGACCCGGCGCCGCACACCGGAAACGGCAAGGTCTCCGACGCCGCCGCGGCCGAAGCGCTCACGCGGGCGGAGGCGTAGCGACCATGACCACCGCAACCGAGATCACCGACGCCACGGTGCGTGAAGTCACCGAGTGGCTGTTCACCGAAGCCGAACTGCTCGACGCCGGCAAGTACCGCGAGTGGCTCGACCTGGTGGCCGAGGACCTGTCGTACGTCGTGCCGCTGCGGGTCACGCGCGAGCGTGAGGCCGACACGGACATCGTCGAGGGGATGACCCTGATGGACGACGACTGGGACTCGATGGAAATGCGCGTGCTGCGCCTGGAAACCGAGTACGCGTGGGCGGAGGACCCGCCGTCCCGCTCACGGCACTTCGTGACCAACGTCCGGGTCGCCGCCGGCGAGGCGGCGGACGAGGTGGCCGTCAAGTCGAACCTGCTGCTGTACCGCACCCGCGGTGACGTCGCGACGTTCGACATCCTCTCCGGCGAGCGCCACGACGTGCTCCGCCGGGTGGCCGGCGGCTACCGGCTCGCCAAGCGGGTGGTCGTGCTCGACCAGACCACCGTCATGACGCACAACCTCGCCCTGATCATGTGACGGAGGCAGTTCGGTGACTATCATCCACAACGCGGGCCAGGACCCGATCATCCAGATCGCCAACGAGTTCACGGTGATCCAGGTGAGCTACACCAGCACCGGCCAGCGGGAACGCCTCCTGGTCCGCTCGCCCCGGCTCGGGTTCCAGACGCTGCTCGACCCGCTGCAGCTGGAAAGCCTCACCTGGCAGCCGCCCGAAATGTATTCGAAGCTGCTCGACACCCCGTACGGCCCCGGGACGGAGCTCAACGCGCGCCCGCTGTCGGCTCTGCTCGGAAAGGACTGATTCCCATGGGTTTCCTGGACGGGAAGGTCGCACTGGTCACCGGCGGGGGATCGGGGATCGGCCGGGCCGTGGTCGACCTCTACGTGCAAGAGGGCGCGAAGGTCGGCATCCTCGAGATCTCGCCGGAGAAGGCGCGGGACCTGCAGGAGAAACTGCCCGCGGACGCCGTGGTCGTGACGCAGGGCGACGCGACTTCCATGTGGGACAACGAACGCGCCGTCGCGGACGTGACGGAAGCGTTCGGCCCGGTGACCACCGTGGTCTGCGCGGTCGGGGTGTTCGACTACTTCACCGAGCTCCCGCAGCTGCCGAAGGACAAGATCGGCGAGGCGTTCGACCAGCTCTTCTCGGTCAACGTGAAGAGCAACCTCCTCACCGTGAAGGCCGCGCTGGAGCAGCTGATCGAGAACCGGGGCCAGGTCATCCTGACCATTTCCAACGCCGGGTTCTACCCCGGTGGCGGTGGTCCGCTCTACGTGGCGTCGAAGTTCGCCGTCCGCGGCCTGGTGACCGAGCTGGCGTACGAACTTTCCCCGCACGTACGGGTCAACGGCGTGGCCCCCGGCGGCACGATCACGGACCTGCGGGGGATTCCCGCGCTGGCCAACGAAGGTCAGTCGCTCAAGGACGTCCCGGACATCGAAGGCCTGATCAAGGGGATCAACCCCCTGGGCGTCGTCGCCCAGCCGGAGGACCACTCCTGGGCCTACGCGTTCCTCGCCGCCAAGGAACGCGTGCCCGCGGTGACCGGCACGATCATCCACAGCGACGGCGGGCTGGGCGTGCGCGGGATGACGCGCATGGCGGGGCTCGAACCCTGACCCGCCCCCGCACCAAGCGGGGAGACGGCCTCGGAAACCCCGAGTTCCGGGGCCGTCTCCTTTCCACCCTCGAAAGGAGGCGTCGATGAAGACGCTCGTGGCTACCGAAGAAACCCAGGCCGATCCGGACACCGCGCTGTGGATCTGCGATGTCTGCCAGGACGTGTACGACCCCCGCCTCGGCGACCCCGAAGGCGGGATCGAGCCCGGCACGTCCTTCGCCGACATCCCGGACGACTGGGTCTGCCCGGTGTGCGGGGCGCGCAAGAAGGAGTTCCGGATGCTGGCGCCGGGCGAGGAGTACGACGTCGAGGACGACGCCTACGCCGGAGCGCAGGGGTGACCACGCCGGGCCGCGTCCTCGTCTGCCTCAAGCAGGTCCCGGTGCCGGGCCGGGGCGTCTTCGACGAACGGACGAAACGGATCCGCCGGGACGACGACCAGGTCGTCACCAACCCGCCGGACCTGCACGCGCTGGCGCAGGCGCTGACCCTGCGGGCGGAGACCGGCTGGGAGGTGGTGGCCGTGACGATGGGGCCGCCCGCGGCCGCGGAGACCCTGCTCGACGCGCTGCGCCGGGGGGCCGACCGGGCCGTGCACCTGGTCGACCGCCGCTTCGCCGGCGCCGACACCCTGGCGACGGCCCGCACCCTGGCGCGGCTCGTCGAGCGGGAGCGGCCGAACCTGGTCCTCACCGGCCGGTGGACGCTCGACGGCGGCACCGCCCAGGTCGGCCCGCAGGTCGCGGAGCTGGCCGGGCTGCCGCAGCTGACCCAGGCCACGAGCCTGCGGATCGGCGACGGTGTGCTCGCCGCGGACGTCGAAACCGACGTCGGCCGGGAAGCCTGGACCGTCGCGCTGCCCGCCGTGGTCGCCGTCGGGCGGGGCACCGAGCCACCGTGGGTGACCGAGGCCGACGCGTCGGCCGTCGAAACCCTCACCGCCGAGGACCTCGGGGGAGGACCGAAGGACTTCGGCACCCGCGGTTCGCCGACCTTCGTGGCCGAGATCCGGCACGAGGCGCGCGAACGCCGGGCCGAGTACGTCGGGGCCGGGTTCGACACCGCGGAACTGCTGGAGGCGGCCTTCGCGCCGCTCGAGCCCGAGGCCGAAGTCGTCGTGCCCACGCCGTCGCGCGAGATCTGGACGGTCGCCGAGCCACTGCCCGGCGGTGGCCTCCACCCGGCGAGTCTCGAAGCGCTGGCCTGCGCCCGCTCGGTCGCGGGCGCGCTGCGGGCCACGATCGTGGCGGTGCTGCCGTGCGACGAGCCGCACGACCTCCCCCGCGTGCTCTACGCGCACGGGGCAGACCGGGTGCTGGTCCTGCGGGGCACCGAGCCGGCGGACTACCGCACGTACCTGGTCACCGACGCACTGAGCACGGCGATCGCCGCGCACGCGCCGTTCGCGGTGATCGCGCCGTTCAGCGCCCGTGGCCGCGACTACGCCCCGCGTGTCGCCGCCCGGCTCGGGCTCGGCCTGACCGGCGACTTCACCGCACTGGAAGTCCGTGACGCCGACACCGACGAGCCCGACCTGCTCTGGCTCAAACCGGCGCTGTCGGCGGACGTCGTCGCGCCGGTGATCGCGCACTCCACGCCGTCGATGGGCACGTTGCGGCCCGGTTCCTTCACCGCGCGAGCGGTTCGCGACCAGCGGGAGCCGGACGTCGAGTTCGCCGGTGGCACGGCGACCGGTGACGCGTCGTGCACCGCGCTCGAGCGCCGGGTCGAGCGTCCGGACGGACCGCGGATCGCCGCGGCCCGGCTGGTCATCGGGCTCGGGCCCGGCCTGGGCACCGGGGCCCGCCGCGTCGCCGAACGCGTCGCCGCGACACCGGGCATCGCGCTCGTCGCGACGGCCGCCGCGGTCGCCGCGGGGGAGGCGCCGCCGCAGCTCGAGATCGGCCCACTGGCCCGCAGCATCGCACCCGCGGTCTACCTCGGGTTCGGGCGGCACGACCTCGGCACGCTGCAGGCGGTCAAGGCCGCCGGCCGGATCGTCGTCGTCGACCCGGGCGCGTGGCTCGACGCCTTCACCGGTCTCGTCGACACCGTCGTCACCGCGAACGTCGAGGGCGTCTTGCTGGACCTGCTGCTGGCGACGGCCGGAGCGGTCGCCAGCTGAAACCGGAAACCCGAGGAGGACCATGAGTACCGCCGCGCCGGCGAGCGTCGACCCGAGGCGGTTTCGCGACGCCATGGGCCGGTTCGCCACCGGCATCACGATCATCAGCACGCCGACCCCGGCGGGGCCGCACTGCATGACCGCCAACGGTTTCATGTCGGTGTCCCTCGTGCCCGCCCTCGTCGTGGTGTCCATCGCCCGACACGCCAGGATGCACGATCTCCTCGTGGAGAGCGGCGTTTACGGCGTCAGCGTCCTCGCCGCGGACCAGGAACCGCTCAGCACGCACTTCAGCGGCCGGCCGGACCCGGACCTGCGGCCACGGTTCGACGACCACGCCGGGGTCCCCCTCGTGGCCGGGGCGCTGGCCCAGGTGGCCGCGGAGATCGTCGAGGCACACCCCGCCGGTGACCACACGTTGTTCGTCGGCCAGGTCCGTCACCTCGCCGACGCTGCGGGCGAGCCACTGGTGTTCCACGCCGGCCGGTACCGGCACCTGCTCAGCCCGGCGGCGGACCCGGAGTACTCCGACGCCTGGTCCGGCTTCTGCCTGGATCCGTTCGGCGCTTGACCCCTGGAGGTATCGCATGCCCACCCGCCCGACCCGGTGGCTGCCGTGAACACCGCCGTCCGCGAAGCGGCGGACCGGCTGCAGAACGCCGTCGACACCGGCAAGCCGTGCCTGCCGATCCGCGACCTGTTCACCTTCGGCGACATCGAGGCCGCCTACGCGGTCCAGCGGCTGAACACCGAGCGCGCACTGGCTGCGGGCCGGCGGCCGGCCGGCCGCAAGATCGGCCTGACCTCGCCGGCTGTCCAGCGCCGGCTGGGGGTCGCCCAGCCCGATTTCGGTGCGCTGTTCGCCGACATGGCCGTGGCCGACGGCGGCACCGTGCCCGCCCGCCGGCTGCTGCAACCCAAGATCGAGGCCGAGGTCGCCCTGGTGCTGGCCGACGACCTGCCGGACCCGGACTGCACCGCGGCGGACGTGATGCGCGCCACCGGCTTCGCGGTGCCCGCGCTGGAGATCGTGGACAGCCGGATCACCGACTGGGACATCTCCATCGTGGACACGGTCGCGGACAACGCGTCATCCGGCCTGTTCGTACTGGGCGGCACCCGAGTGCCGCTCGACCGGGTGGACCTGCGGACGGTGCGGATGACGTTGTCCCGCCACGGCAAGGTGGTCTCGGCGGGCAGCGGCGCCGACTGCCTCGGCAGCCCCTGGCCGCCGCCCGCTGGCTGGCATCCACGTCGGCCCGCCGGGGAGATCCCCTGCGGGCGGGCGACATCGTGCTGACCGGCGCACTCGGTCCCATGGTCCCCGTCACACCAGGAGACGTCTTCCACGCCGAGATTTCCGGCCTCGGCTCGGTGCGGGTCGCCTTCGCACCCGAAGGCGAATCGCGGTGAGCAACGCGAAAGTCGCCGCTGCGGGGGATCAGGATCGGTGCCTGGCTCACGCTTGGCACCGCCGCCCACCACCCTGCGTAGCTCTCGCCGCGCATCACCGGGGCTGAACGAACACGGAAACCACCCCGCGCATCGGCCAGAGCGAGCGGGTACGACATGGTCTCAGCATGGATCCTGATCATGAGCACGACCGATGGACAGAAACTGAAGCCGAGCGGGGATACGTCCGCGCACTGTTGCGGCTCATGGCCGCGAGCCAAGGTGGTCGCCGAACCCCGATCCACTCCGGTTACCGGTCGCATTGGGCCTTCCCGCCGGATGTCCATCCGGAAAGCCACGATGCACCGCTGACGTTGGAGACGGTGAAGACACTCGCGCCGGGTGAAGTGGCGACGGTGCGACTGCATCCGCTCATGCCTGATCTCTGGCCACCGGTCGAGCCGGGGCTGCGGCTGTCGATGCGTGAGGGAGCCCGGATCGTCGGACTCGCCGAGGTTGTGGAAGTAGTACCCCCGAGTCGATGAGCACGCTCTCATCGACTCGGCCGGCGTCGACCGCGCGGTATGCGGCATGAGCGCGCACCAGTTCCGGCGGTCGTACCTCCGGCCCCGCTCGCCGGCGACCGGGAACGCCAGCCGCGCGGCTCCGCCGTCGTCGCCCGTGACAGTCTGCAGGCAGAGCAATCGACGTCATTGACCACTCGGCGCGCCGTGCCCGGCCAGGCGCGCCGAGATGCAGTCGAGCATCGACCGCAGGCGGATGCCTCTAACTCTCCGATTCTCTCGCCCACTCAAACGGAGGCGGTGTCCCCGGCGCTATCACGAAGTTCCCGGGGTAGGTGGCATCGCAGACCCCACACCTCGCACGAAGATCGTTCATGCGGGTCCACGGACTGCCGTGTTCGTCCGGAATCGCGGGCATCGAGTAGCCGCGTTGCTCCGTGACCAGCGACGGCCACTGCGGATCGCAACGACATCCTTTTCGCTTCAGCCACCTGATGGCCATATCCCCGCTCCTTGCTGTGCGTCGCCGACACGGCACATTCCAGCATGCATACCAGAGCGGGAAGGATCCAGGGGAGCTTCAGCCGGCGACTCATCAACTACAGACCCATGAGCGGATGTGGTCCCGCTGGGGTGGGGCTGGGACTGGCCGTTCTACGGAGTCCGGACCTCCGTCTTCGATGTGACCTTCATGGTCGGCGCTGGCGAACGTATCGAGGCGGTAGAGAACGTCGATGCCGAAGTTCGCCTGCCTGACGGTTCTCGCTGGAGCGCGACGATCTTCACACCGCTGAAGGTCGAGCGTCTGATGTCGGAATGGGCCGGTACCGGACAGTACGGCGGGGGCGGTTGCTTCTGGTGCTCCGATGGCCTGATCGTCCGCGAGTCCGGCGTGGACAACATGGTCATCGCGCTCGCGGGCCTTCACCAGAGCGGCCCCTTTCGCGACGCTCTGAACCGCCTCGATGAACCGGCCGGGTAGTTCCGGCAGCATGGTCCAAGCGCGACGAGCGCGCCCAAGGCGTATCTACCCGGTAAGGGTGGGTGGCAGCCCGTTCGAGCCGGGCCGGGGCCGGGGAACTCACGTCTCGACGGGAGGTGTCGGGGTTCCTGCTTCAACGCCCGCTCCGCGGCATGACAGGACGTACGGAGTCAGCGACCGCAGCGGTCCACGCGTTGCCAGGGCCAGTCGGTGGTGAGCCAGTGCGCGACGGCGTCGGCGAGCGGTACGTCCAGGCTTGATCTGTCGGCCCGCACCCAGGACCGTACTGTGACATCCCACTCCTCGGAGGCCGAAGGGTACAGGTAGACGCAGCCGATGACGTCGTTGTCATGCGGGGTGAGAACGGTAAAGGTGAAACCCGCCCTGCGCGTGAAGTCGTCGGCGTGGCGGCGAAGGTCGGCGAGGTTCGCCTCGGACGTCATGCCGTCGCGTGGTGGCCAGTTGCCGTTGTGAAAGCCGGGAGTGGACCGGACGTGCTCGATACTGGACATCCATGCGGCATGATCGGCGGGATTGTGCTGTGGCCCCAGCGGTTCGAGGCGGAACTGGTCGGTTGCGAGCGAAGTCGGCGGCTCGAAGCCGGCTGGCACGAAATTGTCCGCGGTCATGATCGGGATCGTAGTGGCTCGCTGGACCGGCGTCCTGACGATCCACCTGTCACTCCACGCTGAATGAGCGCGGTGATCGTCACTCCTTTTGCGTCGGCTGCGCGACGGAGCTGGTCGGGCGGGTTGGGCGTTGTGTTGGTGTGCTGCCAGGATGTGTCGGTGACGTCATGGAGAGATCGACTTAGTGCCGTGGCCTACGAGCGCCTGCCCGCGGAGGCAGCAGCGGCGTGGGCGGGACTTTTCCGGCCGGGCATCCGGTTGGCCTCGGTTGGTGCGGGGCCGCGTGTGGGACGGATCGGCGGGAATCCGGCCATGCCTGCGGAGGTGGAGTGGCCGGTGTGGCTGGGTCGGGGACCACTCAACTTCGTTGCCGCGGTGGACTGTGCTTCGCTGCCGCGCGAGTTCCTGACCGTGGCACTGCCGGAGGCGGGCATGCTGTTGTTCTTCTACTTCGACGGGTGCCGCCGACCCGTCGAGGACGACTTGGCGCTGGTCGGCGACGCCGAGGGCAGCCGGGTTCTGTTCGTCCCGGCGGACGTGCCGGTCGTCGAACGGCCGGCTCCTGCAGGCATCAAGCCGTACCCGGGCCGGGACCTGTTCGGTGAGGTCGTGGCGACGGCGCCGGAGCGCGAGCATGTGCTGTTGGACTGGACGAAGACTGCCAGCGGGGCTTCCCTGGCCGAGGCTGTGGCGACGGTCCTCGGTCCCGGTCGGTGGGGGACCGACGTGTTCGGTGAGCTGGTCTACGAGGTCAACAGCAGCGGCCCGCAGCACCAGGTCGGCGGGTTCGCCGCTCCGGTTCAAGACGCCGTGGAGAAGGAGGTCGCCGCGGCGATACTCGAGGGCTCGTGGCAGGACCCTCGCTTGGCCGAGGAGGCGGCCCAGTGGGTGCTGCTGGCCCAGATCGACAGTGACGAAGTCGCCGACATGACGTGGGGCGATGTCGGGATGCTGTACTGGCTCATCCGGACCGACGATCTTGAGGTCGGCCGATTCGACCGCGTGCGGTGCACCATGCAGTGCGGATGAGGGTCTGCGTCGATTCCGCGAAGGGACAGGGTCGAACCTCACGGACGGCTCCGGTGCGCTGAACCGCACTCGCCAGCGATCGTCCCGGGCTGCCTGGAGGCTTGGTGAGCGCTGCGAGCTGCGTGGCGGCGTGGGCTTGAGTTCGAGGAGGCGAACCAGGTCCGGCGCCGATCTTCCCAGACGATTTTCCAGCGAAGAACCGGTGTTTGAACCGTACGAGGCGTAGGGGTGAGGCTGTCGCGCTCATCGGCATGAGAGTGCGTCACACCGGCCCGCTGGAAGCTATCGGCGGACACCGCGGCTGACGGTCGGGCGTCGCTACCGAGTAGGTGTGATCGGCCGACTGTCGCTGCACCCGCGTGACCCAAACCGCCCGATCACTCGTATTAGGCCCTGCGTACGACGCGGGCGTGGAATATCAACAGGTCAACCCGGCAACGGAAACTGTTGCGCAGCAGATGAACCACGCACATCCGAGTGATCGTCTGCGGCCAGACGGTCATGATCGCGTCCGGCAGGCCAGTCAACCCATCACACACGACTATGAGCACGTCGACGACACCGCGGTTCCGTCGTCGGCCCACCAGCCGAGGATGTCGCGGCGGCCCTCGCAGGTCACCGCCAGGGCGACGTAGATCGGCCGGTGGCGACCGCACTGTCTGCACGGACACGCCGGTGCCGGCGGCGACGTCCTCCCACAGATGTCGACGCGTAACCGCCGGTGCGGCAGATCGGCGGCGGCGTCGAACACTCGCCGCCGCGTTTCCCCGACTGCCTCCACCCGGATCCGGCACGCCCGCGTAGCAAGTTCGCCGGGCGAGCAGGGATTATGGCGCACGGGGGCCAACGTCGGCCGGGGTCAGCGGCCGGGCTGGGGTGGCGATGGTGTACTGATCGGCGCCGGTGTCCTTGGCGGCCGGCCGGGTCTGCTGGTCGATGTCGAGCGTTACCTGCGGGAAGGAGCCGGTCGCCGCGCCGATCGCCGGACTGTCGGCGGCGGGCCGCAGCAGACCGTGTGTGTCCTTCGCCAGCTTCGGGTCGATTGTCTTGTAGGCGCCCGCGGGCAGGGTGCCGGCGGGGGAGCCGAACAGGATGTTGCCGGTGAAGTGCGAGGACGTGCCGCTTTCCTTGGCCGCCGGCTGGCCGTGGCCGAGCAGGATGTTGTCGGCGAGCGTGTCGTCCGAGGGTGGGAACGGCTTGCCGCTGTTGTACCAGACGAGCGGGCCGCTGCCGGAGAGCGTGTTGAACGCGACCAGGCAGTGGTCGGCGGCCTCGTGATCGGTGCCGCTGGTGGTGTCGTCGCGGACCTCGCCGCCGCCGACCTCCATCGCCGGCCCCGTGGTGTCCTCGACGACGTTGTTGACGATGACGTGGTTGTTGCCGAAGAAGCGGATGCCGGTGCTGCCGCCGACGAGGATGTTGCCCTCGACGCGCGTGTTCCACCCGTGCCTCAAGGAGATCGTTCCCCGGCTGTTGACGACCGTGTTGTACCGCACCACGTTGCTGGTCGACTTGATGGAAATCGCTTCTGAGTCGCCGTCGGCCTTGTCGAACAGGTTGTCCTCGATCAGCCCGTTCGCCACCGCGTGCTGGCGGCCGGAGAGGCCGAAGCGGATCGACTCGCCGCCGTTCGCGCCTTGGTACTGGTGGTTGTAGAAGTAGTTGTGGTGCGCGTGGACCCGCTGGGCCATGTCGTGCGCGCCGGGGCCGACGACCTGGAGGTAGACCCCCTGCGCCGTCCGGTTCTGGAAAGTGTTGTGGTCGACTTCGGTGTCGTCGGCCTTGACCGTCAGGTCGGCGCCGCCCGGATTCCCGCTGAAGGTGTTTCGTGTTATCCGGTTGGCGGCGGCGTTGCCCGGCACGGTCAGCCCGGCGTCGTTGTCGAACTCGAAGCCTTGCACGACGACGTGGGACGCCCCGGTCAGGTCCAGCCCGCCGGCCCCGGTGAACCGGACCTGCCCGGGCTGGGCCGCGGCGATGGTGATCGGCGCCTGCGCGGTGCCCGAGTGCGGCACCCGGATCAGGCCGGTGGCGTAGGCGCCGGCGGCCACCTCGACCCGGTCGCCCGGCCGCGCCTGGGCCAGGGCCTCGGTGAGCCGGCCCGGTGACGACGCGGTCAGTGTCCGGGGGCCGGCGGCCGCGCCGGCCGGGGTGGCCACCGGACCGCAGATGGCGAGCAGTCCGGCGACGCCGGTCGCGGCCAGTGCGCGGGGGAGGGCGGAGACCATGTCAGCTCCTCTGGTGGTGAATTCAGCGGGGTAAGGAGAGAAAGCGTCTTCTCGCCGCGAATGCCTGATTAGGGGGAAAGCGGTGACGGTGGGGAATTCCGGAGGCCCCGTCCCGGCCCGAGGATGATTTCCGGCCGGGTTCCGCATTCGCCGCACGCTCATTCGCACTCCCGGAATCGGGTGACAGTCAGTCCCGTGACTTCTGCGGCGGCCCACTCAGGGAACCATCAAAGATCGGATGAGTCAAGCTGAGTGACCTGCACGTGCAGCACTTGACGGTCATGTGTCACCAGGCGGGACATGCGGGTCTGCGCTCAGAGATCCTATCTCTCGGCTGTGGCGGGGTCGGCTCCGAAAGCGGCCGGGCCGCGAATGCGCTCAGCGGATACCGGGCCGGGCCTTCATGCCTGCGCGACACGGGCGCATTCCGCGCATTTCCGCTGGGCGAGCGGTGGGAACCGGTCGGCCGTCCCCTAGGTAAGGGACGCCCGCCCCGCAATTGAGGATGACAACTGTGCCGGGCAGCCGATCCTGGGCCGGTGATGAGGGCGCCGGGGCCGCGGGTGTCGACGTGCCCGCGGTCGCGGCCTACGACGGTGCTGCGCGGCCGGGACCCGGGCGAAGTGGCGGTGCTCGCCACGCGGGGTCGCGACGATGCACGGCGTCCAGCTCGGCGAGCGCGGGAGCCGGCCAGCGCGCGTGGGGTCGAGGCGGGGGGCTGGGACGTCTCGCTTCGCGGGTGCCCGTGAACGCGGGTTCAGGCGCGGCTGAGCAAGCGCGCGCAGGCCTTCTCCAGCACGGCTCGCGCGTCGTCCCCGTCGAGGCGCCCGGCCCGCTTCAGCGCGGCCGCGATCGTGCGCTCGCCGCGGTAGGCCGCCACCACCCGGGGGTCCACATAGGACGTCCGGCAGACCGCCGGGGTGTTGCCGAGCGCGTGCGAGACCTCCTTCATCACGCCCGACTCCGCGCGCTTGCCGGCGGCCTTCGACGCCGGGGGCCCGGCCGCGGCGAACGCGGCCGCCGCCAGCACCGTCGCGGTCCACGTGCGCAGGTCCTTCGCCGTGCAGTCTTCGCCGGCCAGTTCCTTGAACCGCTCGTTGACGTCGGCCGCGCGCACCTCGTGCCAGGCGCCGTCCTCGCGGTAGACGAGCAGCCGGTCGCTGCCCGTCCGGCTGCGCCGCAGGGACTTCACCACCGCGGCCAGCGCGGCGTCCCGGATCGCCACCTCCCGGTCCAAGCCGCCCTTGGCGACGTAGCGGAACCGGCACTCGTCCCCGCGGACCGTGACGTGCGAACGCAGCAGCGTCGCGACGCCGTGGGTGCCGTTCTCTTCGGCGTACTCCTCGCCGCCCGTGCGGAAGATCCCGCGGTCGAGCATCCGCAGGGCCGCCGCGAGCACCCGCCGCCGCGTCAGGCCGGTCCCGGCCAGGTCGGCCTCGACCGAGGCCCGCCACGCGGGCAGGCGGCGCGCCATCGCCAGGACGCGGTCGTGCTTCTCCTCGTCACGGTCCCGCCGCCACTGCTCGTGGTAGAGGTACTGGCGCCGGCCGGCGTCGTCGGTCCCGACGGCCTGGACGTGCCCGTTCGGGTGCGGGCAGATCCACACCTGCCGCCACGCGGGCGGGATGACCAGGCCCGCGATCCGGTCGAGGAGCTCCTGGTCGGTGACCGGGGTGCCGTCGGGCATGGCGTACGAAAAGCCCCGGCCGCGGCGAACTCGCCGGATGCCGGGGCCGCGCAGGTCACTGCGGCGCAGCCGGGTGCGTCCCATCGACGCCAGGTACCCCCGCCGGGCGCGGCGAAACCCCGGACGGGCTCAGGCGGGCCCGCGGCGGAGCGGCCGGACGGCCGGGCCTTGCACGACTTCGCCGTCGACGCCGAAGCGCGAGCCGTGACAGGGACAGTCCCAGGTTTTTTCGGCGTCGTTGAACGAGACGAGACAACCCAGATGGGTGCAGTGCGCGCCGACGGTGTGCAACTGCCCGGCTTCGTCGCGGTGGGCGGCGACGAGCTCGCCGCCCACCCGCACGATCTCGGCGTCACCGGGGCCGAGGTCGTCGAGCTTCGCGGTGCGCCACAGCGCGGCGACGTGGTCGCCGATCAGGTACTTCGCCACGGTGAGGTTGTCCTCGGCCAGGCCGAGCACCGAACCGGCGTCGAAGCGGTTGGGGTCGTACAGGTCCGCGGCGGGGTGCGGTTCGCCGAGGATCCGCGCGGCGAGGACGTGCCCGGCCGCGGTGCCGCCGGTCATGCCCCACTGGCCGAACCCGGTCGCGACCCACAGGTTCCGCGCCCCGGGCAGGTACCGGCCGACGTACGGCAGCAGGTCCACAGTGGACAGGTCGTGTGCGGACCAGCGGTGCGTGACGCGGTGCAGGCCCGCGTGCGCGTCCGCCCAGTCCGCGAGCCGCCGGTACCGGCGCTCGACGTCGACGTGCGCCCCGACGCGGTAGTGCTCGCCGCCGGCGATCACCATCGGCGTGCCGTTTTCGGTGTACCGGCGCACCGAGTGGTGGGTGTCCGCGTCCAGGAACATGCCGTCGGGCGGGGCGTCGCCGGCGGCCGGGCCCGCGACGACGAGGTCGCGGACCGGCTCGAGGCGGGCGAAGTACAGGCCGCGGTCGAGCACCGGGTAGTGCGTCGCGACGACGACGTGGCCGGCCACGACGTCTCCGCGCGAGGTACGGACGGTCCGTCCGCCCAGCGCGGTGGCGCGGGCGTTCTCGACGATGGTCCCGCCCGCCCGCTCGACCTGTTCGGCCAGGCCGAGCAGCCAGCGGCGGGGGTGGAAGTGCGCCTGCCCGGTGGTCCGGACGGCGCCGAGGGCGGGCACGTCGAGCGCGACTTCGGTGCCGAACGACGCCGGCAGCCCGGCCGCCGCGGCGGCGTCGGCCTCCCGCTCCAGCGAGGCGAGGGTGCGCTCCCGCGTCGTGTAGACGTAGCTGTCCGCGCGGGTGAAACCGCAGTCGATCCCGAGCTCCGCCGACGTCGCGGCGATCCACTCGAGGGCGGCGGCCTGCGACTGGGCGTAGGTCGACGCCGCCTTCGCGCCGTGCCGGGAGGTCAGCTCCGCGTACTTGGCGCCGTGCTGCGCGCTGACCTTCGCGGTGGTGTGGCCGGACACCCCGGCCGCGACGCGCTCGGCCTCGAGCACGACGACCGAGCGGCCGGCGCGCGCGAGCAGCAGCGCGGTGGTGAGCCCGGCGATGCCCGCCCCGAGGACCGCGACGTCGGCCTCCGGGGGCACCGGCTCACCGGTGCGGTCGGGCGCCGGAGCGGTGTCGACCCAGAGCGAGAGCGGTGCGGGCAGCGCGGTCATGCGTGGCGGGTGCCCGCTGCCGGCCTGGCGAAACCCGGCCGCCCGGCAACGCCGCGTGCGCGGTCCGTCGCGCGCGGTGGGCCGCGTCACCGCGTACGGTCGGGGTGGACAGGCAATCCAAGGAGGCGCGGAAGCGGGATGACGGCGGATCACGTCCACGACGTGTCGGTGGCCCTGCTCGAGCTCGCGGAATCGTTGCGGGCCGAACAGCCCCGCGACGAGGCGCTCGCGCGGATGGCGGCCCGGGCCGTGACGCTGGTACCCGGCGCCGACGCGGCGAGCGTGACCCTGTTCGACGGCGGGGTGCCCACCACCGTCGCGGCGACCGATGCGGCCGTCCTCGCTCTCGACGAGGCCCAGTACGCCCTCGGCGACGGCCCCTGCATCGAGGCGACGCGGACCGAGACGGTCGTGCGGACCGACCTCGGCCAGGCACGCCGCCGATGGCCCGCGTTCGCCCGTGCCGCCGCCGGCGCCGGTGTCGAGACGATGCTCTCGTGCCCGCTGTTCGTGCGCGCCGACGACGCCGCCGAGCAGGAGGCCGCGCACTACCACCGCCTGTCGGGGACACTCAACGTGTGGAGCCGCCGCCCGGGCGCCTTCGAGCCGGTGCACGCCGCGCTGCTCGCGGTGTTCACCACCGCGATGTCGGGGGTGATCCTGACCGTGGCCCGCTGGCGGCTCGCCGAGCTCGAAGCCCGGCAGCTGCTCACCGCGCTCGAGTCGCGGGACGCGATCGCGACGGCCAAGGGGATCGTGATGGCGCGCCGCGGCCTCACCGCCGACGAGGCGTTCGCCTGGCTCACCCGGCTGTCCCAGCGCAGCAACCGCAAGGTGCGCGACATCGCCGCGCTCCTCCTGGCCGATCCCGGCGTCGTTGAGCCGTGCGAGAGCGACCGGCGCCGGGCCGGGCTCGACCGTGGACTGCCGCGCCCGTGAGCTGCTCCGGGCCGGGTGCCGGC
Organism: Amycolatopsis stemonae; assembly: GCF_054781455.1. Classification (NCBI taxonomy): domain Bacteria; kingdom Bacillati; phylum Actinomycetota; class Actinomycetes; order Pseudonocardiales; family Pseudonocardiaceae; genus Amycolatopsis; species Amycolatopsis stemonae. Next base: position 39,423 of record NZ_BAAGUJ010000012.1, on the reverse strand, counting down.
TCGCGACCGGAAGAGGTCGCGCGCCGGCTGCTCACGCGGACCGAGCTTCGCGCCGCGGAGAACGAGGCCGTCGGCATCCTCCAGGTCTGGCACGACTGCCGGCGCGAGCAAGCGCGCGACGAGCTCGACGTCACCGGCACCGCCGCCGGTCAGGAGGTCGAAGCCCGCCGGATCATCGCGGTGGTCGACGCCGACGCGAACGGCCGGGCCGACCCCGACGCCGGCTGGGACTGAGCTTCAGGCCCCCAGGGCCGACTGCAGGTCGAGGGCCTGGTCGGTCACCGCCTGGGCGACCTCGCGCAGGCTGCGGCCGGAGTGGGTGCTGTAGGCGAACAACCGCGCCCGCGCGACGTCCGGCGCGATGTCCAGCGAGGCGGCGACCACGCCGACCGCCTGACCGATGTGCACCCGGTCGTTCAACGTCGTCAGCGTGTGCTCGGCCAGCCGCGCCAACCGCCGTTGATCACGCTCCTGGGTGAGCCCGAGCGTCGCCAGGTCGGCGAGCGCCTGCCCCTGCCGCAGCCGCCACACCGAAAGGTCCACCGGCCGGTCGTAGAAGACGTTGAGCCCTCCGACGGCTTGGTCGACCAGCGACATCGGGAACGCGTAGACCGCCCGGAAGCCGGCGGCCGTCGCCGTGGCGACGAACTTCGGCCACCGCCGCTCCCGGGCCAGGTCGGCGCTGCGGACGATGGAGTTGTCCTCGACGCAGTCCACACAGGAGCCCTCACCGGCCTGGGCCTGCAGGACCTCGATGAACCGGACCGTTTCGTCGGACGCCGAGAGCACGCTGACGCCGCCCCGGGGGTCGGTCACGAGCACGCCGGTCGCGGTGGCCTCCAGCGCCGTGCCGTACGCCTGCGTCACCGCTCGCAGCACGGTCAGCCCGTCGTGGTGGGCGGCCAGCAGCGCGGTGATTTCGGTGACGGCGTCGCCGAAGTGATCCGTCGGAGTGCTCACGCCGTCAGCATACGGGCACCCCACGGCCCCGGCCCGGTGGTCGCCCGAGGCTCAGTCGGGTGGTGCTTCGAGGCGCAGCTGCCGCAGCACGACCGCCCGCGCGACCTCGGTCAACGGCAGGTGGTGGCTGAAGGCGTGCGCCCTCAGCCGCAGCAGCGCGTCTTCCAGGCTCACCCGCAGCTCGGTCGCCAGCATCCCGGTCGCGACGTTGACGTCGTCGTAGAAACCCTCGTGGGCCGGTGGCGACGCCGGTTCGGTGCCGGCGCTGTCGGTGAGCAACGCGGTCGTCGCGAGGTCCGCCAGCACGAGCGCGTCGGCCAGCTCGTCGGCGGACAGCCCGCCGGTCCGCCGCCGGTAGAGGCCCAGCGTTCCGAGCCGGATCGCGCCGGCCTGCAGCGGGAAGGCGAACGCCGCCGCGAGCCCGCTGGGGAGCGCGCTGTCGGTCAGTCCCGGCCACCGGTCCCGGTCTGCCCGCAGGTCGTCCACCAGGACCGGGCCGCCGGCTTCGTACGCTTCGACCCCGGGGCCTTCACCGACGGTGTACTGCAGTTCCTCGAGCGCGGCGGTCCAGTGGTCGCTCGCCGCGGCCAGGTCCTGCACCCGGGACTCCGTCCGCACGGTGATCGCGGCGCCGTCCACCTGCAGCTCCGCCACCACCAGGGCGACGACGACGCCGGCCCAGCCGCCCTCGCCCGGCGCACGCTCGCTGAGCAGCCGCCACAGCCGCTCACGGCGCCGACCGTCCACCGCCCGCTACCTCCGCACATCCGGCGACCACCACTCATCCGGCCGTTCCCGTGCCCATCATCGCGCACGCGTCGCCGTGGTGCCGCATCGTCGCGGAGGTTTTCCCCGTTTCGCCCGGTCAAGGCCGGGGTGTCCCGGGGCATGACCATTTTCGTGGTGTGGGTCCCGGCTGCCGGCCTGCCGGAGATCAACCCGCGGCCTCGAGCGCCGGCGAGTCGCGTTCGGACTGTCCGAACGCGACCGAACGTCAGCCCGACTGGGGGTCGCTGTCGTCGTGTTCGTCCCCGCTCGACGTGCCCTGCTCGCCGCGGAGGGTTTCGCTTTGCGCCTCCGGGGTGTTGCCGTGCGGGTCGTCGTGCTCTTCGGCGGCCGGATCGGTCGGGCGCCGGGTTCGGTCATCGGACGGCATGGCGGAGCCTCCTCCATCGGTGAGTTGGGCCCCGGATACCCGGTCAGGCGGAGTTCAACCCGGGCCCGCGGTGCCAGTGCTCGGCCAGCAGCTCGTAGGACCGGACCCGGTCGGCGTGGTCGTGGGTGATGGTCGTGATGACGAGCTCGTCCGCGCCGGTCGCCTCCTGCAGCTGCCGCAACCGGGCCGCCACCGTGGCGGGCGAGCCGGTGAACTGGGTGTCGACGCGGTCGGCGACCAGCGCGCGGTCTTCGTCGCTCCACTCGTGTGCCGCCGCTTCGGCGGGCGTGGGGAAGGGGATCGCCCCTTCGGCACGGCGGATGCTGCGCACCCACAGGGCGTAGCCGGAGGCCAGTTCCCGGGCGGTGGCGTCGTCTTCGGCGACGACGACGTCGGCCGACACCGCGACGTAGGGCTCCCGGAGCGCGTCCGACGGCTGGAAGGCCTTCCGGTAGGCGTCGACCGCTTCGAGCACGCTCGACGGGCTGACGTGGTAGTTCGCGGCGAAGCGCAGCGAGTTGCGGCCGGCGACGGACGCGCTCTGCCCGCCGCTGCTGCCGAGGATCCAGATCTGCGGCCGCGTGCCTTCGCCGGGCACGGCGTGCGCTTCGACGCCGTCGGCGGACCGGTAGGTGCCGCCGAGCAGCGCCAGGATGTCGTCGACCTGCTCGCCGTAGTCGGGGGACTCGGCGCCGGGCTGCTGCAGCAGCCCGAAGGTCACGCCGATCCGCGCGGACCGGGCCAGCCCGCTGAAGTCGGGTTTCGGCGGGATCAGCAGGCCGTTGGCGGCCTGGGCGGGCGCGGTGGGGCGGGCCGCCGCGGCGGCGTACTCGCGAACGAGCTGCTTGCCGCTGCGGCCGAGGCCGAGGTCGAGCCGCCCGGGGTGGAGCGCGTCGACGAGCCCGAACTCCTCGACCGTGGCCAGCGGCGTGCGGTGGGCGAGCTGGACCCCGGCGGAGCCGAGCCGGATGGTGCTCGTCGCGCCGGCGACCAGGGCGATGAGGATCGGCGGGGACGCGCCGGCCACGCCCGGGTTGAGGTGGTGCTCGGCGAACCAGTAGCGGTGGTAGCCGAACTGCTCGGTCCGCCGGGCGAGGTCGACGGTGTTGCGCACGGCTTCGGCGACGGTCGCGCCGGAGCTGATCGGGACGAGGTCGAGCACGGAGAGCGGGACGTGCATGGACGGTCCTTTCGGCTCGGTACCCCACAGCTAGCCAGAGCCGGGGTGACACCGCATTCGTGTTCAGCATGTGGGCGCCGACGCCCGCGGGCCGAAGTCCAGGATCTGGAACCGCGCGGCGGCTCGTTGACCGGGCTCGGTCCGGCTTCCTAAGGTCGTGGGCGTCAGCAGGAAAGGCGGTGCGCGCCTTTTCTTCCCGTTCTTCGCAGAACAGGTACCTCCATGCCCGAATCCGTCTGGGTCGCCCAGTCTGATCCGCGGGTCCGGCCATTGCTCGCCGACCTGGCTCGCGAATATTCGACGCGCTACCACCGCGTTCTCAACGACGTCCACTTCGAACTCCGCGAATACCCCGCGGAGCGGTTCGCGCGGCCGGATGGCGGCCTGGTGCTGCTCGTGGCGGAAGGGTGCGCCGTCGCGGGCGGTGCCTTTCAGCGCTACGACGGAGAAACCGCCGAGCTCAAGCGGATCTGGACCCATCGCGCGCACCGCGGCCGCGGGCTCGCCCGCCGTGTCGTCGGCGAGCTGGAGGCCGAAGCCGCGCTGCGCGGCTACACGCGGATCTTCCTCACGACGGGGCCGAACCAGCCCGAGGCGCGCGGGCTCTACCTGGCCACCGGCTACACGCCGCACTTCGACGTCGATGCCGTCCCCACGACGCGATTGCCCTTCTCCAAGGCACTTCCCGCTGTCGTGGGGGCGAGATGACCAGCGATCTCGGCACCCGGCCCGCGCCCGCCGCGGCTCCGGAGGAGTCGCTGAAGATCGTGCCCGCGCGGCACCCGCTGACCTGGGTCGCCGCCGTCGTGGTCGCGGTGCTCGTCGCGATGGCCGGCCACGCGCTGCTGACCAACGAGGCGTTCGACTGGCCGACGTTCGCGAAGTTCGTGTTCCAGAAATCGATCTTGGAAGCCGTCGCGCTGACGCTGGAACTGACGTTGTTCGGCGTGGTCGCCGGATTCCTGCTCGGCACCGTGCTGGCGGTGATGCGGATTTCCCGCAATCCGCTGTTGCGTGCGGTCAGCTGGACCTACACGTGGATCTTCCGGTCGGTCCCGCTCATTCTCCAGCTGCTGTTCTGGTACAACCTCGCGATCCTGTACAACGAGATTTCGTTCGGCATCCCGTTCGGGCCTTCGTTCGTCTCAGTGGGGACGATGAGCCTGATCCCGCCGTTCCTCGCCGCGGGGCTGGGGCTCGCCCTGCACCAGGGTGCCTACGCCGCGGAGATCGTGCGGGCCGGGTTCCTTTCGGTGGACGCCGGGCAGCGCGAGGCCGCCGCGGCGCTGGGCATCCCGGCCGGCCGCCAGTTCCGCCGGATCGTGCTGCCGCAGGCGATGCGCACGATCGTGCCGACCGCGGCCAACGAGATCGTCGGCCTGCTCAAGGCGACGTCGCAGGTCTACGTGATGGCGCTGCCGGAGCTGTTCTACCAGGTCCAGGTGATCTACACGCGCAGTGGCCGGGTGATCCCGCTGCTGCTCGTGGCCACCGCCTGGTACCTCGCGCTGACCACGGTCCTCTCGATCGTGCAGTTCTCCGTCGAACGCTACTTCGCCCGCGGTACGCAACGCACGCTTCCGCCGACCCCGCTACAGCGCCTTCGCGCGGCTTGGCGGCGGGCATGACCGCGGAGTTCATGGTGGACGTCCGGGGCGTCCACAAGAGTTTCGGTGCGCTGACCGTCCTCGACGGCGTCGACCTCCAGGTGCGCCAGGGTGAGGTGACTGTCCTCTTGGGACCGTCCGGGTCCGGGAAGTCGACACTGCTGCGCCTGATCAACCACCTCGAGCGCGCCGACCGGGGCTTCATCAGCGTCGGCGGCGAGCTGATGGGCTACCGCCGCGCGGGCGACCGGCTGCACGAGCTCAAGGAACGCGAAATCCTCAAGCAGCGCACCAGGATCGGCTTCGTCTTCCAGAACTTCAACCTGTTCGGGCACCTGACGGCGCTGGAGAACGTCGTCGAGGCGCCGATTTCCGCGCAACGCCGGCCGCGCGCCGAGGCCGAGGCCACGGCGCGCGAGCTGCTCGCCCGGGTCGGCCTCGCGGAAAAGGCCGCCGAATACCCGCGGCGGTTGTCGGGCGGTCAGCAGCAGCGCGTGGCGATCGCCCGCGCGCTGGCCCTGGAGCCCGATGTCCTGCTGTTCGACGAGCCGACCTCGGCCCTCGACCCCGAACTGGTCGGCGAGGTCCTGGCAGTCATCCGCGACCTGGCGAAGGCGGGGACGACCATGGTCGTCGTCACCCACGAGCTGGGCTTCGCCCGCGAGATCGCCGACACCGTCGTGGTCCTCGACGAAGGCCGCGTGGTCGAGCAGGGCCTGCCCGCCGAGGTCCTCGACCGTCCCCGTCACGCCCGCACCCGGGCCTTCGTCGAAAAGGTCCTTTGAGGAGAGTCATGAAACTGAGAACCCTGCTGCTCGCTTCGGTGTTCGCGCTCGCCGCGTGCGGCAGCCCCGAAGCGGCCACCACCGCGCCGGCGGACCAGCCCGGCGGCGTCAACATCACCGCGAACCAGAACCGGATCCGGGCCCAGAAGGTCGACGCGATCGCCGCGCTCGTCCCCGCGGCCATCCGCACCCGCGGCACCCTCGTCGTCGGGACCACCGGCAACGGCACCCCGCCGCTGTCCTTCCGGGCGGACGACGACAAGACGGTCATCGGCGTCGAGCCCGACCTCGCCCAGCTGGTCGCCGACGTGCTCGGGCTGAAGCTCGACCTGCAGGCCTCGTCGTGGGAGAACCTGTTCCTGTCGGTGGAAAACCGGCAGTTCGACGCCGGGTTCTCGAACATCACGGTGACCGAGGAGCGCAAGGACAAGTACGACTTCGCGACCTACCGCAAGGACACCATCGCGTTCGAGGTCAAGAAGGAAAAGACCATCGCGGTCAAGGAGGCGAAGGACATCGCCGGGCTGACGGTCGGGGTCGGCGCGGGGACGAACCAGGAGCAGATCCTGCTGCGCTGGGACCAGCAGAACAAGGCGGCCGGGCTGGCGCCGGTGAAGTTCCAGTACTACCAGGCGACTTCGGACTACTACCTCGCGCTGCAGTCCGGCCGGATCGACGCCTACGTCGGCCCCAACCCGACGTCGGCCTACCACGTCGCCGTCGACGGCAAGACCAAGATCGTGGGCACGGTGTCCGGCGGCGGCACCGTCCCGGCGGACATCGCGGCGATGACCAAGAAGGACGACGGCCTGGTCAAGGCGTTGCAGCAGGCCCTGGACACGGTGATCAAGAACGGCCAGTACGCCGAGGTCCTCAAGCGCTGGAACCTCGCCTCGGAAGCGCTGCCCGCGTCGGAGGTCAACCCGCAGGGGCTGCCGCGCAAGTGAGCTAGCGGCTGATCGCCGCCGCATAGTCGAAGAGGGTCACGCGGTCGGGGAGCTTCGTCTTCGCCATCAGGCTGGAGACGTGCTTCTCGACCGTCTTCGGTGAGATCAGCAGGCGCCGGGCGATGTCGGTGTTGCCGAGGCGGTGCGCGAGCAGGCGGAACACGTCGTACTCGCGCACCGTCACGCCCGCGTCGCGCAGCTCCCGGGGGAGCAGCTGGAGGCCGGGCCGTCGCTGGCGGACCGACTCGCCGGCCCGCCGCAGCAGCGCCCGGCACGCCCCGGCGACGGCCGGGACCGCGGCGTCGTGGAAGTACTCCTCCGCCGCGCGCAGCCACGGGACCGGGTCGCCCCAGCCGTCGGCCAGGGCGGCTTCGGCGACGAGCCGGGCACCGAGGTGCGCGGCCATCCGATAGGGACGCGCGGCTTCCCGCGCCTCCCGCACCGCGGCTTCCGCCCCGGCGACGTCACCCCGGCGGCCGCACGCCACCGCCCGCGCCAGTGCGGTGAACTGCCGGTTCCAGCGCACCCGGCCCGCGGGCGGCGCAGCCGGATCTTCCTCGCCCGCCAAGACGTCGAGCAGGATCCGGAGCCCGTGGTGCCCGGCCAGCGGCGCGCCGCCGGCGCGTTTCAGGTCGCGGCGGGCCTGGTCGCGGTCTTCCTCCAGCACCGCGCAGAACGCCTGCCCCAGGCCGAGGCACCGGGCGAGGTCCGGGTGGTGGCCGCCCCCGGCGGCGCGCGCGTCGGCGATCGCCTCCGCCATGCCGCCGCGGTCGGCCCGGTGCGCGGCGGAGATCGCGCGGAGGGCGTGGGTGTGCCGGACGACCGCGTCGAGCCCGTGGTGCGCGGCGCTCTCCGCGAGCCGCGCGAGTCGCGGCCCGGCGGCGTGCAGGTCACCACCGAGGATCAGCCCGTGCAGGATGAGCCCGGCTTCGGCCGCATGGGACGCGGCCACCGCCCCGACGCGTTCCGCTTGCTGCCGGGCCAACGCGAGCCCGCCGGTGTCGCCGTCGGCGAGGGCCGCCTGCTCGCCCATTCCGAGCAGGACGTGCGTGCGCCACAACGGGATCCGGTGCGTCTCGGTCAGGTGCCAGGCCCGTTCGAAGTGCCCGGTCGCCGCCGCCGGGTCCCGGTCCCGGGCGAGGATGCCCAACGCGAGGGCCGCCTGGCAGGCGGCGACCGGGTCGTCGTGCCGCCCGGCCTGCTCCAGCGCGCCGGTGGCGAGCCGGCCCGCGTCGTCCACGTGGCCCGGGAGGCCGAGCAGCAGGTGCGCGTGGACGGCATCGACCGCCGCGCGCTGCCGGTCGCCGCCGGAGGATCCGTGGCGGGCGCGGGCCGCGGCCACCTGCACCAGCCCGTCTTCGGTCCGGCCGGCGAGGTGCGCGGCCCAGGCCACCCGCGCGTGCAGGACGGCGGCCCGCTCGGACAAGCCGACTTCGGAGAAACGGCCCGTCAAGGCGAACACGCGATCGGTCCGCCCCGTTTCGCCGAGGGCCTGCACCAGCGACTCGAGCACGGCGCCCCGCAGCGGCAGGTCGGGACTGTCGGTCAGCAGCGCGTCCGCGCGCTCCAGCAAGGTGACCGCGGACCCGGCGTCCGCCGTCTCGAGCGCGCGGTGCCCGGCGTCGGCGAACAGCCGCCCGGCCACGGCGCGGTCGCCCGCGAGCTGCCGCAGGCGCGCCACCTGCGCGCACCAGTCACCGGGCAGGCCCGGGTGCAGCAGCTCGGCGGCGTCGGCGGCCAGCCGGGCGAGGTCCGCGTGCCGCGTCGGCCCGAGCTGGGCGAGCACGGCCTCGACCGTCAACGGGTGCCGGAAGGCGTACCACCCGACCGCGGCCGGATCCGGCTCGAGGAGCTGCGCTTCGACTGCCGCGTCGAGGAAGACCGCCACCGTTCGGTCGTCGGCTCCGGCCGCCCGCTGCACCACCGGCGCGGCGAACCGGAGCCCGGACACCGCCGCGGCGGCCAGCAGTTCGGCCCCCTCGGGGCCGAGCCGGGCCATCCGGGCGGCGACGCCGCCGAGCAGGGCCGCGGGCACCGCCCCGGCGGACGTCTCCGCCAGGTGCCATCCGTCGGCGCGCTCGGTCAGCAACCGGTCGTGGACGAGCTCGTGCAGCAGCTCCTCGACCAGGAACGGGATCCCGGCGCTGAGCTGCCCCAGGTGGGTCGCGGTTGCGGCGGGCACCCGGGTCCGGTCCGTCCCGAGGCAGCCCGCCACGACGTCGTGCACCTCGCCAGGGCCGAGCCGGGGCAGCGTGCGGAGGGCGCAGACCCCGCGCCGGGCGGCCGAACGGGCGATCTCGCGGGCCGCGGACGGCTCGTCGCCGATCGTGCCGATCAGCAGCACCCGCGTCGACTCCAGGTTCCCGACCAGGTACTCCAGCACGAACAGGGTCTCCGCGTCGGCGTCGTGCAGGTCGTCGAGAACCAGCACGCAGCCGCCGGCGCGGCCGACCACGGCCAGCAGCCGCAGCACCGCCTCGGCGACGACCAGCAGCGGCGGCGCGGGGTCGTCCGCCGGGCTGTCGCGCCAGTCGGGCACGAGCACACCGAGGGCCGGCCGGTACGGGCCGAGTTCGCCCACGTCGACCGGTTCCGCCTCCCGCGTCAGCGAAAACAGCGCCTCGGCCAGCGGGCGGAACGGCACCACCGGGCCGACCGAGCTGCCCTGCCCGCGCAGGACCCGGGCGCCGCGCCCGGCCGCCCGCGCCGCGGCCTCGCGCGCGAGGCGTGACTTGCCGATCCCGCTCTCCCCGGCGAGGAAGACCGCACTGCCCCGCCCGGCCAGCGCGGTGTCGAACGCCGTGGCCAGTTCGCGCAGCTGCGCGTCCCGGCCGACCAGCTCCGGCGACCGGATCAGCATGCGCGGCGAGCGGCCACGAAAAAGGAATAATCGTATTCACGCATCGAATTGAGCCCCCAGCTCTCCGGCCCCTCCGGACAGGCTCTCCCTTGGATACACGAAGGCCCGGTCCACGCCAAGGCGGACCGAATACTGGAATGGTGGTGCCGCGATACCGGCCGGTCTGGGGAAGGTTCCCCCGGATTCGCCCGGACGGGCCGCGGGGCCGGCGGGCCCGTCGCTGGTCCGTTCGGTGGTTTACAGGACCCGGGGCGTTTGCGTCCCGGGTCGTCGCGACGTGACGCTTGCCGCACAAGTGGTCCGGACCTTCGGTATCTACCACGAGGTAGTGCCCGGTTTCAGCTGGTCACGGCGAAGGCGGGACTTCCGGCCGAGCGTCCGCGGAGAAAGGTGGGGGAGTTGCCCCTCTAGCGCCGCCGCGCTCGCGATGTGCAGACTGGCGAAGGCCGCGGACTGGGGTGAAGTAACCGGGGCTCGGGGGTACCACAGCGGAACGCGACGCGGGGTGAGCCGCGCCCGGCATCCGCTCGACCACGTTTCCCTCGATGGGCGAAGTGCCCTGAAGGGTGCGCGATCGGACATTCGGTTCGGGAAAAGAACCGGTCATTCATGCGAAAGAATGCGGGGAAATACAAGTGGGTGCGAACGGAATCACCCGGGTCGGCGTGGTCGGCTCGGGCACGATGGGCGCGGGGATCGCCGAGCTCTGCGCGACCCGCGGGCTCGACGTCCGGCTGGCCGTCTCGCGGGAGTCGTCGCTGACCTCGGCCCCGGCTCGGATCGCGGCCTCGCTCGGCCGGCGCGTCGACAAGGGAAAGCTGACGCCGGCCGAGCGTGACGCCGCGCTGGCCCGGATCAGCGTCGGCACGGACCTGGCCGAACTCGGTGACCGCCAGCTCGTCGTCGAGGCGATCCCCGAAGACGAGCAGCTCAAGCTCGGGCTCTTCGCCACCCTGGACAAGATCGCCGGCGACGACACCGTGCTGGCCAGCACCACCTCGGCGATCGCGATCACCCGGCTCGCCGCGGCGACCACGCGCCCGGAGCGCGTGCTGGGCCTGCACTTCTTCAACCCCGTCACCGCGATGCGGCTCGTCGAGATCGTCCCGGCGCTGGCGACGGACCCCCAGGTGACCGGCCAGGTGACGGCCTTCGCGGAGCACACCCTGGACCGGCAGCCGGTGACTGTTGCCGACCAGAGCGGCTTCGTCGTCAACGCCCTGCTGATCCCGTACCTCCTCGCCGCGATCCGCATGGTCGACACCGGCTACTGCCCGGCCGAGCAGGTCGACCTCGCGATGGAACTGGGCTGCGCGCACCCGATGGGGCCGCTGCGGCTGGCCGACCTGATCGGCCTCGACGTCGTCGCCGCCATCGCGGCCGCGCTGCACGACGAGTTCAAGCAGCCCCTCTACGCCGCCCCGCCGTCGCTTTCCCGGCTGGTCGAAGCCGGCCACCTCGGCCGCAAGACCGGCCGCGGCTTCCACACCTACTGAGCTCGAGGAGAAAACCGTGCACTCGTTCCTGAACATCAAGAAGTCCGCCCGGATCAGCGACGACTTCTGGGACGTCACCGACAAGGCCGGCCTGTTCGACGTCGTCGTCGCCGGCCTCGGCGACGGCCGCCACCGCGCCCTCGCCGACGGCCACGAGTTCGTCAACATGTCGTCCTATTCGTACCTGGGCCTCGACACGCACCCGAAGCTGGTGCGGGCCGCGGCCGACGCCGTGCTCGCCGAAGGCGCGCTCAACACGTCGACGTCCCGGATGCGCGTCCGCTTCGGTGCCCTGAAGGACGCCGAGGCCGCCCTGTCCGAGCTGTTCGACGTCGAGGCCGTGACGCTCAACTCGTGCGCCGCCGCCGCGTGGGCCGCGCTGCCGCTGGTCGCCTCCGGGATCTTCACCGAGGGCGAGCCGCCGCTGATGGTGTTCGACAAGAACGCGCACTTCTGCCTCAACGCGATGAAGCCGAGCGTCGCCGACGAGACCGAGGTCGCCGTGGTGCCGCACAACGACGTCGAGGCCCTGGAAGCGTTGTGCAAGCAGCACAAGCGCGTCGCCTACGTCGCCGACGGCGTCTACAGCACCGGCGGCCAGGCCCCGGTGAAGGAACTTCTTGCCCTGCAGGAGAAGTACGGCCTGTTCCTGGTCTTCGACGAAGCCCACGGCATCTCGACGGTCGGCCACCGCGGCCGGGGTGTCGTTCTCGAGGAACTGGGCCAGATCAACGACCGCACGATCATCATCACCTCGCTGAACAAGGGCTTCGGCGCGTCCGGCGGCGCGATCTTCCTCGGCAAGCGGGGCTCCCAGTGGCGGCTGGACACCGCCCAGCGCAACGGCGGCCCGCTGATGTGGTCGCAGCGCATCAACACCGCGGGCCTGGGCGGGCTGCTCGCGTCCGCGGAGCTGCACCGCACCGACGAGCTGACCGCGTTGCAACAGCGGCTGCAGGACAACATCGCGCTCTTCGACCGCCTGGTGGAGACCGGCGAGCGCGGCGACGGCCTGCCGATCCGGTTCGTCCGGGTGGGGTCGGAGGACGCGACCGTCCGGCTCGCGCAGGACCTGTTCCGCAACGGCTTCTACGTCTCGCCGATCTTCTTCCCGATCATCGGCCGCGGCAAGGCGGGCCTGCGGGTCATGCTGCGCGCCAGCATGACCACCGCCGAGATCGAGCAGTTCGCCGGGCTGCTCACCGCCCTGGGCGACCCGGCATGACCGCGCTGCTCTCGCACGTCGACATCCGGTCGGACGCGTTCCGCCGCAACACCGAAGACTTCGCGGCCAACCGGGACGTCATCGCCGCGGCCCGGGCCAAGGCGATCGCCGGCGGCACCGAGAAAGCGCACCGCAAGCACGCCGAACGCGGCAAGCTGACCGCGCGGCAGCGCATCGCGCGGCTGCTCGACCCCGGTACGCCGCTGCTGGAGGTCGGCCAGCTCGCCGCGCACGACGTCTACGACGAGCCGGTGCCCTCGGCCGCGCTCGTCGTGGGCGTCGGGATCGTCGCCGGACGCCCGTTCATGGTCTTCGCCAACGACGCCACCGTGAAGGGCGGCACGTACTTCCCGCTCGGCGTCCGCAAGCACCTGCGCGGCCAGAAGATCGCGCGGGAGAACGGCCTCGGCTGCATCTACCTCGTCGACTCCGGCGGTGTTTTCCTGCCACTGCAAGAAGATCTGTTCCCGGATGAGGACCACCTGGGCCGGATCTTCCGCAACATCGCCGAACTGTCCGCCGAAGGACTGCCGCAGCTGGCGGCGGTGATGGGGTCGTGCACCGCGGGTGGCGCGTACATCCCGGCGATGTGCGACGAGACGGTGATGGTCCGCGGCACCGGCACGGTCTTCCTCGGCGGCCCGCAGCTCGTGCGGGCGGCGACCGGCGAGATCGTCGACGCGGAGACGCTCGGCGGCGCGGACCTGCACACCCGCGTCACCGGCGTCGCCGACCACCTCGCCGAGAACGACCACCACGCCCTCGACATCCTGCGCGACCTCGCCGCCCGAAGCCCGCGGCCGCCGCTGGCCGCGCCGTCCCGCCCGCCGCGTCCGCCGAAGTACGACCCGGCCGAGCTGGCCGGTGTCGTCAGCGCCGGGCTGAAAGAGCACATCCCGGCGCGCGAGATCCTGGCGCGGCTGCTCGACGACAGCGAGTTCACCGAATACCGCGCCCGCTTCGGCCCGACGATCGTCTGCGGGACCGGGCACGTCGGCGGCTACCCGGTCGGCGTGCTGATCAACGACGGCGTGCTGTTCTCCGAAAGCGCGCAGAAGGCCGCGAACTTCATCGAGGTCTGCGCGCAGCGCGACATCCCGCTGCTGTTCCTGCACAACATCAACGGGTTCATGGTCGGCGCCGAGTACGAGGCCGGCGGTATCACCAAGCACGGCGCCAAGCTCGTCAACGCCGTCTCGTGCGCGAAGGTGCCGAAGTTCAGCCTGGTCGTCGGCGGCAGTTACGGCGCGGGCAACTTCGCGATGTGCGGGCGGTCGATGGGCTCGCAGCTGATGGCCATGTGGCCGAGTGCTCGGTCCACTGTGGTCGGTGCCGAGCAGACGGCGAAGGTGATGACGCAGATCCGCGCCGACCAGCTCGCCAAGGAGGGCCGCGAGCTGACGCCCGAGGCGGAGGCAGCGATCCGCGAACCGATCATCAGCTCCTACGAGCGGCAGGCGCAGCCGCTGTACTACGCGGCCCGGCTGTGGGTCGACGCCGTCGTGGACCCGGTCGAGACGCGGGACTGGCTGACGTTGTGCCTGGCCATGGCCGCCGACGCGCCGAAGCGGGAGACCCGCTTCGGGGTCTTCAGGATGTGAGGGGACGATGCCGAAACGTGTGCTGATCGCCAACCGCGGGGAGATCGCCCGCCGGATCGCGCGCACCTGCCGCCGGCTGGGCGTCGACCCCGTGGCCGTGTATTCGGACGCCGACGCCGGCGCGGCCCACCTGGACGACGCGGTCGAGTCCGTCCATATCGGACCGTCGGCGGCGCGCGAGAGCTACCTCGACATCGACGCCGTCGTCGACGCGGCCCTGCGCACCGACTGCGACGCCGTCCACCCGGGGTATGGCTTCCTGTCGGAGAACCCGGAATTCGCGGCCCGCGTCACCGAAGCCGGGCTGGTCTACATCGGACCGGACGCCGTGACGATCGAAGCCATGGGGGACAAGGCTCGCGCCCGGGAGCTGATGGCCGCGGCCGGCGTCCCGGTCCTGCCGGGCTCCGAGCACGCCACCGAGTCGGCGGACGTCCTGCTCGCCGACGCCCGCCGGATCGGCTACCCGGTGATCCTCAAGCCGGTTGCCGGCGGCGGCGGCAAGGGCATGCGGGTGGTGCACACCGAGACCGAGCTGCCCGAAGCGGTCGAGGAGGCCGTGCGGCTGGGCCGCGCCGGGTTCGGCGACGGGCGGCTGCTGGCCGAGCGGTACGTGGCCGCGCCTCGGCACATCGAGGTCCAGGTCTTCGGCGACCGCCACGGGAACGTCGTCCACCTCTTCGAGCGCGAGTGCTCGCTGCAGCGGCGGCACCAGAAGATCGTCGAGGAGGCCCCTGCGCCGCACCTCCCGGCGACGACCCGCCGGGCGCTGCTGGAGGCGGCAGTCCGCGGCGCCACCGCGCTCGGCTACGTCGGCGCGGGCACGTTCGAGTTCATCCTCGACGGCGACGGGCGGTTCTTCTTCCTCGAGGTCAACACCCGGCTGCAGGTCGAGCACCCGGTCACGGAAGAGATCACGGGCCTCGACCTGGTCGAATGGCAGCTGCTCGTCGCCGACGGCGAGCCGCTCCTGCTGCCGCAGTGGCAGATCCGCGCCACCGGGCACGCGATCGAGTGCCGCGTCTACGCCGAAGACCCCGAGCACGGGTTCCGGCCCGCGCCGGGCCACGCCGAAGTCGTCCGCTGGCCGGTGGGCGTCCGCGTCGAGGCCGCGTTCGACGAGTCCGGCGCGGTGCCGGGGTTCTACGACCCGATGGTCGCGAAGCTGGTCGCCGCCGGTCCGGACCGCGCCACGGCGCTCGCCGGCCTCCGCGCGGCGATCGAGGAGACCACGCTCGTCGGGCTGACCACGAACCTCGGCTTCCTCGCCGAGCTGCTCGCCGAACCGCGGGTGGTCGAGGGCCGGGTGGACACCCACCTCGTCGACGCCTTCACCGCCCGGCCGGCGCCCCACTGCCGGGACGCCCAGGCGCTCGCGTGCGCGGCGGCCATGGCCGTGCCTCTCCAAGGAGCTTCGCCGTGGACCGGCACGCTCGGTGCGTTCGACCGGGCGGCGCTCGACCCGGAGGCGCCGCTCGGGCGCGTCGTCCTGCGCTACGACGGACGCGACCGCGAAGCCCGGCTGCTGGCCCGCGACCGGGCCGGGCTGCACGTCGAGACCGACGGCCGCCGGTACGCCGTCCTCGCCGAGCGCGGGCCGGACGGGCTGGTCCACGGCCGGATCGGGACCACCCGCTGGACGGGGTTGCCCACCGCGGACGGGTACGAGATCGTGCTCGGCGGCCACCGGGTCGCCCTGGCGCGCCGCACCTTCGACGAAGGCGGCGGCGACGCCTCCGACGGCGCGGTGCGCACGCCGATGCCGGGGGTCGTCGTCGGCGTCGCGTGCGAACCCGGGGCCCGGGTCGAACCGGGGGAGCTGCTGGTGGTCGTCGAGGCGATGAAGATGGAGAACCGCATCGTCGCGCCGTTCGCCGGGACCGTCGACCGGCTTTCCTGTGCGCTCAATGCAAGCGTCACCGCCGACCAGGTCCTGGTCACCCTGAAACCGTGAAGGAGACACCCATGCCCGAAACCCTGCTGTTCGTCGGCGGCGCCCGGCCGCTGAGCTTCAGCCTCGACATGGCGGCCGAGGCGCTGGCCCAGGCGGCGGCGCGCGGCCTGCGCGTGCACGTCACCAACACCGCCGACGTCCTCGCCGCCACCGAAGACGTCATCGGGAAGGCGTCGGAAAAGTCCACTGTGGACGTTCTCAAGCCCGGCGAGTCCGCGGCCTGGGCGAAGGCGCAGGACGAGCACTTCGACGCCGTCTACGCGCTCCAGGAGCTGGCCCAGGTCGCCGTCGCCGAAACCGCCGAAGCGGTCGGCGCCCCGGGCAACCCGCCCGAGGCCGTCCATCGCGTCCGGACCAAGGACGCCTGCCGGGAAGCCCTGGCAGCCGCCGGGTTCCCGCAGCCGGTCGTACGGTTGTGCGCGGACGAAGCCGCGGCCGAGGCGTTCCTCGGCGAGTACGCCGGGCCGTGGATCGTGAAGCCACGCGACGCCATGGGCAGCACCGGCGTGAGCCTGGTGACCGAGCCCGGGCAGCTGCCGGCGGCGATCGCCCTGCTGCCGGACGCGAAGCCGTTCCTCGTCGAACAGTTCGTCGAGGGCCCGGAGTTCAGCGTCGAAGGAGTCTTCCTCGGTGGTGAGCCGAAGATCCTCGCCGTGACGGCCAAGGAAAAGGTGCCGCCGCCGTTCTTCGTCGAGACCGGGCACGTGCTGCCCGCGCCGCTGCCGGACGCCCGGCGCCGGGAGATCGAAGAACAGGTGTCGAGCGCCCTGAAGACGCTCGGGCTGCGCGTCGGCGGCTTCCACGTCGAGCTGTGGCTCACCGCGAGCGGTGTGGTGCTCGGCGAAGTGCACGGCCGCTTCGGCGGCGACTGGATCCACCGCATGCTCGCCCACGCCATCCCCGGCCTCGAGCTGTACGGCCTGGTCTTCGACGACATGCTCGGCCGTCCGGGCAGCGGCGTCCCGCTGACGCCGAGCCGCGGCGCCGCCGTCCGGTACCTGACGCCGCCGCCCGGGCGCTTGGCTGCGGTCGAAGGCTGGGACGAGGTGCTCGCGCACCCGGCCGTCCTGCACGCCGAACTCGGTGTCGGACCCGGGGACGAAATCAAGCCCCTGCACCGCTCCGGCGACCGCGTCGGCCTGATCGTCGTCGGCGCCGACACGCCCGAGGCGGCGAGCGCGGTGGCCGCCGACCTCGTGGGCTCGGTGAAGTTCGTGCCCGAGTCCGAACCCGACCGCCTGCCGGGCCTGTGGGCCCTGCGCTGACCGAGGACGACATGACCCACATCGGCATTCTCAGCACCGGCTCCTACCTGCCCGACCGCGTCGTCCCGAACGCCGAGATCGCCCCGGCGGCCGGCGTCGACGCGGCGTGGATCGAACGCAAGACCGGCATCCGCGAACGCCGCCACGCCGCACCCGGCCAGGCGACGTCCAACCTCGCGGCGATCGCGGCCGACCGGGCCCTGCTCGCCGCGGGCCTGAGCCCGGACGACGTCGACCACATCGTCGTCGCCACCTCCACCCCGGACCACCCGCAACCCGCGACGGCCAGCCTCGTCCAGCACCTGATCGGCGCCCGTTCGGCTTCGGCCGTCGACGTCAACGCGGTGTGCAGCGGGTTCGTGTACGCCTTGGCGATGGCTCAGGGCCTGGTGCGCGACGGCGGGCACGCGCTGGTGATCGGCGCCGACATCTACTCCCGCATCCTGGACGTGCGTGACCGCAGGACCGCGATCCTGTTCGGTGACGGAGCGGGGGCGGTCGTGCTCGGCCCCGTTCCGGCGGGAGGGGGCGTCATCGGCACGCGGCTGCGCGGACACGGCGACGCCCACCGCCTCATCGGGGTGCGCGCGGGCGGCAGCCGCCTCCCGGCGTCGGTGCGCTCGGTGCTGGCCGGTGAGCACTTCTTCCGCATGGACGGCCGGGGCGTGCGCGAGTTCGTCACCGGGCACGTCCCCGACGCGATCGCCGGAGCGCTGCGCGAAAGCGGCCTGCCCGCCACCGCCGTCGACCATTTCGTTCCCCACCAGGCGAACGGCGTCATGCTGCGCGAACTGGGGGAGGCGCTCGACCTGCCGAACGCGGCCCTGCACCTGACCGTCGACCGCTTCGCCAACACCGGCGCGGCGTCGGTGCCGGTCACGCTCGACGCCGCCCACCGCGCCGGCGCGCTGAACGTCGGCGACATCGTGCTGCTGGCCGGGTTCGGCGGCGGCATGAACCTCGGCGTCGGCCTGTGCCGGTGGACCGCCACGCCGCCGCGTCCCGAAGCCGGCGTCGAGGACCGCGCCGCCACCCTGTCCCACCACTGAGAAAGGCCTGCCATGCCCGCGCTCCTGCCCCGCGGCGGACCACCCCGGCTCCTGGCCGTGGCGACCCTGGTCACGATGACCGGCTACGGCGTCTACCTGACCGCCGGCGTCCTGTACTTCACCCGCGTCGTCCAGCTGCCGGCCGGCCAGGTCGGCGCCGGGCTGACCATCGCGGGCGCGGTGTCGCTCGCGGCCGGGATCCCGTTCGGCCACCTCGCCGACCGCCACGGCGCGCGGACCGTCTACGCGCTCACGCTCGTGCTCGGCGCGATCTCCATGACCGGACTGTGCCTGGCGCAGGACTTCTGGACGTTCGTGGCCTTCGCGAGCCTCGGCGCCGCCGCGCAGACGGCCGGGCCCGCCGCTCGCAGCCCGCTGGTGCAGGAGTACGGCGGCGACCGGCCCGCCGAGTTCCGCGGCTACCTGCGCTCGGTGACCAACCTCGGCATCGCGGTGGGCGCATTGCTGGCCGGCTGGGGTGTCGCGGCCGACACGCGCAACGCGTACCTGCTGCTCATCGGCGGCAGCGCGCTGTCCTACGCGGCGAGCACGGCGATCGTGCTGTTCCTCCCGGCGGTCCCGCCCAAACCGGCGGGCGTCGGCCCGAGGTGGGTCGCGCTGCGGGACCGGCCGTACCTGGTGCTGACGCTGCTGGACGGCGTGATGGCGATCCAGTACCGGGTGCTCACGGCGGCCGTTCCGCTCTGGCTGGTCGCCCGGACGACCGCGCCGAACTGGACGGTGTCCGGCGTGATGGTGGTCAACACGGTGATCGTGGTGTTCTTCCAGGTCCGGGCGAGCCGCCGGATCGACACGACCCGCGCGGGCGCGGTGGCGTTCCGGCGCGCCGGCTTCGCGTTCTTCGCGGCTTGCGTGGCGATCGCGGCGATGGCGGGCGCCCCGACGTGGCTGGCGCTCGTCTTCCTCTTGGCCGCGGTGGTGGTGCACACGGTCGGCGAACTCTGGCAGGCGGCGGGCGGTTTCGAGCTGTCGTTCACCCTGGCGCCCCCGCACGCGGTCGGCCAGTACCAGGGCCTGTTCGGGATGGGCCTGGGACTCGGCGTCACGCTGGGACCGGCGGTGCTGATCGCGTTGTGCATCACGTGGGGAACCCCGGGCTGGTTCGTGATCGGCGGCATCTTCGCCGCCACCGGCCTGGCTGTTCCGGCGGTGGTGCGCTGGGCCGAGCGCGACCGCTCGCGGCAGGTCGAGCCGCAAATCGCGTGATCAGACGTCCGGTCGCGCTCGGGCGTAGCCGGCGAGCCGCCCGGCCAGCGCCTGCACCAGTTCGCGGAGAGTGTCGGGTTGCTCGACGACGAACGGCCGGTCGAGTGCCGCGAGCAGGGGCGGTATCCAGTCGAGCCGCTGGGCGCGGATCCGGGCCCGGACCCAGCCGGGATCGATTTCCGCCAGCGTGGCGACGGACGGCGGGAGCACGGAACGGATCTGCTCGGGCGTCGACCGGATCCGCACGGCCACCTCGTGCCGGTACGGCGCCTCGGCGATCGCCGTCAGCACCCGCTCGGCGGGGTCGAACCCGGCCGGTACGTCGAACGTCCCGGCTCGCATCCCGACGGTCGTGATCCGGTCGGCCCGGAACGTGCGCACCTGCTCGCTGGCGGAGTCGAAACCGGTCAGGTACCACCGCCCGGAGTGCGCGACGATCCCGTACGGGTGGACGACGCGGTCGCTGGCCCCGCCGTGGCCGGCGACGTAACCGAGGTCGATCGGGCGGCGGTCCCGCGCCGCCTCCGCGACGGTGAGCAGGACTTCGGCCTCCGCGCTGAGGGCCGGCCGGGCGGGCGCGGTGAAGTCGGCGATCTCCAGGAGCGCGTCGAGCCGCCGGCCGAGCGCTTCGGGGAGTACCCGGCGGACTTTCGCGGCGGCGCTCTCGGCAGCCGCGACCGAAGTGCTGATCAGCCCGGCGCGCCGGCCCGCGACCAGGCCGAGCAGGACGGCGAGGGCCTCCTCGTCGGTGAGCATCAACGGCGGCATCCGGTAGCCCGGGGACAGCCGGTACCCGCCGTGCCGGCCGCGCACCGAGCGGACCGGGATGTCCAGGTCGACGAGGTGGCCGACGTAGCGGCGGACGGTGCGCTCGTCGACGTCGAGCCGCTCGGCCAGCTCGGCCAGGGTCCGGGTACCGCCGCGCTGGAGGATCTCCAGCAACGCCAGCACACGAGCGATCGGCCGGGTCACGTCCGAAATTCTGACAATACCGGGCGGATCCTGTCCACTATCGCCTCTAGCGTGTCCGGTGTAGCCCCCTTCAGTGGAGAAAGGAACCACCGTGCAGCTTGTTTCCGTCCGCGTGATCACCCACGACGTCGACCGGCTCGTCGAGTTCTACGAGCTGGTGACCGGGTCCGCCGCCCGCCGGCCCGCCGAGCAGTTCGCCGAGTTCGTGAGCCCGTCGTGCACGCTGGCCATCGGCAGTGCCGAGACGATGGCGCTGTTCAGCGCCGGGGCGGCCGTCCCCGAGTCGAACCGGTCGGCGATCCTCGAGTTCCTCGTCGAGGACGTCGACCGCGAGCACGACCGGCTGACGAGCCTGGCACCCGGCTTGGAGGTCGTGCAGAAGCCGACGACGATGCCGTGGGGCAACCGCTCCCTGCTGTTTCGCGATCCCGACGGCAACCTGGTCAACTTCTTCACCCCGCTCACCGACGAGGCCCGGGCGAGGCTCGCCCGCTGACCGGAGCGCGGCGCCGACGCCCGCGAAAGCCACCGCGCCGCCCGGCGAGGAACAGGGGCACCGAGGCCGGGGCGATACCGGCGAAGGCGTCGCTGAACATGCGGCCGATCGTGATGGCGGGGTCGGCGAATCTGGTCGAGCAGGTGAACCAGCAGGCGCCGACCGCGGCCGGAGCGGGCGAGGAAGAAGATCACCAGGATCAGTCCCGCGGCGGGTGGCGCTGACGCTGCCGACGAACTCCGCGACCAGCTGGCGGACAACGGCTGCTTCGTCAACGCTCCAGCGCGCCCAGCTCGTCGAGCAGGCCCCGGACGCGTCGCTCGATTTCGTCGCGCACCGGGCGGACGTCCTCGACGCTCTTGCCCGCCGGGTCGTCGAGTTCCCAGTCCAGGTAACGCTTTCCGGGGAAGATTGGGCAGGCATCGCCGCAGCCCATGGTGATCACGACGTCGGCGGCGCGGACGATCTCGTCGGTCCACCGCTGGGGGGATTCGGCGGCGATGTCGATCCCGCGTTCGCGCATCGCGGCGACTGCCGACGGGTTGACTTCGTGGCCGGGTTCGGAGCCGCCGGAGAAGGCGAGTGCCCGGTCGCCGGCGAGGTGCCGGAAGAAGCCCATGGCCATCTGGCTGCGCCCGGCGTTGTGCACGCAGAGGAACAGCACCGTCGGCTTGCCGGGGAGGTCGGTCATCGGTCTGTACTCCGGGGAGGTGGACGGCGGGGTGCCAGCCGGGTGGTCCGGTCGGAGAGGTCGTCGAAAGCGGTGCCGAACGCGGCATCGGTGCCGGCGCGGGCCGGGTCGGGGATCGACCAGTGCAGCCGGTCCCCGGCCGCGAATTCTACAATCCGCGGTGTTGTCTACGCCACCTGAGTGAGGTGGGCCGTCAGCTGTTCGGGATAGAGGGCGAAAATCCCCCGGATTCTCCTTCGATGTTCAAAGGAATAGTGCTGATTATATCAACCTTTTCCGAAGCAGTCGAAGACTTGTCAACGCGAACATTGATGCTCTTGTAGTCGGCGCTCGGGCCAGCGAATATCACGTACGGGTATGCGCTCGAGATCCGCTTCGCCTCGATTCTTAGTTGTTCTAACGAGTACGGGACTGCAACGAAAGATATTCTGTCGGCAAGGGTTGATGTCTTGGCAATTTGACGAATTTCTTGTGGTGTCTCGCCGTGCCAGAACACGGTCGCGCCCTGTGATTTCGAGTCTATTGAGGCCTGAACAAAGCCGTCTGTGTATCTTTCTCTTCCGCTGGTTCTAATTCTTTGAAGAACTGCCTTGAGGCAGTCTATTTCCATAGCGGACTGGCTCCTTTCGGCGTGGTTATCCGTATTGGCGCGCGTCGCTGTCCCCTTGATGCTACCCAGGTCAGCCCGCCCAGGTCTGCGCGCCACTACGGCTGACGCGATCGTGCCCACCGCCGAAAACCCCATCGACTACGCGCCCGGAGGCGGCGAGGTCTGCACCAGGATGAGCGGTCAGAAGTGCGCCGGGGTACTGGAAACCATCGCATCGTGTCTGCTGCCCCGCGCACAGGACCGTCAGGCGACGCGGGACCGTTCTGCGGTGGTGAAGCGCAGCTCGACGCGGGTGGGCAGCGAGTCGAGGTCGAGTGCCTGGCACAGGCGCGGCACACCCTCGTCGCGGATGCGGTCCCGGATCCCGGCGGGGTCGCCGTCCTGCTCGACCGAGACGACCGCGAGCAGCTCGGGGCGCTCGCGGTTCCCGGTGAGCGACGCGGATGCGGTGCGGACCCCGGGGTAGCCGCGCAGCTCCTCGGTGAACGGGCCGACGGCTGCGCTGGTGGCCAGTTCGGCGCTGCCCGCATCGGCTTCCCAGCGCCAGGTGCGGTTGCCCGGCTTGCGGACCAGCTGGGCGGCCAGCCAGCGCAGCCCGGCCAGCGCGACGACTATTCCGGCGGCCGCGATCACGTACCGCACCCAGGTCGGGGGCAGCTCGGTGCCCGGCACGAGTGGCCGGTCCGGGCCGAGTACCGGGAGCCAGTGGAAGCGGATCGCGGCCGGGAGCGCGCCGGCGGCGAGCAGCAGCAGTCCGAAGACCGCGAGCAGGGTCCGGTTGAGACCGGCGGGACGGTTCACGACGTGCTCCTCACTGCGCGAAGACGGACCTTGACCTCGGGACGGCGGACCGGGTCGATCCGGTCCAGCCGGGCCGCGACCGCGACGCGGACCGCGTCGGCGATCCCGTCGGGACGGGTGCGGCGGGTCTGCACCCGGACCCGGACGCTGCGGCGCCGCAGTTTCAGCCGCACTTTCTCCACGCCGTCGACCCGCGCCGCGGCCGCCCGGAGGGTGGAACCGAAGCTGCGGCGCGAGGCACCCGAGTCCAGGTCGCCGCGCAGCGGAAGCACTGTGAGCTTGCCCGGCAGCACGGCCGCGAGCACCAGGACCAGGCCGAGCAGGGCGACGACCCCGCCGGTGATGACGACGGGGAGGTCGGCCCAGCGGACGTCGTGCAGCCGCCGGGCGGTGGCGCCGTAGTCCAGCCACGGGCGCTCGCCGAGGATCAGCTGGATGGCGACGACGGCGGCGAGCGCACCGGCGGCGGTCACGACGAGCGCGGTCAGGACGGCCGGGGTGCTGCGGCGGGGGCGGCGTTTCACGAGACCCTCCTCGAGGACGTGGCCGGCGGGTGCAGCGCGGTGACGGTGATGTCGACTCGGTCGACGTCGAGTCCGGTCAGTTCGCCCACCCGCGTGCGCAGGTGGGCCCGGGCCCGTTCGGTGGTGCGCGCGACCGAGGCCGGGTAGGTGATGGACAGCCGGGTGGCCAGCCGCACCCGGTCGCCGTCGACGTCGGCGTCGACCTTCACCGGGCGGTCGGCGTCTTCGCCGCCGAGCGCGACCCCCAGCACGCGCCCGGCGGCGCCGCCGACGTCACCGATTTCGCGGGCGGCGTGCGCGGCGATCCGTTCGACCGCGTGGCCGGAGATGACCAGTTCACCCCGCTCTTCGGCGGGCACGGTGGCGGTCACGGGTCAGCCCCGGTCCCGGCCGAACAGCTGCGCGAGGTCGATCTTGCCGTCGAGGTGACGGCCGATCAGGAAGCCGATCGCGCCGAGGACGAGGACGGCGAGGAACGCGCCGAACCCGCCGAAAGCGAGGGCGAGGCCGAGCACGAGACCGGTCAGCAAACCTGTCCTGGTGGCATTCATGGGTACCTCCGTCAAGAAGTGGTGGGTGTGGCCACGTCGCCGATGAACACGCGGACGGGCCGGTCGAGGGGGCCGACCGCGGCGCGGACCGCGGCCGCCGCCGCGGACGCGGTCACCGGGTAGCGGAGCACGACTCCGACGGTCACTTCGTCGTCGCCGACGCGGACCCCGGCGACGCGCCGGCCGGGCAGCAGCGTCGCGATTTCCCCGATCCGGCCGCCGTGCGGGCCCGCCACTTCCGGCAGGCCCGCCACGGCAGCGGCGATCGCGACCGCGTCGGGTGTCACTGCACCCGGCCGGTGTCGGAGCCCTGGTCGTCGCTGTCGTCGCCGGGCAGGTTGAGGTCGCCCACGGCGATGTTGACCTCGACCACTTCCAGGCCGGTCATCCGCTCGACCGCGGTGATCACGTTGCGCCGCACCGACCGGGAGAGGTCGGCGATGGACACGCCGTACTCCACGACGAGCTGCAGGTCGACCGCGGCCTGCTTTTCGCCCACCTCGACCGACACGCCCTGGCCCGCCGAGGCGGTCGCGCCCGGGATGCGTTCCCGGATCGCGGAAAAGGCGCGGGCGGCGCCGCCGCCGAGGGAGTGGACGCCGGGCACCTCGCGGGTGGCCAGGCCGGCGATCTTCTGCACCACCGTGTCCGCGATCGTGGTCGCGCCCTGGCTGGTGACGAGGGCGCCGGTCGTCTCCGCGGCGGTGGCGGGGGTCTTCGTGGTCGTCTCGGCCATGGTGTTCCTCCTGCGTCGAGTGGACGGTTGTGCCGGGAGGACCCGGGGTGGGCCGGAATCGTCACGGCCCCGTTCGTGTGAACAGGGTCACGCGGACGTGGCAATGACGAACGGGGCACCGGGGTGTCCTGATGAACAGGACCGTCCACGAAGGACGGTGACCGACACCGGAGGTGCAGGAAGATGTCGTTGGGCGACAAGATCGAGAACAAGGCCGAAGACCTCGGCGGCAAGGCCAAGGAGACGGCGGGCAAGGTCACCGGGGACGACCAGCTGCGCGCCGAGGGCCAGGCCGACCAGGCCAAGGCAGGACTGAAGGACGCGGTCGAGAACGTCAAGGACGCGGTCGGTGACGCGGTCGGCAAGGTCAAGAACGTCCTCAAGAAGGACTGATTCCGGTCCGTGACCGCCGTTCAGCAGTAGTTCCGCACATCCGGGCGCCACGATCGATTGAATGATCATCTTTCCGCCAGCCGTTTTGCGGTCGTCCACGCACGATGACGTGGAGCAGCAGCCGAGGCGGAGGTATCGGTCGATGAGTGGCGTGTCGCGGCGGAAGGTGCCCGCGCTCGTGGTGGTCGCGGCGATGCTCGCGCTCTTCGTGGCCGGCTTCGGACCGGCTGCGCGAGCCATCGCCGCGACCCGCGACTGCGGGTTCGCCTCGGCGGGCACCGGCACCTACGCGCGGACGTTGTGCTGGTTCGACCTGTCCGGGTACGACGCCGCGGAGGCCACTTCCGCGGCGGGCCAGCGGCTGACTTTCACGCTGCCCGGCGGTTACCGGCTCGCGGTCACCCTCAAGGTGTCCGGTGGTCCCGTGGCCGCGAACCGGCTGCCGACCTATTCCGCGGCCTACCTGGGCAACTCCGGGCACTACACGGGAGTGCCGGGACAGCCGGCGCTGTACCAGACCGCCTTCGGCACGACGACGGTCGCCGCGCTCACCGACATCGTCGCCACGGACAGCACCGGAGCGGTGGTGCACGGCTACGGGCTCGTCGGCGCCGACGCCGAGTCGACCGACGCCGGCGAGTCGATCGAGTGGAGCTCGTCCTCGCCGCTCGAATCGCTGACCGCGACCGGGTCCGATCCGGGGATCGGAAACGCCTGCGGCGGTGGGTACACCGGCATCGGCACGCGGACGGTGCGGTGCGCCGGCCGCACGGGCGCCAACAAGACCGGCACCGCGATCATCTCCGCCGAAGACCCCACGTCGTTCAGCCAGCGCATGGTCGGCGGCGGGCGCCAGGCGGTCGGCTTCGGCGTGCTGGTCTCCAGCCTCCAGCTGACCAAAAAGGTCGTTCGCGGCTTCCCCGGCGACTCCTTCGCGGTCTCGGTCGCGGCGCCGGGGGGAAGCGTGCTCGCCTCGGCCGACACCGGCGGCGGCGCTTCGGCGAGCACCGGTGAAGTCACGGTGCTGGCCGGTGCCCGCGGCGGTGACTACACCCTGCGCGAGACGGCGACCGCGGGGCTGCAGTCCAATTACGACAGAGCGTGGTCCTGCACCCGCAACGGAAAGACGGACGGGGAACTGCCCTCCGGCGACGCCGGTGCCTCGGCCCAGGTGCACGTCGACGTCGGCGACTTCGTCTCCTGCACCGTCACGAACACCGGGAAACCCGCGACGCTGAAGCTGGAGAAGCACGCCGCCGCACCGGTCGACGTCAACGGCAACAGGATCACCGACGCGGGCGACACCATCGGGTACACCTTCACCGTCACCAACACCGGCGCGCTCGAACTGCACGACATCGCCGTGACCGACGCCAAGGCCGGGCCGGTCACCTGCCCCCGCCCGAGCCTCGCACCGGGGGAGTCGCAGACCTGCACCGCGCAGGCGCCTTACGTGATCACCCCGGCCGACGAGAACGCCGGGGCGGCGGTCAACACCGCGACCGCCTCCGGGCTGCCGCCGGGCAACGCCACCCGCGTGACGTCCGACCCGTCGTCGACCCGCACCCCGACCGAGAAGCCGGCCCCGGCCCTCACGCTGACGAAGTCGGCCTCACCCGACAACCCGGACGCCTACACCGCCGGCCGGCCGATCACCTACTCCTTCCTGGTGACCAACACCGGCAACGTGCCGTTGAACGGGATCGGGGTCGAGGAGACCGCGTTCTCCGGCAGTGGTGTCCTGTCCGCCGCCGTCTGCCCGGTCGCCACGCTCACGCCCGGCGCGAGCACGACCTGCACCGCCACCTACGTGCTGACCCAGGCCGACGTCGATGCCGGCCGGCTGGACAACACCGCCACCGCGCACGGCAACCAGCCCGGCTCCGCCGACCCGACCACGTCGAACCCCTCGAGCGTCTCGATCCCGACGCCCGCGCACCCGGCGATCACCCTGGTCAAGACCGCCGACCCGACGACTGTCGACCGTGCCGGCCAGGCCGTCGGCTACACGTTCGTGGTCACCAACACCGGCGACGTGACGTTGCGCGGCGTCGGCGTCGCCGAGAGCCGGTTCACCGGCACCGGCCCGGCACCCGTCGTCACCTGCCCGGCCGCGGTGCTCGCCCCCGGCGCCGCGCAGACGTGCCGCGCGACCTACGCGGTCACGCAGGCCGACATCGACGCGGGCGCGGTGGAGAACACCGCCGTCGCGCGCGGGACGCCGCCTCGCGCGACGGAACCGATCACGTCGGCGCCGTCGTCGGCGAAGGTGACCGCCACCCGCTCGGCCGGCCTGACCTTGGCGAAGTCCGCCGACCCGGCCACGGTAACGGCCGTCGGGGAGCTGGTTCGCTACTCGTTCACGCTGAAGAACACCGGAACCGTGACCCTGACCGGAGTGACGGTCACCGAGGGCGCCTTCAGCGGCAGCGGACCGCTGTCCGCGATCACCTGCCCGCCCGGCGGCGCGGTGCTGGCGCCGGAGCAAGTCGTCACCTGCACGGCGGAGTACGCGGTGACCCAGGCCGACCTCGACGCCGGCCGGATCACCAACAGCGCCACCGCGGCGGGCACGCCGCCCCCGGGCTTGCCGAAGGTGACGACGCCGCCGGCGACGGCGGTCGTGACGGCCGGTGGCGGGGCCGAGCTCACCCTCGTCAAGTCCGTCGAACCGGCCACCGTGGCCGGCGCGGGGGAGACCGTGACCTACCGCTTCGCCGTGACCAACACCGGAAACCGCACCCTCACCTCGGTGTCCGTACGCGAGACGGCGTTCAGCGGCACCGGCCCGGCGCCGGTCGTCGAGTGCCCGTCGCGCACGCTGGCGCCAGGGCAGGCGCAGACCTGCACCGCCACCTACACCCTGACCCAGGCGGACGCCGACGCCGGCGCGGTGACCAACACGGCCGAGGCAACCGGAGCCGGTCCCGGCGGCGAACCGGTCACCTCCGGCCCGTCACAGGCGAAGGTGACCGTGCCCGGAAAGCCGGGACTGTCCCTGGTCAAGTCGGCAGACCCGGCCGACGGCGGCCACTTCCGCGCCGGCCAGACGGTCACCTACTCCTTCGTGGTCACCAACACCGGAAACCGCACGCTGACCGCGGTCATGGTGCGCGAAACGGCGTTCTCGGGCACTGGCCGGCCGTCCCCGCTGTCCTGCCCGGGCGGTAGCGCGACGGTGGCCACGCTGGCGCCGGGGGAACAAGCGGTCTGCACGGCCGCATACGTGCTCACCCAGTCCGATGTGGACGCCGGGAAGGTCGTCAACACGGCCGTCGCCACGGGGAACCCGCCCCAGGGCGAACCACCGGTCTCGGATCCGTCGACCGTAGTCGTGCCGACACCGCCGGACGCCGCGCTCACCTTGGCGAAGACGGCCTCACCGGGGACGGTTTCCGCCGCCGGGCAGGAGGTCACGTATGCGTTCGTGATCACCAACACCGGCACCGTGACGCTCACCGCGCTGTCGGTCCGCGAAACCCGCTTCACCGGCAGCGGCGGGCCGCCGGCTCCGGTGTGCCCGGCCGGATCCCTGGTGCCGGGGCAGCACGTGACGTGCACGTCGACCTACCGCGTCACCCAGTCCGATGTGGACGCCGGGCGGATCGACAACACCGCCGTGGCATCGGGAACCCCGCCGGCGGGCGG
This sequence comes from Amycolatopsis stemonae, assembly GCF_054781455.1. Classification (NCBI taxonomy): domain Bacteria; kingdom Bacillati; phylum Actinomycetota; class Actinomycetes; order Pseudonocardiales; family Pseudonocardiaceae; genus Amycolatopsis; species Amycolatopsis stemonae. The sequence continues at coordinate 10,689 of NZ_BAAGUJ010000012.1, read as the reverse complement.
GCCACCGGCGGAGTCGGCGCCCGCGAGCGCGACCGTGCGGGTCACCGCCGCCGCGGCCCTCGCGATCACCAAGGCGGCCCGGCCGGTCGACGTGAACGGCGACGGCGTGATCAGCGCCGGGGACCGGATCGAGTGGACGGTCACGGTCACCAACACCGGCGCGGTCACGGTCCGGGCGATCCGGGTCGACGACCCGTCCGCGGGCGCGGCCACCTGCCCGGCGACCGCGCTGGCGCCGGGCCAGGCGATGGCGTGCACGGTGCCCGCGCACACGGTCACCGCCGCCGACGTGGCCGCCGGCCGGGTGCGCAACGTCGCCACCGCCGCCGGAACCGGGTCCGACGGAGCGCCGGTCCCCGCCGGTCAGGCGGTCGCCGAGGTCCCGGTCGTTCCCGCACCGGCACCGACCGGCGGCCCGCACCGGCTGCCCGACACCGGCACGGACGTGGGCAGGCTCCTCGGCCTGTCGAGCGTGCTCCTCCTGGCCGGAGCGGCGCTTTGCGCGGCCGTCAGGCGACAGCACCCGACCCGGTGAGCGAGAGCGGCCCCGTCACCCCGACGTCGGCTGACCCAGGGCGCGGCCGGAGTGCGGCACCATCATGCCGAGGATCGACAGGACCTCACCGCGTCGCCGCGCCGCGCGCCATCGCCGAAGGCGGCTCCGGCTTCCGGCCGCCGACGCCGGGGAAGTCGATTTCGGTCGTCCGTGCCTCGTACTGCAGGACCGGAACGTGGCGGCGCTCGGCGATCCGCCAGCCGGAGGAGTCCCGGACCAGCCTGTCCGTCACCTCGACCCAGCGGACCAGGACGCGCGGCTGGTCCTTGAGAACCATTGTCGCGCAGAGGTGGGCGTCCAGTGTCGCGACGTCACCGTCCACTGTGGACCGCAGGCTGCCGATGCTGTGGTCGATGAATCCGAACGGCTCGAGTGAGGACACGAACGTGTCCGCGAACTCGGTGCCGGTGAAGCGGCGCAGGCCCCCGAAGTAGGACAGGTCGGCGTCGGGGGTGAAACAGCTGCGCATGAGCGCCTCGTCCCGGCGATCCATCGCGTGGACGTAGCGCTCGAGCACGTCCCGGACCGCGGGATCGCCGTCCTGTCCCGGGCTCGTCGATGTCGGGGGAGTGGCTGCCATCGAGTAGTCCTCCTGCCGCTGCGTGACCGTCCCGCGACGGTATCTCAGCTAACGAACATATCGCAAGCATGCTTGCATTTCGCGGGGTTGCTCGGTTAGCGTCTCGGCGACCTTGCAGCCGCGCACATCGCCTGCTTCATCGCCTCGAAGGGGAGGCCACCATGACAGCGCCGTCCGAAGCGGAACCCTCAAGAGCGAACATCCTGCGCCGCGCCACGTTGGCCGCCGCGATCGGCAACACCGTCGAGAACTACGACTACGCGGTGTACGGCTTCGTGGCCGCCGTGCTGGCGAAGAACTTCTTCCCCCACGAGACGCCCGGTGCCGCGTTGCTGTCGACATTCGCCGTGTTCGGGGCCGCGTTCGTCGTCCGGCCGCTCGGTGGGCTGCTCCTGGGCCCGATGGCCGATCGCCTCGGCCGCAAGCCCACGCTGGTGCTGACCCTGATCGGCATGGCGCTGGTGAGCACGCTGATCGGCCTGCTGCCCACGGCGGAGACGATCGGCATCGCCGCTCCGGTCCTGCTCGTCGTCCTGCGCATGCTGCAGGGACTCGCGGCGGGCGGGGAGTACGGCACCGCGATCATCTACGCCGCCGAGTTCGCGCCCGCGGACCGGAAGGGCGAGATGGCCGGCCGGGTCCAGATGGGCAGCCTCGCCGGCCTGCTCATCGGCGCGTTCGTCGTGGTGGGGCTCAACCTGTCCCTGAGTCCGCCGGAAATGCAGGCATGGGGCTGGCGGGTGCCCTTCCTGCTGGCGCTGCCGCTGGGGGCGATCGGGCTCTACCTGCGCAGCCGGCTGGGCGAAACCCCGGAGTTCGTCGAGGTCCGGAACAGCACGCGCGAGCAGGCTCCGGTCGACCGGCGCCTGCGGCGCGGCCTGATGCTCGTCGGCGTGGCGGCCACCCACGCCGTGGGCTTCTACCTGGCGTTCACCTACGTGCAGAACCTGATCATCCAGCTCCGCTTCTCCGCGATGACCGCGACGGCCGTGGTCGGGTGTGCCCTGGCGGTGGGCATCGGGCTCGTCGTCGCGGGCGGGCGCCTGTCGGACCGGATCGGGCGCCGCCCGGCCCTGCTCATCGCGACCGCGGTGATCCTGCTTGCTTCGTACCCGCTGATGGCGGGGTTGACGGCCGCGTCGAACCCCTGGCTGCTCGCCGTCTGCGCGGTGCTGCTGGCCGCCGGGCCGTCGTTCTACTCGGGCATCGCGCCGATCACCTACATCGAGCTGTTCCCGGTCCACGCGCGCGGCACCGGTGTGGCGCTGGCCTTCAACGTGGCCGTCGCGATCTTCGGTGGATCCGTCGTCTACGCGACGCAGTGGCTGGTCCAGACGACGGGGGACAACCGTGCCGGCGCGTTCGTCCTCATGGGCTCCGCCGTGCTGAGCGGGCTGACCGCGCTCGGCCTGCGCACCGTGCTCACGCCCGGCGTCCCGCGGTCTGCCGCGCCGCTCGCGCACGAGCCGGCCTGAGTGGGATCACGGCCGGCTCGCTTTGCGTGCCTCCTTGATCTCGGCCTCGACCGCGACGGCGCATCGCCGGAGAGCGGCGATCATCTCGGCGGACTGGCCGGGAGCGAGCACGCCCGCCAGTGTCGACTCGATCTTGTCGACCTCGGCGGCCATCTCGCCGAGGCTGGCCCGGCCCGCGGGGGTCAGCGCCAGCGAAATGGCTCGCTCGCTCTCCGGGTGGGGGCTGCGCTCCACCCACGCCCGGCGCTCGAGGTCGGCGACGATCCTGGTCATCGTCTGGGACTTCACATAACAGCGCCGGGACAGCTGGGCCAGCGACAGATTGGGTTGCCGCTCCAGGATCTTGAGGGCCGCGTAGCCGGACAGCGTCATCCGCCACGGCTTGAGCCGCATCGCCCCGATGTTCGCCACGGCGCGCTCGAGGCGAGTGACCGCGTCGGTGAGGTAGTCCGGCTGGTCAGCGGTTGTGTCCACGCACCCGAGTTTAGACAGCATCCTTACAAGTGGAGGTTCTGACATGCCTGTAGCGACGGCCGGCCTGGCGCTGGACGACGCCCGCCGGATCGTGACCGAGGCGATGGCCGCCGTGGGGTACACCGGAGAGGAGGCCGCGGTCATCGCGGACCACTTGATGGACTGCGAGCTGCGGGGGCTGTCCTACGCCGGCTTGGCCCGCGCGGTCTCGATCATCGAGCGGATCCGCGCGACGGGGTCGCCGCGGCCGATCCGGGTCGTCCGGGAGACCCCGGTGTCGGCGGCCCTGGACGGCGGAGACCAGGTCGGCTACCTCGTCGCCGCCCGGGCGACGGAGCTCGGCGTGGCGAAGGCCCGTGCCCAGGGCATGGCCGTGGTCGGCGCCCGTGAGACCTGGTACACGGGGATGTTCTCGTACTACCTGGAACGCATCGTCGCCGCCGGGTTCGTCGGCATGATCGCCGGCAGCGCGCCGGCGCTCGTCGCTCCGCACGGGGGCACCGAGTCCCGGTTCGGCACCAATCCGATCGCGTTCGGCTTCCCGACGGCCGACGGCCCGCTGATCTGGGACATCGGCACGTCGTCCATCACCCACGCGGAGGTCACGCTCGCGGCCCGGCTCGGCGAAGAACTGCCCGCGGGCAAGGCTTTCGACCCGGCCGGCCGGCCGACCACCGACCCGGCCGCGGCCCTGCGGGGTGCGTTCACCGTCTGGGGCGGGCACAAGGGTTCCGGGCTCGCCCTCGTCGTGCACCTCCTCGGCATGCTCGCCGGTGCTTCGGCGACCCCGGTCGGCGTCTCCGACTGCGGCTTCCTGGCCGTCGTCATCGACCCGTCGGCGCTCGGTGACGCCGCCGACTTCCGTGCCCGTGCGGCCGAATTCGCCGAGTCCGTCCGTGCCACCCGCCCCGTCGACGCCGGTACGGCGGTGCGGGTTCCCTTCGACCGCTCGGCGGCCCTTCGGGCGGAGACCCTTCGTCGCGGAACGATCGAGGTCACGGCGCACGTGCTGGAAATCCTCAGGCGGGTGGCTCTGGAGAAATAGACAGCATGCTTATATAGTGCAAGCACACTGACATTAGGAGAGTGCGTCATGGTCGACTTCTTCACGGGGCTCCAGCCGCTCGAACCGGGCGAGACCGATCCCGCCGGGCTCGCCGAGCGGGTGCGTGCGCTCGACGCTTCGGAGGCGATCGACCGGGTGCTCGTGGGGTACTCGTCGATCTGGCCGCACAACCACGCCACCGCGCCGTACCTGCTGGCGATGACCGAGAAGTTCTCGCCGATCGTGGCCCACCGCCCCGGGGTGATGGCTCCGGTGGCGGCGGCCCGGTACTTCGCCACCCTCGACGTGCTGGCACGCGGGCGGCTGGCGATCAACGTGGTGGTGGGGGGCTCGGACAAGGATCTCCGCCGCGAGAGCGACGACACCCCGAAATCCGAGCGCTACGAGCGGGCGATCGAGTACCTCGACCTGGTCCGCCGAACCTGGACCGAGCCGTCGTCGTTCGACCACCACGGCCGCTTCTTCACCGCGGACAACGTCAAGATCCTCACCCGGCCCGTCCAGGGCGAGGTCCCGATCTTCATGGGCGGCGAGAGCGACGCGGCGGTCGACTTCGGCGCCCGGCACGCCGACCTCTACATGCTGTGGGGCGAGCCCTTCGCCGGAACGCGGGAGCGCGTCGCCCGGGTGCGGGCCGCGGCGGAAAACTACGCCCGGCCGATGGCGTTCTCGTTGAGCCTGCGCCTGTTCCTCGGCGAGACCGAGGACGACGCGTGGGCGAAGGCCCGCGCGGTCGAACGGCAGATCGCCGACGCCCAGGGCGGCCACGCCTTCCTGCGCTCGTCGGCGACCGACAACTCCGTCGGGCGGCAGCGAGCGCTGGCCCTGACCGACGAAGAGCTCCACGACACCTGTTTCTGGACCGGGCTGACCAAGCTGCTGGGCGGGTTCGCCAACTCGCAGGCGCTGGTCGGGACCGAGGAGCAGATCCTGGACACCCTGGGCACCTACCGGGACCTGGGCATCGGGACCTTCCTGGTGACCACCGGAGCCGAAGCCGGCTGGGACCCCGCCCTCGAAGACTTCCTGCTGCGCGCCAAGAAGGAGCTCTGACCGTGCTCGACCTGAGTTCACTGGGCGGCGGCACGGTCGGCGGGCTGCTCGCCGACCGTGCCGGCCGTACGCCCGGAAAACCGGCGCTGCTCTTCGAAGACGAGCAGCTGAGCTACGCCGAACTGGACGCCATGGCCTCGGCCGTGGCGCGCGGCCTGCTCGGCCTCGGCATCACCCCCGGCACGTCGGTCGGCGTGTTCCTGCACAACCGGACGGAAGTGCTTGGTGCCTTCTTCGGAATCGCCCGGGCCGGCCTGGTCGAGGTGCCGGTGAACACCGCCTACAAGGGCGCCTTCCTCGAGCACGCGCTCGGGCACACCGACGTGCGGGTCCTGCTCACCGAGCCCGGGCTGCTCGACCTCGTCGCCGCGCTGCCGGAACGCCCCCGCGCCCTGCGGACGATCGTGCTGCTGGCCGACGAGCTCCCGGCCGGCGTGTCGCTGCCCGGTGTCGAGATGCTCACCTGGAACGCCATGCTCGCCCGGGGCGACGCGGCGACGCCGTTCCCCGAGATCGGCCTGGGCGACCCGGTGGGGATCATGCTGACCTCCGGGACCACCGGCCGCAGCAAGGGTGCCGTCTACCCGGCGCTGATGCCCGTGGTCGCCGCGCACGAGTTCGCGGTGGCCATGGAGACCACCGCCGACGAGCGGCTCTACACCTGCCTGCCGCTGTTCCACGGGGCGGCGAAGATCAACATCTCCCTGCACGCCGTCGCCGCCGGCGCCACCATCGTGCTCGGCAGGCGGTTCAGCGCGAGCCGGTTCTGGGACGAGATCCGCCGCCACGACGTCACGCAGTTCAACGCCCTCGGTTCGGTCCTGCCGATGCTGCTCGCCCAGCCCGCGTCGGACCGCGACCGCGACCACCCCGCCCGCAAGGTCTTCGCCGCGCCCGCGCCGCCTCCGGTGCTGACCGCGGTCGAGGAGCGCTTCGGGGTGCACGTCGTGGAGGGCTACGGCCTGACCGAGATCAAGACGATCGTCTGGAACCCCATCCAGCGCCGCAAGATCGGCTCGATGGGGGTCGCGTCCGCCACGACCCTCCTCGAGGTCCACGACGACCTGGGCTTCCCGGTCGCGCCCGGGCAGGTGGGCGAGATCGTGTACCGGCCGCGCGTTCCGCACGTGATGTTCTCCGGCTACTACCGCCAGCCGGAAGCCACCGTGGAGACGTCCCGCGATCTGTGGTGGCACACCGGAGACCTCGGCTTCGCCGACGAAGACGGCTACTTCTACTTCGTGGACCGCAAGAAGGACGCGCTGCGCCGTCGCGGTGAGAACGTGTCCTCCCAGGAGGTCGAAGCCATCCTGCTCGGCCATCCTGCCGTGGCCGAGGCCGCCGCAATCGGGGTCGCCTCCGACCTCGGCGAGCAGGAGGTCCTGGCCGTCATCCAGGTCGCCGACGGCGCCGAGATCGACCTGAAGGACCTCTTCGCGCACTGCGACCGGTCCATGCCCCACTTCATGGTTCCCCGCTACTACCGGCTCGTCGACGAGTTCCCGGCGACGCCGACCGGCAAGATCCGCAAGGCGGCGCTGCGGGAGGCCGGGCTCACCGACGACGCCTGGGACGCCGAAGCCGCGGGCCTGACCCCCACCCGGCACCGCTGATGACCGGCGTCCGGCTGCGCGAGATCGCGCCACGGCTCACCTTCCAGGCCCACCCGGTACCGACCGAGGTGAAGATCAAGCTCGTGCAGCGGCTGGCCCGAGCCGGGATCCGGAACTTCGAGCTGTCTTCGTTCGTGCGCCCCGACCTCGTGCCCGGCCTGGCCGACGCCGCCGAGGTGTTCGGCGCGGTGCGCGCGCTGCCCGGTCTGACGCTGGGCTGCTGCGTCGGCAACGAGCGGGGCCTGCGCGCCGCTGCCGCCGCCGGCGCGGACTCCGCGACCTTCCTGCTCTCGGCCGACGACGCCTTCGCCAAGGCCAACATCGGGCGCAGCACCTCGGAGTCCCTCGACGAGCTCGAGCGCCTGGTCGGCGTCGCCACGGACCTGGGGATCACCCTCGGCACCTACGTCATTTTCGCGTGGGGCGGCCCCACCGGGCCCGCCCGCGGCCCGGCCGAGTTCGAGCCGCTGGCCCGCCGGCTCACGGAGATCGGCGTCGCCGAGTGGGTCTTGGCCGACTCCGTCGGTTACGCCGCCCCGCCCCAGATCCGCGAGCTGCTCGACGTCGCGGCCCGCCACGTGCCCCTCGGCTCGCTGACCGTCCAGGTCCACGACAACCGGGGGCTGGGTGTCGCGAACGTCCTGGAACTCGCCGCCCTCGGCGTCGGCACCATCGACGTCTCCCTCGCCGGCAGCGGTGGCCATCCGGCGATGCCGGGCCAGCGCGGGGGCGGAGTCTGCACCGAGGACGCCGTCCAGGCCCTCGAACTCGCCGGCCACGCCACCGGAACCGACCTGGCCGCCCTGGTCGACACGGCGAACTGGCTCGAGCGCGCCGGCGTGCCCGGGCTGGGGTTCGTCCGGCACGTCGGCCCGGTGCCCGAAGCGGCGAACGCTCCGGACGCGATGACCTTTTCCTGGTGAGAACCCTTACGAGCACAAGAAAGCGAGCCGCCACCATGACGACCGTACCTGCCATCGCCGGGCTCCGCACGAGCGACCAGCGCTACACGATCGCCGTGATCGACGGCCCGAACGTCTCCAACCTCGCCCGGCGGAGCAAGCGGATGTACGGGCCCCACGCCTCCGCCGAAGGCCTCGGGGAGTTCGTCCTGGAGTGGGGCGGCCGGCTCGGCGTCGAGGTGGAACGGTTCCTGTCGAACCACGAAGGCGACATTCTCGAGTACATCCACGAGTCGGGCGACCGGGTGGACGGCTACGTCGTCAACCCGGCCGGGCTGACCACCACCAGCCACTCGGTCCCGTTCGCCCTCTACGACACCGGCAAGCCGGTGGTCGAGGTGCACTTCGCCAACATCAAGGCGTCGGCGGCGACCGAACGCGGCCCGGTCATCGGCCCGGGCGTGTCGACCTTCACGCCCTTGGTTTCCGGGCAGTTCATGGGAATGCGCGAGTACAGCTACGCGGGGGCGTTGCTGTCCCTGGTGCTCTCGTTGGACGACAAGACCTTCTTCGGCGCCGAGCGCGGGGCCTGATCCCGCGCTCAGCGTGCCGGTACCACCAGCTCACGCAGTCGCGAGCTGGTGGTACCGGCTCCGGAAGAACAGCAGCGGGTCGGCGGTGGCGTCGGCGGCCAGATCGTCGACGCGGCCGATGACGATGTGGTGGTCGCCCGCGTCGTGGACCGCCTCGATCGTGCAGCCGATCCAGGCGACGACCCCGTCGAGCACGGGGTCGCCGTGCGGGCCGGGGTGCCAGCTCAGGCCGGCGAACTTGTCCCCGCCCGGTACCGCCAGCGCACGGCAGACGTCCGCCTGCCCGGCGGCGAGCACGTTGGCGCAGAACGTTCCCCGCCGGACGATGGCGGGGAACGTCGAGGAGCTCTTGCCCGGCAGGAAGGCCACCAGGGGCGGGTCGAGCGAGACCGACGTGAACGACGAAACCGCCATGCCCACCGGTCCGCCCGCCGCGTCGAGCGAGGTGATCGCCGCGATGCCGCTGGGGAAGTGCGCCAGGGTGGACCGGAACTGCCGTGATGTAAGCATGCTGACAGAGTAGAAGCTCGAGGCGAGCAGATGCAAGCGTGCGAACACAATGCAAGCATGCTTATAATACGGTCATGGATCGAGTGAGCGTGGCGCTGGGCGCCGTGAGGGAGGGCCGGCCGGTGCTCGTGACCGACGCCGCCGACCGCGAGAACGAGGGCGATGTGGTGCTCTCCGCGCACGCCGCGACCGCGCCGTGGATCGCGTGGACCATTCGCCGCACGTCGGGACTGCTGTGCGCCCCGATGTCCGCGCGGCGTGCCGCCGACCTCCACCTGCCCCCGATGGTGAACCACAACGAGGACCCGCGCGGCACCGCCTACACCGTCACCGTCGATGCGAAAACCGGGGTGAGCACCGGAATCAGCGCCCCCGACCGGACGCGGACCCTGCGGCTGCTGGCCGACCCGTCGGCCACGGCCGCGTCCTTCGTCCGCCCCGGGCACGTGCTGCCGCTGCGCGCGCGTTCCGGCGGAGTGCTCGAGCGGCCGGGGCACACCGAGGCCGCGGTCGACCTGTGCCGGCTCGCCGGATTGCCGCCTGTCGGGGTCATCGCGGAACTGGTCGCCGACGACGGGTCCATGCTGCGAGGTCCCGGTGTCGACGCACTCGCGAGCCGGTCCGGTCTGCCGACGCTGACCATCACCGAACTGATCGCGTATCGCCGCAGGCATCCTTTGCCGGCCGAGGAGGAGCCGCGTGTCGTGCGGACCGCCGAGACCAGCCTGCCGACCCGGCACGGCCGCTTCCGGGCGCTGGGCTACCTCGACCTGCGCACCGGTGCCGACCACCTCGTGCTCGTCCGCGGCCGCCTCCGCGACGAGGCCACGGTGCGGGTGCACTCCGAGTGCCTCACCGGCGAATCGTTCGGCTCTCACCGGTGCGACTGCGGCCCGCAGCTCGATGCCGGCCTGGCCCGGATCGGCCGCGACGGCGGCGCGCTGGTCTACCTGCGCGGGCACGAAGGGCGGGCGATCGGCCTCGGCAAGAAGCTGGCGGCGTACGAACTCCAGGACGGGGGACTGGACACAGTGGACGCTAACCTCCGGCTCGGCGCGCCGCCCGACGCGCGCGAGTACGGCGCCGCCGCGGCCATCCTGCGTGACCTCGACCTCACGCGCGTCCGGCTGCTGACCAACAACCCGGACAAGATCCGGGACCTGGAAGCAAACGGAGTCACGGTCACCCGGCGGCTCCCGCTCACGGTCGGCGCCGGGCCGGCGAACCTCAGCTACCTGACCACCAAACGGCACCGCATGGGTCATCTGGCCGACGAGCAGGAAACCGGCTGAGGGCACCTCCTGCTCGCGGTGGCCGAGAACGTCTTCGACGCCCAGGAGCCTTTCTGAACCGGCTGACTTCGCGTGCGGCGTGGCTGGCCTGGCGTGAAGCGGTCGTCGAGCGCCACCGCGAGCAGGGCCGCACTGCCCGCTCGGGGTGCGGATCGCCGGCACAGCCCGGCGGCGCAGGCATTCGGGCCGCCCGGCGCGCGGCCTGCGTCCGCTACGCCTTCACCGCGCGGGCCGCGTCGGCGATCACGCGCAGAACGCCCATCGGGTCTTCGCTCACCGCGTGCACGCCGACGTGGTCCGCCCCCGCCGCCAGCTCCGCGCCGATGCCGGTCGCGATGGCCGGTGCGTCGCCGTGCAGGGCCAGCGCGTCGATGAGGCGGTCGCTGAAGGGAGCCGTCAGGTCCTGGTCGGTGTAGCCGATCCGCCGGAGGTTGCCGGCGTAGTTGGCGATGCCCAGCATGGGGCGGACGGCGGCTCGGCCGGCCGCGCGGGCGCGCTCGACGACGGCGTCCAGCACCACGCCGTGCCCGGGCACCACCAGCTTGCCCGGACCGAGGACCTGCCGGGCGAGGCGG
>NZ_BAAGUJ010000011.1:0-285083 GCF_054781455.1 Amycolatopsis stemonae | reverse complement strand
CCAACGCCGTCCCGACCGCACCCATCGCGACCGAAGCCCAGTCACCACTCTCGATCGCCGACTTCAGATCATTCGCCGACTCCAACAGCGAAATCCCCGAATACGCCTTCGTCGAATCCTTCGTCTCTGCCACCAGCGGGTTCGCCACTACGCGACCTTCCTGACGTCCAGACGAACAATCATCAAACTTTCAAACAATCCTTCCGGGGAAAGTAGCAAAGGGCGAGGTCCCGGGACCCCCGGTGCCCGAAAAATCCCCGATCCGTGTCCCGGGCGGGCAACCGGCGGGCGACGGCCGCGGGTGTGGACAAGAGCCGTGCGGGCGTGTTGGGGTTGTGCGGGGCCGGGCGTGATCCGGTCGGTTGTTCACTGCGACGGCGAGGAGCGGGGTCCTGAGCCTGTTCGAGTACCTCCGCGAGAACTGGATCGACGTCGTGAACGACGCGATCCGCCACGTGGACCTGACCCTCGCCGCCGTCGTGCTGGCCGTGCTGGTCGGGGTGTCGACCGGCCTGCTCACCTACCGCCGGAAGTGGCTCGGCGAGGTCGCGACCACGACGACCGCCGCGTTCCTGACCATCCCGTCGATCGCGCTGCTCGGCATCCTGATCGGGCCGTTCGGGCTGGGGCTGACCAACGTCCTGTTCGCGCTCGTGCTCTACGCGCTGCTGCCGATCACGCGCAACACGATCGTCGGGCTGCGCGGCGTCGACCCGGCCGTGGTGGACGCCGCGCGCGGGATGGGCCTCGGCCGCGTCCGGGTGCTGTGGCGCGTGCGGGTGCCGCTGGCCTGGCCGGTGATCCTCTCGGGCATCCGGGTGTCGACGCAGATCACGATCGGCATCGCCGCCATCGGCGCGTACGTCAAGGGGCCCGGGCTCGGCAACGAGATCTTCGACGGGCTCGGCCGGTTCGGCTCGGTCAACTCGCTGAACCAGGTCCTCACCGGGACGCTCGGGATCGTCGTCCTGGCCCTGCTGTTCGACCTGGCCTTCGTGGTGGCCGGCAAGCTGACTACGTGGCGGCGGCCGCGGCCGCTCGGTGAGATCGCGCCTTCGGCCGCGGCCGGCGCCGGCGGCGAGACGATCGAGCTGCGGGAGCTGAGCAAGCAGTACCCCGGCCAAGGCGCGCCCGCCGTCGACCGGCTGACGATGCGGATCCCCGCGGGCGAGATCGTCGTGCTGACCGGGCCGTCGGGGTGCGGCAAGACGACCACCATGCGGATGATCAACCGGCTCGTCGAGCCCACCTCCGGCGTCGTCACGGTCGGCGGCACCGACGTGTCGGCGCTCGACCTCGACGAGCACCGGCGCCACACCGGGTACGTCATCCAGCAGATCGGGCTCTTCCCGCACCTGCGCGTCGACGCGAACATCGGCGTGGTGCCGCGGGTGCTCCGCTGGCCCCGCCGCCGCATCGCCGGCCGCGTGCGCGAGCTGCTCGACGTCGTCGGCCTGACGCGAGAGCACGCCACCCGGTACCCGCGCGAGCTTTCCGGCGGCCAGCAGCAACGCGTCGGCGTCGCGCGGGCGATGGCCGCCGACCCGCCGGTGATGCTGATGGACGAGCCGTTCGGCTCCGCCGACCCGATCACGCGCGCCCGGCTGCAGGACGAGTTCCTGCGGCTGCAACGGGAAGTGCGCAAGACGATCGTGTTCGTCACGCACGACTTCGACGAGGCCCTGAAGCTGGGCGACCGGATCGCGGTGCTGCGGCCGCGTTCGGTGCTCGCGCAGTACGACACGCCCCAGGCGATCCTCGCCGCGCCGGCCGACGACTACGTCGCGTCCTTCGTCGGCTCGAAGCGGAACCTGAAACGGCTCGCGCTGACCCGCGTCACCGACCTGGACCTCGGGCCGGTGGCGGCCGGGCTGCCGCCGGTCCCGCGCGAGGCCAGCCTGCGCGACGCGCTGGACACGATGGTCCGCACCGGCGCCACCGCGGTCCTGGTCGAAGACGACACCGGACGCGCGCTGGGCGTGTGCGACGTGCCGCGCCTGGTCGCCGCGCTCCGGCCCGGCGACGAGGTGCCGCCGGCGCCCGTTCCGGAGGCCGAGGCACCACCGAAGGGGGCGTCGAAGAGCCCGCAGCGGCGGCGTCGGCCCGGCCTGCTGGTCCGCCCGGTGCTGCTCGCGCTCGGCCTGCTGGCGCTGTTCCTGCTCGTGCGCGCGCAGCCGATCGACTCGATCGAGCAGCGTTACCTCAACGCGGACGAGATCTTCGCCGAACTGGGCGCGCACGTGCGGCTCACGCTGATCTCGACGGTGTGCACCATCGCCCTCGCGCTGCCGCTCGGCGTCCTGCTCACCCGCCCCGGCGCCCGCTGGGCCCGGCCGTTCGGGCTCGGGCTGGGCAACCTCGGCCAGGCGATCCCGTCGATCGGGCTCGTCGTCCTGCTCGCGCTCTGGACCGGCACCGGCACAGTGACCGCGGTGACGGCGCTGGTCGTCTACGCGACGCTGCCGGTGCTGCGCAACACGATCGTCGGGCTCGACGGCGTCGACCCGGCCGTCGTCGACGCCGCGCGCGGCATGGGCATGACGAAGACGGCGATCCTCTGGCGGATCGAACTGCCCCTGGCCGTGCCGGTGATCCTCGCCGGGATCCGCACGGCGCTGGTGCTCACCGTCGCGAGCGCGACCTTGGCGACCTTCATCGACGGTGGCGGTCTCGGTGGCGGGCTCGTCGCCGGGATCGGCCTGTACCGCCCGATCCTGAGCCTGACCTTCGGCATCGTCGTCGCCGCGTTGGCGCTGTTCGCCGACTGGCTGGGCCTGGTGGCCGAGGAGGTCCTGCACCCGCGCGGCCTGTAGTCCGATCCAAGGAGGAGCAACCATGCGGAAACTTCGACGCGCGACGGCGGTCGTCCTCGTGACGGCGGCGGTCACGGCCGGGTGCACGATCGGCACCGGCCAGGGCGGCACGCAGGTGGGCGAGGGGTCCATCAAGAAGATCGACGCGCTGGCCGGCGCGCAGATCCGGGTCAGCTCCAAGGAGTTCGACGAACAACTGCTGCTCGGCCAGATCGCGCTCGTCGCCCTGCAGGCGGCCGGTGCGAGCCCGCAGGACAAGACCAACATCACCGGCTCGAGCAACGTCCGCCAGGCGCTCACCACCGGCGCGGTCGACCTGTACTGGGAGTACACCGGCACGGCGTGGATCAGCTACCTCAAGCAGACCAAGCCGATCGCGGACCCGCAGGCGCAGTACGACGCGGTCAAGCAGGCCGACGCCGCGAACAACGTCACCTGGTGGGCGCGGTCGCCGGCCAACGACACCTACGCCGTCGCCGGCAACCCGGCGACGGTCGCCAAGACCGGCGTCAAGACGCTGTCGGACTACGCCGCGCTGGCCAAGAAGGACCCGGCGACGGCGTCGACCTGCATGGGCCCGGAGTTCAAGAGCCGCGACGACGGGTTCCCGGGGCTGGAGAAGACCTACGGGTTCACCCTGCCCGAGCCGCAGGTGCACCTGCTCAACGACGCGGTCGTCTACCCGAGCATCGGCAAGGGCGATCCGTGCGGCTTCGGCTCGGTCGCTTCGACCGACGGGCGCGTGGCGGGCCAGAAGCTCGTCGTGCTGGACGACGACAAGCACTTCTTCCCGACCTACAACCCGGCCATCACCATCGCCTCGGCGGTGGCGAAGAAGTACCCGCAGCTGGAGCAGGTCTTCACCCCGATCGCGGCCAAGCTCGACACGGCGACGCTCACGGACCTGAACAAGAAGGTCAGCGTGGACGGCCAGAAGCCGGCCACGGTCGCCCACGACTGGCTCAAGGCGGCCGGCTTCATCAGCTGAGCCCCACGGCTAGCTGCGGCAGAGGAGTGCGTCGGGTGTCCGGCTGGCGCCGACGCGGCCCGTGTACGCCACGCCGGCGACGTACTCGCCCGGCGCGCACTGGCCCTTGTAGTTGCCCGAGGCGAAGTCGCCGCCCGGGTCGCCCGGGGGTCGGTTGTCGCCGCGGTCGAACCAGACCGTGCGGCCCGTGCGGCCGAGGGGCACCGGGGAGCGGCCGCACAGCACCGCCGAAACCGCCGCGCCGCGCAAGCTGTAGCCGGCCACCGCGTGGTCCGGCGGGCACTGCGCCTTCGTGTAGCCGGACGCCCAGTCCGTGTCCACATAGGACTCGTCGCGCACCACCGTGTAGCTCGTGGGCGTGGCGAGCGTTCCCGTGCAGAGGCCGCGGCCGCCGGTGTGGGCGAGGCCCGTCAGGCGCTGGCCGTCGGGGCAGGCACCCTTGCGGGCCCCGGAATCCCAGTCACCCAGGGCGCGGACCGCACGGGACGGCTGGAAGTCCGCGTAGTCCAGGTTGAGCATCGACCAGTGCTCGGCCGGCGGGATCTGCCCGGTGCGCGACGGCGCGTTCACCAGCCGCTGCCAGGCCGGGCCGCGCCAGTCGGTGCCGTCGAGGACGTCGATGCGGTGGCCGGCCGCGTCCCAGGCCAGTAGCGACCAGCCGTCGCCGCTACCGTTGGTCTGGAAGCCGACCGCGGGCCAGTAGGCGAAGTCGGTGTCGGTCTCGGCGAGGTAGTTCACGAAGTTCTCGAAGAAGGCGCGCGACGCCGGGTCGGTGGTGTTGCGGCCTTCGCCGAACTCGCTGATCCACAGCGGCGCGGTGTAGTGCTTGCCGGTGTCCTGCTCGACGAAGAACGCCTGCCGGTACAGGGTGTCGCGCAGGTCCTGCGGCGAAAGGTCGCGGTAGCGCGGGTCGTGCGTCTCCCCGACGCCCGTCGCGCCCGAGTGGTTCGGGCCGGTATAGCCGTAGAAGTGGGCCGAATAGACGAGCTTCCCGGAGTCGATCAGCGTGTGCGACAGGGTGCGCGCGGGCTCCAGCGTCGGGCGCCCGTGCGGGAAGCCGTCGATGGGCAGGCCGGTCCAGTTGATGCCCTCGACGATGATCAGCAGGTCGCGGTTGGCCTCGGTCTGGATGCGGTCGGCCACCTGCTGGCTCGCGCGCTGCCAGTCGGTTCCGTTGCCCCAGCCCCAGTTCGGGTCGTCGAAGGTGTTCCGGCGGACCTCGTTGTACAGGTCGGCGCCGACGACCCGCTTGTTCGCGGCGTAGCGGCGGGCCATGAACAGCCAGTCGTCCTGCCACTGCTGCTCGGACTGCGCGGTGTTCCACCGTTCGTTGCCGTCGAGCCCGCAGCACCAGCGCGACGTCGTGGTGTGGTTGTTGAGGATCACGGCGAACCCGCGCGCGGTCAGCCGTTCGACGACGCGGTCGTACACCTGCAGCGGCGTCAGGCCGTGCAGGCCGGGGTTGGCCGGGAGGTCGGGCACCGGCCGGGTGTCGTGGATCATCGCGTTGGAGAACTGCAGCCGCACGCTGTTGAGGCCCAGCTGGGCCAGCCCGTCGATCACGGTGTCGATCGACGCGCGGTCCAGGCCCAGCGGCGTCTGGTACGCGATCTCGCCGGCGTGGTGGTTGGCCGGGTCGTCGACGTCCCCGGACCCGGTCCACGTGCCGCTCGCGCCGTGCCAGTTGGCGGCCTTCAGCTTGAACCGGTTGCCGTTCGCGTCGACGATGTAGCGGCCGCGCGTGCTCAGCGGGCCCACCCAGCTCTCGGCCGGCGTCGACGCCGAAGCCGGGGCCGGCGGGGCGAGGGGAACCACGAAACCGACGGCCGAAAGCACGGTGAGGACGGCACCCAGGATCTTCACGAGCGGAGGTTAGCCAGCCCGGACACCGCTTGGATACGGCCATCCGTCGTAGATCGTCAGGACCGGGCGCCCGCGAGCAGGTCGCCGAGCCCGCCGCGAGCGTCCTCGAGCACCAGGGCCTCGGCCGCCGCCGAGTCACCCGCGCGCAGCGCGTGGACGAGCTTGCGGTGCGTCGTGTAGCGGTCGAGGCCGAACGTCTCGTCCACGCTGACGCGCTCGAGCACGCGGGACCGGCGTTCCGGCCCGGAGAACACCCGGGTCTGGTCGAGCAGCCGGACGAGCACCGGGTTCCCGGCGCAGGACTCGACAACGGCGTTGAAGCGCTGCATGGCGTCGAAGAGCCGGCCGACGTGCTTCGCGACGTCCTGGCCGGACTCGTGGCGCTGCTTGATCAGGATCAGCAGATCGTCGGCCTCGTCGAGGATCGCGTCGAGGCGGTCGAGCTGCTCCGGCGTCGCGTGGCGGGCGGCGAAGCGGGCCACCATCCCGCGCAGGCCGACCTCGACCTCGGCGAGGTCGGCGATCGCGACGCCGCCGAACATCGCGACCTTCACCGTGCGCGGGCCGCTGCGCTCGAGCAGGCCGTCCTGCTCGAGCCGCCGGATGGCCTCGCGCACCGGTGTCGGGCTGACCGACAGCCGTTCGGCGAACCCGCGTTCGGTGACCTTCTGCCCCGGGCGCAGTTCGCCGGTGGTGATCGCGTCGCGCAGGGCGCGGTACACGCGGTCGGCCAGGGTGTCGGTGGTGACGCTCTCCATGTAGCCAGTCTAGTGGTCATGGCAAAAACCACATGCAACTATTGACCATCTTGCTATAGCAAAAGTACGGTAGCGGCCATCACCAGGACGGAAGGGGCCGACGATGGCGTTGACCACCCCGCGCGTGCGCACCGGACGCATCACGTTCTTCGTGGCTCTGGCGGTCTTCGCCCAGGAGTCGACGTGGAACCTCTACGACTCGCAGGTCCCGCCCCTGCTGCGCACGCACCTCGGCAGCGCCGCGCTGATCGGCGCGCTGATGGGGATGGACAACCTGCTGGGCATCTTCATCCAGCCGTGGATGGGCAACCGTTCGGACGGCACCCGCACCGCGTGGGGGCGGCGCATCCCGTACCTCGTCGCCGGCATGCCGGTGGCGGCCGTGCTGTTCGTGCTCATCCCGCACGCCGCAGCCTCGCTGCCGCTGCTGGTCCTGACCATGTTCGGCTACGCGCTGGTCGCGAACTCCTTCAAGCCGATCGCCGAGTCCCTGCTGCCGGACTACATCGGCCCGGAGCGGCGCGGCCGGGCCAACGCGGCGGTCAAGGTCGCCTCCAGCATCACGGTGATCGTGGCCGCCCTGATCAGCATCTTCCTCGTCGACGACCACCCGAAGCTGTCCTTCGCGATCCCCGCGGTCCTGATGGTCGGGTCCGTGGCCGTGCTGGCGTGGAAGGTGCGCGACAGTCGTTCCCCGGCTTACCGGGCCGCGCTCGCAGAAGACCGCGAAGCGCACGCCGAGGCGTCGCCGCGGGTGCGGATGCGGGACGTCCTGCGCGACATCGTGCGCGACCCCGACCGCAGCCGGCTGCTGGTCATCGCGGCCGTGTTCGCCTTCGGCGGCGCTTGGTTCGCCTCGCGGTCGCTCGTCACCAACTACGGCATGGAGGTGCTCGGGCTTTCGCGCGGCGA
Organism: Amycolatopsis stemonae; assembly: GCF_054781455.1. Taxonomy (NCBI): domain Bacteria; kingdom Bacillati; phylum Actinomycetota; class Actinomycetes; order Pseudonocardiales; family Pseudonocardiaceae; genus Amycolatopsis; species Amycolatopsis stemonae. The sequence continues at coordinate 277,749 of NZ_BAAGUJ010000011.1, read as the reverse complement.
CGCGGGCGGGCTGACCCTGCCCAGCGGGCTGGCCTTCATCGCGGCCGCCTACCCGGTCGCACTGCTCGCGGAACGCTTCGGCCGGCTGCGGGTGATCCTCGCCGGGATGGTCGTGTTCGCCGTCGCGATGGTGCTCGGCACGGCCGTGCCGACGCCGGCCGGCACGGTCACCGCGATGTGCGCCGCGTCCGCGGGCGCGTCGGCGTTCATGGTCAACATGGCGGTCGTGCTGTGGAACCTCGCGCCGTCCGCGCGGGTGATCGGCACCTACACCGGGCTCTACACCGTCGGCTGGGCGAGCGGCGGGTTCGCCGGCCCGGCACTCGTCGGCGCCATGGTCGACGTGACGGGCTGGCCGTTCATGCTGCTCGACGTCGGGGTCGTGACGCTGCTCGCCGTGCTCGCGGTCGCGCGCGTCGCGGTGCTGCAGCGCCGCCGGGGCGACGGGCGTGCCCTGTGAAGCGCGTCCTGGTCACCGCGGACTTCCTGCGTCCCGGCGACGAAGCCGACGAGTACCTGCGGGGCGCGGGACTGGAAACCGTGCACTCGCCGATGACCGGCCGCCGCGATCCGGAAGACCTGGTCGCCGCGCTTGCCGGGATCGACGCGGCTCTGGTGGCGAACGAGCCGCTGACGGCCGGCGTGCTCGTCCGGGCGCCACGGCTGCGCGTCATCGTGCGGACCGGCGTCGGCCGCGACTCGATCGACGTCGAAGCCGCGGCCCGGCGGGGGATCAGCGTCAGCACCCTGCCCGGCGTCAACGCGAACGCCGTCGCCGAGTACACGATGGGCCTGCTGCTCGCGGGCGCGCGGCGGCTCGTGCAGTCCGCGTCCGGGGTGGCGGCCGGCGGCTGGCCGCGCGAAGACGGTCACGAGCTGCGCGGGGCGACGCTCGGGCTGATCGGCCACGGCGCCACCGCGCGGGCGGTCGTCCCGCTGGCCCGGGCCTTCGGGATGAACGTGGTCTGCACGACGACCACGCCCGTCCCGTCGGCGGAGGTCCGGTTCGCCGGCCTGCCCGAGCTGCTGTCCACTTCGGACTACGTCTCGGTGCACACCGCGCTGACCGGACGGACCCGGGGCCTGCTGGACGCCCCGGCGTTCGAGCGGATGAAGCCGACGGCCGTGCTGGTGAACACCGCCCGCGGCGCCATCGTCGACGAGGACGCGCTGGTGGCCGCCGTGCGGGCGGGGGAGATCGCCGGCGCGATGCTCGACGTGGTGGCCGAAGAACCACTCCCGTCCGAAAGCCCGTTGCGCGGGGTGGCCGGGATCGTCGTCTGCTCGCACCTGGCCGGGCAGACCGCCGAAGCGCGCCGGGCCGCCGGCCTGCGGGGAGCCGAAGAACTCGTGGCCGCCCTCGCGGGCCGGGCGCGGTTCGTGGTGAACGGAGAGAAATGAGGACCATGGAGAAAGTGCGGATCCTGGCGCCGAGCGGGATGCTCGGGGCCGGCTGGGACCACGCGACGGTCGAACGCGGCATCGCCCTCGGCGCCGACGTGATCAGCATCGACGGCGGCTCGACGGACTCCGGTCCGTACTACCTCGGCGCCGCAACCCCGAAGACGACGGCCAAGGCGGTCGCGCGCGACCTGCGCAGCCTGCTGACGGCCGCCGCCGGCGCGGGGATCCCGGTCGTCGTCGGCTCCTGCGGCACGAGCGGGACCGACGCCGGCGTCGACTGGGTCGCCGGGATCGCCGCGGAGGTGATGGCCGAAGAAGGCCTGCACCTCAGGGTCGCGCGGATCTACAGCGAGCAGGACGCCGCCGGCCTCAAGGAGGAACTCGGCGCCGGCCGCGTGCACCCGTTGCCGCCCTTGGGTGAACTCGACGCGGAGACCTTGGAAAGCTGCACTCACATCGTCGGCGCGATGGGCCACGAGCCGATCGCCGAGGCGCTGCGGGCCGGGGCCCAGGTCGTGCTCGCCGGCCGGGCCACGGACACCGCGGTGGCGGCCGCCTACCCGCTCATGATGGGCCTGCCCGCCGGACCGACCTGGCACGCGGCCAAGATCATCGAGTGCGGTGGCCAGTGCACCGACAACCCGCGTGCGGGCGGTGTGCTGGCGACGATCGACGCCGGCGGCTTCACCATCGAACCCCTCGACCCGACGGCGGCGTGCACCCCGATCCTGGTGGCCGCGCACATGCTCTACGAGACCGCGAACCCCTTCGAAATGCGGGAACCCGACGGCACGCTCGACGTCCGCGAGGCGCGGTACACCGCCGTCGACGACCGGATCGTCCGCGTCGAAGGCTCCCGGTTCCACGTCGCGGACCAGTACACGATCAAGCTCGAAGGCGCGCGGATCACCGGGTACGAGACGATGTCGTTCTCGGCGATCCGCGACCCGCTCGTGCTCGCCGACATCGACGAGTGGGCCGCCCTGATGCGGGTGCTGATCACCCGGCGCGTCGGCCAGACCCTCGGCCTCGCCGACGACGAGTACGCGTTCGACCTGCGGCTCTACGGCCACAACGCGGTGCTGGGCGAGCTCGAACCCGAGACCGGGCCGCCGCGCGAGGTGGGCGTGATGCTGCTGGTCAACGCGCCCGACCAGGCGACCGCGACGGCCGTGGCCAAGGTGGCGAACCCGCTGATGCTGCACCTGCCGACGCCGTCGATGGACTACCTGCCGAGCTTCGCGTTCGCCTCGTCCCCGGCCGAGGTGGAGCGCGGCGCGGCGTACGAGTTCGTGCTGAACCACGTCGCCGACTGCGCGCCGCTGGACCTGTTCCGGATCGAGCTGGGGGAGGAAACCCTTGCCTGACACCACTTTGGCGGACCTGGCCCGCGAGGTCCGGGCCAAGAACGCCGGGCCGTTCTGGGTCACGATGGAGCTGTTCCTGCGCGACGCCGAGGCCTACCGCGTCGCCGCCGACGAGTCCTTCCTCGACGAACGCGTGATCGCGTCGCTCTACCGGGTCGACGCGAGCACGGTCCGGATCTTCCGCATCCCGTCGCTCAACGTCGTGAAGATCTCCTTCCCGCGCCCGGTGAGCCAGGGCTCGCTGCGGGACCGGGACATGCACGCGGGCCAGCACCACGTCCCGCTCGCCGGGCTGCGCGTGCCGGCCGCTTGACACGCCCTCTCGTCATTCATACATTCGTCGTCCAAGTGTATGAATGACGAGAGGAGCTGATCCTCGTGCGGCTCGGCAAGACCGCCGTCGTGCTCGGGGGCAGTGCCGCCGGCCTGTGTGCCGCGGGCGCCCTCGCCCCCTCCTTCGACGAAGTGCTGGTGCTGGAACGCGACGAACTGCCGGCGGAAGCCGAGCACCGGCGTGGCGTCCCGCAGAGCAAGCACCCGCACTTCCTGCTGAACTCCGGCCGCCGCGCGATCGGGGCGCTGTTCCCCGGCTTCGAAGAAGACCTCGTCGCGGCGGGCGGCCTGCACCTGATGCCGTCGATGGACGCCGCCTACCTCGACGGGCCGGGCTGGTCGGCGCGCAAGCGCAGCGCGATGACGATGATCTACGGCTCCCGCATCCTCATCGAGCGCGTGCTGCGCGACAAGGTGCGCGAACTGGCCAACGTCGAGGTCCGCGAGGGTGTTTCGGTGACCGGCCTGACCGTGCGGGACGGCGGGATCACCGGGGTCGGCTTCGGCGGCTCCCACGTCGACGCCGACTTCGTCGTGGACGCGATGGGCCGCGGCTCCCCGGTCGGCTCGTGGCTGGTGGCGGCGGGCTGGCCCGAGGCCGAAGTGCGGACGCTCGACGCCAAGGTCACCTACACCTCGCGCTGGTACGACCTGCCTTCCGCGGCCGAGCGGCCGCCGTCGTGGTGGTGGCAGCACCTGGTGATCATGCCGACGCCGGACAAGGGCGAGCACCCGGCCGAGCACGAGTTCCTGGTCAACTTCTTCCCGATCGAGGGGAACCGCGTCATCGCCTGCATGGGCTCGTGGGGCCTCGAGATGCCGCGCACCACCGACGCGTTCGTGGAGGTGGCCCGCCGGGTGCGGGCGCCGTTGTTCGCCGCCGCGATGGACCGGTGCGACCCGGTCTCGGAGGTGCACCTGACCCGCTCGACCGGCAACCGGTGGCGGCGCTACGACCGGATGGGCAACCCGCCGAAGGGCCTGGCGTTCGTCGGCGACTCGATCTGCGCGTTCAACCCGTTCTACGCGCAGGGCATCAGCTCGGCGGCGGGTTCGGCGTTGCTCCTGCGCGAGCACCTCGCCCGCGGCCTCGACGCCGGGTTCAGCGCGAGGTTCCTCGCGGCGCAACGCAAGCTGCTGAACGTGCCGTGGCGGCTCGCGATGGCCCGGGACCAAGGCTACGAGTGCGCGGTGGGCACCGAGAAGCCGCCCGAGTGGCGGCGCCGGCTGCTCGCGGCCGTGTCCGGCCCGGCGTTCAGCCTGATCGTCGGCGCCGCCCGGGAGGACGACGTCGTCGACGAGCACTTCGCCAAGGTGTTCAACCTCGACGAGTCGCTGGGGGCGATGCTGCGCACCCCGCGCGTGCTCGCGGGGCTGGTGCGCTACCGGATCCGCGCCGCGCTGGGCCGGCACCGGGTCCCGTCCGGGTTCGACCCGCGGGCCGAACCGCCGGCCACGGACTACTCGACGGTGGCCACGCGATGACGTCCGGGTGCGGGCCGGACGCCGAAGCCGTCACCCGCGGGCTCGGCTTCGACTGCCACGACGTCGCCCCGGTGGTCTCGGTCCGGTTCCCCTGGGATCTCGAGAACTGGACGATGCCGGTGCTCGAGGTGCTCGTCCTCGGCGGCGCGGTCTTCGCGCTGGTGCACGCCCTGCGCCGGTACCGCGCGGGCGACCCGGTCAACCTGGCGCTGTGGTGGACGTCCCTGGTCTACCTGTTCGTCACCGAGCCGCCGTTGTACTTCCCGGAGTGGTTCGGGCTCGACCGGATCTACGGCTTCGTCTTCGCCCACAACCGGTTCACGGTGCAGCTGATGGGCGACCGGCTGCCGCTGTACATCGTGGCGTTCTACCCGATGTTCACCCAGCTCGCGTACGAGCTCGTGCGGTCGCTCGGCATCTTCCGTCGCCGTGGCCCGCTGCCCGGCGCGGTGGCCGTCGCCTTCGTGTGCCAGGTCTTCTACGAGGTGTTCGACCACATCGGACCGCAGCTGAAGTGGTGGGCGTGGAACCCGGGCAACCGGATCGTCGACCAGCCGGCGATGGCTTCGGTGCCGATGACGAGCGCGCTGCTGTTCGCGTCCGTCTCGATGGCGGCGATGACGTACCTGGTCGTGCGGCTCGCCGGAAGCGGGCGGCTGGTACCGCGGATCCTGCTGGCCGGCGTCCTCACCCCGCTCGCCATGGTCGTCGCCGGGCTGCCGGCGAGCCTGTTCCAGGGCAACACCACGGCCCAGGCGTGGATCCTCGGTGCCGAGCTGGCCCTGGTCTGGCTGGCCGGCGGCTGGGTCGTGGCGACGGGACGGGCGGCGACCGGCGAGCCCGCGTCCGCCTTCGTCCGCGTCTACCCCGCCCTCTACCTCGGCGTGCTGGCCGTGATCTGGGCCAGCGCGCTGCCGGCGTACTTCGCCGCGGACCACGGGATCACCCGCGACGGCACCCCCGTCGGCAGCGGCCTTTACGCGCTCGCCTGCTTCGCCGCGGCCGGTCTCGTGCTGGCCGCGCTCCGCCGCAGGGCCCCTGTCCCGGTGTGACCGGTCCCGCTCGGGGAAGATGGGCGGCATGGGGTACCACGGGTGGCGGGGCAACCCGCCCGGCACGGAAGACGAGGCGCGCCGGCGGATCGTCGAGGCGGCGACGGCGTGCTTCGACCGGTCCGGGCTGGCCAAGACCAGCCTGTCCGACGTCGCCGCCGAGGCCGGCGTGACGCGGCAGACCGTCTACCGCTACTTCCCGGGCCTCAAGGACATCCTCCGCGCCGTCGGCCTGGCCGGGGTCGAGGAGTTCGCCGGGCGGATGGAACGCCACCTGGCCGCCTGCGGCAGCGCGGAGGAGGCCGCCGTCGAGTCGGTGGTGTTCGCGGTCCGGACCGTTCCCGGCGAGCCCTACCTCGGCCTGCTCCTGCAGGCGGGCGAAGCCGACTTCTTCACCGACGGCGTCATCTCGCCGCTCGCTTTCTCGTTCGGCACAAGGATTCTGCGCAACCTCCCGGTGGACTGGCGCGCGGTCGGCGTCACGACCGACGAAGACCTCCAGGGGCTCGCCGAGATCCTGATGCGGCTCTTCATGTCCTTCCTGCAGCACCCGTCGACGCCGCCGCTCACCGACGACGGGCTGCGGGCGCTGGTCCGCCGCTGGCTCGGTCCGGCCCTGCGCGGATGACCCGGGCGGCGAGCAGCCCGCCGATCCCGGGGACCAGGGCCCGCAGCCAGACCCGGTGCCGCCCGCCGGCCGGCAGCACCGCGGCGATGACCGTGGCCGTGTAGGCGAGGCCGTGCACCGGCCCGAGGACGCGGGAGAACGCCGGGAGGTGGACGGTGACCAGGTTGAGCAGCAGGAGGACGAGCGTGGTCAGCTCGGCCGTGCCGAGGACGTGCAGGGTGCGGCGCGGGTTCACAGGGTGGCTCCCGTCGTCGAGCCGGGGCGGTAGACCATCAGCACGACCACGGCCACCCACAGCAGGTTGAACAGCCCGGTGGTCATCGCCAGCCGCCGGTCCGGGCGGCCGGTGTCGAGCACGCGCTGCTGGCCCGGCAGGACGACGGCCACCAGCAGGACGGCCGCGGCCGCGGTCAGCACCATCGAGACGATCAGCCACGCGTCGCCGAGCACGCCCAGCGCGGCCGCGGTCGCGATGCCGAACACCGGCACGAAGACCCCGATCACGGCGTAGACGCGGGTGATCCGGTTCAGCACGCCCAGCACCGCCGTCTTCTGGGGCTCTTCACGGGCGGCGGCCGGGAACATGCTCGCGGCGATCGCGACCGGGCCGATCGTGAGGACCGCGGCGACGACGTGGACCGACAGCAGGAACGGGGTCACGCGCCCGTCCGTTCGCCGGTGACGCGGGTGCGGGGGAGCCGGCCCGCGCGGGAGTGCCCGGCGAGGGTGTCGCCGGTGACCGTGACGTCGTATTCGAGGTTCAGCCGCAGCGGCTTGGTGATGCGCTGCCGCCAGGTGACGCGCTCGCCGTCGGCCGTCGCGGTGCGGACGACGTCCTCCAAAGTGGACTCTTCGCCGGCCCCGACGGCGGTGCCGGTGGTTCCGCCGGGGGTTTCGGTGAACCGGTAGCCGGCGTCGATCGTGCCGATGGGGGTCTTCATGCGCAGGCGCCAGGTTCCGGTGATCCCGCTCATCACGCGGCCCCCGTCGCGGCGAGCCCGCTGTGCTTCCACGGGGTGCCCCGGCGTTCGTACTCGAACAGTTCCTCGACGGCGTGCGCGATCCGCGGCCCGAAGTCGCGTTCGAGCAGGTACAGGCCGAGGTCGAGGCCGGAGGTGACGCCGCCGGCCGTGACGAGGTCGCCGTCGTCGACCACGCGGGCGCGCACGGCGGTGACCCCGGCCGCTTCGAGCAGGTCGACGCCGAGGACGTGGGTGGTCGCGGTCCGGCCTTCGAGCAGCCCGGCCATGGCCAGCGCGAGCGAGCCGCCGCAGACGGTCGCCACCGTGATCTCCGGGTTTTCGAGGCACCGGCCCAGCAGCGGAGCCGCGGCGCCGGCGGCGAACCGCGAGAGGAGCACCGGGATGGTGTCGATCTCGTCCGGGTCGCCGTCGACCGGGCCGGCCGCGCCGGGGACCACGACGTACCCCGGCGCGGCCGGGTCGAGCGCGGCGGTCGCGGTGAGCGTGATGCCGGGGGTGCCGGAGACGACCGCCCGGGCGCCTTCGGCGGAGACGAACTCGACGTCCAGCGCACCGCCCAGGAACGCCCGTCCGCCGGAGAGGACCTCGAACGGCGCGACGGCGTCGAGCGGGTCGAAGCCGTCGAAGAGAACGAACTGGGCAAGCGGGTTCGGCATCGGGTGATCCTTTCGGCTGGGTTCGCTGCCATGCTGCGCGTCGCCGGCCACGCCGGACAGTGGCGATCAAGACACAAGACGCCGGTATCTCGCCACGCGGATCACGGGGTACTTTCGGGGCATGTACACGGTTGTGGTGCTCGCCCTCGATGACGTGATCGCGTTCGATCTGGCCACGCCGGTCGAGACGCTCGGGCGCGTCCGGCTGCCCGACGGGCGCCCGGGCTACAAGATCGTCGTCGCCGGGCCGGAGCCGGTGGTCGACGCCGGCCCGGTGCGGCTGGCCGTCGGCGCGGGCCTCGACGAGACCCGGCGGGCGGACCTGATCGTCGTCCCGGGCCGCAACGACCCGTCCCGGCCCACGCCGCCTGACGTCGGCGAAGCGCTGCGTGCGGCCGTCGCCCGGGGAACGCGGGTGGCGTCCGTCTGCGTCGGCGCGTTCACGCTCGCCGAGGCGGGCCTGCTCGACGGGCAGCGGGCGACCACGCACTGGCTCGCCACCGACCACCTGGCGCGCCGGTACCCGGCGGTCCGGGTCGACGCGGACGCGCTCTACACCGACAACGGGCAGATCCTCACGTCCGCGGGTGCTTCGGCGGGGCTGGACATGTGCCTGCACATCGTCGAGCGCGACTACGGCGTGGCGGTCGCGGCCGACGCGGCCCGTCTCGCCGTCGCACCGTTGCAGCGCACCGGCGGGCAGGGCCAGTACATCCTCCGCAACCGCCCGACCTACCAGACCGCGACACTGGAGAAGGCCCTGGCGTGGATCGAGGAGAACGCGCACCGCGCGCTCACGCTCGCGGACATCGCGGGCGCGGCGGGCATGAGCAGCCGCACGCTCTCCCGGCGCTTCCAGGCGGAGACCGGGCAGAGCCCGATCCAGTGGCTCACCGGCGTGCGCATCCGGCACGCCCAGGAGCTCCTGGAGATCACCGACCACACGGTCGACCGGATCGCCGGGCAGGTCGGTTTCCCGTCGCCGAGCAACTTCCGGACCCAGTTCGCGCAGACCGTGGGCGTCAACCCGGGGGAGTACCGCAGGACCTTCCGGCCCGCCTGAAAACCGGGCGACAGCCGTCCCGGGCGCGGATAACGTCCGGCGGATGACCGAACTGACGTGGCGCCCGCTGACCCGCGAGGACGCCCAGGCGTCGGCCGACCTCCTCAACACCGTCGAAACCGTGGACGGGATCGGCGAGAACTACACGGCCGAGGACACCCTGCAGGAGCTGATCGACCCGTACGCGGACCTCGAACGCGCGAGCCTCGCCGCGTTCGACGGGGACGTCATGGTGGGGTACATGAAGATCCGCTTCAAGCCGTCCGCGGAAGAAGCGCACCGGGTGTTCCTCGACGGCGGGGTCCATCCGGCGTACCGGCGCCGGGGTGTGGGCACCTCGCTCGTCGAAGCCGGGATCGCGGCGGCGAAGGTGGTGCACGCGCTGCACCACCCGGACCGGCGGCTCGTGGTCGACGTCCACAAGGCCGAGCACATCGCCGGCCTGCCGGAACTCCTGCGCTCCCAAGGCTTCGCGCCCGTCCGGTACTTCCGGCGCATGGAGCGCCCGCTCGACGTCGCGCCCGGCGACCCGGCCGTCCCGGCCGGGCTGACGATCGAACCGTGGTCGGCGGGCAACGACGAGGACTTCCGGCTCGTCCGGAACGAGTCCTACCGGGACAGCTGGGGCGCGGTGCCGATGCCCGCGGACCTGTGGCACAACAAGATCACCAACCAGACGTTCCGGCCCGAGGCCAGCTTCCTGGTGCGCGCCGAGGTCCCGGTGGGGGTGCTCGTGACCATGCACTGGGAAGCCGACACGGCGGTCACCGGCGTCCGTGACGCGCACTTCATGGTCGTCGGAACCCGTCCGGAGCACCGGAACCGGGGCGTCGCGGGCGCGCTGATCGCGCACGCGCTGCGGGCGGCCGGTGAACAGGGGTACGACCGGGCCAGCCTGAGCGTGGACTCGGCGAGCCCGTCCGGTGCCTCCGGCATCTTCGCGAAGGCCGGTTTCGTGCCGAAGCTGCGTTACGTGCGCTGGGCGCTCGAAGTCTGACCACTCCGCGGCGTCGGCTGCACCCCCAGCGTCAGGATCGACGGATTGTCGACGGCTCGTGCGAACCTGCGGTCAGGTCGGGCCCTGCGCTGGTGAGGAGCTGAACGATGGCACGAGGAACCGATGTCCACCCCTTCTACCAGCGTGGGCTTCGCTGGGACCAGGTGAGCGACATCGCCTTCGCGTGGGTCAAGGTCTCCGACGGAGGCGCGCCCTACACCCGCTCCGAAGGCGGCGTCGTCCACCGGCCCGACACCCATGTGGCCGGCGCGAAGTCGCGCGGCATCCCCGTCGGCGGGTACCACTACGCCCAGCCGTCGCCGGGTGCCGAACAGCAGGCGGACGTGCTGCTCGGCGAAGTCGGCCGGCTCGGGGCGACCGGCGTCGCGCCGATGCTCGACCTCGAAGCGCCGTTCCGCCCGGACGCGGCGGCGAGGTCCTTCGGGATCGCTTTCTGCCGGCGCGTCGCGGCGGCGGGCCTCCGGCCGGCCGTCTACATGAGCGCGTCGTTCGGCGCCGCGCTGCGGCCGGACCAGTGGGACGTGCCGGGCCTGGTGATCGTGATCGCCCGGTACGGCGCGCGCCCGGAGGCAGCGGGCGCGGGCCGGTACCCGGGCCGCTACGACGTGCACCAGTACACCAGCGGCGGCAGCCTGCCCGGCTCGGCGGGCGCGGTCGACCTCGACGAGTCCTACACCGACAACCACCTCAGCCCGGAGGACGACATGGCCTTCACCAGCGACGACTTCGCCCACCTGATGTGGGGCAACGTCTTCGACCTCACCGGAAACCGCAACTACGCGCAGTTCATCAAGGACATGGACGCCAAGATCACGGCGCTCGGCTCGTCGCTGGACGCCGTCACGAAGCTCATCACGGACAGCTCGGCGCACCCGGTCGACCCGCAGCAGCTCGCCGAGGCGCTCGACGGCAAGCTGATCGCCGACCTCGTGCCGGCCGTCACGCAGGCGGTGACCCAGGCGGCGGGCGCCGAGACGGCCGACGAAGTCCGGCAGATGCTAGTGCAGCGGCTGCAGTAGTGACCGCGGCCGCGCCAGGATCGCGGTGACCTGGCCGTCGCCGGGGGACGGCGGGGGCAGGCCCGGCCCGGGGGTCAGGAGGGTGTCGGCGATCGGCACGTCCTTGCCGCACTTCCGGCAGGTGCCCGCGGGGCCCACCTCGCCTTCGCAGGACGCGTGCAGGAACACGCGGCGCCGTCCGTCCGGGGCGTAGTGCTCGTCGCCCCAGGCCGAGAGCGCGCGGACGACCGGCCACAGGCCCAGGCCCTTGGCCGTCAGCTCGTACTCGCTGCGCTTGCCGGGGCCCGGGACGCGCGTCAGGACGCCTTCGCCGACGAGGAACTCCAGTCGTTCGGTCAGCACCGCGCGCGGGATGCCGAGGTGCTCGACGAAGTCGCTGAAGCGGCGGACCCCGAAGACGGCGTCGCGGACGATCAGCAGCGTCCAGCGTTCGCCGACGATCTCGAGGGCGCGGACCATCGAGCAGGACTGGTTGCTGTATTCGCGGGGGAGGGCCACGCCACCAGTCTGCCACAAAAGAGTTCGTTCATCGAACCAACCGTGCTATCGTCGCGGCGAAAGAGTTCGGTGACCGAATCATCTGGAGCCCGCATGGCCGTCCGCCCCGGAGCCGTCCTCGTCGCGTCCGGCGGCGGGACCCTGCTCGCGCTCTTCGTCTTCACGGCGCCGCTCTCGATCGTCCCGGCGGTGGCCGGCGGGCTCGGCGCCGGCGCGGTCGCGACGTCGTGGATCCTCAGCTCGATGAGCCTCGGCCTGGCCGTCGCGCTGCTGCCGGCGGGCGCGATCGGCGACGACTTCGGCCGGCGACGCGTCTTCGTCGCCGGCGCCGTCGTCACCGCCGCCGGGTCGGTGGTGTGCGCGGTCGCGCCCGGCCCCCTGACGTTCGTCGCCGGCCGCGTCGTCGAAGGCCTCGGCTCCGCCGCGCTGATCGCGTGCGGGCTGGCCGTGCTCGGGCCCGCGTTCCCCGAGGCCGCCGGCCGCGGCCGCGCCACCGGCCTGTGGGGTGCCTGCCTCGGCGCGGGCATCGCGATCGGCCCGCTGGCCGGCGCCGCCCTGAACACCGGCTGGCGCGTGCTCTACGTCGTGATCGCGGTGCTGTCCCTCGGGGTCGCCGTGCTCGGGCGCGTCCTGCTGGACGAGTCCGTGTCGGGGCGGGCCCGGACGGTCGACCTGCCCGGCGCGCTGCTGCTGGGTGGCGGTCTCGCCGCGCTGCTGGCCGCCCTCACCGAAGGACGGCAGGGCTGGACCAGCCCGCTCGAACTGACGTTGATCGCGGCCGCGGTCGTGCTGCTCGTCGCGTTCTTCGCCCACCAGACCCGGTCCGGCGGCGGGATGCTCGACCTGGCGCTCTTCCGCCGTCCCGCGCTGGTGTCGGCGACGACCGGCGCGTTCGTCGCGGGCGCCGGGGTCACCGCCCTGATGGCGTTCCTGTGCACGATGCTCGAGAACGGCCTCGCGCTCAGGCCGCCGGCCGCGGCGCTCGTGGTGCTCGCGTGGTCGGCGACGAGCGTGGTTTCCGCGCTGCTGACCCGGCACCTGCCCGCCGCGTTCTCCGGCGGCGCGCGGCTGAGCGCCGGCCTGGTCGTCGTGGCCGCGGGACTGGTGCCGCTCGCGTTCGTCACGCCGGACTCGGGGGCGGCGTCCCTGCTGCCCAGCCTGGTCGTGGCCGGCTTCGGAACCGGCGTCGTGAACGCTTCGCTGGGCCGGGAAGCCGTGGCCAGCGTGCCGCCGCACCGGACCGGGATGGGCAGCGGCATCAACAACACGAGCCGCTACGTCGGCGCGGCGCTCGGCGTCACCGTGGTCAGCGTGCTGTCCGTGCACGGCACGCCGGCCCCGGCGAGCCTGACCGCCGGCTGGGACACCGCGGTGCTCGTCGGCATCGCCGTGTCCCTGGCCGGTGCCGCCGCGATCGCGGGGCTGACCGCGCGGGCCACCGCGAAAGCGGCTCAGCCGGTCCGGTAGCGGCCGGCGAGTTCGGGGCTCTGGCCGCCGAACGCGGCCAGGTCGGCCCGGAAGACGGCGTCGAGGAGACCCGGGTCTTCGACGCCGGGGGCGCAGACGACCTCGCCGAGTTCCAAGCCGCGCAGGGACGCGGTGACGACGTCGGCGGCGCTCATCCGGGGCACCGCGCTCAGGTCCAGGCCCTGCCGCTCGTGGAACTCGGTGGCGACCACGCCGGGGCAGACGACCTGCACCCGGACACCGGTGCCGTCGAGCTCGGCGCTGAGGGTCTGCGACAGCGCGACCAGGTGGGCGAGCGTGCCGGCGTAGACCGCGCGGCGCGGCAGCTGCGAGCTCGGCGCGGGTCCGCTGAAGGCGATCATGCCGGCCACGTTGACGATCGTGCCTTCGCCGCGTTCCTGCATGCCCCCGACGGCGGCGCGGGCGAGCAGCGTCGGCGCGAGGACCTTGACCTTGACCAGTTCGGACGCCTGGGCGGCGGGCAGGTCGGCCAGTGGCATGTAGTGCGCGACGCCGGCGTTGTTCACCAGCAGGTCGAGCGGCTCGGTGGCGCAGATTTCCGCGACGGCGCCGATGCCTTCGTCGGTCGAGAGGTCCGCGGCGACGGCGCGGACCTTGACGCCGGTGTGCGCGGCGGCGAACTCGTCCAGCCGCTCCTGTCGCCGTCCGACGACGACGAGGTCGTACCCGTCGGCGGCGAGGCGGTCGGCGAACGCCCGGCCGATTCCGGAGGTGGCGCCGGTGACGAGGGCGAGCTTGCTCATGCGTGCTTCTCTTCCTGTGCTGGGGATGGCGCGGGGGAAAGGGCGGCGGAGCCGAGGAGCGTGAGCTTGTCGGCGGCGTCCGTGCCGGGGTCGGGGTGGTAGACGGCGAGCACGAGCCCGGGTGCGTCGCTGAGGAGCAGCTTCTCGCGGTTCAGCACCAGCTCGCCGACCTGCGGGTGGTCGAACCGCACGGTCGCGCCCCGCCGGTTCGCCACGTCGTGCCGCGCCCACAGCTCGCGGAACCGCGGACTGGCCAGGGAAAGCTCCCCGACGAGCTCGATGAACCGCGGGTCGCCGGTGTCGGTCCCGACGGCCTGGCGGAACCCCGCGACCAGCCCCCGGGTGGCGCTTTCCCAGTCGGGGAACAGGGCTTTCTCGGCCGGGTCGAGGAAGACGTCGCGCAGCCGGTTGCCGCCGGCCACGAGACGCGGTGAGAGGGCCGCGGCGAGCGGGTTCGCGGCCAGCACGTCGAGGTAGCGGCCTTCGACGAACGCGGGCAGCCCGACCGCGGCCAGGAACTTGACGGTCCCCGGCGGGACGGTCTCCCGGCGACGTCGGCGCCGCCGGCGCCGCGGCGGGGGATCGGCGAGGCCGAGCAGGTACGCCGTGGTGTCGTCGTCGAGCTGGAGCACCCGGGCCAGGGACTCGAGGACCTGCCTCGACGGGTTGCGGTCGCGGCCCTGCTCCAGGCGCAGGTAGTAGTCGGCGCTGATGCCGGCCAGCATCGCGACCTCTTCCCGGCGCAGCCCGGGAACCCGCCGCAGGCCGACGGCGGGGATCCCGGCCTGCTCGGGGGTGAGCAGCTCCCGGCGGGCGCGGAGGTGGTCGCCCAGGAGGTTTTCGCCGGTCATGCCCCGACTGTAGGCCGAGGTGACCGCCGGTGCCTGGTCCTGTCACTCCCAGGAACACCGGCGGCCTCGTCCCCGGCGGTCAGGGGGTTTCCGCGGTGCAGAACCGATCCCGCGCGGGACGCGTGCCCGTCGTGAGGAAGTCCGTCACCGTGGTGTTGCCGCACTTGTTCGGTGCGAACAGGTACGCCCCGTGCCCGCCCTGGTCGATCGTCACCATCCGGGCGCGGTCGCCGAACGCCGCGCGCAGCTCGCGGGCGCCCGCCAACGGCGTTCCCGGGTCACGCTCGTTCTGCACCATCAGCACGTTCGACGGCCCGCGGCCGGTGATCCGCACCTTCGGCTCCAGCGGCGTCGCCGGCCAGAACGCGCAGGCCGCGATGTTCGCCGAAGCCGCGCCCAGCAAGGGATACCGGACCCGGTCGACGGCCACGTCCAGCTGGTAGCCCGCCACCGACCGCGGCCACGCCGAGTCCCCGCAGAGCACCGCGAACCGCGCCGCGAACAGGTTGTCCGTCGGGGCCGTCACGCCTTCCGGCGGCTTCGGTGCCTTGCCGTGGTCGAGGCCCTGCCAGTCCCCGGCCAGTTTCGTCAGATCGTTGGCGTAGAGCCCTTCGAACGTCAAGCCGCGGAAGAGTGAGCCGGTGATCCCCTCGACCGGCGTCCGGTCCAGCCGGGCGGCCAGCTCGTGGAACTTGGCGGTCACCTGCGCCGGCGTCGCGCCGAGCCCGTACTCCGGGTGCGCCGCGGCGAACTTCGCGAAGTCCGGGAACCGGTCCTCCATCCCGCGGCCGAACGCGCGCATCGCGTCGATGTCGTAGCCGCCCGGCCCGAGGTTGCTGTCGAGCACGAACCGGTCGCTGCGGTCCGGGAACATCGTCGTGTACACCGCCCCCAGGTACGTGCCGTAGGACGCGCCGAGGTAGGACACCGTGGACTCGCCGAGCGCCGTGCGGATCCGGTCCATGTCCCGCGCGGTGTTCGCCGTGGTCGTGTAGGGCAGCATCGACCCCGTCCTGGCGTCGGCGCACTGCTCGGCCTCGGTCTTCGCGACCTTCGCCTGCTTCACGACGTCGGCCGGGCCGTGCGCGTACGGCAGGTTCCCGATCATCATCTGCTCGGTCGTCAGGTCGCACGTCACGGGCGTGCTGTGCCCGACGCCGCGCGGGTCGAACCCGATGACGTCGTACTCGTCGAGCACGCTCTGCGGCAGCTTGAAGAGCTTGAGCACCTCCGGGTAGGCGAGGCCTTCGCCGCCGGGACCGCCCGGGTTGGTCAGCAGCACGCCGCGCCGCTTCGCCGGGTTCTTGCTGGGCAGCCGCGAAACCGCGACGTCGATCTCCGGGCCGTCCGGGTTCCGGTAGTCCAGCGGGACCTTCATCGTCGTGCACTGCAGGTCGGGGGTCGGGACGGCCCCGGCGGGGCACGGCCCCCAGTCGAGGCCGGCCGGAGCGGCGGACGCCGCGGGGGCCACGGCCGTCGCGCCGAGCACGGCAAGGGCCAGCAGGGTGGTGCGCATGGTGGTTCCCCTCGTTCGATTCCGGCCGCCGGTCAGCGGCGCGGTTCCCAGCGGAAGAGCCGCGTGGCCAGCGCGACGGCGACGGCGACCCAGGCGAGGGTCGGGCCGAACAGGGCCAGCGAGTCGACGACCGGGCGGCCGCCGTTCCAGGCGTCGAGCACCAGCTCGGTCGCCGATCCGCCCGGGAGCAGGCGCTTGAGCAGCGTGAGGTCGCCGGTGCCGGTGAGCCCGACCCAGCCCGAGACGGCGATCACGCCGACGCTGACCGGCAGCGTTGTCACCTGCGCGTGCTCGGGCGAGTTCGTCAGCCCCGCCGTGGCCAGCCCCAGCGCCAGCATCATGACCACGATGGACACCACGGCCGCGACCAGCAGGAGCGGGTTCGCCGGCTTGCCGGCGACGACCGCCAGCACGCCGAGGATCACCGCGATCTGCAGCACCGACAGCACGGTGATCGGCAGCACCAGGCCGCCGAGGATGCCGGCGTCGCCCGCCGCGGTCGAGCGCAGGCGCTTGAGGAACAGGTTCTGGCGCCGGGCGGCCAGCGTCGTCACCGTCGTGGTGTAGAGCCCGATGCCGGCCACGAAGAACAAGGCCAGCGAAGCGATGTAGCCGAGGCTGCCGGCCTGCGTGAACAGGTCGCGCTTGGCGATGAAGAACGCGCTGAGCGCGGCCGGCAGCACCAGCGCGGTGACCAGGACGAGCCGGTTCCGGAAGATCTGGATCAGCTCGCCGCGAGCGATCGTCCACATGGGAATGGTCCCTTCCTCAGGAGTTTTCGATGGCGCGGAAGACGTCGTCGAGCCGCGTCGGCCCGGCCTGGAGGTCGTGCAGCTCCACGGCGTGGTCCTGCGCCCAGCCGAGCAGCGTGTGGAGGTCCTTCTGCAGGCCGAAGGTCTCGACCAGGAACTGCCCGTCCGCGCCGCGCGTGGCGAGCAGCGGCGGGGCCGGCGTGTGCGGTGGCAGGCCGAAGCGGATGGTCGCCGGCAGGGTCCGCGTCAGCTCGGCGACGGTCCCTTCGCGGTGGAATTCGCCCTGGTGCATCAGGCCGATGCGGTCGGCGCGCTGCTGGGCTTCCTCGAGGTAGTGCGTGGTGAGGACGACGGTCGAGCCGTCTTCGCGCAGCCGGTCCACCGCCTCCCAGAGCGCGTCGCGCGACTGGATGTCGAGGCCGGTCGTGGGCTCGTCCAGGAAGACCAGCTCGGGCGTGCCGTACACGGCGGTGGCGAAGTCCAGCCGCCGCTTCTCGCCGCCGGAGAGCTGGCCGACCTTCGTGCTCGCCTTGCGGGTGAGGCCGACGAGCCCGAGCACGCGCCCGGCGTCGTCGGCCCGCTCGGTGAGCCGCCCGATCAGCCGGACGCTCTCGGCCACGGTCAGGTCGGGGGAGAACCCGCTCTCCTGCAGCATGATCCCCAGCCGCGGCCGGACGGCGGCTCGGTCGCGCGGGTCCTTCCCGAACACCCGCACGGTCCCCGAAGCCGGCTGGCGGTGGCCTTCGACCGTCTCGAGGGTGGAGGTCTTGCCGGCGCCGTTGGTGCCGAGCAGCGCGTACAGCTCGCCGCGTTCCACTTGGAACGAAAGGTCTTTTACGGCGGCGAAACCGCCATAGGTGAGGTTCAAGCGATCGACGTCGATGACGGGTGTCGTGGACATGCTCCGATTCCAGCGGTGCGCACCGCCGTCCGGCAGTGTGCTGACGTCACCCCGACACATGACGCAGTGTCACTGGTGGCGCCCGCCGATCCCGTTACGCTCGGGAGCATGGAGGTGCCCACGATCGCGCGCAGGAGCTCCTGGACCGGCGGGGCGGTCCAGGAGCGGCTGCGCCGGCTGAACCTGATCACCACGATCCCGCCGCTCGCGTTCGTCGGCGTCCTGCTGCTGGTGTTCACGGCCCACTCGTGGTGGCACGTCGTGATCCAGCTCGTCGGGCTGATCGCGGCCCTCGCGACGGCCGAACGCTGGACCGCGGGCGACTACCTCCGCGTCGCCCGCCCGAGCCTGGTCGTCACCGCGGTGGTCTGGCTGGCCGGGGCGCTGACCGACGACACCGCCGCGTTCTACGGGCTGTCCCTGGTCGGCTCGTTCCTCATCCCGCCGCTGCGGCGCCACCGGCTCGCGGCCCTCTTCGGGCTCGGCGGCCTGGTCGCCGTCCTCGGGTCGGCGAACCTGCTGGTGCACGACGACCGGCTGGTGCCCCGCCTGCTGCAGTACGTCGCCATCCCCGCGGTCGCCGTGCTGATCACGACCGCGTTCATGTTCGTCAGCCAGCGGTTCTTCGACCTGATCGCGGAGCTCGAGCAGTCGCGGGAACGGGAGGCGGAGCTGGCGGTCATCCGGGAGCGCGTGCGCTTCGCCGGCGACCTGCACGACATCCAAGGCCACACGCTGCACGTGGTGAAGCTGAAGGTCGCGCTGGCCGAGAAGCTGCTGGACCGCGACCCCGCCCGGGCGCGCGAGGAGCTGCGGGAGGTGCACACCCTGGTCGGCGACACGATCGTCCAGACCAAGGAGCTCGCCTACGCCCAGCGCCGGCTCAACCTGTCCGCCGAGCTGGAGAACGCGAAGAACCTCTTCGAAGCCGCGGGCATCCACGTGCGCGTCGAGCGGGAGGCCGAAGTGGACACCCGCGCGGGCGAGCTGCTCGGCCAGGTGCTGCGCGAGACGACGACCAACATCCTGCGCCACGCCGAGGCCCGGCAGGTGCGGATCACGCTTTCGCGGTCGGGGATCGCGATCGTCAACGACGGCGTCGCCGAGGCCGGCCCGCCCGAGCTCAGCGGGCTTTCGGCGTTGCGGGACCGGGTGGCGGCGAACGGCGGCGAACTGGAAGTGTCGCGTCGGGACGGCCGGTTCCTGACGGCGGCGGCCTTTCCCGGGCCGGAGGAGGACGTCCGATGACCACGGTGGTGCTCGCCGACGACGAAGTCTTGCTGCGGAAGGCCTTGGCGTCGCTGCTGCCCCTCGAAGGCGAGATCACCGTGCTCGCCGAGGCCGAAGACGGCGAGCAGGCGGTGGCGGCGACGTTGCGGCACGAGCCGGACGTGCTCGTCATCGACCTCGAAATGCCCACTGTGGACGGTCTCGGGGCGGTCGCGGAGATCCGGCGGGCGCGGCCGCAGCAGGTGATCCTGATGCTGACCCGGCACGCCCGGCCGGGCGTGCTGCGCAAGGCGCTGAAGCTCGGCGTCCAGGGCTTCGTCAGCAAGGCGGCCGAGCCGGCGCACATCACGTCGGTGATCAGGACCCTGCACGCGGGCAAGCGCTGGATCGACCCGGACGTCTCGGCCCTCGCGGTCGTCGACGACTGCCCGCTGACCGACCGCGAGATCGACGTGCTGCGCGCGACCCGCGAGGGGTTTTCGGTGGCCGACATCGCGGGTCAGCTGCACCTGGCCGAGGGCACGGTCCGCAACTACCTGTCGAACGCGATGCAGAAGACCCAGACGCGCACCCGCCACGAGGCGGCCCGCTACGCCCGCGAGCACGACTGGCTCTGAGCACCTTGCCAAGTATGAACGCGTGTACATACTCTGGCCGGCATGACGTTCGTCGTGCTCGCGCTCGCCATCGCTTCGGGGTTGTCGGGGACGCTGTTCACCCGCGCCTCCCGCGGGTTCGCCCGCCGGGTCCCCGGGCTGGCCGCGATCGCCTCCTTCGCCGCCGCCACCCTGTTGCTGTCCTGGCTGGTCCAGCGGCTGCCCGTCGGAGTCGTCTACGCGGTGTGGACGGGGACGGCGGCCGTCGTCCTGGTGCTCGTCGACCGGATCTTCTTCGCGGTGCGGACCAGCCCCGTGCAGCTGGCGGGCATGGCGCTGACCCTGGCCGGGGTCACGCTGCTGGGGGTGGCGGGATGAGCCCGGCGCGCGGGTGGCTGTGCCTGGCCGCCACCGTCCTGCTGGAGGTCCTGGCCACGCTGACGCTCACGGCGTCCCACGGGTTCACGGTCCTGGTGCCCTCGGTCGTCTCGGTGCTGGCCTACTGCGCCACCACCGTCGCGCTGGCGTTCGCGCTCAAGGTGGTGCCGATGAGCGTCGCGTACGTCGTCTGGACGGGCGCGGGCACCGCCGGGGTCGCCCTGCTCGCGGCGGTGCTGTTCGCGGATCGCCTGTCCCCGGTGGCGTGGGCCGGGGTCGGGCTCGTGGTGGCCGGTGTCATGCTGATCAACGCGCGGAAGGGGACCGGTGCGGCCGAAGAACACCCCGAATGACCCCGAGCGGCGGGAGCGGATCCTCGGTGCCGCCATCCGGGTGGTTCACCGCAGCGGGATCGCGAGCGTCACGGCCCGCTCGGTGGCGGCCGAAGCCGGCGTCCCGGTCGGGTCGGTGGCCTACCACTTCGAGTCCGTGCCGGGGCTGCTGCTCGAGGCGAGCGCCCGAGTGCTGCGGCTGCGTTCCGACACCCTCACGGAGCGGCTCGCCGGGACGCGCCCGCCGGACGTCGTGCGCCGCCTCGCCGAGCTGGTCCACCACCAGCTGACCGAGCAGCGCCCGACCAGCGTCGTCGCCTACGAGCTGTACCTGCTGGGCATGCGGGACGAGGCGTTCCGGCAGGTGAGCCGGGCCTCGAACGCACACCTGCGCGAAGTGCTGGCGGACCTGCTGCCGGCGGCCGAGGCGGCCCGCCTGGCCGCGGCCGCCGACGGTTATCAGCTCCAGTGCCTCTTCGAGGACGAGACGCCCTCGGTGGAGCGGATCCGCCGCGTCCTCACCGGCTGAGCGCACGGTCGGCTTCTGGACGTTTCGGCCGTCACGAGCGACCATGCGAACGTGAGTTATGAAGCGCGGCAACTGCTTGCCCAGGCCGCCGAGCTGCAACGCCACTCCGCCCGGCTGCGCGGGCAGCTCGCGGCCCGGTTCCACCAGAACGTCGTCGACTCCGAGGTCCGCGCCAGCCGCAAGCAGCTGCGGGAGCGGGCCCGCGAGCGCGCGGGCAACGACGTCGCGGTGCTGTTCGACCCCGAGTTCCTCGCCATCGCCGACGCGGCCGGGTTCGTGCACGCCACCCTCGCCGCGGCGCTGACCGCCGCCGACGCGTGCGACCTGCAGTTCCTCGACCGCGGCACGCTCCACATCGGCGGCCACCACGGCTTCACCCAGGAGTTCCTGGACTTCTTCGCCGCCGTCGACGCCGAAACGCTCACGGCGTGCGGCCGGGCCCTGGCCACGGGCGAGCCCGTGCTCGTCGAGGACATCGCCGAAAGCCGGGTCTTCGCCGAGCGCGCCATCCGGGAGACCCTGCTCGACGCGGGCTCCCTCGCCGTGGCCTCCTACCCGCTGCGCACCCCCGGCGGCGAGATCCTGGGCGTGCTGTCGTTCCACCACACCCGCCCGCGCCCGCTGGGTGACAGCCGGGAACGGCTCATCGCGCACGGCGCGAGCGGCGTGCTCGCCCGGCTGCCGAGGCGGGCCTTCGTGGCCCCGGCCGTCAGCCGACCGGGAACTTCACCGCCGTGAGCTCTTCGGAAACCGCCCACAGCCGCTGCTGGATTCGCACGTCGTAGGACTGCGGGCTCGAGGCGACGACCTCCGGGCGGCCGCGGTAGCCACCCAGGCCGGCGGGGCCGTAGTACTGGCCGCCGAGCGCCGCGGGGTCGGTCGCCGCGCGCAGGATCGGCAGCGCGCCCCGCTCCGAGCTCTGCGTGAACAGCGGCGCGACCACCGGGAAGAGAGCGCGGGCGACGGCGGGGGAGTTGCGCATCAGCTCCGTGCGGGCGACGCCGGGGTGGGCGGCGACGGCGGTCGTGGTGCCGTGCGCGGCGAGGCGGCGCTGCAGCTCGTAGTGGAACATCAGGTTGGCGAGCTTCGCCTGCCCGTACGCCGCGACGCGGTCGTAGGAGTTCTCCCACTGCAGGTCATCGAAGTGGATCGAAGCGCGGATGCGGTGGGCGATGCTGGCGACCGTCACCACGCGCGAGCCCTCGACCGGCAGCAGCAGGTCCAGCACCTGGCCGGTGAACGCGAAGTGCCCGAGGTGGTTCGTGCCGAACTGCAGCTCGAAGCCGTCGCGCGTGGTCTGTCGCGGCGGGTACATCACGCCGGCGTTGTTGATCAGCAGGTCGATCTTGGGCAGCGTGCCGTGCAGGTCGGCCGCGGCGGCGCGGACCGAGTCCAGTGAAGCGAGGTCCAGCTCCTGCACGGTGACGTCGGCACCGGTGCCCAGCTTGGCGGCGGCCTGCTTGCCCTTCTCGACGTCGCGGACGGCCAGCACCACCGTCGCGCCGCGCTCGGCCAGCACCTTCGCCGTGTCGAACCCGAGGCCTGTGTTCGCGCCGGTGATGACGGCGACGCGGCCCTTCTGACTCGGCACGTCGCGCTCGGTCCAGTTCTCGCCCATGGTGGCTCCCTTCGTGGCGGCCCTTGCGGACCGGCGGTCTGTTATGTCCCCGACGGTAAGGAACCGTCGGTCTGTTGTCAAGAGACTGCCGGTCTCCAAATTCGTGCGACGCGGGTTACGCTGGGTCGCATGACGTTCCAGCGAGCGCGCAGCGCGGAGCAGCGGGAGGAGCGCCGCCGCACGATCCTCGACACGGCGCTGGCCATGCTCGACGAAATGCCGGTGGCCGACGTGAGCCTCAACGAGCTGTCCCGGCGGGTCGGGCTGGCCAAGTCGAACGTGCTGCGCTACTTCGAATCCCGCGAAGCGGTGCTGCTCGAACTGCTGGACCGGGCGCTGCGGGACTGGCTGGCCGAGCTGGCTGTCGAGCTGGCTTCGGGCGTCGACCCCGACCTGCCCGCGAGCGAGCGGGGGGCCCGGTTCGCGGCCGTCACCGCGCACTCGCTGGCCCGCCGCACGGTGCTCTGCGACCTCATCGGCGCGCAGGCGGGTGTCTTGGAGCACAACGTGTCCGTCGACGTGGTGGTGCGCTTCAAGCGTTCCGCACTGACGGGCCTGGACACGATGGTCACGCTGCTGCGCCGGGCGGTCCCGGAGGTCGGCGCCGAGGCGGGCTCGGTGTGCATGCTGGCGATGATCCTGACGGGCGGCCTCTGGACGCACTGCCGTCCGGCGCCCAGCGCACTGGCGGCCTACGAAGTGGACCCGGCACTGGCCGCGCTGCACCTGGACCTGGCCCCGGCGCTGGAAAACGGCCTGGCGATGCTGATCGCGGGCGCGATGGCCCGCAACCCGGCGCCCTCCGCCGCCGAAAACCGGTAGGACGGCGTCGTCACCCCGGGCGTGGGTGAGGACCAAGCGGGCGGTTGCGGGTTCCCTGCTGTCCGGTTCATGAAGATCGCGGGAGTGCTCGCGGCAGTGGTGGTCCTGGGTGCCGGCCTGGCAGCGTGTTCGAACCCGACGGGCAAGTCATGGGCGATCACGTACGAGGTGACGGGCCAGAACGGCGGAACGCTGTCGAAGGTCGTGACGGCGGGCCAGAAAGCGGAGATCACAGCCACCCCGTCGGAAGGCGCGGCCCTCACGTGCCGCATTTCTTACATTGCGGGCATGCTAGCATGTGAGCATGCCCGCACAATCCAAGCGGCAGTTCAGCGTCTACCTGCCACCCGAGCTGGTCAGGCGGGTGAAGCACGCCTCGGTCGATGCCGACGAGTCGCTCTCGTCGTTCGTGGAGCGCGTACTCGAGGAGTACCTACGACAGAACGAGGAACGTCCCTGATGCGCGTGATGCCGATCCGCTACAGCGAAAACGTCGAGGCGCTGACGCGGTTCTACGAAGCCCTCGGTCTGAGCGTCGGCTCGGTCTCGCGGCCCGGCGGCTGGGTGGAACTGCCCGCAGCGGGCGGGATGCTGGCCCTGCACCGGTCCGAAGCGGACACCGGCCGCTGCGAACTCGCCTTCGAAGCCGACGAACCGCTGGAAGACGTCGCGGCACGGCTGAAGGCGGCCGGGTTCGAGCCGGGGCCCGTGATCGACGAAGGGTTCGGCAGCTCCCTGCGCGTCGAGGATCCCGACGGCGTCCCGGTGCAGATCAACCTGTACGACCGCGAGCTGTACACGTGAGCGTGCTGCCGCGGGGGACGCTGGTCCTCGCGGCAGGCATCGTCGCGCTGGAGTTCGCGGCCGCCGTCACGAGCTTCGTCGCCTCGACGCTCCTGCCGGTCGTAGCCGGGGACCTCGGTGCGCGGGACAGTCTCGGCCTGCTTGTCGCCGGCTCCAGTCTGGGGTTGTTCGTCGCGCTTCCGCTGGCGAGCCGGGTGCTGGGGCGGCTCGGGACGCGAGGGACCCTGGGCGCCGGGATGGTCGCCTACGTCGGCGGGCTCGTCGTCGCGGCGACCGCAGGCACGGCGTGGACGTTCGCCGTGGGGCAGTTCTCCACCGGGCTCGCCAGTGGTCTCCTGGCGGTGTTCGGGGTCGGGTCCGCGATCCGGCACCTCGACGAGCGCGTGCGCATCCGGGTGGTCGCCGCGTCGTCGGCGATGTGGATCCTGCCCGCCCTCGTCGGGCCCGCCGCGACGCTGGGGCTCGAACACCTCGTCGGCTGGCGGTGGACGCTGCTGGTGCCGGTGCCGTTCGTCCTCTTCGGACGGTTGCTCGTGGTGCGCGCCGTCCGGGACGACCCGCCCGGCGACGACGCACGCCGCCCCCTGGGGCGGACGCTGCTGGTGCCCCTGGGTGCGGCCGGGGTGGTGCTCAGCGCGGGGTGGTGGCCCGTCGCGGCCGGCGGGGCGGCCGTCGCGGTCGCCGGGATGGTCGCGATCCTGCCCGCGGGCACCGCGCGCCTCGGGCGGGGGACGCCCGCCGCGCTGGCCGCGATGGTGTTGTTCGCGGTGGGCTACTTCGGCGCGGACAGCCTGATCACCGTGCTGCTGACGGCCGGGTTCGGCGTCGGGCTCGGGCCGGCGGCGATCGTCCTGAGCGCGGCCCCGCTGGCCTGGGCGGTGACGAGCCTGGTGGCCACGTCGGTGCGACCCCGCCCCGCGATCGGGTTGGGCCTGACCGCGGCAGGCACGGCCGTGCTGGCCTTCGGCGGCTCGTTCGCCGTGGCGCTCGTCGCCTGGACCGTGGCCGGGATCGGCGTCGGGCTCGCCTATCCCGGCCTCTACATCCGGGCCACCACGGCGGACGACGGCGGGTTCACCGCCACGGAGCTGGCCACCGCGGTCATCACGGCCGAGTGCGTCGGGCAGCTCCTGGGCCGCGCCGTCGGCGGCGCGCTGAGCTCGGCCGGCGGGCTGTTCGCCTCCTACCTGGTGTTCGGGGCCGCGCTGGCCGCGGCGGCCGTCGTCAGCCGAAGGTGATCCACTGGGACGTCAGCAGCACCAGCCCGAGCGAGCACGCCGCCACCACGACCAGCCCGAGCGCGGCGACGACGAGCGGCCGGAACCCGCTGCGGGCCAGCTGCCGCAGGTCGAAGTTGAGGCCGACGCCGGCGAAGCACAACAGGAACGCCCACTTCGACAGGTTGCCGAGGCCGGCGACCTCGGCCTTGGTGAACACGTGCGCGGTCGCGAGGGCCGAAACGGCGATGAAGCCGAGCACGAACTTCGGGAACGTCCGCCACACGAAGGCGGCGCGCTCCTTCGGTCCACTTGCGACACTCCTGCCGCCGCGGGTGGACCAGTAGGCCGCGTACCCGAGGACGACCAGCCCGATCAGGGCGTTGCGCGTGCTCTTCACCGCGACGGCGACGTCCTGGGCGTGCGGTGAGTAGGCCGCGCCGGTCGCCGTCGTCTCCGCCGTGTTGTCCACCGCCAGGCCCGCCCACAGCCCGAACTGGGTGTCGGTCAGGTCGAGCGCGTGCCCGATCAGCGGGAACGTGAACAGGGCGACGGCGCCGAGCGCGAGGATCGCGGCGATCGCGTAGCCGGAGTCCTCGTCGTCGGCGTCGATGGAGCCCTTGCCCGCGATGATCGCCGACACCCCGCAGATGGACGTGCCGATCGCCAGCAGCGACGACAGTTTCCCGCCGAGCCCGAAGAGCTTGCCCACCAGCAGGATCACGGTGGTGGCCACGGCCATGTCGATCAGGATCAGGCCGAGGCTCAGGCCGCCGAGCTTGGCGAGGTCGCCCAGCACGAACCTGGCGCCGAGCAGCACGATGCCGGTCTTCAGCCAGAACTCGTAGGTCGCCACGCCCAGCCGGAACGCCGCCGGGACGCCGATCGTGTTGCGGATGAGCAGCCCGAGGATGATCGCCCACAGCACGTATTCGAGGTCGGGCAGCGCGGTCCCGGTCGCCTTGCCGATGCTGCGCACGCCGTTCTGCGCCAGCGTGCCGACCACGCCGACGGCGGCGAGCAGCAGCAGGCCGGGGACGTACCGCAGGACCGGGATCGCCGTGAGCCCGCCGCGGCGGGCGGTGTCCGCCGTCATTTGACGAGGAAGGGGATCGTCGGCAGCACGCCGAACGCCGCCAGCAGCACCAGCACCGCCGCGACCGCCACCGCGGCCCAGTCGGCGGTCAGCCGTGGTCTCGTGCTCATGCGACCTCGGCCAGCTTCCCGGTCGCGACGTCGAACACGAAGCCCCGCACGGACTCCTTCTTCGGGATGAAGGGGCTGTTCCTGATCCGCGCGATCGACTGGCGGACGTCCTCGTCGAGGTCGCTGAACGCTTCGGCGGCCCAAGCCGGTTTGACGCCGACGTCCTCCTGGATCGACTTCTTGAAGCCGTCGTCGGTGAAGGTGAGCATGCCGCAGTCGGTGTGGTGGATGAGGATGATCTCCTCGGTGCCGAGCAGCCGCTGGCTGATGGCGAGGGAGCGGATCTCGTCCTCGGTGACCACCCCGCCCGCGTTGCGGATCACGTGGGCCTCGCCTTCGTGCAGGCCGAGCACGCCGTAGACGTTGATGCGCGCGTCCATGCACGCGAGCACGGCGACGTGCTTGGCGGGCGGCAGCGGCAGCGGCCCGC
Source organism: Amycolatopsis stemonae (assembly GCF_054781455.1). Taxonomy (NCBI): domain Bacteria; kingdom Bacillati; phylum Actinomycetota; class Actinomycetes; order Pseudonocardiales; family Pseudonocardiaceae; genus Amycolatopsis; species Amycolatopsis stemonae. The sequence goes on along the minus strand of NZ_BAAGUJ010000011.1, from coordinate 250,830 downwards.
TGAAACCCGCGGCGTAGTCGGCGTTGTTGGCCAGGAGCTCATCGGTGACCGACATGGTGAACCTTCCGGCGTAGGAACGGGTGCGCCGAGTGGACTCGCTTCGCGCACCCGGCGCAACGGCGCCCAGGATCTGGACCCGCCGAGGGGGCGGAACGCCCGCCGGTAGGCCCGGCGTGGTGCCGACGTGGCGCGGGGTGCCGCCTCCGTCCACTGTGGACCGGGGCGGCCGGCGCGCACGCCACCGTCCTGGAGATGGACCACGGCCCCGAGGAGGTGTACGTCGTCGCCGGGACGTTCGACGACGGCGCGCGCGACCACCCGGCGGGCACGTTCCGGCACGCCGCGGCCCTGGTGCCACGCGGTTCACTGCGGTACAACGGGACGCGTGGCCGAGCGCGGGCAGCGCCCCGGCCGGCACGCCGCGGTGGAGCGGGACGTGCTGGTCCGGTACCTCGACGCGTGGACGGCGAAGGTGGTGCGGTCCCCGCGCGGCGGCACGTACGTCGAGTGCGGTGGCTTCGCGGCCGACGCCCTCCGCGTCTTCGGCGAGTTCTCCGACCGGCTCGACGGGCACCACCTGGAACTGGTGGTGGTCGGCTCGGCGGCGCCCGGCGGCGCCCCGGACGGGTTGTCCGTGCGCGAAGAACCGGACGCCGGCGACCTCGAGGTGGCCGGGCCGCTGCTGGCGCATTTGGACGGCCCGGGCGCGTGGCCGCTGCTCGCTGCGCTCGCGCGCGGCAAGGGACACGAGGTGGTCGTCACCGCGCCCGTCCCGGACACGGACTACCGCGCCGGGCTGCGGGCGGCGTGCGCGGTCGAGCTGGTCGCCGACGACGGGGAAGTCCGGCTGCTGGTGTTCGCCACGAGCGACAGCAAGCACCTCGCGACGTTCAAGAGCGAACTGTGGGCCGTGGACGAGTTCGCGGGCATCCGCTACCGCGACCCGCGGGACGCCGAAGGCACGCTCGTCGACATCTCCTTGACGCCGCAGCTGCTGCCACTGCGGCGCGCGCTGGAAGCGGAGCTCGCGCGCCACGGCCGCCGGACGGTCGCGGAGCTGCAGCAGTTCACGCTCCTGGAGACGATCTACCGCCCGGAAGACGCGATCGGGGCGGTGACGTCCGCGGTCACGGCCGGCGAAGTCGCCCGGGAGCCGGAAAAGGGGCGGCTCACCTCGCGGACCGTCATCGGGTTGCCCTAGCGTTCCAGGGCCGCTTCGCGCAGCGCGGCGGCGACGCGGGCCGCGGCTTCCGGCAGCGGCCGCGGGAGGTGGGCGAGCAGGACGCGGCGCTGCTCGCCGGGCCCGCCGCGCACGGCCAGGACACGCACACCGGGCGGTGCGAGGCGGCCGAGCGAGCCGGGCACCGTCGTGATCCCGCAGCCGGCGGCGACGAGGTGCAGCTTCGCCAGCCAGTCGCGCGCGGTGTGGGCGATCTCGGGCCGTTCGTCCAGCCCCGGCCACACGCCCAGTGCCCGGTCGTCGCCCGAGCCCGCGATCCAGCGCTGACCGCGCAGGTCGACGACGTCGATGTACTCCCGGCGCGCGAGCGGGTGGGACTCGGGCACGGCCACGCGCAGGCTGCGTTCGGTGAGCGTGTGCACGGCCAGCGCCGGGGTCTCGGTGTCGGGCGGGCGGAACGGCGGCGCCGAAGCCAGCAGCGCGAGGTCCACGGTGCCGGCCCGCAGGGCCCGGACCAGCGCCGGGGTGCCGCCTTCCCGGCTGAGCACGGTGATGGCGGGGTGGGTGCGCCGCAGCGTCGCGAGGGCCCGGGGGAGCAGCTCGGCGCCGGCGGTCGGGAACCAGCCGAGCCGGACCGTGCCCTGCTCGCCGGGCAGTCCGGCCAGCTCGCGCGCGGTGGCGTCGAGCTGGTCGAGGACGCCCGCCGCCCGGCGCACCACGATCTGCCCGGCCGAGGTCAGCCGCACGCCGTCGTGGCGGCGCTCCAGCAACGGCGTTCCCGCCGCGCGTTCCAGGGACGCGATCTGCCGCGAGACGGCCGACTGCGTGTAGCCGAGCGCCGTGGCCGCGGCGGTGAGCGTGCCCCGCTCGGCGACCTCGCGGAACACCCGCAGGGCGGTCAGGGAGGCGTCGGCGAAAGGCATGACGTTTACGCATACCAGGTCTGCGTTTCTTTCGCTGTTCGCATGCCCGAAACGGTCCTAGCTTGGACTCATGGATGCGAAGCGCACGAAGGTCGCCCTCGTCACCGGCGCCACCCAAGGTCTCGGGCTCGCCCTCGTCGAGGGGCTCGCCCAGCGGCTGTCCACCGAGGACACCGTCTACCTGACCGGTCGTGACGCCGGGCGCGTCGCGCAGGCCGTCGAGGCGATGCCCGCCGGCGGTGCCGAAGTCCGGGGTGAGGTCCTCGACGTCGCCGACCCCGGTGGCGCCGGCCGGCTCGCGGCGCGGCTGCGCGAGCGCCACGGCGGCGTCGACGTCGTGTTCGGCAACGCCGTGATGCGCGTCGGCCCCGACGACGACCCGCGCGCGATCGTGGGCGCCTACGCGGAGGTCAACAACTTCGGCACCACCCGGCTGCTGCGGGCGTTCGCGCCGCTGCTGCGGGACGGCGGCCGGTTCCTCGTCGTGGCCAGCTCGTTCGGCACGCTGAACCACCTCGCCCCGGCGCTGCACGACCGGTTCGACGGACTGTCCTCCCTGGACGAAGTGGACAAGCAGGTCGCTGCCTGGCGCGACGCCGTCGCGGACGGCAGTGCCCGCGGCGGCGACTGGCCGGGCTTCGTCAACATCCCGTCCAAGATCGGCCAGGTCGCGGCGGTCCGCGCGCTCGCCGCCCAGCGGCGCGACGACGACCTCGCGCGGGGGATCCTGCTCGCCGCCGTCTGTCCCGGGATGATGAACACCCCGACATCGGCGCTGTGGTGGGACGTGCGTGACGCGCCCAGCCCGGCGCAGGCCGCGGACACCTTGCTGGACCTGGTGTTCCGTCCGGCCATTCCGGACCAGTACGGCGAACTGGTCCGGAATGGAGCGGTGCTTCCCTGGGCACCGGGCCGGCGGTAGATCGACTAGGCTGGGCCGGGACCTGGGGGCCGCTGGTGGGAGGAGCGACCCGTGCCGACCTTGACCGAACTGCCGCCCTGGACGATCCGCACGTCCGGCGGCGAGGTGACGTTCACCCACGCCGTCGCGCGCGACGGCGTGGCGCCGGGCAGCGACCTGGCCCTGCACCCGCACGACGTGCGGGGGTTCGCGAAGGCGCTCGGCGAGGTGATGAAGCTGCCGGCCTACTGGCGGGCGCGCGCCCGGTCTGCACGGCCCGAGCCGGTCTGGTCGGCGCCGCGGCACAACGCGGACGACGGCTACGTGCACGTCACCGGGCCGTGCCGGCCGGCCGAGCGGAAACCCGGCGCCCGGCCGGCCGGGTCGTTCACCCTCGACCTGGTGGACGTGCGTGAACTGCGGGTCCGGATCGCGGCGTACCTGCAGCAGGTCAGCTGAGCGCGGAGTCCATCGAGCGCGACGGGACCGCGTCCAGTTCGGCGAGCGTCCCGGCGTCGAAGGCGATGTCGCCGGCGGCGATGTTGCCTTCGAGGTGCGCCACGCTCGCGGTGCCCGGGATCAGGTGGACGTTCGGCGCGTGGTGCAGCAGCCAGGCCTGGCCGACCTGCGCCGGGGTGCGGCCGAGGGCGTCGGCGACCGCCTTGACCACGGGCTCGTCGGTCACCTTGGGCAGGGCGGGGAAGGCCCCGCCGAGCGGGAAGAACGGCACCCAGGCGATGTCCTCCGCGACGCACACCCGGAGCATCTCTTCGTCGTCCCGGCTGACGAGGCTGTACGCGTTCTGCACGCAGGCGATGCCGGCCGGGAGCGCGCGGCGCAGGACGTCGAGGGTCACGCTGCTGAGCCCGATCGCGCCGATCTTGCCTTCCTCGCGCAGGGCCGTCATGACCGCGAGCTGGTCGTCGAGGTCGACGACCTGGTCACCCTCGGCCGTGACGCCGGGCCGGCGGTCCGCGCGGCGCAGGTTCACCAGCGGGATCCGGTCGAGCCCGAGCGACCGCAGGTTGTCCTCGACGCTCGCCCGCAGCTCCTCGGGCCGTTGCGCCAGGCGCAGCGGGATGGGGCCGCCGGGGTCGGGATCGGCGCCGACCTTGCTGGCGACCAGGACGTCGTCTTCGGGCCGGATCGCCTCGCGGAGGACCTCGTTGACGAAGCCGTTGCCGTAGAACTGCGCGGTGTCGACGTGGTCGACGCCCAGGTCGAAGGCGCGGCGCAGGAGCGCGACGGCCGCGGCGCGGTCGTCGTGGAGGCGTTCGAGCTGCATCGCCCCGTAGCCGACGCGGGAGACGGTGCGGCCGGCGAGCGTGCCGGTCCCGCCCGGTCGCGGGGCGGTTTCGGTGGAAGGCATGGCTGTTCCCCGTCTTCGTGCGACAATCGTGAAGCGGAGGGACCTCCGCTAAGTCGACCGTAGCACAACCGGAGGTGCCTCCGCTTTGCCATCGCCCGAACCCGAGCGCCCGGTGCGCGCCGACGCGCGCCGCAACCGGGAAAAGCTCGTCGCGGTCGCGCGTGCCGCTTTCGCCGGCGCCGAGGGACCCGTCGCGCTCGAAGCCGTCGCCCGCGAGGCGGGCGTCGGCATCGGCACGCTCTACCGCCACTTCCCGACCCGCGAAGCGCTCGTCGAAGCGGTCTACGCGGCGGAACTCGACGACGTCACGGCCAGCGCCCCGGCCCTGCTCGAGGAGCTGCCGCCCGAGGCGGCGCTGCGCGCCTGGATGGACCGCTACGCGGCCTTCGTGCAGACCAAGCGCGGAATGGGCGACGTCCTGCGCGCGAGCCTGGCGTCGGGACGGATCACGACCCCGGTGACGCGCAAGCGCATCAGCACCGCGATCGGCGCGATCCTCGAAGCGGGCGCGCGGGCGGGCACCCTGCGCGCCGACGCCCGGCCCGAGGACGTCACGCTGATGGTGCTCGGCGTGTTCCTGTCCACCACGGGCGACCAGGACCCGGGACGGATCGGCCGGCTGCTCGACCTGGTCGCGGACGCGCTGCGCCCGGACCTCAGCAGGCCCTGACGACGTCCGACCGGCCGCGCCAGCTGTTCCGGACCGTGCGCACGCTGAGGTAGGCGGGCCTGTACGGCAGGTCGAGGTCGGCCGAGGTGCCTTGCGACGTCGTGAGCACGGTGTAGGCGGTGCTGTCCGCGGCCGGCGCCGCCACGACGTCGAGGCCGGTCCAGAGCCCGGGAGCCGGGTTGGTCCAGGACACCGAGGCCTTCGGCTTCCCGTTGTTGCAGTTGGTGCCGGTGAGCTTGAACCCGGCCGGCGCCGGCAGGCTGTCCGCCCGGGCGGCCGCCGTGCCCGGGCCGCTCTTCTGCCACGCCGCCTCCGCCGTGGCCGTCCCGGTCACGACGAGTCCACTGAGGACGAACGCGGTCAGCGCCCGCCCGTTCACGAGCTCACCGTGACCGTGACCGGGATCGAGAAGACCGCGCCCTGGCAGCCGTCGTCGGCGGTCGTCGCCATCGAAACCGCGTTCGGCAGGGTGAGCGTCGCGGTGCCGCCGGCGGCGATGGCGCTGCCGGGCTGCTGCAGGGTCCAGGTGACGCCGGTGGTGCCGCAGCTGCCGGTCCCGCCGGTGCCGGTGGCCGCGCCGTTCGCCGCGATCCTCGTGACCGTCACGGCGTACGGGTTGGGGTTGGTGATCTGGATCTTCGCGGTGCCCTGGCCGCCGGGGTAGAGCAGGCCGGTGGTGATCGCCGACGCGTCGACGGTCCCGGTGGCGGGCGCCGCCGCGGTGCCGGCTTTCGCGCCGGCGGTGCCCGCGCCGGTGCTCGTCCACGCCGCGACGGCGATCCCGCCGCCCAGCGTCGCGCCGACCACCGTGGTCACCACGAGGGCGCGGCGCAGAGTGGGGTTCTTCATGGCTTGACCGCCGTTCCTGTGTAGCTCAAGGGAAAGGTGAGCGCGCGGCACGCGGGCGGCGCGCCGGGCAGCATGTGGGTCCGGAGGGCGACGTCGGCGCTCCCGCCGCCGGTGACGGGCACCGGCCGCGCGAGGGCGTCGACGCGGACCGACGTCGCCGGGCACGCGGTCACCGGCCGGCCGCGGGCGTCGAGCGGGGTGCCGACCTTCGCCTCGACCGTCTTGACCTGGATCGCGAACTTCTCGGGATTGCTCAGCCGGATCCAGCGGGTTCCGGTCGCGCCGGGGTACAGCGGGCTCGCCCGGCCCGGGAGGTCGGCGATGCCGAACCGCTTGCCGCCGTTCGGATCCGGCCGCCCGGGCTGTGGGGCCCCCGCGCACCCGGCGAGCACCGCGACCGCCAGCGCGGCGGCCGGGGCGCCGTGTCTCCACCTGGGCATCGGGGTGCGTCAGGCGTTCGACGCGAGGGTCGCGGTGAGCGGCAGGCTGAAGGTCTGGCTCTTGCAGGCGTCGTCGGCGGTGCCGCTCATGTGCGCGTGCAGGGTGTAGGTGCCGGTGCCGTGCGCGGCGATGGTGCCGGCCGGTGCGGTGGCGGCGTCGCTGGTGACCGTGCCGGCCGCGCACGTGCCGTTGACGAGCGCGGAGGAGCCGCCGCTGATCGAGGTCACGACCACGGGGTAGTCGTTCGGGTTGCTGACCGTCACGGTGAAGTCCGTGCTCGCCCCCGGGTAGAGCGCGCTGCCCGAAGTGGCGGGCGAGATCGCCGAGTCGACGGAGGTCGTCGAGGTGACCGAGCCGGTGCCGGAGCCCGAGCTCGTCCAGGCCGCGTAGGCGACCCCGGCCACGACGAGGGCGCCGGTGGCGCCGAGGACGACCGCGGACCGCTTGCTGATCTTGCGCATGGATGTCTCCTGGGAGTGCGTTACGGGGAACCCGCCCGACTGGGCTGTCACGAAGAGTGTGCGGAATTCGGGGCGTTCGTCACTGCGGGCTACCGGCCTGACCGTGAAGGCCGGAGTCCCCTTGATCCCGGTCGTCACCTTGTGTTACACGCGAGACCGGTCTCTGATGTAACAGCTGATACATTCGACGTTGTGACTGAGTCTCGGGACACGCCGCGGTGGTCGGTGCTGGTGGTGCGGGTGCCGGCCGAGCCGAGCCGGCACCGGGTCGCCGTCTGGCGTGAGCTGCGGCGGGCGGGCGCGCTGTCGCTCGGGCAGGGCGCCTGGGTCGTGCCGGACGCGCCGGTGTTCGCGGCCGGCGTCGCGCGGGTGATCGAGCTGGCCGGCCGCGGGGACGGCGAGGTGCTCGTGCTCGACGCGACCGGCCGGTCGGAGCCGGATGCCGCGCGGCTGGAGGCCCTGTTCACCGCGGAGCGAGCCGAGGAGTGGGCCGAGTTCCTGGCCGACTGCGGCAAGTTCGACGCCGAAATCGACAAGGAGATCCGGACCCGCAAGTTCACGATGGCCGAGCTCGAAGAGGAAGAGCAGAGCCTGGAGCGGCTGCGGCGCTGGCACCGCGACATCAAGGCCCGCGACGTCTTCGGCGCGCCGGCCGCCGCCGAGGCGGACGAGCGGCTGAAGCACTGCGCCGACCGGCTGGCCGACTACACCGACCTGGTCTTCCAGGCGCTCCACCAGATGTGAGGCCGGCGTGGACTTCTTCTTGACTGTCAACGACTTCGCGCGTGACACGCTCTGGCCGCACGCGATGCCGGCCGGCCCGGCCACGGCGCCGACGTCGTGAAGGGCCGGTTGCTGCCCGTCTACGCGGCGGGGTTCGTCACGGCGTTCGGTGCGCACAGCATCGCGGCCGGGCTCGGGGGCTACACCCAAGCCGAGCACGCGTCGCTGCTCACGTTGGGGTTGCTGCTGGCGGTCTACGACGGTGCCGAGGTGGTGCTGAAGCCGGTGTTCGGGGCCTTGGCCGACCGGATCGGGCCGCGGCCCGTGCTGCTGGGCGGGTTGCTGGTGTTCGCCGTCGCGTCGGCGGCGTTCGTGCTGGCCGGCAATCCCGCGCTGGTCGGCTTCGCGCGGCTCGGGCAAGGCGCCGGCGCCGCCGCGTTCTCGCCGGCCGCGGGGGCCCTGGTGGCCCGCCTGGCCCCGAAAACCGGCCACGGCCGCGCTTTCGGCGGCTACGGCGCGTGGAAGGGCATCGGCTACACCCTGGGCCCGGTCCTCGGCGGGGTCCTGATCACGCTCGGCGGTTATCCGCTGCTGTTCGGCACCCTCGGCGTGCTCGCGCTGGCGGTCGCCGGCTGGGCCGCGGCCGCCGTCCCGGGCGTGGCGCCACTTCCGCGTGCCCGGCAGACGGTGCTCGACCTCGCCCGCCGGCTCGCCACCCGGGGTTTCCTGCGCCCGACGGCGACTCTCGCGGGCGCGACCGCCGCCGTCGCGGTCGGCGTCGGGTTCCTGCCGGTGGCCGGTGCGGGTGCGGGACTCGGCCCGCTGGCCACCGGGGCCGTGGTGTCGGTGCTCGCGGCCGTGGGCGCGCTGGTCCAGCCGTGGGCCGGCCGAGCGCGCGACGCGGGCCGGATCCGCGACGGCGCCGGCATGGCGGGCGGGCTCGCGATCACCGCGCTGGGACTGGCGTCGGCCGTCGTCCTGCCGGGGATCGCCGGACTGCTCGTGGCCGCGCTCGCCATCGGCGCCGGAACCGGGTTGGCCACGCCGATCGGCTTCGCGCACCTGGCCGCCGCGACCCCGCCCGAACGCCTCGGGCAGACGATGGGCTCGGCCGAAGTCGGCCGCGAACTCGGCGACGCGGGCGGCCCGCTCCTCGTCGGGGCACTGGCCGCCGCCGGCTCGCTTGCCGTCGGTTTGTCCGGCTTGGCGGTGGTATTGGCCTTGTTCGCGGTCGCGGTGGCGAGCACGGCACGCCGCTAGTGCCCGGCGTCCGTCAGTTTCCCTGCGAATGGCGAGCTTCGGCGTTGTGGAAACGCACCGTATTCGGACCGGAGCGATTGATCCGCCATGCGGACGCTCACAAATCCCGTTTCGTGTTGCATGATGATTACTCCCCCGATCGCGGGGCGTGTCGTGAGGGAGGACCTGATATGGGACAGGCGCGAGGCGAAGTCACCACGGGCATGGTCGATCTGAGCGCGTTCCCGCTGGCCGATCTGCGCGACAGTGACGACCCGGCGCTGCTCCACTCGCTCCGGAAGGTCGCCGGGCAGGCCGAGTGCAGCCGGACCGGCGTGCTGCAGAACCAGGCCCCGGACGCTCGTTGAGCGGGGGTTAGGGAACCCGCGACCCGATGCTGGACACCCACCGGGTGTCACTGACGAACCTCGACGCGATGGCCGCGGGGACCAGCGACGCGGCCGTCGTCGGGCAGCTCAGGCAAGCCGACCGCAGCAGGCGGCTGACGCTGCTGCGCGCGGTGCTCGACAGTGCCGCCGAGCTGAAGCCCGCGATGTCCCCGCTGTCGCCGCTCGACCAGGCCTGGACGCTGTTGATCGAGGCCCAGCAGCGTGATCCCGCGGCGGCCGACCGCGTCATCGCGCACCCGCACACGGGCCTGTGGGCGGCGAACGTCCTGCAGCGGCTGAGGAACGGCGGCACGGAACCTTCGCCGCTGTGGGCCGAGCTCGGTGGTCTCCACCGGCTGGCCACCGCCGCGGCGATCCGCGCGGGTCACGACTTCCGGTCCCGGGTGCCGGTCTGGCGCGGCCGGCTCATGCTGCCCACCCTGGGCCTCGCCGACGTCCGGAGCCGCCGGGAATGGGATTTCGCGCAGGTGCACGCGGACCGCGGGCACGTCCTGGTGCGGGGGCCGGCCGGGAGCGTGCAGATACCCGACGACAGCTCGGCCGACGGCCCGGGCTGGCTCCCGCTCCGGACGCTGCGCGCCGGCGACGGCGAGCTCTTCCTCGACGACCTCGATCCGTTCCGCCGCTTCGACGGACCCCAGCCGCCTCAACGGCTCGACGACGGCGAAGTCGCGCGGTGGGCGGAAATCCTGACGGAGACCTGGCAGCTGCTGACCGAGCACCACCCGGCGGTCGCGGCGGAGCTTTCCGCCGGCCTCACCACCCTGGTGCCCGCACCCGCCATCGACCGGTTCACGCCGTACAGCGCGTCCCACAACGACGTCTTCGGGTCCTTGGTCCTGTCCCGGCCGCCGGACGCGACGACGTTCGCGGCGACCTTGGTGCATGAGTTCCAGCACAGCAAGTTCGGGGTCCTCCTGGTGCTGGTCGATCTCCTCGATCCGTTGGCGGACAACGAAACCGCACTTCTCTACGCGCCCTGGCGCGACGACCCGCGGCCGGCCGTCGGCCTCCTCCACGGCGCCTATTCGTTCCTGGGGGTCACGGCTTTCTACCGCGAGCACTACCCGGTGGTGAAGGGACTGGCGGCGCGGGCCGCGCAGTTCGAATTCGCCTACCGGCGCGAACAGACCGCGCACGCCGTCGGCACGTTGCTCACTGACGCGGTCCCCTCGGCGCTGGGCCGCCGGTTCCTCGCGATTTCACGGGATCGGCTCCGCGACTGGGCTACCGAGCCGTTGCCGGACGACATCGGGCACGCGGCCTCGCGCGCGAACCTCGACCACCGGCTGGCGTGGCGGCTGCGGCACCTGCGCGTCGCCGACCGCGTGGCGGCGGAGCTGGCCGAGGCCTGGTTGCGCAACCGGCCGTGCCCGCTCATCCCGGCCGCACCGCCGATCCTCGTGCCGGCACCGGGTTCCGCCGGGTCGGCCCGGCTCACGCTCACCCGGACCTGGGTGACGGACCCGGACCTGTACGACGTCTACCGCGCCGAACCGGAACTCGCGATGGCCGAGATCGCCGGGATGTCGGCGGCGGACCTGGCCCTCGTCGACGGCGACACCGGGAACGCGGCCGAGCTCTACCGGCAGGAGCTCGCGACGGCTCCGGACTCCCCGGCGGCCTGGGCGGGGTTCGCCCTGGCGACGCGGTACCCGGTGCTGCTGAACCGTCCCGAGCTGGTGTACGCGGTGCACCGGCAAGTACGCCGGCAGCACGGGATGGCGCCCAACCCGGACCGGCTGGCGCGCTGGCTCGGCTGAACGACGAAGGCCTCCGGCCGGGGGATCCCGACCGGAGGCCTTCGTGGTTGCCGCGAGCTAGATCTGCATCGGGTCGATGTCGCAGTTGGCGCGGTGGTTGAACTGCGCGTCCGCCGTCGCCGGGTGCTCCGACCCGAGGACCTGACGCAGTCGCTGGACCGCGTTCAGCTGCAGGCTGTCCGCCTCTTCGCCCCGGCCGAGCCCGCGCAGGTCGAGTGCCTGGTTGACCAGCAGGGCCAGCGTCGACGGGTGGTCGGCGCCGAGCACGCGCTCGGAGCGTTCGAGCGTCGCCTGGTCGAGTGCGTAGGCGCGTTCGTAGTCACCCGACTCGGCGAGGTCGCTCGCGTGGTTCGTCGCGCAGACGAGCGTGAACGGGTGGTCCGCGCCGAGCGCCTCGGTCATGTCGGTCAGGGCCCGCTCGCCCAGCGCACGCGCCTGCTCGACCGAACCGAGCAGGCGCAGCGTCACCGCGAGGTTCGTCGCCGCGGCCACGCTGAACGGGTGCTTCTCGCCCCAGCTCGCTTCGTACAGGCCCATGACGTGCTCGCCGAGCCGCCGCGCCTCGGCGAGGTTGCCGTCCTGGCGGTGCTCAATCGACAGGTCCATGGTCGCGGACATCGCGTCGGGGTGGGATTCCCCGTACTTGGTGACCAGCCCGTCGGTGGCCTCCATCGCGAGGGTGAGCGCCTTCTTGTCGCGGTGCAGACCCGCCTTGCGGTAGGCGATCGCGAGGTTCTTGATGGCCGAGAGGGTCATCGGGTGCCGGGCACCCAGCTGGGTCCGCATCCGGCGGACGGTGTCCTCCTGCTCGGTGCGCGCCCGGAGGTAGTCACCCGTCTCGCGCAGGTCCACCGACCAGTTGTCCAGCGTCAGCAGCGTGTGCCGGTGGTCCGGGCCCAGGACGGTCTGCTTGCGCTGCGCCGTCCGCTCGTCCAGGTCGCGCGCCGCGGCGAAGTCGCCGACCAGCCGCAGGCTCAGCGCGTAGTTGTTGGCGGCGGCCAGGGTGTCGGGATCTTCGTCGCCGAACCGGTCCAGTGCGCTCAGGTAGGCGAACTCGTTCATCTGGCGCGCCCGCTCGAAGTCGCCCTTCGCCCGCAGGTCCGAGGCGACGCCGTGCATGGTCAGCAGCGTCTCTTCGTGCGTTTCGCCCAGGGTCTCCTGCATCAGGGCCAAGGTCCGCTCCGCGACGGCGCGGCCTTCTTCGAACCGCCCGAGCGCGCGGAGCATCCGGCCCCACCAGCGCGAAACGACGAGCGTGTCCGCGTGCTTTTCCCCGAGCTTCGCGTTCCAGAACTGCGCGTAGTCCTCCGCCATCCGCAGCGCACCCGCCGGGTCGCCGAAGGCGAAGAGGTAGTTGACCGCGTTGATCGCCATCCGGCGCACCCAGCGGTCGGTGCAGTTGCGGGCGTCGACGGCGCGGATGTGCGGGAGCATTTCCGCGTACCGCGCCCAGTAGTCGACCGAGTCGGGCTGCTTGGGGTCCCGGTTGGCGAGCAGGAGGTGGGCGGTGTGGCGCACCCGTTCCTGGTCGTCCGGCCCGAGTTTGTTGCGCAGCACCAGCTGCACGAGGCGGTGCAGCTGGAGCGTGTCGCTGCGGTGGTCGATCTTGGCGAGGCTGTAGCGGTTGATTTCGCGGATCGCCCGGCTCAGCTGGATGGGGTCGCCCAGGGTCTGCTCGAGCGCCTCGGAGGTCGGGACGTTGCGGACGCCGCTGAACATCGCCCGCGGAATGGGTTCCGGGGAGAAGAACGCGCACACTTCGAGCAGTTCCAGTGCGCCGGGGTTCTCCTCGCGCAACCTGTCCAGCGAAACGTTCCACGCCGCTTCGACCGCGACGTCGTAGTCCGCCGGCGGCCGCGACTGCAGCAGTTCGGTGCGCTTGTTCTCGAACAGTTCCAGGTATTCGTCGGTGGCCATCCCCGTTTCGGCGCGCCAAGCGGCCGCCTGCTCGACCGCCAGCGGCAGGTCGCCCAGGACCGTCGCCAACCGGTCGGCGTCCTCGTCGGCGAGGTCGTGGTTGCGGCGCTGGAGCAGCTCCCGGCTTTCCGACCGCCGGAAGACGTCGACCTCGACCGCTTGGGAAACCTCGGACCACTGCGGGTTCCGGGACGTCACGAGGATGTGGCCCTCACCGCGCCGCGGCCAGAACTTGCGGACGTCTTCGGGCCGGTCCGCGTTGTCGAACACCAGCAGCCAGCGGCGATACGGTTCGCCGCCGCCCAGCGCCTCCAGCACGGCGGGCACCGCGGTGTCCACGGACTGCTCCACCGGAAGATCGAGCCGCTTCGCCAGCTTCACCAGCGACGCCTGGATTTCCGAGGGGTTCTCCGACGGGATCCACCAGATCAGGTCGTATTCTTCGGCATGGCGGTACACGTATTCGACCGCGATCTGGGATTTGCCGATGCCGCCCATCCCGTGCAGCGCACCGGGCAGTACGGCCGTACGGGTTGATTTGGAGAGTTCACCGTGCAACGCGCGCAGGATGTCCCCGCGTCCGATGAAGTTGACGTTGCGCAGGGGGACTCCGCCCCAGACGGCGGGCTGCTGGCCGGAGAGGCGGACCTCAGTGCCCGGCTCCGAACTCGTGGTCGTCACTGAGATCCCTCGAGGGTTGATCGGTTCAGCTTGCGGCTGGGACCCTACCGGATGGTGGCCTGGAGTTACCCCTAGGCCTTCCGTCGTCCTAGTCGCGTGCGCACCGCCATCGTTACGGGACCCCCGAAACCGTTCCAAGGCATCACCCAATCGGTTAGCCCTCCGGGTGTACGGACCCGAGAGTGCTCTTAGAACGTCACGTTGGACAGTCAACAACGGTTCAGAGCGGGATGTAACCACCGGTAGAGTGGCGTCGTCCGGAGCGGCCAGCGCGGTGCGCAGATTCGCGACCGCGGGCTCGTCGGGACCCAGCACGTCCTGGACCACTCGCTGCACGCGCGCGGTGTCGGCCCGCGACACCAGGGCCAGCAACCGGCGGCGCAGCCCGGGCGCGAAATCGTACTCGACTGGGCTTTCGCCGCCCGCCGGGACGCGGTGCAGCAAACGGCCCAGCTGGATTTCCGCCAAGTGCACGGGCCGCGCCTGCGGCATCAAGGTGCCGTGCACCGCTTGCATCACGCGGAGTGTGAGGGGTGCTGCGGCGAGCAATCCGGCCAGCCGGATGGCGGGCGAAGTACCCGTGGCGAGGAACTGGTCGAGCCGTTCCGTCGGCGACGGCGGTTCTTCCGTGCTCTCGGCGCCGGCGGCGAGGTCTTCGTCGGACGGCGGCACCAGCACCGGAAGCCGCACGCCGGGAGTGCCCGACACCAGTTCTGCCCAGCGGTGCACGTGCCGGGGTTCCAGCTCCAGCACGGGAATCGGGTTCGCGGTGCCGGGGCGGACGCCGCGCAACGTCCGTGACACCACGCGAACCCCCGTCCAGCTCCAGCGTTCGGCCGGCAGCAGGTGGAACAGGGTGACCTGGCACGTCTTGGCCCACAGGGACAGGAGCCGGAACATCGACCCGCTGCGCCACGCAGGGCCGACGCCGTCGCTGAGCACGACGATCACGCGCCTCCCGGTGGGGTCGGCCAATTGCGCCGGCTCGCACCCCGTGCCCGGTGCGGTTTCCACGGACCGCACGTCGGAATCGTCGGTGTCCACCGAAACCGTCTTGACGTCGGAAAACGCGCCTTGCCTTTCCAGCAGGGCGCGGAAAGCGCGGGAAGTGCGTTCCCAGAGCACCATGGAAGAACCGCGGTCGACGACCAGCACGACCTCGAACGGATGACCCCGGGCGGGCCGGTGCACCGGCAGCCACACCCGCGTTTCGGCCGCGGCGACCGCGGTTTCTTCTTCGTCCAGTTCGGCGCGGTGTTTCAACCGCACGAGCCGGTTCAGCGGCCGCAGGGCCTTGGCCAGTCCCTTGGGGAGACTCGGCGGCAGTACCCGGACGGGTGGCGCCGCCGGCGGCTTGCGGGCACGCGACCGCACCGGGACCGGCTCGAGGGGGAGCGGGGCGGGTTCCGGGTGGTCGGGCGGCCGGGTGGGTTCCTGACGACCCGGCGGCGGGTGCTCGATCCGGTGGTCCGGCGGCGGTTCCGGCTCGGGTTCGGGTTCCGGCGGGGGCGGTGGTGGTGCGGGCTCGGGCCGCGGCTCGGCTTTCACGCGCGGTGGCTCGCTCGCCGCGATGCGGGCGGCGAGCCAGACCGCGTCCGCGATCTCGTCCGCGTGGAGGGCCTCGGTGGCGAGGCGGTCGACCGGGTCGGCCATCGCTCAGTCCGTTCCCCGGACGTTGAGCCGCCGCCACAGGGTGTCGCGCAGCACCTCCCAGTTCGAGTCGTGCTGGTGCGCGCCCGACGTCGTCAGGTGCAGCGCGTTCAGCAGCTGGTCGTTGGCGAGCCCGCCTTCCTGCCCGCTGCTGGCGAGGAACTCGTGGATCAGGTCGTCACTGCGCGAAGGCACGTCGCGGAAGTGGGCCGCGACCATGCTCACGAGCTGTTCGAAACCGGGCTGCGGCATGTCGAGCCGGAGGCAGCGGCGCAGGAACGCCGGCGGGAAGTCCCGTTCGCCGTTGCTCGTCACGACGACGACCGGGAAGGCCCGGCACCGCACGTGCCCGTCCTGCACCTTCGCCCGCCCGCCGCGGTCGTGCGTGAAGACGCTGACTTCCGGCTGGGTGGCGGCGATCCGGGCCAGCGGCTGGATTTCGTAGTCGCCGTCTTCGAACACGGCCAGCAGGTCGTTGGGCAGGTCGATGTCGGACTTGTCGAGCTCGTCGATCAGGAGCACGCGCGGCCGGTCGTGGGGGAGCAGCGCCGTGCCGAGCGGACCGAGGCGGACGAACCCGCCGATGTCCGCGCCTTCCTCGGTCGCCGCGGCCTGG
Organism: Amycolatopsis stemonae; assembly: GCF_054781455.1. Taxonomy (NCBI): domain Bacteria; kingdom Bacillati; phylum Actinomycetota; class Actinomycetes; order Pseudonocardiales; family Pseudonocardiaceae; genus Amycolatopsis; species Amycolatopsis stemonae. The sequence continues at coordinate 235,037 of NZ_BAAGUJ010000011.1, read as the reverse complement.
ACGCGGCCGATGGCGTCGTAGGTCCACAGCCCGTCGCGGGAGATCGTGCGGCTGCTGATCGGCCAGCGCAGCACCGGGCCGAGCCGCAGCTCCCGCGCGATCTTGTAGGCCAGGCTGGACTTCCCGGTGCCGGGGTTGCCGGTGATCAGCAGCGGGCGCCGCAGGTACAACGCGGCGTTCACGGTCAGGACCTCTTCGAGCGTCGCGTCCCGCGCCGACGCCAGGGCCGGTACGCCGAGCCGCCGGACGAACTCGGCGTCGGACGCCGAAGGGACCGGCAGCGCCGGCCCGCCGTCGAACGTGCGCCAGCTGGGCGGCGCGGGCAGCTCCGGCGCGTCGTCACCGGCCGGCGGCGGCAACCCGTGACCGCGGTAGACGCACCATGGCGGGATCTCGGCACCGCTCATCGGGCGGGCACCTCCTCGATCGGGGCCGCGGGGGGATCCTGCGGCTCGACGGGCCGGTCCGGGTCGTCCCAGAGGAGCGAAACCCGGCTGCCCACGTGGGAATCGGGCCGGGCCGCCTGCCGGGCCCGGCTGCGCAGCAGGCGCAGGTGTTCGACGAGCTCGGGCAGGAAGTCGCGCAGGGACTTGATCTCCGCTTCGAACGCGGAGCGGGCTGACTCGGTGCGGTGCCAGATCATCACCGGGATCCCGGTCCGGACGCCGACGAGCACCTCGCCGGGGTCCGCGCTGTCGGGCACCGACCGGAGCACGAGGGAGACGACCTTCTTCTGCTCGGCGAGCTTGGCGTCGAGCGCGGTCAGGTGCCGCCGCTTCGCGCCGTCGCTCCACAGCCAGTGCTCTTCCGGCGTGGTGAGCCCGGCGGGGACCTTCTTGAGCAGGTCCCACCGCCGCCGCCATTCCCGGTGCCAGCGCGGCGAGCGCGCGCGGTCGAGACTGCGGACGACGACCTGGTAGTGCAGGCCGAGCGGGCGGGGGAGCGAACTGCCCGCCTCGAGGTCCCATTGGTCCACGGGCAGGTTCAGCAGCGAGAACGGGAGCAGGAACTCGATCCGGATGGCGGCGGCGTCCTTGGCCCAGCCGGTTTCGGCTTCGGCGACGAGGTCGGCCACGTGCGCGCGAACGGCGTCGAGGTCACCGGCGAACGGCTCGCTCCGCCGCGGCCGCCAGCCCGTGGGATCGTTGTGCCGCCAGTGCACGGCGACGAGCAGGCCGGTGTCGAGCAGGTCCGGTTCGATGCGGACGACGAGATAGGCGACGACCTCCTCCGGCGTGGCGGGTTCGGCGGCCTGCGCCAGCCGGACGGCTTTGATCTGCTCGGTCACGCCCAGGCGCGCGGCCTGCCGGTCGTTCCAGTCGCGCAGGCCTTCCGCGCGCTGGCCGTCGGCGGCGGCCGCGAGGTATTCGACGAACAGCAGCAGCGGCGGGATCCCGTCGGGCTGCGCGTTCATCCGCTCCAGCGTCGCCAGCGCGTCGGCCGGCCGGTGGTCGGCCGAGGTCAGCTCGGCGGCGGGCCCGGCGGCCGCCCGGACGAGCTCGGCGAGCCGGCTGCTGGGGTTCTCGCCGAGCAGGTTCAGCAGTTCCCGGCGGTCGAACTCGGTGACGAGGTCGAGCGTGGCCATGTCCTCGACGGCCGACCGCGCCCGCTGCACGGGAATCGACCCGGGCTCCATCTGCTCGACGGCGTCGACGAACGCGGCGAGCGCCTGCGGGTGCTGCCGCCGGCAGGCCTGCACGATGCCGATCAGGCTGGCCCGCGTGGTGGGCAGCTCCTCGACGACCAGGGGCACGCCGAGGTGATCGGCGAGCAGCTCCAGGCACAGCCGGCGGCTGCCCGGGTCGCGCAGGGACGGGATCTGCTCCAGGCAGTCGATGAGGAAGCCCAGGGAGCTCGGGTAGTCAGCCCCGTTCCACGACGTCACCCCACCCCTCCCTCGCCCTCCGGAAGTAACGGGATATCCCAGCATCGCCCACCGGGACAACCGCTGGGGTGCGATCTCAACCGGACGGCCTATCGCGCGCGCCCGGACGGGCCCGGGCTCGCCCAGTACGTGACGGACGGCGCGTGACTTCGGTCAGCCGGGGAGGGTGCCGATGGGGTGCTCGGGTGTCCGCCGTTCAGCGCAGCACTTCCGGCCAGTGGTCCAACACCCGCAAAAGAACGGGCCCGGCCGATCGAAAAGATCGGCCGGGCCCGCTCGGCGAACCAGGGATCAGTCCAGGTCGAACCGGTCCAGTTCCATGACCTTCGTCCACGCCTTCACGAAGTCCTCGACGAACTTCTCGCGGGCGTCGTCGCTCGCGTACACCTCGGACAGTGCCCGCAGCTGGGAGTTGGAGCCGAAGACGAGGTCGACCGCGGTGGCGGTCCACTTCACCTTCTCCGTGCTCACGTCCAGGATCTCGTACACGTTCTCCTCGGACTCCGATGCCTTCCACTTGGTGCCCGGGGCGAGCAGGTTGGCGAAGAAGTCGTTGGTGAGCACGCCCGGCTGGTCGGTGAGGACGCCGTGCGAAGAGCCGCCGTGGTTGGTGCCCAGTGCGCGCAGGCCGCCGACCAGGACCGTCATCTCCGGGGCCGTCAGGTTCAGCATGTACGCGCGGTCGACCAGCAGGACCTCCGGCTGGAGCTTCTCGCCGGCCCGCAGGTAGTTGCGGAACCCGTCGGCGCGCGGCTCGAGCACCTTGAAGGAGTCGACGTCCGTCTGCTCCTGCGTGGCGTCCGTGCGGCCCGGGTGGAACGGCACGGTCGTCTCGACGCCGGCGTCGCGCGCCGCGCGCTCGACCGCCGCCGAACCGGCCAGCACGATCAGGTCGGCCAGCGAGATCTGCGCGCCGCCGGCCTCGTTGAACTCGCGCTGGATGGCCTCGAGCTTGTCGAGGACCGGCCCGACCTGGCCGTTGACCTCCCAGTTGCGCTGCGGCTCCAGGCGGATCCGGGCGCCGTTCGCGCCACCGCGCTTGTCGGTGGAGCGGAAGCTCGCCGCGGACGCCCAGGCCGTGCCGACCAGCTGGGCCGTCGTCAGACCGGACTCGAGCACCTTCGCCTTGAGGGCGGCGATGTCGGCCTCGCCCACGAGGTCGCCCTCGACGGCCGGGACCGGGTCCTGCCACAGCTGCGGCTCGGCGACCCACGGGCCGAGGAAGCGGCTGACCGGGCCCATGTCACGGTGCAGCAGCTTGTACCACGCCTTGGCGAACGCCAGCGCGAACTCGTCCGGGTTCTCCAGGAACCGGCGCGAGATCGGGCCGTACACCGGGTCGAAGCGCAGCGACAGGTCCGTCGTGAGCATCGTCGGCTTGTGCTTCTTGTCCGGGTCGAACGGGTCCGGGATGATCTCCGGCGCGTCCTTGGCGACGTACTGCTTGCCACCGCCCGGGCTGGTGGTGAGCTCCCACTCGTAGCCGAAGAGGATCTCGAAGAAGCGGTTGCTCCACTGGGTCGGCTTGTCGGTCCAGGTGACCTCGAGACCACTGGTGATGGCGTCGGGGCCCTTGCCGGAGCCGTACGTGCTCAGCCAGCCGAGGCCCTGGGCCTCCAGCTGCGCGCCCTCGGGCTCCGGGCCGACGTGGTCGTCGGCGTTGCCGGCACCGTGCGTCTTGCCGAAGGTGTGGCCGCCGGCGATGAGGGCGACGGTCTCCTCGTCGTTCATCGCCATCCGGGCGAAGGTCTCGCGGATGAAGTGCGCCGCGGCCTCGAAGTCGGCGCTGCCGCGCGGACCCTCCGGGTTGACGTAGATGAGGCCCATCTCGGTCGCGCCGAGCTCCGGCACCATCTCGGTGTTGGTGGCGTAGCGCTCGTCGCCCAGCCAGTCGTCCTCGGGACCCCAGAAGATCTCCTCGGGCTCCCAGGTGTCGACGCGGCCGAAACCGAAGCCGAAGGTCTTGAAGCCCATCGACTCCAGGGCGACGTTGCCGGCGAGGACCAGCAGGTCGGCCCACGAGATCTTCTGGCCGTACTTCTGCTTGACCGGCCAGAGCAGGCGGCGCGCCTTGTCGAGGTTGGCGTTGTCGGGCCAGCTGTTCAGCGGCGCGAAGCGCTGACCGCCGTCGCCGGCACCGCCGCGGCCGTCGTGGATCCGGTAGGTGCCGGCGGCGTGCCAGCTCAGGCGGATCATCAGGCCGCCGTAGTGCCCGAAGTCGGCAGGCCACCAGTCCTGCGACGTCGTGAGCACCTCGGTGATGTCGCGCTTCAGGGCGTCGACGTCGAGCTTCGCGAACTCCTTGGCGTAGGCGAACTTCTCGCCCAGCGGGTTGCCCTTGGCCGAGTGCGCGTGCAGCACCGAAAGGTCCAGCTGGTTGGGCCACCAGTCCTTGTTGGTGCGCGGACGGCCGCCCGTCTTCGCGGACGGCGAACCGATCGCCGGGTTCTCGCTCTCACTGCCGTGCGCGGTCACGGAGTCGTGCGCGACCGGGCAGCCGGCGTTGTCCTGGGTGTTGCTCATCTACTTCCTTCCGGGCGGGGCGGATCATTTCGGGGTGCGGGTGGTCGCGCACTCGGGGCAGGTGCCCCAGTAGACGACCTCCGCCTGGTCGATCACGAAACCGTGGTCGTCCGAGGCGGTCAGGCACGGGGTGTGGCCGACGGCGCAGTCGACGTCTTCGATCGCACCGCAGGTACGGCACACGACGTGGTGGTGGTTGTCGCCGGTCCGGGACTCGTACCGGGCGGTCGCGCCGGCGGGCTGGATGCGCCGCACCAGGCCGGTGTCGGTCAGCGCCCGCAGGACGTCGTAGATCGTCTGGTGCGAAACCGTCGGGTGTTCGGCCCGGACCAGCGCGATCACCGTCTCGGTGTCGACGTGCGGGTGGTCGCGCAGCGCGGTGAGCACGGCCAGCCTGGGCCGCGTCACCCGCAACGAGACCGCCCGCAGCTGCGCCTCGAAGTCGGTCATCACGAGGAGAACCCTAGAGCGCTTCTCTGGAATGAGTCAAGTTACGACACGCGGAATTTTCATGATCATGTCACCGAGGGTGACGAGATCGACGGCGTGCGTCACCGGGTCGGCGTACTGTACCGCCGGTCCGTCCGGCTCGCACACCGGCGCCGGGGCGCCCAGGGGAATGGGGCAGACCCCGCGGGCCCGACGGGCAACGCGCGCGCATTAACCGTCGGGCCCGACGTATTTTCGAATCATAAGATCGATTCGCAGTCGATGAAAGGTTTTCACATGTCGGGGAAATGGACCAGAAGTGCACTGACGACCATGGCCGTGGCGGCGAGCGCGTCCCTGATCGGCGCCGTTCCGGCGGCGGCCACGCCGGCGACCCGGCACTGCGTGCTGAATATCGGAACCGGGGTGCAGAAATGCACCACGGGCGCGCAGCGTTCCGCGCTCGTCGACGAGAAGGCCGACGGTGTCACACAGGGCACCTTCTTCGACGGGCCCGACTACACCGGGGACTCGCTGACGATCACCGGACCGGAGCTGTGCAAAAAGGACGGTTGGGTGAACTGGCAGTTCGACCTCGGCGACGACTGGAAGAACAAGATCTCGTCCGTGCAGCCGTGGGGGGACTGCTGGATCTGGCTCTACCCGGAGCCGAACCTCGGCGGCGACCGGGACGGCCCGTTCAAGGAGAACACCGGCAACATCGGGTCCTTCATGGACAACCGCACCCAGTCCATCGGGTTCAGCTGAGCAGAGGAGTGACCACTATGACCAGCAAGCGCACCGCGTGGACGGCGGCGGGCCTCGGCCTGCTGACCGCCGCCGGAATCGTGTTGACCGCCCCGGTCGCGTCGGCCGACGGCCAGCCCACCGCCCGGGAACTGCTCGACAAGTGCAACAACGGCACGGACTCCTGCGTGTTCCACCCGGCGGGCCCGCCGGAGGAGCACACCGGGGCCGGGCACCAGGTCGGCGAAGCGGCCTACAACTGCACCGGCGACCTGCAGCGCAGCACGGTGAACTGGTCCGACACGACCGGCGAGTCGAACAGCTTCGGCGTTTCCCTTTCGGCCGAATACGGATTCTCGGAAGTGTTCAAGGTTTCGATCGAGACGTCGTACCAGCACACCTGGGAGTCTTCGCACACCGAAGGGCAGGCGACGAACGTCGACGTGCGGCCCGGGGAAAAGGGCTGGGTGGAACGCGCGCCGAAGATGCAGAAGGTGCACGGCACCTACGAAATGCATTTCCCGGACAAGTTCTACGACCACTACATCTGGTACCAGGACTTCGACGCGGACGGCCCGGTGCCCGGCTCGACCGGGGACATCACGCAGCACACCGCGCCGATGACCGACCAGGAGCGCGCAGAACACTGTGGGTGAGATCCTCCGGCCGCCGCCGCGCTAGGGGTGCGGCGGCGGTCGGGCCGCTCACAACCGGGAATCATTCCCGGCTCCCGGACGCTGAACCGGGTGTGAAAAAGATCGGCTTCCTCTCGTTCGGCCACTGGTCGCCGGGCCCGCACTCCGAGACGCGCTCCGCCGCCGACTTCCTGCACCAGTCGATCGACCTGGCGGCCGCGGCGGAGGAGCTGGGCGTCGACGGCGCGTACTTCCGCGTGCACCACTTCGCGCGGCAGGCGGCGAGCCCGTTCCCGCTGCTCTCGGCGATCGGCGCGCGCACGTCGAAGATCGAGATCGGCACCGGCGTGATCGACATGCGGTACGAGAACCCGCTGTACATGGTCGAGGACGCGGGTGCGGCCGACCTCATCTCGGGCGGCAGGCTCCAGCTGGGCATCAGCCGGGGATCCCCCGAGCAGGTGATCGACGGCTGGCGCTACTTCGGGTACGCGCCGGCCGAGGGCGAGACCGACGCCGACATGGCGCGTCAGCACACCGAAGTCTTCCTCAAGCTGCTCGAAGGCGAAGGCTTCGCGCAGCCGAACCCGCGGCCGATGTTCGCCAACCCGCCGGGCCTGCTGCGGCTCGAGCCGCACTCCGCGGGGCTGCGGGACCGCATCTGGTGGGGGTCGGGCTCCAACGCGACGAGCGTCTGGGCCGCGAAGCTGGGCATGAACCTGCAGAGCTCGACGCTGAAGGACGACGAGACGGGCGAGCCGCTGCACGTCCAGCAGCGCAAGCAGATCGAGGCCTACCGCGAAGCGTGGAAGGAAGCCGGCCACGAGCGGGAGCCGCGCGTCTCGGTCAGCCGGAGCATCTTCGCGTTGACGAACGACGTCGACCGGGCCTACTTCGGCCGCGACCGCCACTCGCGCGACCAGGTCGGGATGATCGACGAGAACACCCGGGCGATCTTCGGCCGGTCGTACGCTGCCGAGCCGGACGAGCTGGTCCGGGAGTTGAAGGAGGACGAGGCGATCCAGGCCGCGGACACCCTCCTGCTCACCGTCCCGAACCAGCTCGGCGTCGACTACAACGCCCACGTGCTGGAGAGCATCCTCACGCACGTGGCCCCGGAGCTCGGCTGGCGCTGACCGGTCAGCCGTGCGAGACGGTCAGGCCGTAGAACGCCACCCGCGCGCCGTTGGTCGTGCTGCTCGACGAGGACTGGTTGTACGAGCCCGCCTTGAAGTACTGCTTGTACGCCTGGAAGGACGACGGGATCGAGTAGTGGGTGGTGCTGCCGTTGACCGTCAGGTCGATGGTGGTGCCGCCCGAGATGCCGATCGTGTACGTCCAGGTCTTGCCGATCGACACGTGGCCGACGGTGTGCGGGGTCTGGCCGCCGTCGGGGGAGTTCTCGGTGCCCAGCACGATGTCGCCGTTGGAGTGGTAGTACAGCTCCAGCAACGGTTTCGTCGAGGAGCCGCCGGTGCCGAGGTGCACCTGGCCGACGCACACGTTCTTCGTCACCGACACCACGCGCAGGGTCGCGTTGAGCTTGTGCGAGCCGCTCAGCGACCAGTTCGCGGCCGAGCCGTCGGGGTTCATCTCGCGCAGCTCGGACCGCGCGTAGTTCGAATTCGGGGTCGTAACGCCCTTTTCCGGCGCCCAGAACGTCATCGCGCCGTCTCGGGTGTCGGTGTAGAAGTAGCTGTCCTGGAAGCCGTTCGGGCCCTTCAGCCGGGACGAAGAGATGGTGGTCGGCGACCCGGGGGAGCCGACCGGCTCCTGCAGCTGCCAGATCGACAGGTCGAAGTTGCCGCCGGGGGCCACGGTCGGGTCGGCCGCGGCCGCGGGCAACGCGACGGCGGTGGCCAGGGCCGGGACCGCCAGCAGGACGAGCAGGGCTCGTGCGCGCATCGAGGTGTCCTTTCACGATGGAACGCTGGACCATTCGTTCACGGCGGTGAGTAAATGGTCTGGACAACCCGGCGGCGTGAGGGAACGGTAAGACGGCGTTGGCGAGTTGTCAAGGATGCCTTCGTCGGACAAAAACCAACTATCGGCCACAAGTGGTCAATAAGCGACTTTCGTAGGTGACCGGCACCCGAGCCGGTCTGGTCTGCTCGTGAACACCACCTTCCAGGTCCCTGAAGGGAGATGTTCATGCAGGTAGACGGACGTTCCGTGGTCCGGCGGGCCGCGACGGTCCTCGCCGCGGCCGCCACCGCCGGAGCCCTCGCGGTCGTCGTCGCACCCGGTGCGTCGGCCGGTGACCCGCGGATCGTGGGCGGTTCGCCGACCACGATCGACGAGTTCCCGGCCACCGTGATCTTCAACGTCAACGGCGCCCAGCACTGCGCGGGCACGCTGGTCGCGAAGAACAAGGTGCTCACCGCCGCCCACTGCACCGACGGCGTCGAGGCGTCGCAGATGCAGATCATCGGCGGCCAGACGAAGTTCAGCGACACCTCGGGTGAGAAGGCCGGCGTCAAGGACGTCTGGCAGAACCCGGACTTCACCATGGAGGGCATGCAGCACGACAACTCCGTGCTGACGCTCGACAAGGACCTGTCGTACCAGCCGGCGACACTGGTGCAGTCGGCGGACGACCCGTCCTACCGGACCGGCGCCGACGTCACCGTGGTCGGCTGGGGCGCGACGTCCGAGGGCGGCGACGTCTCGGACACCCTGCTCAAGGTCTCGGTGCCGGTGGTCGACAACGCCTCCTGCGCGGAGAAGTACACCGCGGCCGGCTCGAAGTACGACAAGGCCTCGATGTTCTGCGCGGGCGTGCCCGAGGGCGGCAAGGACTCCTGCCAGGGTGACTCGGGCGGTCCGGCCTACGTCGACGGCAAGCTCGCCGGCATCGTCTCCTGGGGTCAGGGCTGCGCCCGCAAGGACTTCCCGGGTGTCTACACCAACGTCGGCAACGACTACACGGTGATCAGCTCGCACATCGGCTGACCCCGCCGGACCCCGGACGGCGGTGCGCCGCCGCCGTCCGGGTGCGCGGGGTGCGGAAGGGACGAGCACGGCGTTCAGGCGGAAAAGAACCGGCTTCCGTGCTTATGCTGTCGCCCTCGTTCTCTCGCGAAAGGGTCCCCGCCATGGAACAGCCCGAGAGTCAACCCGCCGACGGTGTCAACCGGCGAAGCCTGCTCACCGGCGTCGGCGGCCTGCTCGCCGCCGGAGGAGTCGCGACGCTGCTCGCGCCGCCCGCCGAGGCGGATCCCGCCGGCTCGCCCGAACGGAACCCGCGGGTCGAGGACCTGCTCCGGAAGATGACGCTCGCCGAGAAGCTCGGCCAGCTCCAGCTGGTCGGCACCGAGGACCTGGCGCGGACTTCCCTCGCCGGCGGCCGGCTCGGCGGGGTGTTCTCCGTGGTCGGTGCCGCGAAGCTCAACGCGCTCCAGAAGATCGCCGTAGAGCGGACGCGGCTGCGCATCCCGCTGATCTTCGGCCTCGACGTGATCCACGGCTACACCACGAACTTCCCGATCCCGCTGGGCCAGGGCGCGAGCTTCGACCCCGGCGTGACGGGCGCCGACGCCACGGTCGCGGCGAAGGAAGCCCGGCGAAGCGGGATCCACTGGACGTACGCGCCGATGATGGACGTGACCCACGAGCCGCGCTGGGGGCGCATCGCCGAGGGGTACGGCGAAGATCCTTATCTCGCTTCGCAGCTCGCCGTGGCGAAGGTCCGTGGCTTCCAGGGCGACGACATCGCGTCGCCGGACCGCCTCGCCGCCTGTGCCAAGCACTTCGTCGCCTACGGCGGGGCCGAAGGCGGCCGCGACTACAACACCGTCGACGTCTCCCTGCAGCGGCTGCACAACTTCTACCTGCCGCCGTTCAAGGCCAGCGTCGAGGCGGGTGTGGCGACCGTGATGGCCAGCTTCAACACCATCAGCGGCGTGCCCGCGCACGGCAACGGCTACGTCCTGCACGACGTCCTCAAGGGCACCTACGGCTTCCGCGGGTTCGTCGTCAGCGACTACACCGGCGTCGAAGAGCTGATCCTGCACGGGCTCGCCGGCGACGGCGCGGACGCCGCGGCCGCGGCACTGCCGGCCGGCGTCGACATGGAGATGGTCAGCACCAACTACGTCAAGTACGGCGAGCAACTGCTGAACCAGCGCCGGATCACCCGCGACCAGATCGACGACGCCGTCCGCCGGATCCTGCTGGTCAAGGTCAAGCTGGGGCTCTTCGAACGCCCGTACGTCGACGAAGCGGGCGAGGTGAAGGCGCCGTCGCCGGCGGCGCTCGCCGCGTCGCGCCAGGCCGCCGCGCGGTGCATGGTGCTGCTCAAGAACGACGGGCCGGTGCTGCCGCTGGCGAAGTCGGTCGTCTCGGTGGCCGTGGTCGGGCCGCTCGGCCAGGCGACCTACGACCTCAACGGCACCTGGGCGGGCCTCGGCACCGGCGCGGGCACGACGCCGCCGGTGACGGTGGTCGACGGCATCAAGGCCGCCGCGCCCGGCGCCCGGGTGAGCTACACCGCCGGCTGCACGGTCGACGGCACCGACACCAGCGGGTTCGCCGCGGCCCAGCAGGCGGCGCGGGCGGCCGACGTGACCGTCGTGGTGGTCGGCGAGACCGCCGCGATGAGCGGCGAAGCGGCCGCGCGCAGCGACATCGACCTCCCGGGCGTGCAGCAGCACCTGGTCGCCGCGATCAAGGAGACCGGGAAGCCGTTCGTCGTGGTCCTGGTCAACGGCCGCCCGCTGACCATCCCGTACCTGCACGACAACGCCCCCGCGATCCTCGAAGCCTGGGCGCCGGGCGTGCAGGGCGGGAACGCCGTCGCCGACGTCCTGTTCGGCACGGTCAACCCGGGCGGCAAGCTGCCGGTGAGCTTCCCGCGCGCGGTCGGCCAGATCCCGGTCTACTACAACCACGAGAACACCGGGCGCCCGGCCGATCCGAACAACAAGTACACGTCGAAGTACCTCGACCTCGAGTCCGGCCCGCTCTACGAGTTCGGCCACGGCCTGTCGTACACGACGTTCCGCATCGACGGCCTGCGGCTGTCCGACACCCGGATGCCGGCCCGCGGCGGCAAGATCCAGGTCACCGCCACGGTGACCAACACCGGGAGCCGGGCGGGCGACGAGGTCGTCCAGCTCTACCTGCGCGACCCGGTCGCGAGCATCGTGCAGCCGGTCCGGCGGCTGCGCGGCTTCCGGCGCGTGACGCTGAACGCGGGCGCCTCGCAGCCGGTCTCGTTCACGCTCACCCCGGACGACGTCGGCTTCTACGACAACGCCGCCCAGTTCCGCGTCGAGCCGGGCAAGATCGAGGTCTACGTGGGCAACAGCTCCGCGGCCACGCTGACCGCGAGCTTCACGGTCACCTGACGCACACCGGATCAGCGTGCGGTGACCGGCGTTTCGGCACCCAGTACGCGCGCGAAGTCCGCCGGGATCCGGACGTCGTCACGGCTCAGGTCGTGCACGCTCCGGTGACCGAGGGCGAGCAGCGTCGAGTCGATGCCGTTGCGCAGGACGTCGAGGACGTTTTCCACGCCCGCCTGGCCGTTCGCCGCCAGGCCCCAGAGGTACGCGCGTCCGATGAGGACCGCGCGGGCGCCGAGCGCGAGGGCCTTGACGACGTCGCTGCCCCGCCGGATCCCGCCGTCCAGCAGGACTTCCACCTGGTCGCCGACGGCGTCCGCGATCGCCGGCAGCGCGCGGATCGTGGCCGGGGTGCCGTCGAGGTTGTTGCCGCCGTGGTTGGACACCGAGATCGCGCTGACGCCGGCGTCGACCGCGCGGCGGGCCTCGTCGACGCGGATGACGCCCTTGAGCAGGAACGGCCCGTCCCACTGCGAGCGCAGCCAGGCGACGTCGGCCCAGGTGGCCGGCGGGGTCCCCATCCACTGGCCGTACGCGCCGAAGAACGTCGGGACCGGCGTCCCGGGCTCGGCCATGTTCGGCACGCTGAGGTCGGGCAGGCGGCGGGTGCGCGCGTAGTCGAGCAGCCACCGCGGGCGGGACAGGCCTTCGGGCGCGAAGCGCAGCAGCTCGCGGAAGGTCAGCTTCTCGGGGATGTGCGGGCTGCCCCAGTCGCGGCTGTGGGAGAACGACCAGTCGAGCGTCAGGATGATCCCGGTGGCGCCGGCGCGCCGGGCGCGGTCCAGCCGGCCGAGGATGTCGTCGCGGCTGCCGGTCCAGTAGACCTGGAAGAACGTGCTCGGGTTGGCGGCGACGACCTCTTCGACCGGCTTGCTCGCGAACGAGCTCAAGCCGATCGCCGTGCCGCGGGCGGCGGCCGCGCGGGCGACGGCGACCTCGCCGTCGGGGTGCACGGCCTGCACGCCGGTCGGGGAGATCACCACGGGCAGCGCGATGTCCTGCCCCAGCACGGTGGTGGCCAGCTCGCGCCGGCCGGGCAGCCCGGCGGTGCGCGGCGCGAACGTCAGCTCGTCGAACGCGTCGAGGTTGTCCTTCAGCGTCAGGCCCTTTTCGGAGCCGGCGATCAGGGCCGAGTAGACGGACGCGGGCAGGCGCTTCTTCGCCCGCCGCTGGGCTTCGGCGATGGACTCGAACCAGGTGGTGCTCATGCGGGGCCTCGCTTTTCCTTGCTGTCGATGCGCAGGGGGCGCCAGGTGATCTTCGGCCGCACCGGCACGGTGGTCCGGTGGGCCAGGCAGCCGGCCCAGACGCCGGTGCCGTAGGCGATGTCGTCGGCGAGCGCGCCGGCGGTGAACCGGACGGGATCCAGGCCGGGCCGGCCGGCGAACCAGCGGCCGAGCGGGGGACCGAGCAGCAGCGACGCGATCGCGGCGCGCCGTCCCCACCGGCGGCGGCCGCCGGGGACGAGCAGGGCCACGAGCGCGGGCGCGGCGAACTGCGTGCCGTAGCGGCCGGTGCCGAGCCAGGTCCGGTGCACGGCGGTGACCGTCGCGCGGACCAGGCCGCCGGGTGGGATGTCGTGGGCCCGCAACGTCTTCAGCATGCTGAGCACGGCTCCGGCGAAACCGCCGGCCGCGAGCACCGGCCGCCGGGCGAGCAGGGCGCCGACGGTCACCGCGGGCCAGCCGTGCAGGACGAGCGGCGCGAGGTTTTCCGGATGCCGCTTCGCGAGCGGCGCCGCGGACGTCCCGTATCGCGCGCGGCGCACGAAAAGCTCGCGCCAGGTCGCCGGTTCCCGGTGGCCGACGTGGACGTCCGGCGCGTACCGGACGCGGTGCTTCGCCGCGTGCAGCCGCCAGACCAGGTCGACGTCCTCGCCGAAGCGCAGGTCCGGGTCGAACGCGCCGGCCGCCGTCACCGCGGCGCGGCGGACGACGAGCGCGGCGGTGGGGACGTAGGTCAGCCGGGTCCCGGGTGCGACGCGGGCGAGCCGGTCGCCGAGGTCGAGGCTGCTGGCGGCGCGCGTGTAGCGCCCGGCCGCCGTGTCCGGGGCGAGGGGGCGGACGCGCGGCGCGACGGCGGCGAGCAGGGGGTCGGCGAAGTGGGCCGCGAGCCGGCCGGCCCAGTCCCCGGCCGGCACGCAGTCACTGTCCACAAAGGCCACCAGGTCGGTGGAGACGTGCTCCAGCGCGGTGTTCCGCGCGGCCCCGGGCCCGCCGTTGACGTCGCGGCGCCGCAGTTTCGCGCCGTGCGCGGCGGCCACCGCGGCGATCGCGGCCGGGTCGTCGGAACCGTCGTCGACCACGAGCACGGGGTGCGTGCCGTCGAGCGCGGCGAGGCAGCGGGCCAGCGACTCGGCCCGGTCGAGGACCGGGACGACCACGGTGAGGTCCGCTGGTGAGTCCGGCTCGGGCGGTACCGGGTGGGCGAGCCCGGTGTCGGTGAGCCGCCGGGCGAGCGTGCCGCCGGCGGTGGAGACGATCGGGCCGGCTTCGAGTTCCCGCCAGGCTTTCCGCCCGGCCGCCGTCAGGCGCAGCACGCGGGCCGGGGAGCCGCCGAACCAGAGGTCCGCACGCAGCTGCCGGGTGTCCTGGTCGAGTTCGACGCGGAAGCCGGCGGGCAGGGGAGCGGTCACAGGGCCAGCCCTCCGTCCACCGGCACGACCGCGCCGGTCATCGCGCTGCTTTCCGGGCCGGCCAGGAAGGCCAGCACCGCGGCCACTTCGTCCGCTTCGAGCAGCCGCTCGACGGGCTGCTGCGCGGCGAATTCGTGCGCGCCGGGCAGGGCGTAGAGGCGGGCGCTCTCGGCGAGGATCGGGGTGTCGGTCGACCCCGGGCTGACGGCGTTGGCGGTGACCCCGGAGTTCCCGAGTTCGCTGCCGAGCGCGCGGACGAGCCCGGCGACGCCGGCTTTCGCCGCGCAGTAGGCGGCCAGCATCGGCAGGCCGCGCGTCGCGGCGGCGGAGGCGACCGCGAGGAAGCGGCCCGACCTCGGCGCCGGCCGGCGCAGCAGCGCCGGGATGGCGACCCGGGCGAGGTTGACCACGCCCCGCAGGTCGACGTCGAGGCCGGCGTCCTCCTGCTCGGCGGGCATCTCCCACAGCGGCACCCCGCCCGCGATGACGCCCGCGGCCGCGACGGCGACGTCGAGCCCGCCCCAGCGGCGTTCGGCTTCGGCGACCGCGTCGGCCAAGGCCACCGGGTCTCGCACGTCCGCGACGTAGGTGCCGACGGCCGGGCCCGCGCGGTCGGCGACCGCGGCCAGGTCCCCGGCGCTCCCCATCGGGTAGGGGAGCGCGGGGTCGTCGGCGGCGAGGTCCACGGCCAGGACCGCGTACCCCTGGCGGGCCAGGCGCAGCACGGTCGCGGCGCCGATCCCGCGGGCCGCGCCGGTGACGAGCGCGGCCCTCATGCCCAGCCGTCCACATGGGACACAAGCTGGGCGGTGAGCTCGGCCAGCAACGTTCGCCCTTCGGGCGCGGTCGCGGCCGTCGGGTCGCCGAGCACCCCGGTCGGGGTCACCGCGCGCACCCCGCCGTCCCGCAGCAGCGGCAGCACCTCGCCCAGCGGCCGCGGGTCGCCGGGTGCCGCCAGGTCCATCCGCACGTCATCGGGCCGCAGGGCCAGCTGCAGTGCGGTTTCCGGGCGCCCGGCGTGCGGGTCGCCCGTCCAGCGGGGCCGGAACACCTCGACGTCCCGCGACTCCGCCCGCAGGCGCGCGACGGCCCGGGCGACCGGCCCGGCGTTGCCGCCGTGGGCGGAGACGAACAGCAGCCGCGAGAACGTCTCCGACGCGGACCGGCCCAGCTCGACCAGCAGGAGCTCGGTCGCCTCCTGGCCGATCGACAGCGTCCCGGCGAACCCGGCGTGCTCGCCGCTGGAGCCGTACGCCACGGCCGGGGCGACGAGCACGTCCGGCCGCTTCTCCGCCAGCCGGTCGCACAGCGCGAGCGCGATGTCGGTGTCGGTGGCCAGCGGCAGGTGCGGGCCGTGCTGCTCGGTCGCCCCGACCGGCACGGCCAGGATCGCGCCGGACGCCGCGCGCTCGGCGACGTCCGGCCAGGTGAGGTCCGCGAGCCGCATGTCAGGGCCGGAACCCGGCGAGCGGGCTTTCGTCGCAGGCGCGCTCCGGCGGGCGGCGCATCCCGATGGTGACCGGGACCGGCTCGCGCTCGCGCGTCCGGTGCGAGTGGTCGAGCGACGGCTTCGGCACGCTGGTGACGGCCGCGAGCGCGAGCTCGCCGTGGCCGCGCACGCATTCCGGGTCCGGGCCGTCGAGCGGCAGGCCGGTGAAGAACTTCGCCGCCATGCAGCCGCCGCGGCAGGCGTCGAACGCCGAACACGACTCGCAGGCGCCGCCGCTCTGCGGACTGCGCAGCTCGGTGAACAGGGCGGACTCGCGCCACACGCTCGTGAACCCGCCGTCGCCGCGCACGGTGCCGGCGAGGAAGGTCTCGTGGATCGCGAACGGGCAGGCGTAGACGTCGCCGACCGGGTCGACCAGGCACACGACGCGGCCGGCGCCGCACAGGTTGAGGCCGGGCAGGCCGCCGTCGCCGTACCCGGCGAGGTGGAAGAACGAGTCGCCGGTGAGGACGTGCTCGCCGCGGGCCACCAGCCAGTCGTAGAGCTCCCGCTGCTGCGCCGCGGTCGGGTGCAGTTCGTCCCAGACGTCGGCGCCGCGGCCGGACGGCCGCAGCCGGGTGATGCGCAGCTGGGCGCCGTAGCGGTCGGCGATCGCCTTGAACTCGTCGAGCTGGCCGGCGTTCTGCCGGGTGACCACGACCGAGATCTTGAAGTTCTCGAAGCCCGCGTCGGAAAGGTGCCGCATGGCGCGGATCGCGGTGGCGTAGGAGCCGGGGCCGCGGACGTGGTCGTTGACCTCGGCGGTGGCCCCGTCCAGGGAGATCTGGACGTCGACGTAGTCGCTGGCGGCCAGGCGCCGGGCCACCTCGGGCGTGATCTTGATGCCGTTGGTGGAGAACTTCACGCCGACGTGGTGCTCGGTCGCGTAGTCGACCAGCTCCCAGAAGTCCGGGCGGACGGTCGGTTCGCCGCCGCCGATGTTGACGTAGAAGACCTGCATGCGCTCGAACTCGTCGATGAGCGCCTTGCACTCGGCGGTGCTCAGCTCCCGGGGGTCCCGCCGGCCCGACGAGGAAAGGCAGTGCACGCAGGAGAGGTTGCAGGCGTAGGTGAGTTCCCAGGTGAGGCAGATGGGGGCGTCGAGCCCGTACTGGAATTCGTCCACAAGGGACATCAGCGACTCCTCGGCTGGATCATGCTGGACGCGGCCAGTGCGGCGAGCGCCGCGCGGTACCGCGGCAGCTCGCCGGTTTCGACGCCGGCTTCGGCGCACGCCGTCCGCGCGTCGGGGTGCGCGGCGAGCCCGCGGACGACGTCCAGGAGGGCCGGGCTCTTCAGGAAGGAAAGCCGGCGGGTGCCGAAGTGGTACAGCAGGGCGCCGAACCGCTCGGGCCGGATCGAGACCCGGTCGTCCAGCCGCCACGCGCCGTCCAGGTCGAACCCCGCCGGCTTGTCCTCAGTAGACACCGCACATGCCGTCGATCGACACTTCTTCGACCAGGAGGTCCTCGGTGAGGGGTTCCTCGGTGGCGGCGGGTTCGGTGGGGGTGGTGTTCTCGGGCATCCTGACTCCTTCGGCAGAGATGATTTACGACACCGAGTGTCGAATAACGGGGAGAGTAGTGTCACACCGTGTCAATAAGCAAGACCCTCGACGGAACGGCACCCGGATGACCGATGACCTGACCACCCGTCCGGCGGCCCGCCGCGGCCGGCCGCCGGGTACGAGCGCGCGGGAGCTCGAGGTCGCGGCCCTGCGGCTGTTCAGCGAACAGGGTTTCCACGAGACGACCGTGGACCAGATCGCCGCGGCGGCCGGGGTGAGCAGGCGGACGTTCTTCCGCTACTACGACGCCAAGGCGGACGTGCTCTGGAACGAGTTCGACACCGAGGTCGAGACGATCCGCGCGCTGCTCGCCGACATGCCGGCGGAGCTGCCGGTCCTGGAAGCCGTGCGGCGGGCGGTGCTCGAGGCCAACCACTACCGCGCCGCGGACGTGCCGGAGCTGCGCACCCGGATGACACTGGTGAGCTCGGTGACGGAGCTCGCCGCGAGCGCGGCCGTCCACTACGACGCGTGGGAGCGGGCGGTCAGCGCGTTCGTCGCCCGGCGGTCCGGGCAGCCGGAGGAGTCGTTGTACCCGCTGGTGGTGGGGCGCGCGGTGCTGGCGGCCTGCCGCGCGGCCTACGAGCGCTGGTCCGCCCGCGCGGACGCCGACCTGACGGTCTACCTCGACGCGGCGTTGCGTGCCCTGGCGGCGGGCTTGGCCGACGACGTGCTGGTGGGCGAGCCGGACCCGGTGCCGAGCTGAGGCGGCGGCCCGTCGCCGCGCGCACCGCTTGGGCGGCTTCACGCACCGCCGCTGCGGCGGGGGCCCGCGCCCTCGGCGGGATCCTGCCGGCCCTGGGCCGCGCCGAGGTCGCCAGAGCGCGCGCCGACCGGATCGTGCCACTGGCCTGCGGTGGCGGGGACCGGTGCCGCGCGGTGGTGGCCCGGCACCGGTCGCCGAGCCGTCACCAGTCGCTCGCCGCGAGCACCTCCGGGAAGCCTTCCGCCAGCATCCGGCGCCGGACCCGGTGGAGCAGCCTGGCCATGAAGAAGCCGCCGACGCCGCTGAACCCCGTGTGCCGGTAGGTGAGCCGGGTTCCCCCGCCGGTCTCGGCGAGGTGGCACGTCACCGTGCTCGGTGCGTCGGTCTCCTGGTTGCGCCAGCTGAAACTCAGCAGCTCGGGCGCGTCGGCCGCAAGGACTTCGCACCGGACGACGCCGTCCCAGCCGGGGACCGGCCTGCCGATGAACCGGAACCGCGTGCCGACCTCCGGCGCGAAGCCTTCGGGACGGCCGCCTCGCCCGGTCGACGTCCAGCGCGGGACCAGGGCCGGGTCGGTCAAGGCGCGCCAGACGCGGGGCCGGGGCTGGGGGTACTCCCGGACGATCTCGAACTCGCTCATGGTGGGTGGCTCCCTTCGTTACAGTCACTGTAAACAGTACACTTGCTGTATGAGTGCCGAGACGCTGCGGGACCGGCGGAAGCGCGAGCTGCGGCAGCAGCTGTCCGACACGGCGGCCCGGATGTTCCTGGAGCGCGGGTTCGAGGCGGTCCGCGTCGCCGACGTCGCACGCGCGTGCGGCGTCACGGAAAAGACCGTCTTCAACCACTTCGGCAGCAAAGAGGCCCTGCTCGCCGACCGCTGGGACACCCAGATCGACGCCTTGGGTACCCGGCTGGCCGACCCGGCGACCACGCCGCTGGACGCCGCGTTGGCGGTGCTCGGCGACGAGCTCGACTTCCTGGTCGCGTCGGCGCGCGAGGAGGGCTGGGACGACGTCCGGCGGTTCGGCGAGCTGATCCGCTCGACGCCGGCGCTGGTGGCCCACCACCGGGAGAGCCGGGACCGGCTGGCCGACGCCGCGGCGGCGGCACTGGCCACGCGGACCGGCGCGTCCCCGGCCGACCCGGTCGTCCGGATCACCGCGGGCGCCGTCGCCGGGCTGTGGACCGTCTACGCCGTCAGCCTGCAGCGGCACCTGGCGAAGGGCCCGGCGCGCGTCGCCCGGGCGGTGCGGGCCGACCTCGCGCGGGCGGCCGAGGCGCTGCGCAACGGGCTTTGACCGGGCGTTGCCCGTCGCCCGGCCGGCGGCGGCGACACCGGGCGGGCCGAGGCCGTGGACGGGAAGCAGGCGTACCCGTTGCGCTCCGAGGCGGCGACGCTATACCGTGAGCAAACTAGAACAGGTTATAGTTTGTGGCGGGCCGGATCGAGGAGCGGACATGGCGAACAGGGCGCCGCGCGGCGACGAGGCCGACTACGTCGTCGTCGGGTCGGGGAGCTCGGGGGCGGCGATCGCGGGGCGGCTGGCGCAGGGCGGGGCCAGCGTGATCGTGCTCGAAGCGGGGAAGAGCGATGAGAAGCTCCTGATCAAGAAGCCGGGCCTGGTCGGCCCGATGCACGCGGTGCCCCAGCTCAAGAAGCCCTTCGACTGGGGTTTCTACGGCGTCCCGCAGAAACACGTTCTCGATCGCCGGATGCCGGTGCCGCGCGGCAAGGTCGTCGGCGGCTCCAGCTCCATCAACGGCATGGTCTACGTCCGCGGCAACCGCGCCAACTTCGACTCCTGGGCCGCCGAAGGCAACACCGGCTGGGACGCCGACAGCGTCAACGCCGCCTACAAGCGGATGGAGGACTTCGAGGACGGCGAGAACGCCTTCCGCGGTGCGGGCGGCCCGATCCGGGTCACCCGCAACAAGATCCCCCAAGAAGGCTCGCTCCAGTTCGTCGAAGCGACTTCCGACGCCCTCGGCTGCAAGATCCTCGACGACTACAACGCCGAGTCCCAAGAGGGCGTCAGCCGGATGCAGCAGAACGCCGCGGACGGCCTGCGCTACAGCGCCTCACGCGGCTACCTGCACAACCTCGCGCCCGCGACGCTCGAAGTGCAGTCCGGCGTGCTGGCGAAGAAGGTGGTCTTCGAAAACGGCCGCGCGGTCGGCGTCGAGGTCGCCGACGGCCGGGGTCACCGCGTCGTCCGCGCCGGCAAGGAGGTCATCCTGTCGGCCGGGTTCGTCGGCTCCGCGCAGCTGCTCATGCTGTCCGGGATCGGCCACGCCGAGCACCTCAAGGAGCACGGCATCGACGTCCTCGCCGACCTGCCGGTCGGGGACAACATGCACGACCACATGTTCCACGCGCTGACCTTCAACGTCACCTCGAGCAAGAACAAGGGGTCGGCGCCGTACTTCGCCCGCGGCCTGGCCCGCGAGCTGCTGAAGCCCGGCACGACGTTCCTGGCGAACTCGGTCTTCGAGGCCGTCGCGTTCCTCCGGACGTCCCAGGCCGGCGCGGTGCCCGACCTCCAGCTGCACCTGCTGCCCTGGGCGTACGTGTCGCCCAACCAGGACGCGCCGATCCGCCACGACGTCGACAAGCGCCCGGCGCTCACGGTGCTGACGACGCTGATCTACCCCAAGAGCCGCGGGACGCTCCGGCTCGCCTCGGCCGACCCGACGGCCGCGCCGCTCATCGACTTCCAGTACCTGTCCGATCCGGCCGACCTCGAAGTGCTCGGCGAAGGCTCGGAAATGGTCCGCGAGATCTTCGCTTCGAAGGCGTTCAAGGGCTCGGTCAAGGAGGAGATCCACCCGGGCAAGGACCTGCGCGGCCAGCCGTTGCGCGACGCGATCCTGAACCGCGCGACGTCGGTCTACCACGGCGTCGGCACCTGCCGGATGGGCGTCGACGAGCTCGCGGTCGTCGGCCCCGACCTCAAGGTGCGCGGGGTCGAGGGCCTGCGGGTCTGCGACGCCTCGATCATGCCGTCGATCACCGGCGGCAACACCAACGCGCCCGCCATCATGATCGGCGAGATGGGCGCGCGGCTCGTCCTCGGGAGTGGATCGTGACCGTGACCCCGCTCGAGCTGACCCGCCCGGCGTCGGTGACCGGCGCGTTCCTGCGCGAGCTCGTCGCCCGCGTGCCCGGCTCCGCCGGCGAGACGTGGAAGCTCACCGAGGTCTACACCGGCGAGCCGCTCGTCGACCTGCCCCAATCGACGCCGGCCGACATCGAGCAGGCCTTCGACGTCGCCCGCGAGGCGCAGCGGAAGTGGGCCGCCACGCCGCTCAAGCAGCGGCTGGCGGTGTTCAAGCGGGCGCACACGCTCTTCGTCGACCACGCGCGCGACGTCGCCGACCTCATCCAGGTCGAGAGCGGCAAGAACCGCCGGATGGCGATCGAGGAGACCTGCGACCCGGCGATGGTGATGAGCCACTACCTGCGCCGGGCCGCGAAACTGCTGGCGCCGACGAAACGCGGCGGTCCGGTGCCGCTGGTGACGACGTCGACCGAGATCCGGCAGCCGAAAGGCGTCGTCGGGATCATCGCGCCGTGGAACTTCCCGTTCGCCACCGGCATTTCCGACGCGATCCCGGCGCTGATGGCCGGCAACGCGGTCGTGCTCAAGCCGGACAACAAGACGGCGCTTTCGCCGCTCTACGGCATCCGGATGCTGGAGCAGGCCGGCCTGCCGGAGGGGCTGTTCCAGGTCGTCTGCGGCGAAGGCCCCGACGTCGGCCCGACGCTCATCGACCGGGCCGACTACGTGATGTTCACCGGCTCCACGGCCACCGGCAAGGTGATCGGCGAGCGGGCCGGCCGCAACCTCATCGGCTGCTGCCTCGAGCTCGGCGGCAAGAACCCGATGATCGTCCTCGACGACGCCGACATCGCGGAAGCCGTCCAGGGCGCGATCTTCGGCGCGTTCGGCAACACCGGCCAGATCTGCATGCACATCGAGCGGATCTACCTGCCGGAGTCCCGGTACGCCGAGTTCAAGGACGCGTACGTGGCCGCCGCGAGCGCGCTGGACGTCCGCGCGTCCTACGACTTCGGGCCCGACATGGGCTCGCTCGTCTCGCCCGACCACCTGCGCCGCGTGAAGGAGCACGTCGACGACGCCGTCGCGAAGGGCGCGACCGTGCTCTGCGGCGGCAAGCCGCGCCCGGACCTCGGTCCGGCGTTCTTCGAGCCGACGATCCTCGAAGGCGTCACCAAGGACATGCTCTGCGGCGTCACGGAAACCTTCGGGCCCGTGGTCGCGCTGCACCGGTACGGCACGGTCGACGAGGCCGTGGACCTGGCCAACGACACCGACTACGGCCTCAACGCGTCGGTCTGGGGCCGTGACGTCGACGCCGCCCGCGCGGTGGCCGCGCGCCTGGAATCGGGCAACGTCAACGTCAACGACATCCTCGCCACGGCGTTCGCCGCCAAAGGGACGCCCTCCGGCGGCGTCAAGAGCTCCGGGGTCGGCGCCCGCCACGGCGACCAGGGCCTGCTCAAGTACACCGACGTGCAGAACCTGGCCGTGCTGAAGAAGCAGGTCATGGGCCCACGGCCCGGACAGGGCTACGAGAAGTACGTCGAGAGCATGCTGTCCGGGCTCAAGCTCATGCGGAAGCTGCGGATCCGCTGATCAGTTGAGCTTGCGGGTGTCGGCGGGCAGGCCGCCGCCGGCGTAGACGTCCTCGGCGAGCTTGGCCAGGGCGGTCAGGGCGACGTTCTGGCTCCACGGGCCGTAGGACACGCGGGCGACGCCGAGTTCCTGCGCGCGCTTGAGCGGGATCGAGCCGGGGATGCCGATGAGGTTGACCTTGCGCTCGCCCAGTTCGCCGACGAGCCGCTCGACCTGGTTCTCGTCGAGCTTGCCGGGCACGAAGAAAGTGGACGCGCCGGCCTCGAGGTAGGCGCGGCCGCGGGTGATCGCCTCGGTCAGTGCCGTCTCCGGGTCGGTCTTGAGGAAGGCGTCGGTGCGGGCGTTGAGCACGAAGTCGACGCCGGCCTTCTCCGCGGCCGCGACGGCGGCTTCGACCGCCTTCACGGCGTCACCCAGCGGCTTCATCCGGTCTTCGAGGTTGGCGCCGACCGCGCCGACGTCGATCGCCCGGGCGATGGTGCCGCCGGGGTCGCCGTAGCCGGCTTCTAGGTCGGCGGTGACAGGCAGGTCGCCCGCCGTCCGCACGATGAGGGCGACCTCGGCGATCATCTCGTCGCGCGGGATCCGTTCGCCGTCCGGGTAGCCGCGCGAGGCGGCGATGCCGTGACTGGGCGTCGCGAGGGCCTGGGTGCCGGGCGTCTCGGCGACGACCTTGGCGGTGATCGCGTCCCAGACGTTGACGACGAGCAGCAGCTCGGGGGCGGCGTGCAGCTCCTGCAGCCGGGTGGCCTTCTCGGCGGTGGAAGTCATGCCGCCAATCTAGGGCTTCCGCGCCGCCGGGGCCCGTCCCGCCGGACGGGCCCCGGGGGTGGATCAGCCGCGCAGGGTGGCCCGGCCGGCGTACTTCGCCTCCGCGCCCAGCTCCTCCTCGATGCGGATGAGCTGGTTGTACTTGGCCGTGCGGTCGGAGCGGGACAGCGAGCCCGTCTTGATCTGGCCGCAGCCGGTGGCGACGGCGAGGTCGGCGATCGTCGTGTCCTCGGTTTCGCCCGACCGGTGGGACATCACGACCGAGTAGCCCGCCTTGTGCGCGGTGTCGACGGTCAGCAGCGTCTCGGTCAGCGTGCCGATCTGGTTGACCTTGACCAGGATCGAGTTCGCGATGCCGCGGTCGATGCCGTCCTGCAGCAGCTTGACGTTGGTGCAGAAGACGTCGTCGCCGACGAGCTGCACGCGGTCGCCGATGGCGTCGGTGAGCTGCTTCCAGCCGTCGTAGTCGTCCTGCGCGAGGCCGTCCTCGATGGAGACGATCGGGAAGCGCGCCGTCAGCTCCGAGAGGTAGGCGACGTGCTCCTCGACACTGCGCTTGCGGCCCTCGCCGCGGTAGTCGTAGACGCCGTTGTCGTAGAACTCCGACGCGGCCGGGTCGAGCAGCAGCGCGATGTCCTCGCCGGGGGTGTAGCCGCTTTCCTCGATCGCGCGGACGACGAACTCGAGCGCCTCGTCGGCCGACGCGAGGTTGGGCGCGAAGCCACCTTCGTCGCCGACGTTGGTGCCGTGCCCGGCCTTGCGCAGCGACGCGCGCAGCGTGTGGAAGACCTCCGAGCCCATCCGCACGGCCTCGGCGAACGTCTCCGCACCGACCGGGCCGATCATGAACTCCTGGAAGTCGATCGGGTTGTCGGCGTGCGCACCGCCGTTGATGATGTTCATCATCGGCATCGGCAGCTGGTGGGCGAAGACGCCGCCGACGTACCGGTACAGCGGCAGGGTGTTCGCCGCCGCGGCGGCCTTCGCGACGGCCAGGGAGATCCCGAGCGTGGCGTTGGCGCCGACGCGCGCCTTGTTCGGCGTTCCGTCGGCGGCGATCAGGGCGGCGTCGACCTCGGACTGCGCTTCGGCGTTCAGCCCGACGACGGCCTCGGCGAGTTCCGTGTTGACCGCGGTGACGGCCTTGCGGACGCCCTTGCCGTGGTAGCGCGCCTTGTCGCCGTCGCGGAGCTCGACCGCCTCGCGCGTGCCGGTGGAGGCACCCGACGGGACCGCGGCCCGGCCCAGCGAGCCGTCCTCCAGCACGACGTCGACCTCGACGGTCGGGTTGCCCCGGCTGTCGAGCACCTCACGGCCACGAACACGGGCGATTGCCGTCATCTCAGCTCCTCGAAGAGTTCCCCAGGGGCGCCGGCGGCGCTGCCGTGCGCGGGTCCGTGCCGGAGGCTAGCAGAGTCCTTCTGAATCGATAAGGGCCATTTCACGTGCGCACCTGTTCGCGTCGAGGGCCCGGCCGAGGAGAAGACGGGGGCGACGGCCGCCCCGGCCAGCGCCGACTGGCGTTCGCGAGGACGGTGCCACACGTGCGCGTCGGTCCACGATCGTGATAGTCATGAATCTGGACCAAATCGAGGGAGCGCGGATGGCCGTCGTCGAACTGACCACCTTCACCGTCCGGCCGGACCGGACGTCCGCGATGCTCGCGGCCCGGCCCGGCATGGTGGCCGCCTTCCGGGAAGGTCGCCGGGGTTTCGTCTCGGCGAAGCTCGTGCGTCTCGACGCCGGGACCTGGCTGGACGTCGTCGAGTGGATCGACGACACCGCGTGGGACGAGTCGAAGGCCCGAGGCGGCGACGATCCGCGGATCGCGGCGTTCTTCGGCACCATCGACGCGCTGGTGAGCGCGCGGCGCGGTGCCCGCTACGACGACGAACAGGACGCGCCGCGGCCGGTGCGCACCGTCGCCTACGGGCCGCACCCGGCGCAGGTGGGGGAGCTGTACGTGCCGGCGGGCGAGGGCCCGTTCCCGGTGGTCGTGCTGCTGCACGGCGGGTACTGGACGGCGATGTTCGACCGCCGCTCGATGACCCGGCTCGCCGACGACCTGGTCGCCCGCGGGTACGCCGTGTGGAACGCGGACTACCGCCGGCTCGGCGACGGCGGTGGCTGGCCCGCGACGTTCGAGGACACCGCGGCCGCGCTCGACGTCGTCGCCGGGGTGGACCCGGCCCTCGATCCCGCCCGGGTCGCGGTGATCGGGCACTCCGCGGGCGGCCACCTGGCGGCATGGACCGCGCACCGCGCGGCCTTGCCCGCCGACGCCGTGGGCGCGGCGCCGAAGGTGGTGCCGGTCGCGGCCGTGTCGCTCGCCGGGGTCCTCGACCTGGCCGAGGCCGACCGGACGGCGTTCGGTGCGCTCCTGGCGGACCCGGACCTCGTGCGCCCGGCGAACGCCCCGAAGCCCGCGGCCCCGGAGTTCTGGCCGGCGGTGGCGGAAGGAGCCGGTGAGGGCGTGGTGAACCTGCTGCTGGGCGGGCACCTCGACCAGGTCCCGCAGCGGTACGCGACGGCGTCACCGAGCGCCCTCGAGAGTGCCGGGGTCCCGGTCCTCGTGCTGCACGGCGACGCCGACGACATCGTCCCGATCGAGTACAGCCGCACCTACGCCGAGCACGCGCCGGACGCGCAGTACCTGGAGGTGGCCGGCGATCACTTCGAGGTGATCGATCCCGCGCACGGAAGCTGGCCGCCGGTGGTCGAATGGCTCCGGACGCGGGTGTAGCCGGTCAGTCCCCGGCGACGGCACCGCGCTGGTGCTCGGTGATGTCGGCCAGGACCCGCTTGAAGTGCTCGTAGTCGGCCCGCCCCAGGCGGTTCGCGTGGCGCCGCTGGATGCCCGCCATGATCGCGTCCGCGGCCTTCATCTGCGCGAGACCGCGTTCGGTGGGGCAGATCAGCTTCGCGCGGCGGTCACTCGGGTCGGGCCGCCGTTCGACGTAGCCGAGTGCTTCCAGCTCGTCGGTGAGCGTGCCGATGATCTGCTTGTACTGCCCCGAAAGCCGGGACAGTTCGGTCGGCCGGACGCCGTCCGGGTCCAGGTAGGCCAGCACCGCGCCGTGCCGGTGCTTCAGGTCGTCGAACCCCTGCGCGGCCAGCGTCGCGAAGAGCTCCCGCTGCACGGCGAACAGCAGCCGTCCCGACAGGACACCCAGGTCGGGGTCCGTCGCGTTCCGCTCCGCGCGGGTGACCATCGGCTGCCCTCCTCACCGTCGAGACCACCCTAACCAGAGCTGGGCAGGAAGGCGGGCGCCCGGCGCGCCGGGGCGGCACGCTCGAACGCCGCGGCGAGGGCGAGCACCCGGGCGTCGGCCCAGCGCCCGGCGAAGAACGAGACGCCGATGGGCAACGGACCCGCGAACCCGGCCGGCACCGACACGTTCGGGTAGCCCGCGACGGCCGCCGGGGTCGACGAGCCGAGCACGAACGCGTCACCCGCGGCGTAGTCCGTCTTCCACGCCGGGCTGTTGGTGGGCGCGACGATCGCGTCCAGGTGCAGCTTGGCGAGTGTCTCGTCGATCGACCGCTTCGCCAGGTCCGTCGCCGTGGCCCGCTGCTGCCGGTAGGCCGGGTCGCTCGGGCCCGGCGCGGCCGCGGCCTGCTCGAACAGCTCCTGGCCGAACTTCGACAGCTCCACCGGATCCCGGCGGTCGAACGCGATCAGTTCGTCGAGCGTCGCGGGGTGACCCGGGCGGTGCGTGAAGTAGGCGTCGAGGTCGCGCTTGAACTCGGTCAGCAGCGCCGGTGTCTCGGCCGCGCCGATCTGGTCCTGGTACGGCAGATCGACGTCGACGACGGTGGCGCCCTGCGCGGTCAGCGTCCGCACGGCGTCGCCGACGACCCGGTCGACGTCGGCGTCCAGGCCGGCCAGCCGCCACACGCCGATCCGGGCCCCGCGCAGGGCACCCGGGTGCAGCAGCGCGGCGTAGTCGCGCGGCTGTCCCGCGGGGATCGCCGCGGTCGCGGGATCGGCCGCGTCACGGCCCTGCAGCACGGAAAGCGTGATGGCGGTGTCGACGACGTGGCGCGCCATCGGCCCGGCCGTGTCCTGCTCGGCGGAGATCGGGACGACGCCGGTCCGGCTGACCAGCCCGAGCGTCGGCTTCTCGCCGACCACGTCGTTGGCGCCGGCGGGACACACGATCGAGCCGTCGGTTTCGGTGCCGATCGCGACCTGCGCCAGCGTGGCGGCCACGGCGGCGCCGGAGCCCGACGACGAGCCGCACGGGTTGCGGTCGAGGACGTAGGGGTTGTTCGTCTGGCCGCCGATCCCGGACCAGCCCGACGTCGAGTGCGTGGATCGGAAGTTGGCCCACTCGGACAGGTTCGTCTTGCCGAGGATGACCGCGCCACCGCGCTGCAGCCGCTCCACCAGCGCCGCGTCGGCGGCCGGGCGGCTGCGCGGCAAGCCGCGCGAACCGGCGGTCGCCGGCTGGGTGCGCGTGTCGATGTTGTCCTTGAGCAGCACCGGGATCCCGTCGAGCTGCCCGAGCGGGTGACCCGTGCGGCGGCGCGCGTCGCTGGCCGCGGCGGCCCGCAGCGCACCCGGGTCGACGGCGAGGACCGAGTGGATCTTCCCGTCGAAGGCGTCGATCCGGTGCAGGTAGGCCGTGGTCAGCCGCACGGACGTGAGGCTGCCGTGGGCCATCCGCTGCTGGAGTTCGGGGATGGTGGCGGCGTCGAGGTCGAAGCCGAGGCCGGTGGCGGCGACGGCGGGCACCGGGGCCACGAGAGAACCGGCGAGGACGACGAGCACGGCGGCCGAGCGCAGACGATTCACGGCCTACATGGCACTCCTGAACGCCGCGCCGGTCAACCCTCCGATGGTCGGGTGCCCCCTCTGTCCACAAGGGACTCGATACCGGGCGGGAGGCTCGCCCGGTCGGCCACGAACCCGACGATCGCGGTGCGCAGCGCGCGGACGGCCCGGGTGGGTTCGACCTCGGTCCGGGCGGCGAGCTGCACGATCCGCGTCATGCCCGCTTCGGGCGCGAACCGCGTCCGCCGGAACCGTTCGCCCGCCACGGTGCTCGGCACGACGGCCGAGCCGACGCCGGCGCGGACCAGCTCCAGCACGGCGTCCATCTCGCCGCCCTCGATCGCGAACGACGGCTCGAACCCGGCCGCGCGGCAGGCGTTCACCGTCGCCTCCCGGACGTCGTAGCCGCGACGGAACATCACCAGCGGGACGTCGGCGAGCTCGCGGACGTCGAGCCGGCCGGTCCGCGCCGGCGCGTCCGGCGGGGAGATCACGACCAGCTCTTCCAGCAGCAACGGCGTCGCCGCCAGGTGCGGGTCGCCCATCGCCCGGGCACCGGCCAGCAGCGCCAGGTCCAGCGCGCCTTCCGACAGCCGCTGCCGGAGGTCGCCGGACCCGCTTTCGTGCAGCTCCAGCTGGATGCCCGGGTACCGGCGGCGGAACGCCGACAGCATCGCCGGCAGCAGGCCCGTGCACAGGCTGGGCGGCGCGCCGAGCCGGACGCGGCCGCGGTCGAGCTCGGCCAGCTCCCGGATCGCGAGCCGCGCGCTTTCGGTCTCGGCCAGGATGCGCCGGGCGATCGGCAGCAGGACCTCGCCGGCCTCGGTGAGGGAGACGTTGCCGCGGATGCGGTGGAACAACGGCGCGCCGAGGTCGTGTTCGAGCGCGCGGATCTGCTGCGACAGCGACGGCTGGGCGACTCGCACCTCCTCGGCGGCGCGCGTGAAGTGCCGGTGCTCCGCGACGGCGACGAAGTAGGCGAGCTGGTGCAGCTGCATGCGACCACGATAGCCGATGGCTATCGAATGCAGAGTTATCATGTCTTTGACCTCTGGTGAAGCCGCTCCTACCGTCGGTCAGGTGGTCAACGCCCTCGAGCACCGTTCGAACGTCCGCCGGTTCTGGGACTCGACGATCGGCAAGAAGATCGTCATGGCGGTCAGCGGCGCCCTGCTGCTGGCGTTCGTCTTCGCGCACATGGTCGGCAACCTCAAGACGTTCCTGGGGGCCGGCGACCTCAACGCGTACGCCCACTGGTTGCGGACCCTCGGCGAGCCGGTCCTGCACTACGCCTGGTTCCTCTGGATCCAGCGCGCGGTCCTGCTCGTCGCGCTGGTCCTGCACGTCACCGCGGCGGTCCAGCTCGTGCGGCGCGACCGCCGGGCGCGACCCGTGCGCTACGTCCACCGGCCGCCGGTGCGCGCGACCTTCGCCGTGCGCACGATGCGCTGGGGCGGCGCGACCCTGGCGGTGTTCGTCGTCTGGCACATCCTCGACTTCACCGTCGGCACGGTGAACCGGGACTTCGTGCCCGGCGACCCGTACCACAACCTCGTCGCGGACTTCCGGGTCTGGTGGGTGAACCTGATCTACCTCGTTGCCCTGGCCATGCTCGGCCTGCACATCCACCACGGCTTCGCGAGCGCCGCGCGGACCATGGGCGTGACCAGCGCCAAGCGGGAACGGGCGATCAAGATCCTCGGCAGCACGACGGCGGTCGTGATCGCGGGCGGCTACGCGCTCGTCCCGGTCGCGGTCATGACGGGACTGGTGGACTGATGAGCGACTACACCGTGGGCGACCCGATCGCCGACACCAAAGCCCCGGCCGTCCCGCTGGAAAACCGCTGGGACGAACGGAAGTTCGCGGCGAAGCTGGTGAACCCGGCCAACCGGCGCAGGCACCGGGTGATCGTCGTGGGCACCGGCCTGGCCGGCGGCTCGGCCGGCGCGACACTGGCCGAGCAGGGCTACCACGTCGTCCAGTTCTGCTTCCAGGACTCGCCGCGGCGGGCGCACTCCGTCGCCGCGCAGGGCGGGATCAACGCGGCGAAGAACTACCGCAACGACGGCGACTCCGTCTACCGGCTGTTCTACGACACGGTGAAGGGCGGCGACTTCCGGTCCCGGGAGTCCAATGTGTACCGGCTCGCCCAGGTGTCGGCGCAGATCATCGACCAGGCCGTGGCGCAGGGCGTGCCGTTCGCCCGCGAGTACGGCGGCCTGCTCGACACGCGCTCGTTCGGCGGGGTGCAGGTCCAGCGGACGTTCTACGCGCGCGGCCAGACCGGCCAGCAGCTGCTGATCGGCGCCTACCAGGCGTTGTCGCGGCAGATCGACGCGGGGAACGTCGAGCTGCACGCGCGGACGGAGATGCTCGACCTGGTCGTCGACGGCGGCCGGGCGCGCGGCATCGTGGCCCGGGACCTGGTGACCGGGGAGATCACGACGCACCTGGCCGACGCCGTAGTCCTGGCCAGCGGCGGCTACGGCAACGTCTTCTTCCTCTCCACCAACGCCAAGGGCTCGAACGCCACGGCGATCTGGCGGGCGCACAAGCGCGGCGCGTACTTCGCCAACCCGTGCTTCACGCAGATCCACCCGACGTGCATCCCGCGCTCGGGCGAGCACCAGTCGAAGCTGACGCTGATGAGCGAGTCGCTGCGCAACGACGGCCGCATCTGGGTGCCGAAGCGCGCGGGCGACGAGCGGCCGCCGGCGGACATCCCCGAGGACGAGCGCGACTACTACCTCGAGCGGCTGTACCCGAGCTTCGGCAACCTGGTGCCGCGCGACATCGCTTCCCGGGCCGCGAAGAACGTCTGCGACGCGGGTCTCGGTGTCGGGCCCGGCGGTCTCGGTGTCTACCTGGACTTCGCCGACGCGATCGAGCGCATGGGCCGCCCGGCGATCGAAGCCCGCTACGGCAACCTCTTCGACATGTACCAGCGCATCACGGCGGAGGACCCCTACCGGACCCCGATGCGGATCTACCCGGCCATCCACTACACGATGGGCGGGCTCTGGGTGGACTACGACCTGCAGAGCACGATCCCCGGGCTGTTCGTCATCGGGGAGGCGAACTTCTCCGACCACGGTGCCAACCGGCTCGGCGCGTCCGCGTTGATGCAGGGCCTCGCGGACGGCTACTTCGTCCTGCCGGCCACCTTGAACGACTACCTCGGCGGCACCCGGTTCGACGACGTCTCCCGCGAGACGGTCACGCAAGTGGAAACCGAAGTGCGCGACCGGATCACCCGGCTCTTGTCGGTGCGCGGGACGCGGTCCGTCGACTCGTTCCACCGCGAGCTGGGCCTGCTGTTGTGGGACCGGTGCGGGATGTCCCGCACCCGCGAAGGCCTGCGCAAGGCCCTCGAGCGCGTGCCCGGGCTGCGCGCGGAGTTCTGGCGGGACGTCCGCATTCCCGGCACTGCCGCCGACCTCAACCAGGAGCTGGAGAAGGCGCTTCGCGTCGCCGACTTCCTGGAGCTGGCCGAGCTGCTGCTGATCGACGCGCTCGCCCGCGAAGAGTCGTGCGGCGGGCACTTCCGCGAAGAACACCAGACCCCCGAAGGCGAGGCGCGGCGCGACGACGAGAACTTCGCGTACGTCGCCGCCTGGGAGTACGGGGAGAAACCCGTGCTGCACCGAGAAGAGCTCGTCTTCGAGCACGTCCACCCGACCCAGCGGAGCTACACATGAACCTCACCGTCCGCGTCTGGCGCCAGGCCGGCCCGGCCGCCGAAGGCCGGCTGGTGTCCTACCCGGTCGCCGACGTCAGCCCGGACATGTCCTTCCTCGAACTGCTGGACGTGCTGAACCAGGAGCTGATCGCCGCCGGGGAGGAGCCGGTGGCCTTCGACCACGACTGCCGCGAGGGCATCTGCGGTTCGTGCGGCGTGGTGATCAACGGACAGGCCCACGGCCCGGAGCGCACGACGTCCTGCCAGCTGCACCTGCGCTCGTTCACCGACGGCGACGTCGTGGACGTGGAACCGTGGCGGGCTCGCGGTTTCCCGGTGGTCAAGGACCTGGTCGTCGACCGCTCGGCCCTGGACCGGATCGTCCAGGCGGGCGGCTACGTCAGCGCCCCGACGGGCAGCGCCCCGGACGCGCACGCGACCCCGGTCCCGAAGCCGGACGCGGACCTGGCGTTCGACAACGCGACGTGCATCGGCTGCGGCGCCTGCGTGGCGGCGTGCCCCAACGGCTCGGCGATGCTCTTCACAGCGGCCAAGGTGACCCACCTTTCGCTGCTGCCGCAAGGACAGCCGGAACGGGCCCGGCGGGTGCTGGACATGGTGGACACGATGGACGCCGAGGGCTTCGGCGGCTGCACCAACACCGGTGAGTGCGTGGCGTCGTGCCCGAAGGGGATTCCGTTCGCGAGCATCGCCGGCCTGAACCGGGAGTTCCGGAAGGCCCGGCGCTCCTGAACGTCCCGTTCCCGCCCTACCTCGTCCGCCACGTCGCCGACGCGGCCGGGCGGATCGTCCGCGACGGGCACTGGATCCCGACGAGGCGTGACGATCCGCCGCACCGGCGCCGACGGCTCGGCGTCACTTCTTGAGCTTGGCGTACACGATCACGTTGTCGAGGTAGTTCCGGTTAGCTGCGTCGTACTTACCGCCGCACGTGATCAGCCGCAGCTCGGGCTGGGTCGTGTTGCCGTACACGGCTTCGGTGGGGAACTCCTTCTTCGCGATCTGGTCGACCTTCGTCACCTCGAAGGTCAGCGTGTGGCCGTCGGCGCGGTCGACGTGCACCGGGTCGCCCGGCTTCAGGTCGCGCAGCCGCCAGAAGATGCCCTTCTGGTGGTTGCCGTCGATGTGGCCGAGGATCACCGCCGGGCCGACCTCGCCGGGCGTCGGGCTGTACTCGTACCAGCCGGCCTGCAGCGGCTGGTCGACCGGCGGCACCTCGATCGTGCGATCGGGGTTGAGGCCGAGCGAGACCAGCGTCGACTTCGCGTCGATCGCGGGGACGTCGAGCGCGGTCGGCAGGGACCGCGACAGGCCCGCGGCGGCGGGCACCGGCGGCGGGGCGGCCGGGGTCGTCGTCGCGCCGCAGCCGGCGAGCAGCAGCGCGGAGACGACGATGAGGAGTGCGCGGCGCAGCATCGGGCTCAACGCTCGCCGGCGAGGCTGCCGTCGCCGGTCTGCGGGGCACCGGCGGGGACGACGACGACCTGGCCGGGGCCCTGCGGCTTCGGCGGCGCCTGGGGCGACGGGAGCGACGGGGGCGCCTGCTCCTTCGACGGGCCGCAGGTGACCGAGGCGAGCTTGACGTCGCCGCGGCCGAGCGCGCCGGTGGCGGCGCCGCCGAGCAGTTTGATGTGCAGCGCCGTCACTTCGAGGCTGCCGTCGTAGCGCTGGGTCTGCTCGTTGACGATCACCTCGGCCACGCCGGGGATGCCCAGCTTCTGGTTGGGCGAAGTGGCGACGGGGAGCGTGCCGAGCCGGCCGAGGTTGACGCCCGCGATGTCGCTGCTGCCGGTGACGTGCCCGTCCGACGACGCGCAGCGGGCGCTGATCAGGCGGATCGACGGCACCCGGCCGGCGGCCGCCGCGAGCAGCGGCAGCGTCACTTCGGCGACGCTCGCCTTGGCGGCCACGGAACCCGCGCCGGGCGTCACCGAGCTGGTGATCGCCTTCGCGGTGACGAGCCCCTTGAGCGGGACGTCGGCGACGCTCGCCGTGGCCGGCCCGGCGCTCGTGGTCTTCGCGAGCTGCCCGGTGTCGACGGTGATCCCCTTGCTGTCGGTCAGCACCCCGGGCAGCAGCGAGACGCTGGCCGAAGCTCCGTAGGCGGATCCGGTGACGGCGTCGTCGGCGGTGGCGACGGCGGACGAGCCGGCGAGAACGGCGACGGTCACCCCGGCCAGGCTCCCGGCTCGGAGCAGGGTCGTGCGCATTTGGAAAGTCCTTTCACCGCAAGGGAAAACAGGGAGACGCCGCATCGGGGCACAGCCCGGCGGCGGGGGAAGGCCTGGCCACGCTATCAAAATCGCTACGCGGGGCAAGGATTCGTTGCGGTGGCGGTGTTTGCGCCGGTTTGCCATAAGTGATCTCCAGCTTCGAGGACAACTCGAAGCGGTCACTCAAGCACCGGGATTTTCCGGATTTGTCGACGCGCGGTAACGCGCATTGCGACATTCGAGGCGATTTGACGCCCGAGCAGACACGGATGAGTGATTACCTGGATGGGCGGCGGCGAACACGCAGCGTCATGTGACCACCACGCCTTTTCCGGCCGGCCGGCGCCGGACGAGCCGGTCGAGCTTCCGCCAGGCCGGGGATTCGGCGTTGACGGCCCCTTGGATCAGGCCGGGGATTTCGGAGCCGGTGTCCTGGCCGGGCAGGTCGTCCCCGTAGCGGGCCAGGGTCGCGGCCACGATGCGCTCCGCGAGGTCTTCGAGGGCGGGGTCCGCCGGCTCCAGGTCGTGCGCGCGGTCGTACTCCAGGTACGTCCGCCGCGTCTCGGGCCGGGTGAGCGCGTCGGCCTGGTCGCGGAACAGGGCGAGCGCCGTGTCCGGGTGGGCGGCGCGTCCGGTGAAGCCGAGGCCGGGAAGGGCGTCGAGGTGCGCGGCGACCTCCGGGGGCAGGCCGTGCGGGGGACCGGACTCCAGGCGGCGCAGGCGGTCCCGCGTCTCGCGCAGCCGCCGGGTCCGGGCCGTCAGGTCGGCGTCGACCTGGTGGAGCGCCTGCCGGACCTGCTCGGGCGGCGCGTCGGCGAGGGTGCGGATCTTGATCAGCTCGACGGCGTGCCAGGCGGTGTAGCGCCGGTATACCGAGGCGTCCCGCTCGGGCTCGGGCAGCAGGCCCTTGCCGTGGTAGACGCGGACGGTCTTGGTCGATACGCGAGCGACTCGACGAAGGCAGCACGCACGCGGGCGAGCTGCTGACCCGGCGCGCGGTCGCGGCGCGGAACCTGCGGGAGCTGCAGCGGCTATCCGACGCGGGCTACGACGCGGCGGGCGACGAGCTGGCGCGGTTCCTGTCCGGCCCCTGGCCCGTCCCGGCGGTCAGGTCCGGTACGGGCCGTGGTCGCCGAGGTCCGGGCTCACGTGCGGCGGCCGTCCGTCCTGGCCGGGCACCGGCGTGACCGTCGCCTGCTCGAGCTCGGACGCCACGACCGGGTCGTCGCCCTCCTGGAAGTGTGCTTCGACGATGTGGTCCTGCCGCCGCCGGGCCATCGCCAGCAGCGTCAGCCCGTGCACCGCCGCCAGCATCAGCAGGAAGACGCCCAGCCGGCCGACGAGGGCGGCCGTCGAGCCCGACCAGCCGGGGCCCACCACCGACAGCAGCGCGAGCAGGCCGAACGCGACCAGGTGGAAGACGGTCACCAGCATCCATGCCAGCGAGCCGGCGCCCGCGACGTTGAGGTACCGGCAGCCGCCGCGGTAGAGGACCTGGCCGTCCGCCAGCACGAAGACCAGGCCGATGAGCAGGAACGCCGTGAGTTCGTTGTCGGGCATCGCGCCTCCTCTTTCCGGTGGGGTACCCGGGGAACGCGGCGCGGCCGGGCACTTCACCGGATCGTGCGACCCGCTTCCTGGAGGAACTCCAGGTTTACGATCAAGATCATGCGATTCGCCATCAAGACTTCGCCGCAGAACACGGTCTGGGCGGACATGCTCGCCGTGTGGCAGGCGGCCGACGAGATCGAGCTGTTCGAGTCCGGCTGGACGTTCGACCACTTCTACCCCATCTTCTCCGACTCGAGCGGTCCGTGCCTGGAAGGCTGGGTCACGCTGACCGCGCTGGCGCAGGCCACCCGGCGGCTCCGGGTGGGCACGCTCGTCAGCGGGATCCACTACCGCCACCCCGCGCTGCTCGCGAACATGGCCGCGACGCTCGACATCGTGTCCGGTGGCCGGCTGGAGATCGGCATCGGCGCGGGCTGGAACGAAGAGGAGTCCGGCGCCTACGGCATGCGCCTCGGCCCGGTGAAGGAGCGCAGCGACCGGTTCGAGGAGGCCTGCGAAGTGCTCGTCGGCTTGCTGACCCAGGAGACGACGACGTTCCAGGGCGAGTACTACCAGCTGGCCGACGCCCGGTGCGAGCCGAAGGCCGTGCAGCGCCCGCACCCGCCGATCTGCATCGGCGGCAGCGGCGAGAAGCGCACCCTGCGCACGACCGCGAAGTACGCCCAGCACTGGAACTTCGTCGGCGGCACGCCGGAGGAGTTCGCCCACAAGCGCGACGTCCTCCACCGCCACTGCGCGGACATCGGCCGCGACCCGGCCGAGATCACGCTGTCCTCGCACGTCCGCCTGGGCCCGGACGCCGACTACGCGAAGGTCGCGGCGGAAGCGGAGGCGCTCGGCGAGGCGGGCCTCGACCTGGCCATCGTGTACCTGCCGCCACCGCACACCCCGGCGGTGCTCGAGCCGCTGGCGAAGGCCCTCGAACCGCTCCGCTGAGACTCACGACAACCTGAGCCGCGTCCTGGCATGCCGCGGGGCAGGTCGTCGTGCACGGCGGTGCCCTGCTCGGTCACGAAACCGATTCTCACCCGGGCGTGCGGCCCTGGTCACCCGGCCGAGTTGCCGCGAATTGCGGGACCCCGGACCCGATGGGAGCGTCGGTTCACCGAACTGTTTTCCCACCACGGAGACCGGAGCCGAGCATGACCACCACCGAAATGCCCGCCGTCCACGAATGCACCGTCAGCGGCTGTTCCTACAACCACGACGGCTGCCACGCGTTCGCCATCACCGTCGGTGGCGACAACGGGTCCGCCGACTGCGGCACCTTCGTCCCGCTGAACACCAAGGGCGGCCTGGACCGCGTCGTGGCCCAGGTGGGCGCATGCTCCCGCGCCGACTGCCGGCACAACTCCTCGCTGGAGTGCACCGCTTCGAGCGTCCGGGTCGGCCCGGGCGAGGGCGGCCACTCCGCGAACTGCCTCACCTTCACGAAGTAGCGCGCGGCGCGGTGTCGGCCGGCCGTCGCCGCAGCCCGGCGGCGGCCGCGACACCCGCCACGACCACGGCTCCGGTGGCGACGGGGCCCAGGAACTTCGACAGGCTCGGCGCGGTGCTCGGCCCGATGAGCCAAGCCGCCAGCGGGACGGCGTAGGCCGCCGCCAGCAGGCCGCTCCACCAGCGCGTGGCCCGCGACCCGGCGGTGCGGGCCAGCACGATCGCGACCGGGATCCCGGCGAGCAGGGCGAACTGACCGGCGACCATGACCGGGAACGCCCACGCGGCACCGAGAACGCCCTTCGACGGGCGACTGGTGACAGTCATCTTCTTCTCCTTCGAGCTCAGCAGGGGGCTTCAGCGGCGGTCTTGAGGTCGGCGAGCCACTGGTCGAGGCCCGGCGCGAGGTACTTGATCGCCGTGGCCGGGTCGGCTTCGACCTGGGCGCCCGTCCAGCTCTCTTCGGTGCGGACGACGACGCCGCCGCGGGCCGGCGTGAACGTCCAGACGTGCACGCCCCGGTCGATGCGCAGGCCGTCGCCGATGGCCGGGCCCGACCAGCGGATGCAGTGACCCGGCCGGACCTGCTGGACCGTGGACGTGATGACGAGCGTGGTGGCGGGGGAGGACGGCGTCGCCGGGGCGGGCGTCGTCCAGCGGAACCGCGCACCCGGGTGCAGGGGGCCGGGATCCAGCCGCTTCGCGCTGGTGACCGCGGACTGCCAGGCCGGCCACCCTTCGATGCCGGTCTGCACCTTCCAGACGGTGTCCGGCGACGCCTTGACGAACGTTTCCGTCCGGTAGTGCAGCCGGGCGGCGGGGTCGATGCCCTGACCCCGGCAGGTCAGCGGGCCCGTCGTGGCGGCGTCCGCCGGTGCGGCGGCGAAGAGGGCCGCGGCGGCCAGCGGGACGGCGAGCGCGGCGGACCGCAGCCGGGTGGTGTCGAACATGGGCTTCTCCTCGGGCTTGTTAGTTCATCTCGCGATAGTTAGAAGCTATAACTAACAGCGTCTTAGTGTCAATAAGAAAAGTGATAGCCTCTAACTCGCCGGAAGGAGACACCCATGACGGACGCGGGGCCGAGCTCGCGGGAGCGCTACCGGGCCCAGGTTCGGGCGGAGATCAAGCAGCACGCGTGGGCGCAGATCGCCGCGGCGGGCGTGCCGGCCCTGTCCCTCAACGCGATCGCCAAGCAGCTCGGCATGAGCGGCCCGGCTTTGTACCGCTACTTCGCGAGCCGCGACGAGCTGGTCACGGCGTTGATCCGCGACGCCTACCGCAGCCTCGCCGACACCGTCCGCGAGGCCCACGACGGCGGCGCGGACCTGGCCGGGCTCGCGCACGTCATCCGGGACTGGGCCCGCAGCGACCCCCAGCGCTACTTCCTGATCTACGGCACGCCCGTCCCGGGATACCACGCGCCCGACGACACGACCGCGATCTCGGCGGAGGTCATGGCCGTGCTCATCGAGGCCTGTGACGCGCTGCCGGGAAAGGCGACGCCGTTCGACGCGCACCTCGAGAACCACCGCGCGTGGGCCGGTGACCACCCGGCGCCGACCGCGGTGCTGCACCGCGCGCTGTCGTTCTGGACGCGCCTGCACGGCGTGCTCTCGCTCGAGCTGGCGGGCCAGTTCGCCGGGATGAGCTTCGACACCGATCTGCTGATCGACGAAGAGGTCGCCGCGATCTGAGGGGCGGTCAGCGGGCGAAGCAGCTCAGCGGCGGGAGCGTCGCCAATGCGGGGTCCGACAGCTCGACGAGCCACACGAGCAGGTGAGTCATGGCCCCGATGACGTCTTCGGGCCGCCCCCGCGTGGCCAGGCCGATGTGGATGTCGCGGCTCTCCACGTCCCGGCAGAGGGTTGCGAGGAGCGCGCGCAGGGCAGCGAGCGGGCCGGGCGGGAGCCGGTCCACTTCGACCCGCTGGGCCTGGTCGTCCTCGACGACGACGGTGAAGACCGCGCCGGCGTCGGCCGGGTGCCGGGCGCGGACCTCGGCCGCGCACCGGTCGACGAGCTCGCCGACGACCCCGGCGGGCAGATCCGTCGAGCCGACGCGGCCGAGCAGGTCGATCGCGTCGGCGACGTCGTCGTAACGGCCGTTCACCGCGGCTTCGACGAGCTCGGTGGCGAACTGCCGGACCGCGTCTCCGTTCTCCGTCATCGGGTCGAGGTACCCGGCAGGAGCGCGCCTAACCGGTCAGCCCGGTTCCGGCAGGGCGAAGAGGACGTGCTGGTGCGGATCGTCCGGTTCGCCACCGAGGCGCAGGCACTTGCGGCAGCTGACCGGATCGTGGGTCGGCGTGATCTCGCCGGCGGCGCCCAGCCCGGACCACCCCTGGTGACAGGCGGGGGCGGGCAGCGTCAGGTCGTCGAGCCAGGGCACCCACGTGACCCGGTGGGCGATGCCGGACCGGCCGATGTGCAGCCGCATCCCGGTGAAGAGGCGGTGCTGAGCGTCGGCGAACCGCGCGGGATCGACGCGCGTCACCGGGAACAACGGGATCGGTTCGCTCACCCGTCCAGTATGCGGGGAACGGACCGCTGTGCGCGGTGGCCGGCCGGTCGGGGGGCGTGCCGCCCGGCCACCGCGGCACCCATCGAGAGTGGGGTCCGGCGCGCGCATGACGGCCGGGCCCTGAGTTCACCGATTCGGGTGATGCGGGGAGGATGGTCGGATGACGGACAAGCGGGACCGCGTGCTGGTCCGGCCCGGGTTCCGCGAACGGGTCGAGGATCTGGTGCGCGAAGAGTGGCCGGAACCGGTCGTCGCGCTGCGGCTCGCGGACGACGACCTCGGCTTCGCCGTCCCCGGCCGCCGGCGCGACGGCACCGTGCGTGGCCGGCGGCTGGTGCGGCGGTTCCTCTGGAACGTCGTGCGCGGCGTCGGTGGTGCGGCGTTCTTCCTCTTCGCCCTGGTCAACGGCGGTGTGGTGAACCCGTTCCAGCGCGAAGTCCGCGTCACCGGCCCGGCCGGCGCGATGGCGCTCGGCCTGCTCGACGCGCTGCGCCCGGCGCGGGGGCCGTGGCTGGTGTGCTCGGCGTCGGGGGTCGCCGTGGTGGACAGAGGCCCGACCTACCTGGACCCGGCCGACGCGCCCGCGCCGAGGATCCTTTGGCAGGCAAGGGAACCGGACGCGCCGGAGGTCGCCTTCCGCAAGCGGACGCTGACCTGGCCCGACGGGTCGTGCTTCCGGTTTGCGCTGCACGGCCGCACCGAGGACCGGCACCTGCGGGAGTACCTCAGCCGCCTGTGACGGCAAGCCAGTCGAGGTTCACGCGGCCGGTGTCGCCCGGGCCGTACGACAGGGTGACCACCGGGTCGCGGCCACCGAGCGGGACGTCGGTGAAGGTCGTGGTGCCCCAGGCGTCCCAACTGTCGGAGACCTTCGGGAAGCTCACCTGGCGCACGGCGTGGCCGTCGACGGACAGCGTCATCGTGCGGGTGTCGCCGGTGGCGTTGGCGTACCGCACGGTGATCGCGGCCTGCGCCGTGCCGGACGTCGTGCGGTGCACCGTGAACGCCGACGCGGCGCCCTCGGTCCAGAGCCCGTCGAGGAACGCGCGGCCGGAGTAGCCGGTGTGGTTGTCGTTCGTCTTGACCCCGCCGGTGTTGAGCGCGTCCTCGGCTTCGAGGTGGGTGGGGGACGGGCAGCCGTCGACGGTGCCCGCCGTGTCGGCGCACCGGTCGCGCGAGTCGGGCACGTGGTCGCCGTCACGGTCGCCGTCGGCCGCGCCGGTGAGCGTGATCGCGATGGTGTGGTCGCCGGTCAGCGTGTCCGGGACGGCGTTGCCGGGCGCGGGCCGGCCGTCGACGGTGAACGAGCCGATCCGGGTGCCCGCGCCGTGCAGGGCGATCGTGAGGTTCGCGGCGCGGTAGCGGAGGTTCCGCAGGGTGACGTCACCCCAGCCCGCCGGGAGGTCGGGGGCGAAGGCGAGGCCGTGGTCGGTGAAGGTCAGCCCGAACAGGCCGCTGTGGACCATGTCGAGGAACGCCGTCGCCGACCACGTCTGGTCGGGCTGCGAGCCCCAGTGGAACTTCACGGTGTCGCCGAGCCGCTGCCAGCCGCCGTCGACGACGCCGGTGCCGCCGTTGTGGATCTCCCAGAACCCGCTGTTGTTGCCGGCCAGCTTGGCCAGGCGGGCCGTTTCGGCGGCGAAGCCGGCCTGGTCGCCTTGCTGCGCCAGGGCTTTCGCCCACAGCCCCTGCACCAGCGGCCAGACGATCGCGTTGTGGCGGCCGGGTTGCGCGTCCGAGTAGCGGTCCCAGTTCGGGTAGGTGTCGGGCATGCCCCACGTCAGCTCGCGGGCGTGGGCGAGGATCGACCGGGCCTGGGCCGGGTTCGCGATGCCGAAGACCACGGCGAAGGCCAGCCCGGCGCCTTCCTGGTAGGCGCCGGTGGTGCCGTCGGCCAGCAGCTGGTAGTCGTACAGGCCGGTCTTCGGGTTCCAGAAGCGCTTGGTGATCGCCGCTTTCAGCGCGTTCGCCTTGGCGCGGTAGCCGGCGATCTCCGCGGCGGGGCGCCCGAGCTTCTCGGCCATGTCGGCGGCGCTGACATAGGCGGCGTAGTAGACCTCGTTGGTGCTCAGGTACATCCCGCTCGCGACGCCCGGCCACGGCATGCTGCCGGTGCTGACCGACTCGGTGGCGTCGGCGGGCGGCGCGGGGTAGCCGGCGATGCCGTCGTTGAAGAAGGAGGCGCCGGTGAACAGGCCGTACTTGGCGTTGAAGCCGGCGGTGGTGGCGTGTTCGCGGATGGCCAGGGTGTCGGCGGTCGTCCGGTAGGCGTTGCCGAGGAAGTCCCGGTCGCCGGTGACCAGGTAGTGGTG
This sequence comes from Amycolatopsis stemonae, assembly GCF_054781455.1. Taxonomy (NCBI): domain Bacteria; kingdom Bacillati; phylum Actinomycetota; class Actinomycetes; order Pseudonocardiales; family Pseudonocardiaceae; genus Amycolatopsis; species Amycolatopsis stemonae. The sequence continues at coordinate 193,110 of NZ_BAAGUJ010000011.1, read as the reverse complement.
CCACGCGGCGGTCGCCCAGACGACCTGGTCCCACTGCTGGTCGTCCTGCTGGACGCGCAGCGCCCCGGCGGCGTCCTTGTCGACGACCGCCCAGAGCGTGTTCTCGGCCAGGGCGGGGGAGAGGAGGCTGGTGGCGTTCCAGCTGTTGATCGACGCGTCCCGCGTCCACGGCTGGTCGTACCCGCCGCCGGCGCGGACGACGCCGACGGACGGGTCGAGCAGCCCGCTCTTGTCGTACTTCGCGTCGTAGCCGATGGTGTTGGTGCGCAAGAGGTTCCGCAGCGCGGCGTCGTAGGCGGTGCCGAACAGCGCTTGGCTGCCGGGGTTCGCGAACTCCAGCGACGGCGTCGCAGCCGAGGCCGCGGGTGCCGCGGCGCCGAGCGTGCCGGCCGCGACGGTGAGGGAAACGAGGACCGAGCCGAACCGCTGCCGCATGGTGCGCACCCCTTCCCGGCGCCCGCCTCGAACGGCGACCAGTGCACCACAGGATGGGTGGCTTTCCCCGCCCGCGGGCGAATCCTGTCCATTTCTGTCCGTTGCCCGGCTTTGGCGGTCCGGGTGGCGGGTTGATCACCCAGTGCGACGTCTCTCGTGTGGTGCGGCGTGGGTCACCGTCGTCGAAATCGGGCTTCCCGTGCGGCGTTGACCTGCGGGTTCTCGGATCCAGTGGGTGCTTTGCCCGAATTGCGGGGCGCCGCCACTTGGCCCCGCCCGGCTGCGGGTTGCATACTGCGACCATGGCGCGAGGGAAAGCGGAGACCGCGCGGTGAGTCCCCGGGAGGGGCCGTCCCGCCCGAAGTTCGGCCGGATCGATCCGTACTGCCTGATGGCGGTGCTGCCGGTGCTGCTGGTGGCCGGGATCATCGGGTCGCTCGTCAACGTGATGCTGGGTGTGGTCTGCGCGGTGTTCGCGGGCTTGATCGTGCTGTTCGACTCGTGGGTCAACCGCCCCGCCCGCCGCCCCCCGGCACCCGAGCCGGCGGAGGAGCGCCCGGCCCGAGCCCCGCGCCCCCAGACGCGCCCAGCCCCGGCGGCGGCCCGCGCTCCGGTGCGCCGCACGGGCCCACCACCGCCCCGGCCCCAGCAGCCGCGCCCGGTACGCCAAGCCCCGCGAGGCGCGCCGTACCGCTGAGCCCGGCCGCGGGTTCTGCCGTGTGCGGTGAGGCTGAGCCCGTTGTGGGGTTGCCGGGTTGTGCTGTGTGGCTGAGCCCATCGAGGGTTGCCGGGTTGCGCAGCAGCGCCGAGTAATCGTGGGGTTGCTGCGGCGTGCCGTACCGCCGAGCCCGTCGCGGATTGCCGGGCTGCCCTGTGTGGCTGAGCCCGTCGGGGGTTGCTGTTGTGCAGCAGCCGAGCCATCGCGGGGCGCGAGGTAGCGCCGAGCCCGTCGCCGGTTGCCGTTCGCGATGTACGACTCGGCCCGGCGCGAGGTGGCGGTCAGTCCGAAGTGGACTTCACCGGCCCATCACGACGGGCCCATGTCCAGCGACAGCCAGTGCTCCGGCCGCATGAACACCGCGATGTGCTCGCCGATCTGCGTGCGCTCGAACTCCAGGTACTCCGCCACCTTCTCCGCCGGCAGGTAGCGGGCCGCCAGCTCGTGGGCCAGTTCCGGGGTGTCCGGCTCCGTTCGGGTCACCGGGCCCTCCACCGTCACGTACCTGACCGTCGGCTCGACCCGCTGCGCCATCAGGGTGAACCGGCCCGTCGCGTCGATCGCGCGCATCTTGCGGGAGCCCGGCAGGGTGCGCAGCCACAGCTCGCCGCCCGGGGTGTACTGGTACCACAGGGGAACCGTCAGCGGGGCGCGGTCGGGCCGCTCGACCACCGACAACGCCCCGACGTGCGGTTCCGCCAGGAATTTCTCGCGTTCCTCCGCCGAAAGTGCCATGCGCCCGACGCTACCCGCCACCACCGACAAAACGATCACGTGTCCAGGAGCGCGAAGACCTCCTCGACCGACCACAGCCGCGAGGAGAGGCCCTGCTCGAAGTGGTAACGCAGGTACGTCTCCAGCGCCGGGCGGTTGGCCGAAATCCCGTACGGCCACCACTCCGGGCCGAACTGTGCGGAGTTGCGCTCCACCAGGGCGTTCATCCACGGGACCATCGTCGGCACCTGGTAGAGCCGGCGGTCGCGCCGGTAGCGGTCCGCGGCCGACGTCGCCGCCTCCGAGAACAGCCGGTAGACCTCCGGGGCCCGGTCCAGGAGCTCTCGCCGGATGACGATCGCGTGCATCATCGGGAAGATCCCCGTCCGCCGGTGGTAGTCGCGCTCCACCCGTTCGTAGTCCGGGAACAGGCGCGTGACGTCCGGGGAACCGTCGAGCACGCACTGCGGGACGTTCGCCGAGAACAACGCGTCGATCTCGCCCGCGGCCAGCAGATCGCCGAGCGTCCGGTCCGTGGTGGTCACGGACACGTCGGCGGGGTGCGGGTGCGGGGTGAAGGCGAACGGGGGCGCCGGGTGCTCGAGCCCGCCGATCACCCACCGGTTCCGCGCCGGCTCGAAGCCGTGCTCGTCCGCCAGGATGCCCTTGGCCCACACGCCGGAGTCCTGGCCGTACGTGCCGAACTCGCCGATGGTCCGGTCCACGAGATCACCCGGTCCGGTGATCCCCGAACCCCGGTGGACGAACACGCACGAGTGCCGGAACACCCGGTTGGGGAAGATCGGCAGCGCGACGTACGGCAGGCCCGATTCCAGCAGCCGCAAGTAGAACGTCAGGCCGAGCTCGGCGACGTCGAACTCCTCGCCCCGGACCGCTCGCTCGAAGATCTCCGGCAGCGTGCCCGCGGTCTTCACGGCGACGTCGGCCGGCACCGTCCCGTCGAACAGCGCCCGCGTCGTGTCGTACTGGTAGCACCCGATCGTGAGAGTCATACCCCCGATCGTTCGCCCGGACGGCCCCCGGCGTCCAAGTCCGGCTCGGACCACCCGATACCGCGAAGGTATCGTGGCGCCGTGGATCTGCGTTCGCTGCGGTACTTCGTCGCGGTCGCCGACGAACGGCACGTCGGCCGCGCCGCGAGCCGCCTGCACATGACGCAGCCGCCGCTCAGCCGGGCGATCCGGCAGCTCGAGGACGAGCTCGGCGCGACCCTCTTCGAGCGCACGTCCAAGGGCGTCGCCCTGACCCCGGCCGGCACCGCCCTGTACGGCGAAGCGGACGCGTTGCTGAAGCAGGCCGACCGGATCCGCGGCCGGGTGACCGCCGCGGCGGGCGCGGCGACCCTGACCGTCGGCACCCTGGCCGACGCCGCCGAGCACGTCGGCGGCCGGCTGGTCCCGTTGTTCCGGGAACGCCACCCGCACGTGGACGTCCGCGTGCACGAAGCCGACCTCGGCGACCCGACGGCCGGCCTGCGCGCCGGGCTCGTCGATGTCGCCCTCACGCGAACTCCCTTCGACACCAAGGGAATCGGCACGCAGGTGCTGCGCTCGGTGCCGGTCGGCGTGGTGGTCCGGGACGACGACGCTCTCGCCGGTCGCGACTGCGCGTCATCGGCCGACCTGGCCGGCCGCCGGTGGGTGCGGCTGCCCGACGGCACCGATCCTCTGTGGACGGCCTACTGGACCGGCGGTCCGCCCGGCGCCGCGGCGCCGGTGCTGCGGACCGTCCAGGAGTGCCTGCAAGCGGTGGTGTGGAACGGAACCGCGGCGCTCGCCCCGGTCGACCAGCCGCTGCAGGCCGGCTGGGTCGTCGTCCCGCTGGCCGACCGGCCGCCGAGCGACCTCGTCGTGGCGTGGCCGAAGACCGGCCGCAGCCCGCTGGTCCGCGGCTTCGTCCAGGTGGCCTGGACCGGTTACCGCGAGTAGCGGCGGTTCCGGGATCCGTCGGCCGACCGATGTCTCCGCCCGCCGCGGCGCGCATCGTCGGAGCATGAAGGTGAACGAGATCGACACGACGGCTTTCGGCCGGCCGCTGCCGCTGGACGACCACGACGAGTGGAACTTCGCGGTGCGCCGCGAGACACCCACCCAACGGCTGGACCGCAACTACGCGGAGATACTGCAGGAAGTACGGGTGGCGCAGACCGGCGTGCAGCTGCTGCTCGCGTTCCTGCTGACCGTCGCCTTCACCCCGCGGTTCGCGACGCTTTCGGAGTTCGAACGGCGCGTCTACGTCGGCGCGCTCGTGCTGGGCGCGGCGTCGACCGCGCTGCTGATCGCGCCGGCGGCCTTCCACCGGCTGGTCTTCCGGCGCCGGCTCAAGCGGGAGCTGGTGCTCGCGTCCAGCTGGTTCGCGCTCTTCGGGCTGGCACTGCTGATGCTTTCGATCAGCGCCGCGCTGCTGCTGATCCTCAGCGTCACGCTGGGCGCGGCGGTCGCGACGTGGATCACCGCCGGGACGACGGGGTGGTTCGTGCTGTGCTGGTACGTCGTGCCGTTGTGGAGCCGGCTGCGGGGTTCGCGGCGCCCTTAGCCCGACGCCGAGTTGTTGGCCGCCTCGCGGGCGATGTCGATGCGCGAGTGCACGCCCAGCTTGGTCAGGATGTGCGAGACGTGCGTGCCGACGGTGCGCGGCGACAGGTACAGCCGGGCCGCGATCTGGGGGTTCGACAGGCCCGCGACCACGAGCCCGGCGATCTTGCCCTCGGTCGGGGTCAGGCTGTCCCAGCCGTGCGTGGCCTGGCGGTGCTTCACCGTCGGGCCGCGCCGGATCCCGAACGCGCGGAAGCGGGCGCGCAGCCGGGCGACGTCCCACTGCGCGTCCAGGGCCGTGTAGCAGTCGAGGGCCCGGGTGAACGCCGCCCGCGCCGAACCGCGGTCGTCCGCTTCGGCGAAGGCGACCGCGGCGGCTTCCAAAGCCTTGGCCCGGGGGAGCGGACGGCCCGCGTCGCGGTAGCCGTCGGCCGCGCGCAGCAGCGTCGCCCCGTCCCGCGAAACGAGGCCGTCGCAGTAGAGGGCCAGCGCGTTCCGGTGCGGCACCGAGGATCCCGCGGTGATCGCCCGGACGCGGGACACGAGCCGGGCCGCCGTCGCCGTGTCACCGAGTTTCATCGCCAGGCGGACGGCGTCGCCGAGGAGGGCTTCGCCTTCGTCCTCCCCGGTCAGCCGCGCGGTCAGGGCGGCGAGGGCCCGCGCCGGGGCGCCGGCCTGCTCGGCGGCGAGGCTGCGGGCCTGCGCCAGCGGCTCCACGACGAGATCGCCGATCCGTTTCGTCACCGGCGCCGCGACGGCCAGGTGCTCCCGCGCCGCGGCGGCGTCGCCGCGGTGGAGGTGGATGATCGCGGCGACCCCGTGGTCGCAGCACACCACGCTGGGATCCTTGAGGTCGTCCGGGACGACGTCGACCTCGGCCAGCGCGTCGTCCCACCGGCCGGCGCCCAGCAGCAGCTGGCCCAGCGCGCTCTGGGTCTGGATCAGGCGCACCACGCTGCCGGTGCGGTCGGCCAGCTCGCGCGCCCGCTCGGCGGCGGCCAGCGCCTCCGGGTAGCGGTCGAGCGCGCCGAGGGTGACCGCCTGGTTGATCCGCAGCAGCAGGCTGAGGTCGATGAGGGTGGGATCGCCGTGCGCCACGGAGATCGCGCGCTCGAACACCCGCAGCGCCTCGGCCCATTCCCCCCGCATCATCGCGACCAGGCTCAGCACGTGCAGGGCCCACCCGACGGCCCAGCGGTCGTCGATCCGGGCCGCCTCGGCCAGCGCCTCGGTGCCGGCGCGGCCGGCGAGCTCGACCTGGCCGAGGTTGCGGTGCATCCGCGCGGCGAGCACCTGCAGGCGGGCCCGGTGCCGGGCCTCGACACCGGGCATGGTCATGGCCCGGGTGAGCGCTTTCAGGGATTCCGCGCAGTGCCCGGTCATCCGGTGGCACTGGGTCAGCGTCATGTGCAGGTCGACGAGCAGGTCGGGGTCCGTGACGCGCTTCAGCGCGCGGCCGGCCATCCGCTCGGCGTCGGCCACGTCGCCCACCCGGTAGAGGGCTTCGGCGAGCCGGCAGGACAGCACCCCGGTGGCGTCCGAACCGCGCACGGCGCGCCGCAGGATCGCGACGGCGACCGCGGGTGCCAGGCCGATCAGGGGCGGGGCGGCGTCGGCCAGCCAGCCCGGAACCCAGGCGGGGACGGGGTCGCGGCCGTCTTCGGGGGTCATGGCGGGGAGCAGCTGCCGCGCCACCCGCTCGACGGGCGCGCCGGCCTTGGCCAGTGCCTGCGCGGCGGAGCCGTGCCACGCGACGCGCACCGCGGCCGGCATGTCCTCGTACAACGCCGTGCGGATCAGCGGGTGGCGGAACGCGAGGCCGTCGCCGGCGTCGGCCAGCACCCCGGCAGCCCGCGCTTCGTCGAGAGCCGGCAGCACGCCGGCCAGCCCGGACCCCACGACGGTCGTCAGGTCGCCGACCGAGAAGACCACCCCGAGCAGGGCCGCGGCCCGCAGGACCTCGCGCACGGGCTCCGGCAGGAAGCCGAGCCGGTCCGCGATCGCCTCGGCGAGCGACACGGGCGTGGGGCCGCCGGTCAGTTCCGCGATGCCCGCCTCGTCGACGGCCAGCCGTGAGCTCCGGGCCAGCGCGTCGACCAGTTCCGTGAGGTACAACGGGTTCCCGGCCGCGCCGTCGGCCAGCTCCGCCAGCTGCCCGCCCGGCTTGCCACCGGCCAGCGCCGCCACCAGCTCGAGCACCGCGGGCGCGCCGAGCCGGCCCATCCGCAGCCGTTCGGTCCGGTCGACGGTCCGGCGCAGCGCGCGGAGGTCGTCGCGGCGCGGCACCGGGCGCATCACGCCCACGAGCAGCAAAGGAAGCTGACGGACCGCGCGCGCGAGCCGGCTCCACACCGTCACCGTCGTCTGGTCGGCCCACTGCAGCTCGTCGACGACGAGCACGGCCGGCCCGGCGAGGCAGAGCTCCTCGACGAGGGCGAGCACCTGCTCGGCGGCCGCGGCGGCGAGGTCGATGGCCGAGTCGGCGGCGGTTTCGCCGCGCAGCAGCCCGGCGATGGCGCCGCGGCGCGGGTCCGGCGCGGAGGTCGTGATGCGCAGGGCGTCCAGCAGCGGGAGCAGGGGCAGGGCCTGGCCGAGCTCGTCGCCGGCGCCCCAGTACACCTGGCACCCCGCGTCGGCCGCGATCGCGCAGCCGGCCCGGACCAGCGCGGACTTGCCGATGCCCGGTTCGCCGTCGACCAGCACCGCGCGCCCGCGGCCGCCGGCCACGTCACGGACCCAGTCGGCCAACCGGGACAGCTCGCCGTCCCGGCCGACCAGCAGCTCAGCACCGTCCGTGAGCGGTCGCACACAATGATAATAGAAGTAAAACTCTTGTTGAACAAGAGATGTACGGCGAACGACTGTTCAGTGGTCCGGTCACCGACGGTTCCCGTGGTGGAAACATCGATTTGGGGCGCTGTTCGGACAAATTTCACCCGAGCGATTCCGCCACCGGCAGTTCGACGCTCATTAACCTGATATTGGCCGCCGGTTGTCCCGGTTCTGTCATCGTCCCCAAGCCCGAAAAGTCAGTCACGTACGATTGACCACCCGGAGGAATGATGCGGGTTCGTCGAACGGCCGCCGTCGGTGCCGCGGTCGTTTTGAACATTTTCGCGATGGGTATCCTCAGCGTTTCCGAGGCGAGCGCCACCGGTGGTGTCAGCACCGCGCCGGCGACGGTCAGCCCCGCTGAGATGGGCTACAACAGCGTGACCCTCAGTGAGATGGGGTACAACGCGGTGTCCATGGACGAAATGGGCTACAACTGAGTCGTTTCGACGAAACGGCCGCAGCGGGAACGATTCCCGGCTGCGGCCGTTTCGCGTGGTGAATCATTCCCGGGCGTCGAGGACCACGCGGAACCGCGCCTCCCCGGACATCATTCGTTCATACGCCTTCGGCGCTTCCGACAGGGGCATGACCTCGTTCCGGCTGCGGATCCCGCGGTCGTGCGCCAGCCGGAGGCTGTCCTCGTTCTCGATCGACGAACCCGTCAGGGCGCCGACCACCGAGCGCGTGCCGAAGATCAATTCCGGCGTGCGGATCTCCAGCGGATCCGGGGCGGCGCCGACGACGAACAGCCGTCCGCGGTCGGCGAGACCGGACACGAGCGGTGACATCGACGTGCCGCTGGCCGCCGTCGCGACGATCGCCGCCGCGCCGCCGAGGCGCGCGAGCGCCGCGCCCGGGTCGCCCGCCGTGCTGTCGACGTACTCGTCCGCGCCGAGTTCCGCGGCCAGCCGGGCCTTTCCGGCGCCGCGGGCGATCGCCGCGACGCGGTAGCCGAGCGTCTTGGCGTACTGGATCCCGAGGTGGCCGAGGCCGCCGATGCCCTGGATCGCGACCAGCGAGCCGGGCCGGGCGCCGGCGGTCAGCAGCGCGCGGTACACCGTGAGCCCCGCGCACAGCAGCGGTGCCACGTCCAGGGACTGCGCGCCGTCCGGGATGCGGACCAGGCCGGTGGCGCGGGCGTACGCCACCTCGGCGTAGCCGCCGTCGGTCGTCGTCCCGGTCCACGGCTGGTCGGCGCAGTTGACGAAGTCGCCGCGGCGGCAGGCCTCGCACTGGCCGCAGTGGCCGTTGAGGTAGCCCACGCCCACGCGGTCACCGGCCGCCCAGGCCGTCACGCCGGGGCCCACCGCCTCGACCACGCCGACGATTTCGTGGCCGGGCACGACCGGCACCGACGGGTCGGCACGCAGCCCTTCGACCGCGAGGGTGTCGCTGTGGCAGACACCGCAGGCTTCGACGCGCAGCCGGACCTCGCCCGGCAGCGGGTCGCGGACTTCGCGCTCGACCAAGGCGAACTGCCGCGTCCCGGTCACTTCGAACGCACGGTAGGACATCACTGGGCTCCCAACGGGTTGACCTGGCGGTCGAGATCGCGCAGGACGTGGAGGAACGCTTCGGAGAAGGTCGGGAACGGCTGGACGACGTCCAGCAGCACGGCCAGCGGCACGCGGGCGCGGATCGCCAGCGTCGCCTGCTGGAGCCACTCGCCGGCTTCGGGGCCGACGGCGTAGGCGCCGGTGAGCCGCTCGCCGTCGGAGAAGACGGTCAGGAAACCGGGTCGCGTGTCGTAGGCGCGGGTGTAGGTCGACGTCCGCGGTATCCCGGAAAGCTGCACGGTGGCGGTGAAAGCGCCTTCGGCGGCACCGACGGCCGCGGCCTGCGGGTCGGTGAAGACCACGCGGGGGACCGCCTCGTAGTGCACCTTCGCGGGCCGGCCGAGGATGTTCGAAGCCACCACCCGGCCCTGGTACTCGCCGGCGTGCGTCAGGTTCCACTGCCCGGTGACGTCGCCGACCGCCCACAGGCCGTCGCCGGCCGCCATCCGGTCGTCGACCGGGATCCCGTGCGGGTTCGCCTCGACGCCGACGGTTTCGAGCCCGATGCCGTCGACGCGCGGCCGCCGCCCGGTCGCGACGAGCAGCCGGTCGGCACGCAGCCGCGTGCCGTCGGGGAAGCCGAGCACGTACTCGCCGTCTTCGAGTGCCGCCGCGCTCGCGTGCTGCCCGAGGTGCAGCGCGATGCCGTCGGCGCGCAACGCCTCTCCGACGGCCTCGCCGAGTGCCCGGGGCTCGCGCGGGAGCACCCGGTCGGCGCCGTCGACGAGGGCCACGTCCGCGCCGAGCCGCGTGAACGCCTGGGCCACCTCGACGCCGGTCGGCCCGGCCCCGAGGACCAGGAGCCGGCGCGGAACCTCGGTGGCGCCGGTGGCTTCGCGGTTCGTCCACAGGCCGGGCAGCTCGCGCAGGCCGGGCACGGGCGGGACGACGGGCGCGGAGCCGGTTGCGACGACGATGTGGCCGGCGGTGTACTCCGTCCCGCCGACGGCGACGGTGTGCGGGCCGGCGAGCCTGCCTTCGCCGCGCAGGACTTCGATGCCCGCGCCGTCGGCCCACGCCTGCTGGCCCTTGTCGTCGTACGACGAGACCATGAAGTCCCGCCAGGCGAGCGCCGCGGCGGCGGTCACCTGCCCGGTCACCGCTTCGGCGGCACCCGGGACGGTGCGGGCCGCGGCCACGGCTTCACCCGGCCGCAGCAGGGTCTTGGACGGGATGCACGCCCAGTAGGAGCATTCGCCGCCGAGCAGCTCCCGTTCCACGACGGCGACCCGGAGGCCGCCCGCGGCGATCGCGGCCGCGGTGTGTTCACCCGGTGCGCCGCCGCCGAGGACGACGGCGTCGAAATCGCGTCGAGCCATGACTTCCTTCTTCCGGTTCAGGCGTCCTGGTGCGCGGCCATGTACTGGGCGTACCAGGTGGGCCATTCCTCGTCGTACTGCCCGGTTTCCTTCTCGTGCTCGCCGTGCGCGGCCGCGGCCGCGCGCAGGCCCTGCTCCAGCTTCGCGGTGGACTCGTACGTCACGCCGGTGACGCGTCCGGGCAGCCGCACGGTGATCTCCTGCAGCAGCCAGGTGTTCCCGTCCGGGTCGCTGAACGACGCGAACGACGAGTAGGTGCCGCGGCCGGGGTGCACGCCCGGGGCGAACGCGCCGGTCTCGTCGCGGTGGAACACCTCGCTCACCTCGGCGCCGTGGGCGGCGAGCTCGGCGCGCGCCGCTTCGATGTCGTCGACGACGAGGTAGGTGCCGCGGACCGAGCCGGGGGCGGCGTCGGTGATGCCGGTGCCGAAGTGCACGGACGCCGGCGACCCCGGCGGGGTCAGCTGCACGATCCGCGAGCCGCCGAAGACGATGTCGGCGTCTTCGCGCCAGCCGAGTGCCTTGTAGAAGTGCTTGGTCCGGTCGACGTCGGTGACGGGCAGGACCACGACTTCGAGCTTCATGTCCATGGTGCCAACTCCTTCGTGGGTGGGTGGCGGGTTTGCCGCTCGCCCTCACCCTCGTCCTTCGCCGGGCGCGTTCGCACCAGTGAGACACCCTGGTCGTGCCCCGGGGCCCGGTAGTGTCCCGGGCATGGCGGGCAAGGGGTACCGGCTGCTCGGCCGGGAGGGCGAACGCGCGGTGCTCGACCGGCTGCTCGCCGACGCCCGGACGGGGGAGGGCCGGGTGCTCGTCCTGCGCGGCGAGGCCGGCATCGGCAAGACCGCGCTGCTGGACCACTTCGAGGCGCGGGCGTCCGGTTACCGGGTCGCGCGGGCGATCGGCGTCGAGTCGGAGCGCGAGCTGCCCTACTCCGGGCTGCAGCAGCTGTGCGCGCCGTTCCTCGACCGGCTCGGGCACCTCCCGCCGCCACAGCGCACCGCCGTCGGCACGGCGTTCGGCCTGACCGCGGGCGAGCCGCCGGACCGGTTCCTGGTCGGGCTCGCCGTGCTGACCCTGCTGGCCCAGGTGGCCGAGGAGGAACCGCTGGCGTGCGTCGTCGACGACGCGCAGTGGCTCGACCGCGTCTCCGCGCAGACCCTCGCGTTCGTCGGGCGGCGGCTGCTGGCCGAGCGGATCGCGCTGCTGATCGCGGTGCGCGAGCCCGCCGACGAGCTCGACCTGGCCGGGCTGCCGGACCTGCCCGTCCACGGGCTGGGCGACACCGCGGCCCGCGCGCTGCTCGACTCCGTGATCAAGGGCCCGGTCGACCCGCGCGTGCGGGACCGGATCGTCGCCGAAACCCACGGAAACCCGCTGGCCCTGGTCGAACTGCCGCGGTTCTGGACCGCCGCCGAGCTGGCCGACGGGTTCGCGCAACCCGGCGTCCTCCCGCTGGCCGGCCGGATCGAGCAGTGCTTCCGCCAGCAGGTGGACCCGCTGCCCGCCGACACCCGGCAGCTGCTGCTGACCGCGGCCGCGGAACCGCTCGGGGACGCCACGCTGCTCTGGCGCGCGGCCGGCGAGCTCGGTCTGGGCGCGGACCCGGCGGCCGCGGCCGAGGCGACGGGACTGATCGAGTTCGGCGCGCGGATTCGGTTCCGGCACCCGCTGGTGCGCTCGGCCGTCTACCGCTCCGCCACGGCCGCCGAGCGGCAGGAGGCGCACCGCGTGCTGGCCGACGTCACCGACGCGGCCCTCGACCCGGACCGCCGCGCGTGGCACCGCGCCCAGGCCACCGTGACCCCCGACGAAGACGTCGCGGCGGAGCTCGAACGTTCGGCGGGCCGGGCGCAGGCCCGCGGTGGGCTGGTCGCGGCCGCAGCGTTCCTCGAGCACGCCGCCACGCTCACACCCGACCCGGCGCGACGCGCTCGCCGTGAACTGGCGGCGGCGCGGGCGAAACGCGGCTCGGGCGCGCTCGAAGCGGCGCTCGGGCTGGTGGGTGTCGCGGAAAACGGGCCACCCGACCCCGTCCGCCGCGCGGAGGCGGAACGCCTGCGCGGTCAGGTCGCGTTCGACCAGCGCCGCGGCAGCGAGGCGACGCGGCTGCTGCTGCGGGCGGCCGGCCACCTCGCGCCGGTCGACGCCGAACTGGCCCGCGAGACCTACCTGGAAGCGCTGGGCGCGGCCGTCTGGGCCGGGACCGGGCTCGCCGAAGCGGCCGAAGCGGCGTGCGGCGCACCGCCGGGCCGGGTGCCCCCGAGCGCCGTCGACCTCGTGCTGGACGGGCTCGCGACCCGGCTCACCGACGGCTACGAGGCCGCCGCGCCGGTGCTGCTGCGGGCCGTCGAGGCCGTTTCCGCCCTCGACGTCACGACCGAGGACGCCGCCCGCGTGCTGTGGCTGCTGGGCAACCGGGCGGGCGGCACGCTCGCGACCGAGATCCTCGACTTCGCCGCCGGGCACGCGTTGGCGGCGCGTCAGGTGCAGCTCGCGCGCGAGACCGGCGCGCTCGTCCAGCTGCAGTTCGCGCTCAACTTCCTCGCCAACCACGAGCTGGTGTCCGGCGACCTCGCCGCGGCGGAGGCGATGGTCGAGGAGGACCGCCTGCTCGCCGACGTGACCGGCGGCCGGCCGGTCGGGTACAGCGCGGTCCTGCTCGCGGCGATGCGGGGCCGCGAGGCACCCGCGGCCGAGCTGATCGCCGCCACCGCGAAGGAAGCCGCCGCGCGGGGCCAGGAGCGGGTGGTGACGTTCGCCGACTACGCGAACTCGGTGCTGTACAACGGGCTCGGCCGCCACGACGCGGCCAGGGACGCCGCTCGCCGCGTGTTCGAGCGTGACGCCGTCGGCCACCAGGGCCTCGCCACGGCCGAGCTGGCCGAAGCGGCGTCACGGACCGGCGACGCGGATCTCGTCGAGGCCGCGCTGCAGCGGTTCGCGGGCCGGGTGCGGGTGACGCCGAACGCGTGGACGCGGGGTCTCGACGCGCGATTGCGCGCGCTGGCGGGGATCGAGCCCGGCCGGCACCACCGCGAGTCGATCGAAGCGCTGACCGGGACACCGCTGCGGGTCGACCTCGCGCGGGGGCACCTGCTGTACGGGGAATGGCTGCGCCGCGAAGGCCACCGCGTCGACGCGCGGGAGCACCTGCGCACCGCACACGACATGCTGGCCGCGATGGGCCTCGAAGCGTTCGCCGAGCGCGCCCGGCGAGAACTGCTCGCCACCGGCGAGACCGCGCGCAAGCGCACTCCGGAACCGAGCGGCGAACTGACCCCGCAGGAGCTCCAGATCGCCCGGCTCGCCCGGGACGGCTTCTCCAACCCCGAAATCGGCACGCGCCTGTTCCTCAGCCCCCGCACGGTGGAATGGCACCTGCGCAAGATCTTCGGGAAGCTCGGGATCAGCTCACGCCGTCAATTGCGCGACACGGCGCTGGCGCGCTGAACCGGCCCCGGTGCGCCGGCGCACCGGGGCCCCGGGTTCACTGGCAGGCTTCGCAGTCCGGGTCGTCGATGCGGCAGGCCGCGCCGTCGTCGAGCGGGAAGTCGAAGTCGTCGAGCACGGGCACCACCGGAGTGGTCGACGCTGCTTCCGGCGTGGTGGTGGCGGACATGGCCCTCCCTAGGGTTCGGAACGGTTCCTACCCTCTGTAGCGCCCAAGATCGCCCGGCATTCCGTGACGCGGAGCACACCCGGTGTGCTAGCTTCCCCGCATGCGCCTCGCCTGGGTCCGGACGCTCGCGATCTTCGCTTCCCTGCTCGTGTTTTCCCTGGTCGGCCCGCCCGCGAACGCGTCACCGGCGGGCGGGTGCGCGACCCCGTCGATCGACCGGCTGCAGCAGTGGCTCGCCAGTGGCGAGGGCACCACCGTCCCGGCCACCGGGAGCCTGCTCGTCCGCGAAGGACGGGGCTACGCGGCGAAGATCGACTTCCTGAACGCGGAGTGGCACGTCGCGGTCGTCTGGCTGGGCAACCGGTTCGAGGCGCAGGCGGACCTCGCGCGCTCAGCCGGCTTCCGGCTCACCTACCGCGCGACCGACGACCTGTACGTCCAGCTGCGCCCGGCGTCGCACTGGAGCGGCGGCGACAAGTGGCTCACCCGGGTGCCGTCGACGGGCGGGAAGCTCGTCACGAAGTTCTTCAGCTTCAAGCCGCGCGCCTGGACGTCGCTGCCGGAGCTGGGCACGCCGGCGTACTCCTTCGCCTCCGCACTGACCGAAGCCCGCGGCCTGGTCTTCGTCGGCAAGACCCCGAACCGGCTGGAATTCCGCGGCCTGCGCATCGACGGCTACCGGCCGCCCTGCCTCTGACGGGAACCACGCAGCAATCGCCGGGAACAGCGACCGCTCAGCGGTCGTGTCCCAGGTAGACGGTCTTCGACCACGTGTAGAAGTCGACCGCCGACGGCCCCTGCTCCCGGAACGTGTTGGACGAGGAGTCCTTGACGCCGCCGAACGGCACGTTCAGGTCCAGGCCGGTCGTCGGCCGGTTGACCTTCACCACGCCCGCCTGCGCGTGCGCGGCGAAGTGGTGCGCCAGCGCCAGGTCGCGCGTGCACAGGCCGGCGGTCAGCCCGTACGGCGAGTCGTTGACCAGGGCGAGGCCTTCGTCGTAGCCGTCGGCCGGCAGCACGGCGAGGACCGGGCCGAACACCTCCTGCCGGGCGACGTCGTGGTCGTGGGCGACGTCGACCAGGACCGTCGGGGCGAGGAACGCGCCCTCGGCCGTCCCGCCGAAAGCCACGGACGCGCCCTGGGCCGTGGCGCGCTCGACCGCGGACAGGTCGGTCGCCAGCTGCTGGTCGCTCACCACCGGGCCCATGGTCGCCGCCTCGGCCAGGCCGTCGCCGGGGGAGAACCGGGACGCCTCCTTGACGAGCGCTTCGGTGAACTGCTCCCGGACCCGCGGCGTGCAGTAGACGCGGGAAGTCGCGGTGCAGGCCTGGCCGGTCAGGCCGAACGCGCCCGCGGCGACCACCCGGGCCGCGGCCAGCGGGTCGGCGTCGTCGAGGACCAGGTACGCGTTCTTCCCGCCCATCTCGAGCTGGACGCGGGCCCGGCGGGCCGAGACGACTTCGTGCAACCGCAGCCCCACCCGCGTCGAGCCGGTGAAGGAGATCGCCCGCACCTGCTCGTCCGCGGCGAGAGCCGCGCCGAGCACGGATCCCTTGCCGTGCACGACGTTGAGCACGCCCGGCGGCAGCCCGGCTTCGGTCAGCGCGGCGGCGAGGTGCGTGGCCGACGCCGGGGTCAGCTCGGCGGGTTTGAGCACGACGGTGTTCCCGCTGACCAGTGCGGGCGCGAGCTTCCACGCCGGGATGGCGATGGGGAAGTTCCACGGCGTGATGAGCCCGGCGACGCCGAGCGGCTCGGCGCGGGTGAAGACACTCGTGTCCGGTGTGCCGCTGGGGAAGGCGTCGCCGCCGAGCCGCCAGCCGTGCGAACCGAAGTACCGCAGGACGTCGATGGCCCGCCGGACCTCGCCGCGGGCCTCGCCCAGGGTCTTGCCTTCTTCGCGGACGAGGTCGGCGGCGACGTCTTCGTGGCGTCGGCGCAGGAGGTCCGCGGCGTCGAGCAGGATCGCGCCGCGCGCCGGCGCCGGGGTCACGGCCCAGGCGCGGTGGGCCGCCGAGGCGGCCGCGATCGCGTCCTCCACAGTGGACAGATCGCCGCTCGGGGCCCGCACGGCCACCTCGTCCGGCCGCGCCGGGTTGCGGCGCTCGGTCGTGGGCTCGCCGGTCCATGCTCCGTCGATCAGGTGCCGGACGGTCGTGGTCATGACGCTCCTTCAGAGGGTGGGCACCAGGCCGCCGTCGCAGCGGAGCGCGGTGCCGGTGATGTAGGAAGCCGGTGCGCCGCAGAGGAAAGCGGCCGCCGCGCCGAACTCGGCGGGCTCGCCGTACCGGCCGGCGGGGATGGCGGCCCGCGCGTCGCGGGCGACGTCGGCGACCGGCCGGCCCGCCCGGCGGGCGTTGGCTTCGTCGAGGGTGGCGACGCGGTCGGTCGCGATCCGGCCGGGCAGCAGCAGGTTGACGGTGACGCCGTCCGCGGCGACCTCGGTGGCCAGGGTCTTGAGGTACCCGGCGAGCGCGGCGCGCCCCAGGTTGGACAAGGCGAGGTTCGGCAGCGGCGCGGCGACGCCGCTGGACCCGACGGCGAGGATGCGGCCCCAGCCCCGGTCACGCATCCCGGGCAGCAGCCGCCGCACGAGCTGGACGTGCGGGCGCACCAGCGCGGCGATGGCGGAGTCGGCGTCTTCCACGGTGGTCTCGGCCGCGGTCCCCGGTGGGGGGCCGGGCCCGTTGAGCACCAGGATGTCCACGGGACCGGGCGCGGCGTCGACGAGCCGGTCCGGCCCGTCCTCGCTGGTCAGGTCCACCTCGACGCCGATCGCGCCGGGCAGCTCGGCGGCGATGGCTTTCGCGCGGTCGCCGCGCCGCCCGCTGATGACCACTCGCGCGCCTTCGGCGGCGAGCGCCCGGGCGACGCCTTCGCCGAGCCCGCCGGTCGACGCGCAGACGACCGCGACGCGGCCGGTGAGTCCGAGATCCATCAAGCCTCCACGGCGTCGAGCTGGCGGGCGAGCTGGTCCCGCAGCGGTTCGGGCAGCGGCGCCGCGGGCGGGCGGACGGCCGCGTCGAGGATGAACCCGCGCCGGCGCAGGCACTCCTTGCGGATGGCGAGAGCGATCTTGGCCTGCTGTTCGAAGTTCACCAACGGCAGGTAGGGCAGGAACGCCTTCCGCGCGGCCGGGTAGCCGCCCTCGCGCCACGCGTCGACGCAGGCGAGCAGGCCTTCCGGGTACGAGAAGCCGGTCATCGCGCCCGCGGATCCCGCCGCCAGTTCGTCGAGCAGCCCGAGGCCGCCCAGGCCACCGAACACCGGCACGTCCAGCTTCGCGGTCAGCACGGCGATCGCGGGCGGGGTCGGCGGTGCTTCGGCCTTCACGGCGACGACGCCGGGTGTGTCCGCCAACGCGGCCGCCAGCACCGACGGTCCGATGTGGACACCCGAGACCAGCGGGTAGTCCTGCACGACCAGCCCGGCGCCGGTGGCCTCGTGGACCGCGGTCAGGTGCCGGACCAGAACGTGCGGGTCGGCCGAGTTCACCTGGACCATGACGCCCGCGAGCCGGTCACCCACGACTTCCGCCGCCAGCTCGGCTTCCTCCAGGACCGGCCGTGTCGCCAGGGAGGCCGCCCCGACCACGAGGGGCAGGCCGACCGTGTCCACCACCGTCTCGAGCACGGCCCGGCGCTCGTCAAAAGCCAGGGCCGCGGCCTCGCCGAAGACGCCGAGAACCGTCAGCCCGCTGACCCCGAGACTCTCGTAGTGCTCGACCAGCCGCGCCAGGCTCGGCTCGTCGAGTTCGCCGGTGGACCCGCTGAACGGCGTCGCGACGACGCCCCAGACTCCGGGTGCCAGGCTCATCGGCCCGGCCAAACCGGCGGCCGCTTCTCCTGGAACGCCCGGACGCCTTCGGCGCTGTCCTCGCTGTCGAGCGCGGCCATCAGCGCGGGCAGCCGCGCGGCCCACGCTTCACGGGCGGTCAGGTCGGACGTCCGCTGCACGATCTGCTTGATCGCCCGCAGCGACGTCGGCGCGCAGGCCAGCACGTCGGCGACCCAGCGGTCCACGACGGCGTCCAGCTCACCGGCCGGCGCGACCTCGTTGACCAGGCCCATCGCCTGCATCTCCGCGGCGGGCGCCCGGCGGCCGGTCAGCAGCAGCCCCATGGCCTGGGTGTGGGGAAGGCGCCGGACCAGCTGCGCGACGCCGCCACCGAGCGGGAGGCGGCCCACACGCGGCTCGGTCAGGCCGAACTGCGCGTGTTCGGCGGCGATGACGATGTCGCAGCCCAGCACCATCTCCATGCCGCCGCCGAGGGCGTAGCCGTTGACGCGGGCGATCACCGGGACGTCGAGCGTGGTGCGCAGGCACAGCCCGCCGAACCCGGTCTCCGGCTCGTCGGCCCAGAACTGCAGGCCGGTCTTCCCGATCGCGTTCGCCGACATGTCCGCCCCGACGCAGAACGCGCGCTCGCCGGCCCCGGTCAGGACGACCACCCGGACGTCGGGGTCGTGCTCGATGGCGTCCCAGATCTCCCCGAGCCGGCGCTGGGTGTCCGGCGCGACGGCGTTGAGGACGCCGGGCCGGTCGATCGTCACGCGGGCGACGTGCTTGTCGACCTCGAAGCGGACCTCGTCGGTCATCGCAGGACTCCTGCCGCGGTCAGCGCGGCGATGCGCTCGGCGTCGTAGCCGTGTTCGGCCAGGACTTCGGCGTTGTGCTCGCCGAGCCGCGGCGGCACCCGGCGGACCGACGCCGGCGTCTCCGACAGCCGGATCGGCGCGGCCAGGGCCCGGACCGTCCCGGCGGTCGGGTGCTCCATCTCCAGGACCATCCGGTTGACCGCGGTCTGCTCGTCTTCGAGGGCCTCGGCCAGGCTGTGCACCGGCGCGCACAGGATGTCGACGCCTTCGAGGCGTTTCACCCAGTACTCGGTGGTGTTGGTGGCGAACCGTTCGCGGAAGATCTCCTGCAGCTGCGGCTTGTGCGCGAACTGCTCTTCCAGCGTGGCGTACTCGGGCCGCGCCGAGAGGTCCTCGCTCAGCTCCAGGGCCGTGCAGATGTCGCGCAGCGGGTTCTCCTTGAACGCGCCGACCATGCAGACGGCGCCGTCGGCGGTGGTGAACACCCCGGACAGCGGCATCGCCGCCCAGTTCACCTCGCGGCCGCGGTTGAGCTGCATGCACGCCTCCTGCATCTGCATGTGGAGCATCGAGTCGTACATGTTCACCTCGACCTTCTGCCCCTCGCCGGTGCGCTCGCGGGCCAGCAGCGCGAACAGGACGCCCTGCAGCAGGTGCATGCCGGTGGTGTAGTCGCACAACGTCGTCGGGTACACCGAGAGCGGGACGTCGCCGGACGCCCGCCGCCACATCACGCCCGAGTAGGCCTGCGCGATGACGTCCTGGCCGCCCTTGTGCCGGTACGGGCCCTCCTCGCCGAACCCGGTGCCGGACGCCCAGACGATCCGCGGGTTGCGGGCCCGGCAGTCGTCGTAGCCGAACCCGATCCGCTCCATCACGCCGGAACGGAAGTTGCTGACGACGACGTCCGCGGTGGCGATCAGGTCGGCGATCACCTTCTTGCCGTCCTCGGTCCGGGTGTCGACCGAGACGCTGCGCTTGTTCCGGTTGATGGACAGGAAGATCGGGTTGTCCGCGCCGTCCGGGTCCGGAATGGACGACCGGGACAGGTCACCGACGCCGGGGCGTTCGACCTTGATCACGTCCGCACCGTAGTCGCCGAGCAGCTGCGTGCAGCTCGGTCCCATGTAGACCTGCGTGAAGTCGACGACGGTGACGCCGTCCAGCGGCAGGGACATCAGGCAACCTCCAGTTCCACGGTGGCGTTCGGGGCGGGCACGTCGCCGGGGTCGGCGCCCTGGGCGTGCATCCCGGCTTGGACGAGCTCGGGGTCGACGTCCCGGACGGTGCTCCCGCGGTCGACGGCGATCCCGGCGGCGACGCCGGCCGCCTGGCCCATCGCCATGCACGGCGGGATCTCCCGCGAGATCTTCTGCGCTTCCGGCGTCGCCGAGTAGTGCCGGCCGGCGACGAGCAGCTGGTCGACGTCCCGGGGGAGCAGCGCGCGGTAGGGCGTGTAGTAGTCGCGGCCGCGGGCCACCGAGTCCGGGAAGTGCCGCCGCTGCTGGATGTCGTCCTTGGTGACGACGTATTCCCCCTGCAGCAGCCGGGTCTGGCGCACGCCGATCTGCTCGGCGACGTCCAGCAGGTAGCAGTTCTCGAAGCCGGGCAGTTCGGCCCGGACGTGGTCGAGGACCGCGGAGATGCGAGCCCGGGCGTCGAACTCGGCCGCGGTCAGCGACTCCGGGTCGGCGCCGTCGTAGCCGGTGAGGTGCGGGCAGTTGCACCACACCACGCCCGGCACCGGCGTCTTGAGCCACCACAGTTCCCAGGCGCCGCCGAGCATCCGCTTGACCTTGCGGTTGATCGCGCGGGCCTCGCGCGGGTGCTCCTGCTCGAAGCGTTCCGCGGCGGCCGTGTCGATGCCGCCGAGCCGGAAGACGAGCGTCACGAGGTAGCTGTCGTGGGAGTAGGCGGCGCCCGCGCGGGAGGCGACGTCGATGTCGCCGGTGGTGTCGATGACGACGTCGCCGAGGACGGCCTGCGGCCCGGACTTCGTCTCGCAGACGACCCCGCGCAGGACGCCGTCGTCGACGACCGGCCGCGAGAACCAGCTGTGCAGCCGCAGGTGCACGCCGGCCTGGCGGACGAGGTCGTTCGACACCCGCTTCCAGCCGTCGGGGTCGAAGGCGACGGCGTAGCAGATCGGCTTGGGGGAGGCGTGCGAGTGGAAGTCGAAGGCGCCCCAGCGGCTCCAGCGCCGCCACATCTCCGGCGAGGAGATCCGGTCGGCCTCCGGCGGGAACACCGCCAGGCCCATCCGGTGCATCCGCTCGACGTACTCGGCGACGATGCCGCGCACCGACACCTCGGGGCCGTTGACCATGTCGTCGAGCACCAGCACCATGCCGCCCGAGGCGAGCCCGCCGAGCGCGGCGTAGCGCTCGAGCAGGGTCACCGAGGCGCCGGTCCGGGCGGCGGCGACGGCGGCGCTGACGCCCGCCGGCCCGCCGCCGACCACGACGACGTCGCTGCGCCGCACCACCGGGGCCGTCAGGTCCTCTGTGGACACCGCGAGGTCCGCCAGGTTCATCCGATACTCCTCATTCGCCACGGTAGGTTCCGGTGCGGCGCAGGGCCGCGAGGTAGAGCACCACGCTGATCAGGCACAGCACGGCGGTGTAGGCCGGGAACATCCAGGGGGCGCCGTACTGGCCCAGCCACACCAGCAGGTAGGACGCCGTGCCGCCGAACAGCGCGACCCCGATGCCGTAGCCGAGGCCGACGCCGGTGGCGCGGCAGGGGACGGGCAGCAGCGTCGTGCTGACCACGTTGTAGAGCGTCATGTTGAGCACCAGCACGAGCCCGCCGCCGAGCAACACGGCGCTGAACCCGCCGAGCCCGGGGCCGGCGTAGAGCAGCATCAGGAACACCGACGGCACGGCCAGCAGCCGCGTGACGACGAACGTGCGGGAGAGCTTCTTGCGGTCGGCCAGCATCCCGGTGAAGATCGAGCCGACGACGAGGATCACGCCCAGCGCCGAGGTGACGGCGAAGACGCTCGTCGCGTTCTCCTTGTACGTGCTGCGCGCCAGGCTCGGCAGGCCGACGTTCCACGCGTAGTTGTACGCCTGCGCGGCGCCGACCACGAAGACCATCGCCAGCAGCGCCAGCCAGTGCTTGCCGATGCCGCGCCAGACAGCACGGTTGTCCGCGGCCGGCCGGGTTTCCTGTTCGGTGTTCAGGCTTTCCGGCAGGTTCCGTCGCATGTAGACGATCACGACGCCGAGCACGGCCCCGGCCGCCATCGGGATCCGCCAGCCCCAGTCCTGCATGGCCGGGCCGCCGATCGCCGCGCTCGTCGCGAAACTGATCAGGGACGCGGCGAGGATGCCGGTGTTGACGAACACGCTCATGACGCCGGCGGCGCGGCCTTCGCGCCCTTCGGCGGTGAGCTCGACCGCGTACGCAGTCGCAAGCGGACCTTCGACACCGGTCGAAATCCCTTGCACCACGCGGCAAAGAAGCAGGATCACCCCGGCCCACACGCCGAGGGTGCGGTAGCCGGGCAGGATGGCGATGACCGCGGTGGCCGCCGCCATCGCGGCGACGGACCCGAGCATCACGCGGCGCCGGCCGAACCGGTCGGCGACCATCCCGAGCAGCACGCCGCCGAGCGGCCGGAAGACGAACCCGACGGCGAACACGGCCAGCGCGCTCAGCGTCGCGGCGACGGGGTCGGAGTTGGGGAAGAACTCGGGGCCGAGGAAGGCCGACAGCAGGCCGAAGATCTGCCAGTCGTACCACTCGAGGGTGCCGCCCAGGCCGAGGGCGACAAGGGGCCGTCGCGCGGCGAAGGTTCTGACGTCGTCGGATTGACGGGTCGACAAAGAAGCCATGGTTTCCGCCTCGCGGGAAAGTGGCTGATAAAGGGGAGGGAGGAGACGCCGCTACGAGGAGCGACCGGTGATCACCAGGTGGGGGGCGTGATCACCCAGACGGCGACGCAGGTTTCGTCGCCGGAGTTGACGTACCAGTGGGGGATGGTGGACGCGTAGCGGATCGAGTCGCCGGCCTCGAGGTGGTGCCGGACGCCGTCGAGGTACACGTCCTTGGCGCCGGAGAGGATGAGCCCGAACTCCTCGCCGTTGTGCCGGTAGGGGGTTTCGCTGCTGTCGTAGCCGGGCGGGGTCTCCACCCAGGTGGCCTCGAGTGCCCCGTTGAGGTCGGGGGTGAGCAGTTCGTACAGCCCGCCGTCGCCCTCGGCGAGCCCGTGCCCGTCGATCCGGCGGCGTTCGAACTTCCGGACCACGGGCGAGCGGTGGTCGTCGCCGTCGAACAGGCGGCCCACGGAGATGCCGAGCCCGTGGGCGAGCTGCACCATGGTCGAGAAGGACGGGTTCGCCTTCCCGCGCTCCACCTGGCTGACGATGCCGGTCGAGACGCCGGAGAGTTCACTGAGGCGTTCGACGGTGAGCCCGCGTTCCTTGCGCATGGTGCGGATCTTCGCCCCGATGGCGGTCAGCATGGAGGCGGTGGGGAGCCCGTTGCCTTCTTCCGCTGACACCATCGCCGACCCTTCAGTTTCGTGATGTGAATGTCAGCATAATGACGGTCTTCACTGAGTCAAGGGTTTCGTTCAACTTGTTGAAGACGAATGAGCGGCCGTACTGCGGACTCGCCCGCCGAACGAGAGCCGGCTCAGCCGTGGGCGGTGATCGCGGCCTCGGCCGTCGGGTAGGTGACGAAGAATTCCGCCAGCCCGGTCAGCTCGAACGTCCGCGTGATCCGGGCGGGGACTGCCACCAGGGCGACCTCCGCGTTCGCCGCCTGGGCCGCGTTCCGGGCCGCGATGAGCGCCGAAATCCCGCTGGAGTCGCAAAAGGTCACCCCGGCCAGGTCGACCACCAGCAGCTGGCCCGCGTCCAGGGTGAGCTCGCCGATCCGGGTGCGGAGCTGGGGCGCGGTGGCCACGTCGAGCTCCCCGCGGACGGTCAGGACCGGGCCGCTGCCCGCCGAAGCGGTCGAAGTGGAAAACGGGCTCGTCACAGTTGATCGCCTCCGCGCAGTGGGGACCGCCAGCCTCTCTTCCCGGCCGGTGACGAGCACGCCGTGCATGCTCACCGCCACATCCTGCCACTCGCGCCGCGGTGGCGTCGGGTGACCGTCGCTACGGCGCCCTTGCCGACGAGGCGCGGCGGGCAGGGCAGGTCGGGTCCCGTCCGTAGTGTTACGTGCTGCAATTGTTGGCGGAAGCCACGTTATGGGCGGTCCAGGGCGATGCAGCGGTCCGGCGAATCCGGCGCCAGGCGTGAAATGCGCAGCTCGCGGCGCCCGGCTAGAGTCCGGCCATGGGACTGAGCATCCGCAACCAGCTCGCGGGGACGGTCGCGGCCGTCACACCGGGCGAGGTGATGGCGACCGTCAAGGCACGCCTGTCCGGCGGGCAGGAGATCACCGCCGCCGTCACCCGGGAAGCCGTCGAGGACCTCGGCCTCGCCGAAGGCGCCGCCGTGCGCGCGCTGATCAAGTCGACCGAGGTGTCGCTGGCCACCGGGCCGGTCGAGGGGATCAGCATCCGCAACCAGCTGCCGGGCCGGGTCACGGCCGTCGCGACCGGCGGTGCGATGGCGACGGTGAAGGTCGCCGTGGACGGCGGTGAGCTCACCGCCTCGATCACCCGGGAAGCCGTCACCGAGCTGGGCCTCGAAGCGGGCTCGCCGGTCGTCGCCCTGGTCAAGTCCACGGAGATCTCGCTGGCGACCGGCTGAAACAGCCGCGCCTGCGGTGCTTTGGCGCGAATCGTGCCGCAGTTGCGTCCGAGCTGTGCCTGATCGGTGGATGTGCGCGGCCGTGGGGCCGACTTAGCGTGGACGCATGGAGCCCGCCCGCGACCAGCACGTCCTGCCGCCGGCCGGGGCGCTGCTCGTCACCGGGACGGGGTGTGCGTCGCGGCTGATCGACGTCGGTGACCTGCGGGCCCGCCCGCAGATCCGGCTCGACGTCGAGTACGTGACCCGCCGCAAGCGGGAACGGCACGAGGTGCACGGCGTGCACCTCTACGACGTGCTCGCCGAAGGGCCGCTGCCGCTGGACCCGCGGCACAAGATGTCCGGGCTGACCGTCGTCGTGGTGGCGGTGGCCGAGGACGGGTTCCGGGTGGTGCTCTCGCTGGCGGAGATCGATCCCGAGTTCGGCCACTGCGCGGCCCTGCTCGCCACCCGGTACAACGGCGAGGTCCTGCCGCGCCCGACGCTCGTGATGCCGAGCGACCTGCGGGCCAGCCGCTACGTGCGCGGGCTGGCCGAGCTGAGCCTGCTGACCGTCGCCCCGCGGCCCGGCGGATAACCCGGGGCGGACCGGGTTCCTGTCCGGGTGCTCTGCGCGGCACGATGGTGGGCGAATTGCCCGGTACCTATCTTTTGTCCTGTCCGACGAAAGTCGGTACCGCGGGGTCCGGGCCGCGGCTCACCCTCGGGCGCACCCCGGCGCGGCCATCCCTCGCGCCGGCCGTCCCCGTGAAAGCGAGTCAACGGCATGCGCACACCACACCCGCTCGCCCGTTTCGCCACCACACTGGCCGTCGCCGCGGCGGCCGCCGGATTCCTGTCCGTCCCCGCCGGCGCCGCGACCGTCGAGGGCTACTCGCCCGAGGTGCAGGCCGACGTCGTCGCCTCCCTGATGGCCGACGCCGGGATCGGCGAGTCCGCCGCGGTCGCCCTGCTGCAGACCCAGGCCGCCGGCGTCGAGACCCTGCACCGGGTCACCGGCGCCCTCGGCACCCGGGCCGCCGACGGCTACCTCGACGCGGCCGCGAAGCCGGTCGTCAACGTGCTCGACCAGGCCGCCGCCGACCAGGTGACCGCCGCCGGCGGACAGGCCCGGCTCGTGAAGAACTCCAGCGCGGCCCTCGCCGGCGCGCAGCACGCCCTGCAGGCGCTGCCCGCCGTGGCGCACACGGCGATCGGCCTCGACCCGAAGACCAACCAGGTCGTGCTGACCGTGGCCGACGCGGCCAAGGGGACCGATGCCCTGCTGACGGCCGCCGCGTCGCTCGGCGACCGCGTCCGGGTGGAACGCGTCGCCGGCGAGATGCACACGGCGATCTACAACGGCGAAGCCATCACCGGCGGCGGGGTCCGCTGCTCGGTCGGCTTCAACACCCAGCGCGGCGGCCAGAACTACATCGTCGACGCCGGCCACTGCACCCGCGCGGTGTCGACGTGGAACGTCGGGCCGTCGCAGGGTTCGAGCTTCCCGGGCAACGACTACGGGCTGATCCGCAACACCACCGGCAGCGCGCCCGGGGCGGTCACCCTGTGGAACGGCTCGACGCAGCGGATCAGCTCCGCCGGCACCGCGACGGTCGGCCAGCGGATCAGCAAGAGCGGCAGCACCACGCACCTCACCTCGGGCTCGGTCACGCGGACGAACGTGACCGTGAACTACGCCGAAGGCTCGGTGTCCCAGCTGATCCAGACCGACGCGCTGGTCAACCCCGGCGACTCGGGCGGCTGCCTGTTCGCGGGCAGCGTCGGGCTGGGCATCACGTCCGGCAAGGGCAGCGGGACGTCGTTCTTCCAGCCGGTCGGCGAGGCGCTGAGCGCGTACGGCGTCAGCTTGACCTAGTCGCGGCGGCCGCGGCCGAACGCCATCCGGTAGATCACCAGGATGATCAGTGCGCCGAGGACCGCCAGACCCCAGGTGCGCAGGTCGAAGAAGGTGCCGAGGTCGGTGTGGAACAGGGTCTTGCCGACCCAGCCGCCGACGAAGGCGCCGCCGATCCCGAGCAGGATCGTGATGATGCAGCCACCCGGGTCCTTGCCCGGCATGAGGGCCTTCGCGATCAAGCCCGCGATGAGCCCGAGCACGATCCAGCTGATGACGCCCACGGTGCCTCCGTCCGCCTGTCTTCCCGACCGCAAGAGGATGGCAGGCGGACGGCCGCTCGGCGCGCCGAGCCACGCCGACGTGACCGGATTCTCAGCCGCGGAGCGACCGGTAGCCCGAGCAGAGGACGCGCAGCCAGACGATCTCGCCGTCCCGCGCGGTGTAGTAGGCCTGCTGCTCGACCAGGTGGTCCACGTCGTCGCGGCGGACCCGCAGCCGGTAGGCGACGTGCCGGCAGCCCGCCACCCGGCCGGTGCGCACCGAGCACAGCTCGACGATCCGGTGGCCGGGGCCGAACCACTGGCCCAGGACGATGTCGTCGACGATCTCCGCGGCGTCCGAGGCCGTCCAGTGCCGGCCCGGGGTGAGGGCGGCGAAGTCGACGTCGCCGGCCAGCACCGCCTTCAGCGCGGCGGCGTCCCGGACGGCGAGCGCGCGGGCGAACCGTTCGCCTTCGGTGGTCATGGCTTCAGTAGCTGAACGTCGTGACGGGCTCGTCGCCGATCCACTCCCACATCGGCACCGTGCCGCCGAGGGAGGCGTTCGCGACCAGGCCGTCGTCGGCGAGGTGGCGGGCGGTGAAGCAGATCGGGCAGACGAGGAAGCGCCCGCCCGCGGCTTCGTAGCGCTTGACCAGTTCGGCCAGGGGCGGGCAGCCTTCGCACGCCGTGGCCTGGGCGAAGCCGTCGAGCGCGAGCCGGACGGCCTCCTTGGTGAGGAACATCAGGGTCGCGCGGTGCTGTTCGGCGGCACCGACCGCGACGAGGAACGCGACGGTGACCTTTTCCGGGTCTTCGAGTCCGGTGGTGAGGCTGACGACGGCGCGGGTGGGCATGGCGGGCTCCTTTCGGCCGGAGTCAGCCTCGCCCGGCCGGGCCGCCCGCGCATGGGGCGGATGCCTCATCTTCCGGGCAGGCCGGTGATGCCGTGCTCGAGGGCGAACAGCCCGGCACCGGTCCGGTTGGACACCCCGGCCTTGGCGTAGATGTGCTCGACGTGGTTGCGGACGGTCTTCTCGCTGATCGACAGCGACCGCGCGATCTCCCGGTTCGAACCGCCGCCCGCCAGCAGGCGCAGGACCTCGACCTCGCGGCCGGTCAGCCCGGCGGGGTAGGCGGTGCGGCGGCGCGCGTGCCCGGCGGCGAGCACGACGGCGTCGACGGCCTCGGCGTCCAACCGGGACTCCCGCGCCTGCTGCCGGAGGATCTCGGCGGCGTCGACGTCGTCGCGGGCCAGCAAGTGCGGCCGTGGTTCGCGCAGCGCGTGGTAGACGTCGGCGGCGGCGAGCAGCCGGGCGTGCGGGGCCAGCGCCGCGCCTGCCGCGCCGAGCGGGTAGCCGGAGCCGTCGAGCCGCTCGTGGTGCGCCGCCGCGACGACGGCGACCTGCTCCAGACCGCTTACCCGGCGCAGGATCCGGCCGGTCAGGTAGGGGTGCAGGCGCACGCGTTCCCATTCGGCTTCGGACAGCGGGCCGGGCTTTTCCCAGATGGTGTTGGGCACGCCCATCCGGCCGAGGTCGTGCACCAGCCCGGCCCGCCGGACGAGCCGGACGTCCGGCTCGGGCAGCCCGGCGTGACGCGCTGCCTCGGCGGCGAGGTCCGCGACCCCGCGCGAGTGCCCGAGGGCGAACGGGCACTTGAGGTCGGCGAAGTCGCCGATCGCGGTGAGCAGGTCGTCCAGTTCGGACCCGGTGAGCGTCCGGTCGCGGTCGGGGGCCTGCTCGAGGGCGGCCGTCCAGACGTCGGCCTCGAGCAGGCCGTCGAGGATTTCCGGTGCGGCACCGGCGAAAGCGGCGACGACGGCGGGGTCGAACCGGCTGCCGCCGCGGGCTTCGGCCATCGCGACGGCGGCGCCGCTCCCGCCGCGCCGCAGGTACACCTCGGCGACTTCGGCGAGGTGCACCACGCGCACCTCGATCGGCAGCCGGTCGCCGCGGACTCCGGCGGGCAGGCCGCTGCCGTCCCAGCGTTCGAAGGTGCCGGCGAGCGCGGTGCCGACGGCCGCGTCCAGCCCCAGCCGGTGGGCGAGCTGCCCGGCCGAGGCGCAGTGGGAGTGGATCAGCTCGGCCATGCGGCCGCGGGCCCTGGCGAGGAACGCGGCGGCCACCACCCCACGGGCGACGGGCCCCCGGTCACGCCCGGCGTGCGAGGCGAGCAGGCGCAGGAAGGGCAGGCCGGTCCAGTCGACGCGGTAGGTGGCGGCGCGGAACGCGAGGTCGTCCCCGAACCACGCGGCCAGCTCGTGGGAGTCGGCGTGGCAGCCGATCCAGGCGACGAGGGTGGCGTAGTAGGTCGTCCCGCGCTGCCGTTCGTCGAGGCCGAGCCGCCCGGCGAGCCGCGTCGCGATCACCGCGGAGCGCAGCATGTGCTCCATCGGCTGCCCGAGTCCGAGATCGATGGCGAGCGACAGCGCGGCCAGCACCTCGGCCCGCCGCGGCCCACCCGGCTCGACGGCCATGGTCACCGCCTCTCGCGCGCCCCTGCGCGTCACTCTACGACTGCTCCTTCCGGGCGACCATCGGTAACGGCGCGGTAGCTCTCGGGGACTGACTTCACGGTTACCCCGACGAAGCGGAGGCCGTGGATGAAGGTCGACCTGTTCACCGAGATCCAGAACCCTCGGCCCTGGCCCGAAGGGCACGAGCAGGTCCGGTTCCGGCAGGCGATCGAACAGGCCGTCCTCGCCGACGAGCTCGGCTACGGGTGCTGGTGGCAGGTCGAGCACCACGGTGCGGGGGAGTTCAGCCTGTCGTCCGCGCCCGAGCTGATGCTGGCCGCGCTTTCCCAGCGGACCAGCCGGATCCGGCTCGGGCACGCCGCGGTGCTCGCGCCGGGGCGGTTCAACCACCCGATCCGCGTCGCCGAGCGGGCCGCGACGCTCGACCACCTCAGTGGTGGCCGGGTGGAGCTGGGCCTGACGCGGTCGACCATCCCCGAGTGGCGGCTGTTCGGCATCGAGCCCGACGAGGCCAGGGCCCAGACGCAGCAGGCGTTCGAAATGGTGCCGAAGATGTGGACGGCCGAGGCGTTCTCCTACGAGAGCGACGCCTACCGCGTCGACGGCGTCCCGATCGGGCCGAAGCCGCTGCAGAAGCCGCACCCGCCGCTGTGGCAGGCGGCCGCGAGCCCGGCGTCGTTCGAAGAGGCCGGCCGCCGCGGGGTCGGCGTGCTGGGCACGACGATGTGGGAGTCGCTGGAGCGCGCCGGGCGGCTGGTCGAGCTGTACCGGGCCGCGGCCGGGCGGTGCACGTCACCGGTCGGGGCGTTCGTGAACAACCAGGTGGGGTTCTTCACGTTCGTCCACTGCGCGGGCACCGACGAGGAAGCGATGCGCAACGGCGCCGCAGCGGCCGCGGCCTGGTACACGGTGACGGCCCTGACGTTCTTCGAAGCGGCGACGGAGTTCGTCCGCGTCAACGCCCGCAACGAGGAGCTGAAGCGGGCGCCGGGCCTCACGGGCGACTTCCTGCGCGGCGAGGCCTCGAACACGCCGTCGGAGGCGAACCTCCTCATCGCCAGCGTCCTGCAGGGCGAGCAGGTCGCGGACGACGAGGTGTTCGAGGTGCTGAGCGCGCAGGACTCCCTGATCGTGGGCAGCCCGGAGACGTGCCGCAAGAAGCTGCGCGCGTACGCGAACCTGGGCATCGACCGGATGATGTGCCTCCAGCAGATCGGCGGCATCCCGCACGAAAAGGTGCTGAAGAGCATCCGCCTGATCGGGGAGCTGATCCCCGACCTGGCGTGATCCCGCTCGAGTCACGCGGTGAAGCCGCCGTCCACGGGGAGGACCACTCCGGTCAGGTGGCCGGCCCGGTCGCTCAGCAGGAACGCCGCCGCCGAGCCGACTTCCTCGCCCGTGCCCGCTTTGCGCAACGGCGTTGCCGCGATCCGGGCTTCCACGCCGCCCGGGATGGTGCGGCGCAGCTCGTCCAGCATCGGTGTCTCCGTCGGGCCCGGGGCGATCACGTTCACCCGGATCCCCTGCGGGCCGAAGTCGTGGGCGGCGGTGCGCGTCAAGCCGATCACCGCGTGCTTCGTCGCCTGGTACGCGCCCATTCCCGAACTGCCGCGCACGCCGCCGATGCTGCTCACGTTCACGATCGACCCGGGGCCCGTCATCGCGCGGACCTCGGCGCGCAGGCACAGCCACGTGCCCTTCACGTTCACCGCCATGATCCGGTCGAAGTCCGCTTCGGACACCGAGTCGAGCCGGCCGCTGCCACCCATCGCCGCGTTGTTGAACGCGCCGTCCAGGCGGCCGAAGCGGGCGACCGTCGCCGCCACGAACGCGTCCACATCGGACGCCGAGGCGACGTCGCCGGTCGTGTAGGCGACGTCGTGGCCGGACAGCTCGGCGGCCAGCTTCGCCAAGGGCTCTTCGTGCCGGGCCACCAGCATCACCGACGCGCCGTCCGCGGCGAACACCCGCGCCGCGTCGGCCCCGATCCCCGAACTGGCCCCGACGACCAGGACCACCTTGCCGGTCAGCAGACTCATGCGTTTCCTCCCCGCAGGCCCAGCATCGCCCGGGCCTCGGCCGGGGTCGCGATCGGCTTGCCCAGATCCTCCACCACGGCCCGGATCTTCCGGACCTGCTGCGCGTTCGTCTCCGCCAGACGGCCCTTCCCGAGCCACAGGCTGTCCTCGAGGCCCACCCGGACGTGCCCGCCGAGCCACGCGCTGTGCGTGCCGAAGCTCATCTGGTCGCGGCCGGCGGCGAACGCCGAGAACGCGTAGTCGGCACCGAACAGCTTGTCCGCGATCCGCACCATGTGCTCCAGGTTCGCGTGGTCGGCGCCGATCCCGCCCAGGACGCCGAACACGCCCTGGATCAGCAACGGCGGTTTCGCCAGCCCGAGCTCGGCGAAGTACGCCAGGGAGTACAGGTGCCCGATGTCGTAGCACTCGTATTCGAACCGCGTCCCGGCCTCACCGAGCGTCCGCAGCGTGTGCTCGATCTTGTCGAAGGTGTTCACGAACGGCTTCGAGTAGGTGTTGAGCACGTACGGCTTTTCCCAGTCGTGCCGCCACTCCGTCACCTTGTCCGCGATGCCGGAGTAGACGAAGTTCATCGAGCCCATGTTCAGCGAGGCGAGCTCGGGCCGCAGCCGGTACGCCGCGGCGAGCCGTTCGTCCATCGTCATCGACGACGCGCCGCCGGTGGTGATGTTGATGACGGCGTCGGCCTCGGCGGTGATCCGCCCGACGA
The DNA here is from genome assembly GCF_054781455.1 of Amycolatopsis stemonae. Taxonomy (NCBI): domain Bacteria; kingdom Bacillati; phylum Actinomycetota; class Actinomycetes; order Pseudonocardiales; family Pseudonocardiaceae; genus Amycolatopsis; species Amycolatopsis stemonae. The sequence goes on along the minus strand of NZ_BAAGUJ010000011.1, from coordinate 161,719 downwards.
TCTTCTCGAACACCTCCGGGTCGGGTGTCGGCCGCCCGTCCGGTTCGCGGGCGTGGAGGTGGACGATGGCCGACCCGGCTGCGATGGCCTCCAACGCCGCGTCGGCGACTTCGTCGGCGGACAGCGGCAGGTACGGGCTCTGGGACGGGATGTTCACCGAGCCCGTAATGGCGGTGGTGATGATGACTTTCTCGGCCGTGCGCATCAATCCTCCTGTGGTGCGAGCGCCCGGTAGGCGTCGAGCTTCGCGTCGTCGAGCGGGCCGACCAGCGTCAACGCCACCTGCGTGGCGCCGGCGTCGTACTGCGCTTGCACGGCTTCACGGACTTGCGAAGGCGTGCCGCACGCGACGAGCGCGTCGAGCAGGCGGTCGGACCCCGGCGGCGCGAGGTCGGCGTCGGTGAACCCGAGCCGCTTCAGCTTCGCGATCTGGTGGGGGAGGGTCAGGTAGTAGGCGAGCCGCTCCCGGGCCACGTCGCGTGCCGACGCCCGGTCCCGGCCCACTACCGCCCATTGGACGACCGAGAGGACCAGGTCCCCGATCGTTTCGCGGGCCCAGCGCGTGTGCTCCGGCGTGACGAGGAACGTGATCAGCCCGTCGGCGCGCTCGGCCGCCAGCCTCGTGATCCCGGCCGAGTACGCGCCGAGCACCCGCGGCACCCCGGGGGCCACCTTGTCCACGCCGTCGAGGTAGTCGCGCAGGAACGGCAGCGGTCCGACCCCGCGTTCGCGGACCGCGCCGCTGACCCCGAGCCCCAGCACGTACCGGCCGGGGTAGCCGGCGGCCAGGTCCCGCGCCGCCGACCCCGCCGACTTCGGCACGCGCTCGAGCGCCCGCGCGACGCCGTTCCCGACGATGATCCGGTCCGTGGCCGCCAGGACCAGCGCGGCGGTGGTGAACGCCTCTCTGCCGTTGACCTCGGGGATCCAGACCATGCGGTGGCCGAACTCCTCCAGCGAGCGCACGAACCGCACCGCGCCGTCGTGGTCGAGCTGGTCCAGCTCGCCGATCGACAACGCGGTGCGGGGCAGGGAAAGCGTCATGCCGTCGCGTCCCGGAACGCCCGGACCAGGCCGCGCGCGGCTTCGGCCAGCATCGTCGTGTCGTTGCTGAGCAGGACGAAGTCGCAGCCGTCCCGCACGGCCTGGGCAGCCCGGTCCGGCACGCCGCCGAACGCGAGCCCGCAGCGCTTCCCGGCGTCGTGCGCCGCGGCCACGGCCGACGCGATCAGGTCGAGCACCTCGGGCGACGCCGGCGTGCTGCCCATCGACATCGACAGGTCCGCCGCCCCGACGAACACCGCGTCCACGGTGTCCAGGGCCAGCATCTCCGGTGCCGCCTTGATCGCCTCGACGCTTTCCAGCTGTGGGATGCAGAGGACGTCGTCGTTGCCCGTCGCCAGGTAGGCGGCGTTCGGGCGCAGGCCCCAGGCACCCGCGCGGCTGGTGCCGCCGGCGCCGCGGACGCCGTGCGGCGGGAACCGGCACGCCCGCCCGACCGCGGCCGCCTCCTCGACGGTGTCGACGTGCGGTACGAGGATGCCCATGGCTCCGGCGTCGAGGATCTTCTGGATCGTCGACGGCGTCTTGTCCGGCACCCGCACGATCGGCGTCATGCCGAGCGCGGCGGCGGTGGTGATCAGCCGGTACGCCGTCACCAGGTCGAGGGGCGCGTGCTCGAGGTCGACGACGACGAAGTCGAACCCGGCGAAGGCCATGATCTCGGCGGGCTCGGTCGAGGCGATCTTCAGCCAGGTGCCCACGGGCGTGGCTTCGCGGGTGAACAGCCCGCCTCCGGTCCGCCCGCTCACGGCTGTGCCACCGGTGGCTCCGCCCCGGGCCGGGGGCCCTGCCACCCGGGGCCCCCGGAAGGCGGCATCGGGTAGTCGCCGGCGTTCAGGACCCAGCCGGGCTTCTCCGAGAAGTCCACCCGCGGCGGGCTGAAGATGTCGATCAGCTGGTTCACGCCGGGATCGCTCGCCGCGGACGTGTGCACGGTCGGCGGCGGGATGACCGTCACCGAAGGGCTGCCGATCCGGACGTGCTCGTCCTCGCGCCAGGTGGTGCTGTCGGGCAGCCACGGCGTGCGGATGTGGTGGACGTACTCTCCCCGCACGGCAAGGGAAAGCTGTTCGAAGTCGTCGTGGTGGTGCGGCGAGAGCTTGCGCGGGTCGCGCGGACCGTCCTGCAGGGGCAGGAAGTTCACCATGAACGACCGGGTCCGGAAGATCCGCCCGAACCGCTTCGGGTCCTGCGGGACGTCGGCGAGCGGGTAGCACCGGACACGTTCTTCGGCGGGCGCGGGCCACCGCTGCAGCAGCGCGACGCGCGGGTGGTCCTGCGCGTAGGCGTCCGCGTTCGTCACCTTGTCCCGCCACGCGGCTTCGGTCGCCTCGACGAGCCGCACGAGCGGGCCGTCGCCGTGGACGCTGATCCGCGACGCGCCGGGCGGGACGACGACGAGCCCCGGCGAGTCCACTTTGGTCGCCCCGTCGCCGGTCAGCACGGTGAAGGCGGGGGAGGCGTCGGTGACGATGATCGCCAGCTCGCCGTCGAGGGTGCCGTTGTCGAGGTCGTCGCCTTCGCGGGCATCGGTGTGGATCAGGATGACGTTCTGCGCCCGGACCACCGGGTTTTCGCGCAGGTCCAGGTACTGGGCGGCGGCGATGCCGTCGCCGCTGTCGGGGCGCGCCGCGGTGGCCAGCGACGAGCGGGGGTCGTCCTTTTCGTACACGGGGAGGCGTCCTTTCAGTCGTCGAGGTTCAGCAGGTAGCCGGGGTTGTCGCGGACCATCCGCCGCAGGTCCTTCTCCGGCAGGCCGAGGTCGAGCAGCGCTTCGCCGACGCGCAGCCACGCGTCGACCGGCTTGGGGTTGGCCTTCTGACCGAAGTCCGACGCCAGCACGGTGTGCTCCGGCCCGAGGGTCTCGATCCAGGTCAGCAGCTGCTTCGGGTCCCACTTCTGCGTGCCTTCGGGGTCGTACATGCCGACCTCGTGCTCGACGAACGCGCCGAGCTCGATCAGTTCGCGGCACAGCGCCGGGTCGGCGCCGATGACGAAGTCCGGGTGGCTGACGGCCATCCGCGTGATGCCGCGCTCCTTGGCCGCCTGGAACAGCGTGCGGATGTACTCGGGGTACATGTGCCCGCCGTTGACGACGGCCCCCTGCTCCTTGATCTCGTCGAGGATCTCGCCGGCCTCGGGCTTGAGGTTCCCGTTCTCGTCGACGATGTCGATGCGCTCCAGGGTCAGGGGCACGGTGGTGGTCGGGAACGCGCCGTCCTCGGGGTGGCAGTCGATGTGCCGGCCGGAGGAGATGGTCGGGAACCAGACGACCTTGCCGCCCATGCGCAGGCACATGCGCACGGCGTGCACGTTCAGCCCGCCGACCGTGCTGTTCAGCGCGATGCCGCCGAAGGCCTGCGCCTTGACGTCCGCGAGACGGCCCTTCATCGCGAGGATGTCCATCTGGGTGTTGTGGTGGTGGGACTTCGCGACCATGGCGCGCATCCCGATGCGGGCGCCGTCCTGCGCGGCTTCGACGTGGTCGAAGCGCCGGGGGAACGGGCTCGGGCCGGAGTGGACGTGCATGTCGGCCAAGCCGTCCAGGACGGTGGCGATCGCGGGGCGCGGGCTCATGAGCAGCCTTTCCGTTCACATTATGAAGTCAAAGTTCACTATAGGACCGCGTGTCAACCCTGTGACCGCTCTTGTGTATCCGGGTAGCCCTATTTAGAGTGGCTTCTGTTCACTTGGTGAACATTCAGTTCGAAGAGGCTGAGCCAACTCCGGAGGACGCCGATGTCCACACCGCCCAGCGCCGCAGAGGCGTCCGCTCGTCCCGGCACCCCGCACGGCCCGGACATGGCCAAGGTCCGGGCCGCGGTCCGCGGGGGGACCCTCGCCTACTTCGTCGACCAGTTCGACATCTACCTGCCGATCGTCGTGCTGGCGCCGGCGACGGTGTACTTCCAGGCGGCGAACCTCAGCGCGAGCACGACCGCGGTGCTGGCGTCCCTGGTGTTCGCCTCCACGCTGATCGGCCGCCCGCTCGGCGCGATCATCTTCGGCCACTTCGCCGACACCGTCGGGCGCAAGCGCACGACGCTGGTCGCGGTCGGCGGCTTCGGCGTCATCACGCTGCTGACCGCGTGCCTGCCCGGGCACGAGACGATCGGGACGTGGTCGGTCGGCATCCTCATCGCCCTGCGGTTCGTCGACGGGATCTTCCTCGGCGGCGAGTACACGACCGCCGTGCCACTGGCGATGGAGTGGAGCCCGAAGCACAAACGCGGTCTGTACGCCTCGATCATCACGTCGACCTCGCCCGCCGCGTACGCGGTGATCGCCGCGATCACGCTGCTGATGCTGCAGCTGCTGCCTTCGGCCGGCCTGCACAGCGCGTACGTCCAGTGGGGCTGGCGGATCCCGTTCTTCGTCGGCGCGCTGCTGGCCGCGGTGCTGTTCCGCTACTACCTCAAGCAGGTCCACGAGCCCCCGGCCGAGCTGACCGGGGAGAAGCACAAGCTGCCGTTCCTCCGCCTGCTGAAGAAGTACCCGCGGGCGCTCGGCCAGGTGTTCGTCCTGATGACCGGCACGTGGCTCGCGACCAACATGGAAGCCGCCGTGACACCGGCGCAGCTCAAGGCCCACCTGGACCTCTCGAGCAAAGAGGTCACGCTGACCATGCTCGTGATCAACGCGGCCGCCGCGCTGTCCTACCCGGTGTTCGGGGTGCTGTCGCAGCGGATCGGGCGCCGCCGGTTCTACATCGGCTACGGCTTCTCGATGGTCGTGATCGGCGCGGGCTCGTACACACTGCTGATGGCTTCGAACGGCGGTTTCGGCGCGGCACTCGGCTTCGGCGTGCTGATCGGCGTGTTCACCGTCGGCACCTTCGGCCCGATCGCCGCGTACCTCACCGAGCGGTTCCCGGCGAGCATCCGGTCGACCGGGTACGGCGTCGGCTACAGCCTCGCGCTGATCGCGCCCGCGTTCTACCAGTTCTACCTGCAGCGCTTCGACGGCGTCCTGCCCGCGCACCTGGCGCCGGCCGTCCTGATCGTCCTGGCCGGCCTGCTGATCAGCCTCGGCGGGTTCCTCGGCCCGGAGACGAAGGACGTCGACATGGCCGACGACAGCACGATCCCGGCGCTGTCCTGAATGGACGTCGGCGGGCTGGCGGCCGCGAACCCGGTGTGGGCCGGCTCGTCCGAGCTGACCATGACCCTGGAAGGGATCGTCGCGTGCGTCGACGCGGGGGCCGGGGCCGTGGTGGCGAAGTCGGTCAACGAGAGCGCCGCGGCCCGGCGTCAGCTCGACATCGCGGACTACGCGTTCGTCGCGGCCGACGGCCGGGTGCGGCCGCCGGGCTCGGGTGCGCCGGGCGACGGCCTGCTCAACCGCTCCGGGCTCGCGGCCGTGGACCTCGACGACTGGCTTTCCGTGCTGGCCGCCGGGGTCGCGCACGGCCGCGCCCGGGGCTGCCCGGTGCTCGGCAGCATCACCCTCGGCGACCCGGCCGCGGCGGCGCGGATCGGGCGGGCGCTGGCGTCGGTCGTCCCGGCGGTCGAGCTGAACATCGGGGCGCCCCACGGCCGTGAGGCACGTGCGGTGCGGCAGCTGACCGAAGTGGACGGTGTGCGCGACGCGGTCCGAGCGGTGCGGGAGGCCGTTGACGTCCCCCTGTTCGTGAAGCTGCCGGGCCAGGCGTCGGACGTCGTCGCGCTGGCCCGGGCGGCGCGCTCGGCGGGGGCGGACGCGGTCGGGCTGGTCGGCCGCTACCCGGGCTTCCTGCCCGACCTCGACGGCGGCGCCGTGCTCGGCTCGTGGGGCGCGTGGAGCTCACCGGGTTGCCTCCCGATGAGCCTTTACTGGGTGAGCAAGGCTTTCCGGCAGCTCGACGTGCCCCTGATCGGCACCAACGGCGCCCGCACGGTGCACGACGTCCTGCGGTTCCTCGCCTCCGGCGCGCGGGCCGTCGAAGTCGTCACGGCGTTGTGGCTCGGCGGCCCGGCGGTCCTGCGCGAACTGGTCGACGGCGTTTCCGGGGTCGGCGAAGACTTCGTCGGCAGTGCGCTGGCCGGCGCGCGCGAGTACGCCGACGTCCCACCGCCGCCGTCGCCGGCGTGGCTGCCCTACACCGCGCGCTGGACGTCGTCGGGCCGGTAGTGCCCGCCCAGCTCGTGGGTGAGCTCGCGTGCGGTGTCGACCACGACCCGCACCTCGGGCGAGTCGTCGCCCATCGACAACGTGTTGTCCGGGCCCACGATCGCCATCGACGCGCAGATGCCGTACTCGTCGAAGACCGGCGCGGCGACCGCGACGATGCCGGGCGTGCTCATCGCCGAGCAGTGACCGAGCGCGCGGACGCGGTCGACGTCCGCGCGCAGCTCGTCGCGCGCGGTGCCGGACAGGGTGCCGATCAGGCGTTCCATCGACAGCTGGTCGGCGTGGTAGGCGAGGAAGACCTTGCTCTGCGCGGTGTCCAGCGGCAGGTGGCTGCCGACCCGCACGGACACGATGACGATCGTCGAGGGGTTTTCCTCGACCCGCGACACCACCGGGCCGGTGAGCCCCCACAGGCTGAGCACGACGCTGGTCTGCGTGGCGCGCGAGAGCGCCTGCATGTGCCGCGGCGCGAGGTTGACGACGCGGCGGTGGCCGATGGCGAACGCGCCGAGCTGCAGCAGCAGCCCGCCGGGCACGTACCCGCCGTCCGCGCTGCGTTCGAGGAGCCCGGCCGCGACCAGGGACGTGCAGTACCGGTACGCGGTGGTGCGGTTGAGCCCGAGCCGCTCGGCTACCTCGGCCGCCGTCACCTCCGGCGTGGCCGGGTCGAACAGCGACAGGATCTGGCTGACCCGGCTCACCGCCTGGATGTCGGCCTGGTCGGCACGGGCGTCCGGGGACCGCGTCGGTTTGGTCACGGTGGCCTCCGCCGGGAGTCTGGAACGGCTGTTCACTTCGTGAACACAGGCTACCGGACGTGGCCGGGCCCGCAGACCCGCCGGATCACCGGCGCGTCGGGGAACCCCCCGGACCGCGGCTCTCCGGCACCGGGGCGTACGGGGCTCGCAACGCACCCGTACGCCCCGAAGCCGTTGTGGCACAAGGGAGTCAGCCGGCCAGGCCGACGTGCAGGAACGCCAGCACGGCGCCGGGCCCGACGAGCACGCAGATGCCGAGCCCGCCGAACAGCGGCTCGTCGTCCCGGACCATCTTCACCAGCAACCCGACGGCCACCACGACGGTGGCCAGCAGCAAGAGCAATACGACAACAGGCACTTCCCGGTCCTTCGCGCAGCAGTGAGCACGACGCCGGGCAACGGCGCCGCGAACGGTCTCAGCTCGCGAAGGAGGGCGGTGCGCGGGTGGAGCGCGACGTCGACGGTGCGACGTCCGGAGGTGCCTCGCCGGTGCGCTCGACCCGCGTCCGCCACGAGGTCGTGGGGGTGAGCGGCGAGGCCGGGGTCAGCGCCCAGGGGACCGGGGCGGTCGACGGCGCGCGCGGTGCGGCCTGCCGGCCCGTGACGAGGTCGTGCGTCTGCAGGGCAGCCACGACCGGGCCGTCGGGACCCGGTGTCCACGAAGGAACCGCGGCCGTCCCGCCGAAGAACAGCAGGACAGCGAGCAGCAACCCGAGGCGGTGGCGCCGCCCCGGGTTGCCGTGCTGTCCGAATCGTCCGATGCGGTCAGGCTACCTCAGCCACCGCCGTAGGTCGCCTGGGTGACCGCGAAGACGTTGCGGCTGCCCGCGCCTTCCTGCAGCGACCACAGCAGGTCGGCGGCGGTGTCGTCCTCCCAGTAGGACAGGCTCTCGCCGCTGCCCACCCACGCGAACGTGGACGGGCCGGCGGTCGGCGTCCAGTAGTAGAGCTGCTTCGAGCCGGACGAATTGAACCACCAGCGCCCGTTGTGGGACGCCACGCCGTTCAGCTTGTACCACGGCAGCTGCAGGGCCTGGCTCGCCGTCGTCGTCGCGGCGAACGTGCCGGACGACGCGAACGGGTAGCGGATCGCCCGCGGCGCGCGGTTCGGGTAGTCCGTGCAGCCGGACGAGCAGGTGTACTCCGTCATGACGATCGACTTGCTCACCCGGTCGAGGGAGATCGACGACCACGCGAGGTTCGTGCCGGAGGTGGTCTTCGACGTGATCGTGCCCACCTGCGGCAGGACGTAGGCGTAGTTGTGGGCGTAGTACGTGCTGCCGCTCTGGTGCCCGATCTGGTCGGCCGTGCCGCCGCTGTCGGTCTTGAGGATCTTGCGCATGTCGAACACGCGCATGCCCTTCCCGGTGTCGGCGACGTACAGGTAGTCGCCGTACCAGGAGACGCCGCCGGCGTGGATCGGGATGTCCTTGAAGTCCGGGGCCGCCGCCGTGCCGGTCGGCTCGACGAGCAGGACCTTCCGGTACTTGTTGGGGTAGGTGGCGTCCCAGTCGACCAGGGTGATCCGGCTGCGGGCCTGGGCGCCGCCGCAGCCGTCCTTGGTGTACCAGCTGACCACGACGAGCTGGTGCCCGTCGTAGTTGCCGCTGTTGGCGGTCCCGACCGCGTCGCGGCTGGTGGTGATGCCCTGCGGGTAGTTCGCGCAGTCGGAGTTGTCGCCGCTGTCGAACCGGAACCCGGTCGACAACCCGGCGACGCCGAACGACGACGGCAGCGCGGTGCGGTCGTGGTTCGCGTTGTCCATGACGGTGTGGACGGCCGCGGTGCCCAGAGCCGAAACGAGAGCGTTGTTGACCGTGTCGAATTGGTTGTAGGTGGCGCTCAGGGTGTACTCGCTCGTGGGCAGGGTGGTCGGCCCGGCCGCGGCCGACGCCGCGGTCGGTGCGGCGACCAGGCCCGCCAGGACACCCGCCGCGACGGCGGCTTGGGTCAATCGGTGGCGCACTGACATGAGACCCCCAGGAGTCCGATGATGCCGGTTCACGCTGGAACCGGGCTGGGTGGATGGGCAACGCTTTCCCGGCGAACGACCGGCGGGCTACCAGCTCGACGGGACGTAGGCCCAGCCGAGGTAGTCGGAACGCTGTGCGTACGTGCTCGTCTGGTACACCGACGGGCCCGTGCTGATCGCGACCCCGCCGCCGAGGGCGAGCATGATGTGCTCGGCGCTGGTGGTGCTGGTGAAGAACACCGCGGCGCCGCCCGGGGCGACCGCCGCCTTGAGTGTGGTTCTCACGGGTCCTCCAGAACGAGTTCGTCCGGCGATCGTCGGTGGCGGCCGTACAAGAGCCGTACAACCCGGCGGGCGGCCTAGTACTTTCCGCCTATCCCGGAGTCCCCGATGATCGGATGTGCGCGCCCGGGGCGGTGGGCGATCTTGGCAGCAAGAGATCGCCCTGCCGTGAGGAGAACACCGATGCACCCGGCCGCCCTGATCCAAGGCCACGAAGAGACCTGGTCGTGGCTCCTGCTCGGCCTGACCGCCGCCGTCCTGCTCGCCTTCGCCGGGTTGTTCCTGGCCGCGCTGGTCAGCATCCTCGGCTCGCGGCTGACCGGCGGCATGAAGCTCGTCTGGGTGATCTTCGCGTTCTGCGCGCCGTTCCTGGGCAGCCTGCTGTGGTTCGTGGTCGGCCGCCGTGACGCGTACCTGGCGGTGCGCCGGTGATCGTCGCGGAAGGGCTCGCGAAGGCCTACCCCGGCGGGGCCGGCGTCGAGGACCTGTCGTTCACCGTGCGGCCCGGCGTCGTGACCGGCTTCCTGGGCCCCAACGGCGCGGGCAAGTCGACGACCATCCGGCTGATGCTCGGCCTGACCCGCGGCCGCGGCCGCACGACGTTCGGCGGCCGGGCCTACGCGGACGTCCCGGGCCCGCTGCGCACGGTGGGTGTGCTCACCGACGCGGCCGCGGTGCACCCGGCGCGGCCGGCCGCCGCGCACCTGCGGATGGTCGCCGCGGGCGGCGGCCTGCCCGTGCGGCGGGTGCGGGAGGTCCTCGCCACCGTCGGCCTGGAGTCCGTCGCCCGGCGCCCGGCCGGCCGGTTCAGCCTCGGCATGAAGCAACGGCTCGGGCTGGCCACGGCCCTGCTCGGCGACCCGGAGTACCTGATCCTCGACGAACCGGCCACCGGGCTCGACCCGGAAGGCGTGCGGTGGATCCGCGACCTGCTGCGGCGCCTGGCGGGGGAGGGGCGCACGATCCTCGCGTCGTCGCACCTGCTGGCCGAGATGTCACTGCTGGCCGACGACCTGATCGTCATCGGCGCCGGGCGGCTCGTCTCGGCCGGGTCGCTCGACGGCTTCGTCCGGCAGCACGCGCACGCCGACGTCGTGGTCCGCGCCGACCAGCCCAGCGTGCTCATGGTCGCGCTGGCGCGAGCCGGGCTGCGCGTGCGGCAAGAGGGCAAGGACGAGCTGGTGATCGCCACCGCCGACACCGAGCGGGTGGCCGCCGTCGCCGGGCACGCGGGCGTCGGCGTGCGCGAGCTGTTCGTGCGGCAGAGCGGGCTGGAAGACGCCTTCCTCGCCGCGACCGCCGCCGCCGTCCGGCACCGGGGGGAGCTGCCGTGAAGCACGCACTGGCCTACGAATGGGTCCGCGTCCGCTCGCTGCGGTCGACGTGGCTGCTGCTGGCCGGCGCGGGCGTCCTGCCGTTCGCGTCGGGCCTCTACTGGGGGCTCAAGCGCGACCTGGGCACGCTCGACGCGTTCACCTCGGCGTTCGGCCTCGTCGACCGGCTCGGGGCGCTGCTGGTCGCCGCGATCGGCGTCGCCGCGTTCGGGCTGGACCACCAGCACGGCACCCTGGCGACCACCCGGCTGGTGCTGCGCTCGCCGGCCCGGATCGTAGCCGCGCGCTCGCTGGTAACCGCCGGGCTCGGGCTGCTCGGCGGGCTGCTGATGGTGGCGCTGACCGCGGCCGGGGTGCGCACCGGAGGGGGTGCCCTGCCCGCCGACGCGGGGGCGGCGGGCAGGGCGGCCGGTGCCGTGGTGCTGCTGACCGTCCTTTCCGGACTCGCCGGCGTGGCGCTGGGCGGGCTTTTGCGTCACCCCGGACTCGCCGTCGGCGTGTTCGCGGTGTGGACGTTCGTCGCGGAGACGGCGTTGGCCACCCTCACCGACGTCCCGGTCGCGGCGCTGCCCTTCAGCGGCACGGCGTTGTCCGCCTGGCCGGGGACCTCGGTGTTCGCGGGCTTGGTCGCACTGGCCCTGGGCGCGACGACGGTCACCCTGGCTCGCCGTGACGGCTGAGGGGCCGCACCCTAACCTGAGCGGGATGAAGCGGTGGCTGAGCTGGTGGGACGGCCGCGTCGTCCTGCTGGCGCTCGACGTCGCGGTGGCGGCGGGCACCATCGCGTTCAGCCTGCTCGGCGGCGACCCGCGCGACCCGCACCCGGCGCTCTACGTCCCGGCGGTGGTCGGCTCCGGGCTCGCGCTGCTGGCGCGGCGGCGATGGCCGTTCCTCGTGCTGCTCGCGGCGGTGTGCCTGCTGGCCGACGTGACGCTGCTGCCGGTGACCATCGCGACGTACTCGGTCGCGGCCCGCCACGGCGTCAGCTGGACCACCGGCGCGGCGGCCGTCGTGGCCGGGCTGACCGGCAACGCCTTCGGCCTGCTGCGGCAGCCCGCGGACCTGATGATGGTCACGATCGTGCTCGGGCTGTTCGTCCTGGGCCCGGTGCTCGGCGGGCTGTGGATGCACCAGCGCGCGGCCCTGCTGGCCGTCCTGCGCGAGCGCGCGGACGAGGCCGAGCGCACCCGGACCCTGCTGGCCGACCAGGCGGTGTTCGCCGAACGGCGGCGGATCGCGCGCGAGATGCACGACGTCGTCGCGCACCGCGTGACCGCCGTCGCGCTGCAGGCCGGTGCGCTTTCGCTGCGGGCTCCGGACGAGAAGACCGAGCAGGCGGCCGAAGCCATCCGCGCCACCAGCGCCACCGCCCTCGACGAGCTGCGCGGCATCCTGCGCGTGCTGCGCGACGACGTTCCGGCCGGCGACGTCGGCCCCGGGGTGCTCGCGTCGCTCGAGGACCTGGTGGCGGAGGTCGCGGCGACCGGCGCGCGGGTGGAGCTCACGCTCCCGGACCCGCTGCCCGCCGTGCCGGACCAGGTCGGCCGGGCCGTGTACCGGGTGGTGCAGGAGTCGTTGACCAACGCGGGGAAGCACGCGCCGCACGCGGCGGTCGACGTCCGGCTGGCCGTCTCGGGCGACCGGCTGGCGGTCGAGGTGACCAACCGGCTGACCCCGCACGGCAGCGCCGTCCCGGGCGCCGGCTACGGCCTGGTGGGCATGCGGGAACGCGTCGAACTGGCCGGCGGCGACCTGCGCACCGGCCCGACCGGCGACGGCCGGTTCCGGGTGCTGGCGGGCTTTTCGGTGGGGGAGGGCGAGTGACGGTCAAGGTCGTGCTGCTGGAGGACGAGGAACTGGTCCGCAGCGGCATCCGGATGATCCTCGAGTCGGCCGACGACGTCGAGGTGGTCGCGGAGGACACGAACGGCGAGCGGGCGGTCGAGCTGACCGACCGCTTCCGGCCGGACGTCGTGCTCACCGACGTCCAGATGCCGAAGGTCGACGGCATCGAGGTGGTCAAGCGGCTGGCCGCCCACCCGGCCGCCCCGGCGGTGGTGGTGCTGACGACGTTCGACGTCGACGAGTACGTGTACGCGGCCCTGCGCCACGGCGCGACGGGGTTCCTGCTGAAGGACACGCCCCCGCGCGAGCTGGTGACGGCGGTCCGGGTCGCGGCCCGCGGCGAGGCGATGCTGTCGCCGAAGATCACCAAGCGGCTGTTGACGGATTTCGCGTCCGGTGGCGGGACTTCGCGAGCGCGGGCGCGGCTGTCGGCGTTGACGCCGCGGGAACACGACGTGGCCGTCCACATCGGACGCGGGCTCGGCAACGCCGAGATCGCGAAGGCGCTGGTGGTCAGCGAGTCGACCGTGAAGGTCCACATCGGGCACATCATGGCCAAGCTGGAGGCGGCGAACCGGACCCAGGTGGCCATCCTCGTCCACGACGCGGGCTTGAGCTAGCGCGCGGCCCGGCGGTCGAGGATCTTCAGCGACTGCTCGCACCAGCGGAGGTTCTCCCGTTCGAACGCCAGCCCGCGCATCAGCGTCAGGTACGGGCCGACGCGCTCGGCCCCGGCGAGGTAGTCGTCCTCGAACCGGCCGTCCAGCAGGCCCGCGCGCAGCCGCTCGTAGCGGGCGATCTTCGTCTCCGCACGGGTCATCCGGTCCTCGAGCGCCCGGCGGACCGCTTCCGCGTCGCCGACGTCGACCGCCTGGACCTGGATCAGCAGCTCGTCGCGGACGACGCCCGGCCGCGGCGGGCCCGCCGTGAACTCGTGCAGGGCCCGCCGGCCCGCTTCGGTCAGGGAGAACAGCCGTTTGTCCGGGCGCTTCTCCTGGTGGACGAGCCGGGCCCGGACGAGGCCGTCCGCCGCCATGCGGTCGAGTTCGCGGTAGAGCTGCTGGGGGGTCGCCGGCCAGTAGTTCGCCACCGACGCGTCGAACCCCTTCGCCAGGTCGTAGCCGGAGGCCTCGCCTTCCAGGAGCGCCGCCATCAGCGCGTGACGCAGGGCCATACTCAACTAGTTGAGTGCTTCGCGCTGGATCCGGTCGAACTGCGCGGCCATCGCTTCCGACAGCGCCTGCGCGGCCGACAGCGGCCGGACCATCACCGTGAACTCGTCGATCAGCCCGTCGGCGTCGAAGTGCAGGAAGTCGCAGCCCTCGACGCGCGTGTCACCGATCCGGGCCTCGAAGACCAGCGCGTGGTCCCGGCCTTCGCCGCCGCTCAGCTCGCGGACGTACCGGAAGTCCTCGAACACGCGCAGCACGCCGCGCAGGATGGCGGCCGTGATCGCCTTGCCCGGGTAGGGCTTGAACGCCACCGGGCTGCGGAACACGACGTTCTCGGCCAGCGCGGCGGCCATGGCGTCGGGGTCGCGTGCCTCGACGGCCTTGCGGAAGCTGCTCATGCGTCACCTCACCTACTCAAATAGTTGAGTAGAGACTACCCGCGGCCGCGCGGGTGGCGCCGGGCCACCCGCACGGCCCCGGGTCACGACCGGGCCAGCCAGTCGGCGAGCTTGGTTTCGCCCAGCCGGGCGCCCGGCCCGGGCAGGAGGTCTTCCGCGCCCGGCACCGCGCCGAAGTACGGCGCCCGCGCGTCCGTGACGACCTCGCGCGGGTCTTCCCGCGCGGCCAGCACCGTGCGCACCCACTCGTCGAGACCGAACACCTCCGGGCCCGCGATCTCCGTGATGCCGCCGACCGGCTTCCCGGCCGCGGTCCGCGCGACGGCGGCCGACACCTCGGCGGCCGCCATCGGCTGCACGCCCGCGCCCGGCAGGCGGACGACGCCGTCGACGGTCGAGGTGTCCGCGATGCCGGCGGCGAACTCGAAGAACTGCGTCGCGCGCACGATCGAGAACGGCAGGCCCGACTCGGTGATCAGCCGCTCCTGCGCGAGTTTGGCGCGGAAGTACCCGACGCCGGGCTGCCGGTCCGTGCCCACCACCGACAGCGCGACGTAGTGCCCGGCGCCGGCTTCCTTCGCCGCGGCGACGAGGTTCCCGGTCGAGGTGCGGAAGAACGCCATGACGTCGTCGTCGGCGAACGACGGCGAGTTCGACACGTCGATCAGGACGTCCGCGCCCAGCAACACCTCCTTCACCCCTTCGCCGGTCACGGTGTTCACGCCCGTGCTCGGCGCGGCGGCGACCGCGTCGTGGCCGTGTTCGGCCAGCCGTGCGACCACTTTCGTGCCGATCAGGCCCGTTCCGCCGATGACGACGAACTTCATGTCCGCACCCTCCGTCCGGAGCCGTCCCGGCCGGTCCGGAACGACTGCACACCACCAGGACAAGACAGCGGGCTCGTTCGTGACGACCGGTCGCTACGCTGCCACCCGAACCCCGCAGCCGGAAGGATCCGCACGCATGGAGGACACCGGCCTCGACGAGGCGGCGGCGGTCTTCGCCGAGGTGCGGCCGCGGCTGTTCGGCATCGCCTACCGGATGCTGGGCAGCGCCGCCGACGCCGAGGACCTCCTCCAGGAGGTGTGGCTGCGCTGGCAGGCCTGCGACCGCGCCGCGGTGCGCACGCCCGCGGCCTACCTCGCCACGACCGCCACGCGACTGGCGATCAACGCGACCAAGACCGCCTACGCGCGGCACGAGACCTACGTCGGCCCGTGGCTGCCGGAGCCCGTGGACACCTCGGCCGACCCGCAGCTCGGCGCCGAACGGGGCGCCGCGCTGGAGTTCGCGGTGCTGCTCCTGCTGGAGAAGCTGACGCCGACCGAGCGCGCGGCCTACGTGCTGCGCGAGGCGTTCGACTACCCGTACCGCGAAATCGCCGAAGTCGTGCGGACGACCGAGGCCGCGGCCCGCCAGCTGGTCAGCCGCGCGCGCAGGCACCTCGCGGCGCAGCGGCGGGCCCCGGCCGGGCCGGCCGAGCAGCGCCGCCTCCTGACCGCCTTCGTCGCGGCGGCCCAGGCCGGCGACTTGTCGACACTGGAGAAGCTGTTCGCGGCCGACGTGGTCAGCTACTCCGACGGCGGCGGCGTCGCCCGCGCGTCCCGGATCCCGGTGCGCGGCGCGACGACCGTGGCGAAGTACGTCCGCGCGTTCCACGACCGCTTCTGGGTGGGCGTCACGGTGACCCCGGCGATGGTCAACGGCGCCCACGCCGTGCTGCTTTCCCGCGACGGCGAGGTGTTCGCCGTGCTCACCGTCACGGCGTCGGCCGAGGGCATCGACCAGGTGCTGTGGATGATGAACCCGGGCAAGCTCGCCGCCGTATAACGCCCTACACGGCGGCGTTCTGCGCCGCGTACCGGGCGCGCAGGGCCTTCTTGTCCGGCTTGCCCAGCCCGGTCATCGGCAGCGACTCGGCGACGATCACCTGCTTGGGTACGTGCACCGGTCCCTTGCGCTCGCGCACTTCCGCCTGGATCTCGGCGGTCATCCGCTCGATCGCGGCCTCGCCGGTGCCGGCGTCCGAGCGCAGCACGACGACCGCCGTCACGGCTTCGCCCCACTTGTCGTCCGGGGTCCCGATCACGCCGACCTGCGCGACGGCCGGGTGTTCGGCCACGACGTCCTCGACCTCGCGGGGGAACACGTTGAAGCCGCCGGTGACGATCATGTCCTTGACGCGGTCGACGATGAACCAGAAACCGTCCTCGTCCTCGCGGGCGACGTCGCCGGTGTGCAGCCAGCCGTCGCGGAACGTCTCGGCCGTCACCTCGGGGAGGTTCCAGTAGCCGCCGGCGAGCAGCGGGCCGGCCACGCAGATCTCGCCGGGCTCGCCGGGCGCGACCGGGTTGCCCTCCTGGTCGAGCAACGCCGTGCGCAGGAACGCCGACGGCCGCCCGCACGAGGACAGCCGCGCGTCGTCGTGGTCGCCCTTGGCGAGGTAGCTGATCGCCATCGGGGCCTCGGACTGGCCGTAGTACTGCGCGAAGATCGGCCCGAACCGGTCGATCGCCTCCTTCAGCCGCACCGGGTTGATCGACGCGGCGCCGTAGTAGACCGTCTGCAGCGAAGACAGGTCGCGCGTGCGCGAGTCGGGGTGGTCCATCAGGGCGTAGAGCATGGTCGGCACCAGCATCGTGGCCGTGATCCGCTGCTCTTCGATGATCCGCAGGACCCCGGCGGGGTCGAACTTCGGCACGACGACCAGCGAGCCGCCCTTCAGCAGCGTCGGCGCGAAGAACGCCGCGCCGGCGTGGGAAAGCGGCGTGCAGATGAGGAACTTCGGCGCCTCGGGCCACTCCCATTCGGCGAGCTGGATCTGCGTCATCGTCGCCATCGCCTGCGCGGTGCCCATGACGCCCTTCGGCTTCCCGGTCGTCCCGCCGGTGTAGGTGATCGAGACGACCTGGTCCGGCGGCAGCTCGGCGGGCGCCAGCGGCCGCGGCTCGAAGGTCGCGGCCGTCGCGGTCAGGTCCTTGCCGACGTGGGCGAGCTCGTCCGGCACCGGCCCGATGGTGAGCACCTGGGTGAGGCCGGGGACCTTGTCGAGCAGGCCGAGCGCGCGCTCGACGAAGGCGGGCACCGGGTCGATGATCAGCGTCGTGATGCCGGCGTCGCCGAGGATGTAGGCGTGGTCGTCGAGCGAGCCCAGGGGGTGCAGCGCGGTCCGCCGCGACCCCTGCATCTGCCCGGCGGCGATGATGAGCAGGACCTCGGGCCGGTTCAGCGACAGCAGCGCCACGGCCGCGCCCGTGCCGGCGCCGAGCACTTCGAAGGCCTGGGCGTACTGGCTGACCTGCTCGGCGGTCCGGCCGCCGGTCATCGTGGTCTCGCCCAGCGTCATCACGGGCGCGTCCCGGTGGCGCTTGAGGGCGGAGACGACCAGATGCCCGAGGTGGTTCGGATACCGCATCGCCTGCTCGTCCATCCCGGTCCCTTCGACGGCGTGATACTAGAACACGTTCTCGTTCTTGGCACTATACCGCCACTGCGCAATGCCTGGTGACCTCGGCGATCAGTGGAACAGGTTTCACTGCCGGTCGCGCTGGTTGAACAGTGTTCACCGAGGTGGTCGCCGTACTGTCCACATCGGACACGGATGGAACCCGTGCCGGAGCGCTCGCCCGCCTGACAAGCCGCGGCCGGGGCCGCCCGGCGCGGAAGAAACCGGGCTTTCGCCCGCCAAGCCTTGCGCGACGCCCGTGGGTGCACCAGGATCGCTGGGCGTTCTGCACGTGCAAGCGCACGGGCAAAGGGGGTGAGGGTGACCGAGGTGGCACCGGCGGTGGCCGAGGCGGCGGACGGCCCGAGCGACGCGGTCCTGATCCAAGCGGTCCGCGGTGGGGACATCGCCGCGTACGGCCGGCTCTACGACCGGCACCTGGTCGCCGCGAAGCGGGTGGCGGCCGCGATCGCGTCGGACGAGGCCGAGCGGGACGACCTCATCGCCGAAGGGTTCTTCCGCGTGCTGCGGATCCTGCGGTCGGGCGAAGGCCCCAACGAAGAACTCCGGCCCTACCTGCTGACGACGATCCGGAACACGATGATCAGCTGGCGCCGGCGCGACTCGGCGCTCTCGCTGGTCGCCGAGGTGCCGGACGTCCTGCCGGGCGAGGGCAGCGACGAGCCCGTCGGCAGCCGGATGCACGCCACCGTCGCGGCGGACGCGTTCGCGAGCCTGCCCGAGCGGTGGAAGACCGTGCTGTGGCGCACCGAAATCGAGGGCGAGTCGCCGGCGCGGATCGCGCAGGACCTCGGGATGACACCGAACGGCGTCGCCGCGCTCGCCTACCGCGCCCGGGAAGGGCTCCGGCAGGCCTACCTCGACCAGCACGTCCCCGCGGCCCGGCGGCGCACCTGCCGGATCGTCTCCGGTCAGCTCGCCCGCTGGGTGCGCGACGGCGTCGGGGACCACAAGGCGCACCGGATCACGACCCACCTGGACCGCTGCCCGGACTGCCGGAAGCTGGCCACCGGCCTCAAGGAGCTCAACGAAGAGCTGCCCGCCACCCTCGCGCCGCTCATCCTGGGCGTCCCGGTCGTGACGCACTGGCTGACCGGCTCGCTCGCCTCGTCCGGGGCCGCCACGAGCACGGGCGCGTCGGTCCTGTCGTGGGCCACGGCGGCGAAGGTCGCCGCCGCGAGCGCGGCGATCGTCACGACGGTGACCATCGGGGCGAGCTCGTCCGACATCGCCCCGCCCACGGCGCCGGGCGCGGAAGGCACGACGGTGCAGCCGGTCTCGTCCCGGCCCGGCACGCGGGCCCCGGCGGCCGGCCAGGAAGAGCCGTCCGGCTCGGCCGCCGGCCTCACGTCGGACGCGCCCGCGCCGTCGTCGGACGCGGCGGGCGCCGCGGCGCAGCCGACGGCCACCGGGGAGAACGCCGCCACGGCCACGAACGACAAGCAAGCGGCCAAGGAGTCGAGCAAGGCCGCGAAAGAGTCGTCGAAGGAAGCCGCCAAGGAGTCGAGGCAGGCGGCGAAAGAGTCGAAGAAGGCGGAGAAGACGCAGCAGCCGACCGGGTAACCCGGTCGGCAGGGTTGCGGCAGCCGGCAGAGCCGGTACTCGGCCTGGTAGGTCGCCTCGGTCGCCGGGGCGACGCTGTTCTGCGTCCGCACCCAGTTGGAGAACGCGCGCTTGGCTGTCGCGTCGCGATCTTCGGGGACGGGCGAGCGGCCCGATGGTTCCGACGGTAACAGATTTCTGCTAGCGTTGGAAATATCATCGATAACACGCCGCGGGAAGGGCAGTGCATGATCGTCATCACCGGGGGAACGGGCAAACTCGGCGCGCAGGTCGCCGACCGGCTGCTGCGACGGGTGCCGGCCGAGCGGATCGGGGTGAGCGTCCGCGATCCCGGGCGCGCGAGCGACCTGGCCGGCCGGGGGATCCGCGTGCGGCGCGGCGACTTCGCCGACCCGGCGTCGCTCGCGGACGCGTTCGAAGGGGCGGCCCAGGTCCTCGTCGTCTCGACCGACGCGACCGGCGAGGCGGCCATCGCGCACCACGTTGCGGCGATCGAGGCCGCGCGAGACGCCGGGGCGAAGCGGATCCTCTACACGAGCCACCAGGCGGCCGCCGAAGACTCGCTCTTCGCGCCGATGCCCGACCACGCCGCGACCGAGCGCCACCTGGTCGCGGCGGGCACGGCGGTCACCGTGCTGCGCAACGGTTTCTACGCGAGCACGGTCCCGCTGCTGCTGGGGCCGGCGCTCGAAACCGGCGAACTCGTCGCGCCCGCCGACGGGCCCGTGTCGTGGACCGCGCACGCCGATCTCGCCGAAGCGGCAGCCGTCGTCCTCGCCGACGAGGGCCGGTTCGACGGGCCGACCCCGCCGCTGACCGCGCCGGTCGCGCTCGACCTGGCCGACGTCGCGGGCATCGTCACCGAGCTGACCGGCCGGACCGTCCGCCGGGTCGTCGCGGACGACGACGACTGGGTGGCCGGCCTGGTCGGGCACGGCGTCCCGGCCGCGCGGGCCGAATTGCTGCTCGGCATGTTCCGGGCCGCCCGCCGGGGCGAGTTCGCCGTCACCGGCCCGGACCTGGAAGACCTGCTCGGACGGCCCGCGACGCCGCTGCGGGCGGTCCTCGCCGAGCACTATGAACGGGGTGTATAAACCCCGGCTATACACCCTGTGTACAGTTGCGGGCATGTCGATCGGACACACCCTGCTCGGGCTGCTGGAAAACGGCCCCCGCCACGGCTACGACCTCAAGCGCGCCTACGACGACCGGTTCGGGCACGACCGGCGCGTCCACTACGGCCAGGTCTATTCGACCCTGGCCCGGCTGCTCAAGCAGGGGCTCGTCGAAGCGGACGGCATCGAGGCGGGCGGCGGTCCCGAGCGGAAGCGCTACGCGATCACCGAGGCCGGGGTCGCCGATGTCGGCAGCTGGCTGGCAACCCCGGAGAAGCCGGACGCGTACCTGCACAACACGCTCTACACCAAGGTCGTGCTGGCGTTGCTGTCCGGCCGCCCGGCCGCCGACGTCCTCGACGTCCAGCGCACGGCGCACCTCGACGCGATGCGCGAGCTGACCCGCCGCAAGACCGGGGGCGACCTGGTCGACCAGCTGGTCTGCGACCACGCGCTGTTCCACCTCGAGGCCGACCTCCGGTGGCTGGAGCTGACCGCGGCCCGGCTCGACCAGCTGGCGGAGGCGGTCGCGTGAGCGCGCCGGGGGACGTCCTGCTGGTGGCCGACGGCGTGCGGAAGGCCTACGGGCCCACGAAGGCGCTGACATCGGCGAGCCTGAGCGTGCGCGCGGGCGAGGTCGTGGCCCTGATGGGCCCGTCCGGCGCCGGCAAGTCGACGCTGCTGCACTGCCTGGCCGGGATCGTCCGGCCGGACGCCGGGACGGTCCGGTACCGGGGTGGCGACCTGGCCGCCCTGACCGACCGCGCGCGCTCGGCCCTGCGCCGCACGGACTTCGGGTTCGTCTTCCAGTTCGGCCAGCTCGTCCCCGAGCTCACCTGCCTGGAGAACGTGGCCCTGCCGCTGCGGCTGAACGGCGAGCGCGGCCGGGTCGCCGCGCGGCGCGCGAAGGAGCTGCTCGCCGAGTTCGGCCTCGAGGGCGTCGCCGGCAAGCGGCCCGGCGAGGTCTCCGGCGGCCAGGGCCAGCGAGTGGCGGTGGCCCGCGCGCTCGTGACCGGGCCGCGCGTCGTCTTCGCCGACGAGCCGACGGGTGCGCTCGACTCGCTCAACGGCGAGCAGGTGATGCAGCTGCTGACCACCGTGGCCCGCGAGCGGTCGACGGCGATCGTCCTGGTGACGCACGAACCCCGCGTCGCCGCGTACTCCGACCGCGAGGTCGTGGTGCGCGACGGCCGGACGCGGGAGCTGGAGGTGATCCGGTGATCCGGCGCTGGACGGCGGATCTCGGGCTCGGGATGCGCCTGGCCCTCGGCGGCGGGGGAGCGCGCACGGCCTTGCTGCGCCTCGCGCTGACCGCCGTCGGCGTCGGTCTCGGCGTAGTCGTCCTGCTCACGGCCACGTCGGTGCCGCACATCCTCGGCGCCCGCGACGACCGGTCGTCGGCACGGCTGGCCGACGTCAGCGCGGTGGTCGACGGCGTCGACCCGGTGTTCGCCCTCGCCCGGCAGGACGAGTTCCGCGGCGTCGGGGTCCAGGGCTACCTCGTCCAGCCGACCGGACCGCGGCAGCCCGCCGTGCCGGGCGTCGAGCGGCTGCCGGGGCCGGGGGAGGCGGTCCTGTCCCCGGCGCTGGCCGAGCTTCTCCGGTCGCCGGAGGGCGAGCTGCTGCGCGGGCGCTTCCCGCAGCGCGTGGCCGGGTCGATCGGGGACGCCGGGCTGACCGGGCCGAACGAGCTGTACTTCTACGTCGGCTCGGATTCCGTGGCGCGGCAACCGGACGCCGCGCCGGTGAGCCGGTTCGCGGCCGCGCCCGCGCGGCGGAGCCTGTCCTCGCTCGAGCTGCTGCTGGTCGTCGTGGGCGCGACGACGTGCCTGGTCCCGGTGTTCGTCTTCGTCGTGACCAGCACGCGGCTGTCGGCGGCGACCCGGGACCGGCGGCTCGCCGCGCTGCGCCTGGTGGGCGCCGACCGCGGCCAGGTGCGCCGGATCGCCGCCGGCGAGGCCCTGCTCGGCTCGCTCGCCGGGCTGCTGCTCGGCGTCGGCCTGTTCCTGCTCGTGCGCGTGCTGGTCCCGATGATCACCGTGTCCGCCTTCCGCGGCGGCATCTTCGGCGCCGACATCGTGCCCGACTGGCGGCTCGGCGTGCCCGCTTTGCTGGCGCTGCCGGTACTGGCCTGCGCGGCGGCGGTGTTCGCGCTGCGGCAGGTCGTCATCGAGCCGCTGGGCGTCGTGCGGCGCGGGACGCGGACGCGGCGGAAGCTGGGGTGGCGCGTGCTGCCGGCCGTCGCCGGGGCCGCGGTGCTGGCCGTCCGCCCCGGCGAGCACGACGTCCAGGATCCGGCGGTGATCGCCGGTGTCGTGCTCGTCCTGGTGGCCGTGCCCCTGCTGCTGCCGTGGCTGGTCGAGCGGGTCGCGGGCCTGCTGCGCGGCGGGTCTCCCGCCTGGCTGCTCGCCGTGCGCCGCCTCCAGCTGGACAGCGCCACGGCCGCGCGTCTGGTGAGCGGGGTCGCGGTGGTGCTGGCGGGATCCATCGCGCTGCAGAGCGTCTACGACCGCGCCGAGCGCGAACAGCCCGCGGCGCGGGACGTCCAGGTGCTCGCGAACCACTTCGCCACCAGCCTCGCGGACGGCCGGGCGTTCACCGCCGCGCTCCACGCGTTGCCCGGGCAGCACGACCTGCCGGTGCGGACCGCCGGCCTGGTCGAAAACGCCGCCGGCGAGCGGAGCTCGGTCGTCGTCGCGACCTGCCCCGAACTGCGCGCCGAGGCCGGGATCGAGGACTGCCGCGAAGGCGAGGTCTACGCGGCGGGAACCGACGGCTACCAGCCGGCGCCGGGGGAGAGCGTGTGGTTCTCCGGCGCCCGGCGCGCCGACCCGAGCGTGCCTCCACAGTGGACGGTCCCGGCGGTGCACCGGGTGCCCGGCGCCGGCCCGGCGACGCTGCTCGTCACCCCGCCCGCGCTGGCGACGGCGTCGGGGGTCGGGCTGAGCCAGTCGGTCAGCATCCCGGCCGCCGACGCGGACCTCGTCGAACGGGTCCGGAACGCGGTGGGGTGGAACGGGACCGCGTTCTCGCTCGGCACCGGGCGGGACGGCACGTACGCGCTGATCACCCGCGTGCTGTCGGTGGGTTCGGTGCTGGTGCTGCTGTTCGTCGCGGGCAGCCTGCTGATCGCCGCGTGGGAGCAGCTGCGCGAACGGCGGCGTAGCCTGGCCACCTTGACGGCGAACGGCGTCGGGCGCGGGGTGCTCGCGCGGTCACTGGTGTGGCAGCTGGCGATCCCGGTGGCGGTCGCGGTGCTCGTCGCCGTGCCCGCCGGGCTCGTCCTCGACTGGCTGGTGCTGACGCTGGTGGTGCACCGGCCGATGGTCGTGGACCTCCCGGCCATCGCGGTCCTGGCGGTGACCGCGATCGCCGCGGTACTGGTCGTGACGGCCTTGACGCTGCCCGCGTTGTGGCGGACCACGAGCCTGGAGAATCTGCGGGAAGAATGAACCGGAACGGTGGCGGGTCCGGATTTTTCCGGATCCGCCACCGCGCGCGAAGTTCTTTCGGGACAACCACTCCGCCCGAAAAGGCACCCTCTTCGACGTTGCGTCGAATTCCGTTCTCGGAGATCGTGAATACGCCGATATTCGCCGATCCACGATTTCGAGGCGATCCGATGCGTATCATGTACGACGCGGTCACCGCGGGCAACATCCTCAAGAAGGACCGGCGGCCCGCCCTGGTGGCGGGATACGTCGACCGGATCAAGCTGGCGCCGTGGAGCGCCGCGGACTGGGCCCTCTTCCCGGACGCGCTGAAGGTGCGGATCGTCAAGAAGCCGTCCACCAACGACGGGCACGTCCTCGACGTGGAGGTGGGCGACGCCACGCCCGCGCAGGCACCGGGCTGGGCCCGGATGCGGCGGCAGTCGGGGTTCGCGCACCCGGTCGTCTACTGCAACCGGTCGACCTGGCCGAAGGTGCGGGCCGCGTTCGCCGAACAGGGTGTCGCGCCGCCGCTCTACTGGATCGCCACGGCCACCGGGCGAGCCGAAATCCCCGACGGCGCGATCGCCGCGCAGTACCTGCTCGACGTCGCGCCCGGCATCGACGTCTCCGTCGTCGCCGACTTCTGGCCCGGCGTGGATTCCGCGTCACCCCAGTCCGTCCAACCGGAAGTGGAAATCATGGAACGCATCACCGTCACGCCGCCCAACGCCGACGAGAACACGGTCCGCCTGAACCTGTCCGGCAGTGCCGGCGCCGCCGTCATCGTCCGCCCGCGGATCAACGGCGACGGCCTGTCGAGGCCCATGTGGGTCGGCAACATCTTCGCGTGGGGCTCGGACAAGACGGGCATCGGCCACAACCCGAAGGCCGACCCGCACTACGACGACCGCCTGACGTCCCACCGCCGGTTCGACCTGCCGGGCGCGTTGTGGGCCGACCTCGAATACAGCGCCGCGGAGGAGTTCGACATCGACGTCGTCGGCTGAAGGCGGCTCAGGCGGTCAGCCAGTCCGTGCACCACCACGCGTTCTGCTTCTGGCACGCGCGGAAGGTGCTGACCGGGTTGGCCGACGTGCCCGGCGTGACCGCGCTGCAGCCGGAGCTGCTGCCGTTCGCGTCGTCCACGTACCCGGACTTCCCGTTGCGGAGCCGGTACTCCGTGCGGAAGCCGTAGCCGTCGCTCGCGGTGTCGCACGAGTAGACGCGGGTGTGGCTGGTGGTCACGCCGCCGTAGCCGCAGCGGAACTGGCCCTGGTAGAGGCAGCCGTAGACCTCGCCGACGGCGTCGTGCGCCGACGCCGCGGGCGCGAAGGCGACCGTTCCGGCGAGGGCGACGAACGCCGCGGCGGCGACGGTGGGCAGGGTGCGGTTCGGCACGGTTCCTCCTGGTGGCTCCGGGGTGTGTGATCCCCTCACTCCGGAGGTACCGAACTGGTTGGGGCCGGGCCGGGGACGTCACCCGGTCGGCGCAGTGGCGCTCAGCCGAGGTGGTTGCGGAGGAAGGCGATGCCCGCGTCCGTGACGTGCTGCAGGTTCCGCTCGCCGTAGAAGTGGCCGGCACCGTGCAGGCGGATGAGGTCCGCGTCCGCGCCGGCTCGCCAGTACGCCGCCACCAGCGCTTCGCTGTGGGCGATGGGGATGCCCGCGTCGTCGGTGCCGTGCGCCAGCAGCAGGGGAGCGGCGGTCGCCGACACGTGGAGCAGTGGGCTGGCGGTCGCGCCGGGACACCAGTCGTGCGGGTCGTGACCGCTGCTGTGCAGGGGAGAACCCGGCGGCGGCGGTGGGATGTGCGTGAAGTCCGTGGGCGGGCTCCACGCGACCGCCGCGCCGACGCCGCTCGACGGCCCCGTGATGCCGAGGTCGCCCTCGAAGCCGGGGTTCTCCGCCGTCACGGCGAGCATCGCGGCCAGGTAGCCGCCCGCGGAGTGGCCCCAGGCCGCGACGCGCCCGGCGTCGAGGGCCAGTTCTCCGGCGTGGTGGCGCACCCAGCGGACCGCGGCCTTGACGTCGTGGACCTGCGCGGGAAACGGCGCCTCGCGCCCGTGCCGGTACTGGGCCCGCGCGACGGCGAACCCCGCCGCCACCAACCGGTCCGTGACGCGGTCGCCGAACCGGCTGTGCTTGTGCGAGCCGGCCGCCGGTGCGCCGCCGTACAGGTACACCACCACCGGGTGACTCCCGGCCCCGGCCGGGACGACGAGGTCCAGCAGCAGCGGCCGGTAGCCGGCCAGGGTCGCCACCAGAGCGTCCTGATAGGACACTCGTGTCTCGGTCCGTTCGGCCCGGGGCAGGACGAGCGGGGCACGCGAAGCAATCACGCGACTACTATCGGGTGGCACGCGCGAGGGGGGCCAGCCGTATCAGGATGCGGGAGAGGCGGCCGCCGTGCCGGGTCACCGGGAGGCAAGGCCGATCGACCCGCGAACGCCGTCTCGCTGGTCACCGCCGTCGGCTCGGCGCTGTGCCTCCCCGGCCCGCGAGGGGGGCGAAGAAGTGACCGTCCGGGTGCGCTCCGTGCCGTGTTGACACGCGCGCCGAGCGGGTGCCAGTATCAGGATTAATCCGATTGGAAACGTTTCCAGCACCGGCTTCCGAGGTTGGAAACGTTTCCAAGACTGCACACCGAGGACGACGATGACGTCAACACGCGCCACGCTGCTCCAGGTCGCCGAGCGCGCCGGGGTTTCGCTGGCCTCGACCTCCCGCGCGCTGCACGGCACCGGGGCGAGCCCGGCGATGGTCGAGCGGGTCCGCGCCGCGGCCGCCGAGCTCGGCTACAGCGCGGACGCCATCGGCCGGTCGCTGCGGCTGAAGAAGACCTTCCAGGTCGCTTTCGCGGTCGCCGACATCGGCAACCCGGTCTACGTCGAGATGATGCGGGCCATCCACGAAGTCCTCGCGCCGCACGGCTACCGCGTCGTCGTGATGAGCACCGGCGACACCGCGACGTCGACGACCGAGCTGGTCCGGAGCCTCAACAGCGGTTTCGTCGACGGCATGATCGTCAGCCCGCTGCGCACCGACGACCGGCTGATCGAAGAGATCCAGCAGGCCCCGGTCCCGGTCGTGGTGATCGGCCGGGCGCTGGACGACCGGGGGATCAGCTCCGTCTCGACGGACTCGGCCGGCGGCATCGGCGAAGCCGTCCGCCACCTGCACGCGATCGGCCGCCGCCGGGTCGGCTTCCTCAACGGCCCGCTCGACACGACGCCCGGCGCGTCCCGCCAGCGCGGGTTCGACGCCGCCACCCGGGAGACCGCCTTCGACCGGGTCGACCAGGAGGTCGCCGGCGACTTCACCGTCACCGCCGGGCTCGAAGCCGCCCGGGCGCTGCTCGCCCGCGGGCCGGTCGACGCCCTGGTCGCGGCGAACGACCTCCTGGCCATCGGCGCGATCCGCGCGGTCCGCGAAGCCGGCCTCTCGGTGCCCGAAGACGTCGCGATCACGGGCATGGACGACACCGAGCTCGGCCGCGTCTTCCAGCCCAGCCTGACCAGCGTGTCGCTCGGCTCGACCGAACGCGGGCGCGCCGCCGCCCGGATCATGCTGCAGCTCGCCGACGAGCCGGACCACGAAGCACAGCAGGTGACCGTCGGGCCGGAGCTGATGGTCCGCGAGTCGACCGGCGGTGTGGCGTGACCGCGACCCTGACGCGGCCCGCACCCGCGGCGCCGAACCGGAAGCCCGCCCTCGCCCGCACGCGGCGGCGCGAGGCGATCGCGCTCGTGCTGCCGTCGCTGATCCCGATCCTCGTGCTCAGCGTCGCGCCGCTGGCCGTCGGGATCTTCCTCGCCTTCACCGACGCGCGCCTGGTCCGGCACCCGGACTACGCCTTCGCCGGCGTCGACAACTTCACGAAGCTCGTCGGCAACGACCTGTTCTGGGACTCGCTGCGGATCGGCCTGATCTGGACCGTCGGCGTCACGCTGCTGCAGCTCGCCGCCGCGATGGGACTCGCGCTGCTGCTCAACTCCGGCCTGCGGCTGCAGGGCCTGACGCGGGTGCTCGCGCTCGTGCCGTGGGCGATGCCGCCGGTCGTCGTGGCGATCATGTGGCAGATGATCTACTCGGCCAACGGCGGCCCGCTCAACGCCTTCCTCGGCAGCGTCGGCCTCCCGGACGACACCAACTGGCTCGGCGACTTCTCGGTCGCGCTGCCCGCGGTGATCGTCGTCGGCGTCTGGGTCGGCATGCCGCAGACGACGGTGACGTTGCTGGCCGGCCTGCAGCAGATCCCGGCCGAGCTGCACGAAGCCGCGGCGGTCGACGGTGCCGGCGCGTGGCGGCGGTTCACCGCGGTGACGTGGCCGAGCCTGCGCCCGATCGTCACGTCGATCACGTCGCTGAACTTCATCTGGAACTTCAACTCGTTCTCGCTGGTCTACGTCCTCACCGCGGGCGGGCCGGGCGGCAAGACGATGGTCCCGGTGCTGTTCGTCTACCTCGAAGCCTTCAAGAACCGCGAGATCGGCTACGCCGCCGCGATGGGCCTGGTGCTCGTCGTCGTGGTCGTGCTCATCCTCGCGGTCTACCTGCGGTCGCAGTTCCGCGACGACCGCACCGCCGGGAAGGGGCGTTGATGCGGGTTCTCGTGCGCCCGGCCCAGTACGGGGCCCTCGCGCTCTACATCCTGTTCCTCGGTTTCCCCTTGCTGTGGCTGATTTCCGCGTCGGTCAAGTCATCGGGGGAATTGAATTCGCTGACGGTGAGCCTGCTGCCCGGCGAATGGCACTGGGACAACTACGCCGAAGCGCTGAACAAGCAGGGCCTGGTCCGGTCCGCGGCCAACAGCCTGATCGTCGCGCTCGCTTCGACCGCCCTGTCGGTCGTGATCGCCGTGCCCGCCGCCTACGTGCTCGCGCGGCTCAAGGGCAAGGTGCGCGCGGCCGGCGTCGGCTGGATCCTGGTCAGCCAGGTGTTCCCGGTCGTGCTGATCATCCTGCCGCTGTTCCTCATCCTGCGGACGCTCGGCCTGGCCGACAGCCTCGTCGGCCTGACGCTCGTGCACACGACGTACATGCTGCCGTTCGCGCTCTGGATGCTGCAGGGCTACGTCGCCGCGATCCCGGTGGAACTCGAAGAAGCGGGCGCGATGGACGGCGCGAGCCGGCTCACCGTGCTGCGCACGATCGTCTTCCCGCTGCTCGCTCCCGGCGTCGTCGCGACGGCGATGTTCAGCTTCGTCTCGTCGTGGAACGAGTTCTTCTTCGCCCTGGTCCTCCTGCAGTCGCCGGAGAACTACACCCTGCCCATCACGCTCACCATGTTCGTCGGCGGGGAGGGCAAGGTCGCCCTCGGCCCGCTCGCCGCGGGCGCCGTGCTCGCCGCCATCCCCAGCATCGTCTTCTTCGGCATCCTGCGGAGAAAGCTCACCAGCGGCCTGATGGCCGGGGCGGTGAAGGGATGAACCCCACCCGGTATCACTCGAAAGGTCGGTCGATGAAGACACGACGCATGCTCGCCGCCACCGCCTTGACGGCCGCCGGCCTGCTGCTCGCCGCGTGCGGGAGCGGCAGCGGCGGCGACGGCGGGGGCGGGCCCGTCACCCTCACCTTCCAGTCCCTGTCCGACCAGCCCGCCGCCATCGCCGCCACGCAGCAGATCGTCGGCGACTGGAACAAGGCCCACCCGGACGTCCAGGTCAAGATCGTCCAGGCGGGCTGGGACGGCGTCTACGACAAGCTGATCACCCAGTTCAACGCCGGCAGCGCGCCGGACATCGTGCACTACGAGGCGGCGGGAATCGCGCCCTTCGCCACCGACGGCTACCTCGCGGACCTGACGCAGTACCTGCCGGAGGCCAAGCGCGCGGACATCCCGAAGGGCGTCCTGGACTCCGTGACGGTCGACGGGAAGGTGATCGCCGTCCCGACCGAGCTGCAGTCCTATGTGGTCTTCGCGAACAAGACCCAGCTGCAGCAGGCGGGCGTCACGATCCCGGCGGGCGCCTCGATGACGTGGGACCAGCTGCGTGACCTCGCGAAGGCGACCACCAAGGACGGCAGGTTCGGCCTCGGCTGGGGCCTGTCGAGCCCGACGGCGGCGTTCGTCGCCCTGGCACCCGGCTTCGGCGGCAAGTACTTCGACGGCACCGGCAAGGACGCGAAGCTCACCGTCGGCCAGGGCGAGCAGGCACTGCCGCAGCTCGTCGACGCGATGGCGCACCAGGACCACTCGATCCTGCCCGTGACACTGACGCAGTCGGGCACCAAGGCGCTCGCGCCGTTCTACGCCGGCCAGATCGCGATGACCGTCCAGGGGTCGTACCAGGCGGCCAACATCGCGAAGGACGCGCCGAAGGGCTTTGACTGGGTGGTGCTGCCGCCGCTGGCCGGCTCGGCCGGGCCCGCGCAGGCGGCCAACCCGCAGACGTTGTCGGTGAACAAGGACTCCCGGCACGTCAAGGAGGCCGCCGAGTTCGTCGACTTCTTCACCAGCACCGAAAACCTCGTCGCGATGAACGAGGCCGACGCGCTGATCCCGCCGACGACGTCCGCGCGCAAGGCGCTGGCCGCCAAGCTCGCCGGGAAGAACGGCTGGGACGCGATCCTGGCTTCGGGGGACCACCTGACCTCGGCGCCCTACCTGTTCGCCGGCAAGTACGCGCAGTGGAAGGACACCGTCGCGACCCCGGCGTACCAGCAGTTCCTCGGGCAGAAGATCGACGCGGCCGGCCTCGCGAAGCAGCTCGAGGACGGCTGGCGGAGCGTCAGCAAATGACAGGAGCGGATTCTTGACCTGGCTGGAAGACCGGGCCGTCGCGGTGATCACCGGCGCGGCCGTCGGGGACGCCCTCGGCGGCGCCACCGAAGGGTGGACACCCGAACAGATCGAAGAACGGCACGGCGGCCGGGTCACCGGCGTCGTCGGGCCGTGGTACCCGGACTGGCGGACCGCGCGCCCGATCGCGCCGTACCACAAGGGCGACGGGCACGTCACCGACGACACCCTCATGACGCGGGCGCTCGTCGAGGTGTACGCGAAGCGCCGCGCGCACCTCGACGCGTACGCGATGGCCGAGGACCTGGTGCCGCTGATGATCGGCGAGCCGCGCTGGGTGCCGGAGCTGGAGTCGACGGCGTTGCTGCTGCAGCGGGTCTTCCTGGCCGAGAAGTGGATCGTCGCGAGACTCCACTATGGACACGTCGACCCGCGGGAAGCGGGCGTGGGCAACGTGGTCAACTGCGGTGCGGCGATGTACGTCGCCCCGGTCGGGGTGGTCAACGCGGGTGACCCGCGCGCCGCGTATGCCGAAGCGATCGACCTCACCGGTGCGCACCAGTCGAGCTACGGCCGCGAGGCGGCGGGCGTGCTGGCCGCGATGGTGGCGGCTTCGGTGGCGCCGGGTGCGACGCTCGACGACGTGGTGGCGGCGGCGTTGGACGTCGCCCACGACGGGACCGCGGCGGCCCTGCGCGCGGTCGTGGAGACGTTCGGCGGCCGGTCCGTTCCCCCGGCCACCGACGGGGAAGAACGCGCGCTGGCGGCGCTCGTCCGCGAGACCGTCGCGCCGTTCGACTCGGTGGGGCCGCACTACCGGGAGATGTCCCTCGACGCGCGGCGTCCCTCGCGGACGAAGGCGATCGAAGAGCTGCCCGCGGCGCTGGCGTTCGTGCTGGCGCACCGGGGCGACTTCCGGGGCGCGGTGCTGGCGGCCGTCAACTACGGCCGGGACGCCGACTCGATCGCCGTCATGGCGGGCGCGCTGTGCGCCGGCCTCGGCGGGACGGCCGCGGTGCCCGCCGAGTGGGTCGACGAGATCGGCGACGCCAGCCGGATGGACCTGCGGGAGACCGGGCACCTGCTGGCCTCGGCGGCCGCGGACATCCTGAAGGCCGACCGCGAGCGGGCACTCGCCCGGGTCGCCTTTCTCGAGGAGACGGCGTGAGGCTGACCTGGGCCCAGCCCGAGGACCTGCTCCCGCACGAGCTGGTGCAGTCCCTCGCGGAGGGGCGCGACGTCGCTTCGGTGCGGGCGCGGTGGGTCGCGGCGGGTGGTTCGCCCACGCCGGCCGTGAGCGGCGCGGGTCCCGCGTTGCCCGCGTTGCGGCCGTTGGCCCGGGAACTGCTGGACGAGCTGGACGCGCCGGGTGCCGAACCTTCGTGGGACTCGCTGGACCTGCCGCCGGCGCCTTCGCTGCCGCGCGGCTCGCGGGGGCGTGAACTCGCCGCGTGGACCGGTCGGGCTGCCGGGTGCCTGCTGGGCAAGCCCGTGGAGAAGATCCCGCGCGAAGGCATCGAAGAAATCCTGCGGGCGACCGGCCGCTGGCCGTTGAGCGGGTGGTTCACCGCGGTGGGACTGCCTGCCGACGTCGCGGCTCGGTGGCCGTGGAACCGCCGTTCGGCGCCGACGTCGCTCGAGGAGAACATCGACGGGATGCCCGAGGACGACGACCTCAACTACCCGATGCTGGCGCTGTCGCTCCTGGAGACGCACGGCCGTTCGTTCACGACGGACGACGTCGCGCAGCTGTGGCTGGACAACCTCCCGGCCGGGCGGGTGTTCACGGCGGAGCGGGCGGCGTACCGGAACCTCCTGGACGCGCGCCCGGACACCGCGACGTACCGGAACCCGTTCCGGGAGTGGATCGGGGCGCTGATCCGCGCTGATGTGTTCGGCTGGGTCTCCCCGGGCGACGTCCGCGCGGCGGCCCGGCTGGCGTGGACGGACGCCCGCCTGAGCCACACGCGCAACGGCGTGTACGGCGCGATGTGGGCGGCGGCCCTCGCCTCGGCGGCCATGGTGTGCGACACGGTGGCGGAGGTCCTCGACGCGGCGGCCACGGTGATCCCGCCGGGCAGCGCACTGGCGTCGGCGGTCTCACTCGGCCGTTCGGCGGCGTCGGCGGGCGACGTCCGAAGTGGACTCGACCGCTTGCACGCGGCCTACGGCGATTTGCACTGGGTGCACGTGCTGAACAACGCGGCGGTGATCGCCTACGCGCTCGCGGCCGGAGGCGGCGAGTTCGGGCGGAGCGTGTCGATCGCGGTGACGGCGGGCTGGGACACCGACTCGGCCGCCGCGACGGTGGGCGGAGTGGTGGGCGCCCTGCACGGGGTGGACGAGTACTGGAGCAAGCCCCTCGACGGCCGCATCGCGACGTCGTTGCCGGGCGGCGAGTGCCGGATCGCGGACCTCGCGGCACGGACGGCGGCGTTGGCGGAGGCGGGCCGATGAGCGGACAACGTGCGGCGATCGGCTGCGCCTGCCGGGTCGGCGGTCGGGCGGCTACGGGCTTGGTCGGGGTGGGCGGCCGGTGCGCGGCGATCGGCTGCGCCTGCCGGGTGGTTCGCCGGAGTGCGCTCAGCCGGGCGAGCCTTGCCCGTCGGATGGGGGTGTTCTCGTGAAGGGGCGGGTGGTCGTCGTCGGCTCGGCCAATGTCGATCTCGCCGTCGACGTGGCCCGGCCGCCCAAGGCCGGGGAAACCGTGCTCGGCGGGCGTCTTCGCCGCAGTCCCGGGGGCAAGGGGGCGAACCAGGCCGTCGCCGCCGCCGTGGCCGGGGGTGCCGATACCAGCTTCCTCGGCGCGCTCGGTGAGGACGAAGCCGCCGACCTCGTCCTCGTCTCCCTCGGGGGTGCCGGCGTCCGGACCGATCTCGTCGAACGGGCCGACGCGCCCACCGGGACCGCCTTCGTCACCGTGTCACCGGACGGGGAGAACGCCATCGTCGTCGCGCCCGGGGCGAACGACCACGTCCGGATCGGGCCCGCCCAGGCCGAGCGGATCGCCCGAGCCGACGTGGTGCTCGCGCAGCTGGAGATCCCCCTCGACGTGGTCGCCGCGGCCGCCGCGGCCCGGCGGGGCGCGCGGATGGTCCTCAACGCCGCGCCGTCGCGGGAACTGCCCGACTCGCTTTGGGAAGTGGTCGACCTGCTCGTCGTCAACGAGCACGAGGCCGCCGACCTCGCCGGTGAGCCCGAGAAGCTGCTGAAGCGGGTACCAGCTCTGGTGGTCACCCTGGGCGGCGAAGGCTGTGTCGTCCTGCAGCGGGACCGCGAACCCGTGCGCATCCCCGGCATCCCCGTCGACGTCGTCGACACCACCGGCGCCGGGGACACCTTCTGCGGCGTGCTCGCGGCCGCGCTCGCCCAGG
Organism: Amycolatopsis stemonae; assembly: GCF_054781455.1. Taxonomy (NCBI): domain Bacteria; kingdom Bacillati; phylum Actinomycetota; class Actinomycetes; order Pseudonocardiales; family Pseudonocardiaceae; genus Amycolatopsis; species Amycolatopsis stemonae. The sequence goes on along the minus strand of NZ_BAAGUJ010000011.1, from coordinate 128,094 downwards.
GCGACGACCTTCCCGTTGCCGCAAGAAGGGCGTCGGCCGCCGGGGCGCTCGCCGTCACCCGGCCCGGTGCCCAGGCCGCCGTTCCCACCGAAGCCGAGGTCGCAGGGATGACGTCATGACCCACCAGTTCGACCCGCTCGTCCCGCGGCCGATCGACCGGCCCACCGAGGTGCGCGGGCCACTGTCCGAATTGGACGACGCGAAGATCTTCGCCGCGCCCGCGGACCCCGCCGACCGCCCCGCGTGGCGCGCCGAGCTCCGTGCGTGGCGTGAGGACGCCCGAAAGCGCCACGGCTACACTGGCGCCGCCTATGAACGTCCACAAGCGACTTGGGCGGCGTCCTGCTTCGCCGTCGCGCAGGTGTGGCTCTGGGACGAACTGCTGTACTCCTTCGAGGACCGCCGGTTCACGCCCGAGCGGTTCCTCGCCGACGCACGCGACCGCTTCGGCGGCCTCGACGCCGTCGTGCTCTGGCACGCCTACCCGGTGATCGGTCTCGACGACCGCAACCAGTGGGACTTCTACCGCGACGTCCCCGGCCTCGGCGAACTGATCGAGACCCTGCACGGCCGCGGGTTGCACGTCTTCGTCGACTACAACCCCTGGGACGTCGGTACTCGCCGCGGCGAGGACGACTTGACCGAGCTGGCCGCCCTCGTGCAGGACCTGCAGGCCGACGGTGTCTTCCTCGACACCCTCAAGAAGGCCGAACCGGACTTCGTCGAGCGGCTGGAAGCCGCGCGACCCGGCATCGTCCTCGAGGGCGAGTCGAAGCTGCCGGTCGAGCGGATCGAGGACCACGCGGCGTCGTGGGCGCAGTTCTTCGCCGACTCGCCGGTGCCCGGCGTCCTGCGCGCCCACTGGTACGAGCGGCGCCACATGCAGCACCACGTCCGGCGCTGGCACCGCGACCACAGCGAAGAGCTGCAGTCGGCCTGGCTCAACGGCGTCGGCGTCATGGTGTGGGAGGTCGTCTTCGGCGTGTGGGTCGGCTGGTCGCCGCGCGACGCCGCCACCGTCCGCCGCATGGTCACGGTCCAACGCGCGGCGGCGGACCTGCTCCTCGACGGCGAATGGACGCCCCTGGCCGAACTCCCGCCCGAGGCGGAGGCCGCGGGGGTCTACGCGTCGAAATGGCAGCGAGCCGATCGGACACTGTGGACGTTCGTCAACCGCGCTAGCACCGACTACCAGGGCCCGCTGCCCGGCACCGACCTCTTCGGCGGGGTCCCGGCCCGGGGCATCGGTGCCGCCGTGGCGGGGTGGCTGCCGGACCTCCCGCCGCTGCCGCACGACCCGGACGCCTCGTTCCCGCACCGGATCGCGACCCGCAAGAGTCCACCGAAGACCACCGGTACCCCCGACGCGGACGCCGTCGTCGTCCCGGCCGGACCGTACGTGCTGACCGTGCGCTACCGCGCCCGAGAAACCGGCATGTACCAGGGAGCGCCCTACGTGGACGAATGGAAACCCCTCCCGCCGCGGCTGCACGACGCCCGCACGCTGCAGCGTGAAGGTGAACTGACCACGGCCGTGGCGGTAGCGGCGACCGAAGTGACCAACGCCCAGTACGCCGAGTTCCTCGCCGCCACCGGCCAGGAGCCGAGACGTCCGGGCCCTCCCGACGCTCCCGTCACCCACGTCGACCTCGACGACGCCCGCGCGTACTGCGCCTGGCGCGGCGGCCGCCTGCCGACCGAGGACGAGTGGCAGCTGGCGGGGGAGCGGCTGCGGCGCGGGATTCCGGCGGTCTGGAACTGGACCGAAAGCGAACATTCCGACGGCCGCACGCGGTTCGTGATGCTCAAGGGCGGCAGCGACTACCACGCCGAAGGCTCCGAATGGTACGTCGAAGGCGGCGTGCAGAAACCGGATTACACCCTGAAGCTGCTCCTGCCCGGCCTGGGCCTGGCGCGGAGCGCGACCGTCGGCTTCCGGTGCGCCTGGGAGGTGACCGCGTGACGGTCTCCCGTGATCCCTCGGACGGCGCGCTGGCCGGGCTGCGCGTCGTCGACGCGTCCACGCTCTTCGCCGGCCCGATGGCCGCGATGCACCTGGGCGACATGGGTGCCGACGTCGTCAAGATCGAGCACCCGCGCAAGCCCGACCCGTCACGCACGCACGGCGCCGCGAAGGACGGCGTCAACCTGTGGTGGAAGACGTTGGGCCGGAACAAGCGCACCATCACCGCCGACCTCGGCAGCGAAGGCGGACGTGAGGTCTTCCTCGCCCTGGTCACCACGGCCGACGTCGTGATCGAGAACTTCCGGCCGGGCACCCTCGAACGCTGGGGCCTCGGCTACGACGAGCTCGCGAGCTGGAACCCGGAGCTCGTGCTCGCCCGTGTCACCGGGTTCGGGCAGGTCGGTCCCTACCGGTCCCGGCCCGGCTTCGGGACGCTCGCCGAAGCGATGAGCGGGTTCGCGGCGGCCACCGGGGAGCCGGACGGGCCGCCGACGCTGCCGCCGTTCGGGCTCGCCGACGGCGTCGCGTCCCTGGCCACGGCGTACGCGATCATGGTCGCGCTCGCGGCGCGCGCGACCACCGGGCGCGGGCAGGTCGTCGACACCGCGATCATCGAGCCGATGCTGGCCATGCTCGGCCCGCAGATCACGCGCTGGGACCAGCTGCGCACCGTCCAGCCGCGCACCGGCAACCGCTCCACCAACAACGCGCCGCGCAACACCTACCGCACCGCCGACGGCCAGTGGGTCGCCGTGTCCACTTCGGCCCAGTCGGTCGCCGAACGCGTCGTCCACCTCGTCGGCCGGCCGGACCTCGTGGACGAGCCGTGGTTCGCCGGCGGGGCCGGCCGCGCGCGCCACGCCGACGAACTCGACGAAGCCGTCGGGAAGTGGATCGGGCAGCGCACGCGCGACGAGGTCGTCGCGGCGTTCGAGGCGGCGCAGGCGGCGGTCGCGCCGGTCTACGACGGCGCCGACATCGTCGCCGACCCGCAGTTCCGCGCGCTCGGCACGGTCCACGAAATCGAGGACGCCGACCTCGGCCCGATGCTCATGCAGGGCCCGCTGTTCCGCCTCTCCGGCCACGACGGCGTCATCGGCTTCACCGGCCGTCCGCACGGCGCGGACACCGACGCCGTGCTGGCGGAGCTGGGGTTCGCGCCCGAGCGAGTGGCCGAACTGCGCGAGCGGGGTGCGGTGTGACCCCGCCGCTGACGTTCCTCTACACGCCCGCCGACCGCCCCGACCGGGTCCGCAAGGCTCTGGCCTCGGCGGCCGACGTCGTGCTCGTCGACCTCGAGGACGCTGTCGCGCCGGCGCGCAAGGCCGAAGCCCGGGACCACCTCGGGCGGCTGCTCGCGTCGGTCACCCGGCCGGTGCAGGTGCGGGTCAACCACCCGAGCACGCCGTGGCACGACGCCGACCTCGCCGCGGTCGCGAGCCTGCCACCCGAGGTGGGCGCGCGGTTGCCGAAGGTCGAGACGCCGGAAGAGATCCTCGCCGTCGCCGCCGTGCTGCCGGGCCGGGCCCTGCACCCGCTGATCGAGTCCGCGCTGGGGGTCGAACGGGCGCTGGCGGTCGCGGCGACGTCGCCGGCGATCGCGTCGATCGGGCTCGGCGAGGCGGACCTGCGCTCGGACCTCGACCTCGCCGACGACGCCGGGCTGACGTGGGCCCGCAGCCGGGTGGTCGTCGCTGCGCGGCCGGCCCGGCTCGCGCCGCCCGCGATGTCCGCGTACGCGAACGTCCGCGACCTCGACGGGCTGGCGGCCTCCTGCCGGGCGGGCCGCGCGCTCGGCTTCCGCGGCCGGACCGCGATCCACCCGAGCCAGCTCGGGACGATCCGGGCCGCGTTCCTGCCGACGCCACAGGAGGTCTCGCGGGCCCGCGAGGTGATCGCGCGGGTCGCGGACGCGACCTCGGCGGGCGTCGGCGCGATCGCGTTGCCGGACGGGACGTTCCTCGACGTCGCCATGGTGGAACAGGCGCGGACGGTGCTCGCGCTGGCCGACTAGTACGCGGCTTGTACGGATTTTGGACCCGCGTGTGGCGCACTGGCGCCCATGCGAATTCCGAAAGCGCTCCTCCTCGTGCTGGCCGTGGTGGCCGGCGCACTGGCCCTGCCCGGCACGGCCAGTGCCGCCTACAGCGATCCGCTGACGACGACGGCCAAGCAGAACCTGGTGTGGCACGCGACGCCGGCCACCGCGTTGACCGCGCTCGACACCGCGCTGCCCAACGTCAGCCTCAACACCGTCGTCAACGACCCCAGCTACGCGATGACCGGCTGCACCACCGCCGAGAAGGCCGCGCTGCCCAAGGCGCCGACGGCGACGAAGTCGCTGTGCTGGGACGCCGACCGCGCGGGCAGCACCACCTGGGTCCCGCAGGGCATCACGACGTCCGGCGACGCCGACGACGACGGCATGTGGGGCGCGGACAAGATCATCCTGTCCGGCTGGCACGGCACCGACGCGCTCGGCCGCTACGACGACGCCCGGATCCAGGCGGTCAACTACGACGACCCCGCCGCGGCCGCGCACCGGATGGTGTACCTGGCCGTGCCGAACAGCACCGGCAGCAGCTTCTCCGCCGCGCAGGCGCACATGGGCGGGATGGCCTGGTACGGCGACAAGATCTACGTCACCGCGGTGGGCAACACCTCGACCGCGATCCGGGTGTTCAGCACCAAGCACATCCTGCAGATGACCGACACGACGGCCAACGCGATCGGCAGGACCTCGGGCGGGTATGCGGCGTACACCTACAAGTACGCGATGATGCAGATCGGCTACTACACCTACGCGGGCGGCACCTGCAGCATGGCCTCCGACACGGGCGTGCCGTGCTTCTCGTCGCTCTCGCTGGACCGCAGCACCACCCCGGCGTCGATCGTCACGACGGAGTACTTCTCCGACCAGAGCCTGCACGGCCGCCTCTACCGCTTCCCGATGGGCACGGACTACCTGCTGACCGGCACCGCGACGGAGGCGTTCCGCAGCTCCGTCGGCAACATGCAGGGCGTGCTGTCCCACAACGGCAAGTGGTACGTCGCGCACAGCTCGGCGACGCTCAACGGCCAGCTCTGGGCCCAGACGACGACGGCCGGCACGTCGGCCACCTGCGGCTCCACGACGGCCTGCTGGGCCGTCCACCCGGAGGCGCTGACGTACGACTGGTCGACGGGGCTGGTGTGGTCGCAGTCGGAGTGGTCGACCGCGGACTGCGCGGCGCAGAACCAGGTCTGCGGGCGGGCGGTGTTCGCGGTGCCGCTGAGCTCGCTGGGCTAGCCGCCGAGCAGGGACGTTCCGAGCGCCGTGGTCACGTAGAGGACCCGGCGCCCGGAACGTTCCCGGCTCACCAGGCCGTTTTCGCGCAGGACGGCCAGGTGCTGCGACACCGCGCCCGGCGTCACGCCGAGCGCGCGGGCCAGCTCGGTCGTGGTGGCGGGGGAGCGGAGGGTCTCGAGGAGCCCGGCCCGGGCCCGGCCGAGCAGCCGGACGGTGCCGGCCGCGGGCGGCCGCGTGCCCGCCGTCCAGAGGGCGCCGCGGCCGCGGGCCGGGTAGCGGACCGTCGTCTGGGTGGACGTGTTCCGCTTGATCAGCACGTGCGGTGAGCCGAGCACGACGGGGATGAGGACCAGCCCGCCCGGACCCCGGTGCACGGGCGGGCGGTCGCCGGTGTGCCAGAGCCGGCCGTCCCGCCAGCGCAGGTCGGGGTGCAGCCCGGCGAACAGCCGTTCGGCGCCGCCCGCGGCGAGCGTCCGGGCGCGGTGGGCGACGTCGGCGTCGAGGACGGCGCGGATCCGCGGCCAGTGCGGGGCGACCAGCCGGTCGTGGGCGCGGCGCAGTTCGGTGGCGATCGCCGTCAGCCCGGCCGCCGGCCGCGCGGCGAGCTCCGCGACCGTTCCGCTCAGGGCGTCGCCGAACACCCGGCCGAGACTGGCCCGGACCTGACGCGCGGTCGTGCCCCGGAGCGCGGCCAGGTCGTCCTCGATGGACGGACCGGAGTCCTTCGGTGCGGGGACGAGGAACTGCGGCCAGCCGGGCCGGTCGTGCACGAGCAGCGGCCAGGTCCACGGGAGGTCGAGCGGCTCGCGGGCCAGTTCGTCCTGGGCCCAGCGCAGCCACGGCAGCGTGGCGGCCTGCCGTTCGATGCCGCCCAGCTGCCGGAGGCACGCGACGGTCTCCGAGAGCGGGGAGATCGCGATCCGGGTCGTCGCCAGCTCGTCGGCGCCCAGTTCGATCGTCAGGGCCATGCCGCCGAGTATGGAGCACCGGGCTAAATGCTGTCCGCCTCGGCGCGGTGGCCGAAGGATCGGAGCATGATCTCGGGGGATTTCCGGCGGCTCTGGTGGGCGACCGGCATCGACAACGTCGGCACCGGCGCGTTCACGGCGGCGGTGCCGCTGCTCGCCGTCACGATCACCCGGGACCCGCGGCTCGTGTCGCTCGTTTCGACGGCGGCGTACCTGCCGTGGCTGCTGCTGAGCCTCCCGGCCGGGGCACTGGCCGACCGGCACGACCGCGCGGGCCTGATGTGGCGGGCACAGGCGTTCCAGGCGGTGCTGGTCGCGACGACCGCGCTGCTGGTGGCGTGCGGCCGCGCGGGTATCCCGCTCCTCGTCGTCACGGCGTTCGGGCTGGGCGCCGGGGACGTCGTGTTCGGCACCGCGGCGCAGGCGATCCTGCCGGACCTGGTCGCGAAGCCGTTGCTGGCGCGGGCCAACGGCCGCCAGCAGGCGATCACGACGATCGGCGTCCAGTTCGCCGGGCCACCGCTGGGCAGCCTGCTGTTCGGCGTGGCGGCGGCGCTGCCGTTCGGGCTCGACGCCGTCTCGTTCGCCCTGTCCTCGGTGCTCGTCGCGAAGCTGCCCCGGCGAGAGCCCGGTGTGCGGGCCCGCTCCGCCGTGCGCGAAGGGCTGGCGTGGCTGCTGCGGCACCGGCTGCTGCGGACGCTCGCGGTCCTGCTGGGCGTCAACACCTTCTGCGGCCAGCTCGCCAACGCGACGCTCGTCCTGCTCGCCACCCAGGTCGTCCGCCTGGACGCGCGCGGCTACGGCCTGCTGCTCGCCGGGGCGGCGCTGGGCAGCGTGCTCGGCGGCCTGGTGAACGCGCGCGTCGTGGCCGCGACCGGCGACCGGGCCGCGCTCGTGACGGCGCTGGCGGTCAACGTCGGCGCGTTCGCCGGCATCGGGCTGAGCCGGGACCCGGTGACGCTCGGCGCGTTCCTCGCCGTGAACGGGTTCGTGACGACGCTCTGGAACATCGTGACCGTCGGGCTCCGCCAGCGGCTCGTGCCGTCCGCACTGCTCGGCCGGGTCACGAGCGTGTACAAGCTGCTCGGCTGGGGGCTGATCCCGGCGGGCGCCCTGACCGGCGGGCTGGTCGCCCACGGGCTGGGGCTGCGGGCGCCGTACCTCGTGGCCGGTGCCGTACGCGGGGTCGCCCTCGTGGCGGCGCTGCCCGTGCTGGTCCGGGCCTGGCGGGACTAGCCGCCGGGGTGGCCGCAGGCGTACACCGACGCCGAGGCCAGCGCCACGCAGGCCGGGCAGGTGTTCACCGGCCGGTCGCGGCGGCCGTGGTACGGGTGCCGGGCACCGCAGAGGGCGGTGAGCACTTCGCCCGGCTTCGGGTCCGGGTGGCACCGCGGGCAGAAGGCGTGTGCCGCGCGTTCGACGTCGGTGCTCATGACCCGCGGGGTACCCGCGCCGCCGGGGTGTCAACCCGGTGGGCTCCGTAGGGTGGGGCGATGAACGTCAAGGCGGCCCGCGCGAGCGCGACGCGGGAGAGCATCCTCGTGACGGCGGAGCGGCTCTTCGCCGAGCACGGGGTGCAGGTGGTGTCCAACCGGCACATCAGCGAGGCCGCCGGGCAGGGCAACAACGCCGCCGTCAACTACCACTTCGGCACCAAGGCCGACCTGGTCCGCGCGATCGTCCGCAAGCACACCGAGCGGATGGAACGGCTGCGCGCCGAGCTCGTCGAGGGCGTCGAAGACGGCGCCGGCCTGCGGGACTGGGTGGCCTGCCTGGTCCGCCCGAGCACGACGTACCTGAGCGAGCTGGGTGCCCCGACGTGGTTCGCCCGGTTCAGCGCCCAGGTGATGACCGACCCGGCGCTGCGGGCGATCATCGCGGAGGAGTCCCTGTCGTCCCCGGCGCTGGCCAAAGCGGTCGAGGGGCTGAACCGCTGCCTCGACGGCCTCCCGCCGGACGTCCGCGCCGAACGCGGCGACATGGCCCGCCAGCTCATGATCCACATGACCGCGGAGCGGGAGCGCGCCCTGGCCGAGGGCACGCCGACCCCGAGGGCGAGCTGGGACGACGCGGGCACGGGCCTGATCGACGCGATCACGGGTCTCCTCCTGGCCCCGGTCACGCCGGTTCGTCCGCGCGGCTGAAGACCGCCGCCCCGGTTCGTCGTCGCGCACCAACGGGCCCGCCGGAAATCCCCCTAACGTCACCTCGATCGGCAACGACGAGGAGGCGGACGGGTGCAGACACTCTTGCGGGGCGGCCGGGTCGTCGACCCCGGGACCGGGTTCGACGGCATCGCGGACGTGCTCCTCGACGGCGGCCTGGTCGCCGCGGCCGGCGTCGGGATCGAGGCGCCGGACGCCACCGTCGTCGACGTCCGGGGGCTCGTCGTCGGGCCCGGGTTCGTCGACCTGCACAGCCACGTGCACTCCATCGCCGGGCAGCGGCTGCAGGCCATGGACGGCGTCACCACGGCGCTCGACCTCGAAGCCGGGCTGATGCCCATCGAGCGGGCCTACGCCGAGGCCGCCGCGGCCGGACGCCCGCTGCACTACGGCTTCTCCGCCTCCTGGGGCGCCGCCCGCGCCCAGGTGCTCGCGGACATCGCGCCCGACGCCAGCATCGCCGGCGGGCTCGCGGTGCTCGGGAACCCGCGGTGGCAGCGCAGTTCCACCCCGACCGAACTCGCCGCCTGGCTGGCGCTGCTCGAAGGTGAGCTCGCGCGGGGCGCGCTGGGCATCGGCATCCTCATGGGGTACGCGCCCGCGACCGAGCCCGGCGAGTTCATGGCCGTCGCGCACCTCGCCGCGCAGGCCGGCGTGCCGACCTACACCCACGTCCGCGAGCTGGTCGAGGTCGACCCGGCGACCCCGGTCGACGGGTCGGTCGAGATCGTCGCGGCCGCGGGGGAGACCGGCGCCGCGATGCACCACTGCCACGTCAACAGCACGTCCGGGCACCACATCGACCGCGTCCTGGCCACTTTGGACACCGCCCGCCGCGAAGGCTCGCGCGTCACCGTCGAGGCCTACCCGTACGGCGCGGGCAGCACCGCCGTCGGCGCGGCCTTCATCGAGCCGGACCGCCTGCGCCTGAAGGGACTCCGGCCGTCGAGCGTGGTCATCCTCGAGACGGGCGAGCGCGTCGCCGACGAAGGCCGGCTGCGTCAGGTGCGGCAGGAAGACCCCGGCACGCCGTGCATCCTGGAGTTCCTCGACGAGACCGATCCCCGCGACCGCGGCCTGCTGCACCAGGCGCTCGCGTTCCCCGACTCCGTCGTCGCCAGCGACGCCATGCCGGTGTACTGGAAGGACGGTCGCACGGAGACGACCGAGTGGCCGCTGCCCGCCGGCGGCACGACCCACCCGCGGACCGCGGGCACGTTCGCGAAGACCCTGCGCCTGATGGTCCGCGAAGCCGGGGTGTGGAGCTGGCTCGAGGCGTTCCGGCGCTGCTCCTACCTGCCTTCGCGGCTGCTCGACGACGTCGCGCCAGCAGCGCGCGGCAAGGGCCACCTGGCCGCGGGGGCCGACGCCGACGTCGTCGTGCTCGACCCCGCCCGGATCACCGACACCGCAACGTATACCGATCCCACCCGGCCGTCAGTGGGCGTCCGGCACCTCTACGTCGGCGGAGTTCCCGTTGTCAGCGAAGGGGATCTGAACACCGATGCACTGCCCGGCAAACCCCTGCGGGGTGAGCCGCGGTGATCGACGACATCGAGACGCTCGTCCGCTGCGAGTCGCCCTCGCACGACCACGAAGCCGTCGCGCGCAGTGCCGAGGTCGTCGCCGGGATCGGCCGCCGGCTGCTCGGCGTCGAACCGGAGCGGCTCGTCACCGACGGCTGCACGCACCTGCGCTGGCGGTTCGGCGGGGAGCCGCGCGTCCTGCTGCTCGGCCACCACGACACCGTGTGGCCGCTGGGTTCCCTGCGGACGCACCCGTTCGAGGTCCGCGACGGCGTGCTGCGCGGCCCCGGCTGCTTCGACATGAAAGCCGGTGTGGTGATGGCCCTGCACGCCGCCGCGGCCCTGACCGACCGGGACGGCCTCTCGATCCTCGTCACCGGCGACGAGGAGATCGGCTCACCGCTGTCCCGCGCCCTGATCGAGGAAGAGGCCAAGAGCTGTGACGCGGTCTTCGTGCTCGAAGCCTCGGCCGACGGCGGCGCGCTGAAGACCCGCCGCAAAGGTGTTTCCCTGTACCGGATCGAGGCCGACGGCCGCGCCGCGCACGCCGGGCTCGAGCCGGAGAAGGGCGTCAACGCCGGGATCGAGATCGCCCACCAGGTCCTCGCGGTGGCCGCGCTCGCCGATCCGGGTAAGGGCACCACCGTCGTCCCGACGGCGCTCACGGCCGGCACCACGACCAACACCGTGCCCGCCACGGCGAGCGTCGCGGTCGACGTGCGGGCCTGGGACGCGGCCGAGCAGGACCGCGTCGACCGGGCGATCAGAAGCTTGACGCCGGTCCTCGACCGGGCACAGCTCCGCATCGTCGGCGGTGTCAACCGGCCGCCCTTGGAAGCGAAGGCGTCTTCGGCCCTCTTCGTCCTCGCGAACGAACTCGGCGGCCCGCTCACCGCAGCCGCGGTCGGCGGTGCCTCGGACGGCAATTTCACGGCAGGACTGGGCATTCCGACGCTCGACGGCCTCGGCGCGGTCGGCGGTGGCGCCCACGCCGACCACGAGCACGTCGTCGTCGGCGAGCTGGCCCGCCGCACGGAGTTGCTCAAGGCCCTCACCGAAACCGTGCTGTCCCAACGGAGTTCGTCCGCGGCGACGAACGCGCGGGGCGATTCCGGTGCGGCACAACGGTGACCCGCCGGACGGGACCGGAGAGGATCGGAGGCGTGACAGAAGTCGTGACGAACACAGCCCCGCTCCTGCGGGACGAGGCGGCCGCCGCCGCGACCGCCGCCGCCACGGCCTCGGGAGTCCGGGTCCGGACCCTGGCCGAGGTCGCCGACCTGACCGCCGTGACCCGGCTCTTCGAGTCGATCTGGCGGCCCGCTCCCGGCAACCAGCCCGTGACGTCCGAGCTGCTGCGGGCCATGGTCTCGGCCGGCAACTACGTGGGTGGCGCCTTCGACGGGCCCGAGCTGCTGGGTGCCTGCTTCGGGTTCTTCGGCGGGCCCGGGAAACGGGGCCTGCACAGCCACATCGCCGGGGTCGCGACCGCCGGGCACGGCCGCGGCATCGGCTTCGCCCTCAAGCTGCACCAGCGCGCGTGGGCGCTGCAGCAGGACGTCACGTCGATCTCCTGGACGTTCGACCCGCTGGTGCGGCGCAACGCGCACTTCAACCTGACCAAGCTCGCGGCCCGGCCCGAGCACTACCTGCCCGACTTCTACGGCCCGATGCACGACGGCATCAACGGCGCGGGCGACACCGACCGGCTGATGGCGGTCTGGGACCTCGCGAGCCCGCCGGTCCGCGCGGCGGCCGAGGGCACCCCGGCCCGGTTCGACGCCTCGGCGTTGAGGACGCAAGGTGCCGCGGTCGCGCTGGCGGCGGGTCCCGACGGCGCGCCGGTCACCGGCCCGGCGGACGCGCCGGTCGTGCTCGTGGCCGTGCCGCCGGACATCGAGGCGCTCCGCCGTACCGACCCGGACCAGGGCCGGGCGTGGCGGGTCGCGCTGCGGGAGGTGCTCGGCGGCCTGATGGCCGGGGGCGCTTCCGTCCTCGGATTCGATCGGGCCGGCTGGTACGTCCTGGCAAAGGAGCACGCGTGAAACTCAGTGGTATCGAACTCCTCCGCGTCCGGATGCCCCTGGTCGCGCCGTTCCGGACGTCGTTCGGCACGCAGGCCGAACGCGAGCTGCTGCTCCTGCGGGCGGTGACATCGGAAGGCGAGGGCTGGGGCGAGTGCGGCGCGATGGCCGACCCGCTCTACTCCTCGGAGTACGTCGACGGCGTCGAGCACGTGCTGCGGACGTTCCTCGTCCCGGCCCTGCTGGCCGCCGAGGACCTCACGGCCGGCAAGGTCGCGCCGCTGCTGGCCAAGTTCAAGGGCCACCGGATGGCCAAGGGCGCCCTGGAAATGGCGGTCCTGGACGCGGAACTGCGTGCCCACGGCATCTCGTTCGGCACCGCGCTGGGGTCCACGAAGGACTCGGTGCCGTGCGGGGTGTCCGTCGGCATCATGGACACGATCCCGAAGCTCCTGGACGTCGTCGGCGGCTACCTCGACGACGGCTACGTCCGGATCAAGCTCAAGATCGAGCCGGGCTGGGACGTCGAGCCGGTGCGCGCGGTCCGCGAGCGCTTCGGCGACGACATCCTGCTGCAGGTCGACGCGAACACCGCGTACACCCTCTCGGACGTCCCGCAGTTGCAGCGGCTCGACCCGTTCGAGCTGCTGCTGATCGAGCAGCCGCTCGAAGAGGAGGACGTCCTCGGGCACGCCGAGCTGGCCCGGCACATCCGGACGCCGATCTGCCTCGACGAGTCCGTCGTCTCGGCCCGCTCGGCCGCCGACGCGATCAAGCTCGGCGCCTGCCGGATCGTCAACATCAAGCCCAGCCGGGTCGGCGGGTACCTCGAGGCGCGGCGGGTGCACGACGTGTGCGCCGCGCACGGCGTCCCGGTCTGGTGCGGCGGGATGATCGAGACCGGGCTGGGCCGGGCGGCGAACGTGGCGCTCGCTTCGCTGCCCGGGTTCACCCTGCCCGGCGACACGTCGGCGTCGGACCGGTTCTACACCGAGGACATCACCGAGCCGTTCGTGCTCGAAGGCGGCCGGCTGCCGGTGCCCTCGGGCCCCGGCCTCGGCGTCACGCCGATCCCGGAACGGCTCGCCGAGGTCACCGTCGCGAAGGCCTGGCTCGCCTCATGACGGCGGTCGACGCGCAAACCGAACTCTGGACGGCGAAGCGGGTCAACCGCACGGCGCTGGTGACGATGGTCGTCATGCTGCTCGCCTGGTCGGTCGACTACATCGACCGCTTCGCGATCAGCATGGCGCTGCCGTCGATCGGGGCGGAGTTCGCGCTGTCGAAGGCCCAGCAGGGCTGGCTGGTCACGATCTTCGCGCTCGTCTACATGGTCTGCCAGATCCCGGCGGGCTACCTGGCCGACCGCTACGGCTCGCGGCGCCCGATGCTCGTCACGCTCGTGCTCTGGTCGCTGTTCACCGCGCTGACGGGCCTGGCCGGCACGTTCGGCCTGCTGCTGCTCGTGCGGGCGCTGTTCGGCGTCTGCCAGGGCTGCTTCCCGGCGGCGTCGTTCAAGGCCGTCGCCGAGCGGACCACCCCGGCCAACCGGGCGACGGCGAGCGGCGTGATGCTCTCGGCCAGCGGGATCGGCGCGGGCCTGGCCCCGCTGATCGTCGGGCCGCTGCTGATGGCCGTCGGCTGGCGGCACACGTTCTTCTGGATGGCCGGCTGCGGGGCCGCGATCGGCATCGCGGTCTGGGCGATCCTGCCGAAGGCGCTGCCCGACCGGCTGAGCAGCCTGCCGGAGGGCAAGGCCACCCCGCGGGTGCCGCGCTCCCGCGTGCTGCGGTCGTTCGTGGTGTGGAAGTTCGCGCTGCTGTTCTGCCTGGTCAACATGCTTTCCTACGGCCTGGTCACCTGGGTGCCGAGCTACCTGGTGGAGGCGCGGCACCTGTCGCTGGCCCAGACCGGTGTGCTCGCCGCGATCCCGATGCTCGTCAGCATCGGCACCACGATCCTCGGCGGCTGGCTGTTCGACCGCTTCTTCCACGACCGGGCCCGCTGGTTCCTCGGCGGCATCCTGCTCACCACGGTCGTCCTGCTCGCGCTGATGGTCACCGCGGGCAGCACGACGCAGTTCACCGTCTACGAAACGCTCTCGCTCGGCGTCGCCGGCCTCGCCACGATGGGCGTGTTCGGCCTGCCGCTGCGGGTGATCCCGCCGGCCGTGATCGGGCTGGGAATGGGGATCATGAACTTCGGCGGCCAGGTCGCCGGCGCCGTCGCCCCGGTGGTGATGGGCTGGCTGGCCGACCGCTTCTCCTACCCGGCCGCGTTCGGCTTCCTCATCGTCACGACCCTGCTCGCCGCGATCGTCGCGTTCTGGGTGCCCCAGCGCGCCGAGCAGTTCACCTTCGCCGGATAGTCCACAACGGACGGAGAGCCCCGTGGAATCAGCCGAAGACGCGATCACCCGCCGCGTGGCCGAGGCCGGCGTCCGGGTCCGGCGGCTCACCGTCGAGGCGGCGGTGACCGCCTCGAAGCTCAAGGTCCTGGCCGCGGTCGGCTGGGCGGCGGCCCGCGCGGCCCTGCCACCGCGGCCGCGCGACGCGGGGGTTCGTCCGCCGCGATGAAAGTTTCCCCGGGTCTCGTCGGTTTCGACGAATCGGCCGCCCCGGCCCCCGGCCTAGCATCCCCGAATCGCCGGTTCCCCCATCTCGGACGAGAGGCAACCATGTCGAAGCTCACCGAACTCTCCGCTTGGCTCGAAACCCGGCTCCCCGCCGTCCTGGCCGACCACAAGGTGCCCGGCGCGTCCGTGGCGGTCTACGCCGGCGGTGAGATCATCGACCACGCGGCCGGCGTGCTCAACAAGGGCACCGGCGTCGAGGCCGACACCGACTCGCTGTTCCAGATCGGCTCGATCACGAAGGTCTGGACGACCACGCTGGCCCTGCAGCTCGTCGACGAGGGCCTGCTCGACCTCGACCAGCCGGTGCGGAAGTACCTGCCCGAGTTCACGATCGCCGACGAAGACGCCGCCGCGCGGATCACCGTCCGGCAGCTGATGACCCACACTTCGGGCTTCGAAGGCGACATCTTCACCGACACCGGCCGCGGTGCCGACTGCGTCGAGAAGTACGTCGCCACCCTGGGCGACGTGCCCCAGCTCTTCGCGCCCGGCGAGATGTTTTCCTACAACAACGCCGCTTTCTGCGTGCTCGGCCGGGTCGTGGAAGTGCTGCGGGGCAAGGCCTACAACGACTGCCTGGCCGAGCACCTGTTCGTCCCCTTGGGACTGACGCACGCCGCCGCGAGCCCGTACGAGGCGATCCGGTTCCGGGCCGCGCTGGGCCACGTCGCGCCCGAGCCCGGCGCCGACCCCGAACCCGCCGGGGTCTGGTCGCTGGCGCCGTCGAACGCGCCGGCCGGCTCGATGCTCGCGATGCGGCCGCGGGACCTCGTGACGTTCGCGGCCATGCACCTGCGCGACGGCGAAGACTCGGACGGCAAGCGCGTCCTGAGCGCCGAGAACGCCCGCGCGATGCGGGAGCGCCGGGTGGAGCTGCCCGACCTCGGCCTGATCGGCGACGCGTGGGGCCTGGGCTGGTCGCTGTTCGACTGGCCGGGCGGCGCGGTCGTCGGGCACGACGGCGGCACGATCGGCCAGTCGGCCTTCCTGCGGCTCGCGCCCGCGCACGGCGTCGCCGTGGCGCTGCTGACCAACGGCGGCGAACCGATCCCGGTCTACACCGAGGTCGTCGGCCACATCCTCAAGGAGCTGACCGGCATCGAGCTCGCCGTGCCGCCGGTGCCGGACCCGGCCGCGCCGCGCATCGACGCCGCGCGGTACGTGGGGGAGTACGCGTCGTCGGTCGCGGACATCACGGTCAGCCAGGACGACGACGGCCGCGTCTGGGTCGAGCGCGTCCCGAAGGGGATCTTCGCCGAGCTGGCCAAGCCCGAGAAGACCGAGCTGGTCGCGATGAAGGGCGACACGCTGATCCTGGCCGAGCCGATGCAGGGGATGTACCTGCCGCACGCGTTCGTCGGCGACGACGGCGAAGGCCACGCGCTGTACCTGCACACCGGCCGCGCCGACAAGCGGGTGCGCACGTGAGCACCGTCGAGGCGGAGATCGCCGACGTCTTCTCCTCGGTCGGCGCGCGGGGCTTCCTGCACGCGCGGGAGATCGGCGGCGGGCCCGAGGTGGCCGCCGGCGCGGACGACCCGGTCGTGCTCGCGTCGGTGTTCAAGATCCCGGTCGCCGTCGCCTACGCCCGGGAGGTCGTCGCCGGGCGCCTGGACGAGACCGGACGCACCCGCGTCGGGAAGCGCTACCGCATCGGCGGGATCGGCACCGCGGGCTGCGCGGACGACGTCGAGATGAGCTGGCGCGACCTCGCGCTGTTCATGCTGACCATGAGCGACAACGCGGCCACGGACGTCATCTACCACCGCGTCGGCCAGGACGCCGTCGACCGCGTCCTCGCCGATCTGGACCTGAAGCGGACCCGGCTGATCGGCTGCTGCGAAGACCTGTTCGCGTCGGTGCTCGCCGACCTGGGGGCCGCCGATGACGCGGACCTCGACACCGTTCTCGCCGAAGCCCGGCCGGAGCAGATCCGGAAGCTCGCGGTGCTGGACCCCGAGCGCACGACGGCGTCGACGCCCCGCGAGATCACCACGCTGCTCGAAGCGATCTGGACCGACCGCGCCGCCGACCCGGCCGCGTGCGAGCGGGTGCGCTCGATCATGGCGCACCAGATCTGGCCCCACCGCCTCTCCGCCGGCTTCCCCGCCGACGTCACGATCGCGGCCAAGACCGGCACGCTGCCCGCGGTCCGCAACGAAGCCGGTGTCGTGTCCTACCCGGACGGACGCCGGTTCGCCGTCGCGGTCTTCACCCGGGCCGAATCCCTGGCCGAGCGGCAGCCCGCCGTCGACGCCGCCATCGGCGAGGCGGCCCGCCTCGCCGTGGACCACCTGCGGAAGGAAACCCCATGACCAAGACACGGACCGCCGCGGTCCTGCTCGGGGTCCTCGCCCTCGCCGCGACCGCCTGCGGGGGACCGGGCGGCGGCGCCGCGGCCGGGGACGGGACCCCGGTGGACGGCAAGACGTTCAACGTCGGCGTCGGCTCCGACCCCGGCAGCCTCGACCCGCACATGACCGTGCTGTCGGTCGCCCTCCAGGTCGACCGGTTCCTCTACGACCCGCTGCTGAACCTCGGCGCCGACGGCAAGCTGGTCCCGGGGCTCGCCGCGAAGTGGGAGGCGACGACCACCACCGCGTCCTTCACCCTGCGCCCCGGCCTCACCTGCGCGGACGGGTCGCCGCTGACCGCGGCCGACGTCGCGGCCAACGTGAACTTCATCGGCGACCCGGCGAACAAGTCACCCATCGCCGGGCTCTACGTCGCGCCGGGCACGAAGGCGACCGCGGACGAGGCGACGCGCACGATCTCGGTCACCAGCGGAAAGCCGGACGCGTTCCTGGCCCGCAACGTCGGCGGCGTGCCGATCGCCTGCGCGAAGGGACTCGCGGACCGCAAGCTGCTCGCCAAGGGCGAAGCCGGCACCGGGATGTTCACGGTTTCGGAGTCCGTGCCCAACGACCACTACACCTTCACCCGCCGCAAGGACTACACGTGGGGCCCGGGCGACTGGAAGGCCGAACCGGGCCTGCCGGAGAAGATCGTCGTGCGGGTCGTCCCGAACACCACGACCGCGACGAACCTGCTGCTGTCCGGCGAGCTCAACGCGGCCCAGATCATCGGACCGGACCGGCAGCGGCTGGACGCGCGCAAGCTCTTCCACGCCGACTACACGGCCCCGATCGGCGAGGTGTTCTACAACCAGGCGGACGGGCGGCCCGGACAGGACGAAGCCGTCCGCCGGGCGCTGACGCAGGCACTCGACCTGCCGCAGCTCGGCAAGGTGCTGACCAGCGGCGCCGGCAAGCCGTCGCGGGGCATGGTCACGAACGAGCCGGCGATGTGCCCCGGCGACTCCGTCACCGGCAACCTGCCGGCCCACGACCCGGCCTCGGCCGCGTCCGGGCTGGACGCCGCGGGCTGGAAGAAGGGCGCGGACGGCGTGCGCGCCAAGGACGGCAAGAAGCTCTCGCTCACCGTCCTCTACGGCACCCAGCTCGGCCCGACGATGGCGCCGACCGCGGAGCTGGTCCAGCAGCAGTGGAAGTCCCTCGGCGCCGAGGTGACGCTCAAAGCGGTCGACAGCCCCGGCCTCAGCCAGGTCCTGTTCGGCACCGGCGAGTGGGAGGTCTCCCTCGGTCCGGTCGGGTTCACCCTGCCGAGCCAGCTGGTGCCGTTCGTCTCCGGCCCGGCCGCGCCCAACGGCACGAACTTCGCGCACATCGCCAACCCCGGGTACGACCAGGCGGCGCAGCGGGCGGCTTCGAAGCCCGGCGAAGCGAGCTGCCCGGACTGGAACGCGGCGGAGACCGCACTGGTCAAGCGAGTCGACGCGGTGCCCTACTTCGACTCCGTCGTGCCGGTCTACGCCAGCGGCGCGAAGTTCACGCTCAACCAGGGCAACATGGATCCGACCTCGATCCGGATGTACGCGAAATGACCACGGCGACGGCGACCGCCGGCCTGCGGGGCACCCCGTGGCCGGCGTTCGCCGCACGGCGGCTGGCGCGGTTCGCCGTCTCGCTGTGGGCGCTGCTCACCGCGGCGTTCCTGATGATCCACCTGGTCCCCGGCGACCCGGTGCGGGCCGCGCTCGGGATGACCGCGCCCGCCGACCTGGTGGCCGCCAAGCGGGCGGAGCTCGGCCTCGACGACCCGTTGTGGCTGCAGTACGGGCACTACCTGCGCGGCCTGGTCTCCGGTGACTTCGGGACGTCGATGGTGAGCGGGCAGCCGGTGGCGCAGGTGATCGGCGACCGGCTGCCGGCGACGCTGCAGCTGGCGGTGCTGGCCTTCGCCGTGGTGGTCGTCGTCGCGGTCCCGGCCGGCGTCTGCTTCGCGGTGCTGACCCGCGGCGGGCGGCGCCGGGGCGCGGAGCTCGGGTTCACGTCGGTGAGCGTGCTCCTCGCCGCCGTCCCGGAGTTCCTGATCGCGGTCGGGCTGGTTGCGTTGCTCGCCGTCGGCCTCGGCTGGTTCCCGGTGGCGGGCGGTGACGACGCGAGCGCGTACGTGCTGCCGGTGGCGGCGCTGGCGGTCGGGCCGGCGGCGGTGCTCGCCCGGATCATCCGGGTCGAGCTGCTTTCCGTGCTGGGCGCCGACTTCGTCCGCACCGCGCGGGCGAAGCGGCTGCCCGCGCGGCTCGTGTACGTCCGGCACGCGCTGCCGAACGCGCTGACCGCGTCGCTCACCCTGGGCGGGCTGATGCTCACCACGATGGTGGCGGGCACCGTGCTGGTGGAGAACGTGTTCGCCTGGCCCGGCCTCGGTTCGACGATCGTGCAGTCGATCCTGGAGAAGGACTACCCGCTGGTGCAGGGGATCGTGCTCGTCTACGGCGTCGGCGTACTGCTGGTGAACCTGCTGGTCGACGTCGTGCTCGGGCTGCTCGACCCCCGCTCGACGATTCGGGAGAGCTGACATGGCACGACGACGCGGTTCGGTCTGGGTGGCGGCCGTGCGCTCGCCGGTGGGCGCGTGCTCCGCGGTCCTGCTCGCGGGGGTCGTCGCGCTGGCGGTGCTCGCGCCGCTCCTGTGGGGCGACGCGGCCGCGGCGATCGACACCGACGCGATCGGCCAGGGCCCGTCCGGGGCGCACCCGTTCGGCACCGACTCCCTGGGCCGCGACCTCTTCTTCCGGACGCTGGTGGCGACCCGGCTCTCGATCGGCCTCGCCGTGCTCGCCACCGCGATCGGCGTCGCGGCCGGGGTGGTGCTCGGGACGCTGCCGTCGGTGCTGCCGCGGTGGGCGGCCCGGCTGCTCAAGGCCGTCGTCGACATCGCGGTGGCGTTCCCCGGGCTGCTGCTGGCCCTGTTCCTCGCGGTGATCTTCGGGGTGGGCACGCACGGCGCGGTGCTGGCGATCGCGTTCGCGATGGCGCCGGCGTTCGCCCGGCTCGTCCAGACGCTGTCCGCGTCGGTGGCCGGGCGCGACTTCGTCGCCGCCGCCCGGGTTTCCGGCGTCGGCCGGGTCCGGCTGCTGGCCCGGCACGTGCTGCCGAACATCGGCGAGCCGCTCGTCGTCAACGCGACGATCGGTGCGGGCTCGGCACTGCTCGCCTTCGCCGGGCTGTCCTTCCTCGGGATCGGCGTGCAGGCGCCGGACTACGACTGGGGGCGGCTGCTGCGCGAAGGCCTCGACGGCATCTACGTGAACCCGGTGGCGGCACTCGCGCCCGCCGCGGCCGTGGTGCTCGCCGGGCTGGCGTTCAACCTGGTGGGGGAGACGGTGGCCGCGGTGGTCGGCGTCCGCACCCGGGCGACGCGCCGGTCGGCGGCGCCGCCCCCGGCCGCGCGCCCCGCGGCGGCAGAGCTCCCTGCCGGGGACGCGGTGCTCGTCGTCGAGAACCTCCGGGTGGCCTTCCCCGGACCGGCCGGGTGGACCGTGCCGGTGCGCGGCGTGAGCTTCAGCGTCCGCGCGGGCGAAGCGATCGGCGTGGTCGGCGAGTCCGGCTCCGGCAAGAGCCTGACCGCGCTGGCGGTGTCGCGGCTGATCGAGGCGCCCGGCGTGGTCACCGCCGACCGGCTGGACTTCGCCGGCGAGCCGCTGGCGAGCGCGTCCGACCGGGCGCTCGGGACGTCGCTGGCCATGGTGTTCCAGGACCCGATGACGTCGTTCAACCCGGCGCGGCGCGTCGGCCGTCAGCTGGCGGAGGTGTCCGAACAGCACCACGGCCTGTCGCGGCGCCAGGCGTTCGCCCGCGCGGTCGACCGGCTGGCCGCCGTGCGCGTCCCGGCCCCGCTGCGGCGCGCCCGGCAGTACCCGCACGAGTTCTCCGGCGGCATGCGGCAGCGGGCCATGATCGGCATGGGCCTGATGGGCGAGCCGAAGCTCGTCATCGCCGACGAGCCGACGACCGCGCTCGACGTCACCGTGCAGCGGCGGGTGCTGCGGTTGCTGGCCCGCACGCGCGAAGCCGAGGGCGCCGCGATCCTGCTCATCAGCCACGACATCGCCGTCGTTTCCCAGACGTGCGAACGGATGCTGGTGATGTACGCCGGCCGCGTCGTCGAGGACCTCCCGACCGGGACTCCCGCACAGCACCCGTACACGCGTGCGCTGCTGGCCACGACGGTGGACCTCGAGACCGACCGCGACGAGCCCCTGGCGGTGATCCCCGGCCGCCCGCCGGAGCCCGGCCAGGTGCCGGCCGGCTGCGCGTTCGCGGCGCGCTGCCCGCTGGCGTCCGAGCGCTGCCACGCCGAGGACCCGGTGCTGGCGCAGGCCGCGCCCGGGCACCGGGTCGCGTGCTGGCACCCGCAGGTGAGCGTCCTTTCCGGACCGTCGCACGAGGAGGGAGCGGCATGAGTGAGCCCGCGAACGAACCATTCACCACCGCGCGTACCGCTCAGGTCGCGCCGAGCGTCCGCGAGGCGCGCGCATGAGCGCGCTGGAGTTCGACGCGGTGAGCGTCCGCTACGGCAGGCTGACCGCCGTCGACGGGGTGAGCCTGACCGTCCCTTCCGGACAGGTCGTCGGCCTGGTCGGCGAGTCCGGCTCGGGCAAGTCCACCCTCGCCAGGGCCGCGGTCGGGCTGGCGCCCGTCGGCTCGGGCCGGGTGCTGCTCGACGGCGCCGACGTGCGGAGCCTGCCCCGGCGCCGCCCGCTGCAGATGGTGTTCCAGGACCCGTATTCGTCGCTGGACCCGCGGATGGCGATCGGCGAGTCGATCACCGAGGCCATGCCGCGGGGGACGTCCCGCGGTGCCCGGCGCGCCGAGGTGGCCCGGCTGCTCGACCTGGTCAACCTCGACCCGGAGCGCGCCGCGATGCTGCCCGGGCAGCTTTCCGGCGGGCAACGCCAGCGCGTCGCCCTCGCCCGCGCGCTCGCCGGGCAGCCGAAGGTGCTGATCGCCGACGAGATCACCTCGGCGCTCGACGTCTCGGTGCAGGGCGCGGTGCTCAACCTCGTCCGCGACGTCCAGCGGCGGCTGGCGCTGTCGATGCTGTTCATCTCGCACAACCTCGCCGTGGTGCGCTACGTCAGCGACATCGTCGCGGTGATGTACCTCGGCCGGATCGTCGAAGCCGGGCCCGCCGAGCAGGTGCTCACGGATCCGCGGCACCCGTACACGCGGGACCTGCTGTCCGCCGCGCCGTCGGCGCACCGCGGCCTGCTCGACGACACCGGCGACGACCCCCTCGCGGACACCGAACCCGCCGACCCGCACCACCCGCCGGCCGGCTGCCGCTACCACCCGCGCTGCCCCGTCGGCCCGCTCGTGCACACCGACCGCACGCTCTGCACCACCGCCGACCCGGCCGACGGCGCCGCCGCCCGGCCGCACCGGGCGGCCTGCCACTTCGCCGCGTGAGACCGTTATCCCACAAGGAGATCCGCATGACCCGACGCCTCGGCCTCGACGACCTGTACGCCTTCGAATTCCCGGACCAGCCGGCGCTCTCGCCCGACGGCACCCGGATCGCGTACGTGCTGCGCACCGCCGACCGGGACCAGGACGAGGACACCCGTTCGCTCTGGCAGGTCGCCACCGCAGGCGGCGAAGCGCGCCGGCTGACGCGCGGCAAGGCCGACGTCGCCCCGGCGTGGTCGCCGGACGGCACGCGGATCGCGTTCCTGCGTGCCCAGGACGGCCCGGCGCAGCTGTGGCTCCTGCCCGCCGACGGAGGCGAGCCCGAGCAGGTCACCACCCTGCCGCTCGGCGCGGGCACGCCGGTCTGGCGCCCGGACGGTGCCGAGATCGCCTTCAGCGCGCCGGTCGACCTGAACGCCGAAGAAGGCGAAGACGACGGCGCGAAGAGCCGCCGGGCGCACGAGCCGGTGGTCGCCGACCGGCTCGACTTCAAGGCCGACGGCGCCGGCCTGCTGCGCACCCTGCGCAAGCACGTCCACGTCCTCGACGTCGCCACCGGCGAGGTCCGGCGGGTGACGTCGGGGGACTGGCACGCGGGTGACCCCGCCTGGTCGCCGGACGGCGGGCGGCTGGCCTTCCCCGCGTCGCGGGACGCCGACGCCGACCTGACCTTCCGGTCGGCCGCCTACGTCCTCGAGCCCGGCGACCGGACGGCGGAGCCTCGGCAGGTGGGCTCCGGGGACGGCTTCTGCGGCGCGGTGACCTGGACCGCCGACGGGGACGCGCTGCTCGTCGTCGGCCGCCGCGACACCTCGCCGGGGCACGCCGGGCTGCTGCGGGTCCCGCTGGACGGCGGCGAAACCGTCGACCTGGCCGCCCCGCTCGACCGCGCCGTGATGCCGGGCGGCCCGGGCTACCCCGGTGCCCTGCCGCGGCCGGCCGGCTCCACGGTCCTGTTCTGCGTCCGCGACCGCGGCTACACGCACCTCTACGCCGTCGACGTCGCGGGTGGCGAGCCGCGGCGGGTGCTCGGCGAGGCGGGCAGCGCCGTGTCGGGCCTGAGCGTCGCCGGCGACACGGCGGCGGTCGTGCTCGCCACCACGACGTCCTACGGCGAGATCGCGACGGTCGGCGTCGACGGGGGAGCGGCGGAGGTGCGCACGGCGCACAGCCCGGCCGATCTCGACCTCTTCGCCCACGAGGAGCGGGAGTTCACGATCTCCGACGGCACGGTCGTGCACGGCTGGCTGCTGCGCGACCCCGCCCGGACCGGCCCGCTGCCGCTGCTGCTGGACATCCACGGCGGCCCGCACAACGCGTGGAACGCCACCGCCGACGCCGCGCACCTCTACCACCAGCAGCTCGCCGCGCGGGGCTGGGCGGTGCTGCTGCTCAACCCGCGCGGCAGCGACGGCTACGGCGAGGCGTTCTACACGGCCGCGGTCGGCGCCTGGGGCCTGGCCGACGCCAAGGACTTCCTCGAGCCGCTGGACGCGCTCGTCGCCGAGGGCGTGGCCGACGCGCGCCGCCTCGCCGTCTCCGGCTACAGCTACGGCGGCTACATGACGTGCTACCTGACCAGCCGCGACGACCGGTTCGCCGCGGCCGTCGCGGGCGGGGTCGTCAGCGACGCGGTCAGCATGGCCGGCACCTCCGACAGCGCGCACTACCTCGGCGTCGCCGAACTCGGGTGCGTCCCGGCGGAGAACCGGGCGCACTACACGGCGCTTTCCCCGCTGGCGCAGGTGGAAAAGGTGCGCACGCCGACCCTGGTCGTGCACGCCGAGAACGACGACCGGTGCCCGATCGGCCAGGCCGAGCAGTGGTTCACCGCGCTGCGCGAACAGGGCGTGCCGACCCGGCTGGTGCGCTACCCGGGCGCGTCGCACGTGTTCATCCTCGACGGGCGCCCGTCGCACCGCGTGGACTTCAACCGCCGGGTCGTCGACTGGGTCGAGCAGTACGCGGGGGAGCCGGGCCGGGCGAAGCGGGTCCCGCTCGACGTCGCGCACTGGCGGCGCCGCCTGGCCGAACTGGCGCGCAAGCACCGCGTCCCCGGGGCGGCGCTGGGCATCGCGCGCGGCGACGACCAGGTGCTCACCAGCTTCGGCGTGCTCAACAAGACGACCGGCGTCGAGGTCACCGACGACTCGGTGTTCCAGATCGGCTCGATCACCAAGGTGTGGACGGCCACCGTCGCGATGCAGCTCGTCGACGAAGGCCTGCTGCGGCTGGACGCGCCGATCGCCGACGTGCTGCCCGAGCTGAAGCTGGCCGACGCCGACGTCACGAAGCAGGTGACGCTGCGGCACCTGCTGACCCACACCAGCGGCATCGACGGCGACGTCTTCACCGACACCGGCCGCGGCGACGACTGCGTCGAGAAGTACGTCGGGCTGCTCGACCAGGCCGCGCAGACCCATCCCCTCGGCGCGACCCTGTCGTACTGCAACTCGGGGTTCGTCCTCACCGGCCGCGTCATCGAGAAGCTGACCGGCAAGACGTGGGACGCGGCCCTGCGCGAGCGGCTGTTCACGCCGCTGGGCCTGACCCGCACCGGCACCCTGCCGGAGGAGGCGCTGCTGCACCGCGCCGCGGTCGGCCACGTGGCGCCCGGCGACGGCGAGCCGCAGCCGGCGCCCGTGTGGGGGCTGCCGCGCTCGGCGGGCCCGGCCGGGCTGATCACGGCGTCGACGGCGGACGTGCTGGCCTTCGCCCGCCTGCACCTGACCGGCGGCCTCGGCCCGGACGGCTCCCGGCTGCTCTCGGCCGAGTCGGCCGCGGCGATGACCGAAGCGCAGGCCGAGATGCCGGACAAGGACACCCTCGGCGACTCGTGGGGCCTCGGCTGGATCCGCTTCGCCTGGGACGGCCACCGCCTGATCGGCCACGACGGCAACACGATCGGGCAGTCGGCGTTCCTGCGGATCCTGCCGGAGCAGGACCTGGCCGTCACGCTGCTCACCAACGGCGGCAGCGCGCACGACCTGTACGAGGAGCTCTACTCGGAGATCTTCGCGGAGCTGGCGGGCGTCGCGATGCCGAGCCCGCTCGAGCCGCCGGTGCCCGCGCCCGCCGTCGACGCCACGGAGTTCCTCGGCGTCTACGAGCGGGAGTCCGTGCGGATCGAGGTCCTCGAGCGCGACGAAAAGCTGTGGCTGCGCACGACGGTCACCGGCGCGCTCGCCGAGCTCATGCCGGAGACCACGACCGAAGACGAGCTGGTGCCGATCGGCCCGAACCACTTCGCGCACAGCCCGGCGGGCATGCGCGGCTGGGTTTCGGTGACGTTCTACACGCTGCCGACGGGGGAGCGGTACCTGCACAGCGGCGTGCGGGCGACCCCGAAGGTCAAGGAGTGACGACGATCCGCTGAGCGCCGGTGTCCTTCCAGGCCCGCTGGACGTCCTGGAGGGACACCGTGCGCGCGTCGACGCCCAGGCGCGGTGGACCGGAACCTGCTGGGCCGCATGCTGTCATGACGCCCGTCACGTCGGGAACATCGGCGGGCGTGGAGCGTTGTAAGGGGTGTCGGTACGGAGGAGTCCCCGGGCCTCACCCCTTGCCTTCACGGAGTGCCAGTCCGGCTGGAGCCGTGTAGCGCCACTCGCCGCGAGGCGACCCCCGTACCGGCCCCAAAACTCCCGTTTCCGCTCGCAGGTCTCCCCCCAGCCTTCGCTGAGCGGAAGCGGGACTTCATCCGTCCTCAGTGGACCGCCGGCGGCGGATCAGCCAGGTGCACGCGAAGGCGACGACCCCGACGCACCCGGCCACCACGAACGCGGCCCGCAGCCCGGAAGCGTCCGGGCTCTCCGCGGTGGCGTCGGCACTCCCGAGCGTCGCCACGCTGACGAACACCGCCGTCCCGAGCGCCCCGGCCACCTGCTGCAGCGTCGACAGGATCGCGCTGCCGTGCGAGTACAGGTGGTCCGGCAACACCCCCAGCGACTCGGTGAACAACGGCGTCATCATCAGCCCGAGCCCGGCCATCAGCAGCACGTGGATCCCGATCACCGCGATCAGCGGCGACGCCGGGCCCAGCGTCGTGAACAGCCACAGCGACACCGCCATCGCCGCCGCACCCGGGATGACCAGCGGGCGCGCCCCGACCTTGTCGAACAGGGCACCCACCGGACGGCCCAGCAGGCCCAGCACCAGCCCGCCCGGCAGCACCGCCAGGCCGCTGACGAACGTGCTCGTGTGCAGCACCGTCTGCAGGTACAGCGGCAGCAGGATCGCCGCCGCGCCGATCAGGCACACGAACAGCAACGCCGTCAGCACCAGCGCCACCACGAAGCTCCGGTGCGTGAACGGCCGCAGGTCCAGCAGCGCCCGGTCGCGGCGCTGCAGCCGCAGCTGCCGCCACGTGAACACCACCAGCGCCACGACCCCGGCCACGATCGGCACCCACGGCGGCAGCGGGGGCCGGACGCCACCCTGCTCACCCGACGTCGACAGGCCGTACAGCACACCGCCGAACCCGATCGCCGACAACACCACCGAAGGCACGTCCAGCGGCACCCGCCGCTGCTCGCTCGCCAACCGCAGCCGCAGCGCACCGGTCACCAAAGCCGCCACCGACAACGGCAACACGATCCAGAACATCCAGCGCCAGCCCAGCGACGACAACACCGCGCCACCGATCGTCGGCCCGATCGCCGGCGCCACCGCGATCACGATCGTGATCGTCCCCATCGTCGCGCCCCGCCGCTCCGGCGGCACCAGCCGCATCACCGACGTCATCAGCAACGGCAGCATCACCGCCGTGCCGCACGCCTGCACCACCCGCCCCACCATCAACATCCCGAACCCCGGCGCGAGCGCGCACAACAACGTGCCGAGGCTGAACGCCGACAACGACACCAGGAACACCTGCCGCGGCGTGAACCGCTCCAGCAAGAACCCGGTCGTGGGAATCACGACGGCCATCGTCAGCAGGAACCCGCTGGTCAGCCACTGCACCGTCGTCGTCGGCACCTTCAGGTCGACGGTCAGGTCACGCAACGCGACACTCAGGATCGTCTCGTTGAGGATCATCACGAACGCGGACAGCACGAGGACCCCGATGAGGAGCCCCGGGCGCGCCGGAGCGCGGTCCAGGTCGGCGGGCGGGGTGGACACGGTGTCGGTCATCGAGGCGAGAGCTCTCCTGGTCGGGCGGCACAAGCCCGGCAACGGGCGTGCTGTCTCCCTGCAGTCTGCCCGTTTCGGCGCCTTCGTGTCACGGCGGTTTCCCCCGTGCCGCCGGTCACCAGGGACCCCCTGCCGACCCACCGAAGACGTCCGATATGCTTCTGCGAGTACGGAGTTCCGCAGCGCGCGATTAGCTCAGCGGGAGAGCGCTTCCCTGACACGGAAGAGGTCACTGGTTCAATCCCAGTATCGCGCACCACGAGTCCACCCCCGGATTTCGTGGAAGTTCGTACGAAGGGCGATTAGCTCAGGGGGAGAGCGCTTCGTTCACACCGAAGAGGTCACTGGTTCGATCCCAGTATCGCCCACTCGATCGCGGGAGAGCCTTGCTTGCGGAAAGCGCAAGCAAGGCTCTCTTCGTCGTGTCCTGTGGGGGCCGAGCCCCCACGCCCCCGCCGGGGGCGAGCCCCCGGACCCCGCGTGGGGTCGCCTTCCCCTTTCGGGTGGCCGTTTGTCCTTTGTGGACTTTTTTACAGCAGTCGGCGTTGTAGGGGGTCGGCTAGGATGGTTTCCACCAGTTCTTGCAGCTCTTCGGGGTCCGGGAGGGTGTGCTTTTCGCGGCCTGCGAAGAGCAGGTGGCTTGCTCCGATCAGGGACAAGGCCAGGGCGTCCACCGTTGCGTCCGCTGCGATACGGCCCTGGGCTCGTTCCGCGGCCAGGTAGGACGACAGCATCTCGCGCGCCTCTGCCAGGAACGGGAGGCCGTCACCTGGACGGCGCAGGCGGCTGCGGAGTTCGTCGCGGAAGAACACCAAGCTCGTCAACGCTATCGAGACCGGGTCGAACAGCTCCGTCAGCGCGTCCACCAGGTTGGCCGCCACCGTGCGGGTGCCCGCCGAGGCCACCAGGATCGCCGACTGGTCCGACAACCGGCTGATCCGGTCCCGGACCAGCTCGGCCAGGAAAGCGTCGAAGTCCGCGAAGTGGCGGTGCAGCACGCCCTTCGCCACGTCGGCCTCCGCCGTCACCGCACGGCTCGTCAGGCCGTTCGGGCCCTCGCGCAGCAGGACGCGTTCGGCCGCGTGGAACAGCTGCTGGCGCACGTCGCGCAAGTGGACCCCGGTCGGCATGGCCCCATTCTCCGTTACGCCCGCGGCGAACGCCCACGCGGTTGTCCTAGTGGGCGCGTGCCCATTAAAGTGGGCGAATGCCCACTCAACCTCATGAGGCCCGGCATTTCGCCGAGTCGTTCGGGAAGGACGCCGCGCGCTACGACCGGGCCCGGCCCGAGTATCCCGCCGAGCTGGTCGCCCGCGTCGTCGCCGCGAGTCCCGGTCCGGACTTCCTCGACGTCGGTTGCGGCACCGGGATCGAGGCCCGGCAGTTCCGGGCCGCCGGCCGGCGGGTGCTCGGCGTCGACCCCGATCCGCGGATGGCCGCCTTCGCCCGCGGTACCGGCATCGACGTCGAGGTCGCGAAGTTCGAGGACTGGGACCCCGCCGCGCGAACGTTCGACGCGGTCGTCGCCGGGCAGGCCTGGCACTGGGTCGATCCCGTCGCCGGCGCGGCCAAGGCGGCCGACGTCCTGCGTCCTGGCGGGCTGCTCGCCCTCTTCGCGCACGTATTCCAGCCGCCGGCCCCGGTGGCCGACGCCCTCGCGCGGGGCATCCGGCGGGTGCTGCCCGATTCCCCGTTCGCGGGGGAGTCGAGGACCGCCGCCGAGCTCTACGAAGTCATGTTCGCCCGCTTCGCCGACGGGATCCGGGATTCGGGCCGGTTCGGTGCGCCCGAGCGGTGGTCGTTCGCGTGGGAGCGGGTCTACACCCGCGACGAATGGCTGGACCTCCTGCCCACGACCGGCGGCCTGACCCGGCTCGCGCCGGACGCGCTGGCGGACGTGCTCGCCGGCGTCGGGACGGCCGTCGACGCGCTCGGCGGCGGCTTCACCCTGGCGTACACGACCCTCGCGGTGGTCGCCGGGAAGTCTTGACAAAAAAAGTTGTCGGTGAGACCTTGGTGGCAAGCAAGCCAGACCGAACAGGTGTCGGTCCGAACCCGGGAGTCACCGATGTCTTTCCAGGCCTACCTCGACAACGCCGAGAAGCAGACCGGCATCACCCCGCGCGGCTTCCTCGACCTCGCGCAGGAGAAGAAGCTCACGAAGCACGGCGAGATCGTCGCGTGGCTGAAGACCGAGCACGCTCTCGGGCACGGCCACGCGACGGCGATCGCGCGGCTCGTCACCAAGGGGCCCGAGTTCGTCGCCGCCCACCACACCGACGGCATGCTTCACCTCGACGGCATGGCCTCCCGGACCTGATCGGGCCGGCGCCCGGCGGCCGGGCCCGGCCGCCGGGGTAGGAACGCGGCGACGGCCAGCGCGATGAGCGCCGCGGCCGAGCCCATGCCCAGCACGAGCCGGAAGCCGTTCCGCGACGGCAGCTCCACCGGTCCGAAGTGGATGGTCAGCCGGGCGAGGACCAGCCCGGCCGTGGCGCTCGAGACCGACGTGCCGATCGAGCGCATGAGCGTGTTGAGGCTGTTCGCGGCGGCCGTCTCCGACACCGGCACGGCGCCCATCACCAGCGACGGCATCGCGCCGTAGGCGAGGCCGATGCCGCCGCCGATGACGCTCGAAACCAGCACCAGCTGCCAGGTCGCGCTCATCAGCACGATGCCGAGCGCGTACCCGGCGGCGACGACCACCGCGCCGAGCATCAATGTCGTCTTCGGGCCGCGCGTGGCCGTGATGCGCGCGGACACCGGCGCCAGCGCCATCATGACGAGCCCGGACGGGGCCATCACCAGGCCCACCACCAGCATCGACCTGCCCAGGCCGTAGCCGGTGGCGGCCGGCAGCTGCAGCAGCTGCGGCAGCACCAGGGACATCGCGAACATCGCGAAGCCGAAGACCGCCGACGCGATGTTCGTCAGCAGCACCTGGCGCCGCGCGCTCGTCCGCAGGTCGACCAGCGGCCGCGGGGTGCGCAGTTCCCACCGGCCCCACAGCAGCAGGACCACCACGGCGGCGGCGAACAGGCCGAGCGTGGCCGCGCTGCCCCAGCCCCAGTCGGCGCCCTTCGAAATGGCCAGCAGCAGGCAGACGAGGGCGATCGAGAGCCCGGCCGCGCCGAGGATGTCGAACCGCCCGCCGGTGCGCACCGGCGACTCCGGCACGAGCGCGACGACGAGCCCCGTGACGACCACGCCGAGCCCGGCCGCGGTCCAGAAAAGCACGTGCCAGTCGGCGTTTTCGGCCAGCAGGGCCGCCGCGGGCAGGCCCAGCGCGCCGCCGACGCCGAGCGACGCGCTCATCAGGGCCGTCGCCGAGCCGAGCCGTTCGGCGGGCAGCTCGTCGCGCATGATGCTGATCCCGAGCGGGATGACGCCGGCGGCCAGGCCCTGCAGCGTCCGGCCGGCGACCATCGGCACGAGGCTGTCGGACAGCGCGCCGATCGCCGAGCCCACGACGAGCGCGCCGAGGCCGGCGAGCAGCATCCGCCGCTTGCCGTACATGTCGCCGAGCCGGCCCATGGTCGGCGTCGCCACCGCGCCCGCGAGCAGCGTGGCCGTGATGGCCCAGGTGGCGTCGGCCGCGGAGGCGTGCAGCAGTCCGGGCAGGGCGGGGATCAGCGGGATGACCAGCGTCTGCATCAGCGAGACGGTGATGCCCGCGAAGGCGAGGACCGCGACGACGAGGTTCGCGCGGGGCGACGTCGTTCCGGCGGGCGTGGCGGGGTCGAGCACGGGCGGTCCTCCGGACGTCAGTATTAAATCAGTCGCTTGACTTAGCCTAGCAGTCTTCGGTTGACTGATCACGAACTGACGGCCACCGCGGAGGACCGATGACGAGCACCGCCGAGATCCCCGAGTTCCCGATGACGCGCGCGGCCGGCTGCCCGTTCGACCCGCCGCCCGCGGCACGCGCGATGCAGGGGGAGGCGCCGCTCGCACGGGTGCGGTTGTGGGACGGCAGCACGCCGTGGCTGGTCACGCGCTACGCCGAGCAGCGGGCGCTGCTGGCCGATCCGCGCGTCAGCGCCGACGTCACCCGGCCCGGCTACCCGAGCCCGGCGCCCCTGCCCAAGGGAGGCACCGGGATCAGCTTCATCCTGATGGACAACCCGGAGCACGCGCGGCTGCGCAAGATGGTGACCGCGCCGTTCACGATCCGCCGGGTCGCGGCGATGCGCCCGGCCGTGCAGAAGATCGTCGACGACCTCCTCGACGAGCTGCTGGCCGGCCCGAAGCCGGTCGACCTCGTCGAGGCGTTCGCGCTCCCGGTGCCGTCACTGGTGATCTGCGAGCTGCTCGGTGTCCCCTACGCCGACCACGGCTTCTTCCAGGAGAACAGCAAGCTCATCATCCGCCGCGACGCGCGGCCCGAGGAGCGGGCGGCCGGACACCGGGCGCTCGTCGGCTACCTCGACCGCCTGATGGGGGAGAAGCTCGAGCGGCCGGCCGGCGACCTGCTCTCCGGCCTCGCGACCCGGGTGCACGCGGGGGAGCTGTCCCGGACCGAGGCGGCCCAGATGGGCGTCCTGCTGCTCATCGCGGGCCACGAGACGACGGCGAACATGATCGCGCTCGGCACCCTGGCCTTGCTGGAGCACCCGGACCAGCTGGCCCTGCTGCGGGAGAGCGACGACCCGGCGCTGGTCGCGTCCGCCGTCGAAGAACTGTTGCGGTACCTCAACATCACGCACAACGGCCGCCGCCGCGTCGCGCTGGAGGACATCGAGGTGGGCGGTGAAACGATCCGCGCGGGCGAGGGCGTGATCCTCGCCAACGACGTCGGCAACCGCGACCCGGAGGTGTTCCCCGACGGCGACCGGCTCGACCTCACCCGCGACGCGCACCGGCACGTCGCCTTCGGCTTCGGCGTCCACCAGTGCCTCGGCCAGCCGCTGGCGCGGCTCGAGCTGCAGGTCGTCTACAGCACGCTGTACCGGCGCATCCCGACACTCGCGCTGGCGACCGACGTCGAGAAGATCCCGTTCAAGCACGACGGTTCGGTGTACGGCGTTTACGAACTGCCGGTCACCTGGTGAAGCGCGTCAGACGCTCCGCAGCACCGAAACGACCACGCCCAGGATCGCCGCCCGGTCGCCGTCGATGACGGCGTAGGCCGGGTTGCGCGGCTCGAGGTACACGTGGCCGTCGCGGCGGCGGTACACCTTGACCGTCGCCTCCTCGTCGATCATCGCCGCGACGATCTGGCCCGAGTGGGCCTCCGTCTGCTGCTTGACCACGACGATGTCGCCGTCGCAGATCGCGGCGTCGATCATCGAGTCGCCGCGGACCCGCAGCCCGAAGACGTTACCGCGGCCGGTGAGGTCGCGCGGCAGCTTGAGGACGTCGTCGACGTGCTCCACGGCCGAGATCGGCGTGCCGGCGGCGATGTCGCCGACGACCGGAACCGGGACGGAGTCGCCGTCCTCGCGGGCTTCGCCGCCCTGCAGGAACGCGCGCACGTCCATCGGGCGCGAGACGCCCGTGCCGCGCCGCAGGTACCCCTTGTCCTCCAGGCTCGCGAGGTGCTTGGAGACCGACGACGTCGACTGCAGGCCGACGGCCTCGCCGATCTCCCGGGTGCTGGGGGAGTAGCCGTGCCGGACCACCCAGTCGCGGATCACCACCAGGATCTTCTGCTGCCGCTCCGGCAGGAGGGAGGGATCGAGGTGCTCGAAGGTGTCGTCGTAGGTGGTCACCGGCGGAATCCTAGAGGGAGCCGCTCGGCGCGCCGCCACCCGGTCTTTCGGGTGAATCCCGCTGAGCGGAACACCGCCGGGTAGTTGGCGTCTTACCAACATCACCCGGGACTTCGCGATCTATTGACTCGCTGTCCGATTCGTCTTATGGTCTAGACCACAATTTCCTTCGCTCGAACGACTTCCCGCGACGCGGCGGGCTCGCCTGCCGCGGCTTCGCCGTACCCGGTGGCGGGAAGCGAGCCTGTCCCCGAAGGAGCTTTCGATGAACCGAAAACTGGTCGCGGTCGCGGCGGGTGCCCTCCTGGCCCCGGTCCTGGTGGTGGTGAACCCCGCCGGTATCGCGAGCGCGCACGGCTACGTCAACTCCCCGGCGAGCCGGCAGGCGCAATGCGCCCAGGGCACGGTGTCCTGCGGTGACATCAAGTACGAGCCCCAGAGCGTCGAGGGGCCGAAGGGCCTGAAGTCCTGCGACGGCGGCAATTCCCAGTTCGCCGAGCTCAACGACAACGGCAAGGGCTGGCAGGCCGGCGCGGTCGGCACGTCGGCGACGTTCACGTGGACCTTCACGGCCCGCCACCGCACGACCAACTACGAGTACTGGATCGGCGGCGACAAGGTCGCGGACATCAGCGGCAACAACGAGCAGCCGCCGGAAACCCTTTCGCACCAGGTGGACCTGTCCGGCCACACGGGACGCCAGACGGTACTGGCGATCTGGAACATCGCGGACACCGGCAACGCGTTCTACTCCTGCATCGACGTCCAGGTGGGCTGAGCCCCGTCCGCCCGGGAGCGCGCGGCTCCCGGGCGGACGGATCACGGACCGCAGCCGTCAGTCGCTCCGGGACCACACGCGACAGCTCACGGCGCCGACCGGTACGGCGCTCCGCCCGGACTCGGCGGCTGCCCTGCGCGGCACGGGCGAGACGGTGCACTGGCCCACGGCCCAGGAGGCGGGCCAGCCGGATCGGTGAGGGCGTCCGTCACCGGCTCCCCTCGGCGGCGCCCCCGAACATCGCCTGTTCGGTCATCGGCGAGACGTTCGCGAGCAGCTCGCGGATCCGGTTGGCCAAGTGCGCGTCGTAAGCCATGACCGAGCGCCCTCCCGTCCTTGAGCTGGATATCGCCAGGCTCGCCGAACCCCGGCGTTGCTCATCCCAGCCAGGTGCGCAGCATGGCGCCGGACAGCGGGGTGTAGTTCGGCAACGGGATCGGTGTGCCACCGGTGCCCGCGACGAGGAAGAGGGCCGTGGTGGTGTCGCGTTCTGCGGTGAAGGCAACTGTGCCGCCGTCGGGTGAGACGGCAGCGCTGGTGGGAATGTAGTCGGTCTCAGGGGTCAAGCCGCGGACGTCACCGGTCTTACGGCTCACCGAATAGAGGCGGTTGTCGGGCGAGCGAACGATCGCCGAACCGTCGGGGGCGACGCCGAGCACCGGCCCCGCCGGCACGTCGTGCCCGAACGTACTGCGGTTGGACTTCGAGAGAGTCACAGTGATCGTGCCGTCCGATTCACACACCTGGCCGCGAGTGACGGTGTCCGCCGCGCACGCCGGCCCGGCGTATCCGTCGTAGTCGACTGCGGCGGGATCGGTCCCGCCGGGGACCGGGTCACCTGTCGCGGCCCAAACCAATGCGGTGTTGTCGATGACGACCGCGAGCTGGTCGCCGATGAACAGAGCTCCCGTGTAAAGCCGGCGCTTCGAGTAGCTGTCTTGCGGCGGAGTGACCCGGTGGAATTCGCCGTCGAAAGTAATGTAGCCGGCTTCGTAGGACATCGCCGTGGCCTGGTAGGGCAGCGGGTCGCCGAGAGAGGCGATCTTGCTGTACGTGGGATCGAAGGACGCCTTGTCGAGATCCGTGATCGGCCGGCCGGAACCGGGGTACTCCCGGGCGGCGGCGACGCTTCCCCGCGGTGTGACGAACTGGAGTTGGGCATGGTTCGCCAGAACGAGTGCGGGACCGCGTGGCAGATCACCATCGGTGGACGTCGTCGCAGGTGCTCCCGGGTCGCCAGGCGATGCACTGGGTACCGATTGGGTGGTGCTGCTCGAGATCGGGCCGTTGCCGGAGCACGCGGCCGCCGCAGCGGCAACGAGCACGCAGGCAAGAATGCGAATTCCACGCAGGAGTGGCGAATGGCGAGACACGGTGCTGAGTCGGTCGGCCTCGGCCTCGTGTTACGAGGAAATCGAAGAGGGCGCCGCGGGTCAGGGGCAGACCTGCCGTGCCGGGATCGGAGCGGGCAGGCCGGCCTGTTCCTCGGGCGTGAAGTCGCGGTGGCCGATGATGCGGCACAGATCGCGGGTCCACGCGGCAGGGTCCAGCGCCAGTGCCCCGCCCAGCCCGTCCGAGCCGGCGTAGAGCACCGTCCGGCCGTCCTTCGCGACGTTGATGAACGTGTACTGGGTCTGCTGGCCGTCCGGGTGCCCGAACTCGTAGGAGTCCACCGGGGCTTGCTTCCCCACCTGATAGACGCGCACGGAGTTGTTGGCCGCGATCAGGTAGTGGCCGTCGCCGTCGAGGAAGCCGGCCGACCACCTCGCACTGCTGATGTCGGACAGGCTGGGCAACGGTCCGAGTTCCCGGACCGGCGGGTCGCGCTGCCACAGCTCGACGACGGAGCCTTGGCGCATCAGCGCGAAGTACCGGCCGCTGGGATCGAACTGCAGCCCGAGTGCGTCGTCGGTGACTTCGGTGGTGGCGGTTGTCTGCCCGGTGGTGAGGTCGACGGCGCGGACGACCGGATCGCCGTAGACGATCACCTGCACGTGGTTCGGCTCGGGGTAGGGCCCCACCGCCATCGTCGGGGTGCCGGCGTCGCCGTCGGGGTGCACGGTGCCGGTGTCGAACCGCGCGAGCTGACGTCCCGTCCGCGCGTCCCACTGCTGCACCTGCCGGCCCGAAACGGTGACCAGGTTCCCGGTCCAGTCGAAGAAGTAGCTGAAGTTGTTGTCCGGCTGCTGGTGTCCGGTGCGCAGGTAGTCGCCGGGCTTCATCGGTGGGCGGCTCGGTGGCTCGGCGGTGGTGATCCGGGTGGTCTGCCGCAGGGTGGCGGTTTCGTGCACCGACACAACGTTCGCGGTTTCCCGGTCCACGACCAGGCTGCCGTCGCGGTTGAGGTAGAGCTCGTTCTTCGGCTTGTCCTCCTGAGCGGGCGGGGCAGGGGCCTCGGCCAGCACCCGGTCGCTGTCCACACCGGACGGCCGTAGTTGCAGGGAACCGTCTTTCAGCAGGCTGACCGTCTTGCTGCCGTCGTCGGTGAGCACCTGGTCGGCGACGTCGAGGGTCCGTGAGCCGGGTGGGAGTTCGGTGTAGGTGATCTCCGAAGAGCCGTAAGTGGCGAGCAGCAGCTTCCCGTCGGCCGAGATCAGGTCCGGCGCGTACTCGCTCGCGCTGGGTGCTTCGTTGCCGGAGGAGACCTCGGTCCCGAGGTCCAGGTCCACGACCCGAACGGAGTCTTCGCTCACGACGACCCGGCGTCCGGTCACGTCCACGGCGTTGTGCGAGCACAAGAAGGACGTCGGTGAACTGTACGGCCGCCCCTCCGCGACCCCGTCCGAGACCCGCACCCGAGACAAGACCGAGCCGCCGCCACCCTCCGGGGTGCGGCACGCCACGACAGCCGTGCGATCACCCGAGACCACGAAGTACTGGTCCTTCTGCGGCGCCAGCACCGTCCGGGACCGTCCGGTGGCCATGTCCACGGCGGTGAGCCCGGACGGGTGGTCGGGATCGTCCAGGCCGTAGGTGTAAACCAGCAACGTCCGGTTGTCCTGGCTGATCCACAGCCCGTTGCTCGCGTCCGGCGGCGCGGGGACCGAGCCGGCGACGGTCGCGGTGTCCAGGTCCCACCAGACCAGGCGGTCGCCGGCCGGGACGGCCATCAGTTTGCCGTCCGGCGACATCGCCGCCGAGTTCCCCGGGCCGTTGTAGTAGGTGGTCAGCCCGGACACCTTGGGCAGGGTGTGCACCGGACCGGCCGGCAGGAGGGCGTCGGCATCCACCTCGAACCAGCCGGCGGTCCCGTCGTCGCCGACGAACCCCGCACGCTTGCCGTCCGGGGAGACCATCGTGTACAGCACGTGCCCGGCCTGTACCGGCACGCCGCGAGTCTTGCCGGTGGTGGCGTGGACGAAGAGCGTCAGCCGCCCCAGGTCGGTGCTGGCGAGCACCACATCACCGTTCCGGCTCGCGTGGAACCCGGCGATCGTCCCGAGGAGCCCGGACAGGACCCGTTCGGAGTTCGAGTGCGCCAGGTACTGCCGCAACAGCTGGTTGCGCGCTTCCTGGGTGGGCGACGTCTGGTAAGCCGCGAGCGCGGTCATCACCGAGAGCGCCGGGTTCCGGGCCGAGAGGTCCTGCGAATGCTGGGCCAAGGCTCGCGAATTGGCGAGTGCCTCGCGTTCGCCGCTTTGCGCTTGCGCGTAGATGAACAGCGACACGAACGTCAACGCGGCCACGACGACGACGGCCAGCCCGGCCTTGAGGGCCCGCCGGCGGCGGGTCTGGACGCGTCGATGAACGCGGCCGCGGTCCAGGTAGTCGCGTTCGGCGGCGGTGAGCTCGGTGGCGTGCCCGGGTAGCCATTGCCCCGCGACGGTCAGGGAAGTGGTGCTGGGCAACAGATCGCGAGGTTGTCCGCGACGCTGCCAGCGGTCCGTGTCGTGCCGCAGGGACTCCCGCCAGTCCAGAAAGGACCGATCGGCGGCGATCCGCCGGGCGAGCCTCGCCCATCCGGTGAGCAGCGCTTCGTGGGCGAGCTCGACGGTTTCGGGGCCTTCGCCGCCTTGCAGGACCAGCAGCCGGGTGGCGGCCAGCTGCTGGGCGATGTGCCATTCCGGTTCGCCGAGTTCCGCGCGTGACGCGATCCGCCGGACGGGTGCGGTGCTCCCGAGCGGGATCCGCACGAGCTGGGTGAGCAGGCGCTCGGCCGCCGGTTCGTCCGGCGCCGGAACGTTTTCGGCCCAGGCGCGCTCGGCGTATTCGCCCAGCGCGCCGGCGACGCCGCCGATCAGTTCGTAGGCGCCGTGCGTCAGCACGCCTTTGTCCTGCCGCTCCCACAGCAGGTCCAGGGTGAAACCGAGCAGGGGCAACGCACCGGGCTCGGAGCCGGTGTCGGCCAGGATGCGTTCGGCCAAGTGCGGCTCGTAGTGCACGCCCGGAACCTCGCCGACGGGCTTGGCGATGATCTCGCGCAGCTGCTCCGGCCGCATCGGCTCCACCGCGCAGACCCGCTTGCTCACGACCGGTCCGAGCAGGGGGTGCGCGAGGACCGGTTCGAGGAAGTCGGCCCGCAGCGTGCACAGGACCCGGACCGTGGCCGGGATGCGGTCGTCGAACAGCACCGCCGCCAGGGCTTCGAGCTGCCCGGCGGGAGGTCGAGCAGTTCCTCGGCCTGGTCGACCACGACGAGCAGCCGGTCACCGCGCTGCCGGTCGAGGATGCGCGGCACGATCCCGTGCAGTCCCTGCTCGGCCAGCACGTCGGCGAGCTCGGGCGTCTCGGACAGCCGCCGGGTTTCGGACAGGTCCGGCTCCAGCAACGGCAGCAACGCGGCCGCCAGCGCGTGCAGCGGACTGGCGTGGTGGCCGGGCCGCAGCACGACCGGGCAGTCGCCGTCCGCCCGGCGCAGCGGGCCGACCCCGGCCATGGCCAGCGACGACTTGCCGCAGCCGGAGGGCCCGACGAGGGTGGTCCAGCGCTCGCCGGCCACGATTCGCGCAACGTGCTCGCTCTCGGCCCGCCG
Organism: Amycolatopsis stemonae; assembly: GCF_054781455.1. Classification (NCBI taxonomy): domain Bacteria; kingdom Bacillati; phylum Actinomycetota; class Actinomycetes; order Pseudonocardiales; family Pseudonocardiaceae; genus Amycolatopsis; species Amycolatopsis stemonae. The sequence goes on along the minus strand of NZ_BAAGUJ010000011.1, from coordinate 89,152 downwards.
GCCGTGGAAGAGGGCCGCGTCGGTCTCCTGGAAGGGCCGCAACCCGCGGAACGGCGAGGGCGGCAGCACGAGTTCGCGCAGGCCCGGCCAGGCCGCCAACAGGGCGGCGGCGGGGATCAGGTAGCAGGCGGGCGGGTGCCCGGATTCGGCCACGGCCACCATGCCGATGACCCCGGCCAGCTCGTCGTCCCACACCGGCCCGCCGCTGAAGCCGGGGGAGACCCGGTAGCCGTCCCCGGCCAGGTCGACCTGCATCCAGCCGTGGGCTTGGCGGTGCCGCAGCGTGCCGCTGTGCCACACGCCGCCGGGGCGCCCGTCCGGCAGGCCGTAGGCCCGGGCCGGGTGTCCCCACACCTCGTCCGCCTCGACCAGCCGGACCGGCCGGGCGTCGCGCATCGGCGCGTCGAGGCGCAGCACGGCCACGTCCCCGACGCCCGACGGCTGCTCAGGGATCCAGTGCGCGACGCTCGCCGCGGCCCCGGCGTCCGGCCGCTCCGGGCCGAGCAGTGGCAGATCCACCCGGAGCGTGGCTCCGGACGGCGGCGGGGCGTCGTCCCCGGTCCCGAGCGCGGCGGTGACGACGTGCGCGCAGGTGAGCGCGAGGGTGTCGGTGACCAGGAAGCCCAAGCCGACGGGGTGCCCCGAAGAGGTGAAGATCCGCAGTACGGCGGCGTCCAGCGAGCCGGGCCCGGTGCTCTCGGCGGGCGGCGGCGCCGTCATGACGCCGGGTCGCCGGCTTGCGGGCCCTCCTCGTCTTCCGCCGACGTCTTCCAGGTGAGCTTGACCTTGAAGTTGGCCTGGGCCGAGGCGCTGGAAATGATGACATCGGCCTTGGTGGACAGGGACAGCCCGAACTCGACCGCGATTTCGTCGGGTGCGTGGACCATGCCGCGGAACCCGGTGACGAAGTCCTCCGCGACCGGCCGGACCTTGGCCACCATTTCGCTCAATGACCGGGCGCCCCGGGCGACGATCTCCCCCGGCCGGGCGGCCTTGACCAGCCCTTCCTCGACCTGGTCGATCTCGACCCCCACCGTCTGCCGCCCCGCCGAACCGCCGACCGGCAGTTCCACCAGATAGGTCACGCGTTCCCCTCCGCCCCTCCCCGGCACGATCCGCCGGGCGAATTCCATTCTGTCGGTACGGGGATCACCGCACCCGGTCACCGGGCGATGCCACCAGAATGGAGCAATCGTATTCGGCGACAACCGTTTTACGGCCGGCTGAAGAACGCCAGGCCGAGCACATCGTGCCCGGGAACGGCGATGCGGACCGGGCCGCCGATGCGGGGCTCGCCGAGGACGCGCAGGCGGCTGGTCTGCTCGATGTGGTGGGTGAGTGCTTCGTCGGTGGCGGTCAGCTTGAACGCGAGTTCGGCGCCGTCCGGGGTGCGCGCCAGGCGCCATGGCTTGCTCGCCGCAGGGGCGACGACTTCGAGTTCCGTCCAGCGGCCGGGGAGCGGGGGACGGAACCGTGCCGCGTCGATCATCGCCGCGACGACGCCGTACCCGGAGAACAACGCCATGGCGATGAACGGGGTCCGCCAAGGACCCAGCGGCAGCAGGGCGATACCCGCCATCGTGAGGGCGAGGACGGCGGCGTAGAGCGCGGTTTGCCGGGAGCGCCGCACGCGGCGCCCGCTCGCCGCGACCAGGACCGGGTCCTGGTCCGGCGGGAGGACCGGCGCTCCCGGGTCCTCGGGCAGTGGCTCGGGCGGCCGCCACCGGTAGTGGCCGCGTCGCCGGATTTCCGACAGCCCGAAGGAAAGCCCGGCCGCGCACACGAACCAGCCGTAGGCCGCGACGGTGTGATCACTGGCGAGCCCGAGGGCCGCGGCGACGCCCACGCCGCCCAGCACCCCCAGGACGTTCTTGACCCGCATTTCCCGTCCCCCCGAACCGAGCCCAGCGCGGTGTGAATCTCCTGTGGTGGAGATGACAACGGCCGACGATACTCGGAGCGGGAACCGAGGAGCGCCATGGATCTGTCCACTCTCGCACTGGTCGTCGCCGCGGGGCTCGCGGGGCCGCTGCTCGCGGCGCCCCGGCGGACGCGGCTTCCCGTCGTGGTGGGCGAACTCCTGGCCGGCGTCGCCATCGGCCGCACCGGGGCGGGCTGGGTGCACGCGGACGAACCGATCCTGTCCTTCCTGGCCGCGGCCGGGTTCGCGCTGGTGATGCTGGAGGCCGGCAGCCACGTTCCGCTGCGCGACGCGGCATTGCGCGTGGCCCTGCGGCGCGGGGCACTGCTCGCGGCGGTCGTGGGCGTGCTCGCGGTGCCCGCCGGGCTCGGCGTGGCCGCGCTGACCGGGACCGGGCACGGGCTGCTCTACGCGGTGCTCCTGGCGTCCAGTTCCGCGGCCCTGATCATGCCGGTGCTCCACGAGGCCGGGCTCGACGGCCTGGCCGTGACCGCGACGATCGTGCAGGTCGCCATCGCGGACACGGTGTGCATCGTCGCCCTGCCGCTGGCGGAGGACCCGGGCCGGGCGGGCCGGGCCGCGCTCGGCGCGCTCGTGGTGATCGCGGCGGGCGCCTTGTGGTTCGCCGCACTGCGATGGCTGCACGCCCGCGGGCTCGTCACCCGTGCGCACGAGATCAGCAAGAGCCGGCACTTCGGCCTGGAGCTGCGGATCGCCCTGATCGTGGTGTTCGGCCTGGCCGGGCTCGCGCAGCTGGTCGGGGTCTCGGTGATGCTCGCCGGGTTCGCCGCCGGTCTCGCGCTGGCCGCGGTCGGCGAGCCGCGGCGGCTGGCCCGTCAGCTGTTCGCGGTCACGGACGGGTTCCTCGGGCCGGTGTTCTTCGTGTGGCTGGGCGCCTCGCTCGACCTGCGTGCGCTGGGCACCCAGCCACGGCTGATCGTGCTGGCCGGTCTTCTCGCGGCGGGGACCGTCCTGGTGCACGCGGCGACCCGGCTGCTGGGCCAGCCCCTCGCCCTGGCCCTGCTGGCCGGCGCCCAGCTCGGCGTCCCGGTCGCGGCCGTGACCATCGGGACCCGCGAGGGCCTGATGTCCGCCGGGGAAGGCGGTGCGATCCTCGCCGCCGCTGTCATCAGCGTCGCGGTGACCGCCGTCGCCGCCGCGCGCGCACCCGCACATTCACCCGAGGAGGCGGAATGAAGGAACACTGGAAGGACGAACCCGACGAGCACGACTACCCGGCGGCGTACGACTACCTCACCCTCGTCACCGACGAGGCCGCGGCCGGCCGGCTCGTCGACGCGCTCAAAGCGGCCACGCTGACCCACCGCAAGGCGAAGGACATCCTGCGTGCCAGCGGGCTGGCGTTGCTGCCGGCCGACAACCCGCACGTCGCGAAGGACCTCGGCAAGGTGAAGGACGGCCGGGCGCTGTCGCCGGTCCTGCTGGTGCGTGGGGACACCCACCAGGGCCTGATCGTCGCCGACGGCTACCACCGGGTGTGCGCCTCGTACCACCTCGACGAAAACGCCGACATCCCCTGCAAGCTCGTCTGACCCGCGGCCGTCACTTGAACAGGCTGACCGCCCGCGACACGACCACGGCGAGGGTCACCAGCGAGACCGCGGACTGGCTCAGCATCAGCATCTTCGCCCACCGCGACATCGGCATCACGTCGGTCGGGCTGAACGCGGTCGCGTTGGTGAAGGACACGTAGAAGTAGTCGACGAAATGCGGTTCCCAGTCGGGGTGCCCGGCCGGGTCCTCCATCTGCGGGAACCGGAAGTCGGGCCGCGGGCGCTCGCCGCGGGCCCGGGCCACCGGGCCGCCGCGGTCCCATTCCCAGTACCACAAGGCGAAGGCGATGACGTTCGTCAGCCAGATCGCGCCGCCGCTGCCCAGCAGCGGCGCCGGTTCCTCGCCCGCGCGTGCGGAGAGGAGGTCCAGCACCAGCAAGGCGGCCGACCAGCCGTTGGCCAGGCTGATCAGCGCGATCAACGCCACCGACAGCGGACGCAGCCACGGGTGCCCGCGCGTGATCCGCACCGGGTTCACCGCGATGAGCACCGCGACCAGGGCGACCTCCAGCACCGGCAGCAGCCAGTGCGGCCGGAACGCGAGCCGGTCGGGCAGCACCAGCTGGAGGGTCACCGCCAGCGCGATCGCCAGGGTGACCGCCCACCGCTGCTCGCCGCGGGTGACGCGCAGCCAGGCCGGCGCTTGCTTGGCGGTGTCCACGACGGTGTGCGCCGCGTCGGAGACCGGGTGCGCGCCGTGGCAGAGCAGTTCCTCGAGGTGGGTCAGCTCGGTGCGGATCGACCGCAGCCGCCGCAGGTGGTCGGGCGCCGGGGGATCTGCGGGTGCCCGGTCCATCGGAGTCCTCTCGCCGTGGTGCATCGGCCCGAATCTACTGAGCGGGCCCCTGTGGGGACGCTGAGAACGCGGTATCGCCCAGTCCCAGTGCGCGCGCGGCGAGCTGTTTTGCCTGGTCGGCGGCATGGGGGACCGTCCGGAGGGCGAGGGTGACCGTGACGCCTTCGAGCAGGATGACGAGCTCGTCGGCGACGCGCCCGGGTTCGGGCAGGTTCGCGTCGACGGCGAGCGAGGTCAGGTAGCCGCGGACCCAGTGCTTGTCCTCGGCGATGACCGTCCGGGCGGGGTGCGCGGGGTCGGCGAGTTCGGCGTGCGCGTTGACGAACGCGCAGCCGCGCGGCGAGTTGTGGCGCATCCACGCGGCGAGCGCGTCGAAGACCAGCAGCACCTTTTCCGCCGGCGTCGTGCCGTGTTCCTCGACGTAGTGGCGAAGCCAGTCACGCCAGCGCAGGTCGCGGTCGCGGAGGTAGGCGACGATCAGTGCGTCCTTGGAACCGAACCGGTCGTAGAGGGTCTTCTTGGTCACACCGGCGGCTTCGGCGACCGTGTCGACGCCGATCGCGTTGATGCCCCGCTCGTAGAACAGCTCGCCGGCCGTGGCGAGGACGCGTTTCGCCGCCGGGGTCAGCTCGCCCTCGGGGGTGCGTGGCCGTGGCATCCGTGACTCCTTCCGCAGGCGGCGTTTGACAGCGCCTTCGTGCGGTAACTATACCGGTATGTATACCCTACGTGAGGCGGTGGAGATGACGAAGCAGCAGCCAGGGGTGCCGGACCGCATGACGGCCGTCGTCCTGGCCCGGCACGGCGGGCCCGAAGCGCTGGAGGTCGTCACCGACTTCCCGGTCCCCGCGCCCGGCGACGGCGACGTGCTGGTCGCGGTCGCGGCGGCCGGCATGAACAACACCGACGTGTGGAGCCGCGAGGGCAGCTACGGCACCGCGGGCGATCCCGGTGCGGTGGGCGGCTGGCGCGGCGTGCCGCTGACGTTCCCGCGGATCCAGGGCGGCGACATCGCGGGCACGATCGTCGCGGTCGGCCGCGACGTCGACGAAACCCGCCTGGGCCAGCGAGTCCTCGTCGACAGCGCGCTTTACGACGGCGAGGGCCCGGGTGCGAACGCGATCGGGCTGCTGGGCAGTGAACGCGACGGCGGGTTCGCCCGGTTCGCCGTCGTCGAGGCCCGGCGCGCGCACGATGTGACGGCGAGCCCGTTGTCCGACCTCGAGCTCGCGGTCCTGCCGATCGCCTACGGGACCGCCGTGGGCATGCTGGAGCGTGCCGGGCTCGTGGCCGGAGAACGGATCCTGGTCACGGGCGCGTCCGGAGGCGTCGGGCTCGCCCTGGTGCAGCTCGCGGCCGCCCGCGGGTGTTCCGTCGTGGCGGTGTCCACTGAGGACAAACGGGATCGGCTGCTCGCCGCGGGCGCGTCGCAGGTGCTGCCGCGCGGAACCGTGCCGTCCCGGGAGCTCGGCGAACCGGTCGACGTCGTGGCGGACGTGGTCGGCGGCAGCGGGTTTCCCGGCCTGGTCGACGCGCTGGCGGAGGGCGGCCGGCTGGTGACCGCCGGTGCCATCGCCGGGCCGGAGGTCGAGCTCGACATCCGCCGCCTGTACCTGCACAGCCGGCGGCTCATCGGCTCGGCCATGTGGACGCCCGCCCAGTTCGAGCAGCTGGTGACGCACGCGCGCCGGGGCGACTTCAAGCCCGTCATCGCCCGGAGGTTCGCGCTCGAGGACATCGCCGCCGCTCAGCGGGAGTTCGAGCAGAAGACGTTCGTCGGGAAGTTCGTGCTGGGCTAAGCCGCGTTGTACCGGCGCACCGCGGGCGTCTCGTCGACGGTGACGCGGCCGAGGTGGGCCAGGACGTCGAGGTGGGCCTCGATCTCCATGACCGCGGACAGCTGGTGTTCGAGCTGGAGCGCGTCGAGCTGCCGGCGGTGGCGGGTCCACGGCAGCTGGCGCGCGACCTCGTAGGCCGTGGCGGCGCCGGTCGCCAGCAGCTCGTTGACTTCGTCGAGCCGCTCGCGGTGGTGGTCGAGCAGCTCCCGCACGCGGGCGTGGGTGCTCGGGCCGACCGCGCCGTGCGCCGGCAGCAGCACCGAGTCGGGGCGGCCGAGCAGGAGCTTCAGGGACGAAATGAACGAGCGCAACGGCGTCGCCTCGGGCGCGACTTCGAAGCCCAGCGAAGGGGTGATCCGCGGCAGCACGTGGTCGCCCGCGAAGAGCACGCCTGCCGTCGAGTGCGCGTAGACGACGTGCCCGCGGGTGTGGCCCGGGGTCGAAACCACCTCGAGTTCGCCCTCGTGCAGCGGGACGCGGTCGCCGTCGCGGAGCCAGCCGTCGGGTGGCCCGTAGGGCGTCTCGGCGCCGGAGGTGTCGATCGCGAGCACCCGTTCGGCCAGCTCGCCGGCCCCGCAGCGGGCCAGGAGCTCCGGGTGGTTGGGGAACGGGTTGGTGGTGTCGAAGCCCTCGATGCTGAGCCGCTCGTGCTCGCCGATCAGCAGCCGGGCGCCCAGCGGCTCGCGCCACGCGAAGGCCTGGGTGTAGTGGTCCCAGTGGTGGTGCGTGGCGAGGCAGGTCCGCACGTCGCCGAGCCGGTGCCCCAGCGCGGTCAGGGCCGCCACGACGGCGCTCTCGGTGGCCGGGCTCGCCCAGCCCGGGTCGATGAGCACCAGGCCGTCGGGGCCCTCGAGCACGTAGGCGTTCACCGTGGACAGGCCCGCGATCGGCAGCGGCAGGGGGATGCGGTGGACACCGGGCGCCACGGGGTGTGCTCCCGGCGTGGTCCAGTCGTCCGGCTGGTCGGTCGCGAGTTCGGGCATGCGCCTGTCCTGGTCGGTTGCAAAGCGTACGCAACGACTTTAGCGACCGGGTGGCCGGCCGGACCGCGCCGGTGAGATATCTCGCGGACGGGTCAGAGCAGGTCGAGACCGCGGAGCACGAAGAACGCCGCGGTCCCGAGCACGAGCACGGCGACGATGACCAGCGTGACGACGGCCGGCGTCCGCGACGGCATCGGCTGCGGGTGCGACAGGCCCGAGGTCTGGCCCGCGTCCGGCGGCGTGTCGCCGGGCGGAACCGAGCCGCCGGGTTCGAGGCCGGGGGCGTCCTCGGGCTCCGGACCGGGCGCGGTGGAACGCCTGGTCGTGTCGGCGGGTTCGGTGCGGATCGGCTCGTTGTCCATGGTCGGCGGGTACCCCCGCGGCCGCGGTCAACCGCTGATCGGCGGGTGAACGCGGTGTGGTGGGATCGGGGACGTGAGCCGGGCCGTCGAGGAGATGAACCGCCGCATGCTGCGTGCCCGCGACACCATGGACCGGGACTACGCGAAGCCGTTGGACGTGCCCGCGCTGGCCCGGATCGCGCACGTCTCGCCGGTGCACTTCATCCGGACCTTCCGTGCCACCTTCGGCGAGACGCCGCACCGGTACCTGCAGCGCCGGCGGGTGGAGCGGGCCATGTTCCTGCTGCGCTCGGGCGACCGGAGCGTCACCGAGATCTGCCTCGAGGTCGGTTTCGGCAGCCTCGGGACCTTCAGCCGGACGTTCCGGGAGATCGTCGGCGAACCTCCGACGGCCTACCGGCGCCACGGGCCGGTCGCGGACGTGCCGACCTGCTTCGCCATGGCGTGGCTGCGGCCGCGGAGCTGACGGGACGATCATTTCGGATAAGCACCCCGGTGCCTGCCTGAACTACCGTCGCCCCATGCTCAACGCCATCACGATTTCCCAGATCTTCGTGCTCGACCAGGACGAGGCGCTCGACTTCTACGTCGGCAAGCTCGGCCTCGAGGTCAACACCGACGCCGACCTCGGCTTCATGCGGTGGCTGACGATCAACGTGCCCGGCCACCCGGACCGCGAGATCCTGCTGGAGAAGCCCGGCCCGCCCCGGATGGACGAGGCGACGGCGGACCAGGTCCGCGACCTCCTGACCAAGGGCGCCATGGGCGGGTCGCTGTTCTTCAGCAGCGACGACTGCCGCAAGACCTACGAGACGCTGCTGGCCAAGGGCGTGGAGTTCACCGACGAGCCGACGGAGCGCCCGTACGGGATCGACTGCGGCCTTCGCGACCCCTTCGGCAACAGCATCCGGTTCAGCCAGCCGCTGTCCGGTTCCTGAGGCGGCGCGCCGGGCGTCACCGGTTCGGGCGGCACACCGGACCCATACCGAGCCGCTCCAGGACCGAACGTGGGGTATGGCCGCAACCACCGTGACGCCCGACCGCCCCGCCCCGCCGAAGCGGCTGCGGTTCTTCGCCGCCGCCTTCACCGGCGTCCTGGCCCTGGCCGCCGCGCTGGCCGCCGGGCACCTGGTCGCCGGGTTCATCGGCATCAACGCTTCGCCCTACCTCGCGGTCGGCAACGGCGCGATCGACCTCACCCCGGTCGAGCTGAAGGACTTCGCCGTCCGCACGTTCGGCACCCACGACAAGCTGGTGCTGCTGGGCAGCATGGCCGTGGTCATGGTGGGGGTCGCCGCGCTGGCGGGTGTCCTGTCGCGACGGTCGCCGGTGCCCGGCACGGTGCTCATCGCTGTGTTCGGGCTGGTCGGTGCGTTCGCGGTGGACCAGCGCCCGGACTTGACGGCGGTCGCGCTGCTGGCCCCGCTCGCCAGCCTGGTCGTCGGCCTCGCCGTGTTCCTGCTCCTGCACCGGATCGCGCCGCGCGTGTGGCGAGAGCCCGATTCAGCGAAGACCGGCACGTCCCGGCGGACGTTCCTGCTCGGCGGGGCCGGGGTAGTGGTGGGGGCCGGTGCGGCCGGCCTCGGTGGGCAGTTGATCAGCGCCACCCGCGACGCGACGGCGTCGCGCGAAGCGGTCGGCAAGCTCGTCCCGGCCCGGACCGCGCCCACGATCCCGGCCGACGCCGACTTCGCGAAGCTCGGCACCCCGCCGTTCCTGACGCCGAACGACAAGTTCTACCGCGTCGACACCGCGTTGTCGGTGCCACAGGTGCGCACCGAGGACTGGAGCCTGCGGCTGCACGGCATGGTCGACCGCGAAATCCGCTTCGGCTACCAGGACATCCGCAACCGGCCGCTGGTCGAGCGCACGGTGACGATGACGTGCGTGTCCAATGAGGTCGGTGGCGATTATGTGTCGACGTCGAACTTCGTCGGGGTCGACCTGGCCGACCTGCTCGCCGAGGCGGGGGTGAAACCCGGTGCCGAGCAGTTGTTCTGCACCAGCGTCGACGGGTGGACCTCGGGTACCCCGGTCGCGGCGGCGCAGGACCGCGCCCGTGGGGCGATGCTGGCGATCGGGATGAACGGCGAGCCGTTGCCCCTGGAGCACGGGTTTCCGGCGCGGCTGGTCACGCCGGGGTTGTACGGGTACGTGTCGGCGACGAAGTGGGTCGTGGACATCGAAGTGACGACGTGGGCGGCGCGGCAGGCCTACTGGCTCAAGCGCAGCTGGGCTCGCGAGGCGCCGATCAAGACCGAGTCGCGCATCGACTCCCACCGCGGGTTCGCGAACGTCCGAACGGGAAAGGTCCGGGTCGCGGGGGTCGCGTGGGCCCAGCACACCGGGATCGAGAAGGTGGAGGTCCGCGTCGACCAAGGGCCGTGGCAGGAGACCACGCTGTCACACGAGGTCAACCTCGACACCTGGCGGATGTGGTGGACCGAGATCGACCTGCCCGCCGGGGTGCACCAGGTGTTCTGCCGCGCCACCGACAAGTCCGGCTACACGCAGACCGACCAGCGCGCGGGCACCGTCCCCGACGGCGCGACCGGCTGGCACAACGTCACCTTCACCGCAGCGTGAAAGCGATCAGCCGGCGTGCGCCGAGTCCCCGGTCCACGCCGCGGCCACGTCGAGGCCGGCGGCGAAGGTGACGATCGCGTCGAGGACTGTCACCACCTCCTTGCGCGGCTCGGAGCGGGTGGTCCGGTGGCGGGCGACGAGGGTGCGGGTCCCGAGCCCGGGCAGGGACACCGCCTTCACCCCGTCCGGCACGGCTTCCCGCACCGCGAGCGCGGGCACGAGCGCGATGCCCAGGCCGCCCGCGACCATCGACAGCGCCACGTTGTAGTCGTAGTAGCTGTGCCCGGGCGCGGGTGCCGCCGGGAGCCCGCGGCGGGTGCGCTCGGTGGCCGCGTGCGCCGCCGTTTCGGAGTCGACGCCGAGCCAGGTGAGGTGCTCGAGGTCGGCCGTGCTCACCGGGTCGGCCGTGCCGGTGGGAAGGATCACCAGCCACGGCTCTTCGAGCACGGGGACGTCCCGGGTGCCCCGCGTCGGCTTCCCTTGGCCCGCCGGGCTTTCGTCTTCGAGGATGAGCAGGTCGACCGCGCCCGAGCGCAGGGACTGCAGCGCCTTCCGGGTCTCCATCTCGCGGATCACCACTTCCAGGGCGGGGAACTCCTCGCGCAGCCGGTGCAGGAGCGGGATCAGCAGGGTGCGGATGACGGACTGGAAGGCCGCGATGACGACGGTGCCGGTCACGTCTTCACGAAGCGCGGCAAGGGCTTTGCGTGCGTCGATCAGCTCGGCCTCGATGTGTTCGGCGGCCTCGGCCAGCACCCGCCCGGCGGGGGTCAGGACGGCACCGGTGGGCTGCCGGTCCAGCACCGCGACACCGATCGACTCTTCGAGGCGGGCGATCTGCTGGGACACCGCCGAGGGCGTCAGGTGCAGGAGATCGCCGGCGGCGAGCACGCCCCCGGCACGGTGCACGGCCAGCAGGACGGCGAGCCGGCGCGGATCGATCTGCATTCAGCAGAGCTTAACCCCCTGAGCAGAGAACTTCGATTGCGCTGCACCCCGCCCGCCGGTCACGATGGCGGCATGGAGGAAATGTTGTCCCTGGCCGCCACCGCGGCCGGGTGGGCGGGAGCCCTCGGTACGGCGGCCGCGTACGGCCTGGTTTCCCGTCGCGTGGTCGAACCGGATTCGGCCACGTTCCAGTCGCTCAACCTGTCGGGCGCCGCACTGCTGGGAGTTTCGGCCGCCGCCAACGGCGCGTGGCCCGCGGTCGCGGCCAACTTCGTGTGGGTCCTGATCAGCGTCCAGGCGATGATCAGCGCCCGCGGCGTCGTGGGCGCGGTCCGCGCCCGCCTGCGCCGAAGCCGCGACCCGGTGGCCGGCCGGCGTTCAACGGTGCTCGTATCGCCGGAGGCCTGCCCGTGACCTCGCCGAAGCCGCCGTCGAACGCGTAGGTCGGAAACCGTCCGGACCGGACCATCAGATCCGGCCGCCTTCCGTCCCGGCCTTTCATCGTTTATCGTCGATGGACGATGAAGGGAGTACCCGTGCTGGACCGGGAGACCGCGAAGACCTATGCCGGGTGGTTCCGGGTGCTCGCCGACCCGACGCGCGTGCAGATCCTCAACCTGCTCGCCGAGACCGGCGACCCGATGACGGTGGGGAAGATCGTCGAGCAGGTCAGCGTGGGGCAGTCGACCGTCTCCGCGCACCTCAAGGTCCTCGCCGCCGCCGGGTTCGTGCTGGTCGAGCCCAGGGGGACCGCTCGGCTCTACCGGGTCAACGAAGCGTGCGTGTCGTGCTTCCCGAGCGCCGCGGACGTCGTCATGGGCCGCGGTCTGCCGGACGCCTCCCGTCGACGTCGTCACCGCCATGACTGACACCCTCGCCCACGCCGCCAAGCCGGTCGAGGTCGTGACCATGACGGCCGGGCACGCCGGCCCAGTGCTGGCGATCTACCAGGCCGGGCTGGACACCGGCCAGGCGAGCTTCGAGCTCACCGCGCCCCCGTGGGAGACCTGGGACGCCGCGCACCTTCCGGAACATCGCCTGGTCGCGCTCGACCCGGCGGGGCGGGTCGTCGGCTGGGTCGCGGTCTCGGCGGTGTCCTCGCGGTGCGTGTACGCCGGGGTCGTCGAGCACAGCGTCTACGTCGATCCGCGGGCGCAGGGCCGCGGTGTCGGGCAGGCGCTGCTGGCCGCACTGGTCGCCTCGACCGAGAACGCGGGCATCTGGTCGATCCAGAGCGGCGTGTTCCCCGAGAACACCGCCAGCCGGGAGCTGCACGGCCGAGCCGGGTTCCGGGAGATCGGCGTCCGCGAACGCGTCGGCCGGCACCACGGCGTGTGGCGTGACGTCGTCATGATCGAACGCCGCAGCGCCCGCGTCGGCACCTAGGAATGCGCGCTCAGGAGCAGCAGCCCTCCGGCTTCGCCGTCACGCCGGTCTCGGCGTCCGGCGTGCAGCACGTCGCCGGGGCGACCAGCGCGGCGCTGTCGGTGCCGAACGTCGTCGAGTCGCCCTTCACCGTGTAGACCTCCCACGGCTCCTTGCCCGGCCCGTGCACCCACACCTTGTCCTGCACCGCGTAGCAGCAGGTGGTGTCGTCCTCGGTGAGCGTCTCGAGGCCTTCGCCGGTCAGCCGCTGGGTCGCGGCGTTGACCTGGTCGGTCGACTCGACCTCGACGCCGAGGTGGTCCAGCACCGTCTCCTGGCCCGGCTCGCCCTCCAACAGCACCAGCTTCAGCGCCGGTTCCTCGATCGCGAAGTTCGCGTAGCCCGGCCGGAGCTTCGCCGGCTCGGTCCCGAAAAGCTTCGAGTAGAAGTCGATCGATCCGGCCAGGTCTCCGACCCGCAGAGCCAGCTGTACCCGTGACATCCCTGCTACCTCCCTGCATAGATGTTTGTCTAAGCAGCATTGCCCACTGAATAGAAGCCTGTCAATATAGAGGTGTGTCGAAGGAACTGCCGCTTCTCGCGATGGACGCCTGCTGCGCGCCCCTGGCCCGGGAGCCGCTGACGCAGGACCAGGCGGTCGAGCTGTCACACCTGTTCAAGGCGATGGCCGACCCGGTCCGGCTGCGGCTGCTCTCGCTGATCGCGTCCCACGCCGGGGGCGAGGCGTGCGTGTGCGACCTGACGGATGCCTTCGACCTGACCGGCCCGACCATTTCTCATCACTTGAAGGTGTTGCGCGAGTCCGGGTTGATCACCGGCGACCGGCGCGGCACCTGGATCTACTACCGCGTGCACCCGGAGGTGCTGGCGCGGCTGTCGGCGGTGCTGACGACCACGAGCGAAGCGGTCACCGGTCGTGCTCAGCCGGTCTCCGTCGCCGGCCCGGGAGGCCTCAGGTAGTGGTCGGCTGGTGCGCCGCCGCGTAGTGCGCGGTGGCGATCGCGCCGGTGACGGCCAGGACGAACCCCGCGACCGCCGCGGCGGTGAAGCCGGCCCGGACGTGGTCGTCCAGCACCACCACGCCGATGAGCGAGGACACCGCCGTGTTGGTGGTGAACATGATGGCGGTGACCGCGGTGGCACGGCCGCGTTGCAGGGCCATCGCGAACGCGATCGCGGCGACCAGGCCGTTGGCGATCATCGCCCAGATCGCCGGCTCCAGGACGAGGCGCCAGACCGGACCGGACGCGTCGAGCGTGCGGGCGGAGACTCCGACGGCGCTGAACCCCAGCCCGGCGCAGAACCCCAGCACGATCGGCGACCATCGGCTGGTGCGGCGCTGAACGGCAAACGCGACGGCCGCGATCACGACCGCCACGCCGACCAGCAGCAGCTTCCAGCCGGTCGGCAGCGGCTGCGCCGGCCCCGGATCGGCGGACAGCCCGAGCAGGACCAGGCCGGTGGCGCCGACACCCAGAGCGGCCCACCCGGCACCGGCCAGCCGGACGCCGAGGATGGCGGAGATCGTCGCGGTGACGCCGACGCTGAAGGCGAGCACCGACTGGACGAGGAACAGCGGCAGGCGGTGCAGCGCGGCGGCGGCGAAGACGAACCCGAGCAGATCCACCCCGACGCCGAGGAAGTAGAGCGGCTGCCGCCGCAGCGCGACGAGGTCCTGGGGCGAGCCGCCGTAGGCACCGGCCCGGCGAACTCCGGCGGACTCGAGGATGGAGCCGCTGCCGGAGGCGACGGCAGCCAGCACGGCGAGGACGTATCCGAGGATCACGGCCTGAGTCTGTCAGCTCGCCTTCGGGACCCCACACGTCGGCGGCCACTTCGGGCCGCCCGAACAGGCCCGCGCCCCCGGCCGCTTCTGCCACCCCGCCGGAACCTGGGGTTTTCCGGCGGGGCGGCCGGGTAACCGGACAGCTCACGGACGAGGAGCGGCGCATGGCGACCACCGGAACCGCGGGCCTGTCCCGCACCATCGACCTGCGGGTCGACGGCACGGCGTACCGGCCTGACGTGGACCCGAGGCGGACCCTGCTGGACCTGCTCCGCGAACAGCTCGGGGTGACCAGCCCCAAGAAGGGCTGCGACCACGGGCAGTGCGGCGCCTGCACGGTGCTGCTCGACGGCCGCCGGGTGCTCGCCTGCCTGACCCTGGCGCTGACCTGCGACGGCGCCGACGTGACCACCGCGGCGGGCCTGTCCGGGGACGACGGCGTGCAGCAGGCGTTCGTCGACCACGACGGGTTCCAGTGCGGCTACTGCACGCCCGGCCAGGTCTGCTCCGCCGTGGGGCTGCTCGCCGAATTCGACGCCGGCGCGCCCAGCCACGTCACGCCGTCCGTTTCGGACACTCCGCAGTGGACCGATGAGGAGATCGCCGAGCGGATGAGCGGGAACCTCTGCCGCTGCGGCGCCTACGTCGGCATCGTCGCGGCGATCCGGCAGGCGGGGGAGAACCGGTGAAACCCTTCACGCTCGCCCGGCCGGGATCCGCGGCCGACGCCGTCCGGGCCGTCGCGGCCGACCCGTCGGCGACGTACCTGGCGGGCGGTACCAACCTGGTCGACCACCTCAAGCTCGGGATCACCGCGCCGGGCCTGCTCGTCGACGTCTCGAAGCTGACGTCGTCCGGCATCCGCGAGGACGACCGCGGCGGGCTCGTCGTCGGCGCGGGCGTCCGCAACAGCGACCTGGCCGCCGACCGGCGAGTGCGGGAGCGCTACCCCGTGCTGGCCGAAGCGCTCCTGTCGGGAGCGTCCGGGCAGCTGCGGAACATGGCGACCACCGGCGGGAACCCGTTGCAGCGCACCCGGTGCGTCTACTTCCAGGACGTCAGCACGCCGTGCAACAAGCGATCGCCGGGATCCGGCTGCTCGGCGCTGGGCGGCTACACCCGTTACCACGCGATCCTCGGTGCCTCCGGGCACTGCGTCGCCACCCACCCGTCGGACATGGCGGTGGCCTTGGCCGCACTCGACGCCGAGGTCCGCGTCCTCGACCCGGACGGGGAACGCGTCGTCGCCTTCACCGAGCTGCACCGCCTGCCGGGTGAGCACCCGGAGCGGGACACCGTGCTCGGCCACGGGGACCTGATCACGGAGATCACCCTGCCCGCGACGGCGTGCGCCCGGCGCTCGGCCTACCGCAAGGTCCGCGATCGCGCTTCCTACGCCTTCGCACTGATCTCCGTCGCGGCCGGGGTGTCCCTTGTGGACGGTGTGCTCGAGGACGTGCGGGTAGCGCTCGGCGGTGTCGCGCACAAGCCGTGGCGCGCGTACCGCGCCGAAGAGGTGCTGCGCGGCGAACGCCCGTCCCGGGAGGCGTTCCTGGCGGCGGCCGACGCGGAGCTCGCCGACGCCCGCCCGATCGACGGCGCCGATGGGGGGAACGCGTTCAAGGTTTCGCTCGCCATGCGAACGCTCGCCGCGGTGTTGCGCGATCTGACCACCGAGGAGGCGGACCGGTGACCGGGTTGCTCGAACCTTCGGCGATCGGCCAGGACCACGTGCGCCGGGACGCCGGCGCCAAGGTCACCGGCACCGCGCCCTACGCCTTCGAAGTGGACGTCGACCGGCCGGTCCACTGCCACCTGGTCCAGTCGACCATCGCCCTCGGGCGCTGCACCCGGGTCGGCACCGTCGAAGCCGAATCGCTCGACGGCGTCCTGCGGGTGGTGACGCCGTTCACCGCCGAGCGGCTCGCCGACACCGACGACGCCGAGCTGGCCGTGCTGCAGGACTGCGAAATCCCGTTCCGGGGCCGCGTGATCGGGCTCGTCGTCGCCGAAACCTCCGAAACCGCCCGGCACGCCGCCGACCTGGTCGAGGTCGAGTACGACACCGAGACCGCCGATGTCACGCTGTCCGCCGACCGCGACGACCTGTACAAACCGGACACGGTCAACCCGTCGTTCCCGACCGACAGCTCCGAAGGCGACGCGGACGCCGCCTTCCGCGACGCCGACGTCACCGTGGACCGGACGTACACCACGGCGATGTACCACAACAACCCGCTCGAACCGCACTCCACGACGGCGCTCTGGGACGGCGGAACGCTGACGCTGTGGGATTCCACGCAGGGCGTGCACCCCGCGCGCAAGAGCGTCGCGAAGGTGTTCGGGCTTCCGCTCGACCGGGTGCGGGTGATCAGCCCGTACGTCGGCGGCGGGTTCGGGTCCAAGGGCACCGTCCACGCCAACGTCGTGCTCGCGGCCTTGGCGGCGCGGGCGGTACCGGGCCGGCCGGTGCGGCTCGCCCTGACCCGGCAGCAGATGTTCGGCCTGGCCGGGTACCGCACGCCGACGATCCAGCGGATGCGGCTCGGCGCCGGCCGGGACGGGCGGCTGCGGTCGCTGCGGCTCGACGTCGTCGAGCAGACGTCGCGGATCAAGGAGTTCGCCGAGCAGACCGCGATGCCGGCGCGGATGATGTACGCCGCGCCCAACCGGAGCACCACGCACCGGCTCGCCGCGCTCAACGTGCCGGTGCCGTCGTGGATGCGGGCACCGGGGGAGTGCCCGGGCATGTTCGGCCCCGAGGTCGCGATGGACGAGCTCGCCACCGAACTCGGCCTCGACCCGATCGAGCTGCGCGTGCGCAACGAACCCGAGCGGGACCCCGACTCCGGAAACCCGTTCTCCAGCCGGGGCCTCGTCGAATGCCTGCGCACCGGCGCCGCGAACTTCGGCTGGGCGGAGCGCGACCCGCGTCCCGGGAGCCGCCGCGACGGGGCGTGGCTCGTCGGCACCGGCGTCGCCGCCTCGGTCTACCCGGCGAACCGGATGCCGGGCTCGACCGCGACCGTCCGGTTCGAGGAGGGTCACCACGTCGTCGAGATCGGCGCGGCCGACCTCGGCACCGGCACGTGGACGGTGCTGCCGCAGATCGCCGCCGACGCCCTCGGCGTGCCGGCCGCGCAGGTCGAAGTCCGGATCGGCGACACCGACCTGCCGCCCGCCACGGTCGCCGGCGGGTCCAGCGGGGTGGCGTCCTGGGGTTCGGCCGTGGTCGAGGCGGCCCGGGTGTTCCGCGAGAAGTACGGCCCGGACCCCGAAGACGGCGACGAAGCCCAAGGCGACACGCCGGAAAACCCGGCCGAGGAGCACTACGCGATGTACGCGTTCGGGGCCCAGTTCGCCGAGGCGCGCGTCAACGCCGACACCGGCGAGATCCGCGTCGCGCGGCTGCACGGCACGTTCGCGGCGGGCCGCATCGTCAACCCGCGCACGGCCCGGTCGCAGTTCCTGGGCGGCATGACGATGGGCCTGTCCATGGCCCTGCACGAAACCAGCGTCGTCGACCCGCGCTTCGGGCACGTCGTCAACCACGACTTCGCCGAGTACCACATCGCGGCCAACGCGGACGTCGCCGACCTCCGCGCGGACTGGCTCGACGAGCACGACCCGCACCTGAACCCGATGGGCACGAAGGGCGTCGGAGAGATCGGCATCGTCGGGACCGCGGCCGCGGTGGCCAACGCGGTGTTCCACGCGACCGGCGTCCGGGTGCGCGACCTGCCGATCACCTTGGACAAACTGCTGCCGGGCCTGCCCTGACGGACAAGACCGTTCGGACCAGCAGCCCCGGGCTTCGTCGGAGGCCGGCGCGGCTCCGCCCGGGCGCCTCGAGCGCGTCAGCGCAGCAAGTAGTGCAGGGCTCGTTCCGCGCGGTCGGGGTCCGGTGGCTCGCCCGTGATGGCGTCGGTGTAGACGAACGATTCGCCGACCCGGACGCACAGGTAGGCGAGGTCGTGCAGGCCGAGTTCCCCGGCGGTCAGCGCGCCTGCCTCGTGTTCGCGGGTCAGCAGTTCCTCGACCAGCGCGACGAGCCGAGGCTGGAAGGTCTGCTCGCCGCGGGTCAGCACGCGCAGCGCGGTTTCGGTTTCGGACGTGAGGAAGTGGCGCATCCCGGCGTGGGCCAGGGTTTGCCGGACGAACACGGACATCGTGTTCGCGATCCGCGTGCCGCCGGTTCCCTCCGCCGCGGCGTACGCCTCCCGGATGGTCCGTTCCCCGAGGCGCCAGATCACCTCGGCGAGCACGGCGTCCCGGTCGCCGAGCCACCGGTAGATCGTCACCCGGTTCACGTTGAGCGCCGCGGCGAGGTCGTTGACCTCGACCCGTTGCCGCGCGGTGAACATGCGCCGGGCCAGCTGGAGCGCGGCTTCGCGGTCGGGCTTCTTCCGGGTGCCGGGAGCGGTCATCGAGGGCAGCTCGCGGTGACGTAGCAGGCCAGGGGAGGTTCGGCGGGAACGCGGTGCGCCGCGACCGTCAGCTGGGCCGCGACCTGCACGGTCAACGTGGCGAACTCGAGCGGGCCGGCCACCGGGTCCGCCCCGGGCATCAGGAGCCGGCCGCAGGGCTTCGTGCCGACGCGGGCGGGATCGGCGGGCCCGGGGTGGGTCAGCGCGTCCACGGCGAGGGCCGAGGTGACCGGGTCCAGCGTGCCGATCAGCAGGTGCTCGGGCACGGCGAGCGGGCAGACGTCCTGCACGGCCACGTTCGTGATGGCGCCACCGCCGCCGTGCACCGACGAGGTGCCGTGGTCGTCGAGGTTGGGCTGCACGAACTCGTCGGTGCGGGAGTAGATCTCGGTGTAGCTGATGCCGGGAAAGGTTTCCTGGCCGGAGTTGAGGGCCTTCACGAAGTCCGAGTTCGCGCGTTGCTGCCACAGCGAGGCCGCGCAGTCCGGGACGCACAGCGCCGGCACGAGCACCGACCCGTGGTTGGTGCCCGCCATCCCGATCACGTCGTCCACCATGTCCCGGGTGTCCGGCCAGAACCGCAGCGACCAGCGCATGATCATGCCGCCCTGGCTGTGGCCCATGACCGCGATCCGGCGCCCGGCGAGCCGGTGCATCTCGCGGATGCCGTAGGTGACGTACTGCGCGCGGACCTGCATGTCGCCCATGTTGTAGCGGTCGGTCGCCGAATCCGAGGCGCAGTACGGAATCCCGAGTTTCCGGAAGAGCGGCTCGTAGGTGAAGCCGAAGTTCTGGTCGCTGTCGACGGTGGTGGCCGGAGTCAGCAGAACCGGCTCCCGGGTGGCGTCGCGGAGGTCCCCGGTGCACCGGAGGCTGTTCGCGAGATCGGCGGCGGAAACCGTGAGCGCCGGTCCCGGCTGGTCGACGGGCGCGTAGCCGGGCGTGCCCGCCACGGCGGCGTCAGCCGAACCGAGCACGCTGACCGCGGAGAGGAAGACCGTGGCGGTAAAGGCAAACAGGCGGCGTCGCCGTGGTGCGCGCATGCGGTTCCTCTCGACCGGCGCCGCCTCGTCGCGACGCTGAATGCAACTAGAACACGAAATGTTGCATCGGCGCAAACCCTGGCGGTCGGCGTGGAGCGGGAGAGGACTCGACGACGCGGGGGGAGTGGCACGCCCGGAGCGTTGGCGCACGAGAGCCCGGCCCCTCTGACGACTGAAGCCCGGCCCCTCCGAGGAGGGGCCGGGCTTCAGTCTTGCGTGCGCGATACTGGGATTGAACCAGTGACCTCTTCCGTGTCAGGGAAGCGCTCTCCCGCTGAGCTAATCGCGCGAGGTGGAGACGGGATTCGAACCCGTGTACACGGCTTTGCAGGCCGTTGCCTCGCCTCTCGGCCACTCCACCGTGCCAGGCTCGAGAGCCTACCGAGCGGATGACGGGATTCGAACCCGCGACCCTCACCTTGGCAAGGTGATGCGCTACCAGCTGCGCTACATCCGCATTCCGCGGTTCCGGGTGTCGGTGACCCCGTCGCCGTGGTGTGGGAAAACCATATCGGACCCCGAAAACGGCGGCGACACCGGGGTGTCACTCCGCCGTTGCAAGCCCGTCATCAGGCCAGATCGTGGGGGATGAGGTGGGTGAGCGCGTCGTCGACGTCGACCCACAGGTGCTCGTTGCCCGGCAGCACGACGTCGTAGGTCCGGTCGAGGAAGTCGGCCAGCTCCTGGGCGGACGCCTCGAACATGGCGTGCCCGGACGGCGAGTTCAGCTCGATCAGCACGGACTCGGGGTCTTCGACCGAAGGACGGATGCGGACGTCCCCGTCACCCGCGTCGGCCAGCAGGCCGTCCGCGAGGAGGTCGCGCGCGTACACCCATTCGACCCAGCCGGCGCGGCCGGTGCGGAAGGCGGCGACGACCGCGTACGGGTCGCGTGTGTCGTAGCGCAGCTCCACCTTGACCGGAACCGCGGGCGTCCGCGGCGCCAGCAGGTCGAAGACCGCCGTCGAGCGGAGCGTCACGTGATCGTTGCGCATCGTCCTACCCTTCGTCTCCCTTCCCGGCCCGGCCCGGCCGAGGGCGTCACCACTGGGACGCATCGGGAGGCCGAATCCGTCGCGGGTGCGCCGCACATCACCCGTCCGGGCTCATCAGCCCCCGTTGCGCCCGTGATCACCCCACGACGCGCGATCGACCGGCGCGCCCCGTGCGGACCCACTCCTCCATACTGCGCGGTTTAGCCGCCGGGCGATAGCACCGTCGCACGGGTGTCGAAAGTGCCGTCAGGCGGCCCCCTCCCGGTACAACCCCGGCTAGCTCGGGGTTGTTCGTTCCGTACTCGCCGGTAAGCGGAGTGTGGTCGGCCAGGACCACCCGTTTGCAGGCGCCCGGAAGTCGTACGCTAAAGTTTCCCCAACACCGCGAGCGGGCGATTAGCTCAGCGGGAGAGCGCTTCGTTCACACCGAAGAGGTCACTGGTTCGATCCCAGTATCGCCCACGCGAGAGCTGGTAGAGCCCTGTCTGCGGAGGTCGCAGACAGGGCTCTCGCTTTGTGTTCTGTGGGGGCCGAGCCCCCACGCCCCCGCCGGGGGGCGAGCCCCCCGGACCCCCCGCGTGTGGTCGGCCTGTGGGGTTCGTCACCACTTAAGCGGAGTGAACGGTCCGTTCGGATCTTCCGTATCTCCTGGTGAGGCCGTCGCACCCGGTGCCGTCGGGCGTTCATCGAACTGCCTCTGAAGGCTGTCGTTGCGGCGGGCTTCTGTCGAATCTTTGCCGTGGGAGGTTTGCCGTGGTGCTCGGGGTGTCCTGGCCGGGGGACTTGTGACGGAAACCCGCTCGTGTGACGAATTGGCGTCGTACGTCACTGCTTGATCGACAAGTGTCCGCGAAAACCCGGCCGCAGTGCGGTTGTGGTCCACTGTGGACCGGTGGTCCGCCGCAGTGTCCACAGTAGATTCGCCGGGCCCGTTCGGCCGTTCGGAAGAGCGTGGGTCCACCCGGGTGCGGGTATTGCTCCATTGGCTACATTCCGTAGTTTTTCCGGGGATACGCCCTATTACGCATCGTCATCATCTTGTTATGTTGCGGCCATTTTCTGGCGGGAAACACGCGCTGCATGTGGCTGGAAATCCTTGTAACGATGCTGAGAGGGTCGCCGATACCTTGCCGTGTGAAGCCTCTGCTGGCTCCGCGCGAGACCCGAGTCGTGATGACGCTCCGAAATCACTTTCGGTGACGCTGCGTGCCCGCAGATCCAAACCCGATCCCTGATCCGGGAGGTCAGATGGAAGAGTCGGTGCGGCCGTCTTACACGGTGAGCCAGCCACCGCCGCACATCGACCTCCAGGCCATTCCCCGACCCGCCCAGCGGGACGAGCAGCCGGCCGAAGCGGCCGACACGCCGTCCCCGAGAGCCCTGCCGGCGGCCTGGGAGGCCCGATACAGAGCCTGGGTGATCGTCAGCGACGTCTTCATCACCCTGCTGGTGATCGCGATCAGCGCGTTCGTCATCGATCGCGTTGCCCCGCACGACATGCACGCCTTCGGCACGATGCTCGCCATCTTCGTCTCCCTGCCCGTCAGCCGGGCGTGGAGCCCGCGCGTGCTCGGGGAGGGCGCGGAGGAGTACCGCACCCTCGGCCGCGGCTTCATCACCGCCGCCGTCCTGGTCGCGCTGGGCGGGCTGCTGTTCGGTGCGCTCGAGGTCCAGGTCTGGGTGTTCATCGTCGTCCCGGCGATCGCGCTCGTCGCCTTCCCGCAGCGCTACCTGCTGCGCCAGGTGCTGCACCGCAAGCGCGCCAAGGGACTCTGCCTGCTGCCGGTGCTGGCGGCGGGCAGCCCGGACACCGTTGCCGACCTGATCGCGCGCACCAAGTCCGAGGTGCACGTCGGGTGGCGCGTCGAGGCGGCCTGCACGTTCACCGGGCACGGCGCCGACCGCGACAGCGGCGAGATCGACGGTGTCCCGGTGGTCGGGAGGCTGGAGGAGCTTTCCCGGTACGTGCGCCGCGGCGGCTACCGCGTCGTCGCGATCACGGCCGACCAGTACTGGACGCCGAAGCGGCTGCAGCGGCTGGCCTGGGACATGGAGGGCACCGGCGCGGAGATGGTCGTGGCCCCCGTGCTGATGGAGGTCGCCGGGCCGCGGCTCAACGTCACCGGCGTGCTGGGGATGCCCCTGCTGCGCGTCACGGCACCGATGTTCACCGGCGGCCGCCGCGTGGTGAAGGAGATCGTGGACCGGGCGGGCTCGGCGCTGCTGCTGACCCTGATCTCCCCGCTGCTGCTGGTGATCGCGCTGGCGATCAAGCTGAACGACCGCGGCCCGGTGATCTACCGCCAGCGCCGCGTCGGCCGCGACGGCGCGACGTTCACGATGCTCAAGTTCCGCACGATGGTCACCAACGCCGACGAAATCCGGAAGACGCTCGAAGCGGACAACGAGGGTGCGGGCCCGTTGTTCAAGATGAAGCGCGATCCGCGGATCACCCGTGTGGGTGGTTTCCTGCGCCGGTATTCGCTCGACGAAGTGCCCCAGCTGTTCAACGTCGTCTCCGGGAAGATGTCGCTCGTCGGCCCGCGGCCGCCGCTGCCGGAGGAGACGGCCCAGTACGCGCCGGACGCCCGCCGCCGGCTCCTGGTGAAGCCGGGGCTGACGGGGCTGTGGCAGGTCAGCGGGCGCAGCGACCTGACGTGGGCCGAGAGCATCCGGCTCGACCTGCGCTACGTCGAGGACTGGTCGCTGGCCCTGGACCTGGTGATCCTCTGGAAGACCTTCCGCGCGGTCATGGGCGGGCAGGGCGCCTACTGACCCGTCCGGCCGCGCCGCGCACCACGGCCGCCGATCCCCACCGCGGGGGGTCGGCGGCCGTGTCCGTTCCGGGGCGGTGCCCGGTCGGGTGACGGTTCGTCGCGGCTCGTGCGCGCGTGTGATCCACGCAACTGATTGAACGCGAAATAGTTCAACGCTCAACCTGGTTGTGCGGGGTAACCGACCCAACGGAAGGAAGCCCAGCCCCATGACCACCTTTGCCGAGCAGACCGAAGGCCTCCAGGTCCCCGCGGACGTCCAGAACCTCCTCTTCCGCGAGGCGCGGACGGCCAACAGTTTCAGCTCCGAGCCGGTGACCGAGGAGCAGGTCCGCGCGATCTACGACCTCGTCAAGTGGGCCCCGACGTCGATGAACACCCAGCCGCTGCGCGCGCTGGTACTCCGCACCGCCGAGGCGAAGGCCCGCCTGCTGCCGCACATGGCCCCGGGCAACCGGGACAAGACCGAAGCCGCCCCGCTGACCGTCGTGCTCGCCGCGGACGTCGACTTCCACGAGAACATCCCGCAGGTCTTCCCGCACGCCCCGCAGGTGAAGGACAACTTCTCCGACGAGCAGGGCCGCGTCGAGTTCTCCAAGCTGAACTCGCTGCTGCAGGTCGGCTACTTCATCATCGGCGTCCGCGCCGCGGGCCTGGCCGCCGGCCCGATGACCGGCTTCGACGCCGCCGGTGTCGACGACGAGTTCTTCGCGGACAAGAAGTGGCGCTCGCTGGTCGTCGTCAACGTCGGCAAGCCGGGGGAGAACCCGTGGTTCGACCGCCTGCCGCGGCTGGACTTCGACCAGGTCGTCGAGACCCTCTGACGTGATCGGGCGGGCCGTCTCCGGAACCGGGGGCGGCCCGTTCGGCGTTCCCGGACGCGCGGTGAGGCGCGCGCGGGCCGCCGACTAGCATCGAGCACGTCATCTTTGTCACTCCAGTTTGAGGAGCCGATCGTGTCCCAGTCGCCCCCCGTTTCCCCCGTGGCCGCCTCCCGCGTGGTGGTACCGGCGGGCACTACGGCGGGCGCGGCCGTCCGTGAAGCCGGGCTGCCGACCAAGGGCGCGGACACGATCGTCGTCGTGCGCGACGCCGACGGCAAGCTGCGCGACCTCGCCTGGGCGCCGGAAACCGACGCCGAGGTCGAACCGGTCGCCGCGAACACCGAAGACGGGCGCAGCGTCATCCGCCATTCGGCGGCGCACGTGCTCGCCCAGGCCGTGCAACAGCAGTTCCCGGACGCCAAGCTCGGCATCGGCCCGCCGGTGAAGGACGGCTTCTACTACGACTTCGCCGTCGACACCCCGTTCACCCCGGAGGACCTGCAGGCGCTCGAAAAGCGCATGAAGCAGATCGTCAAGGGCGCCCAGCAGTTCTCCCGCCGCGTTTTCGACTCCGTCGACGAGGCCAAGAAGGAACTGGCGGACGAGCCGTTCAAGCTCGAGCTGGTCGACCTCAAGTCCGAAGTGGACACCTCGGAGGTCATGGAGGTGGGCGAGGGCGAGCTCACCATCTACGACAACCTCGACCCGCGCACCAAGGAACGTGTCTGGAGTGACCTCTGCCGCGGTCCGCACGTGCCGACCACGAAGTTCATCCCGGCGTTCAAGCTGACCCGCGTCGCCGCGGCGTACTGGCGCGGCAGCGAGAAGAACCCGCAGCTGCAGCGGATCTACGGCACCGCGTGGGAGTCGGCGGAGGCACAGGACGCGTACCTCGAGCGCATCGCCGAGGCCGAGCGCCGCGACCACCGCAAGCTCGGCGCCGAGCTGGACCTGTTCTCCTTCCCCGAAGAGATCGGTTCCGGCCTGCCGGTGTTCCACCCCAAGGGCGGCATCATCCGCCGCGAGCTGGAGAACTACTCGCGCCGCCGCCACGAGGAGGCCGGCTACGAGTTCGTGAACACCCCGCACATCAGCAAGGGCGAGCTGTTCCACACCTCCGGCCACCTGCCGTACTACGCGGACACGATGTTCCCGCCGGTGCAGTTCGACGAGGAGAACTACTACCTCAAGGCCATGAACTGCCCGATGCACAACCTGATCTTCCGCTCGCGCGGGCGGTCCTACCGTGAGCTGCCGCTGCGGCTGTTCGAGTTCGGCACCGTCTACCGCTACGAGAAGTCGGGTGTCGTGCACGGCCTCACCCGCGTCCGCGGGCTGACGATGGACGACTCGCACATCTACTGCACCAAGGAGCAGATGCCGGGCGAGCTGCGCTCGCTGCTGAAGTTCGTCCTCGACCTGCTCGCCGACTACGGCCTCTCCGACTTCTACCTCGAGCTGTCCACCCGCGGCGACTCCGACAAGTTCATCGGCGAGGACTGGGAGTGGGAGGAGGCCACCGAGACGCTGCGCCAGGCCGCCGTCGACTCCGGCCTCGAGCTGGTCCCGGACCCGGGCGGCGCGGCGTTCTACGGCCCGAAGATCTCGGTGCAGGCCAAGGACGCCATCGGCCGCACCTGGCAGATGTCGACCATCCAGCTGGACTTCAACCAGAACAAGCGGTTCGAGCTCGAGTACACCGCGCCCGACGGCTCGCGCCAGCGCCCGGTGATGATCCACCGCGCGCTGTTCGGCTCCATCGAGCGGTTCTTCGGCGTGCTGACCGAGCACTACGCGGGCGCGTTCCCGGCGTGGCTCTCGCCGGTGCAGGTGGTCGGCATCCCGATCACCGCCGACCAGGTCGAGTACCTGCAGGACGTCGAGAAGGCGTTGCGCGCCAAGGGGATCCGCGCGGAGGTCGACGCCAGCGACGACCGCATGCAGAAGAAGATCCGCACGCACACCACGCAGAAGGTGCCCTTCATGCTGCTGGCCGGCGCGAAGGACGTCGAGGCGGGCGCGGTGTCGTTCCGCTTCCGCGACGGCGGCCAGATCAACGGCGTGCCGGTGGCCGACGCCGTCGAGGCCATCGCCGGCTGGATCGAGCGCCGCGAGAACGCGTCTCCGTCGGCCGAGGCGCTGGAGACGGTCGTTCGGTGAGCGACGGTCCCGAGCTCGTCGAGCAGCAGGGGATCGGGGTCCAGGACGCGTTCCGGCGCCTCTGGACCCCGCACCGGATGGCCTACATCAAGGGCCAGGACAAGCCGGACGACGACGAGGACACCGGCTGCCCGTTCTGCCGCATCCCGTCGCTGGACGACAAGACGGGCCTGATCGTCGCGCGCGGCGAAGGCGTGTACGCGGTGCTGAACCTGTACCCGTACAACCCGGGGCACCTGATGGTCGTGCCCTACCGGCACGTCGCGGACTACACCGAGCTGACGGTCGAGGAGACGCGCGAGGTCGCGGAGTTCACCCAGCACGCGATGAAGGTGATCCGGGCGGTGTCCGGCGCGCACGGGTTCAACATCGGCCTGAACCAGGGCGTGATCGCGGGCGCGGGCATCGCGGCGCACCTGCACCAGCACCTGGTGCCGCGCTGGGGCGGCGACGCGAACTTCATGCCGGTCATCGGCCAGACGAAGGTTCTTCCCCAACTGCTCGGCGAGACGCGGGACCTGCTCGCCGACGCCTGGTGAAACCCTCGAACGCCGTAACCGTCAAACCGTAATTGAGTGTTCAACCGCGGGTATGATGGGGCTATGTCCGAAACCCGATGGCTCAGCGACGACGAGCAGCGCGTCTGGCGTGAGTTCAACGCGGCCACCCGCATGCTCAGCGCGCACCTCGAGGGCCAGCTGCAGCACGACTCGGGCATGCCGCACACGTACTACGAAGTCCTCGTGTCCCTTTCGGAGGCTCCCGGCCGCCGGCTGCGGATGAGCGAGCTCGCCGACGCGCGGCAGGCGTCGCGAAGCCGGCTCTCGCACGCCGTCGCACGGCTGGAGGCCAACGGCTGGGTGCGCCGCGAAGCCTGCCCGACCGACAAGCGCGGTGCCTGGGCCGTCCTCACGAAGGAAGGCTTCGCCGCGCTCGAGGCGGCCGCGCCGGGCCACGTCGAGGCCGTCCGGGAGAGCCTTTTCGACCCGCTGACGCCCGAGCAGGTCGCCGCGCTGGGTGAGATCAGCGCCGCGATCCGCGAGCGCCTTTCGCCGAAGTGCGCCGCCGCGCAGGCCGCCGAAGAGGCGCGGGAACACGAGGGCGAGCTCACCAAATCGGGCTGAGCCGGGGCGGCGCGTCGGGTTCGCCGAGGCGGGTGGATAGGCTGCATTCGCCCACCCGACCCTCGTAGCCAGGTGCCTCAGACGAACCGATGCTCAATATCTTCGCGCGTGCCTCCGTTTCCCGCGTCACCGATCCGATCGGCCAGGCGCTGGTCCGCGTCGGGCTGACCCCGAACGTGATGACCGTGCTCGGCACCGCCGGCGCCGTCGTCTGCGCCCTGGCCTTCTTCCCGAACGGCTACCTGCTCTGGGGCACCTTCACGGTGTGGGGCTTCGCCATGCTCGACCTCCTCGACGGCGCGATGGCCCGCGCCCGCGGCTACGGCACCCCGTTCGGCGCGGTGCTCGACGCGACCTGCGACCGCTTGGTCGACGGCGCGCTGTTCGCCGCCATCGCCTGGTGGTGCTTCGTCGTCGACGACAACCACCCGGCCGCCGCCGCGGCCCTGCTGTGCCTGGTGCTCGCCCAGGTCATCTCCTACGTCAAGGCCCGCGCCGACGCCTCCGGCCTGCCGGTGGACGGCGGGCTCGTCGAACGCGCCGAGCGGCTGATCATCGCCCTGGTCGGCACCGGCCTGCACGGCTTCGGCATCCCGTACACCGTCGACGTCACGCTCTGGCTCCTGGCCGTCCTGTCGGTCATCACGCTGCTGCAGCGCTTCGCGGCGGTGGCGAAGGCGGCTCGCGAGGCCGCCGCGGGGGAGCAGCCGGCATGAGCAGGCTGTCGGATCGGCTCAGCGTCTTCGGCTACACGGCCGGGTGGAAGCTGGCCGGCTGGCTGCCCGCCGGGTTCGGCAGCACGGTCTTCTCGCTCGGCGCGGACCTCGCCGTCAAGCGTGACGGCGGGGGCGTGCGGCAGCTGCGCGCCAACCTCGCCCGCGTCGTGCCGCAGGCGGACGAGGTCGAGATGGACGAGCTGACGCGGCGCGCGATGCGCTCGTACGCCCGCTACTGGCACGAGACGTTCCGGCTGCCCTCGATGGACCACAAGGAGGTCAGCGGCAGGGTCGCGGCGTCGATCACCGGCGTCGAGAACCTCGACGCGGCGCTCGCCGACGGCAACGGCGCGGTGATGGCGCTGCCGCACAGCGGCAACTGGGACATCGCCGGCGTGTGGCTGGCCGACTACCTCGGCGGCTTCACGACCGTCGCCGAGCGGCTCAAGCCCGAGTCGCTCTACCGCCGGTTCGTCGAGTACCGCGAGTCGCTCGGCTTCGAGATCGTGCCGCTGACCGGCGACAGCTCGGCGATGCGCGTGCTGCTGAAGCGGCTGCGCGAGAACAAGGCCGTCTGCCTGGTCGGCGACCGCGACCTGACCAACAGCGGCATCCCGGTGAAGTTCTTCGGCGAGCAGGCGCGCTTTCCCGGCGGCCCGGCCCGGCTGGCCGCCACGACCGGCGCGGCCCTGATCCCGGCCGGCTGCTGGTTCACCGAGGACGGCTGGCAGATCCGGCTGCACCCGCGCATCCGCGTCACCGCGCGCGCCGAGGTCGCGGCCGCGACCCAGGCCCTGGCCGACGTCTTCGCCGGCGACATCGCCGCGCACCCCGCCGACTGGCACATGCTGCAGAAGTTCTGGCCCGCCGACCTCGACGCGGGCGAACGGGTCAGCCTGGAAGAAGCGAGCTGAGCCGTGGCCACGCGTCCGCTGCGGGTCGGGATCGTCTGCCCCTACTCGTTCGACGTGCCCGGCGGGGTCCAGGGGCACGTCATCGACCTGACGAAGGCGTTGCTGGCGCGCGGGCACAAGGTGTCCGTACTGGCGCCCGCCGACGACGATGCGGACCTGCCCGAGTTCGTCCACCCGGCGGGCAAGGCGCTCGGCATCCCGTACAACGGCTCGGTCGCGCGGCTGCAGTTCGGTCCCGTGTCCTACGCGCGGGTGCGCCGCTGGATCCGCGACGGCGACTTCGACGTCCTGCACCTGCACGAGCCCGCCGCGCCGAGCCTTTCGCTGCTGGCGCTGCTCATCGCGGACGGCCCGATCGTGGCGACGTTCCACACCGCGACCACGCGCTCGCGCACGCTGTCGGCGTTCCAGCCGGTGCTGCGGCCGCTGCTGGAGAAGATCACCGCGCGGATCGCCGTGTCCGCGCTGGCCCGCCGGGTCCAGGTGGAGCACGCGGGCGGCGACGCCGTGGAGATCCCGAACGGCGTCGACGTCGAGTTCTTCTCGTCCGCGACGCCGCTGCCGGGCTACCCGCGGGCGGGCGGGACGGTCGGGTTCGTCGGCCGGTTCGGCGAGCCGCGCAAGGGCATGGGTGTCCTGCTGGAGGCGCTGCGGCGGATCCTGCCGGAGTTCGAGGACCTGCGGCTCGTCGTGGTCGGCCGGGGCGACGAAGACCAGCTGCGCCGCGACGCCGGTCCCGGGCTGGCGCCGCACCTGGAGCTGCTGGGCCAGGCCGACGACGGCGTCAAAGCCCAGGCGCTGCGCAGCGTCGACGTCTACTGCGCGCCCAACACCGGCGGCGAGAGCTTCGGGATGATCCTCACCGAAGCGATGGCGGCGGGCACCCCGGTGCTGGCCAGCGACCTCGACTCCTTCCGGCGGGTCCTCGACGACGGCCGCGCCGGGCTGCTCGTCGAAACCGGTGACCCGGCGGCACTGGCGGGCGGCCTGCGCGAGCTGCTCGGCGACCCGGCGCGCCGGGCGTCGCTGGCCGCCGCGGCGGGGGAGCGCGTCACGATGTTCGACTGGACGGTGGTGGCCACCCAGGTGCTGCGGGTCTACGAGACGGCGATCGCCGCCGACCCCCGGCGCGTCGCGGCGCCGGAGCGGGAGCTCGCCCGGTGAGCGTGCTCGGCTGGCTGCTGCCCCTGGTGGCGCTGATCGTGGTGCTGGGCGGGCTGTTCCTGGTGGCGACGGCGAACCGGCTGGACCGGCTGCACGTCCGGATGGACGCGGGCTGGGCGGCCCTCGACGCGGCCCTGGCGCGCCGGGCGGTCGTGGCCCGGGCGGTCGCGGCGGTTCTCGGCGACACGGCGTTGCGGACGTCGGCCGAGCAGGCCGAAGCGGCACCGCGGGCGGACCGCGAGTCCGCGGAGAACGAGCTGACGCTGCAGCTGAGCCGCGCCGACCGGGCGGGCCTGCCGGCCGAGCTGGCCGAGGAGCTGACCGACGCCGAGCACCGGGTGGTGATCGCCCGCCGCGTCCACAACGACGCCGTCCGCGACACCCTGCGCCTGCGCCGGCGGCGCAAGGTGCGCTACTTCAGGCTGGCGGGCACGGCGCCGCTGCCGGAGTACTTCGAGTTCGCCGAGCCGGAGGTCTGAGATGTGGTGGGTGGTGCTCGAGGAGCAGCGCGGCACGGGGAACAGCCGGAGCTGGTCGCTGTCGGAGACGTCCTCCCACGACGACCGGGCGACGGCCGAGGCCGAGGCGCTGCGGCTGGCCCGCGAGTACGAGCCCTTCCACCCTGGTCGCCGAAGTCGCGGAAGGTCCTGCGGGGCGTGGGCGGGTACCTCGTGATCGTCGAGGGACAGACGTCGGCGTTCCACTTCCGGTTGAGCGTGCTCGAAGAAGTCTGAACCCGTTCGCCCGGCGGTGACGTCGTACCGGCGTGAGCGTGTGGTGGGTGATCGTCGAAGAGCAGGGCGGCGCGCACCTGCCGGCCAAGCAGCACCGGCCGCCGCGGCCGTCGTCGCCGCAGGAGCGGCTCGTGGTGCGCGTGACCGACGGGTACCTGGTGCTGGTCAAGGGCAAGACCGATCTGTGGCCGTTTCGCGTGACGGTCGGCGAACAGGCCTGACAGACTGGGCGCATGAGTGAGACCTGCGACGTCGCCCACGGCACGGCGGCAGCCGACCCGGACACGCGGACCCTGGTGGCGGTGTTCGCGTCGCCGGTTTCGCGGCACCTGCTGACGTTCGCGCGGGAGCTGGGCTACCACGTCGCGCTGTACGAGCCCGATCCCGCGCGGGCCACCGACGGGCCCGACGGCGTCGAGGCGGACACCGCGATGCCGGCCCTGGACGGCTCGGCGGACGTCGTCGTCACCGACCACCACCGGCCCGAGCTCGGGGAGGTGCTCAAGGCCGCGCTGGCGGAGGAGCCGCGGTGGATCGGGGTGCTCGGCAACCCGCGTCACCCCGGGCCGCACGAGGCCGCGCTGCGGGGACTCGGCGTGGCGGAAGCGGACATCGCCCGGGTGCACCGGCCGGTCGGGCTCAACATCGGCTCGCGCACGCCGCCGGAGATCGCGGTGGCGACGCTGGCGGGCCTGCTGGCCGACCGCAACGGCCGTCCGGGCGGCTTCGACTTCTGACGCCGGTCGTGAGGGGGAACAGGGCCGGCACGCTGTCTCCCCTCACGAGCCCGGCGTCAGTGCACCGCCATCCCTTCCGGCATCGGCTCGAACCGCGCGTGGCGGCGCGTGAAGGTCGCCGTGCCCGACGTCATCGAGCGCAGGTCGATCAGGTAGCGGACCAGCTCCGTCGCCGGGACCTCCGCCCGGATCACCGTCCGGCCGCCGTCGCCGGCTTCGGTGCCCAGCACCCGGCCGCGGCGTGAGGAAAGGTCGCCGAGCACCGTGCCGAGGTGCTCGTCGGGCAGCCGGATCGCCACCTCTTCCAGGGGTTCCAGCATCGTGATGTGCCCGCTCGCCGCGGCTTCCCGCAGCGCCAGCGCCCCGGCCGTCTGGAACGCCGCGTCCGACGAGTCCACGCTGTGCGCCTTGCCGTCGACCAGCGTCACCTTGACGTCGACCACCGGGTGCCCGTCGGCCAGCCCGCGCGCCAGCTGGGCCCGCACGCCCTTCTCGACGCTCGGGATGAACTGGTGCGGCACCGCACCGCCGACCACCTTGTCCACGAACTCGAACCCGCCGCCGCGCGGCAGCGGCTCGACCTCGATGTCGCACACGGCGAACTGGCCGTGCCCGCCGGACTGCTTGACGTGCCGGCCGTGGCCCTTGGCCGGCTTGGCGAACGTCGAGCGCAGGCTGATCTTCACCGGCTCGGTCTCGACGTCCGCCCCACCCGCGCGCAGCCGCGAGAGCACGACGTCGGCGTGGGCCTCACCCATGCACCACAGCACCAGCTGGCTGGTCTCGGCGTTGCGGTCGAGCCGCAGCGTCGGGTCGCCGGCGACCAGCCGGGACAGGTTGCGCGCCAACGTGTCTTCGTCGCTGCGGGTCTTCGCGACCACCGCCACCGGCAGCAGCGGCTCCGGCATCGCCCACGGCTCCATCAGCAACGGCTCGTCCGGCGACGAGACCGTGTCGCCGGTTTCCGCCGAGCCGACCTTCGTGAGCGCGCAGAGGTCACCCGCGACGCAGTACGGCACCTCCCGCAGGTTCGCGCCGAGCGGGGAGTAGAGGTGCGCGACGCGCTCGTCGGCGTCGTGGTCCTCGTGCCCGCGTTCGGCGAGGCCGTGCCCGGACACGTGCACCGGCCGCTCCGGGCGCAACGTCCCGGAGAACACCCGGACGAGGGACACCCGGCCGACGTAGGAGTCGACGGCCGTCCGGACGACCTCCGCGGCGAGGGGTCCCGCGGGGTCGGCGGTGATGGCGGTGTGCGTCCCGCCGTCCGGCGTCGTGACGTCGGGCGGCTTGTGCTCGAGCGGCGACGGGAACGCGCGGACGATCCCGTCGAGCACCTCGGCCAGGCCGATCCCGCTGGTCGCGCACACCGGGATGACCGGGTGGAACGACCCGCGCGCGACGGCGGTCTCGAGGTCGGAGATGAGGGTGTCCTCGTTGATCTCCTCGCCGGCGAGGTACCGGTCCATCAGGGACTCGTCCTCGCTCTCGGCGATGATGCCTTCGATCAGCTCGTTGCGGGCCTCGGCCATCCGCTCGAGGTCGGCCGGGTCCGGCGCGCCGACCTTCGGCGGGTGCCCGGCGGAGTAGTCGAAGTACCGCTGGGTGATGAGCCCGACCAGGCCGTCGCCCGCGGGCAGGTACAGCGGCAGCACGCCGGCGCCGAACGCGGCCTGGCAGGCGGCGATCTCGGCCATGGCGTCGGCCCGGTGGTGGTCGAGCCGGGAGACGACGACCGCGCGCGGCATGCCCACCGCGGCGCACTCCTCCCACACCGCGACCGTCGCCGCGTCCACGCCCTCGGCGGCGCAGACGACGAACAACGCCGCGTCGGCCGCGCGGAGCCCGGCGCGCAGCTCCCCGACGAAGTCCGCGTACCCGGGGGTGTCGATCAGGTTGATCTTGTGGCCCTGGTGCAGCACCGGTGCCACCGAGAGGCCGACCGAACGCTGCTGGCGGACCGCCGCGGGGTCGTGGTCGCACACCGTCGTGCCCTCGACGACCGAGCCCGCGCGCGGCACCGTGCCGGACGCGGCGAGCAGGGCCTCGGTGAGGGTCGTCTTCCCGGAGCCGGACGGGCCGACGAGCACGACGTTGCGGACCTTCGCGGGGTCGTCCACAGCGACGGCGGCCCCGGTGTCGGCGTTCTTGGCTTGTTTGTCTGCCATGACGACTCCTCGGCGAACGGCTGGTGTACGGGATGTGTCCTCGATCACACACCCGCTACCCTGGTCACGGCAAGGCAGGGCTCCCGGGACCAGCCGAATGCCCGGGCGGGGGGAGCGGCATGGACGGGCGGGCGTTCTCCCGGGGGCCGGGAACGGTTCCGGCGCCGTGGCCGCCGCCCGCGGACTGGGCGCGGCTGCGCCGCCGGCTCAGCGGGCCGGTGGTCCGGCCGGGCGACGCCGGCTACCCCGAAGCCAAGCGGGGCTTCTTCACGATGTACGACGACCGGGAGCCGGCGGCCGTGGTCGGCGCCGCGTGCGTCGAAGACGTCCGGGAAGCCGTCGGTTTCGCCGCCCGCCACGGGCTGCCGGTCGCCGCCCGCGGCGGCGGGCACGGCTACCCCGGTTACTCCACAGTGGACGGCGGGATCGTGGTGGACCTGAGCCGGTTTTCGGGTGCCGTCCTGCGCGCGGACGGCCGTGCCGTGGTCGGGGCGGGTGCCCGGCTGGGGCCGGTCGCGACGACGCTGGCCGCGGCGGGCCGGGTGCTCCCGGCGGGTGTCTGCGGCGCCGTCGGGATCGCCGGGCTCACCCTCGGCGGCGGGATCGGCGTGCTCGACCGCAAGTACGGGCTGACGTGCGACCTGCTCGAATCGGCACGGATCGTCACCGCCGACGGCGAGGTGCGCACGGTGTCCGAGGCGGCCGGGGCCGACCTGTTCTGGGCGCTGCGCGGCGGCGGTGGCGGGAACTTCGGGATCGTCACCGGGTTCACCTTCCGGACGGTGCGGGCCGCCGACGTCGTCACCTACTTCCTGGCGTTCCCGGTGGCCGCGCAGGCGGCGCTGCTCGGCGCTTGGCAGGAGTGGCTGCCCGGGATGCCCGACGAGTTGTGGTCGGCGATCGACCTCGCGGCCGGCCACGCCTGGGTCAACGGCACCTTCCTCGGTCCCGAGACCAGGCTGGACGCCCTGCTCGACGACCTCGTCCGGCGGGTCGGCACCGCACCGGCCGAGCGGCGCCGGCGGGTGCGGGACCACCTGAGCGCGATGCGGTCCTTCGACGTCCGGGCCTCCCGGCCGCCCGCCCGGGAGGCCTACGCCGGGACTTCGCGGATGCTGACGCGGCCGGTCGCCGACCCGGCCGCGGTGGTGGCGGTGCTGACCCGCGACCCGGCGGTCACCACGCTCGTCGACTCCGGCGGCGGGGCCATCGCGCGCGTCGGCGCCCGCGACACGGCGTTCCCGCACCGGCGGGCGCTGGCGAGCTTCCAGTTCTTACGCGACGCGGGCCCGGCGGACGGCGGCGAAGCCGGAGCACGGCGTTCGCTGGCGGCCGTGCGGGACGGGCTCGGGCCGGAATTCGGCACGACCGGGTACGTCAACTACCTCGATCCCGAAATGCCGGATTGGGCCGAAGCTTATTACGGAGAGAATCTGCCGCGGCTGCGCGATGTCGCCCGGAAGTATGACGATCGAGGAATTTTCGCCTTCCCGCAAGGACTTTCCGTACCCCCCTCGACTGTCCACATCGGAAAGACTTAGACTGCGCGGAATTTCCGGCAGAGAGGCAGCGCGTGCTCGATCTGGCATTCTCCACAGAGGACCTGGCGCACACCCGCTTCGCGTTCTCCCCGGCGTGGGAGATCGTGGCGAGCGTCCGCGTCCTCAACCAGCCCGGGGAACACGCCCTGCACCTGCCGTGGGTCAAGCGCGCCACCGCGGCGCTCGACGAGGCCGGGCTGGACATCGGCCTGCTGCGCGAGCTCGTCCCGCTGCGGCACCTGCCCGGCTTCCTCGCCGGCACGCCGAAGACCCCCTTGCCCGTCCTGGCCGAAGAGCTCGCCGACCTGCGGGACGTGCCCGCCCGCGTCGTGCGGCGCGAGCTGGACGCGATGGCCGGGCCGCGCACACCGGCGCTGAACCGCTTCCACCGCGACCCCGAAGCCGGGCTCGACCGGCTCGCGGCGCTGATGGAGCGGTACTGGGACCTCGTGCTGGCGCCCGACTGGCCGCGGATCCGCGCGCTGCTCGAGGCCGACGTGCTGCACCGGTCGCGGCTGCTGGCCGAGGGCGGGGCCGCCGAGCTGTTCAACGACCTCACGCCGCTGGTCCGCTGGCAGGGCGGCACGCTCACGGTGGCGCACCGGCACCTGCACGCGGCCGTGCCGCTCGACGGGCGCGGCCTGGTCCTGGTGCCCTCGGCGTTCGTCTGGCCGCGGGTGTTCTCCAAGACCGACCCGCGCTGGCAGCCGGTCCTGCGCTACCCGCCGCGCGGGATCGCGACGCTGTGGGAGACCGGCACGGCCACCGCGCCCGGCGCACTGGCCGCCGTGGTGGGCCGCGGCCGGGCGATGCTGCTGACCGAGCTGACCGCGCCGGCGTCGACCGCCGAGCTGGCGCGCCGGACCCGGCTGAGCGCCGGCGCGGTGTCCCAGCACCTCGGGGCGCTGAAGGCCGCGGGCCTGGTCAGCGGGCACCGTGCCGGACGTCACGTGCTCTACGCGCGCACCAGGGCCGCGGAAGTCCTGGTCGCGGGCGTGCCGGAAGTGGACTCCTGAGATAGCCGCGTACTGGCCTGCTTGAAGGGTCCACCGTCGACCTACGCTCGGAGACGTACCCCCGATTTCGTGTCGAAAGGCCTCGTCGTGTCCGAGCAGCAGTCCACTCCCAGTGGCACCGTCCAGTCCGTCACCGGCACCGCCAAGGTGAAGCGCGGCATGGCCGAGATGCTCAAGGGCGGCGTGATCATGGACGTGGTCACCGCCGAGCAGGCCAAGATCGCCGAAGACGCCGGCGCGGTCGCGGTCATGGCGCTGGAGCGCGTGCCCGCGGACATCCGCGCCCAGGGCGGCGTCGCGCGGATGAGCGACCCCGACCTGATCGACGGCATCATCGAGACCGTCTCGATCCCGGTGATGGCGAAGGCCCGCATCGGCCACTTCGTCGAGGCGCAGGTCCTGCAGTCCCTCGGCGTCGACTACATCGACGAGTCCGAGGTGCTCACCCCGGCCGACTACGCCAACCACATCGACAAGTGGGCGTTCACGGTGCCCTTCGTCTGCGGCGCGACCAACCTCGGCGAGGCCCTGCGCCGGATCACCGAGGGCGCGGCGATGATCCGCTCCAAGGGCGAGGCCGGCACCGGCGACGTCTCCAACGCCACCACGCACATGCGGCAGATCCGCGCCGAAATCCGGAAGCTGTCCTCGCTGCCGGAGGACGAGCTGTTCGTCGCCGCCAAGGAGCTGCAGGCGCCGTACGAGCTCGTGAAGGAGGTGGCGCAGAACGGCAAGCTGCCGGTGGTGCTGTTCACCGCGGGCGGCATCGCCACCCCGGCCGACGCGGCGATGATGATGCAGCTCGGCGCCGAAGGCGTGTTCGTCGGCTCCGGCATCTTCAAGTCCGGCAACCCGGCCCAGCGCGCCGAGGCGATCGTCAAGGCCACGACGTTCTACGACGACCCGGACGTGCTGGCCAAGGTCTCGCGCGGCCTGGGCGAGGCCATGGTCGGCATCAACGTCGAGGAGCTCCCGGAGCCGCACCGCCTCGCGGAGCGCGGCTGGTGACTTCCTAGACGTACTCGGAGATCTCGACACCGTAGGTACCCGGTTCGAGGGCTTCGAAGATGTGCGCGACATCCCCGGGGTAGCAGATGTAGTCGCCGGGGAAGAGCTCTTCCGGGTCGTCCATGACGCCCACGCGCGCCCGGCCCGCACACAGCACGATGTGCTCGACCACTCCGGTCATGTGCGGGTCGGAGCGCCGCGGCGTGCCCGGCTCGCCGCGCACCACGTAGATGTCGCGGCGGGCGCCGGTCGGGCACGCCGACAGCAGCGTGCAGGCGTAGTCGGCGTGTTCGGCGAACACCGTCGGGCCCTTGCCCGCGCGAACGACGCGGACCTTCGGCCGTTCCGGCTCGACCAGCCGCGAGAACGGCACGTCGAGGGCGACGCCGAGCGCCCACAGGGTCTCGACGCTCGGGTTGCCGGTGCCCGACTCGAGCTGGGACAGCGTCGACTTGGCCAGGCCGGCGCGGCGCGCGACCTCGGTCAGGGACAAGCCCGCGCGCGTGCGTTCGCGGCGCAGCGAAGCCGCGATGATCTCCAGCGGTGCGCCCGTCGGTTCCTGCGCCATGCCGTTCGCTCCATCAGTCGTTCTGTTCGCCTTGACGAACGCGGGGCCTTGTGTTCACCATAGAACACATGCGTTCGATATGGCGAACACTCGATCGGGGTCTCGCCCGCGACATCGGCCTGGTCTGCCTCGCCGATTGTCTCGTGGGGGTGTCCTACGGTGCCATCGCGGTGAGCTCGGGCTTCCCGCTGTGGCTGCCGATGCTGATGTCGGTGCTGGTCTTCGCCGGCGCCTCGCAGTTCATGTTTATCGGGATCGTCGCCGCGGGCGGCAACCCGTTCGCGGCCGTCCTGGCCGGCCTGCTGGCCAACGCGCGGCACCTGCCTTTCGGCTTCGCCATCGGCGACGTCCTGGGCAAGCGGTGGCCCGCGCGGCTGGCCGGCAGCCACCTGATGATCGACGAGTCGGTCGCGTTCGCGCTGGCCCAGCGCGAGGCGCACCACCGGCGCGCGGCGTACTGGGCCTGCGGGATCGGCCTGTTCGTCTGCTGGAACCTCGGCGTCGTCGCGGGCGCGTTCGCCGGGACGGCCATCAGCGACACCGACGTGTTCGGCCTGGACGCCGCCTTCCCGGCGGTGCTGCTGGCGCTGGTGCTGCCCTCGCTGCGCGACCGCGCGGCGCGGCTGCCGGTGCTGGCCGGCGTGGTGGTCGCCCTGGCGACGACGCCGTTCCTGCCGGCCGGGCTGCCCGTGTTGCTCGCGCTGGCGGGCGTGGTGGCCGGCGTCGCGGCGAAGGAGCCCGAAATGCAGGAGGCGAGCTGATGGACGGCGTGGACCTGCTGGTCGGCACGGCGGTGCTGGCCCTGGGGACGTTCGCGTTCCGGTTCGCCGGGCCGGTGCTGCGCAGCCGGGTGAAACTGTCGCCCCGCGCGGAGCGGTTGATGGCCCTGGCCGCGGTGGTGCTGCTGGCCGCGCTGGTGGCGGTCAGCGCGTTGACGGAGGGGCACGGGTTCGCGGGCTTCGCGCGGCCGGCGGGGGTGCTGGTCGCGGGGGTGCTGGCGTGGCGGAAGGCGCCGTTCGTGCTGGTGGTCGTGGCGGCCGCGGCCACGGCGGCGCTGCTGAGGCTGGCCGGGATCCCCTGAGCCGCGCGGCTGACCTGCCGTTAAGGCCGGGAGTGCGGGCGTCTAGGCTGGTGGGAAGGTCTTTCGGGAGGTCGGGTGTCGTCGGAGCCGGTCGTCGGTGTGCTCGCCATGCAGGGTGCCGTGCGCGAACACGTCGCGATGCTGGCCGAAGCGGGCGCGCGGGCGGTGCCGGTCCGCCGCGCCGCGGAGCTGTCCGAAGTGGACGGTCTGGTGCTGCCCGGCGGCGAGTCGACCACCATGTCGCGGCTGCTGGAGAGCTTCGAGCTGCTGGAGCCGCTGCGCGCGCGGATCGCCGAGGGCATGCCCGCCTTCGGCTCGTGCGCCGGGATGATCCTGCTGGCCCGGCAGACCCTCGACGGGCGGCCGGACCAGCAGCAGCTCGGCGGGCTCGACGTCGTCGTGCGGCGCAACGCCTTCGGCAGGCAGGTCGATTCCTTCGAGGCGGACCTCGACTTCGCCGAGGTGGACGGCGGGCCGGTGCGCGCGGTGTTCATCCGGGCCCCGTGGGTCGAGAAGGCCGGTGCCGGGGTCGAGGTGCTGGCCTCGGTCAGCGGCGTGCCCGGCGTGGACGACGACACCGCTAGGATCGTCGCGGTCCGGCAGGGGGCGGTGCTGGCGACCGCGTTCCACCCGGAACTGACGCCCGACGTGCGGGTGCACCGGCTGTTCGTCGACCTCGTGCGGAAGGCAGCCTGAGACGCGGTGCCCGGCCGGGGTACGGAACAGATGGAGGAGAGATGAGCGGCCACTCCAAGTGGGCCACCACGAAGCACAAGAAGGCCAACCTCGACGCGAAGCGCGGCAAGCTCTTCGCGCGGTTGATCAAGAACATCGAGGTGGCCGCCCGCACGGGCACCGGTGGTGGCGACCCGGACGGCAACCCGACGCTCTACGACGCCATCCAGAAGGCCAAGAAGAACTCGGTCCCGCAGGACAACATCGAGCGCGCCCGCAAGCGCGGCGCCGGTGAAGAGGCGGGCGGCGCCGACTGGCAGAACATCACGTACGAGGGCTACGGCCCCAACGGCGTGGCGGTGCTGATCGAGTGCCTGACCGACAACAAGAACCGCGCCGCGATGGAGGTCCGCACCGCGCTCACCCGCAACGGCGGCTCCCTCGCCGACCCGGGCTCGGTCGCGTACATGTTCACCCGCAAGGGCGTCGTGATCATGCCGAAGGGCGACGCGACGGAGGACGACGTCCTCATGGCGGTCCTCGACGCGGGCGCGGAAGAGGTCAACGACCTCGACGAGAGCTTCGAGATCGTCTCCGAGGGCGGCGACCTGGTCCCGGTGCGCAAGGCACTGCAGGAGGCGGGCTTCGAGTACGAGTCGGCCGAGCTGACGTTCCTCCCGTCGGTGAGCGTCCCCCTCGACGCGGACGGCGCGAAGAAGGTCTTCAAGCTGATCGACGCCCTCGAGGACTGCGACGACGTGCAGAACGTCTACGCCAACTTCGACGTTTCGGACGAGGTGCTCGCCGAGGTCGGCTGAGGTCGGGCTTTGTGCGTTGGAGGCCGCCAGGGGACTCTGTGTCCTTGGGCGGCCTTCGCGCTGTCGGGCGGCGGGGAACGTCTACGCACAGTGTGGCACTCCACGTTCCGGACGAGGTGCTCGCCGAGGTCGGCTGAGGTCGGCTGAGTTTTTCCTTGCCCCGCACGGAATCGCGGCCCGGGTCGGAAACTTTCCGGCCCGGGCCCTGTGTTCTCCCCGGATCGTCAGGCAGAATGTGCGCCGTGACCTCGACGACCCCCGCCGCCTCCGCCGATCTCGCCGCCGAACTGACGCCCGACGAACAGCGTCTGGTCGAATGGATCGAGGGGCAGGCGAAGGAACGCGGCAACGCGGTCATCACCGTCGCACCCGACGACGAGGGCGCCGGCTACTGCTTCACCGCGTGCGCGTGGGCGCTGCACAACGTGCCCGAGGCGGTCGTCGTCGGGCTGCCCGACCAGATGGGCCAGGTGCTGCTCGACGCGTACGTCGACCGCGCGGCCAACGGTGAGATCTTCGAGGTCGGAAAGCGCTACGACGACTTCTTCGACGGGGTCCCGGTCGTCCTCGAGCGCGTCAACAAGGGGCACTACCCCGAGTACTTCGGCTCGGCGTTCCTCATCTACCCGGACGGCGACTTCCCGGCGCTGCAGCTGATCGTCGCGACGCCGGAGGGCAAGTTCCCGTGGCACCCGGACGCGCCCGAGGGCTTCGCGCAGTGGCAGCCCGTGCTGACCGGCAGCGGTGACCCGGAGAGCTGGACGCCGGGCGTCGACGGCCCCTAGAACGCCCGCAGGTCGGCCGCCGC
This sequence comes from Amycolatopsis stemonae, assembly GCF_054781455.1. Lineage (NCBI taxonomy): Bacteria > Bacillati > Actinomycetota > Actinomycetes > Pseudonocardiales > Pseudonocardiaceae > Amycolatopsis > Amycolatopsis stemonae. The sequence goes on along the minus strand of NZ_BAAGUJ010000011.1, from coordinate 47,680 downwards.
CTCCGGGTAACGCGCAGCCAGCTCCGAAGCCGGGGCGAACTCGATGCAGTCGTCCGTGTAGGGCGGCACCACGACGGTCCCCAGCAGGCTCCACGCACCGCGCGTGACCGTCGCCTGCCAGGTCCCGGCCGGCACGACGACCTGCGGCCGCTGGCCGGCGGCGACGTCGGTGCCGAGCACGGGCCGCTCGACCGAACCGTCCGGGTGCAGCAGGAGCATCGCCGCGGGCGCGCCCGCGTGGTGGACCCAGACCTCGACGCGGTCCAGCCGGTGCGGCGCGGAGAACTCCGGCGCGACGAGCAGGTAGTAGATCGCGGACCCGGCGGGGGAGCGCCAGCTCTGCGCCCACCGCCCGCCTTCGACGGGCAGGGGCTCGAGCCCCAGGTGGGTGACGAAATCGGCGGGCTCCGGCATGTCACCCATCCTGCCGCAGACGCGCCCAGTAGCCTCGTAGCTCGAACTGATGTTCGCGGCGAAAGGGAGAACGGGTGCGGGTGCTCGGGGTCGACCCCGGTCTGACCAGGTGCGGCCTGGGGGTGGTCGACGGCGGCAAGGGCCGCGCCGTCCGCTGCGTCGCCGTCGACGTGGTGCGCACGCCCGCCGACGCCGACCTGGCGCACCGGCTGCTCGGCATCTCCGACGAGGTCGAGCGCTGGATGGACAAGTACCAGCCGCAGGCCGTCGCGGTCGAACGCGTCTTCGCCCAGCACAACGTCCGGACCGCGATGGGCACCGCGCAGGCCGGTGGCGTCGTCGCACTGGCCGCCGCCCGGCGGGGCCTGCCGGTCGTCTTCCACACGCCCAGTGAGGTGAAGGCCGCGGTCAGCGGGTCGGGCCGGGCGGACAAGGCGCAGGTCACCGCCATGGTGATGCGCCTGCTCAACCTCGAGGTCGCGCCGCACCCCGCCGACGCCGCGGACGCCCTCGCCCTGGCCATCTGCCACCTCTGGCGCGAGCCGATGCGGGCCCGGCTCGCCGAGGCCGAAGCCCGCGCGGCCGAGATGGCCCGCACCCACAAAGCCCGCCTCGCCGCCGCGGCGAAACAGGCGAAGAAACCAGGAGCAGCGCGATGATCTCGTCGGTACGCGGAGAAGTCCTTTCGGTCGGCCTGGACCACGTCGTGGTCGAGGTCGGCGGGGTCGGCTTCGCCGTGCAGGCCACCCCGGCGACGCTGGCCACCCTGCGCCGCGGCGAGGAAACCCGGCTGCACACCGCGCTCGTCGTCCGCGAAGACTCGCTGACCCTCTTCGGGTTCGCCGACGTCGACGCGCGCGAGCTGTTCGGGTTGCTGCAGACGGTGTCCGGCATCGGGCCGCGGCTCGCGCTGGCCACCCTCGCCGTGCTGGACCCCGACAAGCTGCGGGCCGCCCTGGTCGAAGGCAACATCACCGTGCTCACCTCGGTGCCCGGCATCGGCCGCAAGGGCGCCGAGCGGCTCACCCTCGAACTGCGGGACAAGGTCACCGCCCTCGGCGGCACGGGCGACGTCCCCGCCGTCACCGCGCCGGGCGCGCTGCGCGCCGAAGTCGTCGAGGCGCTGGCCGGGCTCGGGTTCCCGGCCAAGCAGGCCGAGCAGGCCGTGGACAAGGTCCTCGCCGACGGTGACGGCCACACGACGTCCAGTGTGCTGCGTGCCGCGCTGGCCACCCTCGGCCGGAAGCGGTAGGGCGCGGCATGGAGTATGACGCCGTGAGCGAGGACGAGGACGAAGCCCTCTCGGCGTGGGCCCAGAGCGGCGACCGCGACGTCGAGGGCACGCTGCGGCCCCGCAAGCTCGACGAGTTCGTCGGCCAGCCGCGCGTGCGGGAGCAGCTCGAGCTGGTGCTGGAGAGCGCGCGCCGCCGCGGCGTGCCACCTGACCACGTGCTGCTGTCCGGCCCGCCCGGGCTGGGCAAGACGTCGATGGCGATGATCGTGGCGGCCGAGCTGGGCGCGGCCATCCGGATCACCTCCGGTCCCGCGCTGGAACGGGCGGGTGACCTCGCCGCGATGCTGTCCAACCTGGCCCCCGGCGACGTCCTGTTCATCGACGAGATCCACCGCATCGCGCGCCCCGCCGAGGAGATGCTGTACCTCGCGATGGAGGACTTCCGGGTCGACGTCGTGGTCGGCAAGGGCCCGGGCGCCACCAGCATCCCGCTGGAGATCGCGCCGTTCACGCTGGTCGGGGCCACCACGCGGTCCGGCTCGCTGACCGGCCCGCTGCGCGACCGGTTCGGCTTCACCGGCCAGATGGAGTTCTACACCGACGCCGAGCTCGAACTGGTCGTCCGCCGCGCGGCCACGATCCTCGACATCCCGATCGACCGCGACGGCTGCCAGGAGATCGCCGGCCGGTCGCGGGGGACACCCCGGATCGCGAACCGGCTGCTGCGCCGCGTCCGCGACTACGCCGAGGTCCGCGCCGACGGCAAGGTGACCCTCGAGGTCGCGCGCGCCGCGCTGGCCGTCTACGACGTCGACGAGCTGGGGCTGGACCGGCTCGACCGGGCCGTGCTCACCGCGCTGACCAGGTCATTCGGTGGCGGACCGGTCGGCATCTCGACGCTGGCGGTCGCCGTGGGGGAGGAGGCGACCACCGTGGAAGAGGTGTGTGAGCCCTACCTCGTCCGCGCCGGTATGCTCGCCCGCACCCCGCGCGGGCGCGTCGCTACCGCGGCCGCGTGGGAACACCTCGGCTTGGTGCCGCCCGCGGACCTCCCGGGGCGCCCGGACCAGGGCGGGCCGTCGCTGTTCGACGAGGACTGAGCGGCTCGTACCGGCGGGTGGGTGCTGGCGTCCGCGCTGGTACCTGGCACACTTGACAGGAGCACATACCCAAGAACCGGGCATTTCGGCATGGTGCCGTGTCCGTCGAACGGAGAATCATGCAAAGTCTATTGCTGCCCCTGCTCCTCGTGCTCGTCCTCGCCGTCCCGCTGGTGATGAGTACGCGCAAGCAGAAGAAGCAGCAGGCGGCGCAGCAGGACCTGCAGAACAGCCTGGCGGCCGGTGACCGCGTCATGACCACCTCGGGCCTCTACGGCACCGTGGCCGACGCCTCCGGCGACACCACGATCGACATCGAGATCGCGCCGGGCGTCGTCACCACCTGGCTGCGGCTCGCGGTCCGCGAGAAGGTCGAGCCGGTCGTCGAGACCGACGAGGACGCCGCCGACGAGGTGGAGGCCCCCGCCGAGGAGTCGATCATCGAGTCGGGCGCCGGCATCAAGGACGACGAGCCGCAGACCACCGCTCAGGTGGCGCCGCCGCTGGAGCACGGCAAGAAGTAGCCCGCGGATCCTCCCGGGCGCGCGCGAAAGCCCCGACGAAAGTCGGTGTGGCCTGCAACGCCGGGCTCACGCAGCACCGAGTAGTGTCTCGGTGCTGCGTGCGTGTCCGCCGTCATACCCGTGCCCGGGAGTGAATCGCACACAGACCTGGCCCCGGTAACCCTCCGGGGCGGGCACCGCATCGTTGGGGCAACCCAGTCCGAGGAGACCGAAGCACCGTGGCATCATCGGCCGGGCATCTCCGCCCGGGACGCTATCTCGCCTTCTTCGCCCTGATCGTGATCGCGCTGTACGCGCTGGTGTTCCTCACCGGCAACCACAAGCCGACCCCGAAGCTGGGCATCGACCTGCAGGGCGGCACCCGGGTCACGCTCACCGCCCGCACCCCCGACGGCGGTCAGCCGACCCGTGACTCCCTGAACCAGGCGCGCCAGATCATCGAGCGGCGCGTGAACGGGATCGGCGTCGGCGGCACCGAGGTCCTCCTCGACGGCAACAACGTCGTCATCACCGTCCCCGGCGAGCAGGGCGACCAGGCGAAGAACCTCGGCAAGACCGCGAAGCTGGGCTTCCGGAAGGTCGTCGCCAACGCGACGCAGCCGGTCGTGCCGCCGCAGCCGTCGGCGCCCCCCGCCACGAACACGCCGACGTCCGGTGCCCCGAGCAAGCCGGCCACGCCGTCCTCCGGCGCGCCCTCGGCGACGTCCGGCGCCCCGACGGCCACCAAGAGCGGTGGCGGCGGCGCTCCGGGCGCCGCGCCCGCACAGCAGCAGAGCACCTCGCCGGCCCCGCCGAGCTCCAGCACGCCGCCGCCGGCGTCGAGCCAGGCCCCCGCGCCCGCGGACGGTTCCGTCGACGCGGACACGGCGAAGGAGATCCAGGCCGCGAAGGCGCTCCGCCAGAACAAGGCCCTCATCGGCGCCGACGGCCAGCCGAACCAGGAGCTCGTCGCCAAGGCGATGGCCGCGCTCACCTGCGCGCCGAACGCCAAGGACCCGCTGGAAGGCAACGACGACCCGAAGCTGCCGCTGGTCGCCTGCGGTGACCACGACACGTACAAGTACCTGCTGGAGCCGGAGTTCCTGCCGGGCACCGAGATCGCCGACTCGACCTCGGGCTACGACCAGCAGCGCGGCCAGTGGGTGGTGAACCTCAGCTTCAAGAGCGAGGGCACCAAGATCTGGGCGGACTTCACCTCGAAGAACACCGGCCAGCAGGCCGCGTTCGTGCTCGACACGCAGGTCGTGTCCGCGCCGAACATCCAGGTCGCGATCCTGGACGGCAACACCCAGATCACCGGCAAGTTCACGCAGTCCGAGGCGAAGGACCTCTCGGACATCCTCAAGTACGGCTCGCTGCCGCTGTCGTTCGCGTCTTCGGACGCGACCACGGTGTCGGCCACGCTCGGCCTCGCCTCGCTGCAGGCCGGCCTCATCGCCGGCGGCATCGGCCTGCTGGTGGTGTTCATCTACTGCCTGTTCTACTACCGCCTGCTCGGCGTGCTCACCATCCTGTCGCTGGCCCTGTCCGGCGCACTGGTGTTCGCGGTGCTCGTCCTGCTCGGCCGCTGGATCGGCTACACGCTCGACCTGGCGGGCATCGCCGGCCTGATCATCGCCATCGGCATCACGGCGGACTCGTTCGTCATCTACTTCGAACGACTGAAGGACGAGATCCGGGAAGGGCGGACCTTCCGGTCCGCGGTGCCCCGGGGCTGGGTCCGCGCCCGGCGGACGATCCTGGCGTCGGACGGGGTCAGCTTCCTGGCCGCCGCGATCCTGTACGTCATCGCGGTCGGCGACGTCCAGGGCTTCGCGTTCACCCTCGGCATGTCCACGGTGCTCGACCTCGTCGTCGTGTACCTGGTGACGCACCCGCTGGTGGCCATGGTGTCCACGTCGAAGTCGAAGTTCCTGTCCAACCCGAGGAACCTGGGCCTCGGCGCCGTGCAGCAAGTGGGTTCGCAGCGTAAGAAGTCGACCTCGGTCGGCCGCGCGAACGTGAAGGAGGCCTGACGTGGGGGTCGAAGAACTGGGCACGGACGCCGACGGCGACAGCAAGGTCGCGGCGAAGCCCGGCAAGAAGGAAAGCATCTTCCACCGGCTCTACGTCGGCACCGGCGCGTTCGACGTCGTCGGCAAGCGCAAGCGCTGGTACATCTTCTTCGCCGCGCTGGTGCTCGTGTGCCTCGCGTCGATGGTCTTCCGCGGCTTCAACATCGGCATCGAGTTCGAGGGCGGCACGCAGATCCAGATGCCGGCCAACGGCATCCACGGCGTGATCACCGAGGACCAGGCGAAGGAGTCGTTCCAGAAGGCGCTCGGCCGCCCGGCGGCCGAGACGCAGAAGGTCGGCACCGGCAACGCGTCGACCATCCAGATCCGGACCGACACCCTGGACGCGGCCGAGGTCGCGAAGGTCAAGCAGGGCCTGTTCACCGACCTGGGCCCCAAGGGCAGCAACGGCCAGCCGAGCGTGCAGGCGATCTCCGACAGCGCGGTGAGCGCGTCGTGGGGTGGCGAGATCTCGCAGAAGGCGCTGATCGCGCTGGCGGTGTTCCTCGTCGCGGTGGTCATCTTCCTGGCGATCTACTTCGACCCGCGGATGGCCGTGGCGGCGCTGATCTCGCTGCTGCACGACATCCTGGTCACGGCCGGGGTGTACTCGCTGGTCGGCTTCGAGGTCACCCCGGCGACCGTGATCGGCCTGCTGACGATCCTCGGCTTCTCGCTGTACGACACGGTGGTGGTGTTCGACAAGGTCCGCGAGAACACGCGCGGCCTGCTCGGCCTGACCCGCCGCACGTACGCCGAAGCGGCGAACCTGGCGCTGAACCAGACCCTGATGCGGTCGTTCAACACCGCGTTCATCGCGCTGCTGCCGATCCTCGGCCTGCTGATCGTCGGGTACCTCCTGCTCGGCTCCGGCACGCTGCAGGACCTGGCGCTGGTGCAGCTGACCGGCACCCTGGTCGGCGTGCTCTCGTCGGTCGCGCTGGCGACGCCGCTGCTGGTCGACTTCAAGATGCGCGACCCGAAGTACAAGCAGCAGGCCGAGCGCGTCCGCCAGCGTCGCCTCAATCAGGAGCGCAAGGCGGCCGGCGGTGAGGACTTCGACGCCTCGGACGACGACGCCCTGGCCAAGGAACTGCGCAAGGAACGGGCGTACGCGGCCGCGGCCAGCGTCCCGGCCCGGATCCAGAAGCAGCGTCCGCAAGGCAAGCCGTCGACCAAGCGGAAGCGCTGACGTGCAGCTGGACGACGCCCTCGGCCTGATCGCCGAGGTGCCGGACTTTCCGGAGCCCGGCGTGCTGTTCCGCGACCTGAGCCCGCTGTTCGCGGACGCGGGCGCGTTCAAAGCGGTGACCGACGCGCTGGCGGGCACCCTCGGCGAAGACGTCGAGGCGCTCGCCGGCGTGGAGGCCCGCGGGTTCCTCCTCGCCGCGGCCGTCGGGTACGCCCGCGGCCTCGGCGTGGTGCTGGTCCGCAAGCCCGGCAAGCTCCCGCAGGTGGCGGGCCGGGTGGACTACGCGCTGGAGTACGGCACGGCGACCGTCGAGCTCCCGGCGGGCGTGGTCCGGCCGGGCCAGCGCATCGCCGTTCTCGACGACGTCCTCGCCACGGGCGGCACGGTCGCGGCCACGGGCAAGCTCCTGGAAGACGCGGGAGCCGTGGTCGACAGCGTGTCGGTGGTCCTGGAACTGGCCGCCCTGCGCGGCCGCGAGGTACTGGCGAACCGCAAGGTCCACGCCCTCCAGTCCTGCTGACCCGGCTCTCGTGAGTGGTCAGGGCGGTTGGAACCGCCCTGACCACTCGCGACATGCCGCGGGAGGGCAAAGCCGCTGGTCGGAGGCTTGGCATCCCCCTGAACGGGCGCACCCGGCGGGGCCGCGAGGCGCAGCGGCTACCCTGGTGGTTCGAAGGCCGCACGAGCAGCAGGAGGTGCGGGTGAGCCAGGAGCTCGACGCCGCGGTGCCCGCGAAAGAGGGCGCCCAGCAGAACGGGCAGGCGGCGGCCCAGCCGCCGAGGCCGAACGGTGCGGCGCCGAACCCGTCCGCGACCCGGCGGGTCCGGGCGCGTCTGGCCCGGCGGATCACCGCGCAGCGCGCCGCCCCGGTCAAGCAGGTCCTCGAACCCCTGGCCGTCATCCACCGCGAGCTGCACCCCAACGCCGACCTCGGGTTGCTGCAGCGCGCCTACGACGTCGCCGAGGAACTGCACCGCAACCAGCGGCGCAAGTCCGGTGACCCCTACATCACGCACCCGCTGGCCGTCGCCACCATCCTCGCCGAGCTGGGGATGGACACGACCACGCTGGTCGCGGCGCTGCTGCACGACACGGTCGAGGACACCGGGTACGCCGTCGAGAGCCTGAAGGCCGACTTCGGCGAGAAGGTCGCCGAGCTGGTCGACGGCGTCACGAAGCTGGACAAGGTCAAGCTCGGCACGTCCGCCGAGGCCGAAACCATCCGCAAGATGGTCATCGCGATGGCCAAGGACCCGCGCGTCCTGGTCATCAAGCTCGCCGACCGGCTGCACAACATGCGCACCATGCGGTTCCTGCCGCCGGAGAAGCAGGCCCGCAAGGCCCGCGAGACGCTCGAAGTCCTCGCGCCGCTGGCCCACCGGCTCGGCATGGCCACGGTCAAGTGGGAGCTGGAGGACCTCGCGTTCGCGATCCTGCAGCCGAAGAAGTACGACGAGATCGTGCGCCTGGTCGCCGACCGCGCGCCCTCGCGCGACATCTACCTGCGCTCGGTCATCACCGACCTGACCAGCAACCTCGTGTCGTCTCGGATCACCGCGAAGGTCGAGGGCCGGCCCAAGCACTACTACTCGATCCACCAGAAGATGATCGTCCGCGGCCGCGACCTGGACGACATCCACGACCTGGTCGGCGTGCGGATCCTGGTCGAGGACGTCCGGGACTGCTACGCGGCGATGGGTGTCGTCCACGCGCTGTGGCAGCCGGTCCCCGGCCGCTTCAAGGACTACATCGCGCAGCCGCGGTTCGGCGTCTACCAGTCCCTGCACACGACGGTGATCGGCCCGGACGGCAAACCCCTCGAGGTGCAGATCCGCACCTACGAGATGCACCGCACCGCCGAGTACGGCATCGCCGCGCACTGGCGGTACAAGGAAACCAAGGGCACGCACAACGGCAACGCGATGGACGTCGACGAGATGGCGTGGATGCGCCAGCTCCTCGACTGGCAGCGCGAGGCGGCGGATCCGGGCGACTTCCTCGAGTCCCTGCGCTACGAGCTGGCCTCGCGCGAGATCTTCGTGTTCACGCCCAAGGGCGACGTCATCACGCTGCCCGTGGAGTCCACGCCGGTCGACTTCGCCTACGCCGTGCACACCGAGGTCGGCCACCGCTGCATCGGCGCCCGCGTCAACGGCCGCCTGGTCGCGCTCGAGCGCAAGCTGGAGAACGGCGAAGTCGTCGAGATCTTCACGTCGAAGGCGGAGAACGCCGGGCCGTCGCGCGACTGGCTGCAGTTCGCGGGCTCGCCGAAGGCGCGCGCGAAGATCCGGCAGTGGTTCGCCAAGGAACGCCGCGACGAGGCGATCGAAGGCGGCAAGGAAGCCATCACCAAGGAGATCCGCAAGGTCGGCCTGCCGATCCAGCGGCTCGTCTCCGCGGAGTCGATGGGCGCGGTCGCCACCGAGCTGCGCCACGCCGACATCTCGTCGCTCTACGCGGCGGTCGGTGAGGGCCACACCAGCGCGAAGCACGTCGTGCAGCGGCTGGTCGCGCTCATCGGCGGCGTCGACGCGGCGGAAGAGGAGCTTGCCGAGCGCGCGACGCCCTCGACCGTCACGCGGCGCCGCGGGTCCAACGACGTCGGCGTGGTGGTCAAGGGCGCCAGCGACGTCTGGGCCAAGCTCGCCCGCTGCTGCACGCCGGTGCCGGGCGACGAGATCCTCGGCTTCGTCACCCGTGGCGGCGGCGTCTCGGTGCACCGCACCGACTGCACCAACGCCGGCGACCTGCAGTCCCAGCCCGAGCGGCTGGTCGAGGTCGAATGGGCGCCTTCGGCGTCTTCGGTGTTCCTGGTGGCCATCCAGGTCGAGGCGCTCGACCGGCACCGCCTGCTCTCGGACGTGACGAAGGTGCTGGCCGACGAGAAGGTCAACATCCTCTCGGCGTCGGTGACCACGTCCCGCGACCGGGTCGCGGTCAGCCGCTTCTCGTTCGAGATGGGCGACCCGAAGCACCTCGGCCACGTCCTCAAGGTGGTCCGCGGTGTGGAGGGCGTCTACGACGTCTATCGCGTGACCTCGGCTTCCTAGGGCGTCCACGACCCGTCGACGGCGATGCCCGCGGCCGCGGCGACGCGGTCGCGGGACTCCCGCAGCCGGTCGCGCACAGCGGGCAGGTCGACGTCGAGCAGCTTCCCGTCGCGCTTGACCGCCTTCCCGGCGACGAAGACGCTGTCCACCAGGCCGGGGTGGCCGGCCGCCACGATCGTGCCGACAGCATCGCTGACGGGAAAGACGCTGGGGTCCTCGGCATCGAGCAGGATGAGGTCGGCGTCCTTGCCGACGGTGAGGGAGCCGGTGTTGCGCCCGACCGCCCGGGCGCCCTCCACGGTGGCGAACCCGAGCACGTCCCGGGTCGTGACGCTGCCGCGCTCGGCGGCCAAGGCCGTGCGCATGGCGCCGAACAGGTCACCGCCTGCGGACGGGCAGTCGTCGATCGACAGCGAGGGCCGGAGCCCGGCGGCCAGTGCCCGGCCGGTCACCAGCGGCTCGAAGCCCATCTTCAGTTCGACGTCCGGGCTGATCGACAGCGAGCAGCCTGCGTCGGCCAGCATCGCGAGCTGGTCGTCGGAGAGGCCGTTGCCGTGCACCACGGTCAGCTGGTCGTCGAGCAGGCCGCGCTCACGCATCCCGTCGATCGGCCGGTCGCCGTGCGGCCAGCCGCCGGTCCCGTGGATGTGGGTGCTCGTCCGGAGCCCGAGTTCCCGCGCCAGCGCGACCTCGGCGCCCGTGTCGTCCATTGTGGACATCACGGGCCCCCGCAGGCCGAGGGCCAGGTCGTCGCCGGGGAGCAGGGACCGCACCCGCCGGATCTCCGGGGCGATGTCCGGACCCGCGGCGCCGTAGCAGAAGATCGAGTGGCCGGGCGCGTCGCGCAGCCCGGCGATCGCGGCGTCGGCGTTCTCCGGGCGGTCGGCGCAGTGGAACCAGTCGAGCATCGTCGTGACGCCCGAGGAAAGGGCCTCGAGCCGGCCGAAGAGATTGCCCAGGTACACGTCTTCGGGCCGGTAGTGCGGCCTGAGCGTGCCGTGCATGGCGGTGCGGTACTGGTCGAACGTCCAGTTCGCGCCGAGGCCGCGGAACGCCGTCTGCCAGGTGTGCCGGTGGGTGTCCACGAACCCCGGCAGGACGATCTTGCCCGCGGCGTCGACGACGTCGGCGTCGGCCACGTCGAGTGCGGGGGCGACCGCGGCGATCCGGCCGTTCTCGATGAACACGTCACCGCGGGGCAGGTCGCCGACGGCCGGGTCCATGGTGACCACCAGGCCGCCGCGCACCAGTGTCTTCATCGTGTCCTCCCTAGGAGTTGATGCGTCAACTCTAGCGTAGACTGACGGCCATGAGCCCTGAGGACTGGGAGTTCTGGGACACCTGGATGCGCGCGCAGCGGTTGCTCGCCCACGAGCTCGACCGCGGCCTGCAACGCGACTGCGGCATCTCGAAGGCCGAGTTCAGCGTGCTGCGGACGCTGGCCCGGCCGATGCGCGTCGGCGAGCTCGCCGACGCGCTCGACTGGGAGAAGAGCCGCGTCGCGCACCTGTTGACGCGGATGGAGAACCGCGGCCTGGTGGCGCGGACCGAGGACGGCGCCACCGGCCGCCGGACCGGGATCGAGCTGACCGGCGAAGGCCGCCGAGCGGCGGAGAACGCCACCCGGGCCCACGGCGCCACCATCCGCCGGCTCGTCCTCGACCGGCTCACGCCCGGCCAGGCCGCGGCCATCCGCGCCTGGAGCGAGCAGCTCATCGGGTCCTAGAAGAGGGCCGCGACCAGGGCGGCGAGCGGCGGCAGGGTCTGGGCGAGCGCGCCGGCGCGCCCGGCACCGCGCGGCCGGCTGAGGGCCAGCAGGTCGGACACCCCGAGCGCGATCCCGGCCAGGGCCATGTACCCGCAGGTGTAGAGCACCAGCGCGCGGCCCGCTTCGACGTTCCCGGTGTTCAGCAGGACGATCCCGACGACCGGGCCGGCGGCGAGGAACAGGTTGTAGAAGCCGACGTTGAACGACCACAGCCGGGTGGCGGGCAGGTGCTCGGTCGGGACGCTGAAGATGTCCCGGTGCACGCCCGGCCGTTCGAACAGCACGACCTCCCAGGTGAAGGCCAGCAGGTGCACCAGCGCGGCGATCCCGGCGAAGACCTGGACGGCGGCGTTCACGGCTCCACCAGCTCGACGCCGTGCCGCCCGGCGACGTCGGGAACCTGCTCCGGCGCGGCCTGGTCGACGTCGCGGAAGAACCGGCCCATCGCGCCGGTCAGGCTCACCGCGAGGAACTGCGCCGAGGGCGTGTGCACGGTGAAGGTGTTGACCGCGCTCGCCGGGATGCTGATCGACGCGCCCGGACCGAGGTCGTGGAGCTCGCCGTCGACGTAGACCGTGATGCGCCCGTGCAGCACGTAGAAGCTCTTCGCCCACGGCTCGGCGTGCGGCGGGACCGACGGCCCGCGGGGCGCGTCGACCTCGAACAGCTCGTAGGCGCCGCCGGTGTGCTCGGCGCCGACCTTGACGGTGATCCGCGCGTCCTTCGAGTCGAGTTCCGGGCCTTCGCCCGGGGCGCTGAAGTGGGTCATACCGCCGACGCTAAGCAGCAGGCGGGCGGCCGGACATCCCGGAAACGTGGGATACCGGCGGCCCGGCGCGCGGCGCATACTGCGTCCATGTGGGAGGGCCGGGCGCGGGGAGTGCGGCGCGAGGTCGCCGCACTCGCGACGGCGGGCGTCGGCGTCGCCGAACTGCACGCCGCCGCCATCGAGCTGGTCGACCGCGTGGTCCCGGCGGAGCTCACGTGCTGGGCGTCGCTGGACCCGGACACCGCGGTAATCAGCTCGATGACCAGCGGGCGCACCCGGATCCCCGGCGAGTACGAGCCGCTGCTGGCGACGTACGAGTACGACGGCTCCCAGCCCCACACCTTCGCCGAGCTGGCCCGCCGTCCGGTGCCGGTGGCCCGGCTCTGGGACCTCCCGCGCCGCGACGCCGAACGCAGCGGCCGGTTCGCCGAGGTCTGGCGGCCGCTGGGCCTCGGCCACGAGCTGCGCGCCGTGTTCCGCGTCGACGGGACGTCGTGGGGCGCGGCCGGCCTGGTCCGCCGCGGCGAGTTCAGCGACCGCGAGGTCGAGTTCCTGACGTCGGTCGCGCCGGCCCTGGCCGCGGCGACGCGGGTGGCCGCCCGCACGCGCGACGCGGGGGAGCGGGCGGCACCGGCGATCGTCGTGGTCGGCCCGGACGGCCGTCAGCGTGCCGCGACGGCGGCGGCCGCGGCCTGGCAGACCGAACTGGACGAGATCGCGCCCGGCCGGTTCGCGGTGTTGTTGCGGGCGGTCGTGGCCGGCGCCCGGGCGTCGGGGTCGTTCCGCGCCCGCGTCCGCGACGCCCACGGCGGCTGGATCCTGCTGCAGGCCAGCCGGTTGCTGGGGGAGGACGACGACGAAACCGCGGTGACGGTCGGGCGCGCGTCGGGTGCCGAGCTGCTGGGTGTCCTGCTGGCGGCTTACGGCCTGACCGCGCGGGAGCGTGACGTCTGCCGCGAGGTCCTGGCCGGCCGGTCCACATCGGACATCTCCGCGCGGCTCGGCATTTCGGCGCACACCGTGCAGGACCACCTCAAGTCCGTGTTCGCCAAGGTGGACGTCCGCAGCCGGGGTGAGCTGACGGCGAAGCTGTTGTCCTAGAGGACCTTCCGCAGCAGGGCGTTGACCTCGTCGGGGCGTTCCATCGCCGGGAGGTGGCCGGTGTCGGCGAGCTCGACGAGCTCGGCGTTCGGCAGCGACTCCGCGAGGTGGTGGGACAGCTCGACCAGGCCGAGCGCGTCGGACGTGCCGATCACGACCTGCGCGGGAGTCGTGATCTCGGCCAGCCGGTGCCGCGTGTCCGGGATCTTCTCCGTCCACTGTGGACCGTTCCGCTCGCGCCGGTACACCTGCTCACACATGTCCCGGACCAGCGCGAGCATGCCGGCCGGCAGCACCGAGACGTCCCGCTCCGGGCCGGCGACGAGGTAGCGGATGTTGGCGTCCGCCATCGCCCGTGCGTCCGCGGTGTCGATCCCGGCGGACAGCCGGGCGATGTCCTGCTGCATGTGCTCCGGCCAGGTGTGCCCGGTCAGGCCCGAACCGAGCAGCACGAGCCGGGTGACCCGCTCCGGCGCGGCGAGGGCGGCGTCCAGCGCGCACGCCCCGCCCATCGACGCCCCGACCAGCGCCGCTCGCTCGATCCCCCGGGCATCGAGCAGGGCCAGCAGGTCCTCGTAGTGGGCGTGCTGGCCGGACCCGTCGCCGGTTTCCCCGAAGCCGCGGCGGTCGTAGCGGATCACCCGGTGTGCGGCGGCGAGCGAGGCGAACTGGGCGTCCCACATCCGGCGGTCGCCGATCGCGGCGTGCAGCAGCACGACCGCGGGCCCCTCTCCCGCTTCGTCGTAGCCGAACGCCGTCCCGCCCACCTCGATCGTCGCCATGGTGCCCAAGCTAGCCACCCGACCGTGTCACACACCGCAGTTTTCGCTCAGGGCGAGCGGTTAGGGTGCCAACCATGACCGACGGATTCGACCTGACGCGCGACGGTGAAGTCGCCCGGCTCACGCTGACCCGGCCGGAGAAGATGAACGCCATCACCTACGGCATGTGGTCGGCGATCCCGGACGTCGTCGCCGAGGTGGAGGCCGACCCGGCGCTGAAGGCGCTGGTGATCGCGGGCGCGGGCCGGCACTTCTCGGCGGGCGCGGACATCAGCGAGTTCGGCGAGCTGCGGACGACGGCCGAGGGCGCGGCGAGCTACGACAAGGCGGTCGAGGGCGCGGTCGCGGCCCTGACGGCGATGCGCAAGCCGTCGGTGGCGATGATCCAGGGCAACTGCATCGGCGGCGGCTGCCAGGTGTCGGTCGCGTGCGACTTCCGGTTCGCGGCCGAGGGGTCCCGGTTCGGCATCACGCCGGCGAAGCTCGGCATCGTCTACCACTTCGACTCGACGCGCCAGCTGGTGTCCCTGGTCGGCCCGGCGCACGCGAAGTACTTCCTGCTGTCGGGCGAGCTGATCACGGCGGCCCGGGCCCGCGAGATCGGGCTGCTCAACGACGTCTTCCCGGCCGCGGAGCTGGAGTCTTCGACGCTGGAGTTCGTCTCGACGCTGTGCTCCCGCTCGCAGGCCTCGATCCGCGGGATGAACCGGATCATCGAGAAGATCGTCGCCGGCCAGGAGACGTCCGACGCCGAGGTCGAGGAGATCCGCTCGGAGGCTCTGCACGGCGTGGACTACGCCGAAGGTGTCGCGGCGTTCCTGGCCCGGCGCCCGCCTCGGTTCACCCACCGCTGACCAGGATCGTCACGAACCCGCCGTTCGCGGCCACCGGCACGCTCAGCCGGCCGTCCGCCGAGACCTCCGACCGCTCCCGCAACAGCCCCGACGGACCGTCGCGGAGGGTGTCGGCGAGCCAGCGCCCGTGGTCCAGGAAGCCGAGCGGCACGTCGACGGTCTTCGCCGGGCCCGCCGAGAGGGCGCCGACGAACCACCGGTCCCCTGAGCGCCGCGCGAACACGGCCTCCCGGCCGGGGCGTCCGGACAGCAGCCGGGTCTCTTCCCAGACCGTCGGCAGCCGGTCGAGCGTGCGCAGCGCTTCGGGCCGGGCTTCGTAGTTCTCCGGCTTGTCCGCGCCGTGCTGCCAGCCCGACTCGAACACCAGGAACGCCGCCACCTCGTGCGCGTCGGTCGTGTCGCGATCGGACACCACGAACGCGGTCGGCGTGTAGTCCATGCTGCCGACGACGTTGCGGGTGAACGGGAACATCGTGTTCGTCGCGGCCCGCGTCCGGTACTGCTCCGCGCCCCGGACGGCCTCGAAGCTCATCACGTGCGGCCAGGTGCGCTGGAAGCCGCGGGGGATGGTCGCGCCGTGGAAGTTGATCATCAGGCGGTGCCGCGCGGTGGCCCGCGCGATGTCGTCGTAGAACCCGAAGCGCGCCTGCGTGTCGGAGTCCATGAAGTCGACCTTGATCCCGGCCGCGCCCCAGGACTTGACCAGGGGCAGCCACTTCGCGCGCTCGGCCGCCGTGTCGAGGGAGGTCCACCGGAACCACAGGATCACCTCGACGCCGCGCTCACGCGCGTAGCGGATGACGTCCGGCACCCAGGACGCGTCCCAGCCCTCGTCGACGAGCAGGTACGGCCAGCCGTGGCGGGCGGCGAAGTCCGCGAACTGCTTCTGCCGCACGGGATCGCGCGGACTGTCGTGTTCGGACAGCCACGACCACGCCACCTTCCCCGGCCGCACCCACGACGTGTCGGCCAGCTTCGACGGCGGGGCGAGGTCGTCGACCAAAGTGGACTCCGTGACGGTCGCGAGGTCGCCGGTGATCGCCACCCGCCAGGGCGTGACGAACGGCCCGTCCCCGGTGACGGCGGCGTCGGCCAGCTTGATCCCGTAGCCGGCCGTCCCGGCCGCGTGCGTCAAGCGGGCGCCCGAATACCGGCCGTCCACATCGGACTCGGTGAGCAGCGTATAGCTGCCGTCTCCGGTGCCGAACAGGGACGGGAAGCCGTAGTCGCCCGGCTTCGCGCCACCCGCGGTCGTTTCGGTGCGGACGCCTTCGTAGTTGGGGGAGTAGGGCAGCAGCCAGGCCGGCGCCGACGCGGGCAGCGTGAACGACGACGCCTCGCCGGTGATCGTCCCGCCGGCGGGCAGCACGTAGCGGTAGGCGACGCCGTCCGCCGCCGCGCGCACGACGACGTCCAGCCGGGTTTCGCCCCGACCGGCGAACGACAGCGTCGTCTCCGCCGCCCGCGCGTGCCGCCGAAGCCGCTTGCCCGTCGTCATCGTGTAGTGCTCGTCGACGACCCGGTCGGCGCGGCGCAGGAACCGCAGGTCACGCGTCAGGTCGGCGGCCTCGGTCCGCAGGCCCAGCGGGGCGGGTGCGAGCACGGTCGTGGCGCCCCGGGAGACCCCGAAGGTCAGGCCGCCGTCACCGGTGCGGGCGACCTCGGCGGTCACCGCGCCGGTCAGGCTCACGGTCCAGCGCTCGGCTGCGTCGGCGGGCATGGTGGTCAAGAGGGTAGTGGTCAGGGCGAGCCCCGCGGCGACGAGCTTCACCGGCCGCTTCAGGCGTCCAGGTAGGCGTGGAAGTGCTCGGCGACGACGTCGGTGACGCCGGCCGGATCGAGCCTGCCGTCGATCTCGATGACGCGGATGCCGAGCTCCCGCGCCGAGCGCACGGCCTGCGCGGCGAGCATCCGGTCGCGGGTCAGCCGGGTGCGCTGGCGCGGGATCGCCGGCGCGTCCGGCCGGTGGCGCAGCTGGTGCTGCCGGAACAGCTCGGTCGGCACCAGCACGACCATCCGGCCCGGCGCGTCGACGAGCGGCGCCACCAGCTCCGGCCGCAGCCCCCAGCCCTCGGCGACGATCGGCCGCGGCGACGTCAGCGCGCGCAGGTCGTCCAGCGCGCACTCGAAGCGTTGCCGGAGCTCGGCCACCAACGCGGTCAGCTGGTCGCCGGCCGGGACGTCCTCGGCCGGTGCGGTGCCGGGCCGGGTCCGGTCGTCGTGGTGGTAGGTGGTCAGGCCGTGGCGTTCGGCCAGCAGCCGGGCGACCGTGGACTTGCCGGTCCACGGGGCGCCGCCGATCCACAAGGCCTTCCGCAGGGTGCCGAACGGATCCGAGGTCATCGTTCGACTATTGCGGCACCGGCGGGCCGAAGCCAGCGTTCGGGCGCCGGTTGAGCCGTTCAGCGCAGGGTGACCCCACGCGTACGGGCGGCCACCACCGGATCGGTCACGTTCTGTCGCCTTCGTCGTCGACCACCAGGACAGTGGCGCTGTCGGCGAAGCCCGGCTCCTTGTCGAACCGGAACCGGAACTGCCCGCCCGGCCGGATCGCGGCGATCACCTGCGTCTCGGCCGTGTCGAGCACGATGATCGAGTGCTCGGCGGTGATGGGTTCCGGGCTCAGCACGACGTCCGGCCGCGGTTCGGGCACGACGACCGGGATCGGCAGGGTGCCGCTGACCGAGCCCGAGCCGTCTTCGTCCTCGTGGTGGTCCACCGGCTCGAACGGGGCCGGCGGCAGCACCTGCGGACGGCGCCGCCACCAGAGCCCGGCGAGCAGCCCCGTCAGCAGCCCGCCGGTGCCGCTGACGGCCGAGGCGAGCCCGACGCCCAGCCCGGAGGCCTCGGGGACGGGCTTCGCCTGCTGCGTCCGAGGTGCGGCCGACGGCACGGGCGGCAGCGGGCCGAACCGCACCGCGGGGTCCTGGGCGTCGTCGGGCAGCTGCAGCACCTGGCCGGGCTCGATCTGCGTGGCGTCGGTGAACGGAGTCCCGTCCGGCCGCGGCCGGCCCTGGTTCAACTTGAAGATCTCGGGGAAGCGCCGCCCGTCGCCGAGCGCGCGTTCGGCGATCTTGAACAGCGTGATGTCGTCCGGGTTGTCCGCGTGCGGGACGATGAAGTACTTGACCGACGGCGGAGGTGGTGGCGCGGACTGCGCGAGCGCGGGGCCGCCGGCGAGGACGGCGAAGAGGACCCCGGCGGCGCCGGCCTGCCCGGCCCGCCCGAGGACGCGGCGCACCGCGGGAACCCGGTTTCCGACCATGGTCGACACCCTCTCCCCGGTGACCCCGGCGGGTCCCGGTGTTGCCCCACTAACACGGGGCCGGAGCGGGCGTGGTTCAGATCTTGTCCCAGGGCACGGTTTCGTACGCGCCCGCGAGCAGCTCCACCGCGCGGTCCGCGGGCGGCAGCACGAGGTCGTCGACGGCGGCGACCGCGCGTCCCGGCGTCTCGGAGTTCGTCAGGAACATCGCGTCGAACCCGGGGAGGTCGGCGGGCCGGACTTCGCGCGTCTCCTGCGGAACACCCCGGCGGCGCAAGGCTTCCTGCTGCACCAGCATCGTGATCCCCGGCAGCACCGCGGCTTCCGGCCAGACGACCGTGTCGCCGGCCAGGAACCCCGCGTTCCAGATCGACGCCTCGCTGATCCGGCCCGCCGGGTCGACGAACAGCGCGTCGTCGAAGCCGGCGAGCTGCGCCTGGCGGGAGTGGTGGATCAGGCCGAACGTGCCCAGGTGCTTCACCTGCGGCAGATCCCGTTGGTACGGCACGGTCTTCAGGCGCAGTGGCGCCGGGTCAGGCTCTTGCGGCGGGTGCGTGCGGACCAGGATCTCCGGCGTCATCGGCTCGTCGAACGAGCGCGTGAGCACGACCACCCGCACCGAAAGCGCGGGTTCACCGGCGACGGCCTGCCGGACGTGGGCCAGGACCCGGTCGACGTCGAGGTCGGCGCCGAACAGCAGCCGGGTGCTCACCGTGAGCCGTTCGAGGTGGTGGGCGAGCCCGCGGACCCGCCCGTCCCGGACCTGCATCGCGGTGAAATGCCCGTAGGAGGTCATTCCCGCGACGAAGGCACCCGGGTCGAGCGGCTCCCCGTTCAGCTCGATGCGACCCGGCACTACTGGACGGTGACGCCCGTGAACTTCACCTGCTTCGTCGGCGCACCCGTGCCGTCCTGCGGGTTCGGGTTCGCGATGCCCGCCTTGGCGACCGCGTCGAGCACCTTCAGGCCCTCGTCGCTGATGCTGCCGAACACCGAGTAGTCCGCCGGGAGGCCGTCGGCGGTGCCGTAGACCATGAAGAACTGGCTGCCGCCGGAGTTCGGCTGCGACGTCTTCGCCATGGCGAGGATGCCGCGGCCGTACTTGATCTCCGGGAACGCCTCGTCCGGCATCGTGTAGCCGGGACCGCCCTGGCCGTCCTGGGTCGGGTCACCGGTGGCCGACGGGTCACCGCACTGCAGCATCTGCAGGCCTTCGGTGCCGAGCCGGTGGCACATGGTGTCGTTGTAGAAGTTCTGCTTGGCGAGGCTGACGAAGCTCTGCACCGCACAGGGCGCGAGCGCCCGGTCGAGCGTCAGCGGGATGTCGCCCGCCGTGCTCTTCAGCGTCACGTTGACCGTGCCCGTCGACGCGACGTTCTTGCCGTCGGGCAGGTTGACCTTCTTCGGCGCCTTGCCCGTCGTGTCGGCCTTGAAGTCGCACGTCGTGGGGTTCGGCAGCGCCTTGGTCCGCTTCGGCATCGCCGCGCGCTGCGTCGGGATCTGGACCTCGGTGGGCGACGGCGTCGCCGACGGGGAGGCCGCGGTGTCGGTGGTGTCCGCGCCGTTGGCGCTCACGATCCAAACCACGATGCCGGCGATGACGAGCACCGACACGGCCGTCACGCCGATGCCGATCTGCTGGCGCCGCTTCCGCTGCTCCTTGCGACGGTCGAGCTGACGCTCGAGTTTGCGCTTCGCAGCTTCGCGGCGCTGCTGGTTGGTCGCCACCCCGTACCCTCCAGGATTCCGCTTGAGTCACACGTCTGAGGTAGCGGCAGTGTATGGGCACAGCCTGTGAGGACCATGTACAGGGCCCGCTAGTCTCAACCTGATCGTGATCGGCGCCATCCGGCGCGGATGTCCGGGAGGCGTTCGGTGCTCGTCGTCGGGTTCGTCAGCGGCCCGCTGCAGGCCAACTGCTACCTGCTGGCGGAGGCCGCCGGCGGGCCGTGCGTGGTCGTCGATCCGGGGCAGGAGGTGGCCGCGCCGCTGGCAGCCGCACTCGCCGAGCACCGGCTGGTCCCGGCGGCGCTGGTGGCCACCCACGGGCACCCCGACCACGTCGCTTCGGCCGCGGAGCTGTCGGCCGAACACGGCGTCCCCCTGCACCTGCACCCCGCGGACGCGGAACTGCACGACGGCGCCAGCGTCCCGCTCGAGCGGGGCACCTTCGCCGGTCTGGACATCGACGTCCGGCACGTGCCCGGGCACACTCCGGGCTCGGTGGTGCTGGGCCTCGAGACGCCCGAGGGCGGGCGGCTCGCGCTGACCGGCGACACGCTCTTCGCGGGGTCGATCGGCCGCGGGGACGTCGAGGCGGTCGTGCGGGAGCTGGTGGCGGGCCTGCCGGACGACACGGTGGTGCTGCCGGGCCACGGCCCGGCGACGACGATCGGGCGGGAACGCGCGGGCAACCCGTTCCTCGCCGGGACGGGGGCGTGAGCGTGGCCGAGGAGAAGACCGAGCGGCTGGCGCTGTTCGAGGAGGACCCGCGCGGCCGCCGTCGCCGCGGGATCTCGGGGCTGATCGGCGTGGTGCTCGTCGCCGCGGCGTTCGGCGGGGTCGCCGGCCTGATCGGCGGCACCCTGACCGGGCTGGTCGTCGCCGTCGTGATCGCGCTGCCGCTCCTGTACGTCATGGCGGTCAGCATCCGGCGCCGCGTCTGGCTGGAAGGCTCGACGCTCATCGTGCGGACGTGGGGACTGCGCCACGTCGACCTGGTCACCGCGACCCGGCTCGACCTGGTGATCGGCGACGTCCGCGGCTCCCGCACGGTGAGCCTGCTGGTCAACGCGGGCCAGCGGGGCAAGGTGGCGAAGGTCGACCTGGCGGTGTTCTCCGGGACCGGCGGGCGCGAGCTGGGCATCCTGCAGCTGCGGAAGCTGGCGAACGCGCTGATGAACAACGTCGATGCGAACGGCCTGGTGTTCGGCGAGCTGCTGGTCTCCGAGCTCAAGGCCGAGGCGCGCGGCGCCGGCGTGGCCGAACGGCCGCTCTACCGCCTGGCGTCGGTGGCGCCGTCCGGAAAGTACGTGCAGCGGTTCACCATGGAGGCCGTCAGCCGGTTCGTGGCGACTCTCGACTGAGCTGCTCGTCTTCGGCCGCACGCAGCTGCTCGAGCTGGTAGACGAGCTCCGGGACCTCCTGCGCGACGTACGCCGTGAGCCGCTCGACGTGGTGCAGCGTGGCGCGGATGTCGTCGAGGGCGATCGCGATGCGCGGCAGCGATTCGACGGCCTGGACGGCGGCGGTGACCACCCGCAGCGCGCCCCTGACGACCTGCCGCGGCCCGATCAGCACGAACATGGCGTCTCCCCGGGTCGGCTGCCGCCTTCCTACCGCGTCCGTCCGCGCTGGTCGCGGCCGGGGTTCGCGGGTGTTACGGGTGTGACGGAACGGCTTTCGTGGTGCTGCTGAGGTAGGTCGCGGGCTCGCGGGAGGCGATCAGGGCGGCGAGGATCGTCGTCACCGGGACGGCCGCCACGATGCCGACGCTGCCGGCGAGCGTGCGGACGATCTCCTGCGCGATCTCCTCGCTGCCGAGCAGCGAGCCCAGCCCGACGCCGGAGATCGACGAGTACAGCAGCACCGGCAGCGCGGCCCCGGCGTAGGCCATCACGAGCGTGTTGACCGCCGAGCCGACGTGGTCCCGGCCGATCCGCAGGCCCGAGTGGTACAGCTCGCGCCAGGTCAGCTCCGGGTTCGCGCGGCGCAGCTCCCAGACCGCGCTCGTCTGGGTGACGGTGACGTCGTCGAGCACACCGAGCGCGCCGATCACCACGCCGGCCAGCAGCAGCCCGCGCGAGTCGATGCCGTGGCCGAGCGACCCGATGAGCGTCGACGTGCTGTCGTCGAGCCCGGTCAGCGAGGCCGCGGCGGAGAAGATCGCCGAAAGGACGCCGATGAGGGCGAGGCTGACCAGCGTGCCGAGCACGGCCGCGGACGTTCTCGCGGACAGCCCGTGGGTCATGTACAGGGCGATGAACATGATCGCGCCGGACCCCGCGATGGCCACCACCAGGGGGTTCTCGCCGGCCAGGATGGCCGGGAGGATGAACAGGGCGATCACGACGAACGACAGGCCGAGCGCGACGAGCGCGGCGACGCCCTGCCAGCGGCCGAGCACGAGCACGGCGACGGCGAAGAGCGCGGCGAGCACCAGCAGGGGAGTGCCGCGCTGGAAGTCGACCAGCTGGAAGCTCGCCGGGTCGCCCGCGTTGCCGCCGTTGTAGGCGAGCACGACGGCGTCTCCCGCGGAGAAGCGCGGGGTGCTCGGCTCGATCGGCACGGTCAGCTTCAGCGGCTTCCCGGCGGCCGGGCCGTCGGTCATCGTGAGGTCGACGGTCAGGCACGGCTTCGCGTTCGGGTCCTGCTGGTCGCCGACCTGGACCTGGCCCTGCGCGAGGCAGGGGCCGGTGTTCGTGGTCTTGATGTCGGCGGCGACCGGGGTGCCCTGCGGGACGACGCTCGTCGGCGACGCCTTGCCCCACGGGTACAGCACGATCATGCCGACGACGGTCGCGACGGCCAGCGGCGCGAGCAGCCAGATCAGGAGGAGCCGGACGCGGCGGGAGGCCGGGGCAGCGGGGCCGTGCCCGTGTCCATGGCCGTGCCCGTGGCCGGTTTCCGGTTCGGGCTTCTTCGCGGGCCGCTTGACGCCGTTGGCGGGCACGCGCTGCCGCTGGGGTCCGGTGTCGGTCCGCTTGTCCCCGGGGACGCGCTGGGCGCCCGGGACCCGCTGGGGCCCGGTGCCGTCGCGGCGGCGGGCGGGGTCGGCGGCGCGCCGGGCGCCGTCGGCGGGCGGCCGGCGGACGGGCTTGCGGGGCGATCCCGGCGATCCCGGCGCGCCCGGCGTTACGGGCGTTCCGCGGGCCGGAGAAGGGGACACCTCGTCCGTGACCCGGCGAATCGGTCCGGTTTCGTCGTCGGCGAGGTCGGGGCGGTCCACCCGCACATCCTGACAGCGGGTTTTCCCTGGCCGCACGAGGGGCCGCCGACGGCCCGGTTCGTCCGGATGCCCCGTGTCGTCCCTTCGATCACGCGTGTCGACCCTTAACGCCCGGTGGTCGTGTGATCGGGGGGTCGACACGGTGTCAGCCGTAGGCCTGGCGGACGTGGACGCGTCGGTAGGCCGACGGCGGGGTGTCGAAGTGGTCGAGGAAGGCTTGGCGCAACGTCTCGGTCGAGCCGAAGCCGCAGCGGCGGGCGATCGTGGCCAGGGGGAGGTCCGTGCCGGAGAGCAGGCGGGCCGCGTGCTCGGTGCGGACCGTCCGGACGTACTTGCCCGGTGTCGTGCCGAGGTGGGCGTCGAACAGGCGCGTGAGCTGGCGGGTGCTGATGCCCGCCCGCGCGGCGAGGGCCGGGGTGCCGAGGTCGTCGTCGAGGTGCTCGGCGATGTACGCGGTGAGGTCGCGGACCTCGCGGTGTTCCGGCGGCGGGCCGGCCAGGAACAGGCTGACCTGGGCCTGGTTCCCGGGCCGCTGCAGGTAGGTGACCAGCGCCCGGGCGGCCTCGCGGGCCAGTGACGGGCCGTGGTCGGCCTCCACCAGCGACAGGGTCAGGTCGAGCCCGCTCGTCACGCCCGCCGCGGTGTAGACGTTGCCGTGCCGGACGTACAGCGGGACCGGGTCCACCGTCACCGACGGGTAGTCGCGGGCCAGCCGGGCCGCGTAGCGCCAGTGCGTGGTCGCGCGACGGCCGTTGAGCAGCCCGGCGGCGGCGAGCACCTCGGCGCCGGTGCACACCGACGCGACGCGCCGGGCCGACCGGGCGAGCCGCCGGACGTGGGCCAGGACGCGCTCGTCGGCCGCGGCGGCCGTGCTGCCCCAGCCGCCCGCGACGACCAGCGTGTCCAGGTCCCCGGCGACCTGGTCGAGCCGCAGGTGCGGCTGGAGCGTCAGGCCCGAGCCGGTGCGGATGCCGTGGCCGTCGACCGACGCCAGCTGGAGGTCGTACGGCGGCCGCGCGCCGAGCCGGTTGGCGGCGTCGAACACGTCGGCGGGGCAGGCGATGTCCAGCAGCTCGGCGTCGGCGTATCCGACGATCGTGACCCGTCTGGGTGAGCCTGGCATGATCGCACGCTAACACCCGGCCCGGCGCTCGGACGCGGTTCGCAGGATTTCGGACATCCGGGTCTTCGCCGCGCGCGGCTCCCGCCAGGGTGAGGGCCATGACCGATGAGCAGAAGACGATCGCCTTCGTCGTTTACCCGGGACTGACGCCGCTCGACCTGGTCGGTCCGCTCCAGGTCCTGAGCGGGCTGGCCCAGATGGTGCCGGGCTACCGGACCGTCGTGGTGGGCGCCTCGAAGGACACCGTGGGTACCGACACGCCGCTGAGCGTCGCGCCGAGCCACACGTTCGACGAGGTGCCGTCGCCCTTCGCGGTGCTGGTGCCCGGCGGGACCGTGCCGACGCTGCGGGCGATGTCCGACGAGCGCCTGCTGGCCTGGCTGCGCAGCGCGGCCGCCGGCGCCGAGCTCGTGACGTCCGTCTGCACCGGTTCGATGATCCTCGGGGCCGCCGGGCTGCTCGAGGGCAAGCGCGCGACGACGCACTGGATGTTCCGGGACCTGCTGCCCGGGCTGGGCGCGACGCCGGTGGCCGAGCGCTGGGTCGAGGACGGCCGGGTGATCACCGCGGCGGGCGTCTCGGCCGGCATCGACCTGGCGCTGCACCTGGTGGAACGGCTGGCCGGGCGGCAGGTCGCGACGAACGTCCAGTTCGCCATCGAGTACGACCCGGAACCGCCGCAGGGCGGCCTGGACTGGGCGAACCAGCCGTACGGCGACCTCACGCCGCTGCGGGAGCACACGCTGCGGGCAGGGCTGGCCGCGAACCCGGAGCTCTTGGCGCAGCTGCTCGCGCACGCCTGAACCAACGGCGTCGGCCATCCGGGTGATCGAGGGAAAAGCCCAGCGCGCGGCGGCTAGATTCACCTCGCTCGATCAGGTGATCTCCCGGGTGGGTGAAGCCGTGCGTTTCGATGTCCTCGGTCCGCTGACGGCGTCGGTCCCGCTGCCGTCGGCGGCCCAGCCGCGGCGGCTGCTCGCCGTGCTGCTCGCGCGGGCGGGCCAGTTCGTCGGCCGCGACACGCTGGTCGACGAGCTGTGGCCGGACGGCGCGCCGTCCAGTGCCGCGGCGATCGTGCAGGTCACCGTGTCCAAGCTGCGCAAGACGCTCTCGCCCGGCCTCGGGGCCGCCGAGGCCGGGCAGCGCCTGCGCTCCGGGCCGCGCGGCTACGCGCTGGCCCTCGAACCGGGTGAGCTGGACGCCGACGAGTTCCTGACGCTGCTGTCGTCGGGCGCCGACGACCGCGCGCAACGCCGGCGCGCGCTGGAACGGGCCCTGGCGTGCTGGCGCGGCGACGCGTTCGACGACGTCGCGGGCGCGCCGCTGCTCGAGGCGCACAAGTTGTGGCTGGAGGACCGGCGGTCGGCGGCGCTGCTGCAGCTCGTCGAGCTGGAGCTGGCCGACCGCGATGGCCGCGCCGTCGTCGAGCGGCTCGACCCGGTGGTCGCCGCCCGCCCCGCCGACGAGCGCTTCGCGGCGCGGCTGGCGTCCGCGCTCGGCGCCGTCGGCCACCGCGAGTCGGCCCTGGAGGTGCTTCGCCGGACGCGGCGGGCGCTCTGGGAGGAGGCCGGCGTGTGGCCGGGGGACGACCTCGTCGAGGTGTACCGCCGGATCGCGGGCACCGAGTGGACGACGCCGGGGCCGCCGGCCCAGCTCCCGCCCGCGGTGCCCGACTTCACCGGGCGCGCGGCCGAGCTCGCCGACCTCGGCCGCGCCTTGCGCGGCCCGGCACCGATCGTCCTGCACGGGGCCGCCGGAGCCGGGAAGTCCGCGCTGGCCGTCCAAGCGGCCTGGCGGGCCCGCCGCCGGTTCCCCGACGGCCAGCTGAGCGCTTCCCTGCGGGCGCCGGACGGCGCGCCCGCCGACCCGGCGACCGTGCTGACCGGGTTCCTGCGCCTGCTCGGCGCGACGCCCGCGGAGCTGGCCGACCGCGCCGGCCTGACCGGGCTTTGGCGCAGCTACACCGCCGACCGGCGGCTGCTCGTGCTGCTGGAGGACGTCACGGGCGAGGCGCAGGTGCGGGCACTGCTGCCGAGCGGGCCCGGGTGCGTCACGCTGGTCACCGCGCGGCGGGAGCTGCCCGGCCTGTGCGGGGCGCGGCCGGTCCCCGTCGCCGCACTGTCCACAAAGGACGCCGAAGCGCTGCTCGCGGCGATCGCGGGGGAGTCGCGGCTGCGAGCGGAACCCGAAGCCACGCACGGGCTTCTCGGCCACTGCGCCGGGCTCGCGCTCGCGGTGCGGATCGCCGGGGCGAAGCTCGCCGCGCGGCCGAACCTGCGGGTCGCCGAGCTCGCCGTGCGGCTGGCCGACGACCGCCGCCGGCTCGACGAGCTGACCACCGGCGACCTCGGCGTCCGGGCCGTCGTGACGTCGGCCCTGCGCGAGCGGCCGGCGGCCGACCGGTCCCTGCTGCGGCTGCTGGCCGCGTTCGCCGGCCCGGTCCCGGACTGGGGTGCCGCCGCCCTGCTGGACCGGCCCCTCGACGAGACCCGCGACCGGCTCGACGCGCTGGCCGGGACCCACCTGCTGGAGCCGGCCGGGCCGCAGTGGGTGGTGCCGCCGTTCACCCGGCTCGTGCTGACCGAGGGCCCGGAGCCGGACGCGGTCGCGCTGCGCCGGGCGTGCGAGGTCACCCTCGCCGTCGCCGACCACGCGCGGGGGTGCCGGGCCGAAGGGGCACCCGGACCGGATCCCGCTGTCCTGCGCCGGATCGCGGCCGACCCGGTCGCCTGGGCGGCCGAGGAGACCGGCCACCTCGCCGCGACGGTCCGGCTGGCCGGGGCGCACGGCTGGCACGAGCTCACCGAACGCCTCGCCGACGCCTGCACCGAACTGGCCGGCACGCCGTGGCTCGGCCACACGGCCCGCGCCGTCTCGGTGCTCGGGCTGGCCGCGGCCCGGCGCCGCCAGGACCCGCGCGCGGAGGCCGAAAAGCTCTACAACCTCGGTTCGGTGCACTGGCAGCACGGCCGCGCGCGGCAGGCGCGGAACTACTTCGTCATGGCGGAGAACCGCTTCCGCCGGCTCGACGACCCGCACGGGACCGGCGCGGCGCTGGCCGCGCTCGCCGACGTCCACCTCGACGGCGGCGACCCGCGGGCCGCCGAGGCCGAGCTGCGGGAAGCCCTCGGCCTGCTGCGCGACTGCGGGGACCGGCGCGGGCAGGCGGCCGCGGCGGCGCAGCTGGGTTCCCTGGCCGAAGACGTCGGCGACGTGCGGCGCGCGGTCGAGAGCTTCGAGGTCAGCATGCTGCTCGCCCAGGAGTGCGACGACGGCCGCTGGCACGACCAGGCCGCGAAGCGCTACGCCGACGTCCTGCGCCGCCACGGCGGGAGCGACCAGGCGGCCGACCTGCTCACCGGCGCGCTCGGCGGCGCCGTCCGCACCCGCGAGCGGCACTGGGAGGCGCACGTCCTGCGCAGCCTCGGCGACCTGCACACCGAGGCCGGGGAGCTCGCCGACGGCGAACGCTGCCTGCTCCGGTCGCTGGCGCTGTTCGAGCAGATCGGGCACCGGCACGCCGCCGCCTACACCCACCGCTCGCTCGCCGAGGCCCGCCGCCGCGCGGGCGACCCGGCCGGCGCGCGGTGGCACCTGCGCGCCGCGATGGGCGTGTTCCGGGAGCTGCGCGACCGCCGCGGCGCGGGATACGCCCTGCTCAGCCTGGGGCGGACGCAGGCGGAGGACGGCGCCGGGCCGGAGGCCGCGCGGGTGCTGCGGACGTCGGCCGACCTGTTCCGCGAGCTCGGGTTCCCGCTGTGGGAGCTGCGCGCGCTGCGGGAGCTCAACGCGGTCAGCAGCACGTCGCCCGAGCGCGACCGGACTCGTGAAGTCTTGACGAAGATCAGGACCTGACCCCGGCTCCGGCGCGTCCCGCGGCCGCGGCGTTTGGCGAAGTTATGGCCGTCCCGATTTGGCTGCCGCCGTTCGGATCGTCGCAGGACAAGGAGTCAAGGCATGCCGGGACAACGAATGCTCGCGCGCGTGGCGCTGGGGCTGACGGCTGCGGCCGCGACGGTGGTCTTCGCGACCATCGGCACGGCGTCGGCGAGCGTCGAGGTCACCAAGCTCAGCCAGTCGGCCGCCGCGTCGCAGCTGTCGGCCGCCGGGGTCACGCACTCGTCGAGCGGGAACTGCACCACGCGGTCGAACTCGACCTGCACGTCCTACGAGCAGATCAACCAGAGCACGGTCAGCGGCGTGATCACCCTCAAGCGCGCGAGCGGCTGCGCCATCAACATCACCGGCGGCACCGAGGTCGGCCACGCGTCGGGCACCTACAGCCACTACAACGGCTACAAGGTGGACATCTCGCACAACAGCTGCATCGACGCCTACATCAAGAACAACTTCAGCTACATCGGCCTCCGCGGGGACGGCTACCCGCAGTGGAAAGCCGGCTCCGGCAACCTCTACTGCGACGAAGGCAACCACTGGGACATCACGTACTACACCTGCGGCTGCTGAGGTTCCCGGTCCGAGGCCTGCCCGTCTCGAGGGCTGCGGGCAGGCCCCGGTTACCGGCTGCGACAGCCGGGTACCCCTCCGCTCGGAGGTGACGAGATGACTTCGCACAGCACCCCGGCCGGGCAGCGGACAGCGGTGATCGGCGTCGCCGCCGGACTCGTCCTGCTGGCCGGCCTCTACCTCGTGCTCGCCCCGTGGATCGCCGGCTTCGGCGGGGCGGGCGTGCTCGCGCTGAGCAACACCGTCGTCGGCCTGGTCCTGGTCGCGCTGGCGATCGCCCGCGCCGCCACCCGGCGGATCCGGCTGCTCGGCTGGGTCGTGCCCGTGCTGGGCACGTGGGCCGCGGTGTCGCCGTGGCTGCTGCGGACCGCGGGGGAGACGCAGCCGTCGACGGCCGCCCTGGTGGGCAACGTCGTCGCCGGCGTGCTGGTCGCCGTCGCGGGTGTCGCCGTGGCGTCCCGGGGCTGAGCACCCTCCGAGTGGACACCCCGGGGCCGGCGCGGGAGGCTGCTCTTCGAGGCCGAAGCGGCCCGGCGAGGGAGGCCCGGTGGACCCCGACGAGATCAAGACGTCCAACCCGGACAAGATCTACTACCCCGAGGCCGGGCTGACCAAGGGCGACGTCGTGGGGCACTACCGGACCGTCGCCGACGTGATGGTGCCGCACCTGCGCGGCCGGCCGCTGACCCTGCGCCGCTACCCCAACGGCATCGCCGGCCAGACCTGGTACCAGAAGGAAGCCAGCCCGAAGCTGCCGTCGTGGATCCGCGTCCAGGCCATCCCGCAGCGCACGACGAGCGACGTGCGGCACGTGCTCTGCGACGACGCCGCGACGCTGGTGTACCTGGCCAACCAGGCGGCCATCGAGTACCACATCTGGTCGTCCACTGTGGACGACCTGGAGCACCCGGACATGGTGCTGATCGACATCGACCCACCCGACCACGTCACCGTCGCGGACCTGCGCGACATCGCGCGGCTGGTGCGGAAGGTCTACGAAGCCGCCGGGCTCACCGCCTACCTGCAGGCCACCGGCGGGCGCGGCTTCCACGTCGTCGCCCCGATCGAGCCCGCCTACGACTACGAACAGGTCCGCGACCTGGCGAAGGCCGCGGCGGAGGTACTGGCCCGGCTCGACCCCGACCGGCTGACCACCGCCGTCCGCAAGGCCCAGCGCGGCGACCGCGTCTACCTCGACATCCTCCGCAACGGGTACACCTCGACGTTCGTGGCGCCCTATTCACTGCGGGCCCGGCCGTCGGCGGGGGTCGCCACGCCGATCGACTGGCACGAGCTCGGCAAGGCCGAGCCGGACGGCTGGACGCCCAAGCGCATCAAGGACCGCTTGGCGCGCAAGGGGGATCCGTGGGCGGACATGGCCGACCACGCGGCCTCCCCCGCGAAGGCGATGAAGCTGCTCGAGACGCTCTGATCACGAACCGGCAGGCAGCGCTCCGTATCCGGTCCCGAGCTGCGCGTGTCCGGGTTCCCGCCGATCCCCAGGATCGCATTCGGGAAGAAATCCCTGTGCAATCCGGAGGAAGGAAGCGGCCCCTCCTTCTTCGTACGGTCGACGCAGACCCACGGACCGCGGAGGATCGCCCGGCACCCCCCGGCCGGCTCCGCTCGAAGGAGAGAGCTGTGAACCTCGCCCAAGCAGTCCCCACCTCGGTGGCGTCGGGCCTGGACCCGCGCCGCTGGAAGGCACTGATCCTGTTGTGCACGGCCAACTTCATGGTGATCCTCGACGCCCAGATCGTCATCATGGGGCTGCCGTCGATCTCGGCCGACCTCAAGCTGTCGCCGGTCGCGGCGCAGTGGGCCCTCTCGGCCAACCTGCTGACCTTCGGCGGGCTGCTGCTGCTCGGCGGCCGCTTGGCGGACCTGCTCGGCCGGCGGAAGGTGTTCATCGCCGGCACCGCGTTGTTCCTGGCGGTTTCGCTGCTGTCGGGGCTCGCCTGGAACGCCGAGGTCCTGCTGGTCGCGCGGGCGCTGCACGGCGTCTCGGCCGCGCTGATGGCCCCGACCGCGCTGTCCATCCTGACCAACACCTTCCCCGAAGGCCGTGAGCGCAACAAGGCGTTCGCCGCGTGGTCGGGGATCGCGTCCATCGGTGCCACCGTCGGCCTGCTGCTCGGCGGCACGCTCATCGACTGGCTGGGCTGGCAGTCGATCTTCTTCGTCAACGTGCCGGTCGCGATCGTCATGCTGGCGCTGAGCCCGGTCCTGCTCCGCGAGAGCAAGGACGCGGTCAAGCAGCGGACGTTCGACTTCGCGGGTGCCGTCGTCAGCACGGCCGCGCTGGGCCTGCTCGTCTACGTCCTGGTCGAGGCGCCGACCCGCGGCTGGGTCAGCTTCCACACGATCGGCCTCGGCGTCGTGTTCCTCGCGCTCGTCGCGCTGACGCTGGTGATCGAGAAGCGCTCGGCCGCGCCCCTGGTGCCGCTGCGCCTGTTCCGCTCGCCCGCGCTGGTCGGCGGCAACCTCGTGACGGCGATCGTCGCGATGCTCGCGTTCGGCATGTCGGTCGCGATTTCCCAGTACGCGCTGGGAGTCCTGCACTACACGGCGCTCGAGTTCGGGCTCAGCCAGTCGGCGATGCCGATCGCCGCGGTGTTCAGCGCGTACCTCGCCCAAGCGGTGCTGAACCGGCTCGGCATCCGGGTCGTCGCGGTCACCGGCGTGCTCCTGCTCGGCGCCGGCGTCTTCTTCCTGACCGGCATCTCGGCGACGGCGAACTACTGGGGCGACGTGTTCCCGGGCCTGATCCTGTTCGGCCTGGGCCTCGGCGGCGGCCCGGTCGCCCTCGCGGCGGCGGCCCTCAACGGCATCGCCAAGCGCGACGCGGGCATCGCGTCCGGCTTCAACACGGCGGCGTTCCAGGTCGGCGGCGCGATCGGCGTGGCGATCGTCTCGACGATCATCGCGTCCCACATGGCCCAGGCCGCGACGAACCCGGCCGCGGTGATGGACGGCTTCACGCAGGGCTTCCTGGCGTGCGTGATCTTCGCGGCGGTCGGCCTCGTCCTGGCGGTGGCCTTGCTGCGCAAGCGCGGCGGCGGGCAGCTGCAGGTGGTTCCGGAGCAGCGGACGCCTTCGGCGCACTGACGTCCGGTTCCGCGACGAGCGGCCTTCCCGGTCCGGGGAGGCCGCTTCGTCGTCGTCAGACCGGGATCCGGAGCCAGTCGCCGTCGGCCTTCCCCGGCCGGTAGCCGCTGTCGGCCCGCTTGGCGTAGACGCCGCCGAAGCCGTGCTCCCGCGCCGCCGCCAGCACGGCCTCCCCGTTGCCCCGGAAGTACTGCGGCGCCTGCCAGTTGCCGCCCGAGAGGCCGAGGTCGGTGAGCATGTCGCGGCGCTCGACGTAGGGGAGGTCCAGTGTCGGCCGGCCCTCGAAGTGCAGCAGGTCGTAGGCGAAGAAGAACGCCGGGCAGTGCCGCATCATCCGCTTCGCGTCGTACCCGTCCAGCCGCAGGCGCTGCTCGAGCCCGGCCGGGTCCGGGCGGCCGTCGCGGACCACGACCATCTCGCCGTCCAGCAGGACCTCCGTGGACCCCAGCGTCTCGCCCACCTTGTGCAGCTCCGGCCAGCGGCCGAAGACGTCTGCGCCGGTGCCGTCGTGGGCCGTGACGCGGCCGCCCGACACGCACAACATCGTCCGGTCGCCGCCCCAGTCGAACTCGTACGCCCAGTCCTCGTCGCGGGTGGCCGGCGGCAGCTCGCCGGGGACCGCCGTCATCGGCTCGAGGAACTCGGGGGCCTCCTCGTGACCTTCGGGGGCCGCGTCGAGGCGCCGGAGCGTCCAGTCGCCTTCGTCCTCCGGGTTGTGGCGGTTGAGGAACAGGTACTTGCCGCTCGCCCGGGCGCCGTGGAAGACCACCTCGACCTTGTGGTTGTTCCAGTGCAGCGTCTCGTAGCGGCCGGTGTCCCAGATCGCCATCCACCCGCCGCCGTACTCGCCGGCCGGGATCTCGCCCTCGAAGTCGAGGTACTCCATGGGGTGGTCTTCGGTGTGCACGGCCAAGCGCGTGACGCCGGGGGAGAGCGGGAGCCCCTTCGGGACCGCCCACGACACCAGCACGCCGTCGCGCTCCAGCCGGAAGTCCCAGTGCAGCCGGCTCGCGTGGTGCTCCTGGATGACGAACAGGTCGTCGTTGCCCGGCTCCGGCGCGCCTTCCGGCCACGGCTCGGGCGTCCGGGAACGGTCACGCTTGCGCCGGTACTCGTCCAGTCGGTCGGCCATCGCGGGACCGGCACCCCCACTTCACGTCGAGACGCACCAGCCTACCCGGGGCCCGGTGCGGCCGGACCTCCCGGCGTGCCAAGCCGAAACGGCCCCGGCGCGTGCCGCGCCGGGGCCGTTTCGGGCGGGGATGTCAGTCCGTTTCCGCCATCGCTTCGGCGAACTGCGCCGCGTACAGCCGCGCGTAGGCGCCGCCGCTGCCCAGGAGCGTCTCGTGGTCGCCCTGCTCGACGATCTGCCCGTGCTCCATCACCAGGATCACGTCCGCGTCGCGGATCGTCGACAGCCGGTGCGCGATGACGAAGCTCGTGCGGCCGGTGCGCAGCGAGTTCATCGCCCGCTGGATCAGCACCTCCGTGCGGGTGTCGACCGAGCTGGTCGCCTCGTCGAGGATGAGGATGACCGGCTTGGCGAGGAACGCCCGCGCCACCGTGATCAGCTGCTTCTCGCCCGCGCTGACCGTGCCGCCTTCGTCGTCCAGCACGGTTTCGTAGCCGTCCGGCAACGTCCGCACGAAGCGGTCCACGTGCGTCGCCTTCGCCGCTTCGACGATCTCTTCGCGGGTCGGGTTGTCGGCGCCGTAGGCGATGTTCTCCGCGATCGTGCCGCCGAACAGCCACGCGTCCTGCAGCACCATGCCGGTCTGGTCGCGCAGCTCTTCGCGGTTCATCTTCGCGATGTCGACGCCGTCGAGCGTGATCCGGCCGCCGTCCAGCTCGTAGAACCGCATGAGCAGGTTGACCAGCGTCGTCTTGCCGGCGCCGGTCGGGCCCACGATCGCCACCGTCTGACCGGGTTCCACCGTCAGCGACAGGTCGTCGATGAGCGGCTTGTCCGGCAGGTAGCGGAACGAGACGTCCTGGAACTCGACGCGGCCGCGGATCACCGACGGCCGCTCCGGGTGCTCCGGCTCCGGCGCCTGCTCCTCGGCGTCGAGCAGCGCGAACACCCGCTCGGCCGAGGCGACACCGGACTGCAGCAGGTTCGCCATGCTGGCGATCTGCGTGACCGGCTGGCTGAACTGGCGCGAGTACTGGATGAACGCCTGCACCTCGCCCAGCGTCAGGCTGCCCGACGCGACGCGCAGCGCGCCGATGACCGCCACCAGCACGTAGCTCAGGTTGCCGATGAACATCATCGCCGGCTGGATCATCCCGGAGATGAACTGGGCCCGGAAGCTCGCCTGGTACAGCGTTTCGTTCTGCTTGTCGAAGATCGCCGCGGACTCCTCGCGGCGGCCGAACACCTTGACCAGCGAGTGGCCGGTGTACATCTCCTCGACGTGCGCGTTGAGCTTCCCCGTCGTCGACCACTGCTTGATGAAGTTCGGCTGCGCCCGCTTGCCGATCTTCGCCGCCACCACCGCGGAAAGCGGCACGGTGAGCAGCGCGATCACCGCGAGCAGCGGCGAGATCAGGAACATCATGATCAGCACGCCGATCACCGTCAGCAGCGACGAGACGATCTGCGACAGCGTCTGCTGCAGCGACTGCGCCAGGTTGTCGATGTCGTTGGTGACGCGGGAAAGCACCTCACCGCGCGGCTGGCGGTCGAAGTACTTCAGCGGCAGCCGCGCGAACTTGTCCTCGACGTCCTGGCGCAGCCGGTAGACCGCGTGCTGCACCAGCGTCGTCGTCAACCGGGCCTGGACGAGCCCGAAGAACGAGGCGATGACGAACAGCGCCAGCACGACGAGCAGGATCTGCCCGACCTTGTCGAAGTCGATGCCCACGCCGGGCACGAGGTCGACGCGGCTGTAGATGTCGGCGAGCGTGCCGTCGCCGCGGGCGCGCAGCCCGGCGACGATCTGCTCCTTGGTGACGCCCGGCGGCACCTGCTTGCCGAGCACGCCCGCGAGGATCGCGTCGGTGGCCTGGCCCAGGATCTTCGGCCCGATCACGGTCAGCGCGACGCTCGCCGCGCTGAGCACGAGCACGCCGATCAGGATGGCCCGCTGGGGCGCCAGCAGCCGCAGCAGCCGCTTGAGCGAGCCCTTGAAGTCGAGGGCCTTCTCCGGCGGCGCGCCGGCGCCCATCCACCGGCCGGGCCCGGCGGTCGCCGCCCCGGTGTTCTTGTGCCGCTCGGCGGTGGGCCGTTCCCCCGCGTCGGTGACGGCGGCCTTCGGCGATTCCGTCGTACTCACGCCGCCTCCTGCTCGGTGAGCTGGGACAGCACGATCTCCCGGTAGGTTTCGTTGCCGTCCATGAGTTCGTGGTGGGTGCCGGTGCCGACGACGCGGCCCTCGTCGAGGACGATGATGCGGTCGGCGTTGCGGATCGTGCTGACGCGCTGCGCGACGATGACGACCGTCGCCTCGGCGGTTTCGGACACCAGCGCGCGGCGCAGGGCCGCGTCGGTCGCGTAGTCCAGCGCCGAGAACGAGTCGTCGAACAGGTAGATCTCCGGTTTGTGCACCAGCATCCGCGCGATCGCGATGCGCTGGCGCTGGCCGCCCGAGACGTTCGTGCCGCCCTGGGCGATCGGCGCGTCGAGACCCTCCGGCATCGCCTGGACGAAGTCCTTGCCCTGCGCCACCTCCAGCGCGTGCCACAGCTCTTCGTCGGTCGCGTCCGGGTTGCCGTAGCGCAGGTTGCTCGCCACCGTGCCGGCGAACAGGTACGGCTTCTGCGGCACCAGCCCGACCGCCCGGGCGAGCACCGCCGGGTCGAGGTCGCGCACGTCGACGCCGTCGACCTTCACCGTGCCCTGCGTGGCGTCCATCAGCCGCGGGATCAGGTTCAGCAGCGTCGTCTTGCCGGTACCCGTCGACCCGATCACGGCGGTGGTCTCACCCGGCCGCCCGATCAGCGAGATGTCGCACAGCACCGGCTTTTCCGCGCCGGGGTAGCGGAACTCGACGCCGGAAAGCTCCAGGTGGCCGTGCACCGCGCCGGGCCGGACCGGCGACACCGGCGGGCGGACGCTCGACTCGGTGTCGAGCACCTCGCTGATCCGCTCGGCGCTGACCTCCGCGCGCGGCACCATCATGAACATGAACGTGGCCATCATGACGGCCATCAGGATCTGCAGCAG
The DNA here is from genome assembly GCF_054781455.1 of Amycolatopsis stemonae. NCBI lineage: Bacteria > Bacillati > Actinomycetota > Actinomycetes > Pseudonocardiales > Pseudonocardiaceae > Amycolatopsis > Amycolatopsis stemonae. The sequence continues at coordinate 11,762 of NZ_BAAGUJ010000011.1, read as the reverse complement.
GTAGGACAGGAACGCCGTCATGGCCCCGATCTGCATGCTGCCGGAGTCGATGCGCTGCCCGCCGAACCACAGCACCGCGACGCTCGAGGCGTTCATCACCAGCATGACGATCGGGAACATCAGCGCCATCAGCCGGCCGACGCGCAGCGACACGGTCAGCAGCTGGTCGTTGGCGGCGTCGAAGCGCTCCCGCTCGCGGGAGTCGCGGACGAACGCGCGGATGACCCGGATGCCCATGATCTGCTCGCGCAGCACCTGGTTGATCCGGTCGAGCCGCTCCTGCATCAGCCGGAACGCGGGGCGCATCTTGGCGATGATCGTGCCGACCGCGACCGCCAGCACCGGCACGATCACCAGCAGCAGCGAGGACAGCGGCACGTCGAGGTTCAGCGCCAGGATGATCCCGCCGACGCACATGATCGGCGCGGACACCATCAGCGTCAGCGTCATCACGACGAGCATCTGGATCTGCTGGACGTCGTTGGTGGTGCGGGTGATCAGCGACGGCGTGCCGAACTGGCCGACCTCGCGGGCCGAGAAGTCCTGCACGCGGTGGAAGACGCCGGCGCGGATGTCGCGGCCGACGGCCATCGCCGTGCGGGCGCCGTAGTACACCGCGCCGATCGAGCCGGCGATCTGGGCGAGCGTCACGGCGAGCATCACCGCGCCGACGCGCAGGATGTAGCCCATGTCGCCCTTGATGAGCCCGTTGTCGACGATGTCGGCGTTGAGGGTCGGCAGGTAGAGCATGGCGATCGTCTGCACGAGCTGGAGCAGCACGATCACCCACAGCGTGCTCCGGTACGGGCGCAGGTGGCTGCGCAGGAGCTTGACTAGCACAACGGTTCCCCCAGTGGTGTGGACGTGGTGGTGGTCGGTTCGGGTTTCGGTGCGGTGCCGCCGGTCAGCGTCGGCATGCCGGTGGCCAGCTCGTCCAGCAGCCGCTCCAGCGTCGGCAGGAACGGTTCGCCCTCGGTCATGAACCAGTTGACGAAGGCGACGCGGACAGCGCTTTCCACCGTGGAGGCCATCAGCCGGCACAGCAGGTGGTCGGCACCGCCCGCCCGCTTCGCGATGGTCTCGGCGAGGACGCGCTCGACCGCCGCGTGGGCGTTGAGGAACTCGCCGCGCAGCATGAGCTGCCCCATGAGGTCCCGGATACGCGCAACATACGCGCGATCCGGCTCGCCCTCACGCGAATATTGGTGGATCACGGCCTGCTTGACCGACTCCCAGAGCGGCTCGCCCTCGGGCCGGGCGAGCAGGGCTTCGCGCATCCCCTCGTGGCGGTCGACGACGACCGAGCAGACCGCCTGCTCCTTGCTGGAGAAGTAGTTGTTGAATGTGCGGGGCGAGACGCCCACCTCGGTGGCGATGTCCTCGACCCGCACGTTCTCCAGCCCGCGCTCCAGCGTCAGCCGCAATGCGGCCTGCGCGAGGGCGCGGCGTGCCTCGCGCTTCTTGCGTTCGCGCAGCGTGAGCTTCGGGGGCGGTTCCGGCGGCATGAACAGAGTGTAGCGAAAAACTTGCGTGCCCCGCAAAAATTTGCGTGGCACGCAATATCGGGGCGAACCGGACAGGGCTCCGGTTTTCGGCGTGCGAACCTTCGCTGCCTGCGGTATCGGCGACCGTGCGCGCTCCGTCGCGGGAGGCAAATTGCAAAATTGAGCCGAATGGCCTAGTGCACTGCGCTCACCAGGAGCGACGCTCCGCGTACGCACTCACGAACCGCGCTCGCGCGGGGACGGGTTGTGGACACATAACGAGCCTTTCTGCTTGCATGTCCGTCGTCGCCGCCCGGGGGTCGTCGGCACGTCGCACCGAATCCGCACCTGCGCAAGGAAGAAGAGGGGCCACATGGCGAGCCGGGCCCGGGAACTCCTGGATCGATCACGCGTCCTGCTGGACCGCTCGCGGGTCGCCGCCGCGCAGTTCCTGACGGCGCCGCCGAAGCACCCGGGGTACGCGCCCCCGCCCGGCCCGGCGCTCGCGGAGCTGACCCCGCCCGTCGAACCCGCGGCCGCGCCGCCGGCCGGCGACCCGGTGCTGGCCGAGATCTGCGCCAGCGTCGCCCTGCGCGACCTCAACCTGCTCGACCAGCTCCTGTCCCGGCTGGAAGAGCTGGAGGCGGAGGAGGAGGACCACCACCGCCTCGCCGAGCTGTACCAGCTCGACCACCTCGCGACCCGGCTGCGGCGCAACGCCGAGAACCTGCGCGTCCTGGCCGGTCAGGAGACCGCCGACGACGCGGCCCGCGCGACCTCGGTGCTCGACGTCATGCGCGCGGCGATGTCCTCGATCGACCACTACGCCCGGATCACCATCGGCCGCGTGGTGAACCTCGGCGTCGTCGGCTTCGCCGCGGAGGACCTGGGCCGGGTGCTGGCCGAGCTGTTCGACAACGCCGCCAACCAGTCGTCGCCGAGCTCGCCGGTGAACGTCAGCGCCCACCTGACCGAGCAGGGCAGCGTGCTCGTCCGGATCGAGGACGAGGGCATCGGCATCCCGGCCGACCGCGTCGACGGCCTCAACGCACGGCTGGCCGCCGGCGGCGACCTCGACGACGCGGCCGCGCGCCACATGGGCCTCGCGGTCGTCTCCCGGCTCGCCGCCCGCCACGACGTCACCGTGCGCCTGGACCGGCGCAGCCCGCACGGCACGGTCGCCACCGTGCTGCTGCCCACCGGCATCGTCACCGAGCTGGCCGAGAACGCCTGGTCGGGCACCCGCACGGTGACCGTCGAGCCGGTCAAGGCGGCGGCCGGCGAACCGGTCGGCGTCGGCGGGCTCCCGCGCCGCCGCCCGGGCGCCTTCCCACGGGAGGAGCCGCTCACGCCGGTGCCGCGCAAGCCCAGCCCCCGCCCGCGGCCGATCGAGCAGACCGGCGGCACCACGGCGAACGGCCTGCCGCGCCGGGTGCCCGGCAGCATCCGCGGCGCCGCCCCGGAACCACCCCCGCCGCCGGCGAGCGACGGCGGCTCCGGGCACGACCGGCTGCTGGCCGACCTCGGCGCGTTCGCCGACGGCGAACGGGCCGCGCGCGCCGAGAACAACCACTCCCAGCAGGACGAGACGTCCGGAGGAACCGCCTCGTGAGCGCCCCCCACTCCGCACCGGCGAACTTCGCCTGGCTGCTCGACGACTTCGTCCGCAAGGTCCACGGCGTCAGCCACGCGCTGATCATGAGCGTGGACGGCTTTCCCCTCACCGCGTCCGACTCGGTCGCCGAGGCCGAAGCCGAGCAGCTCGCGGCGATCGCCAGCGGCCTGCTCTCGCTGGCGGGCAACAGCGCGGCGCTGTTCGGGAAGGGCACCTGCGAGCAGATCATCATCCGGCTCACGCACGGGTACTTCCTCTTCATGGGCATCGGTTCCGGTGCCGGGCTCGCGGTGCTGACCTCGGGCGAGGCGGACATGAAGGTGGTCGCCTACGAGATGACCCAGTTCATCACCAACGCCGGCCACGCGCTCACCCCCGAGGTGCGCGCCGAACTGCGCCAGGTGCTCACCGCGCGCCGCCCCCGGGTGTGATCGGCGTGCCCGACCAATCTTTCGGGGGTCTGGGTGGCGGGGCCCCCAGCCCGGGGCGAAGCGCCGGAACGCAGGACGAGGATGTGATCCCCGTGTCCACAACGGACACCCCCTTGCCGCGGCGCAGCCGCCGCATCCGGGCGTACGCGCTCACCGGCGGCCGCACCAGCACCCGCCACCAGCTGCTCGTGGAGACGCTGGTTTCGGTGCCCCAGTACGACCCGGCGCTGAGCGACGCGCTCATGCCGGAGTCGCGCTCGCTCTACGAACGCGCCCGCGTGCGGAGTTCGATCGCCGAGCTGTCGGTCGGGCTGGACCTGCCGCTGGGCGTGGTGCGGGTGCTCATCGGCGACCTCGCGTCCCAGGGCGCGGTGTTCGTCCACCCCACGGCGCACGCCTACCACCACGACACCAACGTCCTCGAGAGGATCCTTGATGGGCTCAAGCGGCTCCCCGCCTGAGGGCGAACTGCTGACGATCTCCGCGAAGATCGTCGTCGCCGGGGGCTTCGGTGTCGGCAAGACCACGTTCGTCGGGGCGGTGTCCGAGGTGCCGCCGATGAGCAACGAGGCGTGGATGACCGAAGCCGGCGAAGGCGTGGACGACATCCCGCCCGGCGGCAAGTCGACCACGACCGTCGCGATGGACTTCGGCCGCATCACGCTGCGCCCGGACCTGCTGCTGTACCTGTTCGGCACGCCGGGGCAGGCGCGGTTCTGGTTCCTCTGGGACGATCTGAGCCGCGGTGCGCTCGGCGCGGTCGTGCTGGTCGACACCAGCCGCATCGACGAGTCGTTCGCCGCGATCAACTACTTCGAGAACGACTCGGAGCTGCCGTTCGTGGTGGCGGTCAACCAGTTCGAGGGCAAGCCGGTGCACGACCTCGAGGAGGTGCGCGACGCGCTCGCGCTCGACCCGAGCGTCCCGCTGGTCACCTGCGACGCGCGTGACCGCGCCTCGACGATCGCCACGCTGACCGAGCTGGTCGGCCACACGCTGTCACTGGCGGTGCTGTCGGGTCCGCGCGAGCTGGCCGGCAGCGTCCCGAACGCCTGAGAAGGAGAACGAGCTTCATGCGCAGGGTTCTGATCGTCGGCGCCGGGCAGTCCGGCCTGCAGCTGGCCCTCGGGCTGCAGGGCAAGGGCTACGACGTCACGGTGATGTCCGCGCGGACGCCGGACGAGATCCGCGGCGGGCGTGTGATGTCGACGCAGTGCATGTTCCACAACGCCCTGCAGCACGAGCGGGACCTCGGCCTGAACCTCTGGGAAGACGAGACGGTCCGGGTCGGCGGGCTCGGCGTGTCGGTGGCCGGGCCGGACGGCGGCCGTGTCATCGACTGGGTGGGTGAGCTGGACGACTACGCCCAGTCGGTCGACCAGCGCGTGAAGATGGCGGGCTGGCTGGAGCTGTTCGAGGACCGCGGCGGCAAGCTCGTCATCCACGGCGTGATGACGTCCGAACTGGACGCGCTGGCCCGGCTCTACGACCTGGTGATCATCTCGGCCGGCAAGGGCGAGCTGGTCCAGCTGTTCGACCGGGTCCCGGAGCGGTCGCCGTTCACGAAGCCGATGCGCGCGCTTTCGCTGGCTTACGCCCACGGCGTCGGGCCGCGGCCGGAGCACCCGGACATGGCGGCGGTGCGGTTCAACATCGTCCCCGGCGTCGGCGAGCTGTTCATGATCCCGGCCTACACGACCAGCGGGAACTGCGACATCCTGTTCTTCGAGGGCGTCCCCGGCGGGCCGCTGGACTGCTTCGACGACCGCCCGGCCCCGGCCGAGCACTTCGTGCGCATCCTCGACCTGATGCGGCAGTTCGTGCCGTGGGAGTACGAGCGCTGCCGCGACGCCGAGCTGACCGACGGCAAGGCGACGCTGGCCGGCGGGTACACGCCCGTGGTGCGCAACCCGGTCGGGACCTTGCCCGGCGGGGCGACCGTGCTGGGCATGGCCGACGTCGTCGTGGCGAACGACCCGATCACCGGCCAGGGCTCCAACAACGCGAGCCACTGCGCCGCGACCTACCTGGACGCGATCGTCGAGCGCGGTGACCGGCCGTTCGACGCGGAGTGGATGGACGCCACGTTCGAGCGCTACTGGGAGTACGCCCGGCACGTCACCGACTGGACCAACGCGCTGCTCCAGCCGCCGCCCCCGCACGTGCTCCAGTTCCTCGGGGTCGCGGGTGAGAAACCGGCGGTCGCGCGGCGGTTCGTCAACGGTTTCTCGGATCCGACGGACTTCCGGCACTGGTTCATGGATCCGGCACTTTGGGAGAAGTACCTGGCAGAGGTGTAGATCGCACTGTCGCCGGGGGACGATTCGGGCTACGGTGGTCACGTAGCGTGAAGGCGACCTCGGAGGTGCGTGGCATGCGGGCGATGTGGAAGGGCTCCGTGTCGTTCGGGTTGGTCAGCATCCCGATCCAGCTGTACGCGGCCACCGAGAACAAGAACGTCTCCCTGCGCCAGGTGCACGAGGCCGACGGCGGCCGCATCCAGTACAAGCGGTTCTGCACGATCGACGGCGCCGAGGTGCCTTACGCCGAGATCGCGAAGGGCTACGAGCTGCCCGACGGCGAGATGGTCGTCATCACCGACGCGGAGATGGCCGAGCTGCCGCTGCCGACGCAGCGCACGATCGACGTGCTGGAGTTCGTCCCGCTCGAGTCGATCGACCCGATCCAGTACGACCGGACGTACTACCTGGAGCCGCAGAAGAACGCGGTGAAGCCGTACCTCGTGCTGCGGGACGCGCTGCACAAGTCGAGCCAGGTGGCGATCGCCAAGGTCGCCGTGCGGCAGCGGGAGAGCATGGCGGTGCTGCGCGTGCACTCCGATGTCCTGGTGATGACGACGATGCTGTGGCCGGACGAGGTCCGCGAGCCGGACTTCCCGTTCCTGCGCGACGACCCGCCGCAGATCCGCCCCCAGGAACTGACGATGGCCGGCTCGCTGATCGACTCGCTCGCCGAGCCGGTGTTCGAGCCGGAGAAGTACAAGGACCACTACCGCGAGGCCCTCGAGGAGATGATCGAGGCCAAGGTGGCGGGCGACGAGACGACCAAGCCGGCGGCGGTGACGGCCAAGGCCGACGTGGTCGACCTGATGGCGGCCCTGCAGGCGAGCGTGGACGCGGCGAAGAAGTCCCGCGGCGCGGCGAAGTCCGCTTCGGACGACTCCGAAGAGGACGAGAAGCCGGCGGCGAAGAAGAAGCCCGCGACCCGGAAGCGCGCACCGAAGTCCGCCTGAAGCGCGCCTTGCGTGGTCCGCCACGACCTCGGATGGGTGGTCGTGCCGACACGCCGTCGTGCCGGTCCCGCGTTCGCGTGCTTCGCGGTGGTACCAAGGGGTGCGAGCACACCGGACACGATCGCGGAAAGGCGGGCCGGTCATGGAGTGCGCCTCCTGTGACGCGGGAATCGACCACTGCCACGGCACGCTGGTGGTGCACCCGGAAGGCGGGTTCACGGAATGCACGGACGCGGCCTGCGCGGACGGTGACCGCGTCCGGCACGCATTGATCGTCGACTGCCAGGCGCTCGGCAGCGGGTGCGGGTGCGCCGCCGCGGCCGCGAAATCCCTGCTGCGCCAAGCTTCCTGAGCCTCCCGCCAGGACCCGTGAAGGCCTTTCCGGCCGGCGTCACCGTCGGCGGGGGAGGCCTTCCCGGGTTAGGAAGAGGTAAGGAGATAACCCGATCGTGTATGCAGCTGTGTACACGGGCAGGGCGATGTGCTAACACTAACGGGGTCCTTCGGCTCTCCCTCCCCCTCGGAGCCGGAGGACCCTTTACGTCCGGTCCGTTGTGGATCGGCCGAACGGCCTGGCGCGAGCGGCATCGCCGTCGCGCCAGGCCGTTCGAGGGTCACGGATCAGTACCAGTGCGCACGCCCGCCGATCCGGCGGCCGGTGCCGCCCAGGATGGCCAGTGCCACGCCGGCCACCGCGAGAATGATGCCGATGGTGTAAAGCACCGGGATTCCGACGATGAACCCGATGATGAGGAGAATTACACCGAGAACGATCACTTTGCACACACTCCTTCGCATGGGACCCGTCCGGCGTGCCGGCCGGGCGGATGCGCTGTCACCCGGAGGATGGCCAGTTTCCCGGGGCTCCAAACTGCGTCAAATGGAGCAACCCTGCGTCAGTACCGGTAGTGATCGAGCTTGTACGGACCTTCGACGTCGACGCCGATGTAGTCCGCCTGGGCCTTCGTCAGCTTCGTGAGCTTCACCCCGAGCGCGGCCAGGTGCAGCCGGGCCACCTTCTCGTCGAGGTGCTTCGGCAGGCGGTGGACGTCGGTGGCGTACTCGCCGGGCTTGGCGAACAGCTCGATCTGGGCGATGGCCTGGTTGGTGAACGAGTTCGACATCACGAACGACGGGTGGCCGGTCGCGTTGCCGAGGTTCATCAGGCGGCCTTCGGAAAGCACGATGATCGCGTGGCCGTCCGGGAACGTCCATTCGTGCACCTGCGGCTTGATTTCCTTCTTCACGATTCCGGGCAGTTTCGCGAGACCGGCCATGTCGATCTCGTTGTCGAAGTGCCCGACGTTCGCGACGATCGCGTTGTGCTTCATCCGGCTCATCTGGTCCGCGGAAATGATCCCGAAGTTCCCGGTCGTGGTGATGAAGATGTCGCCGTGGCCCACGACGTCGTCCAGTTCGACGACGTCCAGGCCGTCCATGGCCGCCTGCAGCGCGCAGATCGGGTCGATCTCGGTGACCGCGACCCGGGCGCCCTGGCCGCGCAGCGCCTCCACCGCGCCCTTGCCGACGTCGCCGTAGCCGCAGACGACCACGCGCTTGCCGCCGATCATCACGTCGGTGGCCCGGTTGAGACCGTCCACAAGGGAGTGCCGGATGCCGTACTTGTTGTCGAACTTGGACTTCGTGACGGAGTCGTTGACGTTCATCGCGGGGAAGAGCAGCTCGCCGTCGCGGGCCAGCTTGTAGAGCCGCTTGACGCCGTTGGTCGTCTCTTCGGTGACGCCGCGGATTTCCTTGGCCATGCGGGTGAAGCGGTCACCGTCGGCCGCGAGGCTCGCGCGCAGCGTGTCGAGGATGATCCGGTACTCCTCGGGGTCCTCTTCGGACGGTTGCGGCACCGCGCCGGCCGCCTCGAACTCGGCTCCCTTGTGGACGAGCAGGGTCGCGTCGCCGCCGTCGTCGAGGATCATGTTCGGCGCCTTGCCGCCTGGGAAAGCGAAGAGCTGGTCGGTGCACCACCAGTACTCCTCGAGCGTCTCGCCCTTCCAGGCGAACACGGAGGTACCGGCCGGGGCGTCGACCGTGCCGCCGGGGCCGACGACGACCGCGGCGGCGGCCTCGTCCTGGGTGGAAAAGATGTTGCAGGACACCCAGCGCACTTCGGCGCCGAGCGCGACGAGCGTCTCGATGAGCACGGCGGTCTGCACGGTCATGTGCAGCGATCCGGCGACGCGCGCGCCCTTGAGCGGCTGCGCGGCGGCGTACTCCTCGCGGATCGCCATCAGGCCGGGCATCTCGTGCTCGGCCAGCCGCAGCTGGGTGCGGCCGGCCTCGGCCAGGGACAGGTCGGCGACGGCGAAGTCCAGACCGTTGCGGGTCTGCAGTTTGTCACTCATTCCTCGAGCTCTTTCCTGACTGCTGGGTTGCGGAACGCTCGGGAGGTGTCGCACGAACCAAAAAGGGCACCTCCCTCGCGGGAGGCGCCCTTGGAGTCGTGGTCCGGGCCGAGCGTGGCGGAATCGAATTCCGTCGCAGCGCCTCTCGGCCCGGAACCAGAATGGCAAAGCCGCCGGGAAGCTGTCAAGCGAGCGAGCGGGCCATGAGAACGTCGTCGACGTCCTCGCCGTCGACGTGGAATTCCCCGCGCAGCACGCCTTCCACTACGAACCCGCAGCGCTCGTAGACGCGGCGCGCCGCGGTGTTGTGACCGAGCACGCGCAGCGTCAGCTTGCGGGCACCGCGCCGCCGCGCCTCGGTCACCGCGGCGTCCACGAGCCGGCGGCCGAGGCCGAGCCCGCGCCGGTCCGGGGCGACGGCGAGCCCGCCGACCACGCGGACGTGCCGGTGCGCCGGGATGCCGAACCCCTCCTCGAGCCAGACGTAGCCGGCGACCACGCCGTCGTGCTCGGCGACGAGGACGTCTTCGGGCCGGGTGCCCTCGTCGAAGAACGGGGTGCCGGGCCGGGGCGGGGGAGCGGGCGAGGACACCGAGGTCCAGGTGCGCTCGTCGAGCTTGGCGAGCGCGGCTTCGTCGTCGGCGCGGGCCGGGCGGACGGCCGTCATGCGAGCTCCTGCGGGGCGCGGTTGCCTTCGGTACCCATGCTCCGCACCGTAACGGTCAGGCCGGGTCCGCTGCGCCGGTGACGACCGGGCGCGAGCAGCGGCGGGCGCGCGGGAGTGAAGTCCTGCGGGAAGCCGTCGGTCACGGGGGAATCGTGGCGCAGCCCGGAACGTCGCGGGAAGGGATTCAGGCCGTCAGCGGCTCAGAGGAGGTGCGCGCGCCGCCAGATGCCTTCGGAGCGTCCGCCGATCAGTCCCGCTTCGCGCAGGAACGGCACGATCTTCTCGGCCATCCAGCGCCGGGTCTCGTGGAAGTGCGGGTTGGCCAGCGCCGCGGCCCGGCCTTCGCGCGGGTCGATCCCGACGCTGCGGTACACCCGCGGGTCGACCATGCTGTCGATGACGCCGAACGCGACGAGCGCGGTCCGCACCCGGTGCCGCTGCAGGGCCGCCTTCGACAGCTTCGGCGTCTCCCGCAGCACCTCCTCCTTGGCGAACCGGACGTGCCGGGCCTCCTCGACCACGTGGATGCGGTTGACCGAGCGGATCAGCGGCTGGATGCCGTCGTCGTCCATCATCGAACGCTGCAGCCGGTCGGTGGTCTCCTCGGCGACCAGCACGCTGGCGAACATCGACGGCCCGGCGGCCGTCGCGCCGAACACCTTCGCGGCGCGGTGCACGACCTTCGGGACGCCGTAGCGCGGCACGCCGAGGCGTTCGGCGGTGCGGGCGAACATCACGGAGTGGCGCGTCTCGTCGCCGATCTCCGTCATGGCGTACTGGGCGTGCTCGGTGCGCGCGTCGAGGTCGAAGACGTAGCGGGCGAGCAGCTGCATCAGGACGATCTCGAACCACAGGCCGACGCTCATGATGCTGGCGATCTCGTGCTTGGACAGCTCGATCCGCTGCTCGGGCGTCAGCCGCGCCCAGAGGTCGGTGCCGTAGAGGGAGACGCGCTCCAGCGGCATGTACGCCTTGCCGTCGGCGAGCGGCGCGGCCCAGTCGATGTCGACGTACGGGTCGTAGGAGTTCTTCGCGGAGCTCTTGAGCAGGCGAGCCGCGGTGACGTCCCGGTCCTGGGCTTCGACGCCCATGGCGACCTCCGAAAGTAGGGGGTACGCGGTGTACTAGTTACTTGTGGCGAGCGTACACCCGCGCACGGGTCTTGAGTAGGCTTCCGGGGTGACCAAGGTCGACGGACGGGCGACGCGCTGGGCGGGCCAGCAGGAACGGCGCCGCGCGGAGTTCGTCGACGCGGCGCTGGCGGCGATCGCCGAGCACGGCCCGGACGTCTCGACCGAGCAGATCGCCGAACGCGCCGGCGTCGCGCGCACCCGTCTCTACAAGCACTTCGACGACGCGGCCGACCTCCAGCGGGCGATCGCCGGGCGCGCGGCCGAGCTGGTCACCGCCGAGCTCCAGCCGCTCTGGCACCCCTCGGGCTCGCCGAACGAGATGATCTCGACCGTGATCTCGACCCACCTGCGCTGGCTGACCGAGCACGTCCACCTGCACCGCTACCTGACCCGCGCGGCGCCGGGCCCGACGGACGTCCGCGGCACGATCGCCCGCCACCTGAGCCGGCTGTTCTCGGGCTACCTGACGGCGTTCGGGCTCGACCCGGCCCCGGCCGACACCGTCGCGTTCGGCCTGGTCGGCTACGTCGAATCGGCGACGACCCGCTGGCTCGACCACCCGGGCACGCTCAGCCTCGAGCAGCTGACCGCGCAGCTCAGCGGGTCGATCTGGGCGATGCTGGACCACACGCTGCGCGCGGGCGGGGTGGAGCTGGACCCCGACCGGCCGTTGCCGCTGCCCGACGGGCTCTAGTTGTGATGTCCGGGGACGTTGTCCCGACTTGAGGTGACCGGTGACGGCCTGTCGTGCAGACAGGTGAAGGCCTCCGGTTGTGAAGTGGAGCTGTCGAGGAACCGCTTCACCCACCGGAGGCCTTCGTG
>NZ_BAAGUJ010000010.1:0-292437 GCF_054781455.1 Amycolatopsis stemonae | reverse complement strand
GGAGTTGACCAGCTCGATGGCGTCACGACGGAACTGCTCCGGATACTTCGACCTGCGAGACACCAGGACATCCTCCCTCCAGACCACTGTCTGGAATCAAGGTGTCCGGCCCCAGGGGGCAACTCCAACACGGTGATGCCCCTTCCATCACGCGTGATGCCTTTCAGGACACGCGTGATGCCCCTCGGGTCACGTCGGCCAGGCGGCGGTAGGAGTCTTTGGTGCGGGTCAGGACTTGGACGCAGACGTGGTCGGCGCCCGCGTCGAGGTGGGCTTGGATCCGGTCTGACACTGCTTGTTCGCCGCTTGCGACGATCGCGTCGACCAGGCGGTTGCTGCCGCCGTCGGCCAGATCCGATTCCGTGAAGCCGAGGCGGCGCAGGTTTTCGCGGTGGTGGCGTGCGAGCCGGACGTAGCTCGCGACGTGCTCGCGGGCCACCTCCGGGGCCGGGTCGAGGAGTACCGCCTGCTCGACCGCCAGGTACTTGCCCGGGCCGAGTCGTTCGCGTGCCATCGCCGTGTGCTCCGGCGGGACGAAGTACGGGTGGGCGCCGTCCGCGCGGTCGGCCGCCAGGTCCAGCAGTTTCGGGCCCAGTGCGGCGAGCACGCGACGCGGGCGCGGATCGGGCTGGGGGAGTCCGGGCAGCTCGGCCGCGTCCATCCCGTCCAGGTACTCGCGCAACGCCGTCAGCGGCCGCGCGCCCGGCCGGTGCCCGCCCAGCCCGGCGACGAACCGGCCCGGGTGGGCCTCGCCCAGCGCGCGGATCGCGCCTTCCGCCGCGAGCGGGGACCGCTGGTCGAACCGCGCGACGCCGGTCGCGACCGTCAGCTTCGACGTCGCCGCGAGGAGCAACGCCGCCTGCGTGAACGCCTCGCGCCCGGCGTACTCGCCGAACCACAACGCGGCGAAGCCCAGCTCCTCGATCTCCGCCGCGGTTTCCCGGACTTCGCCGATCGGAGCGCCGTCGAAGAACTGCCAGATCCCGACGCTCATCGGAGCACCGCCGGGGCCAGCTCGGCCAGCACGTCCACAGTGGACTCGAACGTGGCCGCGGACGGCGTCAGCAGGACGTGGTCCGCGCCCGCGTCGAGCACTTCGTCCAGGCGTTTCGCGATGGTCGTGGCGTCACCCCACAGGACGAGGTCGTCGACGAACCGGTCGCTCGGCCCGGCGATGTCGGTTTCGGTGTAGCCCAGGCGTTTCCAGCCTGCGAGGTAGACCGTGACGGAGTACTCGCGCGACTGGGCCACGCGCCGCCGGACGCTCTCTCGCGCGTCCTCGCGGGTGCCGAGCAGGACCGTCTGCTGGGGGATCAGGAGCTTGTCCGGCCCGAGGATCTCGCGGGCGTATGGCGTGTGCGAGACCGGCTGGGCGAACGGGTGCGCACCATCGGCGTGGTCGCGCGAAAGCTCGAGCATCCGCGGCCCGACGGCGGCCAGCACGCGCGGAAACGCCATCGGAGAAGGCGTTTCGGCCGCGGCCGCGTCCATTTCGGACAGATAGGCGCGCATCCGGTCGAGCGGCCGGTACTCCTCGCCGAGTTTCGCGGCCTGGAACGCGTGCCCGACGCCGATGCCGAGCACGAACCGGCCCGGATGCGCCTGGGCGAGTGTTGCCCCGCCCTTGTACGCGGTCGTTCCGCGCCGCAGCCAGGTGTTCGCGATGCCGGTGCCGAGCACGACGTCCGGCACCGACGCGAGCAGGTCGCCGAAGTGGGCGAACACCTCGCGGGTGCCGGGGCCTTCGCCGCTCCAGACCGAGCGGTAGCCGGCTTCGGCGAGCCGCCGGGTGGCCGCGCGCTCGACGTCCGGCGGGGGTTGCAGGGGTGCGCTCGGCAGCCAGGCGCCGATCGCGCCGAGCCGGGCACGGGTGTTTTCGACCAGGGTCATCCTCGTTCCCTCCAGTAATCTGAGGCTGCCTCCGGTTAATATACGGAGGTAGCCTCCGATTGGCTACCCGGTAGGGTCGGAAAGGCGATGACCGAAGTCAAGCCGATGCGCGCGGACGCCCGCCGCAACTACGAGCGCCTCCTCGAAGAGGCGCAACGCGCCTTCGCCGAGCACGGCGTCGAGGCGTCGCTGGAGGACATCGCGCGCCGCGCCGGCGTCGGCATCGGCACGCTCTACCGCCACTTCCCGACCCGCGAGGCGCTGCTCGAGGCGTTGCTTCGCGCCCGCTTCGACGGTCAGGCCGAGCGCGCGCGGGAGCTGCTGGCGCACCCCGAGCCGCTCGACGCGCTGCAGGCCTGGCTGACCGGGCTCGGCGACGCGACCGGCACCTTTCGCGGCCTCGTGGAGCTGACCGCCGACGCGCTGAGCGACGAATCGTCCCGTTTGTACGCGTCGTGCCACGCAATGCGCGAGGCTGGTTCCCATCTAGTGGAACGTGCGAAAAAAGAAGGCGCACTACGCAAGGACATCACCACGCACGAGCTCCTTCTGTTGCTGCACGCGGCATCCTGGGCGGGCGGTCACCTGCCCGGCCCGGGGGGCATGCAGCGCCTGCTGGCTCTTGTTTTCGAGGGATTACGGGCGAGTTAACACCGTGGGAAGCCAGGGGGCGGCCCAGCGGGTTAAACTCCGGCTCGACCGGGGCACAACGACGTGCAGAGACCGTTTGTCGACACAGAGCGTCCTGGAAATGACCAGATAGTGGGAGCCGCATCGTGAGCAAGCCCAACAAGCCCGTCGTCCTCATCGCGGAGAAGCTCGCCCCCTCCGTGCTGAGTGTGTTCGGTGACGAGGTGGAGGTCCGGAACGTCGACGGGACGGACCGCTCCGCGCTGCTCGAGGCGGTGAAGAGCGCCGACGCGCTCCTGGTCCGCTCCGCCACCCAGGTCGACGCCGAGGTCCTCGGCGCCACCACGCAGCTCAAGGTCGTCGCCCGCGCGGGCGTCGGCCTGGACAACGTCGAGGTGCCCGCCGCCACCGAGCGCGGTGTCCTCGTCGTGAACGCCCCGACGTCGAACATCGTCTCCGCCGCCGAGCACGCCGTCGCCCTGCTGCTGTCGGTCGCGCGCCGGGTCCCGGCCGCCGACCAGAGCCTCCGCGGCGGCGAGTGGAAGCGCAGCTCGTTCTCCGGCGTCGAACTGCAGGGCAAGACCATCGGCGTGGTCGGCCTCGGCAAGATCGGCCAGCTGTTCAGCAAGCGGCTCGCCGCGTTCGACACCGAGATCATCGCCTACGACCCGTACGTCTCGGCCGCGCGCGCCGCGCAGCTCGGCATCGAGCTCGTCACCCTCGACGAGCTCCTCGCGCGTGCCGACGCCATCTCGATCCACCTGCCGAAGACGCCGGAGACCAAGGGCCTCATCGACGCCGAGGCGCTGAAGAAGACCAAGCCGGGCGTCATCATCGTCAACGCCGCGCGCGGCGGGCTGATCGTCGAGCAGGACCTGGCGGACGCGCTGCGCTCGGGGCACGTCGGCGGCGCCGGCATCGACGTCTTCGCCAGCGAGCCGACCACGTCCAGCCCGCTGTTCGAGCTTGAGAACGTCGTCGTGACGCCGCACCTGGGCGCGTCGACGGCCGAGGCGCAGGACCGCGCGGGCACCGACGTCGCGAAGTCGGTGCTGCTGGCGCTGCGCGGCGACTTCGTGCCGGACGCGGTCAACGTGTCCGGCGGCGGCGTCGGCGAGCACGTCCGCCCGTACCTGTCTCTGACCCAGAAGCTCGGCACGCTGCTCACCGCGCTGAACCCGAAGGCGCCGACGTCGGTGACCGTGCAGGTCAAGGGCGAGATCTCCAGCGAGGACACCGGTGTGCTGCAGCTCGCCGCGCTGCGCGGGGTGTTCACCGGCGTGGTCGAGGACCAGGTCACGTTCGTCAACGCGCCGCAGCTGGCGGAGAAACTGGGCGTCCAGGTCGAGCTCGAGACCGAGCCGGAGAGCCCGAAGTTCCGCAGCCTGGTCACCGTGCGCGCGGTGCACGCCGACGGCCAGGTGCTCACGGTGTCCGGTTCGGTCACCGGCAAGGACGAGGTCGAGAAGCTGGTCGAGGTCAACGGCCGCGGCTTCGACCTGCGCGCCGAGGGCACAGTCCTGCTGGTCGAGTACGGCGACCGCCCGGGCGTGATGGGCCGGGTCGGCACGCTGCTCGGCGAAGCCGGCATCAACATCGAGGCCGCGCAGATCAGCCAGACGACCGACGGCTCCGACGCCGTGATGCTGCTGCGCGTCGACCGCCACATCGACGCGCACCTGCTGGAGCCGATCGGCGCGTCGGTCGGCGCGCACACGATCCGCGCGGTCGACTTCAACTGACATAACGCATTTCGGAGGCCCCCTGTCACCCGGCAGGGGGCCTTCGTGCGCAATCACATTCACGTAACGGAGTCCTTTGCCTACGTAAGTAGGTGATTTGGGGCATTAAGTTCTCCCCGCGAGGTTGAACCACGCGCCGTCGAGGGCACGGCGCGGTCGCCGTGCTTCACCGTCGGGGGTGTCAGGAGCGGCCGGCAGGTTCGGGTCCAGACCTCGAGTAAGGGGCCGACTCATGAGCAGATCCCGCTTACCCGCGCGCGCCACGACGGCGTTCTTCGCCGTGGTGCTGGCGGCCGCGCTCGGGGCGCCGGTCGCGAGCGCGGCAGACGCTCCGCTCGCCGACGGGATCGCGCCGGCGAAGATCGACGACGCGAAGCTGCAGGGCAAGCTCTCGCCGCGGCTGGGCGCCGCGCAGGGCCGCGTCACGGCGTTCGTCGAGCAGGCCAAGAAGCCCGCCGTCGACGCGTTCACCTCGGCGCAGCCGCAGGGCAAGGAAGCCGCCAAGCGCGCCGCCAAGGCCGCCAAGGACGACACCGCCGCCGCGGTGAACTCCGTCCTCGGCCAGCTGCGGTCGGCCGACGCGAAGCCGCAGGTCGTCACCCAGACCGCCAACGCCGTTCCCGGCGTGGTCGTCACGGCCGACGCCGCGAAGCTGCGTGACGTCGCGAAGCGCGCGGACGTCGTTTCGATCCGGACGGTCGTGCCGAAGACGCGCACGAACGCCAGCGCCGAGCAGCTGACCAACACGCTCGCCGCGTGGCAGCAGACCGGCAAGTTCGGCGACGGCGTCCGCATCGGCGTGATCGACGACGGCATCGACTACACCCACGCCGACTTCGGCGGCCCCGGCACGCCGGCCGCCTACAAGAGCGTCGACAGCACCAAACCGACCCCGCTCTTCCCGAGCGCCAAGGTCGTCGGCGGCACCGACCTCGTCGGCGACGACTACGACGCCGCGACCCCCGCCAAGGCCACCCCGAAGCCCGACCCGAACCCGCTCGCCTGCGGTGAGCACGGCACGCACGTCGCCGGCACCATCGGCGGCTTCGGCGTCACCGCCGACGGCAAGACCTTCAAGGGCGACTACAAGAAGCTGGACGGCAAGAAGGTCGACGCGATGCAGATCGGCCCGGGCACGGCGCCGAAGTCGCTCCTCTACGCCATCAAGGTGTTCGGCTGCACCGGTTCGACGAACGTCACCTCGCAGGCCCTGGACTGGGCACTCGACCCGGACGGCGACGGCGACTTCACCGACCACCTCGACATCGTCAACCTGTCCCTGGGCTCCGACTTCGGCGCACCGGACGACCCGGACTCGCTGTTCGTGCGCAAGCTCGCCGCGAACAACGTGCTCCCGGTGATCTCCGCGGGCAACGGCGGCGACATCAACGACATCGCCGGTTCGCCGGGCAACACCCCGGAGGCGCTCACCGTCGCCAGCACGCGCGACGCGGGCGTCCTGCGCGACGCCGCCGAGGCCAAGGCGCCCGCGACCACCGCGGGGCAGAAGACCGGGCAGTACAGCCAGAACTACGCCGGCTACGACACCCTCGACCTGACGGCTCCGGTCGTCGCGTTGTCCGCCGCGAACAACGCGGGCTGCGCGCCGTACTCCGCCGAGGACAAGGCGAAGGCCGCCGGCAAGTTCGTCTGGCTGGAGTGGGACGACAACGACTCGACCCGCGCCTGCGGTTCGGCTGCCCGGGCGAACAACGCCCAGGCGGCCGGGGCGAAGGGCGCGCTCCTGTCGTCCACTTTGGAGCACTTCAGCGCGGGCATCGCGGGCAACGCGGCGGTCCCGATGTTCCAGTTCACCGGCTCGGCGACCAAGACGCTGCGCGCGGCGCTGACCGCGGGCACGCTGCAGATCCGGCTCTACGGCACCGGGCGCGCCTCGGTCCAGACCTACGACAAGACCATCGTGGACACCCCGAGCTCGTTCACCTCGCGCGGCACCCGCGGCCCGGCCGTCAAGCCGGACCTCGCCGCCCCCGGTGACACGATCACCTCGGCGTTCCGCGGCAGCGGCAACGGCCGGACCGTGCTGAGCGGCACGTCGATGGCCGCCCCGCACACCACGGGCATCACCGCGCTGGTCCGCCAGTCCCACCCGGACTGGTCGGTCGAGGAGGTCAAGGCCTCGGTCATCGACACCGCCGGCCACGACGTCTCCGACGGCGCCGGCCACACCTACGCGCCGCAGCGCGTCGGCAGCGGCCGGATCGACGCCAAGGCGGCACTGGACAACCAGGTCCTCGCCTACGTCCAGGACGACCCGGGCGCGGTGAGCGTCAGCTTCGGCACGGTCGAGGCCCCCGGGCCGGTGACGCTGTCGAAGACGATCAAGCTGGTCAACAAGGGTGTCACGCCCGCCGAGTACTCGGTGGCCTACCAGGCGGTCAACGCGCTGCCGGGTGTCGAGTACACAGTGGACAAGCAGACGGTGAAGCTGACCCCGCGTGGCACCGCCAAGGTCAAGGTGACGTTGAAGATCACCGATCCGAAGGCGCTGCGCAAGGTCATGGACCCGACCATGCAGGCCACCCAGGCCGGGCTGGCGCGGCAGTTCGTCGCCGACGCTTCGGGCCGCGTCGCCTTCACGCCCACCAGCGGGGCCAAGGTGCCGCTGCGGGTTTCGGTCTACGCGGCACCCAAGCCGGCTTCGACGATTTCGACGCCGCCGTCGGTGAAGTTCGCGCCCGACGCGACGCAGGCCGTGCTGAACCTGAGCGGCAAGGGCGTCGACCAGGGCACCGGCGCGCAGCGCTACCGCTCGCTGATCAGCGTGCTCGAGCTGCAGGCGGAGTCCCCGCAGCTGCCCGAGTGCGACGCGGACGTGGTCACCGACTGCACGGTGAACAAGACGGCCAAGGGCGGCGACCTCCGCTACATCGGCGCGGCCTCCACCGCGCCGCTGGCGAAGGCGCAGGGTGAGCCGGAGAACGCGCTCCTCGCGTTCGGCCTGT
The DNA here is from genome assembly GCF_054781455.1 of Amycolatopsis stemonae. Taxonomy (NCBI): domain Bacteria; kingdom Bacillati; phylum Actinomycetota; class Actinomycetes; order Pseudonocardiales; family Pseudonocardiaceae; genus Amycolatopsis; species Amycolatopsis stemonae. The sequence goes on along the minus strand of NZ_BAAGUJ010000010.1, from coordinate 285,209 downwards.
CCACCTGGGGCGACTGGGCGAACATCGGCAGCAACACCTCGCCGTTCGTCGACATCGACACCACCGGGGACGGGACGCCGGACTTCGAGACCTACGTGACCAAGGCGACGTCCACGGACGTCCTGCTGGCCGTCACGGTCGCGCTGAAGACCGGGTTCCCGACCGTGGACGTCCAGGCGGTCAACGGCCAGCTCGGCGACGTCGACACCAACGTGTTCGACACCAACGTGATCACGTTGCCGGTCTCCCTGGCCGCGCTGGGCATCGACGCGAACGCCGAGTCCCACCGCATCTCCTACACGGTCGGGGTGAGCGGTTTCTACGTCGCGCCGGGCACGACGAACGGGCTGATCGACTACGTCGGCACGCCGCTTTCGTTCGACGCGCTCGCGCCGGGCTATTCGGTGCAGGGCGGCGGCGACGCCGCGCTGGGCTACGTCGCGAAGCCGGGCACGGCGCTGGTCGTCACCCGGAACGCGGCCTCGGCCGCGGCCGACAAGGCCCTCGGGCTGCTCGCCATCGAGCACCACAACGCCGCGGGCAACCGGGCGAACGTGGTCAAGGTGGACGCCGCCCAGGGTGCGCGTCCGGGCAACGACCGTCAGCCGATCGGGGCGGGCGGCCGGTAGCCCCGGTCAAGATCGATCGGTGCAGGCACAGGGGCGTTCCCGGTGGGTTTCCGCCGGGGACGCCCTGCCGCAATTCCCCCGATCGGGTGTCTCACCCTGCGGGAGGATGCGGCATAAGGGTGGTGCGGCTACGGCCGTTTGTCTACGGCCGGTAACCTTCCGGCTGCTGGCGTTTTGTTGCGATGGACCATCGGTGCGGCCGGTGGTCCGGTCGACGGAGGTGTGTGGATGCGGCTCGCGGTGATCCCAGGAGACGGGATCGGGCCCGAGGTGGTCTCCGAGGCGCTGAAGGTGCTCGGCGAGGTAGTACCGACGGCGGAGATCACGAACTACGACCTCGGCGCCGCGCGGTGGCACGCGACCGGTGAGCTGCTCCCGGAGTCGGTGCTCGGCGAACTCCGCCAGCACGACGCGATCCTGCTGGGCGCGGTCGGCGACCCGACGGTGCCGAGCGGCATCCTCGAGCGCGGTCTCCTGCTGCGGCTGCGGTTCGAAATGGACCACCACGTCAACCTGCGCCCGGCGCGGCTGTACCCGGGTGTCCGTGGCCCGCTGGCCGACGCCGGCGACGTCGACATGGTCGTCGTGCGCGAAGGGACCGAAGGGCCGTACGCGGGCACTGGCGGCCTGCTGCGCAAGGACACCGAGCACGAGATCGCGACGGAGGTCAGCGTCAACACGGCGTTCGGCATCCGCCGCGTGGTCGCGGACGCGTTCAACCGCGCCGAGGCCCGCCCGCGCAAGCACCTGACGCTGGTGCACAAGACCAACGTGCTCGAGTACGCGGGTTCGCTGTGGTCGCGGATCGTCGAAGAGGTCTCGCTGGAGCACCCGGAGGTGACGGTCGCCTACTCCCACGTGGACGCGGCGACGATCCACCTCGTGACGGACCCGTCCCGGTTCGACGTGATCGTCACGGACAACCTGTTCGGCGACATCATCACGGACCTGGCGGCGGCCGTGACCGGCGGCATCGGCCTGGCGGCCAGCGGCAACCTGGACATCACGCGCCGGAACCCGAGCATGTTCGAGCCGGTCCACGGTTCGGCGCCGGACATCGCCGGGCAGGGGCTGGCGGACCCGACGGCCGCGGTGCTGTCGGTTTCGCTCCTGCTGGACCACCTGGGCCAGAAGGAGGCCGCGCGGCGGATCGAGGCGTCGGTCGCGTTCGACCTGGCCACCCGGGACCAGGCTTCGCCGGGGGCCACGCAGGCCATCGGCGACCGGCTCGCGGCGTTGGTTTCCTCCAACGTGAAGCAGGCCGGCTGACCGTTCCCCGGAAGAGCCCCGGAAGAGCCCCGCACAGTGGTGCGGGGCTTTTTCGTGCCCGGCGGTGTTCCCGGATGGTGGGAGCTTGACCCAGCTTGTGGACTTCGCCGCGAACCCTGTGGCATGATGCGACCGTGACCAGCTTCGCGATCATTATCGTCGAGCGCGCCGGACGCTAGCTCCACAAGAGCCCCCGGCGCGCAACCTCTCGCACCCATGCGGGAGGTTTTTTTGTTGCCCCGAAACGCTAGGAGAAGACCGTGACCCGCCAGGAGCCCGCCGATACCCCCCTCGGCGATGCCTTCCACCTCTACGACACGACGCTGCGCGACGGCGCGCAGCGCGAGGGCATCTCCTACTCCGCCCAGGACAAGCTGGCGGTCGCGCGGCTGCTGGACGAGCTGGGCGTCGGGTTCATCGAGGGCGGCTGGCCCGGGGCGCTCCCCAAGGACACGGAGTTCTTCGCCCGTGCGGCGAAGGGCGAACTCAAGCTGAAGCACGCCGCGCTGGTCGCGTTCGGGGCGACGCGCAAGGCCGGCACCACCGCCGACGCCGATCCGCAGGTCCGGGCCCTCCTCGACAGCGAAGCTCCGGTCATCACGCTCGTCGCGAAGTCCGATCTGCGCCACATCGAACGCGCCCTCCGCGTCGACGTCGACGAAGCCTGCGCGATGGTCAAGGACACCGTCGAATTCCTCGTCAAGGAAGGGCGCCGCGTCTTCCTCGACGCCGAGCACTTCTTCGACGGCTACGCCTTCTCGCCCGAGACCTCCCTCAAGGTCCTCGACGCCGCCGCCCACGCGGGCGCCGACGTCCTCGTGCTCTGCGACACCAACGGCGGCCAGCTGCCGCTCGGGCTCGCCGAAACCGTCAAGACCATCAGGGAAAAGACCGGGTTCCGGCTCGGCATCCATTGCCAGGACGACACTTCCTGCGCCGTGGCGAACTCGATCGCCGCGGTGCAGGCCGGCGCGACGCACGTCCAGTGCACCGCCAACGGTTACGGGGAGCGGGCCGGCAACGCCGACCTGTTCGCCGTGACAGGGAACCTCGTGACCAAGCTCGGCATGGACGTCCTCCCGACCGGAGGAGCGGCCGAGCTGACCCGGGTCTCCCATGCCCTTGCCGAAATCGCGAACATCGCCCCCTACACCCACCAGGCTTACGTAGGGGCGTCGGCTTTCGCCCACAAGGCGGGACTGCACGCGAGCGCGATCAAGGTGGATCCGTTGCTGTACAACCACATCGATCCGTCTTCCGTCGGCAACGACATGCGGGTGCTGGTCACCGAGATGGCCGGCAGGGCCAGCCTCGAGCTCAAGGGACGTGAGCTCGGGGTCGACCTTGCCGGCCGGCCCGAAGCGCTGACGAGCGCCATCACGAAGGTCAAGCGCCTCGAGGCCGAAGGCTGGTCCTTCGAAGCCGCCGACGCGTCTTTGGAACTCCTGTTGCGCCAGGAGGCCGACGAACCAGCCGAGGCACCGTTCGAGCTGGAGTCCTACCGCGTGGTCCTCGACCACCGCCCGGACGCCGAAGTCATGGCCGAGGCGACGGTCAAGGTGCACGTCGGCGGCCAGCGCGTCATCGCCACCGCCGAGGGCATCGGCCCGGTCCACGCCCTCGACGCCGCGCTGCGGAAGGCGCTCTCCCCGCACCTGTCCTGGTTGGACAGTGTGGAGCTCGCCGACTACAAGGTCCGCATCCTCCAGGGCCACCCGGGCACCGACGCGGTGACGCGGGTGCTGGTCGAGAGCACCGACGGCGAACGCGAATGGACCACCGTCGGCGTGCACGGCAACATCGTCGAGGCCAGCTGGCTGGCCCTGTGCGACGCACTGGTGCACAAGAGCACCACCGTGGCCTGAGTCACTGTGACATCCGGGCCTTCGGCCCGGGCCGGGGGCTCCGCCACCCGGAACCCCCGAAGGGCGTCGAGTGGGCGCACGTAGACTGACAGCGTGCGCCTAGCCCGAATTGCTCATCCCGGTGGAGTCGCGTTCGCTTCGGTCGAAGGGGACGGTGACGACGCCCAGGTCCTGGAAATCGCCGAGCACCCCTTCGGCAACCCCAACTTCACCGGCAAACGCTGGCCGCTGGCCGACGTGCGGCTGCTCGCGCCGATCCTGCCGTCCAAGGTGATCGCCGTCGGCCGCAACTACGCCAAGCACGCGGCCGAGTTCGGCAACGAGGTGCCCAGCGCCCCGATGCTGTTCCTCAAGCCGTCCACGACGGTCGTCGGCCCCAACGCGCCGATCCGCCGTCCGTCGAACGTCGGCCGCGTCGACTTCGAGGGCGAATTGGCCATCGTCATCGGGCAGCCGGTGAAGAACGTGCCCGCCGCCCGCGCCGCTTCGGCGATCCTCGGCTACACGATCGCCAACGACGTCAGCGCGCGCGACCTCCAGAAGTCCGACGGCCAGTGGGGCCGCGCCAAGGGCTTCGACACGTTCTGCCCGCTCGGCCCGTGGATCGAGACGTCGCTCGACGCCTCGGACCTCTCGCTCAAGGCGTCGGTGGACGGCGAGCTGAAGCAGGACGGCCGTACGTCCGACCTCGTCCACAAGATCCCCGAGCTGGTCGAGTTCGTCTCCGGCGTGATGACGCTGCTGCCCGGCGACGTCATCCTCACCGGCACCCCCGAGGGCGTCGGCCCGATCGAGGGCGGTCAGAGCGTCTCGATCACCATCGAAGGCATCGGCACCCTGACCAACCCGGTCGAGAACGTCTAGCCGCGGGAAACCGGCTCCATCGGCCGCCGGGCGAACGCCGGAGCGTGCTCCGGCCGCAGCCCGAGGCCGAGGAGCCGGGCCGGGAAGTACGACAGCCGCGGGAACCGCGCGAACGCCTTGATCATCGGCTCCGGCGGGCCGTTGCGCCTGCCGCTCATCACGCCGCGCACGACCGTCCGGTGCATCAGGCGCTGCAGCCCCTGCACCAGCAACGTCGGCGCGAGCCGCCGCGAACGCACCTTCGCCAGGTCGGACTCCGACGGGCGGCCCCGCCGCAGCGGCTCGGCCAGCAGCGTCGCCGCCGCGACCGCGTCTTGCACCGCCAGGTTGATGCCGACGCCGCCGATCGGCGACATCGCGTGCGCCGCGTCACCGATGCACAGCAGCCCGTCGACGTGCCACTTGCGCAGCAGGTTCAGCCGCACGTCGAGGAACTTGACGTCGTCCATCGTCTTCAGCTCGTCCACCCGGTCGCCGAACTCGGGGCAGATCTGCGCCACGTTCTCGCGGAACGCCTCGATGCCCTGCTTTCGCAGGTCTTCGCCCTTGGGTGCGAGGTAGGCGACCTGGTAGTAGTCCGGCCGGGGGAGCGGCACGGCGAACCGGCGGTCCCGCATCTTCGGCAGCAGCATGCCGCCCTGCTCGCCCTCCTTGCGCGAGAGCCGGAACCACCAGACGTCGAACGGGCAGTCGTACTCGTGCGGCACCAAACCGGCTTCGCGGCGGGCGAGCGACCACCGGCCGTCGGCGGCGATCACCAGGTCGGCGCGGATTTCGCCGGTGTCACCGGCCGTCGTGCGGTAGGTGATGCCGGCGACCCGGCCGTGCTCGCGGACCAGGCCGGTGCACTCGGTCTCCATGCGCTGGACGAACGTCGGCTCCTTGCGGGCGCTCTCGGCGAGCAGGTCGAGGAAGTCCCACTGCGGCACCATCGCGATGTACGGGTGGGGGACCTTCAACCGGGTGAAGTCGGCCAGCTTCATCAGCTCGCCGTCCTCCTTCGGGAAGCCGGCCGCGGTCAGCTCGCTGTGCGGCAGCGCGTCGAACCTCTCGCCGAGGCCCAGCTCGTCCAGCAGCGTGAGCGTCGACGGGTGGACGGTGTCCCCGCGGAAGTCCCGCAGGAAGTCCGCGTGCTTCTCGAGCACTGTCACCTCCACGCCGGCCCGCGCCAGCAGGAGTCCCGTGACCATCCCGGCCGGCCCGCCACCGATGACGACGCAGCCCGTGCGCTCGGCCATCTCGACCATCTCCCCTGGTATTCATCGCTTGTTGAATAAGTTGAGGATGCACCGGCCCGGTCCCCGGCGTCAAGCTATGCGGCGACGGATACGCTGATCGGGCTATGAGTGAGACATCGGTGGTACGCGCGCGCTTCTGTCCTTCGCCGACCGGCACCCCGCACGTCGGGCTGATCCGCACGGCGCTGTTCAACTGGGCCTTCGCCCGGCACAACCAGGGGCAGCTGGTCTTCCGGATCGAAGACACCGACGCCGCCCGCGACTCGCAGGAGTCCTACGAGCAGCTCCTCGACGCGCTGCGCTGGCTCGGCATCGACTGGGACGAGGGTCCCGAGGCCGGCGGCGAGTACGGGCCGTACCGCCAGAGCGAGCGCCGCGCGATCTACGCCGACGTCGCCGCGAAGCTGCTCGAAGCAGGGGAGCTGTACGAGGCGTTCTCGACCAACGAAGAGGTCGAAGCGCGGCGCAAGGCGGCGGGACTCGACCCGAAGCTCGGCTACGACAACTTCGACCGCGACCTCTCGGACGAGCAGCGCGCGGCCTACCGCGCCGAAGGCCGCGCTCCGGTGTTGCGCCTGCGCATGCCCGACAAGGACCTCGGCTGGAGCGACCTGGTCCGCGGGGACATCAGCTTCCCGGCGGGCACGATCCCGGACCCGGTGCTGGTGCGCGCCAACGGCGACCCGCTCTACACGCTGACCAACCCGGTCGACGACGCGCTCATGAAGATCACGGACGTGCTGCGCGGCGAGGACCTGCTGCCCTCCACGCCCCGCCAGATCGCGCTCTACGAGGCACTGCAGCGGGTCGGCGTCGCCGAGTTCACGCCGCGGTTCGGCCACCTGCCCTACGTCATGGGCGAGGGCAACAAGAAACTGTCCAAACGCGACCCCTCGTCGAACCTCTTCAACTACCGCGACCGCGGTTTCATCCGCGAGGGCCTGCTGAACTACCTGGCCCTGCTGGGCTGGTCGATCGCCGACGACCGCGACGTGTTCAGCGTCGAGGAGATGATCGCCGCGTTCGACGTCACCAAGGTCAGCGCCAACCCCGCGCGCTTCGACCTGAAGAAGGCCGAAGCGATCAACGGCACCCACGTGCGGGCCCTGCCGGCGGACGAATTCGTGAAGCGCGTCACGCCGTATCTGGTCACGGCGGGTGTTCTCCCGGAATCACCGGGCGAAGAGCAGCTCGCGCGGCTGAGCGCGATCGCGCCGCTGGTGCAGGAGCGCGTCACGGTGCTTTCGGACGCCGCGCCGATGGTCGCCTTCCTCTTCGTTGCCGAAGACACTTTCGCACCGGAAGAAGACGCCGCCGCGAAAAATCTCGGCGAAGCCGCGCAGCCGGTGCTCACCGCGGCGGTCGCCGCGCTCGAGGCGCTGCCTTCGTGGGAGACCGCGGCCATCGAGGAGGCGCTCAAGAGCGCCCTTGTGGACGGTCTGGGTCTCAAGCCCCGCAAGGCTTTCGCGCCCGTGCGCGTCGCCATCACCGGGCGGACCGTTTCCCCGCCGCTGTACGAATCCATGGAGCTGCTCGGCCGCGATGTCTCATTGGGACGTCTTCGCCGCGCATTGGTCGGATAACCGAAAGAAGACGGTTCGCCAACTGGGAGTAGAGCCGGTGCGCCGGAACAGGGGAGCCGTAATCACCTCTTTGGCAGCGTCGCGAACGCGGCGGTTGCCCTAGCCTCACTGGGTGGATTTCGCTCTGGCACCCCCGACCCCGTTGCGATCCGCCCCGCCCGCTTCGGCGGCGCCCGAGCCCTGGGCGCCGCCCGAGCTCCGGCTGGTGTGCCTGGACATCGACGACACCCTGATCGACTGCACCGCCGCGATCCGCCGCAGCCTCCACATCCTCACCGGCCGGGGCGACCTGTGGCCGTTGTGGGACCTGATCACCGAGGAGCACGTCGCCCTCGTCGTCGCGGGCGAGATCGACTACGCGACGATGCACCAGCGGCGCACGGACTGCTTCCTGGCCGAGATCGGCATCCTGGCCGACGCCGAGCAGGTGTGCTCGTTCGAGCGGCGCCGAAGAGAGCTGCTCGACCATTCCTGGCAGCTGTTCGGCGACGTCCTCGACTGTCTCGAATGGCTTCGCGCGGCCGGGCTGATGCTGGCCGCCGTGACGAACGCCTCGGGCGCGCACCAGCGGCGGAAAATCGCCGACCTGGGCCTGGCGCCGTTCTTCGACCACGTCGCCATCGCCGGCGAGCTGGGAGTGGCGAAACCCGATCCGGTGATGTTCCACACGGTCTGCCTCGGCCTGGGCTGCGCACCTGCCCAGGCCGTTCACGTCGGGGACAAACTCGACACGGACGCGATCGGCGCCCGCGACGCCGGGCTGGGCGCGGTCTGGCTCGACCGCGACGAGATCGGCGAGCGCGCCCCGGCGGGCGTCCACCGCCTCGCGGGCCTGGCCGAGCTGCCTGAGCTGCTGGTTTCGGAATACGCGACGATCGGCGTCCCCGCCCAGCGCCGGAGTGACACCCCCGCTTTGGGCGTCCGGAACGGCGTGCTCTAGTATTTCTCCTCGTGCGGTGCTGAACCGGCCAGGCTGGCTCGGTATCTCACTGGGGTATGGTGTAATTGGCAGCACGACTGGTTCTGGTCCAGTTAGTCTAGGTTCGAGTCCTGGTACCCCAGCTGCGGAGAGTGACCCCCTTGCAGAGCGAGAAATCGCCTCTGGTAAGTTCTCTCCAGCAAGAAAAACAGAAAAGCCCCTGGGAAACCAGGGAAAGATCCTAAGCCCCCGTCGTCTAGCGGCCTAGGACGCCGGCCTCTCACGCCGGTAGCGTGGGTTCGAATCCCATCGGGGGTACTTACCGCGAAGTCCGTCTGACCCAGGTCAGGCGGACTTTTTGCTGTGATCCCCCGCGCGGACGAGGTCGTCCGAACCGGTTGCTTCCCGCGCTCACGCCGACCTCGCTCGGCGTCGTGCCCGGGGTGCGGGGGATGGCTCCGCGGCGCTGTACCCGGGTCCCGCCCTGCCGCACCAAGCGAGAAGGTCGCGGCGCCGGTGACCCACCGCCCCGGCTGACACAATCCGCGGGTGCCCACGCCCGCCGGATCGTCCACGCCAGCACCGACCCGCACGCGGCGGGGACTCACCCTCCTCACGTTGTTCGGGGCCGTTCTCTTCGGCTACGCGGCGTTCAGCGACACATTGGACGCCAAAGCGGTTGCGTCGCTGTGTGCCGGCCTCGCGTGCGGCGGCGTCGGCTACCTGTTCATCGTGATGCTGCGCGCGGAAGACCGGAGAGCCCTCGAGCGGACCGCTCCGGCGCGGCCGCGGGAGCGAGCCGATCCGGTCACCGAATACCTCCGCAGTCCCGAGTTCGAGGACTTCGACGCCTGGTCCGCGCGGCTCGCCCTGCGCGTCCTCGTCGAGGACGCCCTCACCGATCCGGACGTCGTCGCGGCACTCGCCGGCGAGGGGCTGGGCCAGGACGACGTCCGGACGAGCCTGTTCGCCGACGACTCGCTCGTCGCCCGGATCCGCATCGAGCAGGACCGGCTGGTCCGCGAAGGCATCGAGAGCACGCCGGTGCCGCGCCGGCGCGTCCCGCGCGCCGGCGAGTTCTTCCTGCTGCTGGCGATCGCGGTGGCCGGCATCGGCTACCTCGTCCTCCTGAGCGCCGCCTGGCCGCGCCTGCCGTTCCCGTGGCGCGTGGTCGGGATGGCCGGGCTGATCGGGGTGGGCGGGCTGTCGGCCGGGCTCGTCGTGCGGCGGGCGCCGGACCTCGCCGGGATGGCCGGCGGGCAAGGCGAACCGCAGCCGCATCCCGAGCTCCTGCGTCTCGGCGACCGGCGCGAGGCCCTGGTCGCCGAGCTGGTCCGGCCGGCGATCCACGAGTTCGCCCGCGCCCACCGGTCCGTCCGCTACGGGACGAAGCTCGCCCACACGGGCGAATCGGGACTCGGCGAGAGCGACGGCGGCGAAGTCGTCATGACCGCCGGAGCGGAACGGCTGCGGCGCATCATCGAACGAGCCGACTCCGGCGCGGTGGCCCTCGCCGGCTCGCGCGGGGTCGGCAAGACGACCGCGATCGAGGCCATCCGGCAGGGCAAGCTGAGCACCGCCGGCCTGCCGCCGCTGGTCGTCCTCGCCTCCGCACCGGCGAACTACGACGCCCGCGACTTCGTGCTGCACCTGCACGCGCTGATCTGCCAGACCGTCATCGAGCGGACGTCGCAGGCGCTCGCGCCGGGATTGCCGCGGACCCAGGGCGAACGCCGGGCCGCGGTGCGCCGCGGGCTCGTCAAGCTGGTGCGGGTCTTGGGTTTCACGCTCGTCTGCCTCGGCGGCGCGCTCCTCCTGTGGGGCGTCCCGGTGGCCCGGTTCCCCGGCGAGATCGGCGGGCTGGCGGCCGCGGCCGTCCGGGACCTCCCGATGTCCGCCCAAGTCCTGTGGAGCGGCCAGCCCGTTACGCACGTCGTTGCCGCCAGCCTGATCCTCCTCGCCGCCTGGCGGCTCGTCTCGTTCGCGGTCCTGACGCCGTTGAGCGCGCTGGTGGTCTTCGGGTTCCGCCGCCGGCACCGCGCCCTCTTCGAGCTGCGCCGGTCGGCTGTCCACCAGCTGACGCGCACGCGGTTCCTGCAGACGCACACCACCGGCTGGTCGGGCAAGCTGACCCTGCCGCTGAAGGGCGAGGCCGGCCGGACGTGGTCGACGCAGCGGGCCGAACAGCAGCTCACGCACCCGGAAGTCGTCGAGGAGCTGCGCTCGTTCGCCGGCAAGAGCGCACGGACCCTGCGGGACAACGGGGTGATAGGCAGGCTGGTCATCGCCATCGATGAGCTGGACAAGATCGGCGAACCCGAGAAGGCCCACCAGTTCGTCAATGACGTCAAAGGAGTCTTCGGGGTCCCGGGCTGCTTGTTCTTCGTCTCGGTGTCGGACGACGCCGTGCTCAACTTCGAGCAGCGAGGGCTGGGCATCCGTGACGCGTTCGACAGCGCCTTCTCGGAAATGGTGCGCCTGGAGCACTTCACCCTCGACGAAAGCCGGCAGTGGGTCGCGTCGCGGGTCGCCGGGGTCACCGAGCAGTTCTGCTACCTCAACCACTGCCTGTCGGGCGGCCTCCCCCGGGAGCTGCGGCGCTACACGGTCGAGATGCTCGACGTGGCCGCGCGGGAGTACGAGCCGACGCTGGCCGCGGTCACGCTCGCGCTGGTCCGGCGGGATCTGGCCGGCAAGATCCACGCGCTCGTCGGGCTGCTGGGCACGTTCGACGCCGAACCCGAGCACGTCGCGCTCACCGCGCGGCTGCTCGCGATCCGCGACGCGGTGAACCCGCTGGAACTCGCGCGGATGGCGGCCGACCTGGTGGGGGAGACGGTGGAGACGTCGGTGCAGCCGGCCGACGTCGTCCGCTGGAACGCGGGCTGCTTCACCTTGTTCTGCGCGACGTTGCTCGACGTCTTCACCGATTCGCTCGAGCACGGGGCCCTCACGGAAGAGCTGCACCAGCTCGCGCTGGCCCGCCGGCAGCTGCCGGCGCACCCGCAGCTGGCGTGGCAGCGGATCGAGGATTTCCGCAAGGCGCACAACCTCGACCCGGGTGTCGACGGACGGTCGAAAGACGGTCGACGGCGGCAGTGAAGGATGGGTGCTCGCAGGAATTCGGCTCTCGCGCGGCTGACGTCGGGTTCAGCCGGGAACTGCCGCGCGGTGGTGGAGAAAGGGCCTCCGCCGGCGGCGGGGACGTCAGTCCTTACCGCCGACGGGCCTTCGGTGTTCCCCCAGTTCTCTGGCGGGCACCGCCGTCACTTCTTGGCGGCGGCGACCTTCTTGCGCGGGGCGCGCTTGCGCGGGGCGGCGGCGGGGGCCTCGGACTCCGCCACCTGGGCCTGCTCGTACGCCGAGATCACCTCGGACGAGAGGCGGCCGCGCTCGGAGACCTCGTAGCCGTTCGCGTTCGCCCAGGCGCGGATCTGCTGGTTGCGCTCGCGGTCGGTGGTGCTCGTCGTGGTCGACTGGCCCGTCGCGACGCGGACCTTGCGGCCGCCGATGCGCCGGCCGGCCGCGATGAAGCGGGCGAGCTCGTCGCGCAGGGCGGCGGCGTTCTCGTCCGAAAGGTCGATTTCGTAGGTGACGCCGTCGAGGCCGAACTGAACGGTCTGGGCGGCGGTGCTGCCGTCGATGTCGTCCAGGATCTCGACGAGGACTTTCTGGGCCACGGGAATGCTCCTCAAGCTGGATGTGCGTCCGGGGAACGTGACGTGTGACAAGGTGCACAATGACCGACGTTCTCCCGTGGAGTGTATCCACCCGGCGATCGGTTCGGCAATTTCCCGTGGTTTTTCCCGGTTCGGCGGGCCGGAATGGACGCGCGCCGAGATCCACTGTGGAGGACTACGGCGTCCCGGAAGGCGCCGAATCCCCTTGATCCGTCTCCGGTCCTTCCGCTGCGGGATCGACGATGTCCGCGGCCGCGGCCGCGTCCTTCGCCTCCTCGATGTACCGCCGGGACCGGGCGAGTTCCGCTTCGGGATCCTCGCGCTTGTCATTCTCTGTCATTGCGGCTCCTCCGGTCGCTTGATGGACCTGTTGTCCCCGGCTACCCGGCCCGGGGATTCCGGAAACGGCGTGAATCACCGCTCCGGCGCAAAACGAGGCCGGGAAAGAATGCCGCCCGCAGTTGTCGGGCGACACGGTTGCCGGTGGTGCACCGCGTCGGTCACCCCAACGAGTGGCCCACCGGGCGCGGTGGTCCGGTCCCGGTCGTGCCGCCCAGCAGGCCGTGGGAGCCGCGTCGGGACCGGTTCCGGGTTCCCCGGCCCGCACTGCGGACACGGCCCGGCAGAACGCCGTTGAACGCCGTTTTGCCCCCGGGAACGCCGAAGGGCCCCGCACCAGGCTGGTGCGGGGCCCTTCGACGAGGAAGCGAGTTACTTCTTCTTGGCAGCCGACGTGCGCTTGGCCGGGGCCTTGGCGGCGGTCGTCTTCTTCGCCGCGGCGGTCTTGGCGGCCGGCTTGGCGGCGGCCTTCGCCCGCGTGGTGGTGGTGGCCTTGGCCGCGGTCGCCTTGGCGGGAGCCTTGGCCGCGGTCTTCGGGGCCGCCTTGGTGGCGGTGGCCTTCGCGGCCGGCTTCGCCGCGGTGGCGCGGGTCCGCGTGGTCGTCGCGCGCGTGGTGGCCGGCTTGGCGGCCGCGGCCCGCGTGGTGCGGGTCGTGGTGGCCTTCGCCGGGGCGGCGGCGGCCTTGGTGGCCGTCGCGCGGGTCGCCGTGGTGGCGGTGGCGCGCTTGACCGGGGTGGCCTTCGGCAGCTTCTTGGAGCCGGAGATGACGTCCTTGAAGGTGGTGCCGGCACGGAAGGCGGGCACGTTGGTCTTCTTCACGCGCACGGCCTCACCGGTGCGCGGGTTGCGCGCGGTGCGAGCGGCGCGGGCGCGCTTCTCGAAGACACCGAAGCCGGTGATGTTGACCTTTTCGCCCTTGTTGACCGTCCGGATGATGATGTCGACCAGACCGTCAACGGCCTGCGAAGCCACCTTCTTGTCGCCCAGACGCTCCGACAGCGCCTCGATCAGCTGGGCCTTGTTCGTCATTCCAGTCCTCCATAGTGGAACTACTCGTACACGGCCCATCTCGGCCGACACTGCACACGGTATTACCAATACCGCACAAAATCCAACCGGGGGTCGAAATATTTCCTTGTGAGGGCGCTGGTTCCGCCCCTCCGGAGACCCCGGCCGGCGGGGTCCCGAATCGGAAGCCGGACCTCGACCAAGGCCCTGAGCAGGCAAAACCGTGTGCCCGGGCCGTCCACAGTGGTCGTCCATATAGGACCCGGGGCCCGTCGGGAGACTTTTTCCGCGACACGCCGGGAGCGGCCCTCCCGGCGTGTGGTCGATGCCACCCCGGGCCCGATCCCGCGCAGCGGCGGGGGATCGCGGGCCCGCCGGGAGGCCCGGCGAAGGGCCGCCGGGGTGGGATCGCCGTGGGGTCAACGCGGTAACGCGGCGCCCGCCCGGAGCGACCCTCCCGGGGACGCGGCGAGGTCGTTGCGGCGCAACGGCGGCGAACGCCGTGGGGCCGAAAGGATCTTCCCCGTAGGGTGAACTCACTCGTTCGGCCCAGCCACGGGCGCGGCGCGGAAGGCCGTGTTGGGCGCGGGACTGTCGGTCCGGCGAGCTAGTCTGCCGCGGGAGGAAGACCCGGGTGCGACAGGGAGAACCGTGGACCAGGAGACGCTCACCACCGTGGTCGGCCGGGTGGCCGGGACCGAGGACTCGACGCCGCTGCAGTTCCACGTGGCGATCGACCCGGAAGCCTATCTGCAGCTCGACGACGTCGTCGTGACCAGGCGGGAACTCCCCGGTCTCGGCGAAGTCACGTCGTACGGGGTCGTCACGCAGGTGAACGCGCGGCACGAGGGCGCGAGCTTCGGCAGCGACGTCTTCCTGATCTCCGACGGCGTCCTGCCCGCGCAGGTGCAGGAGATCGCCGAGATCGCCACCACCCGCGTCGAGCCGGAGTGCTACGTGCCGCCGCGGCCGGGATCCGTCGTCTCCCGCGCGGTGGGGGAGGATCGCGCGCAGGCGCTGTACTTCGACAACATGACCCGCCAGGTGGCGGTCGGCCTGGGCCGGGACGGCGAACCCGTCTACCTCAACATGGACTTCCTCGACGGCACGCGGGGCGCGCACGTCAGCATCAGCGGCGTCTCCGGCGTGGCCACCAAGACGTCGTTCGCGTTGTTCCTGCTGCACTCGATCTTCCGCGGCGGCGCCCTGTCCAACGCGCACAACGCCAAGGCCCTCGTCTTCTCGGTCAAGGGCGAGGACCTGCTGTTCCTCGACACCCCGAACGTCCGGCTCGACGAGAACCTCAAGGCCGAGTACGCCAAGCTGGGCCTGCCCGCGGAGCCCTTCGCCTCGGTCGGGTTCTACGCGCCGCCGACGCCGTCGGACACCACGGGGAAGCCTTACGTCACCGGGCGGACGTCGGGCGTCGGCGCGTTCTGGTGGACCATCGCGGAGTTCTGCGCGAACGACCTGCTGCCCTACGTCTTCGCCGACGCCGAAGACGAGCGCAACCAGTACACGATGGTCATCCACCAGGTCGCGAACCGGTTGCGGCTGGACAGCACCCCGGCGGGGAAGGACGGCGCGGCCACGGTCGACGGCGTCCTGTGCCGCACCTACGCCGAGCTCGTCGACGTCATCTGCGAGCGCGTGACCGACGAGGAAACCCGCGCCGGCTGGGCCGGTGCGGTCACCGGCGCGGGCACGGTCAACGCCTTCATCCGCCGCCTGCGCTCGAGCCAGCGCGCGCTCAGCGGCCTCATCCGCGGCGACCTCGCCGACCACGCCGCCCGCAAGCTGTCCACGGAGAACCAGCAAGTCACGGTCGTGGACATCCACAACCTCGTCGAGCGCGCGCAGCGGTTCGTCGTCGGTGTCACGCTCGCCGCGGAGACCGCGCGCAAGGAGGCGGCCGGCCCCGGCGGGCTGCTGTTCACCATGCTGGACGAGCTGAACAAGTACGCGCCGCGTGAAGGCAGCAGCCCGATCAAGGAGGTGCTGCTGGACATCGCCGAGCGCGGCCGCTCCCTCGGCGTCATCCTCATCGGTGCGCAGCAGACGGCTTCCGAGGTGGAGCGCCGGATCGTCAGCAACAGCTCGGTGCGGATCGTCGGGCGCCTCGACGCCGCCGAGGCCTCGCGCCCGGAGTACGGCTTCCTGCCGCAGAGCCAGCGGGTCCGCGCGACGCTCGCGACACCCGGCACGATGTTCGTGAGCCAGCCGGAGATCCCGGTGCCGATCGCGGTCGGCTTCCCGTTCCCGGCCTGGGCCACGCGGCTTTCCGAGGCCGGGCAGGTGCCGACGACCACGGCGGCGTCGAAGAAGTCCGACCCCTTCGCGGGGCTGCCGACCGGGAGCGCCGACCCGTTCGGCGACGACCCGCCGCCGTTCTGAGCCCGCTGCCCGTCACCTGAACGGAAGGACGAAGGGTGAAGTTCCTGCACACCTCCGACTGGCACGTCGGCAAGACGCTCAAGGGCCGCAACCGCCTGGACGAGCAGCGCGCGGTGCTCGGCGAGATCGTCCGGATCGCGCGGAAAGAGACGTTCGACGCGGTCCTCGTCGCGGGCGACCTGTACGAGACGTCGGCGCCTTCGGCGGCCGCGCAGGAACTCGTGGTGCAGGCGCTGATGGCGCTGCGGGACACGGGCGCCGAGGTCATCGCGATCGCGGGGAACCACGACCACGCCGCGACGTTCGAGGCGTACCGGCCGCTGCTCAGGGCGGCGGGCATCCACCTCACCGGGAACCCGCGCCCGGCCGCGGACGGCGGGGTCGTCTCCTTCGACGCCCGGTCGACCGGCGAACGCGTGAACGTCGCCGTGCTGCCCTTCCTTTCCCAGCGCTACGCGGTCCGCGCCGCCGAGCTGCTCGCCGGGACGCCGGCGGACAACGTCGGCCAGTACGACCAGCGCGTGCGGGACATCCTGGAGCACCTCAAGTCCGGGTTCACGCCCGGCGCGGTGAACCTCGTCATGGCGCACCTGACGGTGACCGGCGGCGCGATGGGCGGCGGGGAACGCGCGGCGCAGTCCATCTTCGAGTACCACGTGCCGGCCACGGCGTTCGGCGCCGACCCGCACTACGTCGCGCTCGGCCACCTGCACCGGCGCCAGTCGCTGCCCGCCGCGTGCCCGGTGCACTACAGCGGCTCGCCGTTCGCCGTGGACTTCGGCGAGCAGGACAACAAGAGCGTGGTGCTGAGCGTCGAGGTCACGCCCACGACCCCGGCGAAGATCACCGAAATCCCGCTGACCGCGGGGCGGCGGCTGCGGACCGTCCACGGCTCGGTGGCCGAGCTCGTCGGCCGGGCCGAGGAGTTCGGTGAGGACTACCTCCGCGTCTACGTCCGGGAAGCGACCAGGGCCGGGCTGCGCGAAGAGATCCAGGAAGCCCTGCCCAACGCCCTGGAAATCCGCATCGACCCGGAGTTCGCGGCTCCGGTGACGACGTCGGGCGGCGAACGCGCGGTGGCCGACCGGTCACCGGGTGAGCTGTTCGCGTCCTACTGCGAGGAGCGGACGGTGGACGACAAGCGCGTCCAGTCGCTCTTCGCGCGGCTGCACGACGAAGAGACGAGCGGGGTGTGACATGCGGCCTGTGCTGCTGGAGATGACCGGCTTCGCGTCCTTCCGCGACAAGACCGAAGTCAGCTTCGAGGACACGGACTACTTCGCGCTCGTCGGGCCGACGGGCGCGGGCAAGAGCACGGTGATCGACGCGCTCACCTTCGCCCTCTACGGCTCGGTCGCGCGCTGGGACCACGAAGGCCTGGTCGCGCCCGCGCTCGCCCCGACGGTGAACCGCGCGACCGTGCGGCTGGTGTTCGACGCGGGCGGCGCGCGCTACCACGTCGTGCGGGAAGTCCGGCGCAGCGGCGGGAAGAAACCCACGGTCAGCGTCAAGAACGTCCGCCTGGAACGGCTCGCCGACCCCACCGCGCTCGGCGGCGCGGAGGACGACGCCGACCCGGTCGCCGCGGACTCCGAGGTCACCCCGACCGTCGAACGCCTGCTCGGGTTGACGTTCAAGCACTTCTGCACCTGCGTCGCGCTGCCCCAGGGCGACTTCGCGGAGTTCCTGCACGCCAAGGCCGCCGACCGGCAGAAGATCCTCATCAAGCTGCTGGGCCTGGAGGTCTACGAGCGGATCGGCCGCCGCGCCGGGGTCACGGCCGAGCAGCAGAAGCAGCGCGCCGCCGTCCTCACCGAACAGCTCGGCAGCTACGCCGACGCGACGGAAGAAGCCGTCGAAGAGCTTTCAGCGCGGAGGACTGCGCTCGCCGACCTCGACGCGCGGGTCACCGCGGCGATGCCGGGACTGTCCGACGCCACCCGCGTCCACGACGAAGCCCGGCAGCTGGTCGCGACGGTGACGCGGGAACTGGGCGTCCTCGGCGCGCTGGAACGTCCTGAGGGTGTCGAGGATCTCGAGGCCCGGCGCCAGGCCGCGGCGGACGCCGTGACGACGGCGCAAGCGGAGCTGGAGAACACGGAGAAGGCGGACGAAACCGCCCGCGCCGCGCTCGCGGCCGCGCCCGGCCGCGGCGAGCTGGAGCGGATCCGCGCCGCCCGCACCGAGCTCGGCGAGATCGAGAAGGCGCTCCCGCGGCTGGAAGAAGACGCGAAGAAGGCGTCCCAGGCCAAAGACGCCGCCGCTGTTTCGGCGACCGAGGCGGTGTCCGTCGTCGAGGCGGCCCGGAAGAACCGTGACCTCACCGCGCGGGCCGCGGAGGACGCCGCCGCCGAAGCCGC
The DNA here is from genome assembly GCF_054781455.1 of Amycolatopsis stemonae. Lineage (NCBI taxonomy): Bacteria > Bacillati > Actinomycetota > Actinomycetes > Pseudonocardiales > Pseudonocardiaceae > Amycolatopsis > Amycolatopsis stemonae. The sequence continues at coordinate 267,061 of NZ_BAAGUJ010000010.1, read as the reverse complement.
GCGGGCCCGTCAGGACCGTGACCGGCTGGCCGGGCTCCGGCCGCCGGCGGATCTCGGGGACCTGGCGAAGGATTCGGCGCGGGTCGCGAAGCGGACGGCGGACGCCGACGCGCGCCTGCGTGCCGCCGAGGCCGCGGACGCCGAAGCACGCAAGGCGCTGGCTGCCCAGCCGGACGTCGCGCCGCTCGCTTCGGCCCGGTCCGACGCCCGCACCCTCTACACGTTGTGCGACGCGCAACGGAAGGCCGCACCCGAACAGGCCGCCCGCCGCAAGGAACTCGAAACCGCGCGAACCGCGTTCAAGAGCGCCGACGCCGAACTCACGGCGGCGAAGACCGCGCTGGCCGACGCCGAACGGACCGGCCAAGCCCTGGTGCTGCGGGCGGGCCTGGCCGTCGGGCACGCGTGCCCGGTGTGCGAGCAGGAAGTCACGGCGCTGCCCGATGCCGGCGGGCACGCCCACCTCGCCGAGGCCCGCGAACGCGTCGAGCGCGCCGAACGCGAGCGCGCGACGGCCGAGACCGCGGTGCGCAAGCTGGAGCGGGCCGCCGATCGCGACGCCGACTCCGCCGCGTCCGTGGCCGCGCAGGCGGAAGAACTGCGCGTGGTCCTCGCCGAGGTCGACGGGCCGCCGGAGTCGGCGGTGCTGCGGCGCCCGGTCGAGGCGTCCTTCACCGAACAGGACTTCGCGGACCTCGTCGCCGCCGTGCGTGAACGCGGCGAATGGCTGTCCACGACGATCGAGGGCCGGTCCCGGATCGCCGAAGCGGCGCGTGCCGCGGACACCGAACTGGCGGCGGCTCGCGCCGAGCGCACCGCGGCTCAGCACGACGCCGACGTCGTGGCGAAGTCCTTCGCGGCGGCGCGGGAGGCGTTGCGTGCGGCGCGGGATCCGCTGGTGGAGCTGGGCGCGCCCGCGATCGACGGCGACGACGTCCCGGCGGGCTGGCGGCTCCTCACGACGTGGGCCGCTTCGGCGCTGGACGAACGACGGACGACGCTGGCCTCCCTCGAAGCGGCCGCCGAAGCCGCGGGCAAGGAAGCCGTCGTCGCGGCGGACGACTTCAAGGCCGCCGAGCGCGACGCCGAGCAGCGGCGCACGCGGGCCGTCGACGCGGGACTGGCCGAGCAGGCGGCGGGCACCCGGCTCGAAACCGCCCGGCGCCGTCGCGGCGAACTTGCCGAGACGCTCGCCGGAGCGCCGTCGGCCGAAGTCGTCGCCGAGCAGCTCGCGCGCGTCGCCGAACTCGAGAAGGCCGCGAAGGCCGCGGACGCCGAGCTGCGAAAGGCGCGCGCCGCCGCGAAGGAGGCAGCCGACCGGCAGGCGAGCGTCGCGAAGGAAACGGACGCCGCGCGGCAGCGGCTGTCCCAGGCGCGCGACCCGCTGGTCGGGCTCGGTGCGCCGCCGATCGACGGCGACAGCCTCCTCGGCGCCTGGGCCGCGTTGACCGATTGGGCGGCTGGGCAGGCGAAAGAGCGTCGCGAGCGGCTGGCCGTCGCGACGACTGCCGAGGCCGAAGCCGCCGAAGCGTTGCGAGCGGCCGAGCGCGCCGTGGTGGAGGACGTGACCGCGCTCGGCGTCGAACTGCCGGAGGGGCCGGTGCGGGACCGCGTGCCGGTGGCGCTCGCGACCGCCCGGGCGCGGGCCGAAGCCGACCACACGGAGATGAAGCGGCGCGTGGCGCGCGTGGCCGGGCTGCACGGCGACATCGCGGCCGCAGAGTCCGAAGCGCAGGTCGCGCGGCTGCTCGCGGACCTCCTGCGCTCGGACAAGTTCCCGCGCTGGCTGATCGCCGGGGCGCTCGACACGCTCGTCGCCGAGGCGTCCGCGTCGCTGCTCGAACTGTCGGGCGGCCAGTTCGAACTGACCCACGACAAGGGCGACTTCCTGGTGGTGGACCACAACGAGGCCGACGCCCGCCGCCCGGTGAAGACGCTGTCGGGCGGGGAGACGTTCCAGGCGTCGCTTTCGCTCGCCCTGGCGCTTTCGTCCCAGCTCGGCGCGATGGCCGCGGAGGGCGCGACCAAGCTCGAGTCGATCTTCCTCGACGAAGGGTTCGGCACCCTCGACGAGGCGACCCTCGACGTCGTGGCGTCCACTTTGGAGAACCTCGCCGCCACCGGCTCCCGGATGGTCGGGGTGATCACGCACGTGCCGGCGCTCGCCGAGCGCGTGCCGGTGCGCTTCCTGGTCACGCGCGACGGCACCGGCTCGCACATCAGCAGGGAGGGCGCATGACGGCGGTCGCCGGGATGAACTTCAGCATCGACAGCTGGGACCCGGGCTACGGCAGCTCGATGGAGGCCGAAGAGCTCGCCAGGTCGGGCGCGGAGGTCGAGCTGGACGTCGAGGTCCCGGCGGCCGAGTGGGCGCCGATCGACCCGTCGCCGGTTTCCGCGCCGGAGGCCGTGTTGTTCGTCGACGGCGTCCGGCGGATCGACGCCCGCGTCTGGATCGACGACCCGGACGGGACGAACTCGGCGTCGATCGGGCTGTGCGCGTCGTACGCGGCGGGCGTCGTGTGCTGCTGCGAGGGACGGGCGCACGTGGTCGGGACCGACGTGCGGCGCGGGCTGTTCACGGTCGCCCCGGAGGCGGCCGACATCCCGACGCCGGCCGGGACGTACCAGGCGTTCCGGGCCGCGGCCAAGGAGGACAAGCCGCTGCCCGTGGTCCTTTCGACGGCCCTGCAGGACCAGCTGGCGGAAACCGAGCTCGACACGGCGATCGCGGCCCGCACGGCGATCGCCGGGCACGTCGGCCGCGACCTGCTGGTGGTGGACGGCCCGTTGCGCGGCCGGGCCCACCTCGAGCGGGCGGTCGGGTTCATCAAGAGCCACCAGACGACGTACCTGCCGGGCGAGCTCAACGCGATGGTCGGCCGGCTCGGCCCGCACCAGCGCACGCCGGTGTTCCTGATGGGGACGACGTGGGTCCGGCACTCGTGGTACCTGCGGCTGCCGTCGACGGGCGGCCCGCCGTGGTCGGGCGTGGTGCGCGTGGAGGCGGCATCGCACCTGGACCGCGACGAGGTGGCCGGCCTGGCGAACCTGACGCAGTCGGTACTGGGCCGGTTCGCGTCGGTGCCGTACAAGGACTCGCGGGCACCGCAGAACCTGTATCCGATCGCGGGCCTGGAGCGCGACCTGCGGCACCGGCTGGGGGATCAGCAGTTCGTGTACCGGGCTTTGCGCCTGGCCGCGGCCCGCTGACGTGGCAAGGCGGAGCCGGGGACCGCACCGGGCGCACACCGTCCGCGAGCAGGAGGGGCACGTCGATCTTTCCGGCCGGCCCGCCGCCGCGCTGAGACCGGCCCGGGGCGCGGGTGCGCGCCCCGGGCCGGCACCGCCCTCTGGGGTGGGCGGTCCCCGGGGCGGTGGCCTGGGGGCCCGCGCCCGCCCCGGGGTGTCCTTTGTGGAGGGAGCCGGCCGCGGCCGTTCAAGGTGGTGAACGGCCGCGGCGGCGTTAGGCCGATCAGTGCTTTCTCGCCGCGGCCCGGCCCCTCCGGTGGGCGCCCCTTCCACGCTTGAGCCGGGGAAACGGTTGATCCCTCGTTCTGTTCATGTACATGAACAACTATCGAGTCTATGTTTCTCGGTCACGTATGGGTTAGCTTGTCCGCCGTTGATCCCGTTCAGTGGCGAGGGAGACTGCGATGCGCAACGGCCGGCTGGTTCTTGCCGCGGTTCTGGGGTTGTCGCTGGCCGTGCCGGCGACGGCGGTGGCGGACGCGCAACCGTGGCGCAACGCCCGCCAGTCGCCCGAGCAGCGGGCCGCCGAGCTCGTCGCCGCGATGACCCTCGACGAGAAGATCTCCCAGCTGCACCTGCAGCCCGACGCCGAGCACCAGCGGTTCGTGCCACCCATCCCGCGCCTCGGCGTACCCGGCTTCCGGATCGCCAACGGCCCGGCCGGCATGGGCCCGGCCGACGACAAGCCGCAGAAGCCGGCGACCGCGCTGCCCGCCACGATGGCCCTGGCGTCGACGTTCGACACCGGGCTCGCGCGCCAGTACGGCCGCCTGATCGGCGACGAAACCCGCGCGCTCGCCCACAACGTGTCCGAGGGCCCCGACATCAACATCGCCCGCGTGCCGCGCAACGGCCGGACGTTCGAGGGCATGGGGGAGGATCCGGTGCTCGCCGGCGCCCTGGGCGCCGCCGACATCCGCGGCATCCAGGAGAACGGCACCATCGCCGAGGTCAAGCACTACGCGGCGAACAACCAGGAGACCCAGCGCCAGAGCATCGACGAGCACATCGACGAGCGCACCCTCAACGAGATCTACCTGCCGCACTTCGAGCAGGCGGTGACCGAAGGCCACGCCGGCTCGGTGATGTGCGCCTACCCGAAGATCAACGGCGTCTTCACGTGCGAGAACCCGGCGCTGCTGCAGGGCAAGCTGCGCGACGACTGGGGGTTCACGGGGTTCGTGCAGTCCGACTGGGGTGCCGCGCACAGCACGGTCGGGTCGGCGAACGCGGGCATGAACCTCGAGATGATCGACGGCACCTGGTACGGCGACAAGCTGAAGCAGGCGGTGCTCGCCGGGCAGGTCAGCGAACAGCGCGTCGACCAGCTGCTGATCCCGCGGTTCCGCACGATGTTCGCGTTCGGGCAGTTCGACCACCCGCCGACGCCGGCGCCGCTGCCGACCGCGCAGCACGACGCCGCGGCGAAGCAGTTCGCCGAACGCGGCATGGTCCTGTTGCGCAACGACCACGCCCAGCTCCCGCTCGACGACCGCGCGGTGAAGTCGATCGCGCTGATCGGGCCGTTCGCGACCAAGGCCAAGACCGGCGGCGGGGGCAGCTCGGCCGTCATCCCGACGTCCACAGTGGACCCGTTGCCGGGGCTGCGGGCCCGGGTCCCGGGGGCCGCGGTGACGCTCGACGACGGCAGCGACCCCGCCCGCGCGGCCGCCCTGGCCGCCGGTTCCCAGGTCGCGGTCGTGATGGTCGGCGACAACGAAGCCGAGGGCAAGGACCGGGCGAGCCTGGCGCTGGACGGCACCCAGGACGCGCTGGTGTCCGCCGTCGCCGCGGCGAACCCGCACACCGTGGTCGTGGTGAAGAGCGGAGGGCCGGTGCTCATGCCGTGGGCCGCTTCGGTGCCCGCGATCCTGCAGGCGTGGTACCCGGGCCAGCAGGACGGCGCCGCGGTGGCGGGCGTGCTCTTCGGCGACGTCAACCCGTCGGCGAAGCTGCCGATCACGTTCCCGGCGGCCGACGCGGACACCCCGGCGAACACCACGGCGCAGTTCCCCGGCGTCAACGGCGTCGCGACGTACTCGGAAGGCCTGCAGGTCGGCTACCGCTGGTTCGACGCGCAGGGCAAGACGCCGCTGTTCCCGTTCGGCTACGGCCTGTCGTACACGACGTTCGCCTTCTCCGGCCTGTCGGTGCGGAACACCGGCGACGGCGCGACGGCGACGTTCACGGTGCGGAACACCGGGCACCGCGCGGGCGCCGAGGTCGCGCAGCTGTACCTGGGCTTCCCGGCGGCGGCGGGCGAACCGCCGAGGCAGCTGAAGGGCTTCTCGCGCGTCGAGCTGGCGCCGGGCCAGTCCCAGCGCGTGACGATCCGGCTGGACGCGCGCGACTTCTCGACGTGGGACGCCACCAGCCACGCGTGGCGTCCGGTGAAGGGCGGCTTCACGGTCCAGGTGGGCGACTCGTCCCGCTCGCTGCCGCTGCAGGCGCCGCTGAAGCGCTGACCCGTCAGGCCTTGCAGCCCGGGGCGAGCGCGGCGGCCGTCATCAGCTCCCGGGACGCGACCATCGGGGCGACCGGGTCGTACATGCCGTCGACGTCCTGCTGGGCCTGCTGCAGGGCCTTCATCGCCGGGTCCTGCGAGGCGGCGTCACCCGGCTTCGCACCGTCGAGTGCCGTCTTCGCGTCGCGGGCGCGGTCCCGGGCCGTCGTGTACTTCGTGACGAAGCCCTGCCGGACCGTTTCGGCGAGCGGGACCGGCGCCGGCGGCAGCGCCGTCAGCTTGTCGACCACTTCGCCCGTGCGGTCCGCGATCCCGCCCAGCTCTTCGCTGAGCGCTCGCTGCGCTTCCTCGACCGTGCCCGGTTCGGGCGAACCCGGTATGGCTTCGTCGTTGGTGCGCTCGCGGTAGCCGTGGATCGCCGAGCAGAAGCCGTCCATCCAGTCCCGCGTCGCCGGGTCGACGCTCGGCGGTGCCGGCGGCGTGCTCGGCGCCGTCACGGTCACGGTCGGGGCGGTCGGAGTGGGTCCCGAGCACGCGCTCAGCAGCAGTCCGGCGCCCAGCAGTCCCGCGGCGATCTTCATCGGTCCCCCTCGCGGTGTTCCTCGGCGGATACACGCGCGAAGCGGCCGGGCGGTTGCATCAGGCGGCGGCGAGCGTCCCGCCCAGCGCGAGCCGGCCGTCGTCGGTCAGTTCCGCGCGCGTCCACTGCCCGATCGCCCGCACCGGTCCCCGCGCCGGCCGGATCAGCCCGGCCCGCGCCAGCTCGTGCGCCGTCGCCTGGTCGCAGCACGGCAGCCCGTCGACCCGCAGGTCCGGCTCGCAGCTGCAGGTCAGCTCGGCCCGCCCGGCGTCGACGGCCCGGAGCATCGCCAGTGCCCTTCGGTTCAGCATGGTCGGTTCCCCTCTTCGGTGCTGTCCCTGAAGAGACGTGACCGCCGTCACCGAATACGCAGGTTTCGCGAGGTTCCCCCGAACGGTGCACGATGACCGCATGACGCACTCGATCGGCGACCCGGCTGTGCGCGCGTTCGTCGACGCGCTGAACGCGGGCGACCGCACGGCGTTCCGGGCCGCGCTGACCCCGGACGCGACCATGTCCGACGACGGCACGGACCGCGACCTCGCGGAATGGACGGAGAAGGAGATCTTCTCCAGTCAGGGCCACCTCGAGGTCGAAACCGCGGAAGACGAGGGGAGGCGGTTCGTCGCGAACTACTCGAACTCGACGTGGGGCGCGATGCGGACGCGGTGGGCGTTCACGGTTCGCGACGGCAAGGTGGCGCGCTTCGAAACCGGCCAAGCCTGACAACGGGTGTGACTCCTGGGGCGGGAGTTACAGGCGTTCCTGCAACGCGTCCGCCGCCGCGAGGAGGTCCGCGGCCCAGCGCGCGCCGGGCTTGCGGCCGATCCGCTCGATCGGGCCGGACACCGAAACCGCCGCGACGACCGTGCCCGCGGAGTCGCGGACCGGCGCCGAAATGCTGGCCACACCCGGCTCGCGCTCGGCGACGCTCTGCGCCCAGCCGCGGCGCCGGACCTCCAGCAGCGTGCGCTCGCCGAAGACCGCGTCGGCCAGGATCGTGCGCTGCGTGTGCGGATCCGCCCACGCCGCCAGCACCTTCGCGCCCGAGCCCGCCGTCATCGGCAGCCGGGAGCCCACCGGGACGGTGTCCCGCAGGCCGGACGGCGGTTCCGCGGTGGCGACGCACACGCGTTGGACACCGTCGCGGCGGTACAGCTGCACGCTTTCGCCCGTGACGTCCCGCAGCTTCGGCAGCACCACGCCGGCCGCGTCGAGCAGCGGGTCGGTCGAGCCGCCCGCCAGCTCGGCCAGTGCCGTACCGGGACGCCAGCGGCCGTCCGGACCGCGGCGCAGCAGCCGGTGCACCTCGAGGCCGACCGCGAGCCGGTGCGCGGTGGCCCGGGGCAGGCCCGTCCGCGTGCACAGTTCCGCGAGGCCGCAGGGGTCGTCCGCGACCGCCTGCAGGACGGCCACTGCTTTGTCCAGTACTCCGATACCGCTATGCTGTCCCACGACCCGATACTAGCGTCCCGCACTTTGGGAAGTCCAGCATCTGGGAAAACCCTGAACTCGAGCTGCGCTCCTCCTTCGCGGCTCGCATCCGTTCCGCAGGTGCGCGCCCGAGTTCCGACGTCGAACCGTGGAAGGAGCCGGAGATGACCAGCCCGACCGGCAAGGCCCGCACGCTGGCGGAGAAGGTGTGGGAAAGCCACCTCGTGCGCCGAGGTGAAGGCGCCGAGCCGGACCTGCTCTACATCGACCTCCACCTGCTGCACGAAGTGACCAGCCCGCAGGCCTTCGACGGCCTCCGCCTGGCCGGGCGGCCGGTGCGCCGCCCCGACCTCACCATCGCGACCGAGGACCACAACGTCCCGACCGTCGACATCGAGCTCCCCATCGCCGATCCGGTCTCGCGTACCCAGGTCGACACCCTTCGCCGCAACTGCAAGGAGTTCGGGGTCCGGCTGCACCCGATGGGTGACGCCGAGCAGGGCATCGTGCACGTCATCGGCCCGCAGCTCGGCCTGACGCAGCCCGGGATGACCGTGGTCTGCGGTGACAGCCACACCTCCACGCACGGCGCGTTCGGCGCCATCGCCTTCGGCATCGGCACGTCCGAGGTCGAGCACGTGCTCGCCACGCAGACGCTGCCGCTGCGTCCGTTCAAGACGATGGCGATCACGGTCGACGGCGAGCTGCGCCCCGGCGTCACGGCGAAGGACATCATCCTCGCGGTGATCGCCAAGATCGGCACCGGCGGCGGGCAGGGCTACGTCCTGGAGTACCGCGGCTCGGCCATCGAAGCGCTCTCGATGGAGGCGCGGATGACCGTGTGCAACATGTCGATCGAGGCCGGCGCCCGCGCCGGGATGATCGCCCCGGACGAGACGACCTTCGCGTACCTGAAGGGCCGCCCGCACGCGCCGCAGGGCGCCGACTGGGACGCGGCGCTCGAGAACTGGCGGCAGCTGCGCACCGACGAAGGTGCCGAGTTCGACGCCGAGGTGCACCTCGACGCGGGCGAGCTGACGCCGTTCGTGACCTGGGGCACCAACCCAGGCCAGGGGCTCCCGCTGGGTGCCGACGTGCCCGACCCGGAGCTGATCCCGGACGAGAACGACCGCATCGCCGCTGAAAAAGCCCTGTCCTATATGGACCTGAGGCCGGGCACGCCGCTGCGCGAGATCGCCGTGGACACCGTCTTCCTCGGCTCCTGCACCAACGGCCGGATCGAGGACCTGCGCGCCGCGGCCGAGGTGCTGCGCGGTCGGAAAGTGGCGGACTCCGTCCGGATGCTGGTGGTTCCCGGCTCCATGCGGGTCCGCAAGGCCGCCGAGGCCGAAGGGCTCGACGAGGTCTTCACCGCGGCCGGCGCCGAGTGGCGCCAGGCCGGCTGCTCGATGTGCCTGGGCATGAACCCGGACCAGCTGAAGCCGGGCGAGCGCAGCGCGTCGACGTCGAACCGCAACTTCGAGGGCCGGCAGGGCAAGGGCGGCCGGACGCACCTGGTCTCGCCGCTCGTGGCCGCCGCCACGGCCGTGCGGGGCACGCTGTCCTCGCCGGAAGACCTGCAGACCGCCGCCCGCTGACCCACCCGAGGAGCTCCCACCATGGAACCGTTCACCCAGCACACCGGCGTCGGCGTCCCGCTGCGCCGGTCCAACGTGGACACCGACCAGATCATCCCGGCGGTCTACCTCAAGCGGGTGACCCGGACCGGGTTCGAGGACGGGCTGTTCGCCGCCTGGCGCGGTGACCAGGACTTCATCCTCAATCAGGAACCGTTCAAGAGTGGCAGCGTGCTGGTCGCGGGCCCGGACTTCGGCACCGGGTCGTCGCGCGAGCACGCCGTCTGGGCCCTGATGGACTACGGCTTCCGGGCCGTCATCTCCGCCCGGTTCGCCGACATCTTCCGCGGCAACTCCGGCAAGGGCGGCCTGGTGGCCGCGCAGTGCGAGCAGCACGACGTCGAACTGCTCTGGAAGCTGCTCGAGAACGAGCCCGGCACCGAGGTCACGGTCGACCTCGAGACCAAGACCGTGCGGGCCAAGGACTTCACCGCGCCCTTCCAGATCGACGACTACGTCCGCTGGCGGCTGCTGGAAGGCCTCGACGACATCGCTCTCACGTTGCGCCATGCCGGTGAGATCGACAGCTTCGAGTCGGGCCGCCCGTCCTGGAAGCCGACGACCACGCCGATCGCCGCTTCGTAGCGTTTTCGAGGGCGGAATCCCTTGTGGTACCGGGGATTCCGCCCTTCGTGCGGCCGGCTGCGACACCACGCCGAACGGCCCTCGCGGGGATCTCCCGCGAGGCGGAACCCGCCCCGGGGCAAGGGAAAGATTCCGCGTGCCGTTTGGAATTTGTGCTGCCTTGGTAATACCGTGTCGCTAGTCGGCCCTGCGCGGCCGTGGACGAGCACTTCCTTCTTGGAGGACTGGAATGGCCAACAAGGCCCAGCTGATCGAGGCGCTGACGGAGCGCCTGGGCGACAAGAAGGCCGCTTCCGAGGCGGTCGACGGTCTGGTCGACATCATCATCCGGACGGTCAACAAGGGCGAAAAGGTCAACATCACCGGCTTCGGGGTGTTCGAGAAGCGTGCTCGTGCGGCCCGCACCGCGCGCAACCCGCGCACCGGGGAAGCCGTGCGCGTGAAGAAGACGAACGTGCCCGCGTTCCGCGCCGGCACCACGTTCAAGGACGTCATCTCCGGCGCGAAGAAGCTGCCGAAGGCCACCCCGGTCCGCCGCGCGGCGGCAGGCACCCGCACCGCGGCGGCCACGACCTCCCGGACGGTCGCGGCCAAGCCGGCCACCACGCGGTCGACGACCACGCGCACCCGCACGGCGGCGGCAAAGCCGGCGACGACAACCCGCGCGACGGCGACAAAGGCGGCCGCGGCGAAGCCGGCGACGACGCGGGCCAAGGCGGCCCCGAAGGCAGCGGCCCCGAGGGCTGCGGCGGCTCCGAAGGCGGCCGCGGCCAAGACGACGGCCGCGAAGCCCGCGGCGGCGAAGACGACCGCGGCGAAGACCACGACCCGGGCGACGACATCGCGGGCCAAGGCGGCCCCGAAGACCGCGGCCGCCAAGGCCCCGGCCAAGCGCACGACGGCGGCGAAGAAGAGCTGACCACCCGAAACTGTCGGACCCCTGCGGTAACGTGAAATCAGGGGGACCCCCAGGGGGTGACCTCTGCTGGGCTTTCGGCGGGGCCTCGCGCAGACGTGCGCGGGGCCCCGCCGTGCATTCCGGGCCAGGTGCGGCGGAAGCGTGTGAGGGTGACTCACGTTCCGGGGTAGCGCGGTCAGCTCGCGCTCAAGCAAGTGCCCGGGGCGGCCAGCCTTGCGGGCCAGGTGGTCGCCCGCGTGCTCCGAGAAATCGGCTCGCGTAGCCGGACGGCCAGCCCACTCGCCGGTGCGGCCGGATCGCGTGCTCAGCAAAAGTCGGCTCGCGTGGCCGGATGGCCAGCCCACTCGCCGGTGCGGCCGGTCGCGTGCTCAGCAAAGTCGGCTCGCGTGCGTGGGCAGCCAGCTCGCTCGCCGGTGCAGTCGGCTCGCGTGGTCGGTCAGTCACCGGGCCGGCCGACTCTCCAGGCGCGCCAACCGACTTCTCCCGGCGACCGTTCCGCTACACGGGCGGGCGCGACCGACGGGGCGGCGTGCCGACCGACCGTTCGGGCGTGCCCACTCGGTGTTACCCACTGCCAAGATCCACAGTCCGAACGGGACTCGGGCACCACTCGCTCGGAGCAGACCGCCGTCGCGGGACCGGTTCCGCCCAATTTCGCAAAGTTGCTTGAGCGCCCGGCCGAGTGATGCCACGCTGCCACCTCGGGGCCCGCGTCCGGCGGTGCCCGCCCGCACGCGAGGCGAACCCTGGGGGCGACCACCATCGACATCCGGCTGCTCGGCCCGTTCCAGGCGCTCGTCGGCGGTTCGCCGGTCGTGCTGACCAGTTCCCGGCAGCGGGCGCTGCTCGCGACACTGGCGTTGTCCGCGGGCCGGCTCGTGTCGATCGACGCCCTCGCCCGCGGGGTGTGGGGCGAAGATCCGCCCGCGCACATCCGCGGCAGCCTCCAGACCTACGTGATGCGCCTGCGCCGGCTCTGCGGCGAGGAAACCGTCGTCACCGAACCGGACGGGTACCGGCTGGTCGTCGACCCGTCCCGGGTGGACGCCCTCTGCTTCCTCCGCACCCTCGACCAAGCCGCCGCCGCGACGGAACCCGCGCGCCGCCGCGACCTGCTCACCGCCGCGCTCGCCACCTGGGGCGGCTCGCCCCTGGAAGGCGTCGGCTCGCCCGCGCTGGCCGCCGAGTGGGGGCCGCTGCTGACCGAGCGGTACCTCTTCGCCGTCGAACAGCGCATCGACCTCGACGCCGGGCTCGTCCCCGACGCCCGGCTCGTCGCCGAGCTCACCGACCTCGTCGCCCAGCACCCGCTGCGGGAATCGTTGTGGGAACGGCTGGTGCGCGTCCTCGCCCGCTCCGGGCGCCGCGCCGAAGCGCTGTCCCGCTACGCCGGTCTTCGCGCGCTGCTGGCCGACGAGCTGGGCGTCGAGCCGGGGGAGGACCTGCGCCGCCTGCACGCCGAACTGCTCGCCGCCGACGCCGGGCCGGCCGTCCACACCGTCCCGCGGCAGCTGCCCTTCGACGTCGCCGGCTTCACCGGGCGCGGCCCCGAGCTCGCCGAACTCGACCGCCTGCCGCCGGGTGGCGCGTCCGGCATCGTCGTCATCGAAGGCACCGCGGGCGTCGGGAAGACGTCGCTGGCCGTGCACTGGTCGCACCGCGTCCGCGACCGCTTCCCCGGCGGCCAGCTGTTCCTCGACCTGCGCGGGCACTCGGCGGACACGCCCGTCGCCCCGGACGCCGCGCTCGCCGGGTTCCTGCGCGCCCTCGGCGTCCCGGCCGAGACCGTGCCTTCCACAGTGGAGGAACGCTCCGCGCTCCTGCGCAGCCGCCTGGCCGGCAGCCGCACGCTCATGCTGCTCGACAACGCCCGCGACGCCGACCAGGTCCGGCCGCTGCTGCCCGGCACCGGCAACCTCGTCGTCGTGACCAGCCGCAACCAGCTGCGCGGCCTCGTCGCGCGAGACGGCGCCCGCCGGATCGCCCTGCGCTCCTTCGACGACCGGGACGCGGCCGCGCTGCTCGCCGGCAGTGTCGGACCGCAGCGGCTCGCCGCCGAACCCGCCGCCGTCGCCGAGCTCGTCCAGCTCTGCGGCCGTCTCCCGCTGGCGCTGGCGCTGGCGGGCGAACGCGCGTCGCGCTTTTCGGGCGTCTCGCTCGCGGGGATCGTCGAGGAACTGCGCGACCAGCGGCTGCGGCTCGACACCCTGCGCGACCCGCAGGACGCCGGGACCGACCTGCGGGCGGCGTTCTCGTGGTCGTACAAGGCGTTGCGCCCGGCGGCCGCGCGGTTCTTCCGGCTGCTGGGCCTGCACCCCGGCCACGGCTTCAGCCTGTCGTCGGCCGCCGCGCTGGCCGGGACCGACCTGCGGGAGGCGCGGGAGCTGGCCGATCAGCTCGCCGCCGCGCACCTGCTCAACCAGCCCAGCACCGATCGCTACCAGTTCCACGACCTGTTGCGCGTCTACGCGGCCGAGCTCGTCGAAACCGAGTCCGCCGCGGACGAACGCGTGGCCGCGCTGCGGCGGCTCCTCGACTGGTACCTGGCAAGCGTCGCCGAAGCGACCACGCTCGTCCGGCCCGACCTGCTCACCGACGACCTCACCCTCGACCCCGCGCCGGTGCCCGCCGTGCCGTTCACCCAGCACGAGCAGGCGATCGCCTGGTACACGACGGAACGCGCGGCCCTCACGGCGCTCGTCGGCGTCGCCGCCGACAACGGCTTCACCGCCCACTCGTGGAAGCTCGCGTGGCTGCTTCGCGGGTTTTTCGCCGAACGCCACGACCGCGACGACTGGATCACGACGGCGCGCACGGCCGTCACGGCGACCCGGGAAGCCGGCGACAGCACCGGTCTCCAGTACAGCGCCAACAACCTCGGCTCGGCCTACCTGCGCACCCTCCAGCCCGACAAGGCACTCGAAGCACTGGAGGAGGCGCGCGCCGCGTCCGAGTCCGGCGCCGGAAGCGCCCTGACGGTGGCGATCCTGTCCAACCTCTCGGGCGCGTACTACGTCCAAGCCGAGTACGCGAAAGCCGAGCGCCACGCGCTGAAAGCAGTCGGCATCGCCCGCGACCAGGGCCAGCGGACGTTCGTCCCGCACGCGCTCCTCAACGTCAGCGCCAGCCGCATCGGCCTGCGCGACTACGACAACGCCGCCGAAGCGGCCCAGGCCGCACACGAAGCCTTCGCCGAACTCGGCGACCGCTACCACGCGGCGCTGGCGCTGGGAAACGTCGCCGAAGCGCTCGAAGGAGCCGGCCGCTACGACGAAGCGGAGAAGTCGGGACTGGAAGCACTCGCCGAGCTGAAGGAACTGAACGCGGAATACGGCACGATCGACGTCCGCATCACGCTCGGCCGGCTCAAGCTGCGCACGGGCCGGAACGAAGAGGCACGAGGGCACTGGGCCGAGGCGCTGACGGTCTGCCGGCGCCTCGGCGATCCCCGCATCCCGGAGATCCGCACCCTGCTGGCGACAGTGCCGTCGGACGGGCCCCAGACCCGGGATGCGCCGTACCCCTAGCCCGGCGCAGCCCAGCGGGACCCGGAGCCAGTACACCAAGATCGACTGTCACGGCACTGTCTTCTGCCGGTGGCGTGCGCACACGGGCAGGTCGTCGCGCTGGCAGCCTCGCGCTGGTGGATTGCCGCGGTAGCTGGCTCGTGCTGCGTGGCGGTCGCGGTGTCAGGCTGTCGCCCACGGCAGGCGGTCGCGCTGGCAGACCGCGCAGTGGCGGACTTGCCGCTGAAGCTGGCTGGCCCGCGCTGCCTGGCGGTCGCGCTGACAGGCAGTCGCCCACGGCCAGGCCGTCGCGCTGGCTGGCAGACTCCCGCGCTGGCAGACCCCCGCGCTGGCAGACCCCCGCGCTGGCAGACCCCCGCGCTGGCAGACCCCCGCCCTCCCTGGGGGGCGTGCCCTTGTCCAGCGTATCGGGGGCCGCCGACCAAAAGCCGGGGAAAGCCCGCAGCCGAGGCCGGTTGCCCACATCACGGACGGCTTGTGGACAAGCCGCTCAGCGGTGGCTGGGCGAGGGGGTCGGCAGCGCGCTCGGGTAGTAGTCCGCCGCCAGCAGGACCGGGCCCTCGTCCTTGGTCGGGGCGCGGAACGACAGCACCCAGAACGAGCCCTTCTTGCTCGGCACCACGCCGCCGCGGGCGGCGGCCAGCTCGACGCCGTCGCGGTCCGCCAGTGCGCTGACCAGGTCCGGGATCACGCCGCCCTGGCTGCACACCACCGGGGTGCCGCCGTCGCCGGCCACCGCCAGCAGCCGCGCGACGCCCAGCACCGGGTCCGGCCAGTAGCCCTCCTCCGACAACAGCGGCTCGTGCCGCACGTCGGCCCCCAGGTCCTCCGCGACCCCGCCCACCGTCTGCACACACCGCAGCCGCGGCGCCGACAGCACGCGGTCCGGCCCGAACAGCGCCAGCACTCGCCGCAGCGCCGACGCCTGCCGTTGTCCGGCGTCCGACAACGGCCTCAGGTCGTCGTCGCCGGACCAGTCGTCGCGCTTGCCCGCCTTCGCGTGCCGCACCAGGACCACCGTCGTCACGTCGACCGGCAGCTCGCAAAAAGACCGCAGCACCCGCACGTCTTCCGGGCGCGTCAGCAGCTTCTCCGCCGCCGTCGGGGCGAGCCAGCGCAGCTCGTCGACCTCGTGGTTGACCTCGAACTCGCCGGAAACGGCTTCGGCGCTGAAGTAATCGACCTTCTTCGGGACAGTGCCGGACCCGTTGCGCGTGGGCACCGAATACTCCGTCCGGGTCAGGTAGCGGCCCAGGATCCCGTCGAACCCGGTCTCCTCCCGCACTTCGCGGACGGCGGCCTCGGCGATCGTCTCGCCGGGGTCGAGCTTTCCCTTCGGCAACGACCAGTCGTCGTACCGCGGGCGGTGCACCAGGGCGACTTCCGTCTCCCGCCCGGCGGCGCGCCACAGCACCGCGCCGGCCGCCCGTACCTCCTGGGTCATCCGGCGGCCCCGTGCAGCTTCGCGAGTTCCAGCTGGTGGTCGCGGACGCGCGAGCCTTCCGCCGGGAACGGCGACCACTCGCCGCTGGCGGTCAGCACCCAGCACCGCGTCTCGGGGTCGAGCGCCGAGTCGAAGATGTCGTCGAGCTGCCGCGTCAGCTTCGGGTCCTTGACGCGCACCAGCGCCTCGATCCGCCGGTCCAGGTTGCGGTGCATCATGTCCGCGCTGCCGATCCAGTGCGTCCCGCCTGCCCGGAAGTGGAAGACCCGCGAGTGCTCCAGGAACCGGCCGAGGATCGACCGGACGTGGATGTTTTCCGACAACCCCTCGACGCCCGGCTTCAGCGCGCAGATCCCGCGGACGACGATGTCGACCGGCACCCCGGCCTGCGACGCGTGGTACAGCGCGTCGATCACCTGCTCGTCGACCAGCGAGTTGCACTTGATCCGGATCCCGGCCCGCTGCCCGGCCCGCGCCAGCTCGATCTCCTCGCCGATCGCGCGCACGATGCCGCGGCGGATGCCGTGCGGCGACGTCAGGATCGTCCGGTAGGTGTCCTGCCGCGAGTAGCCGGTCAGCACGTTGAACAGGTCGGTGATGTCCGCGCCGATGCTCGGGTCGGCCGTGAGCAGGCCGAGGTCCTCGTACAGCCGCGCGGTCTTCGGGTTGTAGTTGCCGGTGCCGATGTGGCAGTAGCGGCGGATGGTCGAGCCCTCTTGGCGCACCACCATCGACACCTTGCAGTGCGTCTTCAGCCCGACCAGGCCGTACACGACGTGCACGCCCGCGCGCTCCAGCGTGCGCGCCCAGGTGATGTTCGCCTGCTCGTCGAACCGCGCCTTGATCTCGACCAGCGCGACGACCTGCTTGCCCGCCTCGGCGGCGTCGATCAGCGCGTCGACGATCGGCGAGTCGCCCGACGTCCGGTACAGCGTCTGCTTGATCGCGAGGACCTTCGAGTCGGCCGCTGCCTGCTCTATGAACCGCTGCACGCTCGTGGAGAACGAGTCGTACGGGTGGTGCACGAGCACGTCGCCCTCGCGCAGCGTCGCGAAGACGCTCTTCGGCGTCTCGCGCTCGCCGAACGCCGGGTGCGTCGCCGGCACGAACGGCCGGTCCTTCAGCTCCTTGCGGTCCACACTGGACAGCTGGTGCAGGCAGGTCAGGTCGAGCAGGCCGGGCACCTCGACGACGTCCGCCGGGTCGACGTCCAGCTCGCGCAGCAGCAGCTCGAGCATGTGCTCGCTCATGTCCTGGGCGACCTCGAGGCGCACCGGCGGGCCGAACCGGCGCTGCGCCAGCTCGCGCTCGAGGGCCTGCAGGAGGTCTTCGTCACGGTCTTCGTCGACCTCGAAGTCGGCGTTGCGGGTGACGCGGAAGACGTGGTGCTCGGTGACGTCCATCCCGGTGAACAGCTCGCCCAGGTGCGCGGCGATGAGCTCTTCGAGGGGCAGGAACGTCGCGGTGCGGCTGGTGCGCTCGTTTTCGACGCGCATCAGGCGCGGCACGTTGCTCGGCACCTTCACCCGGGCGAAGCGCTCGGTGCCGCCCTCGGGGTCGCGGACCGTCACCGCGAGGTTGAGCGAAAGGCCCGAAATGTACGGGAACGGGTGCGCCGGGTCGACCGCCAGCGGCGTCAGCACCGGGAAGATCTGCTCGGAGAAGTAGCTGGAGAGCCGGAGCTGGTCGGCGCCGGACAGGTCGGCCCAGCCGACGATCCGGATGTCGTACTCGGCCAGCTGCGGGCGCAGGTGCTTCTCGAACGCGCCGGTCTGCCGCTCGACCAGGTCCTGGTTGCGCTTGGCGATGTAGTCGAGCTGCTCGCGCGGGGTGAGCCCGTCCGCGCTGCGCACCAGCAGGCCCGTCTCGTCGCGGCGCTTCAGGCCGGCGACGCGGACCATGTAGAACTCGTCCAGATTGGACGCGAAGATCGCGAGGAACTTCGTCCGTTCGAGCAGCGGCTGCGACTCGTCCTCGGCCAGCGCGAGCACACGGGCGTTGAAGTCCTGCCAGGAGAGCTCGCGGTTGAAGTACCGGTCGTCCGGCAGCGTCTCGACGGCGGTCGGCGCGCTGGTGACCGCGGGCGGCGCCGACGGGACGGCGCGGAACTCCTCGGCGGGGCGCTCGGCCGCGCGAGGCGCCTTGCCGGTTCTGGTGGTCTTGCTCGTCGTGGGCTGGGCAGCGGCCGCGGTGGTCTTGCGGGGCCGGGCCTTCGCGGCGGTGGTGCGGGCCGCGACGTCACGCGCGCTGGACTTCGCCGGCTCGCGCTTCGCCGGCGTCGTCTTTTTGGCCGTCTCCGAAGATCCGTTCGCCGGGTTCCGTCGCCTCCGCGGTGCGGGCGTGCTGCCGTCTGCTGTGCTCACCGCACCCATTCTTCACTAAGCCGCGCCGAATTGCGCAGACCGCGGTGAAGGTCAGGTGAACAGCTCAGCGGAGGTTTCGCCGAGGCGTGCGGCGGTGTGTTTCCCGACACCCAGGCCGCGCGCGTGGGCGAGGTCCCCGGGCGTGTCGACATCGCTGCGCAGGGACGGGAAAGCGCCGCCGAGCGCGACGGCTCCGGAGCCGCGGTGCGCGCCCGCCGAGCCGGGACCGAAGCGTGGGTCGAGGGGCGCGCCGGGCGCGGACAGCAAGAGGGTGGTGCCGGTGCCCTGCCGGTCGGCGACGAAGGCCCGGCGGTGGTCGGCCTCTTTCAGCGCGGCCGAGAGATCGCCCGCGCGCAGGGCGGGGAGGTCGGCTTGCAACGCCCCGACGACGCCGTGGGGGTCATCGGCGCGGAGCAGGGCCTCACCGTGGCGGAAGGCGGCGTTGAGGGTCTTCTCGGCCGGCTCGGCGACGATCTCGACCCCGAGCTCGCCCAGCTCGGCGACGGCGTCGGGATCGGACGCGACGAGCAGCACGCGCCGGACGTGCGCACTCGACGTCACGGCGGCGAGGGTGTCGGCGGCCAAGGCCAGGACGAGCCCGGGGTGCAGTCCGGGGTCGACGGCCCCACGCAGCCGCGACTTGCCGTCACGGGGGTGTTTCATCGGCACGACCAGGTCCACGTCCACGTGTCCATCTTTACCCGAAACGGCGCAGGCGCGTCGGCGGACGGGCGAGTTGTCCACAGGTGGTCCGGGTTGTGGACAAGTCGGGGTGCGGGGTGTTCGAGCCGGGGTTTCCGTCGGTGGGGGTCGATACGCTCGAGACGGGGTGGCCCCCAGGGAGGGTGGGCTTGCGTTGTGTGTGGGTCGGGGTCTTGCCGGAGCACGAACTGCGGCGACGCGCGGGTGGACCGGGCCTGGTCGCAGGCTGGGTGGGTCGCCGGGCGGGGTGCTGGTGGCGTGGCCGCCGAGCCGGCCGGGAGTGGTGCTGTGCGCTGAACCTGGCCGGGCCGGGTGGGGTGCCGCCGGGCGTGAGGGGCACCGCTGGGATGGGGCGGGTGGCGTGGCCGCCGAGCCGGCCGGGAGTGGCGCTGGGCGCCGGGCCTGGCCGGGCCGGGCCGGGTGGGGTGTCGCCGGGCGTGAGGGGCACCGCTGGGCGCCGAACCTGGCCTGGCCGGGTGGGGCGCCGCGGGCCTGAGGGGGGCACCGCTGGGGGTGGGCGCCGAGTGGCGTGGCCTGCCGGATTGGGCTGGGCGCAGCCTGGCCGGGCGCCGGGCGCCGGGCCAGGCCGGGCGCCGGGCGCCGGGCCTGGCCGGGACGAGGTGGGGCGCCGCGGGCCTGAAGGGGGCACCGCTGGGGTGGGGCGCCGAGTGGCGTGGCCAGCCGGATTGGGCTGGGCGCAGCCTGGCCGGGCGCCGGCGGCCGATCCCGAGCACTTGACCGGTCGCGGGCAGGTCTTCCGTGGCTTGTCGTGAGTGTTCCGGGGCGGTTCTGACACTCACGGCAAGCCACACCGACGCAACCTCCTGCCGGATCGCCGAGCCGGGCCCACGGCTGCCCCGGCCGTCCCGGTCGAGGGGCCGGGTCGTGGCTGAACCCACCCTCCCTGGACTGGCCCGACCCCGGCGCGGCAGGATCTGGGGACCTGAACCGTGGAGGAGGAGATCGTGGCCCGGCGTGAGAAGGGCGGCTTCTGGGTGGGGTTGGCCGCCGCCGTGTTCTACCCGCTCACCGGTATCGCGCGGCGGGTTTACGTCGGGAACGAGAAGGTTCCGCGGCAGGGGCCCGCGCTGCTCGTGCTCAACCACATCTCGCACCTCGACCCCGTCGTCGACGCCGTGTTCGTGCACCGGCAGAAGCGGGTTCCGCGCTTCCTCGGGAAGGAAAGCCTGACCCGGACGCCGATCTTCGGGAAGGTCTTCGTCGGGTCCGGGCAGATTCCCGTCTCGCGCGGGTCGGCCGCCGCCGGGGACAGTCTCAAGGCCGCCCACCAGGCCCTCCAGGAGGGGAAGATCGTCGTCATCTACCCCGAGGGCACCATCACCAAGGACCCGGCCGGCTGGCCGAAGGAGTCCTTCACCGGCGCCGCGCGGCTCGCGCTGCAGAACGACGTCCCCGTGATCCCGATCGCCCGCTGGGGCACCAGCCAGCTCTTCAACGGCTACACCAAGAAGTTCAAGCCGTTCCCGCGCAAGACGATCACCCACAACGTCGGCGACCCCCTCGACCTCTCGGCCTACCGCGAGGGCAGCGCGCGCAGCGCGTCCAAGCTGCGCGAGGTCACCAAGGTCATGATGGACGAGGTGACCCGGCTGCTCGCCGAGACCCGCCACGAAGAACCGCCGGCGGCGAAGCCGGAGGACCCGGCCTGATGCGCGCCGACGTCCAGCGGGTCACCGTCCTCGGGGCCGGTTCGTGGGGCACCGCCTTCGCGAAGGTGCTCGGCGACGCCGGCCGCGACGTCACGATGTGGGCGCGCCGCGAGCAGGTCGCCGACGACATCCGCGAGCGGCACGTCAACAGCGCCTACCTGCCCGGCGTCGTGCTCCCGGAAAACATCACCGCGACCAGCGACCCCGCGAAGGCCCTCGAAACTGCGGAGGCCGTCGTCCTCGCGGTGCCCAGTCAGAGCCTGCGGGCGAACCTCTCGGCGTGGCGCCCCCTCCTGCCGCCGGACGCGATCCTCGTCAGCCTCGCCAAGGGCGTCGAGCTCGGCACCCTCAAGCGGATGAGCGAGGTGATCGGCGAGATCGTCGGGATCGACGCCGGCGACGTCGTCGTGGTCACCGGGCCGAACCTGGCCAAGGAGATCGCCGCCGGGCAGCCGTCCGCGTCGGTGCTCGCCTGCGCCGACCATGAACGCGCCGTCGCGATCCAGCGCGCCTGCGCCAACTCCTACTTCCGCCCGTACACCAACACCGACGTCGTCGGCTGCGAGCTCGGCGGCGCCTGCAAGAACGTCATCGCGCTCAGCACCGGGATGGCCGCCGGCCTCGGCCTCGGCACCAACACCATGGCGACGCTCATCACCCGCGGCCTGGCCGAGATGGCCCGCCTCGGCGCCAAGCTGGGCGCGGACCCGCTGACGTTCGCCGGGCTCGCCGGCGTCGGCGACCTGGTCGCGACCTGCTCGTCGCCGCTTTCGCGCAACCGGACCTTCGGGGAGCGCCTCGGCCGCGGCGAGACGCTCGAACAGGCGCAGGCGGCGGCCGGCGGGCAGGTCGCCGAAGGCGTGATGTCGTGCTCGTCGATCCGCGCGCTGGCGCAGAGCGTCGGTGTCGACATGCCGATCACCGACGCGATGCACCGCGTCTGCCACGAAGGCGTCGACCCGCGGCAGGCGGGCGCGGAGCTGCTCGGGCGCTCCCAGAAGCACGAGTGGTCCTGACGGTGTGACCTACCGCCCGGATGCTGGGAGCGGCTTGACCGGTCCCGGGCGGTACGGAACGCTGGGTGCCATGTTCGCGTACGAGATGACTGAGC
This sequence comes from Amycolatopsis stemonae, assembly GCF_054781455.1. Classification (NCBI taxonomy): domain Bacteria; kingdom Bacillati; phylum Actinomycetota; class Actinomycetes; order Pseudonocardiales; family Pseudonocardiaceae; genus Amycolatopsis; species Amycolatopsis stemonae. The sequence goes on along the minus strand of NZ_BAAGUJ010000010.1, from coordinate 245,373 downwards.
TGCGGGGCCGCACGGGCCTGCGCGCCGTCATGTGCGCGTGTCGCTGTTGTCGGTGAACCCCGCCCCGGCCCAGCTCGACACCCTTCTTCTTCCGTGAGGACCCTCATGTTCGCCGTTCCGGACAACACCCTGCTGCGTCCCGAGAACCCCGCGCTGCGCCACCCGGTGCGCGTCGCGCTGGAGTTCGCCGCCGACCGCGACCGCTGGAAGCACCTGCTGCGCTACGACCCCGACCAGCGCTTCGCCGCGCTCGTCGCGAAGGACGAGCAGCAGGAGGTCTGGCTGATGAGCTGGCTGCCCGGCCAGCGCACCGACCTGCACGACCACGCGTTCGCCAGCGGCGCGTTCACGCTGGTCACCGGCCGGCTGACGGAAGCCGTGGCCCGCCGCGCGCCGGACGGCCGCGCGGTCACCGAGCTGCACGCGCTCTCGGCGGGGCAGTCGCGCGTGTTCGGGCCGGGGTACGTGCACGAGGTCCGCAACGACGGCCCCGACCCGGCGATCTCGCTCCACGTCTACCGCGACGCCGAGCGCGCGATGCGCTCGTACCACCTCGACCCGCTGGGCGGCCCGGTCCTGGACTGAACCGCTCAGTCCAGGTCCCCGCGCAGGCGGAACTCCCGCTCGATCGCCGATCGGTCCGCACCGGACGCCAGCAGCGCGTGCAGCAGGATCCGGGCCTTCCGCGCGTCCAGCCAGCCGGCCATCGTCGCGCCCAGCGCGATCAGGCTCGACTCCGAGCCGTGGAAGCCGTACGTCGAGCGCAGCGTCGGGCCCGCGCCCGTCCGGGACGCGACGACCACCGGCAGCGACGGCACCAGCCGCGCCACCACGTCGGCGGTGCCGGAAGAGACGTGCCCGACGCCCGTCGCCGCCACCACGATCCCGCGCACGCCCGGCTGCGAAGCCAGGTACGAGAGCACCTCGCCCGAGTCGTCCAGACCCGCCTCCACCACGGGGACCAACCCCGAGAAGTCCTTTCCCCCCAAGGAAGGCAGTCGCGGCGGGGACGGGTGGAAGTAGTGCACCGCCTGCTCGACGACCATGCCGAGCGGCCCTGCCGGCGCCGAGGAAAACGCCTCCAGGTGGCTCGTGTGCGCTTTGCGGACCCAGCGCGCCGCGTGGACGTCGTCGTTCAACGTCACCAGGGCGCCCCGGCCGCGGCTGCGCGGGTCGGCCGCCACCGTCAGGGCGTTGCGCAGGTTCGCGGGGCCGTCCGGGCTGAGCAGGCCCGCGTTGCGCATCGCCCCGGTGACCACCACCGGCTGGTCCGACGGCCAGCACAGGTCCAGGAAGTACGCCGTCTCCTCCAGGGTGTCCGTGCCCTGCACGACGACGAACCCGTCCGCGTCCTGCTCCAGCCCCCAGTCGCGGCAGCGCAGCAGCGTCGCGAAGTCCAGCGACGCGCTGCCGACGCCGGCCAGCGTCTCGGCCAGGACGTCCATCGGCAGGTCGCCGAGGCCGCCGAGCAGCTCGGCCGCGCCCAGCCGGGGCACGGCGCCGCCTTCGCCGGCGACGGGGGCCATCGAAATGGTGCCGCCGAGCGTGGCGACCGCGATCAAGGGCATGCGCCCACCCTATTCAGCCGCCCTTGACGGCCTGGAGCGTGTAGCTCGCCGCGACCCGCCGCGGCTCGTCCTTCATCCGCCATTCGTCCGCGTCTTCGTCGTGCGCCATCTGGCCGGGGATCGCGTTCCACGGGACGCTGTCGTGCTCGGTGAACCCGGTCAGCGTCAGGCCGTTGTCCAGCAGCGCCGTGATGATCTCGCCGAGCGAGTGGTTCCACGAGTGGCTGACGCTGTTCTCCAGGCGCCGGTCGGTGGTGACGTACGTCTCGGGCTCGTCGAAGACCAGCGGTTCGGCGTGCTCGAAGTACGGGTACCGCGGCACCGCCGGGTCCGCCCGCTCGTCGAGCGCCCACAGCATCGGGTGCCCTTCGCGGACGAACAGCCGGCCGCCCGGCCGCAGCAGCCCGGCGACCACGGACGCCCAGCGCGCCGCCGAAGGCAGCCAGCACAACGCGCCGATCCCGGTGTAGACGAGGTCGAACCGCCCGGCCCCCAGGACTTCGACGGCGTCGTAGACGTTGGCTTCGTGGAAATCGACCTCGACGCCCGCCGCCGAAGCGAGCCGCCGTGCTTCCGTCAGCGCCGCGCCCGAGAAGTCCAGGCCGCTCATGGCCGCGCCCAGCCGGGCCAGCGAAACCGTGTCCGTGCCGATGTGGCACTGCAGGTGGACCCCGCGCAGCCCGGCGACGTCGCCCAGGCGCGGCCGGTCGAAGCGCACGACGGCGCTCAGGTGCGCCGGATCGGAGGCGAACCGCGAGAACGCGTAGTTGGGCGACGCCGCGTGCAGCGTCGCGCGTTCGTCCCAGTTGGCCTTGTTGACCGCGAACGAGTCGGTCACGACGTCGCTGCCCGTTCGGCCGCGCTGCGCAGCACGCAGAACTCGTTGCCTTCGGGGTCGGCGAGGACGGCCCAGCCGGTGCCGTCCGGCTTGCGCAGGTCGTTCACCAGCGTCGCGCCCAGCCCCAGGAGCCGCTCGACCTCTTCGTCGCGCGGGACGTCCGGGCGGAGGCAGACGTGGAGCCGGTTCTTGACCGTCTTCGGTTCCGGGACCCGCAGGAACAGCATGTCGATCCCGCCTTCGAGCTCGATGCCGACCTCGTCGTCGCCGGGCTGGTCCCCGTCGGGGATCGGCTTGCCGAGCACCTGGCTCCAGAACTGGCACAGCGCATAGGGGTCGGCACAGTCGACGGAGACGTGCAGGACGGACGACGGCATGGCGCTCCTCGAGGTCGGAAGATCCCCAGTGTGGAGGAGCGCCCGGGCGAGGGCGAACCGATTTAGGACGCCAGGGCGAGGCCCGCCGTCCGGTGCACGCGGCGGCTGTCGTCGACGATGAGGATCTCGCAGTCCGGCCGGTCGGCCGCCCACGTGATGCCTTCGGCGCCCATCGCGAACGCCGCGGTGGCCAGGGCGTCGGCGGTGACGAGGTCGCCGGCCACGACGGTGACGCTCATCAGCCCGGTCGCCGGCGCGCCGGAGCGGCCGTCGAGGATGTGCGAGCCGCGCTCGTAGGCCGCCGACGTCGCGATGGCGCCGTCGCGCGACTCCAGCACCGCGCACACGGCCAGGGGCTGCTCGGGGTGGCGCACGCCGACCCGCCACGCCCGCCCGGGTTCCGGCTCGCCCGCGGTGACGACGTCGCCGCCGGCGTTGAGGCAGAACGTCGTCGCGCCTTCGGCCTTGAGCATGTCCGCGGCGCGCTGCACGGCCCAGCCCTTCACCACGGCGCACGGGTCGAGGCCGCGGCCGGGCAGCCGCGCGCGGAACGCGCCGCCGGAGAGCTGTTCGTAGTACGCGCAGAGTTCGAGGACCTCGATGAGGTCGTCGCTCAGCCCGGCGGCGGTGAGCTCGCCGCGGTCGTACCGGCTGACCTCACTGTCCTCCTTGAACGGGCTGAACCGGGCGTCGACTTCGCGGAACCAGACGAAGACCTCGTCGACGATCTCGGCGAAGTCCCCGTCGTCCCGCAGGTCCAGGGAGATCGGCAGGCCCATGACCTGCTCGACGCGAGTGGTCATCTGCTGCCCCGGGCGTCGATGGCCGCCTGCAGCGACTTCTTGTACGACTCGCTCGTCTCGGTCGCGCCGGTCACCGTGTCGATGTCCGCGCTCTGCGCCTTCATCGCCTCTTCCTGCAGGCGCGGCAACGCCGTGAGCGCGCGACCGTCGTCCGGGGCCTGCAGCAGCGTGATCACCGACAGGCGCGAACCCGTGAAGGTCACCTGGACCTGGACGGTCCCGTAGTTGCCCGACTCCGCGGAACCCCGGGTCGTGACCGTCGCATCGGGACTGTCCGGAGTGGACGAAGCAGGCGGTGCCGCCGAGGGGGACGGTGCCGTGACGCTCGGCGGCGGCGCGGCCGTGGCGGCGGTGTTGTGCACCGGCCCCGGCTCGAACCGCCAGACCGCGATGAACCCCGCGATCGAGAGCATGACGACGAAAATGGTCCTCTTCACCACGTCCCCCTAGGCCGCGAGGCTGAAACGTTCGGCGTGCACCTGGGTCTTCGGCACCTTCAGCTCGCGCAGGCTGCGCAGCACGGCCGCCGTCATCCCCGGCGGCCCGCACACGAACACGTCCCGCTCGTGCACGTCCGGCACCATCATGTGCAGGTTGGCCGGGCCGAGCATCGTGCCGCGCGGGCCGACCGCCTGGTCCGGTCCGGTGAGGACGCTGACGACCGCGCCGCGCGCCTTGGCGAGCCCGTTCAGCTCCGGCAGCAGCACCGCGTCGGCCTGGGTGCGCACCCGGTAGAGCACGACGACGTGGCCGTCGATGTCCTCGAGCAGCGCGCGGATCGGCGTGATGCCGACGCCGCCCGCGACGAGCAGCGCGTTCGGCCGCTGCTGGTGGATGGTCGTGAACGCGCCGTACGGGCCTTCGGCGAACACGCGCGTCCCGACGCGCAGGCTGCGCAGCGACGCGCTGGAGTCTCCGAGCGCCTTCGCGGTCAGGCGCAGCGTGCGGCCGTCGGGTGCGGCCGACAGCGAGAAGGGGTTGGCCTGCCACCAGCGGTCCTTCGTGAGGAACCGCCACAGGAAGAACTGGCCGGCTCGCGCGGGCATCCTGTCGAGGTGCTTTCCGGTCATGTACACCGAAACCACGTCCGGCGCTTCGGAAACCACGGCCGTGACGCGCAGCTGGTGGCGCAGGTTCCGCCACAGCGGCAGCACGACGCGTCCGGCGAGCACGGCGGCGCCGGCCGTGAGCCACATCGTCCACCAGTAGGCCTTCGCCACCGGGGCACCGGCGAACGACGTGCCGAGCGCGATCTGGTGGGTGAACGCCAGCACGATCGCGGCGTAGGTGTAGAGGTGGATGAAGTGCCAGGTTTCGTACGCGAGCCGCTTGCGCGCGAACTTCGCCGAAGCCCCGCCGACGATCAGGATCACCGCGAAGGCGACCAGCGCGCGCAGGATGCCTTCGAGCTGGTTCGCCATGTCGACCAGCTCGTCGACGACGCCCTTGCTCGAGACCTCCGCGTAGCCGAACACGATGAACACCAGGTGCGCCAGCAGGGTCCACAGGATCGTGAAGCCGGTCCAGCGGTGCCACGACGTCAGCCGGTCCATCCCGATCCGCCGGTCCAGCCACGGCAGCCGGGCCACGAGCAGCAGCTGGACCGCCATGGCCAGCGCGCCGTACATCCCGGCCAGCCTGCCGATGCTGATCAGCACGTTGTCCGAGAGGCCGGCCTGCGCGAACAGGGCGGTGACGGCGGCCACGTTGGCGCCCACGAGGAGGAAGAGGCCGGATTTCGCGGCGATCCGGGGGCGGATCGCCGGGCGCGCGGCCTCGGCGGTCTGCGTCATGGTGGTCACACGGATTCCTGCTCGGTTCGGTTCACGAAGATCAGCCTCGCGGCGGAATCTGTGGCGAGTCTGGGTATCGCCTGTCGGATTCCTGTCGGCCCGCGGTTCCGCCTCGCCCGCCACGCGGACGCCGGGAGAAGATGGGGTGGTGCAGCCCGCCGAACCCGTGCGCCTGCTCGTCGTCGACGACGAGCCGCACATCGCCGACCTCGTCGCCACCGTCGCCCGGTACGAGGGCTGGCAGGCGGTCACGGCCGGGTCGGGAAAGGCCGCGCTGAGCCGGGCCGCGGAGTTCGGGCCGGACATCGTCGTGCTCGACCTGATGCTGCCCGACCTCGACGGCTTCACGGTGCTGGACCGCCTGCGCGAGCACGGCAGCGCGGTGCCCGTGGTGTTCCTCACGGCCAAGGACGCGACGTCCGACCGCATCGCCGGGCTCACCCGCGGGGGTGACGACTACCTCGTGAAACCGTTTTCGGTCGAGGAGCTGATGGCCCGGCTGCGCGCGGTCCTGCGGCGCAGCTCGGGCGTCACGCACCAGGTGGTGACGCGCGGCGCGGTCCTGCGCGTCGGGGACCTGACGCTGGACGAGGACACCCGCGAGGTCCGCCGCGGCGAACGGCTCGCCGAGCTGACGCCCACCGAGTACGAGCTGCTGCGCTACCTCATGCGCCGGTCGCCCGCGGTGCTCACGAAAGCCCAGATCCTCGACCACGTCTGGGAGTACGACTTCGGCGGCCGGTCCAATGTGGTCGAACTGGTCATCTCGCACCTGCGGCGCAAGGTGGACGCGGGCGACGGCGAACCGCTGATCCACACCGTGCGCGGCGTCGGCTACGTCGTGCGCCGGGCCGGCCGGTGAAACGCTTCTTCGCCCGCTGGTACGGGGCTTGGCAGCGCACGCGGCTGGGCACCCGGATCACGCTCGGCCTCGGCGCGCTGGCCCTGGTCGTGTTCGCGGTCGTCGGCGTCTCGATGGTCGGGATCATGCACGGCTACCTCGACCGGCGGCTCGACGAGCAGCTGACCAAGAGCCAGAACCAGCAGCTGCCCCAGCTGCGGGAGACGCACGGCTCACCGCAGTCGATCTACTCCTGGTACTCGGCGCTGTACAAGGTGCGCGAGGGCGTCGCGACGCCCCAGCCCGGCGGCCGGCTGCCCGGGGACGCGCAGCCGCTGGCGAAGATCGCCGCCGACGCGGTCGACGGCGACGTCACGCGCACCATCACCCTCGCCGACGACGGGCCGTACCGGGTGCGGGCGTGCCCGGTGGACAACGGCTCGGTGCTGCTGAGCGCCGCCCCGCAGAAGGACCTCGACGCCACCGTCCAGCAGCTGGTCTGGGTCGAGGTCGGCGCCTTCGCGTTCGCCCTGGCCGTGCTGCTGGTCGTCGGACGGCTGGTGCTGCGCCGCGGCCTGCGCCCGCTGGCCGACATGGCCGGCACCGCGCACGACATCGCCTCCCACGACCTCACCGCGAACGCGGACCTGCCGGTGCGGGCGGCGGGCGCGGGCGGCGGCGCCGAAGTCGAGGAGCTGCGGACGGCGTTCAACGTGATGCTGGCCCACATCGACACGTCCCTCTCCGCGAAGACCGAGGCGAACGAGCGGCTGCGCCGGTTCGTCGCGGACGCGTCCCACGAGCTGCGGACGCCGCTGACGTCGATCCGGGGCTACGCCGACCTTTTCCGCTACGCGGCGGCGAACGAGCCGGCGGAACGCGAGGCGCACCTCACGAAGATCCGCGAGGAAACGGCGCGGATGACCGTCCTCGTCGACGACCTCCTGCTGCTGGCCCGGCTCGACGCCCGGGCCGCCGAGACGCCGCTGCGGCCCGAGCGCGTCGACCTCGCCGAGCTGGCCGGGGACGCGGCGGACGCGTTCACCGCCGGCCGCCCCGACCACCCGCTGACGTCCGCACTCGCGGCGGCGCCGGTGGACGCGGACCCGCTCCGGCTGCGGCAGGTGCTCGACAACCTGCTGGCCAACGCGGCCGTGCACACCCCGCCGGGGACCGCGGTGCACGTCTCGGTGACGGCCGGCGGCCCGCATGCGGTGGTTCAGGTGACCGACGCCGGGCCGGGGATCGCGCCCGCCGACCAAGAGCGGATCTTCGACCGCTTCTTCCGCGTCGACGATTCCCGCACCCGCGGCCACGGCGGCACCGGGCTCGGGCTGTCGGTGGTCCAGTCCCTGGTGACGGCCCACGGCGGCACGGTCTCGGTGGAGTCGGAGCCGGGCCGCACGACCTTCACCGTGCGGCTCCCGCCGGCCCGGTCCTGATCACTCACGACCGGTGACGTGGGCCGGCGTCGACCAGCCGGGGGAGAGGTCGGCGGACGGCTCGGGCGCGCCGAAGACCGTCCGCACCGGCAGCACCCCGGCCCAGGCGCTGTCGGCGTCGAGGTCCTCCTGCTCGTCGTCCGGGCCCTCGGCGCGCATCTTCACCGACGCCTCGGCGAGGTCCAGGGCCAGGACGCTGACCGACGCGAACTCCTTGGCGTTGACCTCGCGGGCGTGCTCCCACGAACCCGGCGCCAGGTGGTCGGTGAGCACCTTGAGGCCGTGCAGCTTCGCCTCGGCCTCGACCACCGGCGCCGCCTTCCCGAAGATCACCGCGCTGCGGTAGTTCATCGAGTGGTTGTTCACCGACCGCGCGTAGACGATGCCGTCGAGCAGGGTGACGGTGACGCAGACGTCGAGGTCGCCCGACGCCGTCCGCAGGCTCGCCGCGCCGGTGGAACCGTGCAGGTAGAGCGTGTCGCCGTCACGGCCGTAGCCGGTCGGCAGGACGATCGGCACGCCGTCGCGGACGATCCCGAGGTGGCAGATCAGGCCCTCGTCCAGGACGTCGTACAGCACGGACCGGTCGGTGACGGCGCGGTGCTTCTTGCGGCCGAGCGTGGTGCGGGGCGTGGTGGACAGCATGCGACCAGCGTCTCCCAGCACAGTGGCATCGGAGAACGTCCACTTCTCGTACACTTGGGAAGTCCACTTGAGGAGGTCCCGTGACCCACGCCGACACCGCGCTCCCGGTCAGCCTCGACCGGGACGCGACGACCCCGCTGGCCGTCCAGCTCGCCGACGCCCTGCGCGAAGCGGCGGCGACCGGGCACCTGCGCGGCGGCGACCGGCTCCCGTCGACCCGGGCGCTGGCCGGCCGCCTCGGCGTCAGCCGCACGGTGACGTCGGCGGCCTACGAGCAGCTCCACGCCGAGGGATGGATCGCCGGCCGGCACGGCTCGGGCACGTACGTGACGACTCCGCCGTCGTTCTCGGCTTCGGAGGTCCCGGCGCCGGGCGCGGTCCCGGCCGCCGAGGCCGAACCGCCGTCACTGCTCGACCTCGGCCCCGGCACGCCCTGGGCCGCCGGGCTGGACCGCGCGGCCTGGCGCCGCGCCTGGCGCGCCGCGGCCGACCCGGACCCGCTGATCCGGGCCCACCGGGCGGGGCTGCCGGAGTACCGCGCGGCCGTGTCGGAGCACCTCCTGCGCCACCGCGGCCTGGCGGCGGGCTCGGTCCTGGCCACCGGCGGCACGACCGCGGCGGTGGTCGAGCTGGCGGCCGCGGTGCTGGAGCGCGGGGACGTCGTCGCCGTCGAAGAACCGGGCTACCAGCGCGCGGTGCAGGCGTTCCGGCGGGCGGGCATGCGGGTCGCCGGCGTGCCGGTGGACTTCGAGGGGCTGCGGCCGGACGCGATCCCGGCGGGCGCGCGGGCCGTGTACTGCTCGCCGGCGCACCAGTACCCGATGGGCAGCCGGCTGAGCGCGGCGCGGCGGGTGGAGCTGGTGGAGCGGGCGCGCGCGTCTTCGATGCTGGTCATCGAGGACGACTACGACGGCGAGCTGCGCTTCGACGTCGCGCCGCTGCCGATGCTGGCCGCCCTGGCGCCGGACGTGGTGGCGCACCTGGGGACGACGTCGAAGATCCTCACGCCGACGCTGGGCGCGGGGTGGATGGTGGCGCCGGAGGCGATCACGTCGGCGGTGCTGGCGTACCGGGACCTCACGGGCACGCGCCCGTCTCCGGCCGGGCAACGGGTGCTGTACGAATTCGCGCGGAACGGCGATCTCGGACGTCACCTGCGCAAACTCCGCCGCGAGATGGCGGAGCGGCGGACCTTGCTGGCCGGGGCGCTTTCGGGCGCGGGCATCGAGGTCCGCGGCGACGACGCGGGGGCGCACCTGGTGGTGCCGTTCCCGTCCGCGTCGGTGGAGGCGTCGGTGATCTCGTCGGCCGAGCGGCAAGGCATCCGCCTGGACGGGCTGGCACGCCACTTCGCCGGCGAGCCGTCGGCGCACGGGGTGGCCATCGGGTACGCGGGTTGCGCGCGGGAGGCTCTGGTGGCGGCGCTGCCGGCGCTCGTGTCGTTGCTGCGCGGACAATCCCTCTCGTAGGAAGCGACGCGCGGGCGCCGCCGAGGTTGCGCTCGCCGCTCCGCCCGCGCCGCCCGGCGCACCGGCCTCGGCTGTTCGCCGAGGTCACCGGGTACGGTGGCTCACCATGAGCGAGAAGATCCGGGTGGCGGTCGTGTTCGGCGGGCGCAGCAGCGAGCACACCATCTCCTGCCTGTCCGCGGGCAGCGTCCTGGGCCACCTCGATCCGGAGCGCTTCGAAGCCGTCCCCGTGGGCATCACCCGGGAAGGCCGCTGGGTGCTGGGCACCGGCGACTCCGCCCAGCTCGCCATCCGCGGTCGCGAACTGCCGTCGGTCGACGACGGCAAGGGCCTGGTCCTCGCCGGCGACCCCTCCAGCCAGGGGCTCGTCGCGGTCGAGCCCGGCCGCGAGAGCGAACTGCTGTCCCAGGTGGACGTCGTCTTCCCGGTGCTGCACGGCGCCTTCGGCGAGGACGGCACCATCCAGGGCCTCCTCGAGCTCGCCGGCATCCCGTACGTCGGCCCCGGCGTCCTGGCCAGCGCGGCCGCCATGGACAAGGAGACGGCGAAGAAGCTCCTTGCCGCCGAAGGACTTCCGGTCGGCACCTACACCGCGCTGCGCCGCGATCAGTCCACTTTGGACGACGCGGACCGCGCGAAGCTCGGCCTGCCGGTGTTCGTCAAGCCGTCGCGCGCGGGCTCGTCGGTCGGCATCACGCGCGTCGCCGCGTGGGACGACCTGGACGCGGCCATAGAGCTGGCCCGCGCCACCGACCCGAAGATCCTCGTCGAGGCGGCGGTCGTCGGCCGCGAGGTCGAATGCGGCGTCCTCGAGTTCCCGGACGGCCGCGTCGAGGCGTCGCTGCCCGCCGAGATCCGCGTCCTGTCGGAGGACGAAGACGCCTGGTACGACTTCGAAACCAAGTACCTGGGCGACGACGCCGAGCTGGACATCCCGGCCAAGCTCGACGACGCGCTGACCGACCGGCTCCGCGCGATGGCCGTCGAGGCGTTCCGCGCGCTCGACTGCCAGGGCCTGGCCCGGGTGGACTTCTTCGTCGGCGCGGACGGCGAGCTGACCATCAACGAGGTCAACACGATGCCCGGCTTCACGACGAAGTCGGCCTACCCGAAGATGTGGGAGGTCACCGGCGTCGACTACGCGACCCTGCTGACCACGCTCGTCGAGACGGCGATCGCCCGGGGCACGGGCCTGCGCTGACGTTCAGGAGAAGCGCAGCGGCTTGGCCGGCAGCTTCGCCGCGACCGTGTCCGAGATCTGCTGCAGCGGCCCGGTGCCCGCGCTGTCCGGCACGGTCAAGGCCGCGTAGACCTCGCGGTCCACGACGTACCACGTCGACGCGCCGTCACCCGGCACCTGCAGCCACTGGACGCCGTTCACCAGGCGCAACGCCGCCGTCGGGGTCAGCTCCGGGGGCCGGGTGAGCCCGCAGCGCAGCACGAGCGGGTCCTGGTCGCCCCACGCGACCGTCGCCGGCGGGGCCGGGTTCGCCAGCTCGCGCACCTTCAGCGGCGTCCCGTTGGACGTCAGCTCCGCCGGGACCGCGCCCATCAGCGTCGTGCAGCCCGGCGCGTTCGCCTCGGGCGCCGGGACGGGGACGAGCGGCAGGGGCCCGGCTACGGGTTGCTCGGACCCCTTCGTCAAGGCGAACACGGCGACCGCGACCGCCAGGGCCACGGCGAGCGTCGCCGCTATGACGAGGACCACTTTCGGCGGGGCGCCGGTGTCGGAGTCTGGCACCGCACCACTACACCACTGGTTAAAGGTGGACGACCGGGCAGGTCAGGGTCCGGGTGATGCCGTCCACGTTCTGCACCTTCGCGACCACGAGCTGGCCCAGCTGGTCGACGTTGTCGGCGGCCGCGCGGACGATCACGTCGTACGGTCCGGTGACATCCTCCGAGCTGGTCACACCCGGGATGCTGGAGATCTCGGCAGCCACCGCGGCCGCCTTGCCGACCTCGGTCTGGATGAGGATGTATGCGTGGACCACGGCGCGCCCTTTCGTCGGGATCTTGTCGCTCAAGGTAGGAACGTCAGCAGCAACGTATCGCCAGCTCACGGAAAAACATAGGGCATCCGACTATCGGTGATCGACTCTTTGTCCCGGTAGAGAAAGCAGAGGTGACCGGTGTCACCGAACGACGGAACGGTCGCCGAGACCGGGGAGTTCGCACTCATCGCAGCCGTCACCGAAGGACGGCGCCAGCCGCCGGGCACGCTGCTCGGCCCCGGGGACGACGCGGCCGTCGTCGCCGCGCCCGACGGCCGGGTGGTCGCCTCGACCGACGTCCTCGTGCAGGGCGTCCACTTCCGGCTCGACTGGTCCTCGCCCGAGCAGGTCGGGCGCAAGGCCGTCGCGGTCAACCTGGCCGACATCGCCGCCATGGGTGCCACCCCGACCACCGTCCTCGTCGGACTGGCCTGCCCGCCCGACACCCCGCGCGAGGTGGTCACCGCGCTCGCCGACGGCATGTGGGCCGAGGCCGACCGCGCCGGCATCGGCGTCTCCGGCGGCGACATGGTCCGCGCCGACCAGCTCGTGATCAGCGTCACGGCGCTCGGTGACCTCGGCGACCGCGAGCCGGTGACGCGCTCGGGCGCCCGGCCCGGCGACGTCGTCGCCGTCCACGGACGGCTCGGCTGGGCGGCCGCCGGCCTGGCCGTGCTCGGCCGCGGCTTCCGCTCGCCGGTCGGCGTCGTCAACGCGCAGCGCTGCCCCGAACCGCCGTACGAAGCCGGTCCTCGTGCCGCGCTCGCGGGGGCCACGGCCATGATCGACGTCTCCGACGGCCTGCTGGCCGACCTGGCCCACATCGGGGAGTCGTCCGGCGTCGGCATCGACGTCCGCACCGCCGACCTCGACGTCTCGGCCCGGCTCAAGGAAGTCGGGGCCGCGCTGGGCGCCGACCCGCTGGACTGGGTGCTGACCGGCGGCGAGGACCACGCGCTGGCGGCCACCTTCCCGCCGTTCACCGAACTGCCCGAGGGCTGGCGCACGATCGGCGTCGTCACGATGGCCGACTCCGGGATCACCGTGGACGGCAAGCCGTTCGCGCGAGAAGGCGGCTGGACGCATTGGCGCTGAACTAAAGTCGGCAGACGTGAGAATCGTTCCGGTCCCCTACGACCACCCCGACGCGGCCAAGCTCATGGCCGCGGTGCAGCAGGTGTACGTCGAGCGCTACGGCGACGAGGACGTGACCCCGATGAGCCCGGCGGACTTCGACCCGCCGCAGGGCGTCTTCCTCGTCGGCTACCAAGGCGAAGAAGCCGTCGCCTGCGGGGCGTGGCGCGCGCACGACGGCCCCGCCCCGGACTTCCGGGACGGCGACGCCGAGTTCAAGCGGATGTACGTCGCCGACTCGGCCCGCGGCCGCGGGTTCGCGCGGATGATCCTGTCCGAGCTGGAGCGCACGGCGGCGCTGTGCGGCCGCAAGCGCGCGGTCCTGGAGACCGGCACCAAGCAGCCCGAGGCCATCGCGCTCTACACGTCGTCGGGGTACACCGAGATCCCGAACTTCGGCGTCTACAAGAACGAGCCGGAAAGCCGGTGCTTCGGCAAGGAGCTCACTTCGGTGTGAGCTTCAGCAGGGCCGCCGCGTGCGGCCGCAGTGACGCGCTGACGGCGGTGCCGGCGTCCCGGTGCGCCCACAGGTCCCGGACCCGCCAGGTGCCCGGGATCGACGCGGAGACGGTCGCGGTGGTGGTGCCGGTGTTGAGCAGCACCACCGCGAAACCGCCGTCGCTCAACGGTTTCCCCCACACCTGGTAGCCGGGACCCGCTTCGAGCCGGCGGCCCTGCCCGCCCGCGAAGTCCTGGTCGACGGCGATCGCCTCGGGGTTGCCGAGCGTCGCGAGGTCGGTGTCGCCGAGCTTCGCCGGATCGGTGCCGGCGAACAGGGGCGCGTTCAGCACGGCCCAGACGCTGAAGTGCGCGCGGGCCTCGTCCGCAGTCAGCGTGCCGTTGCCGACCTGCAGCATGTCCGGATCGTTCCAGCCGCCCGGGGTGCCGCTGTGGGGCGCGACGGCGGCCTGCTGGTCGATCGTCGCGAGCACCGAGTCCCAGGTCGCGACCAGGTCGTTGGTCGTCCGCCACAGGTTCGCGACCGGCCGCGCCCAGGTCCACGGGCTGGAGACGCCGTATTCGGAGATCGCGTAGACGATCGGGCGCGGCAGCGCGGCCAGCTCGTCGCGCATCTTCTCGAAGGCGGCCTTGCGGTCGAGGCCGTCGACCGTGTCGGCGTTGCACCAGTCGTACTTGAGGTAGTCGACGCCCCAGCGGTCGAACGTCTCGGCGTCCTGGCGCTCGTGGCCGAGCGAGCCGATGCCGGACGCGGGGTAGGCGTCGTTGGCCATCGCGCAGGTCCGGCTGCCGGGGACGGAGTAGATGCCGAACAGCAGGCCGCGGGAGTGCACGTAGTCGGCGAGGTCGGCGATGCCGTGCGGGAACCGCGCCGGGTCGGCCCGCAGCGAGCCGTCGGCGGCGCGCTTCGGCGCCTGCCAGCAGTCGTCGACGACGACGTACTTGTAGCCGGCGTCGCGCAGGCCGGTGTCCGCGAGCGCGTCGGCCGCCTTCTTGACGACGTCTTCGGTGAGGTCGTAGCAGCGGACCTGGTTCCAGCTGTTCCAGCCCATCGGCGGCGTCTCGGCCAGGCCGTTCGCCAGCGCGGGGGCCGCGGTGGGCAGGCTGAGCAGCCACGTCAGCACGACGAGGACCAGGACGAGCGGGCTGGTTTTCGGCTTCGCGGCGATGCCGTGATCCAATCGCACGGGAAGTGAAACCGCAGTCACCCGGAGGCGGCATGCCGATCTACGCACTCGGTGATCTCGAACCGACGATCCACCCCGACGCCTACGTCCACCCGGACGCCACGGTGATCGGCGACGTCCGGATTGGCGCGCACGCGTCGGTGTGGCCGCAGACCGTGCTGCGCGGCGACCACGGCTACATCGAGATCGGCGAGCGGTCGAACGTCCAGGACGGCTGCGTGCTGCACTGCACCGAGCGGCACCCGACGATCCTCGGGCCGTCGTCGGCGATCGGCCACGCCGTGCACGTCGAGGGCGCGAAGATCGGCACCGGCTGCCTGATCGCGTCCGGTTCGGTCGTGCTCAACGGCTCGGTGATCGAGGACGGCGGCATGGTCGGCGCGGGCGCGGTGCTCTCGTACGGCTCGCTCGTCAAGACCGGCGAAATCGCGCTGGGCGTGCCGGGGAAGACGCGGGAAAACAAGTCCTTCAGCGCGGAAAACATCGCGATGGTGGTGGAGTCCTACGTCGAACGCGGCCGCCGGTTCAAGGCCGAGCTGAGGCGGCTCGACCCGCGCGGGTGACGTCGGCCACGCCCGGTAGGCTTGCGCGCCGTGACCGCACGACCGCTGCAGGACATCGTCGAGGCAGGCTGGGCGCAAGCCCTCGAACCGGTGGCGCCGCAGGTCGCCGCGATGGGGGAGTTCCTCCGCGCGGAGATCGCCGCGGGCCGCACCTACCTGCCGGCGGGTGAGCACGTGCTGCGGGCGTTCAAGCAGCCGTTCCACGACGTGCGCGTGCTGATCGTGGGGCAGGACCCGTACCCGACGCCCGGGCACGCGGTGGGCCTGAGCTTTTCGGTGGCGCCGGACGTCCGGCCGATCCCGAAGAGCCTGGTCAACATCTACAAGGAGTACGCCGACGACCTCGGCCACCCGCTGCCGTCGAACGGCGACCTGACGCCGTGGGCCGAGCAGGGCGTGCTGCTGCTCAACAGGGCCCTGACCGTGCAGCCGGGCAAGTCGAACTCGCACCAGGGCAAGGGCTGGGAAGACGTCACCGAGCAGGCGATCAAGGCCCTCGCGGCCCGGTCGGAGCCGATGGTGGCGATCCTCTGGGGCCGCAACGCGCGTAACCTCCGGCCGATGCTGGGCGACGTTCCCTGCATCGAGTCGGCGCACCCCAGCCCGCTCTCGGCGCACAACGGCTTCTTCGGGTCACGCCCCTTCAGCCGGGCCAACCAGCTGCTGGAGCAGCAGGGCGCGGCACCGGTCGACTGGAAACTTCCCTGAGGTCGCGTGTCCGGATCGGCGTGACGGCTCCGACCAGGGGGTGAACCCTTTGGAGGAAACCATGGACGTCACCTCGGCCGACGGCACGACCATCCACTTCGAGCAGCGCGGCGCGGGCGCGCCGGTGATCCTGGTGGGCGGCGCGTTCAACGACCGGACCACCGTCGCGGGCCTGGCCGAAGTGCTGGCCGGCGACTTCACGACGATCGCCTACGACCGGCGCGGCCGCGGCGACAGCACGGACGCGTCCTCGTACGCGATGGACCGCGAAATCGAGGACATCGCGGCGCTGATCGAGCACGCGGGCGGCTCGGCGTCGGTGTTCGGCCACTCGTCGGGCGCGATCCTGGCCCTGGAAGCCGCGGCCGCGGGCCTGGCGATCGAGCGCGTGGCCGCGTACGAGCCGCCGTACGCAACCGACGAGCACCCGCGGCCCGACGTCCTGGACAAGGTGCGCGCCCAGTTGGCGTCGGGCGACCGGGACGGTGCCGTGGCGACGTTCCTGGTGGTCGCGGGCACGCCGGAAGAGATGATCGACGGGATGAAGCAGGCGCCGGTGTGGGGCTGGTTCACGGCCCTGGCGCACACGCTCCCGTACGACCTGGAGATCTGCGGCCCCGGCGGCCGCATCCGCCGCGAAAACCTGGCCCGGATCACGGCCCCGGCTTTGGTGATCGGCGGCGGCGCGAGCCCGGAGACCCTGCAGGCGGGCGCCCGCGCGGCCGCCGCGGCGATCCCCGGCGCCCGGCACGAGACCCTCGACGGGCAGGACCACGGCGTGCTCCAGTTCCCGGAGACGCTGAAGGACCTGCTGACCGGCTTCCTGAAGTAGGACATGAAAATGGCGGGTGCTCCGGAGAGCACCCGCCACCCAACTTCGCGGCCTCAGCCTCGAACGACCTTGCCCGCCTTGATGCAGGAGGTGCACACGTTCAGGCGCTTGCGCTGGGAGACACCCACCTTGGCGTGGACGGTCTGGATGTTCGGGTTCCACCGGCGGTTGGTACGGCGGTGGGAGTGCGAGACCGACTTGCCGAAGCCGGGTCCCTTGCCACAGACGTCGCACACGGCAGCCACGTCGAACTCCTTTGGATCTGGGTCATAGAAATGAGCCCAGATGCACTGGGCAACTCGACCATAGTAACTACTGCGATCGAGGGCCCCGGCACCGGGTCGATACGCTGCCCGAGGACCGGTCAGGAGGTTACGGGGTGCGGGTGCTGGACACGGCGGCGGTGTCGGCCTGGGCGACGGGCTGCGTGCGCAGTCTCGCGAGCCTGCGGCCGGCCATCGACGAGATCAACGTGTACCCCGTCGCGGACTCCGACACCGGCTCCAACATGCTCTTCACGATGACCGGCGCGGCGAAGGAACTCGAAGCCGCGCAACCGAAGGACGCCGCCGAAGCGCTGAAGGTCCTCGCGCGCGGCGCGGTCGCGTCCGCCAAGGGCAACTCCGGGGTGATCCTGTCCCAGGTCGTGCGCGGGCTGGCCGACCGAGCCGAAGGCGACCTCGACGGCCCGTGGCTGGCCGCGGCGCTGGGCCACGCCGACGAGGTCGCCACCGGGGCCGTGAGCCGCCCGGTCGCCGGGACGATCCTCACCGTCCTGCACGCCGTCGCGACGGCCGTCCGCGGCGACACCCGAAGCCTCGGCGAAGTCGCCCAGGAGGCGGCGCACGAGGCCGCCCACGCCCTCGAGAAGACGCCCCTGCAGCTGCCCGCGCTGGCCAAGGCGGGAGTCGTCGACGCCGGGGCCCGCGGGCTCGTGGCCGTGCTCGACGCCCTGGTCGGCGTGCTCACCGGGGCCGCGATCGAGCAGGAGCACGCCCTCGAGGTGCACGCGATCCCGCAGGCCGAGGCCTACGCCTGGGAGGTCATGTACCTCCTCGACGGCGTCGACGAACAGGGCCTGCCGACGCTGCGCAAGGAGCTGAGCGGCCTCGGCGACAGCGTCACGGTGGCCGGCGACGGCTCGGGCAGCCACGCGGTGCACGTCCACTGCGCCGACATCGGCGCCGCCATCGAGGCCGGGCTCGCGCTCGGCCGGCCGCGCAAGATCCGCGTCGAGCCGTTGCTCACGCCGACGCCGATCGAGCCCGGCGGCGGGATCGACCGCACGGTCGTCGCCGTCGTGCACGGCGGCCCGCTGGCCGAGCTGCTGCGCGCCGAGAGCATCCCAGTACTGGCCGTGCCCGAGGGCGAGACCCCCAGCGTCGAGGACGTGATCAGCCTGCTCAACGAGGCCGCCGGGCGGCACGTCACGGTGCTTCCGGGCGGCGTCGCGCTCACCGCGGCGGTCGACACGGCGGCCGGGCACGCCATGGCCGGCGACCGCGATGTCGTCGTCATCCCGTGCGTCTCGCCGGTGCAGGTACTCGCCGCGCTCGCCGTGCACGACGCCGGGCGCCGCACCAACGACGACGTCGTCGCGATGGCCGAAGCGGCCGCCGCGACCAGGCGTGGCGAACTGCGGATCGCGCAGGAGGAGTCGCTAACCTGGGTGGGCCGGGCCCAGTCCGGTGACGTGGTCGGCCTGGTCGACGACGAGGTGGTGCTGATCGAGCCGGCGCCGGCGTCGGAGACGAACCTGGTCGCGGCCGCGATGAACGTGCTGAACCGGATGCTGGCGCTCGGCGGCGAGCTGGTGACGGTGCTGAGCGGGGCCGCCGCCCCGCCCGGGGTCACCGGCGAGCTCGCGGAGCAGCTGCGGCTGGAGCACCCGGAGGTGGAGCTGACCAGCTACGCCAGTGGCCAGGCGGACGCCGTGCTGCTGATGGGAGTCGAATAGCCGATGGCCGGACTGCGCGACAAGCTGCCGCTGCTGCTGGGCGCCAAGACAGCCAAGGCGCTCGCCACCTCGCTGGACATCGAGACGGTCAGCGACCTGCTGCGCCACTACCCGCGCCGCTACGCCGAGCGGGGCGAGCTCACCGACATCGCCGGCCTCGAGCTGGGCGAGCACGCGACCGTGCTGGCGCGCATCGAGAAGGTGAGCAAGCGGCGGATGAAGTCCCGCAACGGGACCATCCTCGACATGGTGATCACCGACGGAAAACGGCGTCTCACCTGCGCGTTCTTCAACCAGGCCTGGCGCGAGAAGGACCTCGTCCCCGGCAAGACCGGCCTGTTCGCCGGCAAGGTGTCCGCCTTCCGCGACACGCTGCAGCTGACCAACCCCGAGTACGAGCTGTTCGAGGCCGACCGCGCCGACGAGGCGATGGACGACTTCCTCGCCGCGATCATCCCGGTCTACCCGGCGGCGCAGGGCATGCCGACCTGGTCGATCGCCAAGTGCGTGCGCCAGGTGCTCGACGTCCTCGAAGTCGACGAAGACCCGATGCCGGCCGAGCTGCGGCGGCTGCACAAGCTGTCGGACCTCGACACCGCGCTGCACGGCATCCACCGTCCGAGCAACTGGGCGCACCTCGAGGCGTCGAAGAAGCGGCTCAAGTGGGACGAGGCCATGGCCGTCCAGCTGATCTTCGCGCAGCGGCGCCACTCGGCCATCTCGCGGCCGGCGAAGCCGAACCCGCACGTCAGCGGCGGGTTGATGGACGCCTTCGACAAGCGGCTGCCCTTCGACCTGACCGCGGGCCAGCAGGCGATCGGCGACGAGATCGCCGCGGACCTCGCCTCCGAACACCCGATGAACCGGCTGCTGCAGGGCGAGGTGGGCTCCGGCAAGACGATCGTCGCGCTGCGGGCGATGCTGCAGGTCGTCGACAACGGGCGGCAGACCGCGATGCTGGCCCCGACCGAGGTCCTCGCCGCCCAGCACGCCCGGTCGCTGCGGGAAATGCTCGGCGACCTCGGCCAGGCGGGTGAGCTGGGCGCGGCGGACAACGCCACCCGCGTCACGCTGCTCACCGGGTCGATGGGCGCGAAGGAGCGCAAGAAGGCGCTGCTGGAGATCGTCAGCGGCGAGGCCGGCATCGTCGTCGGCACGCACGCGCTGATCCAGGACCACGTCGAGTTCGCCGACCTCGGCCTCGCCGTCGTCGACGAGCAGCACCGCTTCGGTGTCGAGCAGCGGGACGCGCTGCGCACCCGCGGCGCCGGCGACACCAGCCCGCACGTGCTGGTCATGACCGCGACGCCGATCCCGCGCACGGTCGCGATGACCGTGTACGGCGACCTCGAGGTCTCGGCGCTGCGCGAGATGCCGGTCGGGCGCTCGCCGATCTCGACGACGGTGGTCCCGGTCGCGGAGAAACCCGCCTGGTTCGACCGGATCTGGCAGCGCGTCCGCGAAGAGGTCGGCAAGGGGCACCAGGGCTACGTCGTGTGCCCGCGGATCGGCGACGAGCCGCCGTCGGACAAGAGCGACAAGCGGCCGCCGCTCGCGGTGCTCGACGTCGCGCCCGACCTGGAGCACGGTGCGCTGCAGGGGCTGAAGATCGGCGTGCTGCACGGCCGGATGCCGCCCGACGAAAAGGACGCGGTGAT
Organism: Amycolatopsis stemonae; assembly: GCF_054781455.1. Lineage (NCBI taxonomy): Bacteria > Bacillati > Actinomycetota > Actinomycetes > Pseudonocardiales > Pseudonocardiaceae > Amycolatopsis > Amycolatopsis stemonae. The sequence goes on along the minus strand of NZ_BAAGUJ010000010.1, from coordinate 225,105 downwards.
GCGCGCGTTCTCGGCGGGGAAGCTCGACGTCCTCGTCGCGACCACGGTGATCGAGGTCGGCGTCAACGTCCCGAACGCCACGGCGATGGTGATCATGGACGCCGACCGGTTCGGCGTCAGCCAGCTGCACCAGCTGCGCGGCCGCGTCGGCCGGGGCAGCGTGCCGGGGCTGTGCCTGCTGGTCACCGAGGCCCTCGACGGCACGGCGACCCGCGAACGGCTGGCCGCGGTCGAGTCGACCACGGACGGCTTCGAGCTGTCCCGCCTCGACCTGGAGCTGCGCCGCGAGGGCGACATCCTCGGCGCCGCGCAGTCCGGCAAGCGGTCCGGGCTCAAGCTGCTGTCGCTGCTGCGCGACGAGGACGTCATCGCCGCGTCGCGGGCCAGCGCCCAGGAGATCGTCGAGAAGGACCCGGACCTGAAGAAGTACCGCGGGCTGGCGCAGATGGTCGCCGACGTCGTCGACGTCGAGCGCGCGGAGTACCTGGAGAAGAGTTGATCCGCCCGGCGACGGCCGCCGACGCCGCGGCGATCGGCGAGGTCCACGTGCGGTCGTGGCAGGCGGCCTACGACGGGCTGATCCCGGCGGACTTCCTCGCCGGCCTCTCGGCGCAGGCGCGCGCGACATCGTGGGCCCGGCTCATCGGAGAGGGCAACCCGGTGCTGGTCGCCGAGGAAGACGGCGTCATCGCGGGCTTCGCGGCGTTCGGTCCCGGCCGGCTCTTCGCGCTGTACCTGCTGCCGGAGTACTGGGGACGCGGCCTCGGCCGGGCCCTGCACGACCGCGTCGTCGAGGAGATGTCCGGCGACAGCGCCGTCCTGTGGGTGCTCTCGACGAACGAGCGCGCGAAGGCCTTCTACGTCCGGCAGGGCTGGGTCGACGACGGCGTCACCCAGACCGAAACGGTCGACGACGGCCGCGTCACGCTCGAGGAGACGCGGTTCCGGCGTCCGCTGCCGTGAACACGCCGGCTTTCGCGGCGGCCGCGGCGGCTTTCGCGGCCAAGCCCGCGTCTTTCGGCGTCACGCCTTCCCGCGAAACGAACAGGCGGTAGAAGATCGGCCCGCACGCGACGCGCACGACCTCGACCGCGTCGGTGTCCGCCGGGACTTCGCCGCGCTCGACGGCCCGCTCCACGATCGCGGCCGAGCGGGCGTGGCGGTCGACGTAGAACTCGCGCAGGGCGTCCGCCGCTCTCGCGGAGAGGAAGGCCGCCGAGATCGACGCCGTCGGCAGCTCGCGCTCGCCCGGCGAGGTGAAGTAGTGCACCAGCTCCAGGTTGACCTCGCGCAGGTCGCCCTCCAGGGAGCCGGTGTCCGGCGCTGTCCACGGCTGCTCGGTGCCCATCAGCAAAGCGGCCGCGACCAGGCCTTCGGCGGACTCCCACCGGCGGTAGAGCGTCGTCTTGTGCACGCCGGAGCGTTCGGCGACCGCCTCGACCGTCAGCTCGGCGTACCCGCGCTCGCCGAGCAGCTCGAGGGTGGCGTTCAGGGCGGCGAGGCGAGTCCGCTCGGTGCGGCCGCCCGGCCGTCTCGTGCCGGAAATCTCGGTTGCCAACTGCTACTCCTGTTGCGTTAGTGTGCTCAGTATGTCAGAAACCGAGTCCATCGTCGCGTCCGTCGCCGAGCTGATCGGTGACGCCGAGGTCGTCGCCATCGGTGAGAACAACCATCACATCCGGGAGTTCGGGGCGCTGCGCGACCGGCTGCTGCGGCACCTCGTGACCGAACGCGGGTTCACCGTTCTCGGGTTCGAAGGCGGGTTTCCCGAAGGACACCTGGTCGACGCCTGGCTTCGCGGTGGCCCCGGCGAGGTGGCCGACATCGCGCGCGAGGGCTTCACCTTCGGTCTCGGCGACTCACCCGAGGTCCACTCGATGCTGACGTGGCTGCGGGGGCGCGGCGTCCGGTTCTCCGGGCTCGACCTGCCGAGTTCGGCGGGGTCGCCGGTGCCTTCGCTGGAGGCGGTCCGCGAAGTCCTGGCGCGGGTGGATCCCGCCAATGTGTCCCTTGTGGACGCCGCACTGGCGGCGTGTGAGCCGTACGCGTCGGTGAGCAGCGCTGTCGCGCCGGGGCGTTACGGCGCGATGAGCGCGGAAGCGCGTGATGCGGCGACGGTCGCGCTGACCGTCCTCAAAGGACATGTCGAGTCGCTGGCGCCCGAGGCCGCGCACCACGCGGAGGGCGCGCTGCGCGTCGACCTGTACCTGCGGGAGCTGGACGCGCTGATGGCCGGCCGCGCGCCGGAGCCGCAGAGTTCTTCGCGCGACACGTACATGGCGGCGACGGTCCGGCTGCTGCGGCGGCTCCACCCGGGCGAGAAGATCGTGCTGATGCTCCACAACGGACACCTCCAGCGTGTGCCGTTCTCGCCGATGCCGGGGATGACGGCACCGTCGGCGGGCACGCACCTGGCCGCCGAACTGGGCGACCGCTATTTCGCGCTCGCCTTGACCGCGGTTTCGGGGACGACCACCGGTCTCGCGCCCGACGCGGAAGCCCCGCTCGGGTTCCGCATGTTCGAACAGGCATTGGCGGCACCCGCGGAAGGCAGCGTCGAGGCGATGCTGGCCGCTCGGGCCCCGTGCGTGGTCGCGCACCCGGCGGCGTCGAGCATCCGGCACGCGCACATGACGCCCACGGTGGACGTCGCGGCCGCGTTCGACGCGGTGGTCTGCCTGAAAGGGCAGGAAACGATTTACCATTCCGCTGCTGAATAGGTGTGCCCATTCGGCTGCTTGCCGCACCGCGATTCCGGGCGTTTTCTACCCGGTATGGCCGGGCGGAGGCGGGCGCTGATCGTTGCCAACGGCGAGTACGACAACGCGGGGTTGCAGCAGCTGGGCTCACCCGCGGCGGACGCGGACGCCCTGGCCGGGGTGCTCGCCGACCGCACGATCAGCGACTTCGAGGTGCGCGTCGTCCGCAACGAAGCGTCGCACGTCGTGCAGGGCGAAATCGAAGACCTGTGCGCCGAGGGCCGCCCGGACGACGTCCTGCTGCTGCACTTTTCCTGCCACGGCCTGAAGGACGACGCGGGCGGGCTGTACTTCGCGGCCCGCAACACCCGCCCGGACCGCCTGCGGTCCACGGCGGTGCCCGCGGACTTCGTGCAGCAGTGCATCCGCCAAAGCCGTTCGCGCAGCATCGTCCTGCTGCTGGACTGTTGTTACGGCGGCGCGTTCGGCCAGGGCGTGGCGGTGCGTGCGTCGGGCGACGCGAACGTGCTGGACAGCTTCCGCGGCGGCCGCGGCCGCGCGGTCATCACGGCGTCGAACTCGATCGAGTACGCCTTCGAGGGAGCGGCGCTGGCTTCGGACGGCCCGGCACGGCCGTCGGTGTTCACGTCGGCGCTGGTGGAGGGCCTGCGCACGGGCGAGGCGGACCGCGACGAAGACGGCTGGATCGCGCTGGGGGAGTTGTACGAGTACCTGTTCGACCGCGTCCGCGAACGCAACCCGAAGCAGACGCCGAGCCGCGACATCGAGATGCAGGGCGAGCTGTACCTGGCGAAGAGCCGGCGCCGCCGCATCAAGCCGTCCCCGATCCCACCCGATCTGGCGGCGGCGATCGGCGCGGAGAACCCGTTCACCCGGCTGGGCGCGGTGGCGGAACTGCGCCGTCGCCTCTCGAGCGGCAACCTCCCGGTGGCGATGGGCGCGTTCGAGGCACTTCGCTCGATGGCGGCGACGGACATCGAGCACGTCGCCGCGGCGGCTTCCGAAGCGATGGGTTTCGCGGTGGTGCGGGTGGAACCGTCGGTGGTGCGGTTGTCCGCGGCGGCGGGCTCGGTGGCTTCGGCGGCTTTGCGGGCGGTAGGGCCGCCGGTGGCCCGGGAGGTGCGGTTCGAGGCCTCGCACGCGTGGATCGAGGTGGCGGAGACGGCTTCGGGAGCCTCGCTGTCGGTCGCGGCGGGGCCGGCAGGGGTGCGGCGGGGGAAGGTGGTGGTCACCGGGCCGACCGGTGACGTGGTGGTGGAGGTGGAGATCGAGGCCGAGCCGGAGCCGGTCATCGCACCGGAGCCGGATGGGGAGTCGGCAGGCGAGTCCGAATCGGACCGGGAGCCGGTGGCCGAGCGAGGGCAGTCAGCCGAGTCGGAGCCGATGGCTGGGTCGGCGCGGGCGGGCGAGGCAGTGGCCGGGGTGGAGCGGGCGGGCGAGGCTGCGGCTGCGGCGGAGCGGGCAGGCGAGGCAGTGGCTGGGTCGGCGCGGGCGGGCGAGGCAATAGCTGGGGTGGAGCGGGCGGGCGAGGCTGCGGCTGCGGCGGAGCGGGCAGGCGAGGCAGTGGCTGGGTCGGCGCGGGCGGGCGAGGCAATAGCTGGGGTGGAGCGGGCAGGCGAGGCTGCGGCTGCGGCGGAGCGGGCGGCCGAGGCCGCGGCTGGGGCGGACCCGGCGGCCGAGTTGATCCCCGAACCCAGGCCGGAGCAGGCGACCGCGCCGGAGGCGGTGGCTGAACCGGCTCCGGCGGCCGAGCTGGTCCCGGAGCCCAGGCCGAAGCCGCCCGAGTCCGGGGCGCCCGGTCCGGTGGTGCAGTCGCCCGGGCCGGTCGCCGGGCACCGTGAGCCCGCGGCCGTCGCACCTGAGCCGGCCGAGGATTCCCCGGCCGCCTCGGAAGCCGCCGAAAAACCGGCGACCGGCGCCCGCGAAACCGCAGCGGATCCGGTTGCCGGGACCGCCGCCATCCTGGCCATCGGGGGTGCGGTCTTCGCCCTCAGCGGCATGGGCCTGAACTACCGCTACGACGAGTACAACCTGGCCTCCTACCGCCCCGGCATGCCCGTCTACGTCGGGGTCGTCGCGGCCTGTGCGCTCCTCGCCGGCATCCTCACGCTCGTCCCCCGCACCCGGAGACGCGTCGGGCCCGCGCTCGTGCTCGGTACCGGCTTCGCCGCGGCGTTCGGCTTCCTGCGGTTCCTCGGCGAATTCGTCACCCTGTCCCAGCACAGCTCGACCAACCTGAACGCCGGGTTCGCCTTCGAACTGATCGCCCACACCGGGCTGGTCGTCGCCGGCGGGTGTGCGCTGGCCGCCCTGCGCCGGAGTTCCGCCGCGTCGTTCGGCAAGCCGCGACGCTGGGAAGCCTGGACGGCGATCGTGCTCGGAGCCGGGATCGCGGCCGGGTGGATCACCCAGCTCTCCGAACTCGCCGTCTACGACGACAGCGATGCCGGACGGGCGGCCGCCTACTACGTCCTCGGTGCGCTGCTCGCCCTCGCGCTGCCCGTCTTCGCCGCCGCACTGCGTCCGCGGCGGGCCGCCGTCGCCGTGCTGGCCGCGGGGACGCTCGGCCTGGCCGGTGTGCTCGGGCCGACCTTCGCACCGCTGTTCTACGACTCCTCGCTGACCGTCGCGGGGCAGGTGATCGCGACGGTCGGTCTCGTGTTGCTCGCGGCGCTCGTCGTCGTCTGGGGAATCCGGAATCAGCCGAACGGGCGACAGCCCTGAGTTGTCCCCGCCGGGCCCCCGGGGTACCACGACGATCATGAAGATGCTTCTCGCGGCCGTGGCCACCGTGCTCGCCGGGCAGACGGCGGCGGGCGGGGTCCAGGTCGATCCGCCCAGCTGGGGGCTCGACCGGATCGACCAGCGGACCGGGCAGGACCACGCCTACCACTACGCGAACGACGCCTCGGGCGTCTCGATCTACGTGATCGACAGCGGCGTCGACGCGAAGCACCCCGACTTCCAGGGCCGGGTCGCGCCCGGCCGGGACTTCCTCGCCGGCGGCTCGGACACCGCCGACACCAACGGCCACGGCACCCGCCTCGCCGGGATCGCCGCGGGCAAGGACTACGGCGTCGCGAAGGGGGCGCAGATCGTGCCCGTGCGCGTGCTCGACAAGGACGGCGGCGGCGCCACCGACCAGATCATCGCCGGGCTCGACTGGGTCGCGCAGAACGCCCAGCAACCGGCGGTCGCCGTGCTGGGCATCGGCGGCGTCCCCAACGACCAGCTCGACGCGGCCGTGAAGCGCCTGGCCGCGGTGGTCCCGATCGCCGTCCCGGCCGGGAGCGAGACGGCCGACGCGAGCGGGTTCTCCCCGGGCCGGGTCCCCGAGGCGCTGACCGTCGGGGCGACCGACGCCCAGGACCACCCGGACAAGGCGTCGAACTTCGGCCAGGACGTCGACCTGTACGCACCGGGTGTCGACGTCCCGAGCCCGATCGCGGGCGGCACCGGCGCGGGCCCGGAATCCGGCACGTCGGTGGCGGCGGCGTTCGCGGCGGGAGTGGCGGCGATCTACCGCGCCCAGCACCCGGAAGCGACGCCCGACCAGGTGGACCAAGCGCTTGTTCAGGCGGCGACGCCAAACGTGCTGCAGGGTGTCCCGGAGGGCACGGCCAACCGGCTGCTTTACGCCCCGCCTGGATCCTGAGAAGCTGCCCAGACGCGCTCCCGGCCAACCCTTCGCGGCGCATGATGTCCATCACCCGGGACTGAACTCCCGCAGAGCGGGAAGAACCGGGTAACGTGCGTTGACTTACCGATCCAAATGGGAAGGACCGGGCATGTTCCGCAAGGTGCTGGTGGCCAACCGCGGGGAGATCGCGATCCGAGCGTTCCGCGCCGGCTACGAACTGGGCGCGGGGACGGTCGCCGTGTTCCCGCACGAAGACCGCAACTCGCTGCACCGGCTGAAGGCCGACGAGGCGTACGAGATCGGCGAACCCGGTCACCCCGTGCGCGCCTACCTCTCGGTCGACGAGATCGTCGCCGCCGCGAAGAAGGCGAAGGCCGACGCCGTCTACCCCGGGTACGGCTTCCTCTCCGAGAACCCCGACCTCGCGCGCGCCTGCGAGGAAGCGGGGATCACCTTCGTCGGGCCCAGCGCCGAGATCCTCGAACTCACCGGCAACAAGGCCCGCGCGGTCAAGGCCGCGCGCGAGGCCGGCGTGCCGGTGCTCGGGTCGTCGGAGCCCTCCAGCGACGTCGACCAGTTGGTCGCCGCGGCCGAGGAGCTGGGCTTCCCGGTGTTCGTGAAGGCCGTCGCAGGCGGTGGCGGGCGCGGCATGCGCCGCGTCGAGGACCCCGCCCAGCTGCGCGAGTCCATCGAGGCCGCCGCGCGCGAGGCCGAGTCCGCCTTCGGCGACCCGACCGTCTTCCTGGAGAAGGCCGTCGTCGAGCCGCGGCACATCGAGGTGCAGATCCTCGCCGACGGCGCGGGCAACATCATCCACCTCTACGAGCGCGACTGCTCGGTGCAGCGGCGCCACCAGAAGGTCGTCGAGCTGGCCCCGGCGCCGAACCTCGACCCGGAGCTGCGTGACCGGATCTGCGCGGACGCGGTCAAGTTCGCGAAGCAGATCGGCTACCGCAACGCCGGCACCGTCGAGTTCCTGCTCGACAAGCAGGGCAACCACGTCTTCATCGAGATGAACCCGCGCATCCAGGTCGAGCACACGGTCACCGAAGAGGTCACCGACGTCGACCTCGTGCAGTCGCAGCTGCGGATCGCCTCCGGCGAGACCCTCGACGACCTCGGCCTGAGCCAGGACAAGATCTACCTGCGCGGCGCCGCCCTGCAGTGCCGCATCACCACCGAAGATCCGGCCAACGGCTTCCGCCCGGACACCGGGATGATCTCCGCCTACCGCTCGCCGGGCGGCTCGGGCATCCGGCTCGACGGCGGCACCGCCTTCTCCGGCACCGAGATCAGCGCCCACTTCGACTCGCTGCTGGTGAAGCTCACCTGCCGAGGCCGCGACTTCAAGACGGCCGTCGGCCGCGCGCGCCGCGCCGTGGCCGAGTTCCGGATCCGCGGCGTCGCCACGAACATCCCGTTCCTGCAAGCGGTTCTGGACGACGACGACTTCCGCAACGGGCGCGTCACGACGTCTTTCATCGAGGAGCGCCCGCAGCTGCTCACCGCGCGGCAGTCCGCCGACCGCGGCACGCGCCTGCTGACCTACCTCGCCGACCAGACGGTCAACAAGCCGCACGGCGAGCGCCCGAAGACCCCGGACGCCACGCTGAAGCTGCCGAAGCTCGCGAAGGACGCGCAGCCGGCGCCGGGCTCGAAGCAGAAGCTCGTCGAGCTGGGCCCGGCCGGGTTCGCCGAGTGGCTGCGGAAGTCGCCGCACATCGGCGTCACCGACACGACGTTCCGCGACGCGCACCAGTCGCTGCTCGCCACGCGCGTCCGCACGAAGGACCTGCTCGCGGTGGCGCCGGTCGTCGCGAACACGCTTCCCGAGCTGCTCTCGCTGGAGTGCTGGGGCGGCGCGACCTACGACGTTGCGCTGCGGTTCCTCGCCGAAGACCCGTGGGAGCGGCTGGCGGCGCTGCGCGAGGCCGTGCCGAACATCTGCCTCCAGATGCTGCTGCGCGGGCGCAACACCGTCGGGTACACGCCGTACCCGACGGAGGTGACCACCGCGTTCGTCGAAGAGGCCACGAAGACCGGCATCGACATCTTCCGGATCTTCGACGCGCTCAACGACGTCGAGCAGATGCGCCCGGCCATCGAAGCCGTGCGCGAGACCGGCTCCGCGGTCGCCGAGGTGGCGCTCTGCTACACCTCGGACCTGTCCGATCCGGGCGAGAAGCTCTACACGCTCGACTACTACCTCAAGCTGGCCGAGCAGATCGTCGGCGCCGGGGCGCACGTCCTGGCGATCAAGGACATGGCCGGGCTGCTGCGCGCGCCCGCGGCGACCAAGCTGGTCACGGCGCTGCGCAAGGAGTTCGACCTGCCGGTGCACATCCACACCCACGACACCGCGGGCGGCCAGCTGGCCACCTACCTCGCGGCGATCAACGCGGGCGCGGACGCCGTCGACGGCGCGGTGTCGTCGATGGCGGGCACGACCTCGCAGCCGTCGCTGTCGTCGATCGTGGCGGCCACCGACCACTCCGCCCGGACCACCGGGCTGGACCTGCGGGCGATCGGGGACCTGGAGCCGTACTGGGAGAGCGTGCGCAAGATCTACGCGCCGTTCGAGGCCGGGCTGGCCTCGCCCACCGGGCGCGTCTACGACCACGAGATCCCGGGCGGGCAGCTGTCGAACCTGCGCACGCAGGCCATCGCGCTGGGGCTGGGCGACCGGTTCGAGGACATCGAGGCGATGTACGCGGCCGCGGACAAGATCCTCGGCCATCTGGTGAAGGTCACGCCGTCGTCCAAGGTCGTCGGCGACCTCGCGCTGCACCTGGTCGGCGCGGGCGTCGCGCCGGCCGACTTCGAGGCGGAGCCGAACAAGTTCGACATCCCCGACTCGGTGATCGGCTTCCTGCGCGGCGAGCTGGGCGACCCGCCGGGTGGCTGGCCGGAGCCGTTCCGCACCAAGGCCCTCGAAGGCCGCGCGGCGGCGAAGCCGGTCGTCGAACTGTCCGAAGAGGACCGGACGGCCCTGGCGGACGAACCGCGCCGGACGCTCAACCGGCTGCTGTTCCCCGGCCCGACGAAGGAGTTCGAGGCGCACCGCGAGGCCTACGGAGACACGTCGGTGCTGCCCAGCAAGGACTACTTCTACGGGCTGCGGCCGGGGGAGGAGTACCAGGTCGACCTCGAGCCGGGCGTGCGGCTGCTCATCGAGCTGGAGGCGATCGGCGAGGCCGACGAACGCGGCGTCCGCACGGTGATGTCGACGCTCAACGGCCAGCTGCGCCCGATCCAGATCCGCGACCGCTCGATCGCTTCGGACATCCCGGCGACCGAGAAGGCGGAGAAGGGCAACCCGAAGCAGGTCGCGGCGCCGTTCGCGGGGGTCGTCACGCTGCAGGTTTCCGAGGGTGACACGGTCGAGGCCGGCGCCACCGTCGCGACCATCGAGGCGATGAAGATGGAGGCGTCGATCACGGCGTCCGCCGGCGGCAAGGTGGGCCGGCTGGCGATCAACTCCGTCCAGCAGGTCGAGGGCGGCGACCTCCTGCTCGTCCTGGAATGACGCTGGTCAACGCGGTCCCGCAGCGCCAAGGCGCCGTGGGACCGCGGGCGGCGGAGCTGCCGGACGGCTGCCTGGCGCTCGCGGAGCTGGCCGGGCACGTGCTCGGCCGGCCCGTGCACCACGTCCGGCAGACGCGCGAAGTGTCCGAAGTGGACAAAGGCGTCGCGTCGCGGGCCGTGCTGACCGGGCCGAACCGCGCGGCGCAGCTGGCTGCGCTCGAGGCGCCGGGCGGCCCGGTGCTCACGATCGGCGGCGACTGCGGTGTCGAGCTGGTCCCGATCGGCGTGGCCCGGTTCCGGTACGGGCCGGGCCTGGGTGTCGTGTGGTTCGACGCGCACGCGGACCTCAACACGGCTGAGTCGTCGCCCTCGGGCGCGTTCCACGGGATGGTGCTGCGGTCCCTGCTCGGCGAGGGTGATCCGGACTTCGCGGCTTCGCCCGCTCTCGAACCGGGCCGGGTGGCCCTCCAGGGCACGCGCGCGTTCGACCCGGAGGAACACGCGGCGGTTTCGCGGGGGCTCGCGGTCACGTCGGTCGATGCCCTGGCGGGCGTGGAAAAGCTGTACGTGCACGTGGATCTCGACGTCCTCGACCCGGCGGAGTTCGCGGGCCTCAACTACCCGGAGCCGGACGGCTGGACCATCCCGCGACTCGTGACGGCACTCGACGCCCTGGCCGCGTACGACGTCGTCGGCGCGGGAATCACGGAGTGCGTGGGCACCTACGCCGAGGTCGCCGTGCTGGAGCCGGTGCTGGCGGCCGTGGGACGGCTGCTCGCTCACGATTCGTAGGCCGCGCGGACCGCATCCAAGGCTGTGGCGAGGTCGGCGCCGAGGTCCCGGGCCTGCGTGGCGTACGCGGTCGCGGCGGTGTGGAGCACTGTGGCGGGGTCCGGCCGGGTCGGCGGGATCGTCACGACCGTGCCGCGGGCCCGGGCCGTCGCCACCCAGCCCGCGGCCTCCAGTTCGCGGTACGCGCGGGCCACCGTTCCGGACGCCAGTCCCAGGTCCCGGGCCAGCTGGCGGATCGGCGGCAGCCGCGCCCCCTCGGGCAGCGCGCCCGTCGTCACCGCGCGGATCACCTGGTCGTGCACCTGCCGCCAGGGCGCGAGCCCGTTCTCCGTGTCGACGACGATCTTCACGCGGCCGCCGGCTGCCGTTTCACCGGCGCGGTGACGGCGAGGAACGCGGCCAGCCCGACCACCACGACCAGCAACGAGACGAAGTCGCCGCCCGGCCAGCCGAGGGCGGCGCACGCCCCGATGCCCAGCCCGACCGCCACCCGCGCGCTGCGGCAGCGCAAAGCCACGTCGGCCCGCGGCGCCCCGGCCGGCGGGCGGCGCACGGCCAGCAGGGTGATCGCCGCGCAGAGCACGACGGTGCCCACGGCCACGGCCAGGAGCTGCCACTGGGCGGTCAGCGCGAGGTGCACGACCGACCCGGCCGCGGCGAGCACGCCGAGCACCAGTGCCCAGGCCGGGACGATGCCCAGCAGCGTCCGCGGGGCGAGCTCGGCCTCGCGGCGCGGGCCCCGCGCGGGCCGCTGGGCGAACAGTTCGGCGATCAGGCCGCCGAGCAGCAGCGTGGCGAAGATCGTGCCGGCACCGGTGTCGCCGAGGACCGGCGGGAGGATCAGGAACAGCCACGGGTACCAGATCCGGCGCCGCTTGAGGTACCGGACGGCCAGTGCCACCTCGGCGGCGTCCGGGTCCGGGACGCCCCAGCGTTCGAGCAGGCGTTTACCGTGCTTCTCGCCCGGCCAGAGCACGATCAGGACCGCCAGGCCGATCAGCCCGGTGAAGAGCGCCACCGCCAGCACGTTGTCCCACGGCATGCGGACCTCCCTCGCTTGTATCAAGCACATGATACAAGCGGCCTGGGTGGGCCGCGACCCGCTCGTCCGTTCGTACGCACGATCCGGAGCAGTCGGCGGGGTACTTGTCAGCCTCCTGCAGACGTGGTCCGTGAAATTGTCACAAGGATGACAAGAAATCGGTTTCTCTTCGAAGGGGTGACACATTCGGGACTGTTTTTTCGATGTGTCCGGTGTCACCCCGCACCAGGCGGGGTGTCCGGCCGTGCGTGCCGGGAGTCCCGGGGCGGAGCGAAGGAGCTGCGATGTCGGTGGAGCGCGGATTCGATCACGCTGCGCCCCCGGCCGCACTACCCCGCAAGCTCGCCGACATCCTGCGTCCCGAGCTGGCCAGCCTCGCCGCCGAGATCGTCGACGAGATCCGCGCGACCATCCCGGCCTACGCGCGCCCGCTCGACGGCCCCTACGGCAAGTCCATCCGGGCCGGCGTCGAGTACGCGATCACGTTGTTCGTCGCGCAGATCGCCGACCCGACGGTGTCCAAGGAGCAGTCCCACGAGGTGCACCACCGCCTGGGGCAGAACGAAATGCGCGAAGGCCGCAGCCTCGACACGCTGCAGTCGGCCTACCGCGTCGGTGCGCGTGTGTCGTGGCGGCGGATCATGCGCGTCGGCCGGAGAAGCGGGCTCTCGTCGGCGGTGATGTCCCAGCTGGCCGACGCGATGCTGGCGTTCATGGACGAACTCGCGTCCGTCGCGCTCGACGGCTACCTGGAGGCGAAGGCACGCACGGCGGGCGCGCTCGACACGTGGCGCCGCAAGCTGCTGCACCTGATCCTCGAGGCGCCACCCGCGTCGCCCAAGGCGATCGCCGAGCTGGCCCAGCTGATCGGCTGGCCGGTGCCGACCGACGCGACGCCGGTGGCGGTCAGCCCGGCCGACGGCGTCGCCCCGGCCCGCCGCCACGCCGGCCTGGACGCGGACGTCCTCGCCGAGCTCGACACCCCCGACCCGAAGCTGGTGGTCCCGGGCGAGCTCAGCGGCGCCCGGCTGGCGACGCTGCAGGTGGCCCTGCCGGACTGCCGGCTCTCGATCGGCCCGTGCGTCCCGCTCGCGTCGGTGGCGGATTCCCTGCGGTGGGCCCGCAACGCTCTTCACCTGGCCGAGCGCGGGGTGCTGGTGCCGCGCCCGGTGCTGCGCGCGGAGGAGCACCTGGCGACGCTGCTGGTCAACTCCGACACGGGCCTGGTCGGCACGCTGCGCCACCGGCTGTTCGCGCCGCTGGCGGACATGACGGGCAAGCAGCAGGAGCGGCTGCTGGAGACGCTGCGGGCCTGGCTCGACAGCCAGGGCAACGTGGTGGAGATCGCGGAACGCCTGGGCGTGCACCCCCAGACGGTCCGCTACCGCATGCGCCAGCTACAGGCGACTTTCGGCGAGAGCCTGCGCGACCCGGCGGCCCGGTTCGAGATGGAACTGGCGCTGCGCGCGGGGGCGGCGCCGCTGCCGCTGCGGTACCCGGTGAGCGAGATCCTGCCCTCGCCGCGGTCGGGCGCCACGCGTCCACAGTGGACGTCCAACTAGGGCCCGGTCCGCGGTCGAACGCCGGGCAGACTCAGGCGCGCCAGTTCGGCGTAGCCGGGTGTTTCGCCGGCCGGGCGGCTTACCCGATCGGCAGCGCCGGACCGAAGGGCGTGACCTGGCCGTCCGGCTGGGTGCAGGTGAGGTCCACGCCGGTCGGGGCGGTGCTGCCCGGCAGCCGGTGCAGGGACAGCTGCAGGGCGAGCGCCTTCGTGCGGCGGAACGTGATCTCCCCGGACGGTCCCGCGGTGAACGGCTGCCGCCCGCCGCGGAACGTGATCGTCGCCGGCCCGGTGCCCCACGTCGCCGGCTGGACCAGGCCGAGGGTGCCGGTCCCGGTGGCGGTGGCGTTCGCGGGCGTGACGATCATGGCGCTCGCCCCGGCGGCGGTGCCGTCGTAACCGGCGGCCGTCAGGGCGGCGAGCGCGCCGTCGGACAGCGTGACGGTCCCCGAGAGGTTCGTGAGGGTGAACACCGCGCCGGGCGCGGCCGTGTCCGGGCCGGTGAACTCCTCCGTCACGGTCACCGGCTGCACGGACTGGCCCGGGAACACGCACGTGTAGCCGGCCGAGCCGGACTGGAACAGCGTGCTCGCGCGGGCGGGCCCGGCCACTCCGGTGACGGCGATCGCGATGGCGAGCGCCGCGGTCAGGCGGGAGCGCATGTGATCCTCCACAGTGGACAGTCAGGCCACCGGTAACGGTCGGGGCGAGGGAGCTTCCGCTCAGTTCGAGTGCTTGACCGTCTTCTTCGCCGCCGCCTCCGGCGGGGGTCCGTCGGACCCCGGCGGGCACTGGGTGTGGTCCGGCTCGGTGCAGACGATCAGGTTGTAGGTGTCGACGAACGCCTGGTTGCCCGGTCCGGAGCTCATTCCGGACAGCAGCGGGCTCAGCTCCTGGCCGCCGGCGCGGCAGCCGGTGAACTTCGGGAGCTCGAAACCGGTGTCCTTGTCCGTCCGGATGTGGCCGACGCCGAACGCCTCGTACGGGCCGTTCAGCGTGAGCTTCACCGCGTCCTCCGTCACGCAGTCCGGCCCCAGGTCCAGCGGGACGCCGTTGACCTTCGCGTTGCTGAGCCGGGCCATCACCTGGAGCGTCGTGTTCAGGAACGTGGCCCCGGTGTCCGGATCCGTCGTGATCTTGCCGGCGATCTCGATGACCTTGCTGTTCCGGTAGTCGACGGGCAGGAACTCGACGGTCGCCGTCACCGGCACGAAACCGAAGCCCAGGAACGTCGCGGTCGACGGGGCGAACGTGGTCGACCCGGTGACCCGGGAGTCGTTGGTGACCAGGTTGAGGATGAACAGCCCGTTGAACAGGAACGCCGGGTCGGCCTTGACGGTCGCGCCGAGCTTCTTGACCGTCGACGTCGTCAAGATCGTGACGAGGCTCAGCGGGACCGCGAACTCGTCGTCGGTCGGGGGATCGCCCGGGCCGGGCTCGTCGGCGGCCGCGGCCTGCTGCTGCTTCGCCTTCTGAGCCGGGGTCGCCTTCGGCAGCACCAGCACCTTGCCCAGCGTGGTCTGCTGCCCGGGGTCCACCGCGCACGCGACCGGCTTCGCGGCCGGATCGGCGGGCGCCGGGACGGCGGCGAGCGCGAGGGAAGGCGCGGTGACGTCGAAGGTGACGGCGCCGACGGTGTTCAGCGCGATGTCGGGCACGGTGCCGGTGGCCGTCAGGGTGAGGTCCCCGGTCTCCGGCAGCGCGGTGGCCGGCACGGTGAGGGCGACCGGGACCTTGTCCGCGCGGTCGTCCTGATGCACGTCGAGGTCGAACCGCAGCTCGCCCGCCAGGGAACCGGTGGTGGCGCCGGCCGGCAGGTACGACAGCGCGACGTCGCGCGGGAGCGTGACCTTCGTGGCCGGCGCGCCGAGGGTCAGCGAGGTCCCCGTCTTCGCCTGGGCGGGCAGGGTGACCGACGTTTCGGTGGTGAGCGCGCGGGCGCCGAGCGGGTCGGCGAACGGGCAGGTCACCGAAACCGCCGCCGTCGCCTTGGTGTCCGGCGGGACCGCGGGCGCGGGGGCGGCCGAGCCGACCCCGGTCAGCGCGCCGTTCACCGCGGAGAGCAGGCCGACGGCCGCCAGCGCGGAAACGGCGAGGGTGCGGGGCCGGGCTCGACGTGGCATCAGGTTCCCTGGGTGCGTGCGGAAAGGACGGGAGTCCCGGTGCGGGCCAGGGGACGGGCCCGCACCGGGAATCCGGTCAGGAGACGGTGATGCTCGGGCTGAACGCCGTGTTCTGCGCCGGGCTGGTCACCTTCAGGGTGCAGTTCATCGTCCAGGGCGACCAGGCGCCGGTGGACTTCTTGTGGAACTCCAGGTTCGCCGACAGCCCGCTCGTCAGCGACAGGGTGGCGCTGCCCGCGGTGGCCGGGGCGGTCCAGTTCGGGATGCTGGACGTCGCGACCTGCGAGATGACCACCGTGATCGGCCCGCCGGTCGGGTAGATCACCTCCGGGATGTCCAGCCCGGAGGCCGACGGCTGCGACAGCGTGCCCGCCGACGCCGTCACCGGCACCGTCGCGTTGCCGCGGATGCCGTCGTAGCCGACCGCGGTCAGCAGCGAGTGGACCGTCGCGCTGATCGTGGCGGTGCCGCCGACGTTGGCGGGGGTGACGGTGCTGCCCGCCGCGACCGTGTCGGGTGCGTCCAGGTGCGCGGTGATCGCGACCGGCTGCGGCGAGATACCGGGGAAGGTGCAGTTGTAGGTGAGCCCCGCCGTGCCCCCGGCGGTGTAGGTGACGGTGGCGGCGGCCGCGGTGCCCGCGGTCAGCACCGCGATGGCGCCGATCGCGGTCGCGGTGGTGGCGATACCGGCGGACAGCCTGCTGAGTCGGGACATGCCTGTCATCTCCTTTGATTCAGTTCAGTCTCGGCTTTGGCTGATCGATTTCCCGCCGCCGTGAGCCCCCATCGCGCTCACCGTCCCCATTGCCCCGGGCGGCGGGTCGCGATTCATCGGCAGGCGAGGTGGAGGTCCATCTGCCGGAATTGAGGCTACTCGCCAGTTCAGTAAGGGACAAGACTTCGTGACTGCGCGGGGGATACGTCGTTCGGCGGTATCGGTTTCTTGTCCACGACGGCGTAGGCTCGCGTGCGGATTTGGCGGATTTTGACAAAGAACGGCCGCCGTGGCGAAGTGCCGAGTGTGCCGGTCTACCATTTGTGATCTTGCCGGAGCAATCCCGGATAACGAAACCGGAGAAATGAGGCTACCGTGCCGGGTACTTCCCGTTGTGGACGGGTGTCGACCAGAGGTGCCGCAGTGGCCGTGACGGTGGTGCTGGCCGCCTCGGCGTTCGCCGCGCCGGCGTCCGCGGCCACCGTCGGCGGCGTGATCGCCTGGGGGAAACCGGATTACGACGTGACGATCCCGCCGGCGTCCGCGCTGGACGGCGTCACCGCCGTGTCGGCGGGCAGCACGACCGCGCTGGCGCTCAAGGGCGGCGCGGTCCTCGCGTGGGGCGCGAACAACTGGGGCGCCAACGAAATCCCCGCCGCGGCGACGTCCGGGGTCAGCCAGATCGCGTCGGGCTGGGGCCACGAGCTGGCCCTCAAGAACGGCCAGGTCCTGGCCTGGGGGAACAACTGGTACGGCCAGACCACGCTGCCCGCGTCGGTGTCCAGCGGGGTCATCGCGATCTCGACGTCCAACATGCACAGCCTGGCGCTCAAGCAGAACGGGCAGGTGGTGAGCTGGGGGACGCGGACCGACGTGCCGGCGGCCGCCCAGTCCGGCGTCACCGCGATTTCCGCCGGGGGCGACCACAACCTGGCGCTCAAGAACGGCGGCGTGCTGGCCTGGGGGAGCAACACCTACGGCCAGGCGACCGTGCCGGCCGGGCTTTCTTCGGGTGTCACGGCGGTTTCCGCCGGGTTCAACCACAGCCTCGCGCTGAAGAACGGCCAGGTCTACGCCTGGGGTCGCGACAACTTCCACCAGACCGAGGTGCCGCCGGAGGCGCTGTCCGACGTCGCGGGCATCGACGCCGGGTTCAACCACAACGTGGCGTTCAAGACGGACGGCTCGGTGGTGGTCTGGGGATCGAACTTCGTCGGCGAGTCCGCTTTCCCTTGGTGCGGGCCGGTGTTCGCCGTTTCGGCCGGGGACAACGACAGCTTCGCGCTGAAGGAAAACCCGGCCGCGCCCTGCTGACGCCGTCGGGTGGCGGGCTTCGCGGCCCGCCACCCGCGGCCCGGCGTCAGGAAGCGTCGCTGGCCAGGTCGAGCGAAATGGTGTTGCCCGGCCCCGAAACCAGGGCGCCGAGGGCGATGTCGGCGATGAAGCAGTTGGTGAACTCGGGGATGGTGTAGGTGCCGGTCACCGTGATGGCCGGCGCGGTGATGTCGATGTCCTGCGCGGACAGCGTCAGGTCGAGCGGGGTCTTCGTCTTGCAGCTGCCCGGCACGGTCGGCAGCGGGATGACCGGGACGATCGGGCCGGCCCAGATGTCGTAGATCTCCATGCTGGCCTGGGCGTGCGTGGTCAGGTTGCCGTCGGCGATGGTGCCGGTGGCCGGCCCGAGCGGGGTCACCTTGACCTTCGCCTTGATGCGGAAGATGCCGGACAGCAGCGAGATGTCGGCCTGCGACGGCGGCAGCGCCAGGTCGGCGCTGAGCCCGACCGACCCGGTCTGGTCGTCGATCAGCAGGTTGCCCTTGAGCGAGCCGGGGCCGAGCTTCATGGCGCTGCCGGTCTTCTTCACCGTGGTGCTGCCGGTGACCTTGTAGGACACGGGGATCGGGATGACGTCGGCCGACGCCGGCGTCACCGCGACCCCGGTCAGCGTGAGTGCCGCCGCCGACGTGAGCACGGCCAGTCTCCTCAGCTGCGTTGCCACGGACATGGTTGTCCTCCTTGTGCGTTGCCCGTCCGTTCCCGGGTGTTCCCGGAAACGGTTCAGCGCGGTTCGAGTTCGGTGACGACCCAGCCGTCACCCGTGTGTTCCGCGGTCACGGAAAGCTGCGCCGCGGCGCTGTCGGTCGCATTGTTGTCAGCCCGGACGGCCGATTGGTCGAGAAAGACGAGTAACCGCGCGTGACCATTCCGGAGTTCTTGGACGGCAATCGCCGAAACGCGCGAAGTGAGCACGAGTTTCTGCTCGGGCGCTTTTTCCCGGACTTGCGCGAAGAGCTGGTCGTAAGAGGTCTTGGCGTCCCCGCGCAACACCGCCGCGGCGGCCTTTTCGGTGACGTCGGTCTTGTCGTAGGAATAGGAGAAGATCCGGTTCATCGCGAGGCTGACCGCGGAGGTGACGTCGGCGGTGGCCCCGACGTCGGTGAGGGCGAGGTTCCCGGCGGCGGGGTTGCTCGAGGCGGAGCGCGCTTCGAGGGTGAACCAGACGCCGGCGCCGGTGAGCAGGAGTGCGGCGGCGAGCAGGAGGGCGGGAAGGCGCAGCCAGCCGGGGCGGGTTTTGGCTGGAGCATGCTCGGCAGCGGCTTCACCTTCGGCTGGCTCGGACTCAGTGCGGGACTCGCCGACTTCGGTCTCGGCGATCTCGAGCCGCCCGGCACCGGCCGGGGCGGCCTCGGCGGGGCTGCTCGAGCCTGCGGTGGTGGCCTGGTCGGTCTCGCCGTCGGCGAGCGGCTCGGCCTCAGCGGGGCTGCTCGAGCCTGCGGCGGCGACCTCGGCCGCCGACTCTTCCGGGATCGCCCGGGTGCGGCTCATCGGGCACCCACCGGCAGCTGGTCGAGCGCACTCAACTTCCACCCCTCAGCCGTTCGCGACAACGCCGCCGCGAAACGGTTGCGCTTAACCGTCGGTGCCGCCCCTTGGCGGGTCATCGTGATCTCCACCGACGCCAGCATCTTCGCCGTCCCCGCGTGCTCGTCCAGCTCGCTCAACGCCGCGTCCAGGACCCGGCCCGTCGCCACCGTCGCGTTCGCCGTCAGCGTCTTCTTCGTCGTGTCGTCCGTGCGGGCCAGCTGGTCGTGCAACGGGCCCGTCGAGGCCGCCAGCCAGCGTCCCAGCCCGCCGTTCACGTCGTGGTAGTCCAGCGTGTTCAGCTCCGCCACCAGCGTCCGGCCGCTCGTCAACGCCTCGTCGCGCGCGACGCCGTACGTCAGCGCCGAGTCGTGCGAAGCCGCGTACCACGCGTAGCCCGACCAGCCCGCGAAGACCGTGGCGGCCGCGAAGACCGCTACAGCGCCGTACTTCACCGCAGCCACAGCATCTCCTCGAGGCTCGTCGACGTCGTCAGCCCGTCGAGTCCGGTCAGGCCGCCCGGCAGCGCCGGTGCCGGGACCGGCGGGTGCGGTGCGTTCTGCGCGCCGCGCACCGAACTCGGGTTGCCGTACGGCAGGGTGCAGGCCGCGTCCGTGTTGAACGGCAACGGCGAAAGGTCGTCGCTCGACCGGTGCGGCGTGCTTTCGTAGCCACGCACGCACGGCTGCGGGTTGTCGAAGTTGAGCACCAGTTCCATCCGCAGGGCGTCGCCCTGGGGGTTCAGCGCCGAGCCGACGCCCGCGACCGCGCGCGGCACGTTCGCCAGCAGCGTCTCCTCCGCCGCCGTGCGGGTGCCGAACACCCGCGCCGTCGTCAGCAGGTTGGCCAGCAGGATCGGCAGGCCCGGGTCGTTCTCCTTCAGCAGCGTCGAAAGCTCGGTCGCCGCCGGCGGGGCGGTCGCGATCAGCCGCCGCAGGTCGCCGTCCGACCGCGCGAGCTGCTGGGCGAAGACGCGGGCGTTGCCGCTGAACGAACGCCACTCCGACGACGAGCCGACCTGGGTCCGCAGCACCGTCGCGCCGTCACCGATGAGCTTCGACGTCTGGGGCAGGTTCGCGCTCGCCTGCTGGGTGAACGCGGTCGCCGAGTCCATCAGCGTCTGCAGGTCGGGGCCGGCGCCGCGCAGGGCGTCGTCGAGCTCGTCCACCACCGTCCGCAGGTCCTGCGTCGGCACCGACGCGGTGAACGAGTCCAGGTCGGTCAGCAGGCTGTTCACCGGCAGCGGCAACGTCGTCGACTCGCGCTGGATGACCGAGCCCGCCTCGAGGTAGGGCGCGTCGGCCGTGCGCGGCTGCAGGTCGACGTACTGCTCGCCGACCGCCGACCGGTTCGCCACCACCGCCGCGGAGTTCGCCGGGATGGGCGGGGCGCCGTCGTCGATCAGCAGGTCGGCCTCGGTGCCCGTGGTGGTCAGCCGCAGCTCGCCGACGCGCCCGACCGCGACGCCGCGGTAGGTCACCTCGCCGTTGGTGAACAGCCCGCCGCCTTCGGCGAGCTCGAGCTTCACCGTGTAGCTGCCCGAGCCGAACAGCCGGCCGAGCCCGGCGTAGTTGGCTCCGACGAACGCCGTCGTGGCCAGGGCGATCACGACGAACGCGACCACCTGGACCCGCACCCTGCGCGTCAGCATCACTGGCCTCCCGAACCGAGCGGGAGCGTCGGCAGGCCGGGCGGGACGCCTTCGCCGGGCGGCGGCAGCGGCACGCCGGCCGCCGGGATCATCGACGTGTACACGTTGACGTAGTCGCCCTTGATCGCCGGCAGCACCGAGTCGGGGAAGGGGAACGTCGGCAGCATCTGCAGCGACTTCGGCAGCTTGTCCTCCGCGTCGGCCAGCCGGCCGAGGATGGGCGCGAGCGCGCGCAGGTCCGCCACCATGTCGTCGCGGCTGCGGTTCACGACGTCCGTGGCCACCGACGAAAGCCGGTCGAGCGACTGCAGCATCGAGACGAGCTGGGTGCGCTGCTCGCTCAGGCTCTGCAACCCCGGCGTGAGGTCGGTCAGCGCGCCCGACACCTGCTCGTGCCGGTCCGCGAGCGTCGCGGACAGCCGGTTGAGCCCGTCGAGCGCCTCGGTGATGTCCGAGCGGTGGCTGTCCAGGTCCGTCATCAGCGTGGTGACACCGGAGAGGAACGAGCGGATCTGCTCTTCGTTGCCGTCCATCACCTTGGACAACTCGCGGTTGATCGTCTGCAGCTGCCCGATCCCGCCGCCGTTGAGCAGCAGGGAAAGGGCGCCGAAGATCTCCTCGAACTCGGGGTTGCGGTTGGTGCGCGACACCGGGATCGTCGCGTCGTTCGCGAGCCGCGGGCCGGCGTTCGCGGCTTCGCCGTCCGGGGCGGCCAGCTCGACGAACTTCTCGCCGAGCAGGCTCGACTGGCGCAGCCGCGCGACGGCGTCGGCGGGCAGCCGGACGTCGCCGTTGACGTCCAGCACGGCTTCGGCGGTCCAGCCGTCGGCGCCGAGCCGGATCTCCCGCACCCGCCCGACCGGGACGTCGCCGACCTTCACCGCGGCCTGCGGCACCAGGTCGAGGACGTCGGCGAACTGCGCGGTCACCGCGTAGGGGTGGTCGCCGAGGTCGGCGCCGCCGGGCAGCGGCAGGTCGTAGACGCCCTTGAACTCGCCCGAAGAGCAGCCCGCGAGCAGGAGGCAGCCGACGCCCACAGCCGCGAGGATCCGCTTCACCGCCCACCCCCGTTGGTGTAGACGTCGCCGCTGAGCGGCAGGGGCGTCGGCGGGTAGTACTCGAGGACGTTGCCGCGGCCGCGCAGCGCGCCGGTGTCCGGGTCGATCGCGTTGAGCACGTTCGTCACCGCCAGCGGCGCCCCGTCCAGGGTCTCGGCCAGCGACTGGCGCTGCTCGACGAGCGTCCGCGTCGTCACGACCAGGTTGTCCACATTGGACTTCAGGACGGTGCGGTTGTCCCGGATGAACGCCTGGACGTCGCCGAGCGCCTGGCCGAGGCTGTTCAGCGCGTGGCTCAGCTCGCCGCTGTTGGCGGCCAAGGTCCCCGAGATCTGCGACAGCTGCTGGTTGACGCCGCTGACCTGCTGGTCGTTGGTGGCGAGCATGGTCGTGAACCGCTGCAGCTCGTCGACGGTGCCGAACAGGTCGGTCGAGTTGCCCGCCAGCGTCCGGGCGAGCTGCGCGAAGTTGCGGACGCTGTCGTTGAACGCCTGCCCGTTGCCCTGCAGGTTCCGCGCGCCGGTCTTGAGCAGGTCCGACAGGGCGCCCTGGGAGTTCGCGCCGTTCGGGCCGAGGGCCTTCGACAGCGTGTCGAGGCTGGCGTAGAGCTGGTCGAGCTCGACCGGGGTCGCGGTGCGGGCCACCGGGATCGACGCGCCGTCGGGCAGCCGGGGCCCGCCGCGGGCCGGCTTGGCGAACTGGACGTAGCGGTCGGCGACGACGCTCGGCGCGATCACCAGCACCGTGGTGTCCTCGGCGATCCCGACCGAGCCGTCGACCGTCATGTCGACCTGCACCTGGTCGCCGCGCGGGGTGACGGCGTCGACCTGGCCGATCCGGACGCCGAGCACGCGGACGTCGGAGCCGGCGTAGACGCCGACCGCGCGCGTGAAGAACGCCGTGACGTGGTGCTGCCCGGTGCCGGAGAACACCCACCACAGCGCGGCCGTGACGGCGAGCGCGAGCAGGAGCGCGGCGGCGATGAACCGGCTGGTCAGGACCCCGGCGCGGGTGGTGGTCAGCGCGCTCACTTCGTACCTCCCGGCGCGGTGCACGGGCTGTGGTTCTCGGGCAGCAGCCCGCAGAGGTAGGCGTCGATCCAGCGGCCGTTTCCGGTGGTGTTGGTGACGACGCGGAAGTACGGCCCGGCCAGCTGCAGGCCCTTGGTGAGGTTGTCGTTCTGCCGCCTCAGCAGGTCGGTGACCTGGTCGAGCGCGGTCAGCGCCTTCTTGAGCTGGTCGCTGTTGTCGGCGACGAGCCCGCGCAGCTGGTCGGCCAGCCGCGCCGAGCCGGTCAGCAGGTCGTGGATCGCGTCGCGGCGGTTGTTCAGCTCGGTGAGCAGCAGGTTGCCGTCGTCGATGAGGTTCTCGAAGTCGTCGTTCGAGTTCGCCAGCGTGGTGGTCAGCTTCCGCGCGTTGGCCAGGAGTTCGGCGATCTCGCCGTCGCGGCTGGAGACGGTCTTGGACAGCTGGGACAGGCCGTCGAGCGCGCTGCGGACGTGCTCGGGGGAGGTGCGGAAGGTGTCCGACAGCGTGGTGAAGCTGTCCGCGAGCTGTTTCGTGTCGATCGCGCCGACCGTGTCCGCGAGGCCGTTGAAGGCGTCGGTGACGTCGTAGGGCGTGACGGTCCGGGTGCGGGGGATCGGCCGGTTCGGGTCCTGCACGCCGTCGCCGGTGGGGTTCAGCGCGAGGAACTTGCGGCCCAGCAACGTCTTGATCTTGATGTCGGCCGTCGTGCGGTCGCCGATCCAGGCGTTCTTGACCCGGAAGGCCACCAGGACGTGGTCGTCGTCGAGCGTGACGTCGCGGACCTCGCCGACCTTGATGCCGGCGATCCGCACCTCGTCGTCCGGCTGCAGGCCCGCGGCTTCGGAGAACTCCGCCCGGTAGGTGGTGCCGCCGCCGACGACCGGCAGGTTGTCGTAGTTGAACGTGACGGTGAGCAGCGCGGCGAGCGCGACGCTGCCGACCACGCCGAGGGTGATCGGGTTGCGTTCCTTGAAGGACTTCACGAGCCGCACCTCGCCGCCGGGACGTACACCCCGCGCTGGGGCGTGGTTTCGAGCGTGGCGCGGCAGAGGAAGAAGTTCATCCACGTCCCGTAGGAGGAGACCCGGCCGATCTCGGTGAACTTCACCGGCAGGTCGGTCAGGAAGCTGTCCACATCGGACTGGTTCTGGCCCAGCGTGCTCGCCACCTCCTGCAGCCCGGCGATGCTCTCCTTGAGCGGCGGGCGCGCCTGCTCGAACAAGCCGGCCGTGGACTGCGTCAGGTCGCCGATCCCGCTGATGGCGTCGCCGATCGCGGCGCGGTCGCCGGCCAGTCCGGACACCAGCTGCCGCAGCGTGGACACCAGGTTCGCCAGCGCGTCGCCCTTGCCGTTGACGGTCTTGAGGACCGAGTTGAGGTTCCCGATCACCTCGCCGATCACCTTGTCGCGCGAGGCGAGCGTGGTGGTCAGGGAACCGGTGTGGGCCAGCAGGCTCTCGACGGTGCCGCCTTCGCCCTGCAGCACCTGGACGATCTCGCCGGACAGCTCGTTGACGTCGGTCGGCGAGAGCGCCTGGAACAGCGGCTTGAAGCCGTTGAACAGGTCGGTGAGGTCCAGGGCCGGCGTCGTGCGGTCCAGCGGGATCTCGCCGCCCTCGGGCAGCAGGTCCCGGGTGCCGGTCGTGCCGCGCTCGAGGGCGACGTAGCGCTGCCCGACCATGTTGCGGTACTTGATGACCGCCTTGACGTCGGCGGGCAGCCGGCGGCCCCGGTCGAGGGAGAACCCGACGAGCGCCCGGTTGTGGTCGCTGATCTCGAGCGAGGAGACCTGGCCGACGCGCACGCCGGAGATGCGCACGTCGTCGCCGACGTTGAGCGAGGTGGCGTCGAGGAACTTGGCCGAGTAGGTCATGCCCGCGCCGACGCCGGAGTTCGTGATGGAGACGGCCAGCAGAGCCGTGGCGACGGCCGTCACGGCGATGAAGACCAAGCTCTTGATGAGCGGCGAAGCGACGTTCCTCACTTGAGCTTCACCTCCGTGCCGCGGTAGAGCGGGCCGACGAGCACGCTGCTCCACGCCGGGACCCGCGCGGCCGGCACGCCGATCGACGGCGCGACCAACGTGGACAGCAGCTGCTGCTCCTGCGGCGAGTTCGCGACGCCGAGGTCGCCCTCGCCGCCGGGCAGCAGCGGGTGCCCGGCGGTGCCAGGACCCGCCGCGGCGGTGCCGACGGTCGGGGCGACGCCGGAGGGGTAGCAGCGCGGCTCGCCGCCGCCGGTGTAGCGCGGGTCGTCCCTGCCGGGCAGGTACTTGCCGCTGTCGGCGGTCACCGTGACTTCGGCGTGCAGGCCCGGCTCGTTCCGGGTGGTGCCGAGGACCTTGTCCATCGAGTCCTTCAAGGCGCTCAGCGAGCCGATGGTGCAGGCGAAGCTGGGGGAGTACTTCGCGGCGATCTCCAGCGGCGCGCGGCTGTCGGCGGCCAGTGAGATCAGGTTGTCGCGGTTGTTCTGCAGGAACGTCGTGACCTCCTGGGACGACGACGTCACCTGCTGGTAGACCCCGGCGAGGTCGGCCTGCTTCTCCTTGACCGTGTTGAGCGTGACGGCCGACGAGCTGAGCGCGTCGAGCAGGTCGGGGGCGATGTCGCCGTAGAGGTTCGAAACCGTGGCCAGGTCGTGGATGTCCCGGGTGAGCGTCGGCACGTCCGGGGTGAAGTCCTTCAGGTAGCCCGCGGCCGTGTCGAGGGTCCGGCCGAGCTGCTCGCCGCGCCCTTGCAACGCCGTCGAGACCGCGGTCAGCGTGGTCGCGAGCTTCTGCGGCTGGACGGCCTTGAGCAGCGGCAGCAGGTTGTCGAAGACGCGTTCCAGCTCGATCGCGTTGGCCGAGCGGTCCTGCTCGATGACGTCACCCGATTTCAGGTGCGGAGCCCGGGCGGTGTCCGGAATGGACAACTGGACGTACCGCTCGCCGAACAGCGTCTTCGGCACGAGCAACGCGGAGACGTTGCGCGGCAGCATGTCCACTTTGCCCGGCTCCAGCGCAAGCGCTATCTCGGCGCCCTGCGGCGTCGCCCGGACCTCGCGGATCTCGCCGACGAGCACGCCGCGGGCCTTGACCTGGCCGCCCGGGGAGAGCTGGTTGCCGATGCGGTCCGCCTTGAGCGTCACCGGGACGACGGTGACGAAGTCCTTGTCGTACACCTTGATCGAGAGCGTCACGAGCACGCCCATCACCACCAGGAACAGCACGCCCGCGGTGCGGATCCCGGCCTTGCGGCGGGTCTCCCGTCTCATCCGGCCACCTGCACGGTGGTCGTCGCGCCCCAGATGGCCAGGGACAGGAAGAAGTCGAGCACGCTGATCGCGACGATCGCGGTGCGCACCGCACGGCCGACCGCCACGCCGACGCCCGCCGGGCCGCCGCTCGCGCGGAAGCCGTAGTAGCAGTGGGCCAGCACCACGACCACGCTGAACACCAGGACCTTCCCGAACGACCACAGCACGTCGCCGGGCGGCAGGAACAGCAGGAAGTAGTGGTCGTAGGTGCCCGCGGACTGGCCGAAGAACCACACGGTGATCTGGCGCGAGGCGAGGTAGCTCGACAGCAGCCCGATCGCGTAGAGCGGGATGACCGCGACGAAGCCGGCGATCACCCGCGTCGTCACCAGGTACGGGACGCTCGGGATGCCCATGACCTCGAGCGCGTCGATCTCCTCGGAGATCCGCATCGCGCCGAGCTGCGCGGTGAAGCCGCAGCCGACGGTCGCGCTCAACGCGAGCCCGCTCACCAGCGGCGCGATCTCGCGGGTGTTGAAGTAGGCGGAGACGAACCCGGCGAACGCCGACGTCCCGACCTGGTTGAGCGCGGAGTAGCCCTGCAGGCCGACGACCGTGCCGGTGGCGACGGTCATCCCGATCATCACGCCGATCGTGCCGCCGATGACGGCGAGCGCGCCGCTGCCGAAGCTGACTTCGGCCAGCAGGCGGACGATCTCGCGCAGGTAGCGGCGGAGCGCGCGCGGCACCCACGCGATCGCGCGCAGGAAGAAGAGGATCTGGTCGCCGAGGGTGTCGAGGAAGCCGAAGCTCCGGTCGACGGTTTCGCGGACCCGCGCGGATCTCGATCTCGGGACGTCGGTGGTCACCATGGCTCAGCTCCCCTTCGGCGGCACGAGCTGCAGGTACACGGTGGTGAGCACCAGGTTCAGCACGAACAGCAGCAGGAACGTGATGACCACGGACTGGTTGACGGCGTCGCCGACGCCCTTCGGCCCGCCCTTGGGGTTCAGCCCGCGGTAGGCGGCGACCACGCCGGCGACGAAGCCGAAGATGACGGCCTTGATCTCGCTGATCCACAGGTCGGGCAGCTGCGCCAGCGCCGAGAAGCTCGCCAGGTACGCGCCGGGCGTGCCGTGCTGCATGATCACGTTGAAGAAGTAGCCGCCGAGCACACCGACGACGCTGACCATGCCGTTGAGGAAGACGGCGACCCCCATCGCGGCGAGCACCCGCGGCACGATCAGCCGCTGCACGGGCGAGACGCCGAGGACCTCCATCGCGTCGATCTCTTCGCGGATGGTGCGGGACCCGAGGTCGGCGCACATCGCGCTACCGCCCGCGCCGGCGATGAGCAGCGCCGTGACGATCGGGCTGGCCTGCTGGATGATGGCGAGCACGCTGGCCGCGCCGGTGAAGGACTGCGCGCCGATCTGCGTGGTCAGCGACCCGATGTGCAGCGCGATGACCGCGCCGAACGGGATGGAGACCAGCGCCGTCGGCAGGATCGAGACGCTCGCGATGAACCAGAACTGCTGGATCAGCTCACGCAGCTGGAACGGGCGCCGGAAGGTCAGCCGGACGACGTCGAAGCCGAGCCCGTAGAGCCGCCCGGTCTGCCGCAGCGCGGCGGCCCCGGGGAACGACGCCGTCGTCGTCCGTTCGGCCATGCGTGTGCCTCCCCAGTGGTTCCGGCGGCACGCCGAATACACCCGAGATGAGCAAGGGGAAATGGTCCGAACGGCGTAAAAATTGTCGGCCATTCACGGTCTCGGGGGACACCGTGCCGGTTCCTACTGGTCGGTACGCTAACGACGGGCCTGCTGGGAGACAAGAACTTCAGCATGATCACGCGGTCACGGGCTGGTAACCGCGCATTTCTTGTCGAGCGCTGACAAACGGACCGGATCTTGTTGTCAAAGAAGGAAAAGAAAATACCGACCCGGCTGCCGGAAGTGACGGATGGGCACCTTTGTAGCACCGGACGCGCCGGAGGGCACCTCCACGGCGAAGGTGCCCTCCGGGGTGCTCGTCAGGACTTGAGGCCGGCGACCAGCTCGTACGAGCGGACGCGGTCCGCGTGGCCGTGGACCATCGTGGTGATCATCAGCTCGTCCGCGTCCGTGTCGGCCAGCAGCTGCTCGAGTCCCTTGTGGACGGTCTCGGGCGAGCCGATGATGCTCGAGCCGAAGCGGTCGGCGAGGAACGCGCGGTCGATCTCCGTGTACGGGTACTCCGCCGCCTCTTCGGGGGTCGGCATCGCGATCGGGCGGCCGCGGCGCAGGCTGAGGAACGTCAGCCCGGACGGCCCGGCCAGGAACCGCGCGCGGTCGTCCGTCTCGGCCGCGACGACCGAAACGCCGAGCATCACGTACGGCTCGTCGAGCACGCCGGGCCGGAAGTTCTCCCGGTACAGCTGCACGGCCGGGATCGTGTTCTCGGCCGCGAAGTGGTGCGCGAAGGAGAACGGCAGCCCGAGCCGGCCGGCGAGCTGGGCGCTGAAGCCGCTCGAGCCCAGCAGCCACACCGGCGGCTGGTTGCCCTCGGCCACCACCGCGTTGACGCCCCGCGCCTCGGAGTGGGTGAAGTAGCCGATCAGCTCCTGCAGGTGCTCCGGGAAGTTCTCCGCCGACAGCCCGCCCGGCCCGCGCAGCGCGAGCGCCGTCCGCTGGTCGGTGCCCGGCGCGCGGCCGATGCCGAGGTCGATGCGGCCGGGGTGGAACGCCTCCAGCGTGCCGAACTGCTCGGCGACCACCAGCGGCGCGTGGTTGGGCAGCATGATCCCGCCCGAGCCGACGCGGATGCGCTCGGTCGCGTCGGCGACGTGGCCGATCAGCACGGCCGTCGCCGAGCTGGCGATGCCGGGCATGTTGTGGTGCTCGGCCAGCCAGTAGCGGTTGAAGCCCAGCCGTTCCGCGGCGCGGGCGAGGTCCAGGGTGTTGCGCAGCGTCTCGCCGATGCTGTTCCCCTCCGAAACGGGGGACAGGTCGAGCACGGACAGCGGCACGTCAGGCAGTGAGCTCACAACCGGGGTCAACGCCCCGGTGCCGCCAAAGCTTCCCGCGCCGCCGCCCGGGCGTGTTCAGCGCGCGGGGAGCCAGTCGGGGTTCGAGGCCAGCACGGTCAGCTGCTGCGTCGCCCGGGTCAGCGCGACGTACAGCACCCGCCGCCCGGTCGTCGACTCGACGATCAGGTCGTTCGGCTCGACGAGCACCACGGCGTCGTACTCCAGGCCCTTCGAGTCCAGGCTGCCCACGACCTTCAGCCGCTCGTCCTCGTGGTCCGCCAGCCAGCCGGCGACCTCCGGCACCCGGTCCATCGCCGTGATCACGCCGACCGTGCCCTCGACCGCGCCCAGCAGCTCCTTGACCGCCGCCTGCGTCGCCGACGCCAGGCCGGCCGCCTCCACCGGGCGGACCTCCGGCACGATCCCGGTCTTGCGCACGGCCACCGGCAGCTCGCCGGCCTCCGCGTGCCCGGTCACGACCTTCGCCGCCAGGTCGAAGATCTCGGCCGAGTTCCGGTAGTTCGTGCGCAGCGTGAACCGGCGCCGCGCGGTCTTGAGGCCGAACGCCTGGTCGCGCGCCTGCGCCGCCTCGGCCGGGTCCGGCCACGAGCTCTGCACGGGGTCGCCGACCACCGTCCAGCTCGCGTACTTGCCGCGCCGGCCGACCATCCGCCACTGCATCGGCGAGAGGTCCTGCGACTCGTCGACGACCACGTGCGAGTACTCGTCGTAGTGCTCGGGCCGCGTCGGGGCGCCGCCGGAGCGGTCCGGCTCGACCTCGATCACCTGGCGGCGCTTGCGCTTCGGCGGCGGCCCGATCAGCACGCGCAGCTCGTCCAGCAGCGCGACGTCCGCGATCGACCAGCCCCGCGAGCGGTCCGCGAAGTCCGCGGCCAGCATCGAGATCTCCTGCCGGTTCAGCACGCCCTTCGCGACCGAGGCCAGCCGCTTCTCCTCGCCCAGCCACTTCAGGACCTGCGCCGGGTACAGGACCGGCCACCAGACGACCAGGAACCGGTGGAAGTCGATCCGCTCGCCGAGGTCGGTGACCAGCTCGGCGCGGTCGATCTGCTTGCCGTCGGCCTTCGCGTACTCCTCCGCCTTCGACGCCAGCGCGTCGAGCAGCAGCTCGGCCGCCCGGATCCGCGACCGGTTCGGCGGCGCGCCCTGCGTGTGGGCCTTGCGGCGGACCTTCTCCAGCTCGCGCGCGGTCAGCTTGAGGACCTCGCCGCGGTAGACGATCCGCATCTCCTCCGGCGCGTCCGGCGGGGTGTCGCGCAGCGCCCGCAGCAGGATCTTGCGCATCCGCAGCGACCCCTTGACGGCGGCGAGCGGCGCCGCGTCCTGCCGCGTCGCCTCCAGGCCGTCGAGGACCTCGCCGAGCGCGCGCAGTTCGACGTTCGTCTCCCCCATCGAGGGGAGGACCCGCGAGATGTAGCTGGTGAACACCCCCGAGGGCCCGATCACGAGCACGCCGGCCCCGCCGAGCTGGCGGCGGTAGCGGTAGAGCAGGTAGGCCGCGCGGTGCAGCGCGACGGCCGTCTTGCCGGTGCCCGGCCCGCCGGTGATCTCGGTGACACCGCGCCACGGCGCCCGGATGACCTCGTCCTGCTCCTTCTGGATGGTCGCGACGATGTCGCGCATCTTCTCGCCGCGCGAGCGCCCCAGCGCGGCCATCAGCGCGCCTTCGCCGACGATCTGCATGTCCTCGGGGACGGCGTCGGCGATCAGCACGTCGTCGTCGACGTCCAGCACGTTCTGGCCGGAGCAGCGGATCACCCGCCGCCGCACGACGTCCATCGGCTCCTCGGCCGTGGCCTGGTAGAACGCGGCCGCGGCGGGCGCGCGCCAGTCCGTGACGAGGTTGTCGAACTCGGCGTCGCGGATGCCGAGGCGGCCGACGTAGGTGCGTTCGCCCTCGCGGTCGTCGAGCCGGCCGAAGACCAGGCCCTCGTACTCGGCGTCGAGCGTCTGGAGCGTCTGGTTGGCGTGGTAGACCATCATGTCGCGCTCGAAGAGCATCGACGCCTGCTCGAAGATCGCCTCGCGCTGCGCGCCCTGGCCGATCTCGTAGCCCTTCGTGCGCATCGCCTCGGCTTGGGCGCGCAGTTCGTCCAGACGGGTGTACACGCGATCGACGTGGGCTTGCTCGATGGCGATCTCGGCCCGTCTGACCCGAGGTTCCGACACGCATGGCTCCTTGACAGCTCTGGATCGCCTCCGAGGGCGAAGAACGACTCTACGCGTTGGCTCCGGCGGGCACACCGATGTCCCGGTTCTGAGTGCCACGTGTCATCGGCTCACAATCAGGGGGTGACCAGGATCGTGGCCGGGACGGCGGGCGGGCGGCGGCTGAAGGTGCCGCCGAAGGGCACCCGGCCGACGTCGGAACGCGTCCGCGAAGCGCTGTTCAACGCCCTCGAAACGGCGGGTGAGCTGGACGGCGCCCACGTCCTGGACCTCTACGCCGGCTCCGGCGCCCTCGGCCTCGAAGCCCTCTCGCGCGGCGCGGCGGACGCCCTGTTCGTCGAGGCCGACCGGCGGGCGGTGGACGTCCTGCGCGGCAACGTCGCGGCGCTCGGCCTGGGCGGCACGGTCCGCGCCGGGCAGGTCGAGACGGTCGTCGCGGCGCCCGCGCCCTCGTCGTTCGACCTGGTCCTGGCCGACCCGCCGTACGCCGTGGACGCGGCGGCGCTCGGCAAGGTGCTCGCTTCCCTGGCGTCGGGGGGCTGGCTGGGTTCGTCGGCGCTGGTCGTCGTCGAGCGCGCGGCCCGCGACGGCGAGCCGGACTGGCCGGCCGGTTTCGAGCCTTCGCGCGCGAAGAAGTACGGGGACACGGCGGTCTTCTGGGCCGAATTCACGCCTGTGGCGTGAGCCACGCGGCGGAAACCGGGTCCGGCACGGTAGCGTCCGCGCCATGCGGCGTGCGGTCTGTCCCGGTTCCTACGATCCGGCCACCAACGGCCACCTCGACATCGTCGAACGGGCCAGCGTGCTGTTCGACGAGGTCGTCGTCGCGGTGGGGGTGAACAAGAGCAAGAAGGGCCTCTTCGAGATCGAAGAGCGCCTGGAGATGCTGCGCGAGATCACGGCGAAGCTGCCGAACGTGCGCGTCGACTCGTGGGAGGGCCTGCTGGTCGACTACTGCCGCGACAACGACATCGCGGCGGTCGCCAAGGGCCTGCGCTCGGTCAGCGACTTCGACTACGAGCTGCAGATGGCGCAGATGAACCGCGAGCTGACCGGCGTCGAGACGCTGCTGATGGCGAACAACCCGGCGTACGGGTTCGTGTCGAGCTCCCTGGTGAAGGAGGTCGCGGCCCTCGGCGGCGACATCGAGCACCTGGTGCCGCCGGTCGTCTACGAGCGGCTCACCGAGAAGTTCCCGAAGCTCGGCCGCTGAACGGTCCTGATCGGACTTCCGCAACCCGGGGCGCCCGGTTCCCTTCGTTCGGCCCCCTACGTTCGTCGGGACTTCCGGCCGGGCGTGCCGGAGTTCACGTTCTCGCCTTCTGACGATCATCCGATCGGGTTACGGTCCGAAAATGACCAACTACCGATCTCGCCTGGTCGCGGTCCTTTTCGCGCTCCTGGCCACGTTGTCCATGGGGGTCACCGCCGCCGAAGCGGTGACGGATTCACCGGCCGTCGCGGCCCAGAACTCCTGCGGGAACCTCTCCGGGTTCACGCACACGACGCTCCCGGCGCTGCCGGCCGAAGCGACGACGACGTACAACCTCATCCAGAAGGGTGGTCCCTTCCCGTACCCGCAGAACGACGGCGTCGTCTTCGACAACCGCGAGGGCGTCCTCCCGTCCTGCGCGTCGGGCTACTACCACGAGTACACGGTGCCGACGCCCGGCTCGAGCAACCGCGGCACGCGGCGCATCGTGACCGGATCGGGTGGCGAGTACTTCTACACCGGCGACCACTACGCCACCTTCCAGGTCATCGACGTCGGCGGTGGCAGCACGCCCGCGAAGTGCGGCGATCTGTCGAAGCTGACCGGCATCGGCTACTCGCAGCTCTCGTCGGCGGCCCGCACGGTCGTGGACAACGCCCGCAACGGCACCTCGGCCGGCACGGCGTACGAGAACCGCGAAGGCGTCCTGCCGGCTTGCGCGTCCGGCTACTACAAGCTGTTCCCGGTGGGCACGAACGACCGGGTGATCACGGGCAAGGCGGGCGAGGTGGCCTACACGCCCGACCACTACGCCACGTTCAAGCGCGTCGACCTGAACTCCTGAGCCCCGCGCCGGGCGTGGACCACGGGGACACGCCCGGCGCCGGTCGCGTGCACCGGTTCGGCGCCGGATGCGGGCAGACTGATCTCAGCGACAGGGGATTGGAGTTGCCGTGTACCGGGTTTTCGAGGCGCTCGACGAGCTCGTCACCATCGTCGAGGAGGCGCGCGGCGTCCCGATGACGTCCAGCTGCGTCGTGCCGCGCGGCGACGTGCTGGAGCTCCTCGACGACGTGCGCGACGCGCTGCCGGCGGAGGTCGACGACGCCCAGGACGTGCTCGACAAGCGCGACGACCTGATCCACGCCGCCCGCAAGGAGGCGGGGGAGACGGTCGCCGGCGCGAACGCCGAAGCCGAGCGCGCGATCGCCGACGCGACGGACGAGGCGGAGCGCATCCTGGCCGACGCCCGCGCCCGCGCCGAGCAGATGCTCGCCGACGCCCACGACCAGGCGGACCGCACGGTCGCGGCGGGCCAGGCCGAGTACCAGAACCTCACGGACCGCTCCCGCGCCGAGTCCGAGCGCATGATCCAGGCCGGTCGTGACGCCTACGACCGCGCCATCGAGGACGGCCGCGCCGAGCAGGCGAGGCTGGTGGCCCAGACGGAGGTCGTCCAGGCGGCCCACGCCGAGTCGGCCCGCATCGTCGACGAGGCCCACGCCGAGGCGGACCGCCAGCGCCAGGACTGCGACGCGTACGTGGACGGCAAGCTGGCGGAGTTCTCGGAGCTCCTGGCCACGACGCTGCGCACGGTGGACTCGGGCCGCAACCACCTGCGGTCGCCGGCGAACCTCCCGAACTCGGGCGGCCGGCCGACGCTGTACGACTACCAGGTGTGACGAGTCTCTCGGGCCCGCGCTCGCGCACGTCACGCCCGGACCCGGGAGGGACCAGCTCAAAAGGGGTGGCGACCAGTGCGTACCCTGGAGTGGATGTCCGAGAACAAGACCCCCCAGCTCGACGACCGCAGCCTCTGGGTGTTCGACACCCGTGAGCTCGGCCGTCACGCCGGCCTCAGCCGCGCCGTCCGGCGCAGCGTGCCGGTGGAGACGCCGCTCGGCGTCCCCGACGTCATCACGATCGAGGCCGGCTCGGAGCTGGAACTCGACCTGCTGCTCGAGTCCGTCGTCGAAGGCGTGCTCGTCAGCGGCACCGCGACGGCCGTGGCGAAGGGCGCCTGCGCCCGTTGCCTCGACCCGCTGACCGAAGAGGTCGA
This sequence comes from Amycolatopsis stemonae, assembly GCF_054781455.1. Classification (NCBI taxonomy): domain Bacteria; kingdom Bacillati; phylum Actinomycetota; class Actinomycetes; order Pseudonocardiales; family Pseudonocardiaceae; genus Amycolatopsis; species Amycolatopsis stemonae. The sequence continues at coordinate 190,682 of NZ_BAAGUJ010000010.1, read as the reverse complement.
GGTCGAGGTCCAGGAGCTGTTCGCCTACCCGGGGTCGGCCACCGAGGAGACCACCGAAGAGGACGAGATCCCCCGGCTGGTGGACGACAAGATCGACCTCGAGCCGATCGTCCGCGACGCCGTCGTGCTCGCCCTGCCACTGGCGCCGCTGTGCACCGAGGACTGCGCCGGGCTGTGCGTCGAGTGCGGCGTCAAGTGGGCCGATCTCGAGCCCGGACACGGGCATGAGAAGATAGACCCTCGGTGGGCCGCACTCGTGGAGCGATTCGACGAGAATGCGGGCGAGAAGCCTGCGCAGGGCCCAGCTGAGCAAGCCTGACGAGCGCCCAGCTCGTTCCGGAGGAAAGTTCGCTCGCCACCGCGAGCAGACCGTCATAAGGAGATCTACTCGTGGCCGTCCCGAAGCGGAAGATGTCGCGATCCAACACGCGCTCCCGCCGCAGCCAGTGGAAGGCGGCTCCGGTGCAGCTGGTGCCCTGCTCCAACCGCGCCTGCAAGCAGCCGAAGCTCCAGCACGTCGCGTGCCCGTCGTGCGGCCAGCACAACGGCCGCCAGGTCGTCGAGCCCGCCTGATCGGGTAGCCGACATGGGGGGCAAGACGCCCGGGGGACCAGCAGCCGATCCGGCACCGTTGCTCGAAGCGCTCGGGGTCACCTTGGACCCCGAGCTGCTCCGGCTTTCGCTGACCCACCGCTCGTACGCGTACGAGAACGGGGGTCTGCCGCCGAACGAGCGGCTCGAGTTCCTCGGTGACGCCGTGCTCGGCCTGGTCGTCACCGACCACCTCTACACCACCCACCCCGACCTGCCCGAAGGTCAGCTCGCGAAGCTCCGCGCCAGCGTGGTCAACATGCACGCACTGGCGCGGGTCGCCCGCGGGCTCGGCGAGGGCGGGCTCGGGGCGCACCTGCTGCTGGGCAAGGGCGAAGAGCTCACCGGCGGCCGGGACAAGGCGAGCATCCTCGCCGACGGCCTCGAGGCCGTCATCGGTGCCGTCTACCTCGCGCACGGCATCGAGATCGCCCGCAAGCTCGTGCACCACCTCTTCGACGGGTTGCTCGCCGAAGCGCCGTTGCGCGGCGCGGGCCTCGACTGGAAGACGAGCCTGCAGGAGCTGACGGCGTCGGCCGGTCTCGGCGTGCCCGAGTACAAGGTCGAAGACACCGGTCCGGACCACCGCAAGGAGTTCACGGCCACGGTGCTCGTCGCCGGCCGTCCCCTCGGGCACGGCACCGGCTCGACGAAGAAGGAAGCCGAGCAGAAGGCCGCCGAGACGGCGTGGCGCTCGCTGTCCGCCGAGCTCGAAGCCGAGAAGAAGGACGACCCGGAGTCCTGATCACCGGGACCGTCGTCGACGGTTTCCCGGACCGCTCAGTGGCGTGTGGCCATCCGCCGCGTTCGTGCTCACCGAGAGGGTGGCGGATGCGTCTTTCCTTCGTTCCCCTGATCGTCGCGGCGCTGGTCGTCGTGCCCGGACATCGTGCTGCGCCACGGCAACCGCAGCACCGTCGAGGGCAACCTGCTCTTCGGGTCGGGGATCCGGTGACGCTGCCGAACGGGTCGACGGTCGAGTACGAGGGCACCATCACGTTCGGTGCCGTGGCGGGCATCCCGTCCCGTTCGGTGGACCCGAAGCTGGTGAAGGACGCGGCCGGGCTCTACCGGCTGGCCGCCGGAAGCCCGGCGATCGACGCCGGCGTGGGTTCGTGCCCGTACGCGGCGAAGGACTTCGACCTGCAGGCCCGCACGGGCCCGTTCGACGTCGGCGCCGACGAGTACCACGCGTTCGGCACGACCCGGGTTCCGTCGACGAAGGCCGACGTCGGACCGGCCGCTCCGTAGGGGTTCCGGAAACTGTCGTACCCGCCGGGCACAATGACCGCATGCCCGAACTCCCCGAGGTCGAAGTCGTCCGCCTGGGCCTCCAGGCGCACGTCGCCGGCCGGACGATCCGCGAGGCGGAGGTCCTGCACCCGCGCGCCATCCGCCGGCACGCGCTGGGCGCGGAGGACTTCACGCAGCGGCTGGCCGGCACGCGCGTCGAGGCGGCGCGGCGCCGCGGCAAGTACCTGTGGCTGGAGCTGTCCGACAAGGAGGCGCTGCTCGCGCACCTGGGGATGAGCGGGCAGATGCTCGTCCAGCCCGAGGGCGCGCCGGACGAGAAGCACCTCCGGGTGCGGCTCCGCTTCGCCGACGACGGCCCCGAGCTGCGGTTCGTCGACCAGCGGACGTTCGGCGGCCTGGCGCTGGACGACCTCCACGACACGGGCGGCGACGTCCTGCTGCCCGACACGATCGCGCACATCGGGCGTGACCCGATGGACCCGGCGTTCGACCTCGACGCGGCGGTCCGGGCGCTGCGGTCCCGGCGCACCGAGATCAAGCGGGCGCTGCTGGACCAGACGCTCGTGTCGGGCATCGGCAACATCTACGCGGACGAAGCGCTGTGGCGCGCGAAGCTGCACTGGGCGCGTCCGACGGAGAAGCTGACGCTCGCGAAGGGACGCGAGCTGCTGTCCGCGGCCTCGGACGTCATGACCGCGGCGCTGGGCGCGGGCGGGACGTCGTTCGACGCGTTGTACGTGAACGTCAACGGGCAGTCGGGGTACTTCGACCGGTCCCTGGACGCGTACGGCCAGGAGGGCCTGCCGTGCCACCGGTGCGGCACGGCGATCCGGCGGGAGCCGTTCATGAACCGGTCGTCGTTCTCGTGTCCACGGTGCCAACCGCGGCCTCGGGCCAACTTGCGTTGATAAATGGTGTTCAGCTTTCAGCTAGGATGAATGTGCCTGGCAGCTGAGGGAGTGCATCGTGGTCAAGGAGCCCGGAAAGTCGACGCTGGCCGACAAGATCGACCGGCTGTTCCACGTGGTCCGCAGGCCCGATCGGGAGCCGTACAGCAACGAAGAGGTCGCGAAGGCCTGCCGCGAGGCGACGGGCGAGAGCTTCTCGACGACCTACCTGTGGCAGCTGCGCACAGGCCGCCGCGACAACCCGACCAAGCGCCACCTGGAGGCCTTGGCCCAGTTCTTCGGCGTGCCCCCGGCGTACTTCTTCGACGACGAGCAGAGCAGGAAGATCGCGGAGGAGCTGGCCCTGCTGGGCGCCCTGCGCGACGCCGGCGTCCGGGACCTGGCCCTGCGAGCGGTGACCCTCTCGGCGGACGGGCTGGACACGATCAGCGACATGATCGACGCAATCGCCAGGAGGGAGGCCGGCCGCGGCGGACCGAAGAGGGAATCCTGAGGTGCGGGCCGCAGCGCGGTCCCTCACGCGCGAGGCGCCTTACGGCCTGGATAGTCTGCGGGGCATCGGGGTGAGTGGATCCCGCCGCGGGTCGCGTTGCGGCGGAGCTGCTGCCGGGTGTGCGGGGCGCCGGATTGCCTGCGGGGTGCGGTCGTGAGCAGTCAAGGGTGCGCCGCGGCGAAGCGACTGTCGAGCGGTGCCGCGAATCGCCGGGAGTGCGCGGCGCGGCGCAGTGCTCTCAGCGGCCGGTCCCGCGCAGCCGGGATGTGCCGCTCCGGGGTTCGGCTCGCCGGACGGGAACCGGCTTTCGCGGCCGGGCGCCGAAAAATGCCCCGGCCGCGCAACCATGCGGGCGGCACCGCGTTGATCCGGCTGGAGCCGTTCGGCCGTGGCGTGGTGAAGGAGGCCTGAGGTGGCGCGACCATCGTGGCGGCGGCGGCCGAGCCGCGCGCTGTGGAAGCGGGCGCGTGAAGTCGCCGATGCCGTCAGCCTGCCCGAGCCCTTCGATGCCCGCGCCTTCGTCGCGAGCCTGGCCGCCGATCGCGGCCGGCCGATCGAGCTCATGCCCGTCAGCGCCCCCGAAGGCGCGCCCTGCGGCCTGCTCATGAGCACCGAACGCGCGGACTACATCCTCTACCCGACCGACACCACCGCCCTGCACCGGCGCCACATCCTGCTCCACGAGGTCGGTCACCTCCTCTGCGGCCACACCGGCCCCGACGGCAGCGCGGACGGCGTCGCGATCGACGCCGCCGCCGGGCGTCAGCTCATGCCCAACCTCTCGCCCGAGCTGGTCCGGCGCGTGCTCGGCCGCACCACCTACACCGAGGTCGAAGAGCGCGAAGCCGAGCTCGTCGCTTCGCTGCTCGCGCAACGCGTCGTGCGCCCCGAAGAGCCGCGCGAACCCGCACCCGACGTCCCAGACGGCGTCCGGCGCTTCGACTCCCTCTTCGGCGGCCGTTCCCGCCGTCGTACGCCGTGATCGAGACGCTGGCCTACTACCTCTGCGTCGTGGGCTTCGCCGGCTTCGGGTACAAGCTCGTCGAAGCGCGGCACAGCCAGCCGGTGCGCACGATGTGGTACCTCGCCGGCTTCGGGATCTGCATCGCCACCGGCATCCTCGTGCTGACGCCGGCGATGACCGCCCTCGTCGGCCCGGGCCCGGTCGCGGAGTGGGTCCTGACCCTGGCCGGTGACGAGCTGAAGCTCGGCGCGATCGGTTTCGCCGTCGCCTTCACGCAATCGGTGTGGCGCGGCGAAGGCGCCCGGCTCGCTCCGCACGCGTTGTTCACCGTCGCGACGATGGCGCTGCTCGCGGTGTGCTTCACGCTTTCCGCGCCGAAACGCGTCGGCGACGACACGGTCTTCTCGGGCAGCGGCCTGCCCTTCGCCCTGGCCGACAAGGCGTTGTTCCTGCTCTACAGCCTGGTCAGCCTCGGCCTGCTGATCGCGATCTTCGCCCGCAGCGCGTGGCAGGCCGAGCCGGGACCGCTGCGCACCGGGCTGTGGCTGCTGGTGGTCGGCGTCGGCGCGGCGGTCGCGTGGACGTTCTGGGACATCGACGACGTCCGCCGGCTGGCGGAGACCGCGCGGATCGGCGCGCGTGAGGACCTCCCGTCGTCGGTCCTGGCCGCGGCGACGATCGGGTTCGTCACGGCCGGCGCGACGCTCAGCGCGTGGTCGCCGGCGGTGTCGTCGGTGCTCGGGCGGGTGCGCGCGTACCGGGCGTACCGCCGCATCGAGCCACTGTGGACGGCGTTGCGCGCGGCGGTCCCGGGCATCGCGCTCGACCCGGGCCGCGAGCTCGCGGGCGGCGCCGAGTTCGCGCTGTACCGCCGGGTGATCGAGATCCGCGACGGTCACCTGGCGCTCCGAGCCCACTTCGACCCGGAGCTCCCACCCCGAGCCGAGGCGGCGGCCCGCAGGGCGGGAGTCCGCGAAGCCGACCTGGCGGCCACGGTCGAGGCGGTGACCCTGGCGGCGGCGATCGAGGCGGGCCGCGCGGGCCGGCGCTTCGAGCGCGGCGAGATGACGGACCCGCTCCCGGACGCGGACGTGACCACGGAGGCGGCATGGCTGGTCCAGGTGAGCCGAGCCTGGCGCCGCGACGCGGTGGTCGAGCGGGTCCGGGCAGGCGTACTCGGTTGACGTGCTGCGATGTGGTGGTCGAGCGGGTCCGAACCGGCGCACTCGGCTGATCCGCACCGGCTAGCGCGGGTAGCGAGCCCCGTTCACCGTGACCCGCAGCGTGTACACCGAGCTGGATGCCGTGATGAACAGTTCGTTCCCCCGGGCGCCGCCGAAGGTGAAGTTCGAGCAGATCTCCGGGATGCGGAGCTTGCCGATCGCCGTTCCGTCCGGCGCGAAACAGTGCAGGCCGTCGTGGGCCGCTGCCCAGACCTGGCCTTCGCTGTCCACGCGGACTCCGTCGAACACGCCCGCGTCGCACGTCGCGAACACCGCGCCGCCCGTCAGTTTGCCCTCCGCGCCCACCTCGAAGACCCGGATGTGGCTCGGCTGCTGCCGGGTGTCCACTATGTACAGCAGGGACTCGTCGGCCGAGAACGCCAGGCCGTTCGGCCGCGAGAAGTCGTCCGCGACGATCCGCACCTCGCCCGACGGGGCGACGCGGTACACGTGGCACGCCCCGATCTCGCTCTCCGCTTTGTACCCCTCGTAGTCACTGTCGATGCCGTAGCTCGGGTCGGTGAACCAGATTGACCCGTCCGAGTGCTCGACGACGTCGTTCGGGCTGTTGAACCGCTTTCCCTCGAACTCCGACGCCAGCACGGTGATCGAGCCGTCGTGCTCCGTGCGCGTCACCCGGCGGCGGCCCTGCTCGCAGCTGATCAGCCGTCCGTGGCGGTCGACGGTGTGCCCGTTCGCGTACTCGGACGGCTGACGGAACACCCCGACCCGGCCGGTCGTCTCGTCCCAGCGCAGTGTGCGGTCGTTCGGGATGTCGCTGAACACCAGGTAACGCCCCGCCGGGAAGTACGCCGGCCCTTCCGTCCAGCGGCAGCCCGTGTACAGGCGTTGCATCCACTCGTCGCCGTTGACGCGCTCGAAGCGCTCGTCGATCACCTGGAAGTCCGTCTTGACCAGATCCATCACTCACCCCTAGCAGCAGGACGCGGTGCTCGGAGCCCGGACAACCCCCGACACGCCCGTTCGGCGGTCTGCCGTGCGCACTACTGTGCAATGCGTGGTACCTTTCCAAGCGTAAGACTGGAGGGTGCAGTGGAGATCAGTCAGCTGCTCAAAGGGGTGCTCGATCTCGCCGTGCTCGCGGTGCTCCGCGAGGAAGACGGCTACGGGTACGACGTCCTGCGAAGACTCAGGAGCGCCGGCCTGGACGAGGTGGGGGACGCGTCGGTGTACGGGACGTTGCGCAGGCTGTACAAGGCCGGCCTGCTCACCTCGTACGTGGTGCCCAGCGAAGAGGGGCCGCACCGCAAGTACTACAGCCTGAACGAACCGGGCAGGCTCCGCCTCGCGGAGTCGGGGAAGACCTGGCAGAGCTTCGCACGGACGATGAACGTGCTTTTGGGAGAGGCAGCATGAGCGACAAGCCGACCGCCGTGCGGGTGTATCTGGCGCGGGTCCGCACCGCGCTCGCCGACCTGCCCGCGAGCGAGATCGAAGAAATCCTCGAGGACGTCCGGCCGCACCTGGCCGAGCTCGAGGCCGAACTGGGGGAGGGCGCCCGCGTCGAGGCCCTGATCGAACGGCTCGGCACCCCGGAGAGCTACGCGGCCGAGCTGCGCGCGTCCGGCGGGTACCCGCCACCGGCCGAAGGGGCCACGCAGGTGCTCGCCACCGCCACGAAGACGCCGAGCCTCGCGAAGCCGCGGGTCGCGTTCTGGGGCCTGGCGCTCTGCGCGGTGGCGCTCGCGCTGTTCGCGTTCGGCTCGGCCGTCAGCCTCCGACCCGAGGTGCTCCTGGGTGCCGTGCTCTTCCTGCCGGTGTTCCTCGTCAGCCTGTTCCTGCTGCTGCGGGGCGGCGTCGAGCCGGTGCAGGCGCTGCCGGAGGTGGGGTGGCTGCGGCGGACGCTGGCCAAGGGGCGCGAGCAGGAGGACTCCGGGAAGGCGCTGAGCTACCTGGCTTCGCTGAAGCCGGCGTGGTGGATCGTCTGCGCCGTCGTGCTGATCGCCTTCGGGCTGCTGCTCATGCTGCGCTCGCGCGGCGCCGTGCTGCTGCTGCCGTTCCTGCTCGTCGCGGGCGGCGCGGCGGTGTGGGCGGGCCCGCGGCTGCGCGGCGACCGGCGGCTGCTGTGGGTGGCCGTGCCGATCTCGGCGTTCGTCATCGGCGGCATCCTGGGCGGGTTCGGCGCCGCGGTCGACCTGATCTCGCACCGGAACTCGTACTCGAGCTCGCCGTCGTACTACCCGTCGTCGTCCGACCGGTACGGCAACGACCAGCTGACGTACGGCGGCCACGAGGTCGAGAACGTCTACGCCTTCGACGCCGAGGGCAAGCCGCTGACCGAGGTCTACCTCTACGACGAGGCGGGCAGGCCGCTCACGCTGACCCGCTACGGCTGCGAACGCTCCAGCGGCACCAAGGAGAAGATCGGCGCGGACAACCGGTTCCCGCGGCCGCAGGTCGAGCAGGGCGTCACCGACGACCAGGGCAACTACAACGGCTACAACGGGTACCGCTCGGCGTGCCGCGAGAACGGGGGCGTCCCGTTCAGCGCGGCGATCCCGAAGGTGACGGCGCCGCCGGCGACCAGCACCACCCCGCCGTCGCCGTCCTCGACGACACCGGCGCCGCCGACCAGGTGAAAGCCACCAGGAGCGGAGGTCGGGGCCGCTCCTGACGCGACGAAGGCCGCCTCCGGAAACCGTCCGGGGGCGGTCTTCGGTCTTCCGGCGCGCGGGGTGTTCACCCGATCCCAACGTGCGCGAAACGCCCCGCGAACGCGAGCGTGCTGAGCTGGGCCCGTGCCACTCACGGAGTCCGGGGCGGACCCCCTCGCCCCGCGCACACGGGTCGTCCACGGGTACGAGCGCGCCTACCGGATGGCCGGGAGCGGGCCCGCCCTGCTGTTCCTGCACGGCATCGGCGACGACTCGGCGACGTGGCTGGAGCTGCTGGCGTCGCTCGCGGCCGACCACACCGTGATCGCGCCCGACCTGCTCGGCCACGGCGCGTCGGCCAAGCCGCGCGCGGACTACTCCGTCGCGGCCTACGCGTGCGGCATGCGCGACCTGCTGACCACGCTCGACGTCGACCGGGTGACCGTGATCGGGCACTCGCTCGGCGGCGGCGTCGCGATGCAGTTCGCCTACCAGTTCCCGGAACGCTGTGAACGGCTGGTGCTGGTCGGCTCGGGTGGCGTCGGGGCGAGCGTGCACCCGCTGCTGAGGCTGGCCGCCGCGCCGGGCGCGGGACTCGTGCTGCCCCTGCTGGGCGCGGCGCCCGCGCGGCCGGTGCTGCGCGGGTTCGCCGAACTGCTGCGGATCTCCGCGGGACTGGACGCGGACCTCGAGTACGTGCTCACCCGCTACGCCCGGCTGGTCGAGCCGAGCACGCGTTCGGCGTTCCTGCGGACCCTGCGGTCGGTCGTCGACTGGCGTGGCCAGGTGGTCAACATGCTGGACCGCTGCTACCTGACCGAGGGGATCCCGACCCTGCTCGTGTGGGGGACCGACGATCGGGTGGTGCCGAGCGGCCACGCCCTGCGCGCCCACCGGGCGATGCCGGGCAGCAGGCTGGTGCTCTTCGAGGGAGCGGGCCACTTCCCGCACCGGTCCGACCCGGAGCGGTTCCTGGAAATCCTGCGCGAGTTCCTGGCCGAGACACCACCGGCCCGCTACGACCGCGGCCGGTGGGGCGACCTGCTGCGCGCGGGCCGGGCGCCCCAGCTGCCGGACCCGGCGGAACTGCCGGACGTGCCGGCGGTGTCGTCGGGGACTTGAGGGGTGCCCGGTGGTGGGGGCTGGGGCTGAGGTGTGCGCGGGGAGCTGGGGGCGTGCTCGCGCTGTGGTCGGGTGAGGGGTGCCCGGTAGGGGAGGCTGCGAGCTGAGGCGTGCCCAGGCACGACGAAGGCCACCTCCCGGGGGAGGTGGCCTTCGGGTCTCGGCGTCAGTGGCCGAACGCGCTGCGCGCCGCGAGGTCCGCCAGGAGGGCGCGGCCCTTCTCGGCGTTGCGGGGCTGGGACAGGACGTCGTACCGGCGCGCGACCAGCTGGCTCTGGGAGACGAACCCGCGCTTGTTGCGGCTGGCCGCGTAGCCCAGTGCGCCGAAGAGCAGGTTGAACCCGAGCCCGGCGACCAGGCCGATCACGATCGGGACGAGGCCGGCGCCCGGGTTCAGCAGGCTCAGCACCAGGCCGAGGAACAAGCCGAACATCGCACCGGACGTCGCCGCGCTGCCGAGGACGCGGCCCCAGGACATCTTGCCCGCGATGCGCTCCACGAGCATCGGCTCGACGCCCACGATCGTGACGTCGGTGACCGGGAAGTCCGCGCCCGCGAGGTGGTCGACCGCGCGCTGCGCCTGCTCGTAGGACTCGTACGAACCGATCGGCCAGCCGGTGGGCAGGGTGGGCAACTGGGGCCGCGCCTGCTGCTGTCCGAGCGTGCTCTGCTGCGTGAATGCTGTGGTCATCGATCTCACCTCTCCTGCCCCGTTCAACGTGGGAGTACCCCGGATTCCTCCCGGTCGAGCGGAATTCACAGACTCTTCTCAGCCGGGCAAACGGGGCATACCGGCCGTCCATCCAATGGTTCAGCAAAATACCTTTGTTCCGGTTGACCGCGCGGGCGCCACCGGGTAGGAAGGACCCGCAAAGGATTCGCATCAAACCTTTGGGGCGGCTGATGGCACGCAGACGAGGCATGCTCACGCTCGACGAACTCCGGTCGCGCGTGGAAGCGGGCACGATCGACACGGTGCTCGTCGCGATCACGGACATGCAGGGCAGGCTGCAGGGCAAGCGCTGCTCGGCGGAGTACTTCCTGGACGAAGTGGTCGGGCACGCGACCGAGGCGTGCAACTACCTCCTGGCCGTGGACGTCGACATGAACACCGTCGACGGCTACGCGCTCTCCTCGTGGGAGAGCGGGTACGGCGACTTCGTGCTGCGCCCGGACCTCGACACGCTGCGGGAGATCCCGTGGCACGAGGGCACCGCGCTGGTCCTGGCCGACGTCGAGCGCGTGCAGGGCGGCCCGGTCTCGGTGTCGCCGCGCCAGATCCTGCGCCGTCAGCTCGACCGGCTCGCCGAGCGCGGCCTCGCCGCCTACGTCGGGACCGAACTCGAGTTCATCGTGTTCGACGACACCTACGAGGCCGCCTGGGACAAGCGCTACCACGGCCTCAAGCCGGCCAACCAGTACAACGTGGACTACTCGATGCTCGGCACCGCGCGGCTCGAGCCGCTGCTGCGCCGCATCCGCAACGAGATGTCCGGCGCCGGCCTGTACCCCGAGTCGGCCAAGGGCGAGTGCAACCCCGGCCAGCAGGAGATCGCCTTCCGCTACACCGACGCGCTGTCGACCTGCGACAACCACAGCGTCTACAAGAACGGCGCCAAGGAGATCGCCTCGCAGGAGGGCAAGAGCCTCACCTTCATGGCGAAGTACAACGAGCGCGAGGGCAACTCCTGCCACATCCACATCAGCCTGCGCTCCACCGAGGGGCGCGCGGTGCTCGCGGGCGACCACGACCACGGCTTCTCGACGCTGATGGAGCAGTTCCTCGCCGGCCAGCTCGCCGGGCTGCACGAGCTGACCTACTTCTTCGCGCCGAACGTCAACTCCTACAAGCGGTTCGTGCCCGGCAGCTTCGCGCCGACCGCGATCGCGTGGGGCACCGACAACCGGACGTGCGCGCTGCGCGTGGTCGGGCACGGCGAGTCGCTGCGCGTGGAGAACCGCGTGCCCGGTGGCGACGTCAACCCGTACCTGGCCGTCGCCGCGCTGATCGCCGCCGGGCTGCACGGCATCGAGAACGAGCTGGAGCTGGAAGAACCCTTCGCCGGCAACGCGTACAACTCCGACCGGGGCACCGTGCCGACCACCTTGCCCGAGGCGGCCGCGGCGCTGGCCGGCAGCGAGCTGGCGCGGGAGGCGTTCGGCGACGACGTCGTCGACCACTACCTGAACGCGGCCAAGATCGAGATCGACGCCTACAACGCCGCCGTCACCGATTGGGAGCTCGTCCGTGGCTTCGAGCGCCTCTAAACCGGTCATCGGCCTCACCAGCTACCTCGAACCCGCGAAGTTCCTGGTCTGGGAGACCGAAGCCGTGCTGCTGCACCGGGTGTACGTCGACTGCGTCGTCGCGGCCGGCGGCATCCCGGTGCTGCTGCCGCCGGTGTCGGCCGAGCACGACCGGCTCGTGTCCACAGTGGACGGCCTGGTGCTGACCGGCGGCGCCGACGTCGAGCCCGAGCGCTACGGCCGGGAGGCGCACCCCGCGACCTACACCCGGCCGGACCGGGACGCCTTCGAGTTCGGCCTGTTCGAAGCGGCCCGGCGCGCCGGAAAGCCGGTGCTCGGCGTGTGCCGGGGCCTGCAGGTGATGAGCGTCGCCCTCGGCGGCTCGCTGGTCCAGCACCTGCCGGAGGCGACGGGGGCCACCGAGCACCAGCCCGCGCCCGCGACGTTCGGCCGCGGCACGGTCACGCTCGCCGAGGGCAGCCGGGCGGCGGCGATCCTCGGCCCGGAAACCAAGACCCTGTGCTACCACCACCAGGCGATCGACCGGCTCGGCGCCGGCCTGGACCCGGTGGGCTGGGCGGCCGACGGCACGATCGAGGCCGCCGAAGTGCCCGGCGAGTTCACCCTGGGCGTGCAGTGGCACCCCGAGCAGGACAGCGACGACGTGCGGCTGTTCCAGGCCCTGGTCGAAGCGAGCAAGGAGAAGCGATGACGACGTTCGACGTCCGGAACCCCGCCACCGAGGAGGTGGTGCGGACCGTCCCGCTGACGAGCGCGGAGGAGACCGACGCGGCGATCGCCCGCGCGCAGGCGGCGTTCCCGGCCTGGCGCGACGTCACGCCCGGCGACCGCGCGCGGCTGCTGCGGCGCTTCGCCGACGCCGTCGAGGCCGACATCGAGCACCTCGCGCGGCTCGAGGTCGAGAACTCCGGCCACACCATCGGCAACGCCCGCTGGGAGGCGGGCAACGTCCGCGACGTCCTCAACTACTACTCCGCCGCGCCGGAACGCCTGATCGGCAAGCAGATCCCGGTACCGGGCGGGGTCAACGTCACGTTCCAGGAGCCGCTGGGCGTGGTCGGCGTGATCGTGCCGTGGAACTTCCCGATGCCGATCGCCGGCTGGGGCTTCGCGCCCGCGCTCGCCGCCGGCAACACCGTCGTCCTCAAGCCCGCCGAGCTGACGCCGCTGACCGCCGTCCGGCTCGGCGAACTCGCCCGTGCGGCGGGCATCCCCGAGGACGTCTTCCAGGTGCTGCCCGGCAAGGGATCCGTGGTCGGCCAGCGGTTCGTCGACCACCCGGGCGTGCGCAAGGTCGTCTTCACCGGCTCCACCGAGGTCGGCAAGCAGATCATGGCCGGCTGCGCGGCGCAGGTGAAGCGCGTGACGCTGGAGCTGGGCGGCAAGAACGCGAACATCGTCTTCGCCGACTCCGACCTGGAGAAGGCCGCGGCGACCGCGCCCTACGGCGTCTTCGACAACGCGGGGCAGGACTGCTGCGCGCGGTCGCTGATCCTGGTGCAGGCGAGCGCGTACGACCGGTTCATGGAGCTCCTGGAGCCCGCGGTGCACGGCGTCGTCGTCGGCGACCCCGGCGACGAGAAGACCGAGATGGGGCCGCTGATCTCGGCCGGGCACCGGGAAAAGGTGGCGTCCTACGTGCCGGACGACGCGCCGGTCGCGTTCCGCGGCAGCGCGCCCGCCGGGCCCGGCTACTGGTTCCCGCCGACCGTCCTGACCCCGCCCGACCTGCGGCACCCGGCCGTGGCGGAGGAGGTGTTCGGCCCGGTCGTCGCGGTCGTGCCGTTCGACGGGGAAGCCGACGCGATCCGGATGGCCAACGCGACCGAGTACGGCCTGTCCGGGTCGATCTGGACCCGCGACGCCGGTCGCGCGTTCCGCGTGGCGCGCGGCGTCGAAGCCGGCAACCTGTCGGTCAACTCGCACTCTTCGGTGCGCTACTGGACGCCGTTCGGCGGGTTCAAGCAGTCCGGCCTCGGCCGCGAGCTGGGCCCCGACGCCGCGGCGGCGTTCACCGAAACCAAGAACGTCTTTCTCAGCACGGAGGAGTAATGGTCCAGCGTTTCGAAGGCCGCGTCGCGGTGATCACCGGCGGCGCGAGCGGCATCGGCCTCGCGTCGGCCCGGCGCCTGGCGAGCGAAGGCGCGAAGGTCGTCATCGGCGACCTGACGCCGGATTCGGGCAAGGCCGCGGCCGACGAGGTCGGCGGCGCGTTCATCCAGACCGACGTCACCGACGCCGAGCAGGTCGAGAACCTGTTCCACAGCACGGTGGAGCAGTTCGGCTCGGTCGACGTCGCGTTCAACAACGCGGGGATCTCACCGCCCGAGGACGACTCCATCCTGACCACCGGCATCGAGGCGTGGGAGAAGGTCCAGCGCGTCAACCTGACGTCGGTGTACCACTGCTGCAAGGCCGTCCTGCCGCACATGCAGCGCCAGGGCCGCGGCTCGATCATCAACACGGCGTCGTTCGTCGCGGTGATGGGCGCGGCGACGTCGCAGATTTCGTACACGGCGTCCAAGGGCGGCGTGCTGGCGATGAGCCGCGAGCTGGGCGTGCAGTTCGCGCGGGAGAACATCCGCGTCAACGCACTGTGCCCGGGCCCGGTGAACACGCCGCTGCTCAAGGAGCTGTTCGCGAAGGACCCGGAACGCGCCGCGCGGCGCCTGGTGCACGTGCCGGTGGGTCGCTTCGCCGAGCCGGAGGAGATCGCGGCGGCGGTGGCGTTCCTGGCGAGCGACGACGCCAGCTTCATCACGGCGTCCCAGTTCCTGGTCGACGGCGGCATCTCGGGCGCCTACGTCACCCCGATCTAACGTTTGGTCGGTTTCTTGACGCCGTACACCTCCCGGAGGTAGGTCCAGGCGGCGTTGAGCTTCTTGCGCTCCTCGGAGACGAGCCGTTCGCGCCGCCGCAGCACGCGAACGGCGATCTCCGAGGCGAGAAAGGCGCCGGCGGCGAAGGTGAGCACGCCGACGATGAGCGTCAGGGCGATGATGGTGGTGGTCATGCTCACCAGCGTCGACGCCGAATGGGCGATTCGTCCCTGCGCAAAGCTAGCGGGTTTCGTCAGCTTCGTGCGGGCCTATTTGCGAGAGCAGACGTTCCGCTCCATCGACGCGACCAGCATGTCGGCCTTCGCCTTGTCGCCCACCGATACGGCGGTGTACCCGACGACCTCGCTTCGCGGCATGTGGGCGAGGTTGTCGCACGCGATGTCCGTGGACCGCTTCGAGCTGGGCAGGAGCTCCTGCACCTGGTCCGCCGAGGCCACGGTGCCGGGAAAGATGATCGACACCGTGTCGCGGACCACCGCTTCGTAGTCCGGCTCGCTCCTGGCGGGACCGGAGCTCCGGTCCACGGCCAGTGCGATCGACACCGCGATGACGACCACCGCGGCGACACTTACGAGCGCGAGACCGGCGACCACGAGTCGGCGTCGGGGGGCGCGGGGTTCCGTCGTCATAGCCGGTCTCCTTCCGCGGACGGGACTGGTGTCGCGCCATCGGGGGCCGGTGTTGCGTCGGCTGCTCGATCGTTACGAGCCAGGAGCTGCGTTAGCTTTGTGAGGTGACGCACTGGCGCGCCGACGAGTGGGCGGAAGCGGTCCGGACGGGCATCCGCGCGAAAGGCCTCTCCCTCGACGAGGCCGCCCGGCGGATCGGCGTCCCGACGTCGACGCTGCGCAGCTGGATCGAGCACCGGCACGCGCCGAAGGTGACCGTTTTCGATCACTGGGCTCAGCTCGCCGAAGTCACCGGGCTCGGCGAGGCCGACCTCCTGCGCGTTGCCGGGGTGCTGCCCGACTCCCTCGCCAGTCCGGTGCACGTCGCGCACGCCGCGAAAGCCCTTCGGGAGGGCATCGACCGGGCCGGGCAGTTCCTGCGGCAGGCCACCGCGCTCGTCTACTCCTCGCCCGGCACCCAGGTGGCCAACGCCATCGCCGCGTCGCCGGTCGACTGGGAGATGCGGATCCGGTCCGCCACCCGCGGGGACGAGGTCCGCGTCACCTACCACCACTACGTCGGGATCGTGCCGCCGCGGGACTTCCCGCACGACGACGCCGAGGTGCGGCGGATCCTCGAGCACGACATCCTCGGCGAGCTGTGGCGGCCGCTCGGGCTGTACTGGCGGGTCGCCGAGGTGCACGACTGGCACGAGCCGCCGCGGCTGGTCATCCAGGTGCCCGAGCAGGAGGCGACGCGCCCGCCTGCGCCGTCGCCGGTGGTCTCCGCGCCGCCCGTGGTGGTGCTGTCGCCGATCTGGGGCTACGGCGAACTGCTCGCGTCGCTGGTCGCCGACGGCCTCGGGTTCGGCAACGTCGACTTCCGCTACTTCGGCCTCCCGGACGCGATGGCCGACCGCGTCCGGATCACCGCCCGCGAGCTGGCCGGGCCCGCGCCGCGGCTGGTGCACTCGGTGCCGCCGATCATGCTGCTGCACGGCCTGGCCGTGCCGGACCTGACCGGCCGGCTCCCGGTCGTCGTCCGCTACGGCCCCCGCATGCGCGAGCGGGCAGCGCGGATTTACCGCGAGCCGCTGCTCGAAGCCGGGTTTTCCGACCCCGAGGAGGGCGCGAAGGCGATCGAGGACGCGATCTCGGTGCCGCCGGGCTGCGAGTACTTCGAGGTGACGCTCGCCGACGAGGACGTCTTCGACGGCGACCACCCCTCGCTCGACCGGCTCAACGACGCGGTGGCGTGGCTCGCCGAGCAGATCGTCGAGCAGGTGCTGCTCGGCGCCGGGCACCCGCCGGTGCCGCTGGGCGGGCCGCTGAAACGCCTGGTCCTGCCCTCGGGGCGGGTGCGGCGCCCGCCCGCGCTGGCCGGGAGCGTCGTGCGTCGAGCCGCGCTCGAAAACTGATGTGGCGTTGCCCGGGTGAAGTAGACGGACCTCGAACGGGCCGGGTACCGTAACCGCCACAACTGCAGATCGGGCCGTAGAGCCGGGGCGGGAGAGTCCTCACGACGTCAGTGGGGCACCGAAGGAGCAAACTCCCCAGAATCTCTCAGGTACCTGTTACCGCTTCGCGCGAGGCCACTCTGGAAAGCAGGCGCACCCGCGCCTCACCCAAGGTGAAAGCCGTGTCTCCCACGGTGAAACTCTCAGGTGCCATGACAGAGGGGGAGTTCCCAGCGCACCGCTGTGTGCCCAGGCCCGAGGAGCTCCCCATCACCTCAACGCAGTTCGACGCCCGCCACATCGGCCCGTCCGAGGCCGAACGCGCGAAGATGCTGGCCGAGTGCGGCTACGGCAGCCTGGACGCCCTCGTCGGCGCCGCCGTGCCGAGCGCCATCCGCGCGACGAAGGAACTCACCCTTCCGCCCGCCGCGTCCGAAGAGGACGCCACCGCGGAGCTGCGCGCCCTCGCCGCGCGCAACCGGCCGATGACGCAGATGATCGGCCTCGGCTACTCCGACACCGTCACCCCGGGCGTGATCCGCCGCAACGTCCTCGAGAACCCGGCCTGGTACACGGCGTACACGCCCTACCAGCCGGAGATCTCCCAGGGCCGGCTCGAAGCCCTCCTCAACTTCCAGACGATGGTCGCCGACCTGACCGGTCTGGCCACCGCGAACGCCTCGCTGCTGGACGAGTCGACCGCCGTCGCCGAGGCCGTCACGCTGATGCGCCGCGCGTCCAAGTCGAAGTCGAACAAGGTCGTCCTCGACGCCGAGTGCCTGCCGCAGACCATCGCGGTCGTCCGGACCCGCGTCGAGGCCCTCGGCATCGAGGTCGAGGTCCGCGACCTGCTCACCGGCCTGCCGGACGAGTTCTTCGGCGTCGTCGTCCAGTACCCCGGCGCGTCCGGCGTGCTGCGCGGCCGCGGCTTCTACCACGCGATTTCCGAGTCGGCGAAGGCCGCGGGCGCGCTGTTCACCGTCGCCGCCGACCTCCTCGCGCTCACCCTGATCACCTCACCCGGCGAGTTCGGCGCCGACGTCGCCGCGGGCTCGACGCAGCGCTTCGGCGTCCCGCTCGGCTACGGCGGCCCGCACGCCGGGTACATGTCCGTCCGCGCCGGGCTCGAGCGCTCGCTGCCCGGGCGCCTGGTCGGGGTCTCGGTCGACGCCGACGGCAATCCGGCTTACCGGCTGGCGCTGCAGACCCGTGAGCAGCACATCCGCCGCGAGAAGGCGACCTCCAACATCTGCACGGCGCAGGTGCTCCCGGCCGTGCTGGCCGCGATGTACGCGGTCTACCACGGCCCGGACGGCCTGAAGAAGATCGCCCAGCGCGTCCACGGCCTGGCCGCGGGCTTCGCCGAGGCGCTGCGCAAGACCGGCGTCGAGGTCGTCCACGAGTCGTTCTTCGACACGGTCGTCGCGCGCGTCCCGGGGCAGGCCGCCGAGGTCCACGCGGCCGCCCGCGAGGCCGGGATCAACCTCGGCCACGTCGACGCCGACCACGTCCGCGTCGCGTTCGACGAGGTCAGCACCCCCGCGATCACGGCGAAGGTCCTGCGCGCGTTCGGCGTCGAGGAAGAGGCCCAGGACAGCGTCGCGCTGCCGAACGGCCTGGCCCGCGAGAGCGGCTTCATGGGCCACGAGGTCTTCGGCACCCACCGCTCCGAGACGGCGATGCTGCGCTACCTGCGCAAGCTGTCCGACCTCGACTACGCGCTCGACCGCGGCATGATCCCGCTCGGCTCCTGCACGATGAAGCTCAACGCCACCACCGAGATGGAGCCGATCAGCTGGCGCGAGTTCGCCGGCATCCACCCGTTCGCCCCGGCCGAGGACGCCGAGGGCTACCACGTCCTCGTCGAGCAGCTCGCCGGCTGGCTGGCCGAGGTCACCGGCTACGACAAGGTGTCGCTCCAGCCGAACGCGGGCAGCCAGGGCGAGCTGGCCGGGCTCCTCGCGATCCGCGCGTACCACCGCGCGAACGGCGACGAAGCCCGGGACGTCTGCCTGATCCCGTCGTCGGCGCACGGCACCAACGCGGCTTCCGCGGTGCTCGCCGGGATGCGCGTGGTCGTCGTGAAGTGCACCGATGAGGGCAACGTCGACCTCGCCGACCTGCGGTCCAAGGTGGACACCCACCGCGACACCCTCGCCGCGATCATGGTCACCTACCCGTCCACGCACGGTGTCTACGAGCACTCGATCGACGAGCTGGCCAAGATCGTCCACGACGGCGGCGGCCAGGTGTACGTCGACGGCGCGAACCTCAACGCCCTGCTGGGCCTGGCCAAGCCGGGCGAGTTCGGCGGCGACGTCTCGCACCTGAACCTGCACAAGACCTTCTGCATCCCGCACGGCGGTGGCGGCCCGGGCGTCGGCCCGGTCGCGGTGCGCGCGCACCTCGCGCCGTACCTGCCGAACCACCCGCTGCTCGACGCCGCCGGTCCCGGGACCGGCGTCGGCCCGATCAGCGGCGCGCCGTACGGCTCGGCGTCGATCCTGCCGATCTCCTGGGCCTACGTCCGGATGATGGGCGCGCCCGGCCTGACCGCCGCGACGAAGGTCGCCGTGCTGGCCGCGAACTACGTCGCCTCGCGCCTGGCCCCGCACTACCCCGTGCTCTACACCGGCCAGGACGGCCTGGTCGCGCACGAGTGCATCCTCGACCTGCGCCAGCTCACCAAGGAAACCGGCGTGACGGTCGACGACGTCGCGAAGCGGCTCATCGACTACGGCTTCCACGCGCCGACCATGTCGTTCCCGGTCGCGGGCACGCTGATGGTCGAGCCGACCGAGTCCGAGGACCTCGGCGAGATCGACCGGTTCATCGCCGCGATGATCGCCATCCGCGCCGAGATCGACGAGGTCGCTTCCGGCAAGTGGAGTGCGGAGGACTCGCCGCTGCGGGGAGCCCCGCACACCGCGGAGACGCTGGTCGGGGAGTGGGACAAGGCCTACGACCGCGAGCTGGCCGTGTACCCGGCCGGGGTGTCGCGCAAGCACAAGTACTGGCCGCCGGTCCGCCGCATCGACGGCGCCCGCGGCGACCGCAACCTCGTCTGCTCCTGCCCGCCCCTCAACGCTTACGAAGGCTGACAGTGTCGAAGGAAACCTCCCTGCACGGAGTCCACAAGGGACTCGGTGCGCTGTTCACCGACTTCGCCGGCTGGTCCATGCCGGTCCGCTACGCCAGCGAGCTGGCCGAGCACAAGGCCGTCCGCGAGGCGGCCGGGCTGTTCGACCTCTCGCACATGGCCGAGATCCACGTCACCGGCAAGCAGGCGGCCGACGTCCTGGACTTCGCGCTGGTCGGCAACCTGACCGGGGTCAAGCCGGGCCGCGCGCGGTACACGATGATCTGCGACGCTTCCGGCGGGGTCCTGGACGACCTGGTCGTCTACCGGCTCGCCGACGAGCACTACCTGGTCGTCGCGAACGCGGGCAACGCGCAGGTCGTCGCGGACGCCCTGGCCGAGCGGGTCGCGGGCTTCGACGCCGTCGTGGACGACAAGTCCGAAACCACGGCCCTGATCGCCGTCCAGGGCCCGAACGCCGCGGCGATCCTCGGCGCGGTGACCGACGCCGACCTGGCCGCGCTCAAGTACTACGCGAGCGTCCCGGCGGTCGTGAAGGGCCACGAAGTCCTGCTCGCCCGCACCGGCTACACCGGCGAGGACGGCTTCGAGCTGTTCGTGCCCGCGGACGAGGCACCGGCGGTCTGGCGCATCCTCACCGAGGCGGGCGAGGGCCACGGCCTGGTCCCGGCCGGCCTGGCCTGCCGCGACACGCTGCGGCTGGAAGCCGGGATGCCGTTGTACGGCAACGAACTCACCCTCGACCAGAGCCCGTTCGAAGCCGGGCTCGGCCGCGTGGTCAAGTTCGAGAAGCCGGGCGACTTCGTCGGCCGCGCCGCTCTCGAGGAGCGGTCAAAGGCCGACGTCCCGCGCGTGCGGGTCGGGCTCAAGGGCGCGGGTCGCCGCGCGCCGCGGCACGGCTACAAGCTGCTGGCCGACGGCGTCGAGATCGGCGAGGTCACCAGCGGCGCGCTGTCGCCCACGCTGGGGTACCCGATCGCCATGGCGTACGTCGATCGGGCGTACACCGAGCCCGGCACCGAGCTGTCCGTCGACATCCGGGGCAGGATCGAGCCCGTCGAGGTCGTCGCCCTGCCCTTCTACTCCCGCGCGTAAAGGACCCCCAGCTGTGAGCATCCCCGAGAACCTGAAGTACACCAAGGAACACGAGTGGCTGTCGGTCGAGGACGGCGTCGCCACCGTCGGCATCACCGCCTTCGCCGCCGAGTCGCTCGGTGACATCGTGTTCGTCCAGCTGCCCGACGCCGGTTCGACGGTGACCGCGGGCGAGGTGTTCGGCGAGGTCGAGTCGACCAAGTCGGTCAGCGAGCTGTACGCGCCGGTCTCCGGCGAGGTCGTCGAGGTGAACGAGGCCACATCGGACCGCCCCGAGGTCATCAACGAAGACCCGTACACGGAAGGCTGGCTGCTGAAGGTGCGTCTCTCCGGCGACGTGCCGGAACTGCTCGACGCCGCCGCCTACGCCGCGCTCACCCAGGAGAACTGATGACGACCTTCGACGCCCACCTCGCCGACGTCGACCCCGAGGTCGCGGCGGCCGTCGCCGACGAGCTCACCCGCCAGCAGTCCACCCTGGAGATGATCGCCTCCGAGAACTTCGCCCCGGTGGGCGTGCTCGAGGCGCAGGGCTCGGTGCTGACCAACAAGTACGCCGAGGGCTACCCCGGCCGTCGCTACTACGGCGGCTGCGAGCACGTCGACGTCGTCGAGCAGCTCGCCATCGACCGCGCGAAGGCCCTCTTCGGCGCCGAGCACGCCAACGTCCAGCCGCACTCGGGTGCGCAGGCCAACGCGGCCGCGATGTTCGCCGTGCTCAAGCCGGGCGACACGATCCTCGGCCTCGACCTGGCGCACGGCGGCCACCTGACGCACGGGATGAAGATCAACTTCTCGGGCAAGCTGTACAACGTCGTCGCGTACCACGTCGACAAGGAGACCGGGATCGTCGACCTGGCCGAGATCGAGCGGCTGGCCGTCGAGCACGAGCCGAAGCTGATCATCGCCGGCTGGTCCGCCTACCCGCGTCAACTCGACTTCGCCGAGTTCCGCCGCATCGCGGATCTCGTGGGTGCCCGCCTGATGGTGGACATGGCGCACTTCGCCGGGCTGGTCGCGGCCGGTCTGCACCCGTCGCCGGTGCCGCACGCCGACATCGTCACGACGACCACGCACAAGACCCTCGGTGGTCCCCGCGGCGGGCTCATCCTCAGCCGCGAGGAGCTGGCGAAGAAGATCAACTCGGCGGTGTTCCCCGGCCAGCAGGGCGGCCCGCTGGAGCACGTCATCGCGGCCAAGGCCGTCGCGCTGAAGATCGCCGCGAGCGACGAGTTCCGCGAGCGCCAGGAGCGCACCCTCGAGGGTTCGCGCATCCTGGCCGCGCGGCTGTCGCAGGCGGACTGCGCTGACGCCGGTGTGCGCGTGCTGACCGGCGGCACCGACGTCCACCTGGTGCTCGTCGACCTCGTTCAGTCCACTCTGGACGGTCAGCAGGCCGAGGACCGGCTGCACGAGGTCGGCATCACGGTCAACCGCAACGCCGTCCCGTTCGACCCGCGCCCGCCGATGATCACCTCCGGCCTGCGGATCGGTACCCCGGCACTCGCCACGCGCGGCTTCCGGGCCGAGGACTTCACCGAGGTCGCCGACGTCATCGCCGAGGCCCTGAAGCCGGACTTCGACGACGCCGTGCGCTCGAAGCTGCGCGACCGCGTCGAGACCCTCGCCAAGAAGCACCCCCTGTACGCGGACCTTTCGCGATGAGCGCGCTGCCCGAGGGGCGGAAGCTGCTGCGTCTCGAGGTTCGCAACAGTGAGACGCCGATCGAGAAGAAGCCGTCGTGGATCAAGACGCGGGTGCGGATGGGTCCGGAGTTCACCGAGCTCAAGGGTCTGGTGCGTCGCGAAGGTCTCCACACGGTGTGTGAAGAGGCGGGGTGTCCCAATATCTATGAGTGCTGGGAGGACCGTGAGGCCACGTTCCTGATCGGTGGGGATCAATGCACGCGTCGGTGTGACTTCTGCCAGATCGACACCGGCAAGCCCGCCGCCCTTGACCGGACCGAGCCGCGGAAGGTCGCGGAGTCGGTGCAGGCCATGGGGCTGCGGTACTCCACGGTCACCGGCGTCGCCCGTGATGACCTTGAAGACGGTGGCGCGTGGCTGTACGCGGAGACTGTGCGCCAGATTCACGCGTTGAACCCGGGTACCGGTGTGGAGCTGCTGATCCCGGATTTCAACGCCGATCCCGCGCAGCTGGGTGAGGTGTTCGGCTCGCGGCCGGAGGTCTTGGCGCACAACGTGGAGACGGTGCCGCGGATTTTCAAGCGGATCCGTCCCGGGTTCCGCTATGCGCGTTCGCTGGAGGTCATCACGGCGGCGCGTGAGGCCGGTTTGGTGACGAAGTCGAACCTGATCCTGGGTATGGGTGAGACCCCGGACGAGGTGGCTCCGGCGATGCAGGACCTCGTCGACGCCGGGTGCGAGATCCTGACGATCACGCAGTACTTGCGTCCCTCGCCGCGGCATCATCCGGTGGATCGGTGGGTGAAGCCGGAGGAGTTCGTGGAGCATTCGAAGGCGGCGGAGGCGATGGGCTTCGCGGGTGTGATGGCCGGTCCGCTGGTGCGATCGTCGTACCGCGCGGGACGGCTCTACGCCCAGACCAAGGGCTACCGTGGGGAGGAGCTGCCGGACAACCTGCGGCACCTCGCCGACCAGGGCCCGGCCGCGCAAGAAGCCAGCTCCCTGCTGGCGCGATAGGAAGGGGCGGATCAATGGCGATCAGCGTCTTCGACCTGTTTTCGATCGGGATCGGGCCGTCGAGCTCGCACACCGTCGGGCCGATGCGGGCCGCCCGGACCTTTGTGGACGGACTCGGCGACGACCTCGGCCGCACGGCCCGCGTCCAGGCCGAGCTGTTCGGCTCGCTCGGCGCGACCGGCTTCGGCCACGGCAGCGACAAAGCCGTCCTGCTGGGACTTTCCGGTGACCGGCCCGAAGAGATCGACACCGACACCGTGCCGGGCCGCATCGCGGCGATCCGCGAGTCCGGGCGCCTCCTCCTGGGCGGCACGCACGAGATCGCGTTCGACGAGGACAACGACCTCACCATGCACCGCCGCAAGTCGCTGCCGGCGCACCCGAACGGCATGGTGTTCCGCGCGTTCGACGCGTCCGGTGGCCTGCTGCGGGAGCGGACGTACTACTCGGTCGGCGGCGGCTTCGTCCGCGACGAGTCGTACGAGACCGACACGGTATTCGTCGAGGACTCGACGCCGGTGCCGTACCCGTTCCGCACCGGCGCGGACCTGCTCGGGCACTGCGCGGAGACCGGGCTGCCGATCAGCGAGATCATGCTGGCGAACGAACTGTCCTGGCGTTCGCGCGAGGAGGTGCGCGACGGGCTGCTGGCGATCTGGGCGGTCATGGCGGAGTGCGTCCGCAACGGCTGCACGCACGAAGGCGTCCTGCCGGGTGGCCTGAAAGTGCCGCGGCGCGCGCGTTCGCTGTACGAAAAGCTCCTGGCCGAGGACGGCGCGGACGACCCGCTGTACGCGATGGACTGGGTGAGCCTGTACGCCTTGGCCGTCAACGAGGAGAACGCCGCGGGCGGCCGCGTGGTCACCGCGCCGACCAACGGCGCCGCGGGGATCATCCCGGCCGTGCTGCACTACTACCAGCGGTTCATCCGGCACTCGTCGGACGACGGCATCGTGACGTTCCTGCTCACCGCGGGCGCGATCGGCTCGATCCTCAAGCAGACGGGCTCGATCTCCGGCGCCGAAGTCGGCTGCCAGGGCGAGGTCGGTTCGGCGTCGGCGATGGCGGCAGCGGGCTTGACCGAGGTCCTCGGCGGCTCGCCGGCCCAGGTGGAGAACGCGGCGGAGATCGGCGTGGAGCACCACCTCGGCCTGACGTGCGACCCGGTCGGCGGACTGGTCCAGATCCCGTGCATCGAGCGCAACGCGGTGGGAGCGTCGAAGGCGATCCACGCGGCGAGGATGGCGATGCGCGGCGACGGCAGCCACGTGGTGACCCTGGACAAGGCGATCAAGACGATGCGCGAGACGGGCGCGGACATGAGCGTCAAGTACAAGGAGACGGCCCGCGGCGGCCTGGCGGTGAACGTCATCGAGTGCTGATCAGCTCCGCCGTTCGTCCTCCGTGGCCAGCTTCAGCCCCACCTCCACGAGGGTCCAGCCGAGCTGCTGCTTCCTCGTGCCGATCCGTCTGAGCGGCGCCTCCCGGCCGGAGGCGTCGCTGCGCACGCCGTGGCGCAGCTCGTCCTCGCGTTCGTGCACCAGGTCTTCCGCCATCAGGAAATGCACCGGATCGCCCCCTGCGTCGATGTTCGGTGTCGGTCGTCCCATGGTCGCCGACCGTGGCCGTCCGGTTCCACCGGTTTTCCGCAGCGCGAACGTTCGCCGCTGACATCGTCGACACAGTGTGACTGTCTCGCGTTCCCGGCACCACTCCGTGAGTGCGGCCTAAACTCGCGGGATGGAGTCGACGTCGGTGGTGAATGCCGGGGAAGCGCTGTTCCGGCCGGTCCGCGCGGGCAACGCCTTCGAGGAGACCGTCGAGCGGCTCCTGCAGGCCATCCGGCTCGGGGTGGTCGGCGCGGGGGAGCGGCTGCCGTCGGAACGCGAGCTCGCCGAGCGGCTCGGGGTCAGCCGCGTGACGCTCCGCGAGGCCATCCGTGCCCTCTCCGACGCCGGTTACGTCGAGTCACGGCGAGGGCGGTACGGCGGCACCTTCGTGAACGACACCCTGCCCGGCCCGCCCGAGCCCGACGGCGAGATCGACGCCGTCGGCCTGGAGGACGCGCTGTGCCTCCGGTACGTCCTCGAGACGGGGGCCGCGGAGATGGCCGCCGCGCGCTCGCTGAGCCCGGCCGACCGGCAGCACCTCACCGGCACGCTCGCCGAGGCGTCGGGCGCGAACCTCGACGACTACCGCCGCAGGGACTCCCGCCTGCACCTGGCGATCGCCGAGGTCACCGCCTCCGGCTCGCTGACCACGGCGATGGCCGACGCGCGCACCCGCGTCAACCAGCTGCTCGACCGCATCCCGCTGCTGCCGCCCAACCTCGAGCACTCGAACGCCCAGCACGAAGCGATCGTCGACGCGATCCTGGCCGGCGACGCGGTGGCCGCGCGGCAGGCGATGGCGGAGCACATCGAAGGCACGGCGTCGCTGCTTCGGGCCTTCCTGGCCTGAGTCGTCTTGACAGGATTCGAACAACCTCGTTAGTTCTCCACAGAACCTTCTCACCCGTTCGGCCGTCATCCGTTCGTGACCTTGGTGACCGAGGAAAACGACGAAGAAGCCGAACAGCCGGACACCCCGCGCCGACGGCGGTGGCGGCGGATCCGGCGGATCGGGTACTGGACCTCCGGGCTGCTCGTCGGCGTCCCGCTGATCGCCTTCTGGGTCGCCTACCTCGTCCTCGACGTCCGCAGCCCGCAGGAAGTCCTCGCCGGGCTCGACAAGACCGTCGTGCTCGAGTATTCCGACGGGTCCGAGCTGCTCAAGGTCATCCCCGCCGACGGCGACCGGACCTTCGTGCCGTACGCGCAGGTGCCCGAGAAGCTGCGCGACGCCATCATCGCGACCGAAGACCCGACCTTCTGGGACAACCAGGGCTTCGACCCGACCGGCATCGGCCGCGCGTTCCTCACCGGCGTCGGCGGCGGGTCCGGGATCACGCAGCAGTACATCAAGAAGTCCACCGGCGACGACGACGCCACGATCGGGCGCAAGTTCGCCGAGCTCGTGCTGGCCACGAAGATCACCCAGGAACAGAGCAAGGAACAGATCTTCGAGAGCTACGTCAACATCATCTCCTTCGGCCGCGGCACGTTCGGGCCCGCCGCGGCGATGAACGCCTACTTCGGCAAGCGGCTCGACGACTCGATCACCTGGAGCGAGGCCGCCTTCCTGGCCGGGATGATCCAGTCGCCGTCGGTGCACGACCCCGCCGCGTCCGGCGACGCCCACGCCGCGCGGCGCTGGGAGTACGTGCGCGACAAGCTCAAAACCCGCGGTTACGTGAAGAGCGACGAGCCGATGGCCTACCCCGGCGCCGGGATCCAGCCGCCGTCGGAGACCCGCGCGGGCCGCCTCACCTACGACGAGTTCCACATCAAGCAGCAGGTCCTGGCCGAACTGGAGCAGGACGGCTTCCCGCTCGGTCGGCTGCAGCAGGGGAACATGACCGTCGAGACGACGCTCGACCGCGGCCTGCAGGACGCCGCCCGCAAGACCCTGCAGGACCGGCTGAAGGGCGAACCGAAGGAGTTCCGAGGGGCCGTCGTCTCCGTCGACCCGAAGAGCGGCGCCGTCCGCGCCTACCAGGGCGGCGACCAGGGCGTCCGCGACTACGCGAGCACCCCGCACGCGGCCGGCTCGGCGTTCTACCCCTTCACGCTCGCCGCCGCCCTGCGCCGCGGCTACGGCCCGGACGTGCCGGTCCCGGCGCCGGAGGAACAGGAGTTCCTCGGCGAGAAGTTCAAGTACCCCGAGGTCTGCGGCCCGAAGTGCACTCCGCGCGTGGCGATGCAGGCCCACGCCGACGGCCCGTTCGTCGCGCTGGCGAAGAAGCTCGGCCCGGACGCGCTGAGCGACGCCGCGCGCCAGGCCGGCATCCCCGAGACCGTCGACGGCACGCCGACGATGCGGGAGAAGGACGGCTACCTCATCGGGGCCGGCATCGCGATCGGCCGGTACCCGCTGCGGCCTCTGGACATGGCGGGCGCCTACGCGACCTTCGCGAACGACGGGCAGCGCACGACGCCGCACCTGGTGGCGCGGGTCCGGGACGAGAGCGGCGCGGTCGTCTGGGAGCACACCGACACCGCGCGCCCCGCCTTCGACGAAACCGGCGACGACAGCCGCCGCATCGCCGAGGACGTCACGGGCACGCTGACCACGGGCGGGAGTGCCGCACTGCGCACCGGCGAGGCCGAGCACGGCACCAGCCCGGACTTCCAGGACGCCTGGGCCGTCGGCTACACCCCGCAGTTGGCGACGGCAGTCTGGATCGGCTCCGACGACGACCGGCGGCTGACCGACGCGAACGGCGCCAAGCTGACCGGCGACGTCGTCCCGGCCGACGTCTGGCGCGGCTTCATGGCGGCGGCGCACCAGGGCCGGCCGGTGCCCGTGGTGCGGCCGCCGCGGTGAGTCAGCGGACGATGCCGAGCACGAACCCGTCGTGGCCCTTCGAGCCCACGGTCTGGACGGCGGTCGCGTCGATCCGGTCTTCGGCGGCGAGGAGATCGAACATCTCCCGCGCGCCGACGACGTTCGGGTCCGTGCTCGCCGCGTCGGCGACGGCACCCTGCCGGACGACGTTGTCGACCACGATCGTCGTGCCCGGCCGCGTAAGCGGGAGCACCGCGCGCACGTAGTTGGCGAGGTTGTTCTTGTCGGCGTCGACGAAGACGAAGTCGAACGGCCCGCTCAGCCCGGGCAGCGTGTCGAGCGCGGCGCCGACCCGGATGTCGACGACGTCCTCGCCGAAGCCCGCCCTGGCCAGGTTGGCCCGCGCGACTTCGGCGTGCCGTGGCTCGTATTCGCAGGTCACGAGCTTGCCGCCGGACGGGAGCGCGCGGGCGAGCCAGATCGTGCTGTACCCGCCGAGCGTGCCGATCTCGAGGATCGAGCGGGCGCCGGCGAGGCGGGCGAGCAGGTTGAGCAGTTTGCCCTGGTTGGGGGCGACGGCGATGTGAGGCAACCCGGCGGCGGCCGAGTCGGCGAGCGCGGCGTCGAGCACCGGGTCGGCGGCGAGCAGCGCGCCGGTGAGGTAGTCGTCTACTTCGGCCCAGGTCTTGTCGGTCATGGCACCTCCACCGCCAACTTAGCGGCTGAGCACGCCGGGTACAGGGGGACGGCAGCGTGCTGCGGTGGACGTGCAGGGCGGCCGCGGGTCCGTGTCCCGCCGGTTCCAGCGTGAGATCATGCTGACCGACGGACCGCAGGCGGAAGGGACACAGTGGACGACTACCGCGTCGTCGCGGACGCCCTCGCCGCCGACATCGAGGCCGGCCGGCTGCGGCCCGGCGACCGGCTCCCGCCGCAACGCCGGTTCGCGCGCCAGCGCGGTATCGCCGGCTCGACCGCGGCCCGCGTCTACGGCGAGCTCGTCCGGCGTGGCCTGGCCGTCGGGGAGGTCGGCCGCGGCACGTTCGTCCGGGCCGCGAAACCGGCACCCGAGCCCGCGCTCGCCGAGCCCGGTGACGCCCGCGTCGACCTCGAGCTCAACTTCGCGGTCCTGCCGGACCAGTCGGCGCGGCTGGCGAAGGCGCTGGAACCGTTGCTGCGCACTGATGTCCTCACCGCGGCCCTGCACCCGATCGGCGCCGCGGGCACCCCGGCGGCCCGCGACGCGGCGGCCGCGTCGCTCACCCGCGGCGACTGGCGGCCCGACCCGGCGACGGTCCTGTTCACCGGCAACGGCAGGCAGGCCATCGCGGCGGCGATCGCCGCGTTCGTGCCGGTGGGGGAGCGGCTCGCGGTGGAGTCGCTGACCTACCCGGTGGTCAAGGCGCTCGCCTCGCGCCTCGGCGTGGAGCTGGTGCCGATCGAGACCGACGAGTCCGGCCTGGTCCCGGCCGCCCTCGCCGCGGCCGGCCCGGTCCGCGCGCTCTACGTCCAGCCGACCCTGCACAACCCGCTCGGCACGACCATGCCGCCCCGGCGCCGCGAGGAGCTCGCCGACGTCGTCGCCCGGCTGGACCTGCCGGTCATCGAGGACGGCATCTACACGTTCCTGCGCGACGACGTCCGGCCGTTCGCGGCGTACGCGCCGGAGCGGACGGTGTTCGCCGACAGCCTGTCTAAGCGCGTCGCACCCGGCCTGACCGCGGGATTCCTGGTGACGCCGCCCGCGTGGACCGCGCGGCTGGCGTCCTCGGTGCGTTCGGGCGCGTGGGCCGCGTCGCGCTTCTCCGTCGAGGCGGCGACGCAGTGGATCGTCACCGGAACGCTGGCCGAGGTCGAAGCCGCGAAACGCCGGGACGCCGCCGGACGCGCGTCGGTCGTGGCCGCGAAACTGCCGTGGCTGCGCGGCGACGCGGCGTCGTACCACCGCTGGTGGGAGCTGCCGGAGCAGTGGCGCGCGGAGACGTTCGTCGCGGCGGCGGCCCGCCGGGGCATCGCGCTGCTGCCGGCGGCGGCCTTCGCGGTCCTGCCCGGCCACGCGCCGAACGCCGTGCGGATCGCGGTGTCCGCGCCGCCCATGGAGATCCTCGGCCCGGCCCTCGACGTCCTCGCGACGCTGGCGAGCGGCAGCCCGGACGACCTGCTCGCCGACTGACAGAGCCGGCTGACAGGGCCTGCCAGCGGCGTGCCAGCGCGGTGTGCGGCCCGCACCAGGCAGCAGCGCCACTCTTCGGTTGTCGCAGCACGAACCGAAGGAGCACCCATGAACGTCACGATCATCGGCGCCGGCCTCGGCGGCCTCACCCTGGCCCGGGTCCTGCACGTCCACGGCATCCCGGCCACGGTCCACGAAGCCGAGGACTCGCCGATGGCGCGGATGCAGGGCGGGATGCTCGACATCCACGACTACAACGGCCGGCTCGCCGTCGAAGCCGCCGGCCTGGTGGCCGGGTTCCGGGACCTCGTGCTCGAGGGCCGCCAGGCGTTGCGGATCCTGGACCAGGACGGGAACCTGATCTTCGAGAAGGCCGACGACGGCACGGGAGGCCGTCCCGAAGTGCAGCGCGGGGAGCTGCGGCGGATGCTGCTCGACGCGCTCCCCGCAGGCACCGTCCGGTGGGGCCACAAGGTCAGCGGCACCCGCACGCTCGACGACGGCCGCCACGAGGTGACCTTCGCCGACGGGGGCACGGTCGTCACGGACCTGCTCGTCGGCGCGGACGGAGCCTGGTCGAAGGTCCGGCCGCTGCTCACCGCCGCCACGCCCGAGTACACCGGTGAGGCCTTCGTCGAGACCTACCTCTTCGACGTCGTCGCGAAGCACCCCGCCACCGCGGCGGCGGTCGGCGGCGGGTCGATGGTCGCGCACGGCGGCTCGCGCGACGACGGGATCAACGCCCACCGCGAAAGCGGCGAGACCGTGCACACCTACGTGGTGCTCAACCGGCCGCTGGACTGGTTCGCCGCCATCGATTTCACCGACCCCGCGGCGGCCGCCGCGCGGATCGCGGCGGAGTTCGAAGGCTGGGCCCCGGAGCTGCTCGCGCTGATCACCGACGGGGACACCCCGCCGGTCTTCCGTCCCCACTACACGCTGCCGGCCGGGCTGCGGTGGGACCGCGTGCCGGGCGTGACCCTCGTCGGCGACGCCGCCCACCTCACGGCGCCGAACGGCGAAGGCGCCAACCTGGCCATGCTCGACGGCGCGGAGCTGGGCCAGGCCCTCGCCGCGCACCCGGGCGACGTCGAAGGCGCGATCGCGCAGTACGAAGAGACCATGTTCCTGCGCAGCGCGAACCCGGTCGACGACGCCGTCGTCCTCGAGAGCCTCTTCGGCGACGACGCTCCGGAGAGCCTGCTCGCCCTCGTGCGGGGCGAGGAGAGCTAAGGCGCGTACTTCCCGACGAAGCTGCCGCAGGTGACGGCCCGTCCGGTGAGCCGGCCCTGGATCGCCTTCTCCAGGCCCAGGTAGTCGAACACCGGCGTGTCGGGCGGGATCGACTCCGGCACCGGGCCGCCCGTGGCGAGCATCCGGATCGAGTCCGTCTCGAACAGCACGAGGTAGCCGCCTTGGCGGTTGAGCTCGTCGGCCGTGGCGAGCATGCGCTCGGGCGCGTCGCCGACGATCTCCAGCGGCAGCGGCCACTCCAGCGGGAACGGGTTGCGCAGGCCGAACGCCGGGTAGGCGAACGGGCTGTCCGGGAGGATCGCCGTCCGCGCGGCGGGGAAGCGGTCGAGGCAGTCGCGGATCTGCCGGACGAACGTGTGCGTCGAGGGGTTCGTGCGGATGCCCGCCATCGCCGGGGTGACGTCGCCGAGGTCCTCGGTCAGCCGGTCGTGCCCGACGTCGAGGTAGGCGGCGCGGTCGTGCTGCGCGACGACGAGCCAGCCGCACAGGGCCACCGCGGTGAGGCCGGCCGTGGCGGTCACCCAGCGGCGCGTGAGCCGCGGCCGCGCCGGGACGACCTGGCTGAGCAGCAGCAACGCCGTCAGGGCGAGGGTGCCGGTGAGCAGCGTGGGGGTGTCGTTGCCCCACGACAGGCTGGTCATGAAGCCCGTGGCGAGCACGAGCAGCCCGGCCCACGGCACCTTCCGCCGCACGGCCGCGTTCACCGGCACGCTGACCGCGACGATCCACCACAGGACGTCCGCCCAGCGCGAGGAACCGGTGAACCGGCCGTCGACGACCGTCCAGGCCACCGCCGCGGCGCCGGCGAGCACCAGCACCCAGGACGCGGCGCGCCCGGCCGCGCCGAGCCGGTCGCCGGGCAGCCGGACGGCCAGCAGCACGACGGCGATCGCGGCGAAGAAGGTCAGCTCGCGCACGGGCGCGCGGGTCAGCGCCTCGGGGTCTTCGAGCCAGAGCCCGAGCAGCCGTTCGCCGTAGGCGGGCACGCCGCCGGTCAGCTGCTCGACCATCTCGGCGAACCCGCCGCCGAGGCTCACCCAGGCGACGTAGAGCAGCCCGGGCGCGCCGAGCGCGAGGAGGTCGAGAACGAACCGGAGCCCGCGGCGCGTCCCGGCGCGGGTGGCCGGGTGCAGCAGCAGCCACAGCACGCCGATGACCGCGGCCAGCACGAAGCTCTGCTTGACGAACACCGCGCAGCCGAGGAGCACCAGCCCGCCGCGGCGGGCGACCGCGAGGTTCTTGGTGAGACCGGCGTCGAGCGCCCAGGCGCCGCACGCGGTGAGCGCGATGCCGTCGACGGTGTGCCAGGCCATCAGCGGGAAGGCGTTGAGGTTGATCAGCGACGCCGCGGCGACCATCGCGGTCAGGCCCGGCCCCCAGGTGAGCACCCGGCGGCGGGTGACGAGCGCGGCGAAGGCGATCGTGGCGACGATGATCTCGATCATCGACAGGAAGCTGGAGCCGAAGAACAGCGGCATCGGCAGCGCGAAGTCGACGACGTGCAGCACGGCGGACCCGAGCGGGCGCGCCGAAATGATGTCGGCGTGCGGGACTTCCCCCTGCAGCACGCGCCAGGCCTGGGCGAGGATGAAGCCCTGGTCGGAGGGGTGGAAGCCGAACCGGCCGACGCGCAGTTCGGTGGCGAGGGCGAGCAGCACGACCCAGCCGGCGTGCAGGCCCCACCGCAGCAGCGGCCGGGTGGTTTCGGCGGGCCGGGGCTCCGGCGCGGCGGTGCGCGCAGGACTCGCCACGTCCACGCCTGCCCGCCTTCCGCTCCCGATCACACCCGGACAGCGATGGTAGCGGCCGTGGCCGTCACCGGCATGAACCCCACCACCCGGCCGCGGCAGCGCCGGCTACCTGGCGGTGCCGATGGCGGCCGGCTCGTCGGCGTCGGCGGTTCGTTCCCCAGCGTGGTTGACGGACATTGCGAACTCCCCAGTTCACGCCCGCACCGGTGTGCGGGACTTGCGCGAGGGTAGAAGTACCGTCGTCGTGAAGCCAGCGTTCGGGCGGGATTCGCGGGGATCAAGCACGACGGCGCCAAATCAGGCGGGTCACCGCCGACGCGACGGACGCGGACGCGGGCCGGCGGGGCAGGGCGCGGGCCTCCGGCGCGGACTCCCGCATCGCGCGGTACGCGAGGTGCGCGGTGAACCGGGCGAGCTTCGGCGCGGCGAGCGTCGCCAGCTCGGCGGCCCGGCCTTCGGGCAGGCTGAGGATCTCCGGACGCTCTTCCAGGGCCTTCACCACGAGCGCGGCCGCGCGTTCGGGGCTGCTCGACGGGATGCCGCGGTAGCCGGTCGGCGCGATCATCGGTGTCCGCACCAGCGGCATCCGCACGGACGTGAACGTGATCCCGTCCGAGAGCGTCTCGCGCCCGGCCGTCAGCCCGAACTCCTCCAGCGCCGCCTTCGACGCCAGGTACGCGGAGAAGCGCGGGGTGTCGGTCTGCAGGCCCTGGGTCGTCACGTTGACGACGTGCCCGAACCGCCGCTGGGCCATCGACGGCAGGAAGCCGAGGATCAGCCGCACCGGGCCGAAGTAGTTGATGGCCATCGTGCGCTCGTAGTCGTGGAAGCGTTCCGTGGACAGCGCGACCGAGCGCCGGATCGACCGGCCCGCGTTGTTCACCAGCATGTCCACCGCGCCGTGCTCGCCCAGGACGTCCTTGACCAGCGCGTCGACGGCGTCGCCGTCGGTGAGGTCGCACGGGTACGCCGCCGCGACGCCGCCGGCCGCGGTGATCTCGTCGCGCACCTCGTCGAGTTCCGACGCGCGGCGCGCCACGAGGACCACCTTCGCGCCCTTGCGGGCCACGGCGAGCGCCGTCGCCCGGCCGATCCCGGACGACGCGCCGGTGACCAGCACCGTCCGCCCGGCCAGGCCGTGCCCGCGGCGCGCGCGGTCGGGGTCGAGGTGGGCCTGCCAGTACCGGTAGAGCGGCGCCGCGTAGTCCCGCAGCTCGGGCAGTTCGACGCCGCTGCCGAACAACGCCGTCGTGGTGCGCGCGGTGTCGAAGACGACGTCCATCGTCAGGTGCGGCAGCACTTCGAGGGGGATGCCCAGCTCTTCCAGGACGGCGGCGCGGGCGGCCCGCCCGCCGGGCACGCGGTCGACGCCGGACGCCGCCGCGTGCGCGAGCCGGGTGCCGGCGCGCCGCACCACGCCGGACGGCCGCGCCGGCAGCACGGCCCGGATCACCGGCCCGCCCGCGGCGCGCGCGAAGGCGTTGTAGACGGAGTTGAGCGGCTGCGGCCGCGCGGCGGCCAGGTGGTAGGTCGCCCCGGACGGCGCGTCCCGGTGCATCAGGTGGTCCATCGCCTCGACGACGTAGTCGACCGGCACCAGGTTCGTCGCGCCGAGGCCGGGCGCGGCGAGCGGCAGCCGCGCGGGCAACGCGGAAAGCCGGGAGATCGCGGGGAGGAAGTAGTACGGGCCGTCGACCTTGTCCATCTCGCCCGTGCGCGAGTCGCCGACGACGGCCGAAGGCCGGTAGACGCGGAAGGGCAGCGACTGCTCGCGGACGAGCTTCTCGGCCTGGAACTTCGTCGCGTGGTACGGCGAAGGGAAGTGCTGCCCGAGGTCGAAGTCGGCCTCGGTGAACCGGCCGGCGTGGTCGCCCGCGACGGCGATCGAGGACACGTGGTGCACCAGCCCCGCCCCGGCCGCGGCGGCGAAGGCGAGCAGGTGCCGGGTGCCCTCGACGTTGGCACGCCGGTTGGCCTCTTCGCCGGCCGTGAGGTCGTAGATCGCGCCGAGGTGGACGACGTGGTCGAGGTGCGGCAACCCGGCGGGGTCGACGCCGAGCCGCGGTTCGGTGAGGTCGCCGACCACCGGGTGCAGCTTGTCCGCGCCCGGCCAGTCCTGGGCCGGCGTGGCCAGGCGCTCGCGGGAGGTTTCGCGGACCAGCGCGTACACGGCGGACGTCTCCGGCCGCCGCAGCAGGCGCGCGACCAGGCGCTTCCCGATGAAGCCCGTCGCGCCCGTCACGAAGTAGGTCGTCATGGCCGGTCCCTTCCGTCGTGGGCCGACTCTAACCTACTGGAAAGTAGGAACGGTAGTTGTCAGTGTTGTCCGGGGGTCGGACCCCCGGTCAGGTTTCGGCCTTGTCGTCCGCCGTCGCCACGACGGCGTCGCGCAACGCCGCTCGCAGCCGCCCGACGTCGAGCGGGCCCAAGACGGCCGCCTCGCCCGGCGGCGCGACGAGCACCACCTTGTCCTGGCTGACGAACACCGTCACGTCCCTGCGCCTGCCGGCCAGATCCCGGCAGCCGATCGACCACTCGCCCCGACTCATGGTCGCCGCCCTCCGATTTCTCCTCGTGGTCCTGCTCCGTGCGGGGATGGGAGGGCGCCGCCCCGGGGCTATGACGCCGGTTCACCCGATCTGCCTACTCGCGGGTTTTCTCTTGCGCTTCGCGGATTTCCGGCGTATCCCCCGGTCGTGGCCGGGCTCGTTCGGGAGTACCGTCCGCCCCACGAACCGTCGTGGGAGGTCTGGGATGTCGGAGCCGCGGAAGATCGTCATCGTCGGGGCGGGCCTGGGCGGCGCGTCCGCCGCGGCCGCGTTGCGCGAGCGCGGCTATCCGGGCGAAGTGCTGCTGATGGGCTCGGACCCGCACCGGCCGTACGAGCTGCCGCCGCTGTCGAAGGGCGTCCTGCTGGGCACCACCGACGAACCCGACTGGGTGCACGAAGAGAAGTTCTACGCCGAGAAGGACATCCGGTTCACCCCCGGCGTCACCGCGACCCGGATCGAACTGGGCGCCCGCCTGGTCCTCGACGACGCGGGCGGCGAGCACCGCTACGACCGCCTCGTCCTGGCGACCGGCTCCCGGCCGCGGTCGATCCCGGTGCCCGGCGGCGACCTGCCCGGCCTGTACACGCTTCGCAGCCTCGACGACTCCCTCAAGCTGCGCTCGGCCTTCGCCGAGGCGGAACGCGTGGTGATCGTCGGCGCCGGCTGGATCGGCTCCGAAGCCGCCGCGGCGGCCCGCGTGCACAACGCCGACGTGACGGTCGTCGACCCGGTTGCGGTGCCGCTGGCCACGGTCATCGGCGAGACGGTCGGCGGGGTGTTCCGGGACCTGCACACGGAAAAGGGCGTCCACTGGCGCCTGGGTGAGCAGGTCACGGAGATCACGGGCGGCCCGGACGGCGTCCGCGGCGTCCGGCTCGGCAGCGGCGACGAGCTCACGGCAGACGTGGTCCTGATCGCGGTCGGCGCGGCCCCGCGGGTCGAGCTCGCGCACGCGGCGGGCCTGGAGCTGTCCGACGACGGCGGCGTCTGCGTGGACGCGGGCCTGCGCACGGCGGCCCCGGACGTCTACGCGGTCGGCGACATCGCGGCCCACTTCCACCCGCGCTACGGCCACCGCATCCGCGTGGAGCACTGGTCGAACGCGAAGGAGCAGGGCACGCACGTGGCGCAGAACCTGCTGGGGGAGAACGAGCCGTTCCTCGCCTCGCCGTACTTCTTCACCGACCAGTACGACCTCGGCTGCGAGTACCGAGGCCTGGCCGACCCGGCGACGGACGAGCTGGTGGTCCGCGGCGACCTGGGGTCGCGCGAGTTCACGGCGTTCTGGCTGCGTGACGGCGAAGTGGCGGCGGCGATGAACGTCAACACGTGGGACGACGGCGATGCCTTGTCGGCACTGGTGGACGGCCGCGCGAAGGTGACGGCGGACCAGCTCAAGAACGCGGATCTGGCGTCGCTGGCCTAGCCAGGACGAGGAACGCCACCAGCGCCAGGACCGCGAACCCGGCCATGGTCGCGGCCATCGGCACGGCCGTTCCCGGGCCGCCGAGGCCGACCAGCGGGGTCGCGACCGCGCCCACGACGAACTGCAGCACGCCCAGCAACGCCGACGCGGCCCCGGCCGAGCGGGCGTGCTCCGCCAGAGCGAGCGAACTCGCGTTCGGCATGACCAGCCCGATGCTCGACACCAGCAGGAACAACGACACCAGAAGGAAAGCCAGCGGCGCCCGGGTCAGCGCGGCGGTCAGGACCGCGGCGCCGCCGAGCACGCCCAGCGAAAGCCCCCAAGCCAGCAGCACGCGCTCGCGGACCCGGCCTACCAGCCGTCCGTTGAGCTGGCCCGCCAGCACGATCCCGACGCCGTTGGCCCCGAACACGACGCTGTACGCCTGCGGGCTGAGCCCGTACACGCCCTGCAACGCGAACGAAGAACCCGAGATGTAGGCGAACATCGACGCGAACAGCAGCCCGGCCGACAGCGCGTACCCGGCGAACGACCGGTCCCGCGCCAGGCGCCCGTAGGTGCGCATCACCTCACCGAGCCGCGCGGGGGTGCGGACCGCGGACGGCTCGGGCAGGAAGAAGACCACCACGACGAGCAGCAGCGCGCCGAACGCCGTCAGGACCACGAACACCCCGCGCCACGACGTCCAGTTCAGCAGCTGCCCGCCGATCAGCGGGGCCAGGATCGGGGCCAAGCCGCTGACCAGCATCAGCGTCGAGAAGAACTTCGTCATCGCGGTGCCGGAGAACAGGTCCCGGACCGTCGCGCGGGCGATCACGATGCCGGCCGCCGCGCCGACGGACTGGACCAGCCGGGCCGCGACCAGCAGCCACGCGTCCGGGCTCACCGCGCACAGCACCGAGCCTGCGACGTACAGCACCAGGCCGGCCAGCAGCGGGCGGCGACGGCCGAGGGAGTCCGACAGCGGGCCGATGACCAGCTGGCCCAGCGCCAGGCCGACGATGAACGCGCTGAGGGTCAGCTGGACGGTGGCGTCCGCCGCGCGGAGGTCCTCCGCCATCCGCGGCAGCGCGGGCAGGTACATGTCGATCGACAGCGGCCCGAACGCCGTGAGCCCACCCAGGACGAGGACGAACTTCAGCTGCGCCCGTCTGCTCGTCGCGGTACCTTCCGCCGTGGTGGTCATGCGCCTCCTAGTGTCCCTGAACCGACCAGCGACGTCGTGACCTGCGCTATTCCGGCTGTGATCGGTGACACCCCGTGCTCATCTGAGCACTGAACCGGTACTGATCCGATCAATTTTCCGGCCGATTGGGCCACGGCTCTGGATCGAGACTCCCGACTGCGATATACATCGGATGTCTGGTCGGGCGGGTGAAGGGAAAATCCGTGCAGCTTGTGCGCCTCGGGGAGCCGGGAAGTGAGCGTCCGTTCGTGCGTGCCGACGACGGCACGACCTACGAGCTCGGCGGGCTGACCGCCGACATCGACGGCGGTTTCCTCGCCGCGGACGGCATCGCCCGCGCGGCCGCCGCGCTCGCCGCCGGGGACCTGCCCGTCGCCGCCGAAGCCGGACTCCGGGTCGGCCCGCCGATCGCGCAGCCCGGCAAGGTCGTCTGCATCGGCATGAACTACCGCCGCCACGCGGAGGAAACGGGCGCGACGCCGCCCACCGAGCCGGTCGTCTTCATGAAGGCGCCGGACGTCGTGGTCGGCCCCGCCGACGACGTCCTCATCCCGCGCGGCTCGGCCAGCACCGACTGGGAAGTCGAACTCGGCGTCGTCATCGGCAAGACCGCGCGCTACCTCGACAGCGTCGAAGACGCCTTGGACCACGTCGCCGGCTACGTCGTCTCGAACGACGTTTCCGAGCGCGCATTGCAGTTCCGCACCGCGCAGTGGGACAAGGGCAAGTCGTGCGAGAACTTCAACCCTTTGGGGCCGGTGCTCGTCCCCGCGAGCGAGGTGCCCGATCCGCAGGACCTCGGCCTGCGCCTGTGGATCAACGGCGAAAAGAAGCAGGACTCGTCCACCAAGGACATGATCTTTTCCGTGGCCGAGATCATCCACCACCTGAGCCAGGTCATGGTGCTGCGGCCCGGCGACCTGATCAACACCGGCACGCCCGAAGGCGTCGCGCTCGGCCAACCCGACCCGAAGCCGTACCTGCGCGACGGCGACGTCATCGAGCTGGAGATCGACGGGCTGGGCCGCCAGCGGCAGACCGCGAGGCAGGCCTGACCATGGCGAAGATCATCGGCATGGAGGTCCTCGACGTCCGGTTCCCGACGTCGAGGGAGCTCGACGGCTCGGACGCGATGAACCCCGACCCGGACTACTCGGCCGCCTACGTCGTGTTGCACACCGACGGCGGCCCGGACGGCTACGGCCTCGCGTTCACCATCGGCCGCGGCAACGACGTCCAGGCGGCCGCGATCCGCGCGCTCGCCCCGCACGTCGTCGGCCGCGAAGTTCCGGAGGACGCCGCCGCGCTCGGCGACCTGTCCCGCACGCTCGTCGGCGACTCGCAGTTCCGCTGGCTGGGCCCGGAAAAAGGCGTCGCGCACATGGCCGTGGGCGCGATCGTCAACGCCGCCTGGGACCTCGCCGCCCGCCGCGCGAACCTCCCGGTCTGGCGGTTCGCGGCGCGCATGACGCCCGAAGAACTCGTCTCGCTCGTGGACTTCCGGTACCTGTCCGACGCGCTCACCGAAGCCGAGGCCCTGGAGATCCTGCGCGCCGCCGAGCCCGGCCGCGAGGAGCGCGCGAAGCAGCTCGAAGCGCACGGCTACCGCGCCTACAGCACGTCGCCCGGCTGGCTCGGGTACGCGGACGCGAAACTCGTGCGGCTCGCCGAACAGGCCGTCGCCGACGGCTTCGAGATGATCAAGCTCAAGGTCGGCGGGAACCTCGAGGACGACGTCCGGCGGATGAAGCTCGCCCGCGAGACGGTCGGCCAGGACGTCCGGATCGCCGTCGACGCCAACCAGCGCTGGGACGTCCAGGCCGCGGTCACCTGGATGACCGCGCTCGCGCCGTACGACCCGTACTGGATCGAGGAACCGACATCCCCGGACGACGTCCTCGGGCACGCCGCCATCGCGAAAGCGCTTGCGCCGATCCGGGTCGCCACCGGCGAGCACGTCCAGAACCGCGTGATCTTCAAGCAGCTACTGCAGGCGAACGCGATTTCCGTGCTGCAGCTCGACGCCGCCCGCGTCGGCGGGTTCACCGAGAACCTGGCGATCCTGTTGCTGGCGGCCAAGTTCGGCGTGCCGGTGTGCCCGCACGCCGGTGGCGTCGGGCTCTGCGAGCTCGTCCGGCACCTCTCGATGTTCGACTTCGTGGCGGTCTCCGGCACCGACGCGGACCGGTCCATCGAGTGGGTCGACCACCTGCACGAGCACTTCACCGACCCGGCCGTCGTCGAGCGCGGCCGCTACCTCGCCCCGACCGCACCCGGGTTCTCCGCGCGCATGCACGACGCGACGCTGCGCCGGTTCCGCTTCCCGGACGGTCCCGAGTGGACGGAGACCGCAAGTGAGTGAATTCGAGGGCCTGGTGGCCGCCGTCACCGGAGGCGCCTCGGGTATCGGCAAGGCCGTCGCGGACCTGCTGGCCGAACGCGGCGCGCAGGTGGCGGTGCTGGACCTGAAGCCGGGCGACGACGGCATCCGCTGCGACGTCTCGTCGGACGACGAGGTCCGGTCGGCGATCGACGCCGTCGTGGAGCGCTTCGGGCGCCTCGACATCCTGGTGAACAACGCCGGGATCGGCGCGCAGGGCGACGTCACGGCCAACGACGACGACGAGTGGCACCGCGTGTTCGACGTCAACGTCGTCGGCATGGTCCGGCTCGCCCGGGCCGCGCTGCCGCACCTGAAGAACTCGCCGTCCGCGGCGATCGTCAACACCTGCTCCATCGCGGCCTGGGCCGGCCTGCCCAGCCGCGCGCTGTACTCGGCCAGCAAGGGCGCGGTGCTCTCGCTGACCTTGGCCATGGCGACCGACCACCTGCCCGACCGGATCCGCGTCAACTGCGTGTGCCCGGGCACGGCGGACACCCCCTGGGTGGGCCGGCTGCTCGACGCCGCCGACGACCCGGCGGCCGAACGCGCGGCCCTCGCGGCCCGCCAGCCGATGGGCCGGCTGGTCACCGCCGACGAGGTCGCGAACGCGATCGTCTACCTCGCCAGCCCGCTGTCCGCGTCCACCACCGGGACCGCCCTCGCGGTCGACGGTGGCATGTACGGCCTGCGCCCGCGCGGTCCCGTGAACCACGACTAGAAGACTTGATTCCCCGCCGTCATCAAGGAGGATGCTGTGCGCACGAAGGTGATCAAGGTGGCCGCCGTCGCCGCCTGCGGCCTGGTTCTGGCCGCCTGCGGGTCCACTAAGGACAATGCGTCGGCACCCGCGGCGGGCGGTGGCTCCGGCGGCAAGGTCGGGGCCACCCTGCCGCTGCTGACCTCGCCGTTCTGGCAGGCCTACAACAACTACGTGCCGCAGATGGCCAAGCAGGAGGGCGTCGACGTCCTCCCGACGGTCAACGCGGACAGCGACCCGGCGAAGCTGATCACCGACATCGGCACCTTCCTCAACCAGGGCGTCAAGGGCCTGGTCGTGACGCCGCTGGACTCCGCCGCGATCGTCGCCGGGCTCAAGCAGGCCGAGAACAAGGGTGTCCCGGTCGTCGCGGTCGACGTCGCCCCCGAGAGCGGCAAGGTCGCCATGGTCGTGCGCGCCGACAACAAGGCCTACGGCACCAAGGCGTGCGACGCGATCGGCGAGAAGGTCAAGTCCGGCAAGGTCGTGCAGATCATGGGCGACCTCGCGTCGGTCAACGGCCGCGACCGCTCGGAAGCCTTCCGCGACTGCATGAAGCAGAAGTACCCGGGCATCCAGGTGCTGGAGATCCCGGCCGAGTGGAAGGCCGACAAGGCGTCTTCGGGCCTGGACAGCATGCTGACGGCGAACCCGGACATCAAGGGCGTCTACATGCAGGCCGGCGGCGTCTACCTGGCCCCG
Source organism: Amycolatopsis stemonae (assembly GCF_054781455.1). NCBI lineage: Bacteria > Bacillati > Actinomycetota > Actinomycetes > Pseudonocardiales > Pseudonocardiaceae > Amycolatopsis > Amycolatopsis stemonae. Next base: position 148,911 of record NZ_BAAGUJ010000010.1, on the reverse strand, counting down.
ACCGAGCAGGCCCTCAAGCGCAAGAACCTGTTCTTCCCGGTCGGCGACCCGAAGCACATCGTGCTCGTGTCGAACGACGGCATCCCGCAGGAACTGGCCGCGATCCGCGCCGGCGAGCTGGACGCCACCGTGTCCCAGCCGGCCGACGCGTACGCGAAGTACGGCCTGTACTGGCTGAAGAAGGCCATGGCGGGCGAGACGTTCAAGCCGGGCCCGACCGACCACGACAGCACCATCGTCGAGATCAGCCCCGGCATCCTCGAGGACCAGCTGCCCGCGCCGGTCATCACCAAGGCCAACGTGGACGACAAGGCCCTCTGGGGGAACAACCTGTGACCGCGCTGCCCGCCGGCGAATCCGCCGTCCCGGTGGTCAGCGCCGTAGGTGTCGGCAAGCGCTACGGCCCCACCGTGGCGCTCCACGACGTCAGCCTCACCGTGCACCCGGGCGAGTCACACGCGCTCGTCGGGCGCAACGGGGCCGGCAAGTCGACGCTCGTCTCCATCCTCACCGGCCTGTCCGCCACGGACACCGGGCACGTCGAGTTCGGCGGCGAGCCGGCCCCGCCGCTGTCCAAGCAGGACGACTGGAAGGCGCGCGTGGCCTGCGTGTACCAGCACGCGATGGTCGTCCCGCAGCTCACGGTCGCCGAGAACCTGTTCCTCAACCGGCAGGCGGGCGGCGGGTTCGCCATCGGCTGGAAGTCGTTGCGGCGCAAGGCCCGCGAGCTGCTCGACTCGTGGGACGTCCACGTCGACGTCGAAACGCCCGCGGGGGAGCTGTCGGTCGAGGACCGGCAGTTCGTCGAGATCGCCCGCGCGCTGTCCTACGGCGCGAGGTTCATCGTCCTCGACGAGCCGACCGCGCAGCTGGACAGCCAGGCCATCGAGCGGCTCTTCGAGCGGATGCGCCAGATGCAGGCGGGCGGGGTGACGTTCCTGTTCATCTCGCACCACCTGCACGAGGTGTACGAGGTCTGCCAGGCCGTCACGGTCCTGCGGGACGCGAAGCACGTGCTCACCGCACCGGTGGCCGAGGTCGGTCGCGCGGAACTCGTCGACGCGATGACCGGCGAACCCGGCGGCCTGTCCGTCCGCGACGCCGCCACACGCGAGTCCCTCGAAGCGGACGCCGCGGAAATCCTCTCGGTCGACGGCCTGTCCGGCGACGGCTTCCGCGACGTCTCGTTCCGGCTGCGCCGCGGCGAGGTCGTCGGGCTCGCGGGCAGCAACGCCAGCGGGAAGCACCAGGTCGCCGAGACGGTCTACGGCCTGCGGACACCGTCGGCGGGCACGGTCCGCGTCGACGGCTCGCCGTTGCGGCCGGGCGACATCCCCGCGGCGCTGCGCGCGGGCATCGGCTGCGTGCCGCGCGACCGGCACCACGAGGGTCTCGTGCTGGAGCACTCCATCGCGGACAACACCACGCTGTCCATTTTGGACCGAATGGGCCGCCACGGGATCGCGTCGCCCACCGCCCGGCGCGCGAAGGCGTCGCAGGCTTTGAAGGACTACGACATCGTGGCCGCGAGCGCCGAGCAGCCCGTGTCGGACCTCTCGGGCGGCAACCAGCAGAAAGTGGTGCTGGCGCGGGCCCTGATCGGCGATCCGCGGGTCGTGGTGCTGATCAACCCGACCGCCGGCGTGGACGTGAAGTCGAAGGAGGCGCTGCTCGCGGTCGTCGACCGGGTGCGCGCCGAAGGCAAGGCGGTGCTGATCGTCAGCGACGAGCTCGACGACCTGCGCCTGAGCGACCGGGTCCTGGTGCTGCGCGCCGGGGCCGTGGTCGCCGAACACCAGGCCGGGTGGTCCGACGGCGACCTCGTGGCCGACATCGAAGGAGTCGAGCTTTCGTGACCGACGTGATGACCTCTCCGCAGACGGAGCTGCCCGCCCCACCCCGGCGTCGCAAAGCCGTCTGGCTGCGTGAACTCGCCCTGCTGCCCGCCCTGGTCGTCGTGTTCGTCATCGGCGGCCTGGTCGACGACACGTTCGTCGGCTGGAGCAACATCGTCAGCATCCTGACCGCGTCGGCGGCGCTCTCGCTGGTCGTGCTCGGCGAGTCGCTCGTGCTGATCACCGGGAAGTTCGACCTGTCGCTGGAATCCACGATGGGCCTGGCGCCCGCGCTCGGTGCCATGGTCGTGATCCCGGCGGCGTCGGCGGGCTTCGGCGTCGAACTGCCCGCCGCGGTCGGGCTCCTGGTGATCCCGCTGTGCGGCGCGCTGGTCGGGTTCGTCAACGGCTTCCTGATCGTGAAGCTGAAGCTGAACGCCTTCATCGTCACCCTGGCCATGCTCACCGTGCTGCGGGGCGTGCAGGTCGGCTCGACCAAGGGCAAGACGCTGTTCAACCTGCCGGACTCGTTCACGAACCTCGCGACGACCACGTTCGCCGGGCTGCCGATGTCGGTCTGGCTGGCGGCGGTGCTGTTCGCGGCGGCCGGCTGGGTGCTGCGCTACCACCGCGTCGGCCGGGCGCTGTACGCGATCGGCGGCAACCGCGAAGCCGCGCGGGCGGCGGGTGTGCGCGTCGACCGGATCGCGTGGGCGGTGTTCGTCGTCGCCGGGATCCTCGCCGCGATCGGCGGCCTCGCCTACACGGGTTACGTCGGGGCCTTGGGCGCGAACCAGGGTTCCGGCATGATCCTGCAGGTGTTCGCGGCGGCGGTGATCGGCGGCGTCTCGCTCGACGGCGGCAAGGGCACGCTGGTCGGCGCGCTGACCGGCGTCCTGCTGCTGTCCTCGGTGTCGAGCCTGCTCAACTACGCGCACGTCACGGCGGAGTGGCAGGGCGCGATCTACGGCGCCATCATCCTGGTCGCGCTGATCATCGCCCGGTACGCGGGCGGGAAGCCCCAGACCTGATGGTCAGCCTGTGATCATCGGATCACTGTCAGGAAGCTGCCGCGGCCGGCCCGTCGTCCGCCGTCGGGTCGTCCGCGGTGCCGAGGGCGTTGCGCAGCCACTGCTCGACGCCCGCGACGTGCACGGTCGCCCACGAGCGCGCCAGCTCCGGCTCGCGCGCCGCGATGGCCTCGTAGATCGCCGTGTGCTGCTCCCGCGTCTTCGCGACCGCGCCCTCCTGGGTGAGGCCGCGCCAGATCCGGGCGCGGGCGGTCGGCCCGGAGAGGCTGTCGAGCAGCGAGCAGAGCACGGGGTTGCCGGAGCCGTCGGCGATCTTGCGGTGGAACTGCAGGTCGTTGGCGACCAGCGCCTCGACGGTCGGCGAATCCTCCAGCTCGCCGAGCAGCTGGCCCAGCTCGGTGATGTCGTCGTCGCTCATGTGCAACGCGGCCAGCGCGGTCGCGGCCGGCTCGAGGATCCGCCGCACGGCGAGGAAGTCGAGCACGGTGTCGTCGCGGTGGAAGTCGACCACGAACGTCATCGCGTCGAGCAGCAGGTTCGGCTCGAGGCTGGTGACGTAGGTGCCGTCGCCCTGCCGGACGTCGAGCACCCTGATCAGGCACAACGCCTTCACGGCCTCCCGCAGGGAGCTGCGCGAGAGCCCGAGCCGCTGGGCCAGCTCGGCCTCCTTCGGCAGCCGGTCGCCCGGCGCCAGCTCGCCGGAGATGATCATGTCCTTGATCTTGTCGATCGCGACATCGGTGACGGGCATCGCGTCCGCCCTCCCTGCAACAGACCTCTGATGTTTCGGTGTTCCTCCCCAGCGTGCCATGCCCCGGCCAAGGAGTGGTGATGACCCACCAACGCGAACCACAAAGGGTGGCTCTGCACACCCGGCTCAAGCCCGGCAAGGAAGCCGAGTACGAGACCGTCCACGCCGTCATCCCGCCCGAGCTGGACACGGCGCTGCGCGAAGCCGGCGTCCGCACCTGGCGGATCTGGCGTAACGGTCTCGACCTCTTCCACGTCGTCGAAGTCGACGACTACGCGGCGATGCGGGCGGCGTTGCGGGACCATCCCGCCAACGTCCCGTGGCAGGCCAGGATGGTCGAGCTGCTGGCCGTCGAGGACGACTACTCCGGCGACGACACCGGCATCGGGCTGGTCTGGGAACTGCCGGAAAAGGAGTGACGGCGTTGGAACTCTCCCTGTCCCCGCTGGGTCTCGGCTGCGCGCAGCTGGGCAACCTCTACCACGCGATCAGCGACGAAACCGCGGCCGCGACCGTCCGCCGCGCGTGGGACGAGGGCGTCCGGTACTTCGACACCGCGCCGCACTACGGCCTCGGCCTGTCGGAGACCCGGCTCGGCGCGGCCCTGGGTTCGTTCCCCCGCGACGAGTACGTGCTCTCGACCAAGGTCGGCCGCGTGCTGGAGCCCAACCCCGACGGCGCGGGCGCGCGGGACGACCAGGGCTTCGCGGTCCCGGCCGCGTACAAGCGCCGGTGGGACTTCAGCCGCGACGGCGTCCTGCGGTCCCTCGAGGACAGCCTGACCCGGCTGGGCCTCGACCGCGTCGACATCGTGTACGTCCACGACCCGGACGACCACTTCGAGGACGCCCTGCGCGGCGCCTTCCCGGCGTTGCGCGAGCTGCGCGAGCAGGGCGTGATCGGAGCGTTCGGCGCCGGGATGAACCAGGCGCCGATGCTCGCGGAGTTCGTCCGCCGCACCGACCTCGACGTGCTGCTGGTGGCCGGCCGGTACACGCTGCTCGACCAGCCGGCCCTCGACGAGTTGCTGCCGCTCTGCCTCGACCGCGGCGTCTCGGTGGTGGCCGGCGGCGTGTTCAACGGCGGCATCCTCGCCACGGCCGAACCGGGCCGCGTCTACGACTACGCCGAAGCACCGCCGGAGCTGGTCGAACGGGCCGGGCGCATCGCCGAGGTCTGCGCGCGCCACGGTGTCGAACTGCCGGAAGCCGCGCTGGCCCTGCCCATGGCGCATCCCGCGGTGGCATCGGTCGTCGTCGGCGCGCATGATCCTTCGCAGGTCAGCGTCAACGCCCGGCGGGCGCGGGCGGTGGTGCCACCGGAGCTGTGGACCGAGCTGGTCGACGCGGGACTGCTGCGCGCCGACATCGTGATCGCCGAAGGAGTCTCATGATCGACGCGCACCACCACCTGTGGGACCCGTCGCGGCGCGAGTACCCGTGGATGGCGGGGGAGGCGCTCGACCCGATCCGCCGTCCGTACACCGTGGACGACCTGCGCGCGGTGACCAAGGCGGCCGGCGTCCGCGCGACGATCCTGGTCCAGACGGTGTCGTCCGCCGAGGAGACCGCGGAGTTCCTCGCGACCGCTTCGGCCGAGCCGGTCGTCGCGGGCGTGGTCGGCTGGGTGGACCTCGCGGCACCGGACGTCGCGGACCGGCTGGCCGCGCTGGACGGTCCGCTGGTCGGCATCCGGCACCAGGTGGAGTCCGAGCCGGACGACGACTGGCTGCTGCGCCCGGAGATCGTCGCCGGACTGAGTGCGGTGGCGTCGGCGGGCCTGGCCTGCGACCTGCTGGTGCGCGTCGGCCAGTTGCCCGCGGCGGCCGAGCTGGCCCTGCGTCAGCCCGAGCTGCGCCTGGTGCTGGACCACGCGGCGAAGCCCCCGATCGCGTCGCGGGAGTGGGAGCCGTGGGCGTCGGGGGTGGCCGCGCTGGCGGCGCACGAAAACGTCGTGTGCAAGCTGTCGGGCCTGGTGACCGAAGCGGACTGGTCCGGCTGGGAGGTCGGGCACCTGCGCCGCTACGTCGACCACGTCCTGGACGTGTTCGGCCCGCCGCGGCTGCTGTTCGGCTCGGACTGGCCGGTCTGCGAACTGGCCGCGTCCTACGAGGTGGTCCTGGACGCGGCGATCGCGCTGACCGGCTCGCTGTCCGACGCCGAGCGGCTGGGCGTCTTCGACCACAACGCCCGCCGCGTCTACGGCTTGGATGCGAGCGGGGAAACCTCTTCCAGGGGGTAAAAGAGGTTCCCCCGCCCGCCGCTGGGGTGGCTCAGAACTCTTCGTCGCGGATCATGGCGCGCAGCCGGGTGAGCGCCCGGTGCTGCGTCACGCGCACGTTCCCGGCGGAGATGCCGAGCGCTTCGGCGGTTTCCTGCGCGGAGAAGCCGACCGCGATGCGCAGGGTCAGGATCTCCTGCTGCACCCGCGGCAGGGAGGCGAGCAGCCGGCCCAGGCGGGCGCCGAGGTCGAGGTGCAGGGCGTGCGTCTCGGGCTCGTTGCCGTTGGCGAGCGGGCGCTCCGGGAGCTCGGGGACGGGCTCGGAGCGGTCGCGGGCGACGGCGCGGTAGGCGTCGGCGACCTTGTTGGCCGCGATCGCGTGCACGAGGTAGAGGAAGGAGCCGCCGCGGTCCTGGTAGTCCGGCAGCGCCTTGAGGACCGCGAGGCAGACCTCTTGGGCGACGTCGTCGGCCGACAGGTAGGACAGGTCGCGCCCGCCCATGCGCGCGCGGCAGTAGCGGACCACCACGGGCTCGATCATCTGGAGCAGGTTGTGGATCGCGGCGGGGTTGCCCTCGCCCGCGTCCTTCACCAGAGGGTCGAGGTCCTCCTTCGTCAGGCGTCCGCCCGGCCTCGGAGATGACTCCAGAGTGCGATAATCGCGAACGTCGGAGGCGGGTTCCTCGGTGATCCTCGGCGGTGCTGTCATGGTCGTCTCCCCGGCCGACCCTCGACCGTCGCTGCCGGGGGCTCCACTCTCCGTGACTTTTCGGTTGCAGATACTCCGGGAGAATCCGGCTGACCTGCGCTCCGTGCGACGCTGGGTAATCGTAAGCACCTCATGGCGGATCAGTCCAGATTTCAACGACCAATACCCCATAAGCAGGAGCGACCGTGATGTTCCCGCGACCAGCCCCCGCACATTGCGATTAATCGGTTTCAGGATGTGCCGAGTTCACCCGTCAGTGGAGGATGGCCACGGAAGCGGCAGTCGCGGTCACGGCGAGCGACGCGATCGCGGCCAGCGCGGGGTGCATCGCAGCGGGCCGCCCGGCCCGTAATGCCCGTTCCCGGCGTACGGCCACCGCCGCGAGCAGGGCGGATGTAACGCCGGAGAGCAGAACGGGGACCAGAGTGGTACCCCAGTGCCGCTGGGCGGCGGAGTGCAGGAGCAGCGCGGTGCAGGCGGTGGCGGCGAGCGCGGTCCGCCGCCACGCGAGCCCGGTCCGTTCGGCCTGAGCGCCGGCAGGGGTGGTCACGGAACATTCCGGGGGGCCATGACGGTACTTCTGACGTCGCGATAATCGCGAAGCCGCGGTATTCGAGGGCGGCGGCGAGGCCCGGCGGTGCTGCGCCGAACGGCCTGAACCACGTCCGGGCGAGTGCCGGTGAGCCGTTCGGGTGGGGTAGCGGTGAGTGTCCACGCGTGCGACCCGGGTTGGCGCAGGCGCTGGGCATGGAGGTGCCGAGCGGTGGGCGTGGTCGTGGGCCGGGTGGGGCGAATAATCGCGGAGGCTCGCGAGTCGGGGGCCGGTCGCCTGGGGCGGACCCCGGTGGCGCTGGTGCGGGTCGGTCGGTTGGGTCGAACCCTGGTGGCGAGGGTGCGGGTCGGTCGGTTGGGTCGAACCCTGGTGGCGCTGGTGCGGGTCGGTCGGTTGGGTCGGACCCCGGTGGCGCTGGTGCCGGTCGGTCGCCTGGGTCGGGCCTCGGGGGCGAGGGTGCGGGTCGGTCGGTTGGGTCGGACCCCGATGGCGTTGGTGCCTGCCAGCCGGTCGCGTCCGGGCCTGGCAGCTCGCCCGGCCGCCACCCGGCCGCTCACGACAGCACCAGCAGCACCGCCGCCGCGACGATGAGCAGGAGCAGGCCGGCCGTGAGCACCACGATCATCCAGCTTCGCGGCAGCGGCTCGCCCGCGCGCATCGCGATCTGCACTCGCCGCCACCGTGGGTACGCCGTCGCCGCCAGGACTGCCGCCAGCACCACGCACAGCGCCGCCAGTACCGCGCTGGCCGCCGCCGGGGCGGGCACCAGCTGGTGCACCGCGACGCCGCCCGCCACCAGGCCCAGCGCCGTCCTGAGCCAGGCGAGGAACGTCCGCTCGTTGGCCAGCGTGAAGCGATAATCCGGTTCGGTGCCGCCCGAGTGGGGCGTGATGTCTTCCCGGTCCACGTCCGCAGACGCTAGCGGGCGGGCGCCGGCTCGGCTCGGTGCGCGAACACCCACCAGCGCAGCACCGCGAACCGCACGAAACCGCCGACCAGGCTCGCCAGCAGCAGCGTGCCGGTCTCCTCCCACGACGTCGGCCGCTCGACGACCGCGTCGAGGATCGCCAGCACCGCCGAGCCGTACCCGGCGTAGAAGGCGAACGTCAGCAGGTCCTGCAGGTGCCGCTTGCCCGCGTTGCTGCGCCGCCCGGCGAAGGTGACGCGACGGTGGAACTCGGTGTTCCCGAGCGTCGTGAGCGCGATCGCGACCAGGTTCGCCAGCTGGGCGCCGAGCCGGTCGCGCAGCAGGAGGAACAGGAGGGCCTGGACGCCCGTCGTCACCACGCCGGCCACGACGTACCACGCGGCGTGCGTGCCGAGCTCGTGGTGCCGGTCGGGGTCGGTGGCGAGCAGCCGGTGCCCCGGTGCGCACCTGGTGGTGGCCATGATCAGAACCTACTCTGCGTTCACAAACTTGTGAATATGTTAAACCAGTTGAAGAAATGTGATCCCGGCGACACCGCCCGGGTTTGAGGCCCCCGGCGAGCCGGGTAGGTCACCGACGACGACCTATTGCTGCCTACGCGCCGGGAGAGACCAGTGAGTGACCGTGACGCGGCCGAACCGGAAAGCTTGGCCCCCAGTGAGGCGCTGGACGAGGACGAGCTGCGCGTCGACCCGCTCGAGGCGGGCGTCGAGCCGCCCGAGCGGTGGAGCGCCGCCGACCGCTACGGCACCACGCCCAGCGAGGTCCGCGAAGGCGAGCCGATGGACCAGCGCCTCGCCGAAGAGGTGCCGGACACCGAGCCGGAGCCGGTGCCGGAACGGCCGATCGCCGCGACGCCGGCCGACGAGCTCGACGAGACCGTCGAGGACGCGCCGCCCGACTACGAGCAGGTGTCCCCGGACGACGAGCTGCCGCACCGGCACGCCGACCCGGATCCGGGCGAGCGGGCGGACTTCGCCGGCGGATCGGTGGCCGACGCCATCCGCGAGGCCCGGCAGGGCTGATCCGCTCAGGCTGCACACCCGAACGGACGCCCCTAGCGTGGGTGGCCACAGTGCATCGGACCGCGACGAAGGGAAGGCCGAAGATGCTGACCGTCACCGAAGCCGCCGCCGAGGCGATCACCGCGTTGACCAGCCAGGGCGAAGGCGATGCCGGACTCCGCCTGGCGGTTCAGAACGCCGATGGCGAAAGCGCCCAGCTGGCGCTCTCGGTCGCCCCGGAACCCACCGAGGGCGACCGCGTGCTCGGCAACGAAGAGGGAGGCCCGAAGGTCTTCCTCGAGCCCCAGGCTGCGGCGTTGCTCGACGACAAGGTGCTCGACGTCCAGGAAGACGAGGCCGGCGGGGTGGCTTTCGCCGTCCTGCCGCAGCACACCAGCTGACCGCGGCGGACGGGCCTTTCGCAGTGTCGCGGGAGGTCCGTTCGCGGCGTGCCGCCTCAGCGACCACCCCATTCCCGCACCAGGACCGCCGCGCGCGCCCGCAGCAGTTCCGCGGCGTGCGCCCGCGCGTGGTCGAGCGACGGCGCGTGGTCGATCAGCGCGCTGCTCCCCACCACGCCCAGCCGGTCCAGTCCGGCGGAATCGAGCTGGATCCGGCCCGCCAGCGCGAGCAACGGCACTCGACGCGGCCGCGCTCGCTCGGCGATGCCCGCGGGCGCCTTGCCGTTCAGGCTCTGTTCGTCGAGTGATCCTTCGCCGGTGATGACGAGGTCGGCGCCGTCGAGCGCCCGGTCGACCCCGGTCAGCCCGGCGATGAGGGCGAACCCGGATTCGACGGTCGCGCCGACCGCGATCGCACCTGCGGCGACACCGCCGCCGGCACCCGCGCCCGGCACGCGCGTGACGTCCGGAGCGCCGCCCACCTGCAGCGCGTGCGCCCACCTCGTCAGCGCGTCGTCCAGCACCGCCACTTCCGACGGCCCCGCGCCTTTTTGTGGCCCGAACACCGCCGCCGCGCCGTCCGGGCCCAGCAGCGGGTTCGTGACGTCGGTCGCGACGGCGACGCGCACACCGTTCAGCCGCTCCCGTACCGGCGTCAGCTCGCTTGAAGCGACGCGCGTGAGCGTGCCGCCGCCCAGGCCGACCGGTGCGCCGAACGCGTCCAGCACCCCGGCCCCGAGCGCGCCGAGCATCCCGGCGCCGCCGTCGGTGCTGGCCGTGCCGCCGACCGTGAGCACGAGCCGCGTCGCGCCGTTCGCCAGCGCGTGCCCGAGCAGTTCGCCGACGCCCCAGGTGTGCGCGGCGAGCGCGGTTTCCGGGCTGGGGTCGACGAACTCGATCCCGCACGCGCGCGCCGACTCGACGTAGGCCGTGCCGTCCAGGACCGCGTACCGGGCCTCGACCTGGTCGTCGAGCGGGCCGCGGACGGACAGCCGGACGATCCGCGCGCCCGCCGCTTCGAGGACGTCGAGGGTGCCTTCGCCACCGTCGGCGACCGGGCACGAGACGATTTCGGCGTCCGGCAACGCGTCTCGCACACCGAGTGCGATGGCCTCCGCGGCCTCGACCGCGGTGAGACTGCCCTTGAACTTGTCGGGCGCGATGACGACCCTGGTCACGGTTTCACCTCCGTCAGCGGGGGACGCCCGGCGAGCACCGCCGCGACGTTGCGCGCGGCCAGCACGGCCATCGCGGTGCGGGTTTCGACCGTGGCGGACCCGAGGTGCGGGCTCAGCACGACGTCGTCGCGGCCGAGCAGCCGCGGCTCGACCTCCGGCTCCTTCTCGAACACGTCGAGCGCGGCGCCGGCGATCTCCCCGGCTTCGAGCGCGTCCGCGAGCGCGGCTTCGTCGACGACCGGGCCGCGCGTGGTGTTCACCAGGTAGGCGCCGGGTTTCATGGCCCGCAACGCGGCCGCGTCGATCAGGTGCCGTGTCTCGGGTGTCAGCGGACAGTGCAGGGAGACGACGTCCGAGCGCGCGAGGAGCTCTTCGAACGACACGTGCCCGCCGCCGCGGTTCGTCCGTCCTGAGTAGACGACCTCCATGCCGAACGCCTCGGCCCGCTTCGCCATCGCCCGGCCGATCTGCCCGAGCCCGACGATGCCGAGCGTCTTGCCCTGCAGCCCGGAGCCGAGCAGGAAGCCGAGGTGGAACGACCACGGCGCGCGCGAGCGCAGCAGCCGTTCGCCCTCGCCGATCCGCCGCGTGACGGCGAGCAGCAGGCCGAACGCGAGGTCGGCGGTCGCGTCCGTGAGCACGCCGGGCGTGTTCGTGACGACGACGCCGCGTTCGGCCAGCGCCGGGACGTCGACGTTGTCGTAGCCGACCGCGACGTTCGCCACCACGCGCAGCCCCGGCCCGGCGGCGTCGGCCAGCGCGCCGTCGAGCCGGTCGTGCAGCATGCCGACGACGGCGTCCGCGCCGGCCACGAACTCGTGCAGCTCGGCGGGCGTGAGCGGCCGGTCGGCCGCGGACACCTCGACCTCGCCTGCCTCGGCCAGGACCTTCACCGCGTCGTCGGGAATCCATCGGGTCACCGCGATCTTGGGCACCCCGACAGCCTAGTTCACGGCACCGACAGTTCAGCCGCGCCGAACGGCGTCGAGGACGATCTCCGACTGCGCCGCGGCGCCGGCACCGTTGGGGTGGAAGGGAAACGCCAGCAGCAGCGGGTTGCTCGTGGAAACCGGGATCAGGCCCTCGGCGTAGCGGACGGTGGGCGCCTGGCACGCGTCGTGCCCGACCGTCGGCGTGTACGTGTCGACGAGTTCGACGCCGTTGCCCGCGGCGACGCGCGCGAGCATCGCGTTCATGTGGAGGAACTTCTCCTGCAGGTAGGCGACGTCGCCGTCGGCGATCGGGATGACCGGCCAGCACCCCTTCCCGGAGGCGGGCAGTCCCGCGAGGTAGTTCACGAGCAGGATCCGCGCCCGGGGCGAACGGTCCTCGATCTGCCGCAGCGCGGCCGTCATCTTCGGTTCGGTCGCCGTGATCGCGTTTTCCAGCTGGTCGACGCCGCCCGCGGTGAACTTCGCCTTGCACGTGCTCACCGGCAGGAGGGTGAGGCACTTCGTCACGGCCGAAGCGAGCCCGATGTCGTTGCCGCCGATGCCGACGGTCACCAGGTCCGTGGTGGGCGTGAGCCGGTCGAACTGCGGCGCGTTCGTCCCGCCCAGCGGCAGCTTCTGCGGCTGCGTGAAGTCGGTCGTCGTCGCGCCACCGCAGCTCGCGTCGCGGAAGGTCTCGACGCCGAGCGCGCCGGCCACCTCGTGCGGGTAGTCCGAAGTGGACTGCGCGCAGTCGAGCGGGGTGAACTGCGTGGCGGGCGGCAAGGTGACGAAGACGTCGGCGGTCCAGGAGTCGCCCAGGGCGACGTACTCGCGGTAGCCCGTGCTCGCCGACGCCGGGGCGGCGAAGGCGAGCACGGCGAGCGCGGGCACGACGAGCAGAGCGGACAGGCGCTTGCGCATGCTGCCTCCGTTGGCGAGCGAAGTGAAGGACTTTCACATTCAGCTCACGGCCGGTGAAAAGTCAATGCGGCTCACCCGCCCCGGTCACGCCGATCGGCGTGGGTAATCAGACCCTGGTCAGCCGCAAGACCGCGCTCGCGTAACCGCTTCCCGGCAGGTCGACGCCGAGGCCGTGGCTCAGCAGCACCGCGCCGTCGTGGACGGCGCCGTCCTGGTCGCGGTAACGCGCGTCCGGCGCGAGGCCGGCGAGCCGGGGCGGGGTGCAGGGCCGCGCGAACTCCGTCGGGCGGCGCCAGAAGAAGACCACCACCTCGCCGCCCAGGACGTACTGCACGGCGGTCAGCGCCGACGTCGCCGGGTCCGCCAGCCGGTACAGCTCGCCGTGCTGCACGACGGGCCGGATTTCCTTGTACAGCGCGACAAGCTCGGCCGCTTCGTCGAGTTCGCCGTCGCTCCACTTCGGGAGGTCGCCGCCCAGGCCGAGCACGCCCGCCATCGCGACGTGGAACCGGAAGCGCAGCGGCGCTTCGCGGCCGGTGGTCGGGTTCGGGCTGTCGGTGACCCAGGCGGACATCGTGCCGGCCGGGTAGAGCTGGCCGTAGCCGTGCTGGATGGTGATCCGGTCGGCGGCGTCGGTGTTGTCGGACGCCCAGATCTCGTCGGTGCGCGCGAGGATCCCGAGGTCGGTGCGCCCGCCGCCGCCCGCGCAGCCCTGGATCCGCAGGTCCGGGTGGTCGGCGCGGAGCCGGTCGAGGATGGCGTGCACCGCGCGCACGTGGTCGACCCAGACGCGTCCGGCGTCCTCGCCCGGCCAGCCCGCCTCGGTGAACGCGCGGTTCATGTCCCACTTGAGGTAGTCGATGCCGTGCTCGCCGACCAGGCGGTCGAGCCACTTGTGGGCCCAGTCCGCGACGTCCGGCCGCGCGAAGTTGAGCACGAGCTGGTTCCGCAACGTCGTCCGCTCGCGGTGAGCCATGTGCAGCACCCAGTCCGGGTGCGCGCGGTAGAGGTCGCTGTCCGGGTTGACCATCTCGGGCTCGACCCAGAGCCCGAACCGCATGCCCCGCGCGTGGACGGCGTCGACCAAGGGCTGCAACCCGGCGGGGAAGCGCTGCTCGTTGGCGGTCCAGTCGCCGAGCCCGGCGGTGTCGCCGGTGCGGGCGCCGAACCACCCGTCGTCCATGACGAACAGTTCCGCTCCCAGGCGAGCGGCCGCCTCGGCCAGCTGGGTTTCGGTCTGCTCGTCGACGTCCCACCCGGTGGCTTCCCAGGAGTTGTAGACGATCGGCCGCAGCTCTTCCGGATGCGGCTGGACGAACTCGCGGACGTACGCGTGCCAGCGCCGGCTCGTCCCGCCGAAGCCGTCCGGCGCGTAGAGCCCGGCGAACACCGGCGTCTCCCAGGTCTCGCCCGGCTGCAACGACCAGCTGACGTTCTCGTGGCCGAACCCGCCGGTCCACGTGACGCGCCCGGTGTGCGTGTGCTCGACGGTGATCCGCCAGCTCCCGCTCCACGCGAGCGCGGTCGACCAGACCTCCCCGGACGTCTCGGTCGCGTCACCGGCGTCGAGTATCACCCACGGGTTGACCTGGTGGCTGGACACGCCGCGACGGCTGGTCAACGTCGTCTCGCCGACCGGCAGGGCTTCGCGCAGCACGCCGTACTCGGCGCTCCACGCACCCGACGTCCGGCTCAGCCGGGCGCCGTCGCGACGGGGGAGCGTCCACGACGCGGAATCCGTGCGCAGCAGGGAAACCGGCTGGTCCGCGCGCAGCGACGTCCAGCGCTCGATGACGTCGCCGCGAACCCGGTAGTGCAGCGAAAGTTCCAGGGGGTAGTGCCGGTCGACGAGCCGCACGACCAGGGAGTCCTCGGTGCCGGAATGCCCGTCGTAGCGCCACTCGAGCGCCGACGTCCCGTCCTCGTACCGGACGGCGAGCGCCGCTACGCCGAAGAACGCGCCGCCCTCGGCCGGGAGCTCCTGCCGCTCGTCGCCCGGTTCGTCGAAGCTGCTGTCGGCCGGGTTGCGGCGCGCGGCGACCTGCGTGGCCTGCGCCAGCGTCAGGGGCGGGCCCCAGTGGACGTGCCGCGGCCGGTCGTCGGCGTCGAGGCGGAAGGCGTACGAGCTTTCGGGGGTGCGCAGCAGCCAGAGCCGGTGCTCAGGGTCGTGTTCGACGAGCGACATGGTCCCGAGCGTAGGCATGACCAGCGGAAAAATAAATTCTTGACGAAGTTAATTAATAGTTCCTATCCTTCCGGCCATGCCTCGCAGTGCACCGGCAAGGGCGCCGATCACCAGTCCCGCGGCGGCGACCGTGTTCACCACGGTCCTGACCGAGGGGCCGGTCTCGCGCGTCGACGTCGCCCGGCGCACCGGTCTGTCGTCGGCCGCGGTCACCAAGGCGGCCCGGCCGTTCATCGAAGCCGGTTACCTCGAAGAACTCGCTTCCGAAGGCCGTACCGGCCCCGGCGCCGGCCGCCCCGCGAACCCCCTCGCGATCCGCCCGGACCGCGAGTACTTCGTGGGCGTCAAGATCACCGGTGACGACCTCATCGGCGTGGTCACGGACCTGCGCGCCGACGTCCGCGCCAGCGCCCACCACGCGCTGAAGAGCCACGACGTCGAGCACGTCGTCGGCGCGCTGGCCGACCTCGTCGGCGAACTGCTGACCGGCGACCTCCGCGAACGCGCCTACTGCCTGGGCGTCGCGGTGTCCGGTGACGTCGACCGCGCTTCGGGCGTCGTCCGGTACTCGCCGTTCCTCGGCTGGCGGGACGTGCCCCTGGCGGCCCTCCTGGAAGAGGCCACCGGGCTCACGGCGACGCTGGAGAACGACGTCAAAGCCCTCGCCGTCGCCGAGCAGTGGTTCGGCGAAGGCGTCGGCGCGTCCTCGTTCGCGCTGGTCACGGTGGGGACGGGCATCGGCAGCGCGCTCGTCGTCAACGGCGACCTGGTCCGCGGCGCGCACGGCGTCGCGGGCGAGATCGGGCACGTCCCGGTCGCCGACGGCGGCCCGTCCTGCCACTGCGGTGGCCAGGGCTGCGTCGAAGCGATCGCGTCCACCGAAGCGATCCTGACGCGCGCCCGGGAAGTCGCCGGCGAACCCGCGCTGACCATGGGAGACGCCGTGACGCGCGCCCGTGGTGGCGACGACTCGCTGCGCGAGGTGTTCGCGGGGGCCGGGCACGCGATCGGGCTCGGCCTGGCCGCGCTGGTCAACCTGTTCGGCCCGGAGCGGGTGGTCGTCTCGGGTGAGGGCGTCGCCACCTACGACCTGTTCGAGGACCAGATCCGCCGGACCTTCGCGGTCCAGGCGTTCGGCAGCGCCGCCCGCTGTGGCCTGGTGATCCGGCCGCTGCCGTTCGAAGAGTGGGCGCGGGGCGCGGCCGCCGTCGCCATCCAAAGTCTTTTCGTCGCCGAGAGCGTTTAAGGAGTGAGCCCTGTGACATCCAAGCTGAATCGCCGAAGCTTCCTGGTCGGTTCCGTCCTCTTCGCCGGTGGCGCCGCACTCGCGGGCTGCACGAGCGACCCGCTGAACAAGAACGCGGGCGCGTCTTCGGGCGCGAAGGTCACGTTGCAGCAGTGGTACCACGCGTACGGCGAATCCGGGACGCAGCAAGCGGTCCAGCGCTACGCCCAGGAGTTCACCAAGGCCAACCCGGACATCGCGATCAACGTCAGCTGGATCGCCGGCGACTACGAGACCAAGCTCAACTCCGCGATGCTCACCGCGCAGGCGCCGGACCTGTTCGAGCTGGGCGACTTCCGCTACCAGAACGTCAAGAACGGCCTGCTCGCGCCGCTCGACGACATCGTGGACCCGGTCAAGGCCGACTTCAGCGCCGCCGCCCTGGACACGGTGACCGTCGACGGCAGGATCTACGGCGTCAAGATGATCGACGACGTCATGATGCTGTACTACCGCAAGAGCGCGCTGCAGGCCGCGGGCGTTCAGCCGCCACAGACGTTCGCCGAGCTCCTCGAGGCGACGCGGAAGCTCAGCAACGGCAAGCAGAAGGGCCTGTACGTCGGCACGGACGGCGTCGGCGAGGCCGCGACGCTCCTGCTCTGGTCGTCCGGCGGCGACTTCTTCGACTCGAGCGGCAAGAAGGTCGCGTTCGCCTCGCCCGAGGCGATCGCCGCGATCGGCGGCCTCAAGCAGCTGCACGACACCGGCGGCCTGCTCCAGGGCTACCCGACGGACTGGTCCGACCCGGGCGCGTTCGCCAACGGCGCCACCGCGATGCAGTGGGGCGGCCTGTGGTCGCTGCCGGACATCAAGAAGGCCCTGGGTGACGACTTCGGTGTCGTCGCGTGGCCGAAGTTCGGCGACGCCGGCAAGCAGGTCGCGCGCGTCGGCGGCTGGTACCAGCTGGCCAACGCGAAGAGTCGGAACCTCGACGCCGTCAAGAAGTTCATCGACTGGCTGTGGGTCAAGAACGCCGGCCTGCAGAAGGACTGGTGCGTCAAGTACGGCTTCCACATCCCGGCCCGCAAGCCGGTCGCCGCGCAGACGACCGAGTTCTCCAGCGGCCCGGCGAAGGACGCCGTGACGATCTCGCAGCAGAACGGCAAGTCCTACTCGGGGCTGTGGAACAAGGCGTCGGCGACGCTGTTCCTGCAGGCCGCGACGAAGATCGCGAACGGGCAGGCCGATCCGGCCGCCGAGCTGGGCGACGCGGCGAAGAAGGCACAGGCCGAAGTCGACAAGCAGCTGGCATGACGGCCTTGCTGGAGGCACCGACCGTCTCGGCGCCGGCGAAGAAACGCCGCAAGCGCCGTGACTGGCGGGCGATCGGCGCGTTCGCCGTGCTCACCGGGCCGGTGGTGGTCGGGCTGGGGCTGTTCAAGTACGTCGCGATCGCGTGGAGCTTCCTGCTCAGCTTCAACGACGCGCGCGGCACGATCACCATCGGCCACTGGATCGGCTTCGACAACTACGCGTTCCTGCTGGGCGACGACGCCTTTCTGACGTCGCTGTCGACGATCGCGATCTTCACGGTGTTCATCGTGCCGATCACGTTCGTCGCGTCGCTCGGGCTCGCGGTGCTGATCAACAGCATCAAGCGCGGCAAGGCGTTCTTCCGGACAGTGTTCCTCATCCCGGCCGCGGTGTCGTACGTCGTCGCGGCGCTCGTGTGGAAGATGGCCCTGTTCAACGGCCTCCCGTCCGGCGTCGCGAACGTCGTCGGCGGGCTGTTCGGGGCCGATCCGGTGCCGTGGTTGTCGGAGACGAGCCCGCCGGTGTACTGGGTCGCGGTCGTGACACTGCGGCTGTGGCTGCAGGTCGGGCTGTACATGATCCTGTTCCTGGCCGGGCTGCAGGCGATCTCGCCATCCCTCTACGAAGCCGGCGAGCTGGACGGCACGACGAAGTGGCAGGCCTTCCGCTACATCACCCTGCCGCAACTGCGGAACACGTCGGTCGCGGTGCTGCTGCTCATCCTCATCGCCGCGTTCCAGGCGTTCGACGAGTTCTACAACCTCTTCGGCACCGGGCTTTCCGGCACGGCGACCGCACCGGTGAAGCCGCCGCTGGTCTATCTCTACGACTCCGCGCTCGGCGACCAGAACTACGGCGTCGGCTCGGCGGGCGCATTCCTGCTCACCGTGATCATCGTCGTGATCACGCTGCTGCAGGGCCGGTTCGTCGGCTTCGGGAAGAAGGACTGATGGCCGTTCTGACCGCGCCCCGCAAGGCGCCGAAGTACGTCCTCGCCATGGTGCTTTCGGTGATCTTCCTGCTGCCGTTCTACATCATGCTGCGCAACGCGCTGATGACGCGGCAGCAGGTCAGCTCGCCGGACTGGTCGTGGCTGCCGGACCCGCTGTCGTGGGTCAACTTCGGCGCCCTGTTCGCCGACGCCTCGGTCCCGATGGCGCATTCACTCTGGAACTCGTTCCTGGTCGCGGTCGTGACAGCTCCGGTCGGCACGCTGTTCGGCTCCATGGCCGGGTACGCCCTCGCCCGGATCCCCGTGCCGGGACGGCGTGCGGTGTTCACGTACGTGCTGGTCACGCTGATGATCCCGCAGTCGGTGACGTTCGTGCCGACGTTCGTCGTCGTGGGTTCGATGGGCGGGGTCAACACGGAGTGGGGGATCATCGCGCCGAACCTGTTCAGCGCGTTCACCGTGATCCTCTTCCGCAACTTCTACCTGCGGTTCCCGGCCGAGATCGAGGAGGCCGGGCGCCTCGACGGGCTCGGCTACCTGGGCGTCTACCGGCGTCTCGTGCTGCCGAATTCGGGGAGCATGCTCGCGTCGCTCGGCGCGCTGATGTTCATCGAAAGCTGGAACGCGTTCCTGTGGCCGCTGGTGATCGGGCAGGACCCGTCGTCGTGGACCGCGCAGATCGCGTTGTCGACGTTCCTGACCGCGCAGTCGGTCAACCTGCCGGCGCTGTTCGCCGGCGCCCTCGTCACCATCGCGCCGCTGGTCGCGATGTTCCTGGTCGCCCAGCGGTTCATCGTCCGCGGCATCGCGGCGAGCGGGCTCAAGGAGTAGGTCCCCTTACCGGAGGAGTGTTCCTTTGAAGCGCTTCTTTTCCGTCTTCCTCGCGGTGCTCGGTTTCCTGTCCTTCCTGGTGCCCGTGGCCGGCGCGCGGACGCCGTTCGTCAAGCCGTTCATGGGCTGGAGCAGCTGGAGTCTCGAGTCGTCGACCCGCGCGGGTTACGGCACTTCGTGGCTGAACGAGTCACACGTCCGCGACGCGGCCGGCGCGCTGGCGTCGAAGCTCAAGTCCGCGGGCTACACCTACGTCAACATCGACTCGGGCTGGAACGCCGACCTGTCGTGGGTCTTCCACACCGACGTCAACGGCATTCCGACGCCTGATCCAGGCCGGTTTCCGTCCGGGATCCCGGCGCTGGCGTCCTACGTGCACTCGCTCGGGCTGAAGCTGGGTCTGTACTCCGTGACCGGCCTGGAGAAGGAGGTCTACGCCAAGAACGCGCCCATCCAGGGGACGACGTGCCACGCGCAGGACATCGCGTACCAGCCGTTGACGCCGTCGAACATGTGGGGCGGCAACTGGAAGGTCGACTTCTCGAAGCCGTGCGCGCAGAAGTACTACGACTCGATCGTGGCGCGCTTCGCGTCGTGGGGCGTCGACTTCGTCAAGGTCGACGGGACCACCGAGGACAACGTCGCCGACATCGCCGCTTGGTCCCGGGCGATCGACCACTCGGGACGGCCGATGTGGCTGACGGCCAGCGCGTGGCCGGTCCCGCGTGCGGCCGGGCCTTCGCTCGCTCCCTACGCGAACGGCGTGCGGGTGAACACCGACGTCGAGTGCTACTGCGACACCGTGTCCACCTGGGACAGTTCGGTGAAGGCGCGGTGGGCGGACCTGCCCGGCTGGCTCGGCGTGTTCGGCCCGCAGTACCGGCCCGACCTGGACTCGATGCCGATCAGCAACAACACGGGCTCCGGCATCCAGGACGGCATCTCCGACGTCGAGCGGCAGAGCGTGATGACGTTCTGGTCGATGGCGTCTTCGCCGCTGTACGTCGGGGGAGACATCTATTTCCTGGACGCGTCCGCCGTGTCGATCCTGACGAATCCCGAGGTCATCCGGGTCGACCAGGCCGGCTCGTACCCGACGCGGGTGACCGGCGGCGACCACCAGGTGTGGAAGAAGCGCGCACCCGACGGCAGCTGGTACGCGGCCGTCTACAACCTGGGTTCGACGCCCGCGGACATCACGGTGGACCTGGGTGTTCCCGGGGCCCGTCCCGTGCGTGACCTCGTCGCGCGCAAGGACCTCGGGCGGGCCCGGGGCTCGTGGACCGCGACCGCCGTCCCGCCACACGGCTCCCGGCTGGTCCGGATCGGCTGATTCTCGGCCTCGAAGGGGACTTTTCCCGTGCGAACGGCGGGAAAAGTCCCCTTCGTCGTGCGTGCGTCATCCATTGGGTGGAAGACGTCTGGTCGGCGCGCCGGTCGTCGTGCTATGTTCGGTGGCAGAACGAGTGTGCGTGATGCGAACAGTTTGGAGACGTGATGGCGGAGTTGCTGTCGCTCGAGGAGGCCGTGGGCCGGCTGGTGCACGACGGCGACACCGTCGCGCTCGAAGGCTTCACGCACCTCATCCCGGTCGCGGCCGGGCAGGAGATCATCCGGCAGCGCAAGCGTGGCCTGACGCTGGTGCGGATGACCCCGGACATCGTGTACGACCAGCTCATCGGCGCGGGCTGCGCGAGCAAGCTGATCTTTTCGTGGGGCGGCAACCCCGGAGTTGGCTCGCTGCACCGCTTCCGTGACGCGGTCCAGCACGACTGGCCGGTGCCGCTGGAGATCGAGGAACACAGCCACGCGGGCATGGCGAACCGGTACGTGGCCGGCGCGTCCGGCCTGCCGTTCGCGGTGCTGCGCGGCTACACGGGCACCGACCTGCCGGGGCAGACCGACACGATCAAGCCGATCACGTGCCCGTTCACCGGCGAGCGGCTGACGGCGGTGCCGGCACTGAACCCGGACGTCACGATCGTCCACGCGCAGCGCGCCGACCGCGAGGGCAACGTCCAGATCTGGGGCATCACCGGCGTCCAGAAGGAAGCCGTCCTGGCGGCGAAGCGCTCGATCGTGACGGTCGAGGAGATCGTCGACGAGCTGGAACCCCGTCCGGGGGCGATCGTCCTCCCGGCCTGGGTGGTCACCGCAGTGGCCGAGGTCCCGGGCGGTGCGAAGCCGTCGTACGCGGCCGGGTACTACGAGCGGGACAACTCGGCGTACCAGGCGTGGGACGAGATCGGCCGCGACCGCGAGGAGTTCACGAAGTGGCTGAACGAGCTGACGGGGGTTTCGGCATGAGCGCCGGCTACACCGCCGACGAGATGATGAGCATCGCGGCGGCCCGCGCCCTCGGTGACGGCATGTCGTGCTTCGTCGGCATCGGCCTGCCCAGCAAGGCGGCCAACCTCGCCCGTCGCACGCACGCCCCGGACCTGACGCTGATCTACGAATCGGGCTGCCTGGGCGCGAAGCCGTCCCGGCTCCCGCTCTCGATCGGCGACGGCGAGCTGGCCGACACCTCCGACGCGGTGGTGAGCGTGCCTGAGGTATTCAACTACTGGCTCCAGCCGGGCCGCATCGACGTCGGCTTCCTCGGCGCCGCCCAGCTGGACAAGTTCGGCAACATCAACACAACGGTGATCGGCTCGGACTACCACGACCCGAAGGTCCGCCTCCCGGGCGCGGGCGGTGCCCCGGAGATCGCGGCGTCGTGCGGCGAGGTGTTCATCGTGCTGCGCCAGAGCCCCCGGGCGTTCGTCGACAAGGTCGACTTCGTGACGTCGTTCGGCCACGGCTCGGGCAAGGGCGACCGCGAGAAGCTCGGCCTCCCCGGCAAGGGCCCGACGCTGGTCGTCACCGACCTCGGCCTGATGCGGCCGGACCCCGAGACGGCGGAGCTGACGCTGACCGAGCTCCATCCGGGTGTGGAGCTGGATCGCGCGGTGGCGGCGACGGGGTGGAAACTGAAGGTCGCCGACGACCTGAAGGTCACCCCCGCCCCGACCGAGCAGGAGCTCAAGGTGCTCCGAGACCTGGAGAAGGCAAGCGAATGACCGACGTCTACGTCCTCGACGCGATCCGCACCCCGTTCGGCCGCTACGGCGGCGCGCTGGCCGGCGTCCGCCCGGACGACCTGGCGGCCGGGGTGCTGCGCGCCCTGCAGTCCCGCAACGACCTCGACCCGTCCACAGTGGACGAGGTCGCCCTCGGCGACGCGAACGGCGCGGGGGAGGACAACCGCAACGTCGCCCGCATGGCGGCGCTGCTCGCGGGCTGGCCCACGAGCGTCCCGGGCACCACCGTGAACCGGCTCTGCGGTTCCGGTCTCGACGCGGTGATGCAGGCCAGCCGCGCGATCCAGGTCGGCGACGCGTCGCTGGTGGTCGCCGGCGGCGTCGAGTCGATGACCCGGTCGCCGTTGGTCATGCCCAAGCCGGAGAAGGCTTTCCCGGCCGGGAACCAGACGCTCTACAACACCGCGCTCGGCTGGCGCATGGTCAACCCGGCAATGCCGTCCCAGTGGACGATCTCGCTGGGGGAGTCCACCGAGAAGCTCGCCGAGCGCTACGGCATCGGCCGCGACGAGCAGGACGCTTTCGCCGCCCGCAGTCACGTCAACGCCGCCAAGGCGTGGGACGAGGGCTTCTACGACGACCTGGTCGTCCCGGTCGAAGGCGTCGACCTCGCCCGCGACGAGGGCATCCGCCCGGACTCCAGCCCCGAGAAGCTCGCCAAGCTGAAGCCGGCCTTCCGCAAGGAGAACGGCACCGTCACCGCGGGCAACGCCTCGCCGCTGAACGACGGCGCGTCGGCGCTGCTGCTCGGCGACGAAGCGAGCGCGAACCGGCTGAACGCGACTCCGCTGGCCCGCATCGCCGGTCGCGGCGCGGCGGGCGTCGACCCGGACGTGTTCGGCATCGGCCCGGTGCGCGCGGCGGAGATCGCCCTCGAGCGCGCCGGCATCGGCTGGGACGACCTGGCCGCCGTCGAGCTGAACGAGGCGTTCGCGGCGCAGTCGATCGCCTGCCTGCGCGACTGGAAGAAGCTCGACCCGGAGATCGTGAACACCCACGGCGGCGCGATCGCCATCGGCCACCCGCTCGGCGCGTCCGGCGGCCGGATCCTCGGCACCCTGGCACACGACCTGCACCGCCGCGGCGGGGGCTGGGGCCTGGCCGCCATCTGCATCGGCGTCGGCCAGGGCCTGGCCGTCGTCCTCGAAGGCCGGTAAGGGAGAGAACAACGTGGCCACTCCGACCGAACTCAAGCTGCCGCGCTACGGGGAAGACCCCGAAGGCACGCATCCCCCGCTCGGCTACCCCGGCTACCGCTCGACGGCGCTGCGGCACCCGAAGCAGGAGCTCGTCCTGCTGCCGCAGATGCTGACCGAGGTCACCGGCCCGCTGCTCGGCCCCGGCCGGCTCGGCGAGCACGACAACGACCTCACCCGCCAGCACGCGGGGGAGCCGCAGGGCCAGCGGATCATCGTCACCGGCCGGCTGCTCGACGGCGACGGCCGCCCGGTGCGCGACTCGCTCGTCGAGATCTGGCAGGCGAACGCGGGCGGCCGCTACCGGCACACCGGCGACCGCTGGCCGTCCCCGCTCGACCCGAACTTCGACGGCCTCGGGCGCACCCTGACCGACAGCGACGGCCGCTACACGTTCACCACCATCAAGCCCGGCGCGTACCCGTGGAAGAACCACGACAACGCCTGGCGCCCGGCGCACATCCACTTCTCGGTGTTCGGCTCGGCGTTCACGCAGCGGCTGGTCACCCAGATGTACTTCCCGGACGACCCGCTCTTCTACCAGGACCCCATCTTCAACTCGATCCCCGACGAAAAGGCCCGTCAGCGCATGGTTTCGCGCTACGACCACGAGATCACGCAGGCCGAGTGGGCCCTCGGGTTCCAGTTCGACATCGTGCTGCGCGGGCCCGAGGCGTCGGTGTTCGAAGAGGAAGAGGACGAAGACGAATGACCAAGCTGCTCCCGACCCCTTCGCAGACCGTCGGCCCGTACCTGTCGATCGGGCTGCCCTGGCCCGACGGCCCGTACGTCGTGCCCGAGGGCACGCCCGGCGCGTTCTGGATCCGCGGCACGGTCCGTGACGGCAACGGCGACCCGATCCCGGACGCGATGATCGAGACGTGGCAAGCCGACTCCGACGGCGGCTTCCGCCACCCGGACGACCCGCGCGGCGAGGCGTCCGGCGACTTCCGCGGCTTCGGCCGCTGCCCGACCACTCCCGAGGGCACCTACGGGATCCTCACCCTGCTGCCAGGTGTCCTGCCCGGCGAAGGCGGTACCACGCAGGCCCCCCACATCGACGTCTCGGTGTTCGCGCGCGGCCTGCTCAACCGGTGCGTCACGCGGATCTACTTCGAAGACCAGGACAACTCGGAAGACCCGGTGCTGGCCACCGTCCCGGAGGACCGGCGAAGCACCCTGATCGCGTCGAAAACCGAGGACGGCTACCGCTTCGACGTGCGCCTCCAGGGCGAAGGCGAGACGGTGTTCTTCCGGGTATGACGAACGTGAACGGAGGTGACGTCGTGGGAGCCGTGCGGCTGCACCGGGTCGTCGAAGGGCCCGAAGACGGGCCGGTGGTGGTGTTCGGCGGGTCGCTCGGCAGCGACCTCCGGATGTGGGAACCCCAGGTCGTGCCGCTGCTGGAGCGCGGCTACCGCGTGGTCCGCTACGACACGCGTGGCCACGGCGCCTCGCCGGTGCCGCCGGGCCCGTACGACCTCGACGACTTGGGCGCCGACTTCCTCGCGTTGCTGGACGACCTCGAGGTCGGCACGGCGCACTTCGTCGGCCTGTCCCTCGGCGGGATGACCGGCATGTGGCTCGGCGTCCACGCGCCCGAGCGGATCGCGAGCCTGGTGCTCTGCTGCACGTCGGCGAAGCTGGGGCCGCCGGAGATGTGGCGGGACCGGGCCCGGACGGTCCGCGAGGAGGGCACCGCCGCCGTGGCCGCGGCCGGCGTCGCCCGGTGGCTGACCCCGGCGTACGCCGGGAAGCACCCGGACCGCGCCGCGTACCTGCGATCCATGATCGCCGGGGTCCCGGCCGAGGGCTACGCGGCCTGCTGTGGCGCGATCGAGCGGATGGACCTGCTGGACGTGCTGCCGAAGATCACCGCGCCGACCCTGGTCATCGCGGGCGCCGAAGACCCGTCGACCCCACCGGAAGGGCACGGTGACCTGATCGCGGCCGGCATCCCGGGCGCGCGGATGGAGGTCGTGGCGGACGCCGCGCACCTGGGCAGCTACGAGCGGCCCGAGGAGTTCACCCGGCTGATCCTCGGGCACCTGGAGGCGAAGTGACGACCGAACGCCACGAGCAGGGCATGAAGGTCCGGCGCGAAGTGCTGGGCGACGAGCACGTCGACCGCGCGGTCGCGGGCACCACGGACTTCAGCCGCCCGTTCCAGGACTACATCACCGAGGGCGCGTGGGGCTCGGTGTGGTCGCGTGACGTCCTGGACCGCCGGACCCGCAGCTGCGTCACATTGGCGGCGCTGACCGCGCTGCAGGCGCACAACGAGCTGGCGATGCACGTCCGCGCGGCGGTCCGCAACGGCCTGACGGCGGCGGAGATCGGCGAGGTTCTGCTGCACACGGCGGTCTACGCGGGCGCACCGGCGGCGAACGCGGCGTTCGCCATCGCGCAGCGCACCCTGGCGGAGCTCGGCGAGCCGACGGCCCTGCCGTCCGACGCCGGATAGGCTGCCGGGCATGGACACGGGGAGGCCGCGGATCGAAGCCGAGCTCGACAGCGAGCCGGCGCACCGCGGCGCCCACCACGTCCAGTCGCTGGAGCGCGGCCTGGCGGTGATCAAGGCGTTCCACGCGGACGCGTCGGAGCTGACCCTGAGCGACGTCGCCCGCGCGACGGGCTTGACCCGCGCGGCGGCCCGCCGCTTCCTGCTGACCCTGACCGACCTGGGCTACGTCCGCACGGACGGCAAGTACTTCTCGCTCACGGCCCGGGTGCTGGAGCTGGGTTACGCGTACCTGTCGAGCATGACGCTGCCGGAGGTGGCCCAGCCCCACCTGGAACACCTGTCGGCACGGGTGCACGAGTCGAGCTCGGTCTCGGTCCTGGAGGGAACGGACATCGTCTACGTGGCGCGGGTGGCGGTCTCCCGCATCATGACGGTGAGCATCAACGTGGGCACCCGCTTCCCGGCGCACGCGACGTCGATGGGCCACGTCCTGCTGTCGGGCCTGAGCAGGGCGGAGCTGGAGGCGTACTTCCTGGTGGCGAAGCTCGACCGCCTCACCGACCGCACGGTGACGGCCCCGGAACGCCTGCGCGCAGAACTGGCGACGGTCGCCGGCCAGGGCTGGGCCATGGTGGACCAGGAGCTGGAGGAAGGCCTCCGCTCAGTGGCGGCCCCCATCCGCGACCGCAGAGGCCG
This sequence comes from Amycolatopsis stemonae, assembly GCF_054781455.1. Lineage (NCBI taxonomy): Bacteria > Bacillati > Actinomycetota > Actinomycetes > Pseudonocardiales > Pseudonocardiaceae > Amycolatopsis > Amycolatopsis stemonae. The sequence continues at coordinate 122,502 of NZ_BAAGUJ010000010.1, read as the reverse complement.
GGTGGTGGCGGCGGTGAACCTGTCCACCCACGCGAGCCGCACGACGGCGGAGTCGGTGGAGAAGGACCTGGTCCCACCCCTGCTGGAAACGGCCCGGGCGATCGAAGCCGACCTGGCGGTGGGCGCACCGGGCCGAGCCCATGGCTGACCGGCCCCCACGTGCGTTCACCTCCGTCCCGCCCATGACCTCGGTCACCGAACCCGTCGCCGGGCTGCTGCTCGCCGCCGGGGCCGGCCGTCGTTTCGGTGGTCCGAAGGCCCTCGCCGAACTCGATGGCGAGCCGCTCGTGCTCCGGGCCCTGCGCACCCTCGATGCCGCCGGTTGCGCGCCGATCCGTGTCGTTCTCGGCGCGGCTGCCGACGAGGTCCGGGCGCTCCTGCCCGATCCTGGCCAGGGCGTGTTCGCCGAAGGCTGGGAAACCGGCATGGGAGCTTCGCTCAAGGCGGGCTTGGCGGCACTGTCCGAAGAGCCCGAACCCGTCGCGGCGGTGGTTCACCTGGTCGACCTGCCCTGGGTCGGCACCGACATCCTGACCCGGGTCACGGCCGACGCGACCACGGAAACCGTCGCCCGCGCGGCTTACGACGGGGTCCCCGGCCACCCGGTCCTCCTCGGCCGCCACTGGTGGCCGCAGATCGCCGAAACCGCCCAAGGCGACCGCGGAGCCCGAGACTGGCTGGCCACCCGAGCCGACCTGACCCTCATCGAGTGCGCCGACCTGGGCAGCGGCCGCGACGTCGACCGCCGAGCCGACCTCCCCGGCCGCTGAGCCCAGCACTGACCCGCGGCCGAGAACCTGCCCGGCCCAGAAGCTGCCTGTTCGAGAACCTGCGCGGTCGAGAACCAGGGCGGTCGCCGGAGGGCCGACCTGCCCGCAACTCGCTCCAGCCCCGCCGGTGAGCCGCGCGCGGGCGCGCGGCCGCCTACGATCGACTCCGTGACCGACTCGCCTGAAGAACTTGCCGCCGCCCTGGATGCGACCGGCTATCTTGCCGATGATGGGCTGGCGACCGCCGGGTTCCTCGCCCTGCGGATGGGGCGTCCGCTGTTCTGCGAAGGCGAACCCGGCACCGGCAAGACCTCGCTCGCCCTGGCCCTCGCTACCGCGCTCGGCCGGCCGCTCGTGCGCCTCCAGTGCCACGAGGGCATCGACGCCGCCCAGGCGCTGTACGAATGGGACTTTCCGCGCCAGCTCCTGCACCTGCGCGCGCTCGAAGCCGCCGGGGATGGGCGGGTCGATGTCGAGACCGCCGAGCGGTCGCTCTACACCGAACGCTTCCTGCTCGCCCGGCCGCTCCTGCAAGCCCTCATCACCGCGCCGTGCGTGCTGCTCGTCGACGAGATCGACCGCGCCGACGACGAGTTCGAAGCCTTCCTCCTGCAGCTGCTCGACGAGCACGCCGTTACCATCCCCGAGTACGGCGAAGTGCGTGCCGAAGAGCCGCCGCTCGTGGTGCTGACCTCGAACCGCACCCGCGAAGTGCACGACGCCCTCAAGCGCCGCTGCCTCTACCACTGGCTCGAACACCCCGACCTGGCGCGCGAGGTCACCATCCTGCGCCGGCGGATTCCCGACGTCGGTGAGCTGCTGGCCCGGCAGGTCGCCGAAGCCGTGCACCGCCTCCGCGAGATGGACCTGCTCAAGCCGCCGGGTGTGGCGGAATCGCTCGACTGGGCCCGTGCCCTGCTGGCCCTGCACCGCGACGAGCTCGACGCGGCATCGGCGGCCCGCACCCTCGGCGCCGTCCTGAAGTACAGCGAGGACCTCGACCGGGTCCGCGCGAAACTCGACGCCCTGTTCGCCTGAGTCCACAGTGGACCGTCGTTAATTGCGTTGACCCCGGTGCGGGCGCTCCGGCATCCTTTTCCCAGCACAGCAGGCAACACCCCGAAAGGAGGAGATCGTGACCGAAACCCGGAAGCACCGATGCGGCGCGATCTCCCGTGCCGTTCGCTGAATCTTCCTGAAGGCTCTTCGCGCCCACCCCTCGCTACCTCGGGTCGGCCGCGGCGAAGAGCGCGGTCTGCGCGGCACGTCCGGGGAGGGACGCTCGCGCAGGCCGCCCCCGTCCCGGTAGCTCAGCCGGACAGAGCGCGGCGCTACGAACGCCGAGGTCCGAGGTTCGACTCCTCGCCGGGACGCCGAGAAAGCGCACAATGGAGTCATGACCACCGCCGCCGACCCCGTCGCCGGGTATGCCGGCTTCGCCGCCGCGCTGCGCGAAGCCGGGGTTGCCTGCGACGCGCACCGCGTCCAGGCCTACCTGAGCGCCGTCGGCGAGATCGACGTCGCCGAACCCACCCAGCTCTACTGGGCGGGACGGCTGACGCTGTGCTCCAGCCCCGACGACCTCCCGTGCTACGAAGAGGCCTTCAGCCAGTGGTTTTCCATCGAAACCACCAAGCCGCAGCGCGCGAAGGCCGCCGCGCCGAAGCAGGCGCGGATCGCGCCGCTCGTCGATGCCGAGGGCGGGGACGCCGACGGTGGGGACGGCCCCGACCAGCTGAAAGTCGCCGCGAGCGCCCAAGAGGTGCTGCGCCACCGAGACCTTGCCGAACTGACGACGGCCGAACGCGAGCACCTCCGCGAACTCCTCGCCACGCTCCGGCCGGCGCCGCCGAACCGGCCCGCCGCCCGGAAGACGCCGTCGCGGCGCGGCCGGCTCGATCCCTCCCGGACCCTGCGGGCGATGCTCGCCAGCGGCGGTGAGCCCCTGAAGCTCGCGCACGTCCGGCGCGGCAGCAGGCCGCGCCGGGTCGTGCTGCTCATCGACGTCTCCGGCTCGATGAGCCCGTACGCCGACTCGCTGCTGCGGTTCGCCCACGTCCTGACGCGGTGCGCGCCGCAGTCCGTCGAGGTCTTCACCCTCGGCACGAGGCTGACGCGGGTTTCGCGCCAGCTGCGCCAGCGCGACCCGGAACGAGCGATGCTCGCGGCCGGATCGGCGGTGCCGGACTTCGCCGGCGGCACCCGGCTCGGCGAGACGCTGCAGGCGTTCCTCGACCGCTGGGGCCAGCGCGGTGTCGCGCGCCGCGCGGTGGTCACCGTGTTCTCCGACGGGTGGGAACGCGGCGACACCAGCCTGCTCGGCGAGCAGCTCGCCCGCCTGCGCCGGCTCGCGCACGCCGTATTCTGGGTGAATCCGCACGCCGGCCGGGCGGGGTACGCTCCGGTCCAGTCGGGCATCGTGGCCGCGCTGCCCCACATCGACCGGCTGCTGGCCGGGCACACCCTGGCCACTTTGGAACGACTGCTCGGGGAGATTTCCGATGCGTGACGTACTCGACGACGTGTTCCGCCGCTGGTCCGACGGGGAAACCGTCGGACTCGGCACCGTGGTCGCCACCTTCTCGTCGGCGCCCCGCGCGCCCGGTGCCGCGATGGTCGTCGCGCCGGACGGCACGGTGGCCGGCAGCGTCTCCGGCGGCTGCGTCGAAGGCGCCGTCTACGAGCTCGCGCAGGAGGTCGTCGCCGAACGCAAGCCGGTGCTGCAGCGCTACGGCGTCACCGACGACGACGCGTTCGCGGTGGGCCTGACCTGCGGCGGGATCATCGACATCTACGTCGAGCACGTGGACCGGGAGTCCATGCCGGAGCTCGGCGACGTCGTCGCTTCGGTGCGCGGTGGCGAGCCCGTCGCGGTCGTCACGGTCATCGAGCACGAGCGCGAAGGCCTGGTCGGCGAGCACATGATCGTGTGGCCGGACCGCACGGCCGGCTCGCTGGGGTCGTCGCGGATGGACGACGCGGTGGCCGACGACGCGCGCGGCCTGCTGGCCAGCGGCCGCACCGGCACCCTGCACTACGGCCCGGACGGGCAGCGCCGCGGCGAGGGGATGGCGGTGTTCGTCAACTCCTTCGAGCCGCCGCCCCGGCTGCTCGTGTTCGGCGCGATCGACTTCGCGGCCGCGATGGCGCGCATGGGCGGCTACCTCGGCTACCAGGTCACGGTGTGCGACGCGCGGCCCGTTTTCGCGACCAGCAGCCGGTTCCCGGACGCGCACGAGGTCGTCGTCGACTGGCCGCACCGCTACCTGAAGGCGGAGGCCGAGGCGGGCCGGATCGACCAGCGCACGGCGATCGCGGTGCTGACCCACGACCCCAAGTTCGACGTGCCGCTGCTGGAGGTCGCGCTGCGCCTGGAGGTCGGCTACGTCGGCGCGATGGGCTCCCGCAAGACGCACGACGACCGCTTCGCCCGCCTGCGCGAAGCCGGGATCACCGAGGCGGAGCTGGAGCGGCTGTCGTCGCCGATCGGCCTCGACCTGGGCGCCCGCACGCCGGAGGAGACGGCCGTTTCGATCGCGGCGGAGATCATCGCGCTGCGGTGGGGCGGGGGCGGCAAGCGGCTCGCCGAACTGACCGGGCGCATCCACGGCTGAGCCGTCCGGCGGGACCGCTTCCCCCGGTGGTCGGCGGCGGATCGCGTCCGCTCGGCGCGGTTCGGGTGCCCCACAAAAGTTCACCCATCCGGAATTCCGCAGATGCGGCTTTCCTTTGTGGATCGCCGCGCATCTGCGGAACAGGTAGTTGAACGTGTGACATCAGGACTTGTCCGCGCGAAGGTCGCGTAGCACGCTCGGAGGTCTGTGAGCCCGATCACGGTCGGGCAGGCCGCTCCCGAACCGGCTTTTGGAGGCCTGATGCGCATCACCGTCACTGTCGACGGGACGAAGTACACCGACGAAGTCGAGCCCCGCACGCTGCTCGTCCACCACCTGCGCGAAAAACTCGGCAAGGTCGGCACCGTCGTCGGCTGCGACACCAGCAACTGCGGCGCCTGCACCGTCCACCTCGACGGGCACAGCGTGAAGTCCTGCTCCGTCCTGGCCGTGCAGGCCGACGGCTGCGAGGTCACCACCATCGAAGGCCTCGCCCGCGACGGCGAGCTGCACCCCGTCCAGAAGGCCTTCAACGACAACCACGCGCTGCAGTGCGGGTTCTGCACGCCCGGCATGATCATGCAGTCGATCGACCTGCTGGCCGACAACCCCGATCCCGACGAGCAGGCCGTCCGCGAAGGTCTCGAAGGCAACCTGTGCCGGTGCACCGGCTACCAGAACATCGTCCGCGCGGTCCGGGACGCCGCGCAGCACATGAGTCCCGGCGCCGGCCCCGAAGCCGAACGCATCGCCGAGAACAAGCACGTCGGTGTGGGTGGTGACTGATGACCGCCACTATCGAACCCGAGGTCGGCAAGTCCCGCCGCCGCAAGGAGGACGAGCGGCTGATCACCGGCCGCACCCGCTGGACCGACAACCTCACGCTGCCGGGCCTGCTGCACATGGCGGTCCTGCGCAGCCCGTTCGCGCACGCCAAGATCGTCTCGATCGACACGTCGGCGGCCAAGAGCGCGCCCGGCGTCATCGCCGTCTACACGGGCAAGGACCTTGACCCGGAAGGTGCGGTCGGCATGCCCTGCGCGTGGCCGATCACGCCGGACATGAAGGCGCCGCGCCGCCCGGTGCTCGCCGCCGACACCGTCAACTTCGCCGGTGAAGGCGTCGCGGTCGTCGTCGCGCGGTCGTCGGCCGAAGCACACGACGCGCTCGAAGAGATCGACGTCGAGTACGACGAACTGCCCGTCGTCCTCGACATGGAAGCCGCGATCGCCGACGGCGCCCCGCTCGTCCACGAGGACCTGGGCACCAACACGAGCGCGGTCTGGAAGTTCGACTCCGCGGAGGCGGGCACCGGCGGCAACGTCGAGGACGCGATCAGCTCGTCCGAGGTCGTCCTCAAACGCCGCTTCCGCCAGCAGCGCCTGGTCCCGGCGTTCATGGAGCCGCGTGCCTGCGTCGTCGACCCGACCGGCACCCAGATCACCATGTGGTCGGCCACCCAGGTGCCGCACATCCTGCGCGTGATGTCGGCGCTGACGCTCGGCATCCCCGAGCACAAGCTGCGCGTGATCGCCCCGGACGTCGGCGGCGGCTTCGGCGGCAAGATCGGCGTCCTGCCGGAAGAGATGATGTCGCTGCTGGTCGCGCAGAAGCTCGGCAAGCCGGTCAAGTGGAACGAGACGCGGTCGGAGACCATGCTCGCCGCCCACCACGGCCGTGACCAGATCCAGGACATCACCATCTCGGCGACGCGCGACGGCCAGGTCACCGGCCTCAAGGTCGAGCTGCTCGCCAACCTCGGCGCGTACAACGGCCTCGTCGGCCCCGGTGTGCCGATCCTCGGCGCGTTCATGTTCAACGCGATCTACAAGTTCCCGGCGTACCACTTCGCGTGCACCAACGTGTACACGACGACGACGCTGACCGACGCCTACCGCGGCGCCGGCCGCCCGGAGGCGACGTTCGCGATCGAGCGGATCATGGACGAGCTCGCCGTCGAGCTCGACCTGGACCCGATGGAGCTGCGCGAGAAGAACTGGATCAAGCACGAGGAGTTCCCGTTCACCACGGTGTGCGGGCTGACCTACGACTCCGGCAACTACGAAGCCGCCACCGAGAAGGCCAAGCAGCTCTTCGACTACGACGGCCTGCGTGCCGAACAGGCGAAGCGCCGTGAGTCGGGCGACAAGGTGCAGCTCGGCATCGGCATCTCGACGTTCACCGAGATGTGCGGGCTCGCGCCGTCGCGGGTGCTCGGCTCGCTGGACTACGGCGCCGGCGGCTGGGAGTACGCGTCCATCCGGATGCTGCCCACCGGCAAGGTCGAGGTCACCACCGGCGCGTCCGCGCACGGCCAGGGCCACGAGACGGCGTGGAGCCAGATCGTCGCCGACCAGCTGGGCGTCGCGTTCGAGGACGTCGAGATCCTGCACGGCGACACCCAGTCGTCGCACAAGGGCATGGACACCTACGGGTCGCGGTCGCTGGTGGTCGGCGGGATCGCCGTCATCAAGGCCGCCGAGAAGGTCGTCGCCAAGGCGAAGCCGATCGCGGCGCACCTGCTCGAATGCGCCGAGGACGACCTCGAGTTCGCCGGCGGCAAGTTCACCGTCAAGGGCACCGACACGTCCACCACCCTGGGCGACGTCGCGCTCGCGGTCTTCGCGGCGCACAACCTGCCCGACGGGATCGAGCCGTCGCTCGACTCGGACGCGACGTTCGACCCGGAGAACTTCTCGTTCCCGCACGGCACGCACCTGTGCGCCGCCGAGGTGGACACCGAGACGGGCCGGATCAAGCTGCGCTCGTACGTCTGCGTCGACGACGTCGGCGTCGCGGTGAACCCGCTGATCGTCGAGGGCCAGGTGCACGGCGGGCTCGCGCAGGGCATCGCGCAGGCGCTGTTCGAGGGCACGGAGCACGACGACAGCGGGACGCTCACCACGGGCACGTTCGCCGACTACCTGCTGCCGTCGGCGGCCGACCTGCCGTCGTTCACCACCGACCGCACGGAGACGCCGGCGACGTCCAACCCGCTCGGCGCCAAGGGCGTCGGCGAGGCGGGCACCATCGCCTCCACCCCGGCGGTGGTCAACGCGGTGATCGACGCGGTGCGGCACTTCGGCGTGAACGACATCGAGATGCCGTTGACGCCGATGCGGGTGTGGCACGCCATCCAGCACGGCACGACCGACGCGGGCGGCCCAGGCCGCTCCGAAGCCGGCGGCGGGCTCGGCTCCATCGACGCTTCCGGAGGTGCGCAGTGATCCCGGCTTCCTTCGACTACGTCCGCCCGTCCACAGTGGACGAAGCGGTGCAGGCCCTGGCGGCGGCGGGCGAGGACGCCAAGGTGCTGGCCGGCGGGCAGAGCCTGCTGCCGGTGCTGCGGATGCGGCTCGCCGCGCCGACGACGCTGATCGACCTCGGGCGTGTCGCGGAGCTTCGCGGCGTGCGGGAGGAGGGCGACGAGCTGGTCATCGGCTCGATGACCACGCACTACGACGTCCAGCGGGACGCGTTGGTGGCCGAGCACGCGGCGTTGCTCAAAGAGGCGACGGACACGGTGGCCGACCCGCAGATCCGCCACCGCGGGACGTTGGGCGGCGCGATCGCGCACGCCGACCCGGCCGGGGACCTCCTCGCGCCGGTGCTGGCGCTGGACGCGTCGCTGGTGGTGGCCGGCCCTTCGGGGCGCCGGAGGGTGCCGGCCGCGGAGTTCTTCCAGGACCTGTTCACGACGGCGCTCGCGCCGGACGAGTTGCTGGTCGAGGTCCGCGTGCCCAAGCACACCGGGTGGCGGGCGCACTACGAGAAGTTCAACCGGGTCGCCCAGGCGTGGTCGATGGTCGCGGTCGCGGTCACCGTCCGCACCGAGGCGGGGGTCATCGAGGAGGCCAGGGTCGCGCTGACCAACATGGGCTCCACACCGATCCGCGCCTCGGGCGTCGAAGCTGCGCTGGTCGGCGTCCAGGCCTCGGCCGACGCGATCCGCGCGGCGGCGTCCCACGCCGCGGAAGGTACGAACCCGCCGGTCGACAGCAACGCCGACGTCGAATACCGCCGTCACCTGGCCGAGGTGCTGACGGGTCGCGCGATCGCGGCGGCGGCCGGGGCCTGACGCTCCGGGTTCGCCACCCTGGCCGCCGTCGCGGCGGCGGCTAGGGTGGGGACCGGACCCGTCCGTCATCAGGAAGGAGGTCGGCCCGTGCGGCTCGACCACGAATTCACCGTCCCGGCTCCGATCGGCGAGGTCTGGCAGGCGGTCGTCGACCCCGAGCGCGTCGCCCCGTGCATGCCGGGAGCCACGCTGACCAAGGTCGAAGGCGACCGCTTCAGCGGCACGGTGAAGGTCAAGCTCGGGCCGATTTCCCTGCTGTACAAGGGCAACGGCGAGTTCCTCGAGAAGGACGAAGCCGGCCACAAGGTCACGATCAAGGCCTCGGGCAAGGACGCCCGCGGAGCGGGCACAGCGGCAGCGACGGTGACCCTGACCTTGACGGAAACCGACGGCGGAACCCACGGCGCGGTGGCCACGGACCTGTCGATCACGGGCAAGCCGGCCCAGTTCGGCCGCGGCTTGATCACCGAGGTGGGCGGCAAGATCCTGGACACGTTCGCGGGGTGTTTGTCGGGCAAACTGGCCCCCGCGGCCGAGCCGGCGGCCGCGCCCGGTCCCGCTCCCGAGCCGGTGGCCACGCCGGAGCCGGCGGTGAAGCCGGCCCCGACGACACCGGAGATCAACACGGACCCGAAGCCGGCGGCGGAGCGCCCAGCGCTGCGAAGCGTCCCGGCAGCCCCCGAGACCGAGGCGATCGACCTGCTGGACTACGCGGGAGAGTCGGTGGTGAAGCGGCTGGTGCCGGTGCTGGTCGGCATTGCCGCGGTGGTCGGCTTGGTGGCGATCATCCGCGCGCTGCGGAAGTAGGCTTCGCCGCGCGGAGTTGGCTTCGCGACGTGCGGTTGCTCGCGCTGCCCTGCGTTGCACCGCGCCGCTGCCTGCGCTGCTGCCCCGAGCTGCAGCGCTGACCGCCCTGCTGCCCTACGCCGCGACGCGGGGTGGGTGCTGCGGTGTGCGGTTGTCGCGCCGCTGCGGTGCCCCGACCGCCCGTGCACCGCCGTGCTGTGTCGCCGCGCGGAGTTGGCGTTGCGGTGTGTGTGGTTGCCCGTGTTGCTGCGCGGCCCTGCTCGCCCGACCGCCCGTTGCACCGCCGCGCGTGGGTTGCTCCGCGACGGGTGTTCGCGCTGCGGCCAGTAACGCATCGCCGCCGCCGTGGTGGGTTCTGCACGCGAGTCGGGGCGCTCAGGCCGGATCGGGCGCGGCTGCGGGTGTCTTGGTCGATGATCCGCTCGTGGGGCGCTGAGCTGCGCTGATCTACCCTGCGCGTGTCTTTGGGCAGGGGCGTTGCCCGCAATTCGCCCGGACTGGCGACGCGCGTCGTTGGAACGGCTACGCTGGGCTACCTGGTCGGCCGAACTTCGCGCAAGGGGTACGTCACGATGCCGGTCCGTCACTTCTGTGGCTTCGGCTCTTGAGAGCCCAGGCCGCCGTGCGCCGGGAAGCGCTTTCCGCCTGGCCGGGCTGGCCCGCGCGCTGGGAAATGTGGGGCGGCGCCAAGAACCGCTGGATCACCTACGCCCTCGGCTGTGAACTCGTCGCCGTCCTCGCCACCGGGACCGCGCTCGTCACCGGGTTCGGCGGGCCCGTGCGGCTGGTGTGGTTCGCCGTGCTCGTCGCGCTCGGCGTGGCCCAGGCCGAGATGTCGCGCCGGATCGAGCGGCTGCGCCGGTGGATGAGCGGGCAGACGCACATCAACGTCACCTCCGTCTGGTACCTCGCGGGCGTCGTCCTGCTGCCGCCCGCCTGGGTCGCGCTGCTCGCCGTCGTGCTCTACACCCACCTGTGGGTGCGCGTGTGGCGTCAGGTCCGGACGCGGCCCGCGCACCGCTTCGTCGCGAGCACGGCTTGGGCGATGCTCTCGTGCTTCGCCGCTTCGTCCGTGCTCGCGGTCTCGGGGCTGCACGGCTCTCAGATGCAGACCGCGCGCGGGTTGGTCGCGCTCTGCCTGGCCGCCGCGGTGTTCGAGCTGGTCAACGTCGGTCTCGTCGCCGCCGGGATCTACCTCTACACGAGCCAGCGTTCGGCCGCGGACCTGATCGGCACCTGGGAGGACAACGCGTTCGAGCTGGCGACGCTCTGCCTCGGTGGCCTCGCCGCGCTGGCGCTCGTCGAACAGCCGGTGCTCGTGGTGTTCGTCGTCGCGCCCCTGCTGCTCCTGCACCGCTACCTGCTGCTGAAGCAACAGCTGCAGGTCACGGCCGTCACCGACGAGAAGACCGGGCTGCTCAACACTGCCGGCTGGCACGAGTCCGCGGTCCGCGAGCACGCCCGTGTCCTGCGCCGGGGTGCCACCGGCAGCGGCTTCGCGGTGCTGATGATCGATCTCGACCACTTCAAGCGCATCAACGACACCTACGGCCACCTGACCGGCGACGACGTCCTGGCTGCGGTCGCGGTCGCGATCTCCGGCTCGGTGCGCCAGGGCGACACGGTCGGGCGGTTCGGCGGCGAGGAGTTCGTCGTGCTGCTGCCGGGGATCGGTCGTGCCGACGTGCTCGGGATCGCCGAGCGCGTGCGGGTGGCGGTGGGGGAGCTGAACGTCGTGATCTCGACGGGCAGCGGCACCGTCCGGGTGAGCGGCCTGTCGGTGTCCATCGGGGTCGCGCAGTACCCGGACGCCGGGCCGGCGCTGGATGACGTTCTGCGGGCCGCCGATGCCGCTTTGTACCGCGCCAAGGAGGCCGGGCGGAATCGCGTGGCGGTGTGAGAGGCGTGGCAGGTTGGTGACGCCGAGTGGGTTGCCGACGCCGGGTGGGTTGGCGACGCCGGGTGGGTAGTAACGCCAGGTGGGCTGGCGACGCCGGGTGGGTGGCGACGCCGGGTGGGTTGGCGAGGCCAGGCGGGTGGTGACGCCAGGCGGGGTGGCAACGCCGGGTGGATGGCGACGCCAGGGCTGAGCCGTGTGATGTACGGCGCGAAATACCCTCGGCTGTGGGCCGTTGGACTCGTCATGGGCGGTGCGGATCACGAGACCGATGTGGTGGTGATCGGTGCCGGGCAGGCGGGGCTCTCGGCGGCCTACCACCTGCGCCGGGCCGGGTTTGGCAATGGCTCCGGGTTCGTCGTGCTCGATCACGGCAAGCGGGCCGGGGGTGCGTGGCAGTACCGGTGGCCGTCGCTGGTGCTCGGCAAAGTGCACGGCATCTACGACCTGCCGGGCATGGCCTTCGGCAGCCCGGACGTGACGCGTCCGGCTTCCGAAGTCGTCTCGGAGTACTTCGCGCGCTTTGAAAGCGTCTATGACCTCCCGGTTTTCCGGCCCGTCGACGTCCAGTCCGTGACGCGTGCGGGGGAGCGGTTGCTGGTTTCGAGCCCGGCCGAGTCGTGGGCGGCGCGGGCCGTGATCAGTGCGACCGGGACCTGGGACCGGCCGTTCTGGCCGCACTACCCCGGCCAGGAGACGTTCGCCGGCCGGCAGCTGCACACGGCCGACTACACCGGGCCGGAGGACTTCCGCGGCCGGCGGGTCGTCGTGGTCGGGGGCGGGGCTTCAGCCGTTCAGCTCCTCATGGAGTTCGCTCCTCTCGCCCGCGCGACGGCGTGGGTGACTCGGCGTCCGCCCGTGTGGCGCGACGAACCCTTCAGCGAGGACTGGGGACGCCACGCCGTCGCGAAGGTCGACGAACGTGTGCGAGCCGGGCTGCCGCCCGAAAGTGTCGTCAGCGTGACCGACCTCGCCGTGACGCCGGAGGTGCGGGCCGCGCGCGCTGCCGGGATCCTCGACCGGCGGCCGATGTTCGAGCGCATCACGCCCGGCGGGGTCGTCTGGGCCGACGGCTCGCGGTTCGACGCCGACGTCATCCTCTGGGCGACGGGTTTCCGGGCCGCGATCGAGCACCTCGCGCCGTTGCACGTGCGCGAGCCGGGTGGCGGGATCCGGGTGGACGGCACGCGCGTGGTGCGCGAGCCGCGGCTGCATCTGGTCGGGTACGGGCCTTCGGCGAGCACAGTCGGGGCCAACCGGGCGGGGCGCGCCGCGGTGTCGGAGATCCGGAAGCTGCTGAGCTGAGTCGGTCATACATCCGAAGCTACCGAACAACTGTGCGAAAGATCATCACCGGATCGGGTGAAGCGCGGGGCCCGATTTTTGTTGTGCGACAACGGGAAGCGATGGGCGCTGCCCCCGGTTCCCATGCTACCGGCGACCACCGACAGAACGGGAAAGGTCGGAGGGTTCCGCCGGGCGATCCCGGGCGGCGGGGCAGTGCGCCGCTGAGTGAGAACGGTTCTGAGCTGGGGAAACCCGGTGAAACTCACTCTCTTGACCGATTCAAGGGCCGGACACGTCTTGTCAGTCGAATCCGATCATCGCTACTCTTCCAGTAGTTAGGAAACTTTCCTAACAGTTCAACTCCCGTTCACCAACGCCGCAGCCCACCCAGCCCTCCGCCAGGCCCAGAAGGAGCGCGACGTGCCGTCGACCCGCCTACGCACATTCACCCGGCTCACGCCCGTGATCGCGGCGATCACCCTGCTGCCCTCCGCGATCGCCGCGGCCAGTACCGCCGATGCCCCAGCCGATGTCCTGCTCTCGCAAGGAAAACCGGTCGCCACCTCGACCGTCGAGAGCTCGTCCTACGCCGGTGCCAAAGCCGTCGACGGCAATGCCGCCACCCGGTGGGCCAGCGCCGAAGGCGCCGATCCGCAGTGGCTGCGGATCGATCTCGGCCAGTCCGCCGCCGTCCACCGGGTGGTCCTCACCTGGGAAGCCGCCTACGCCAAGAAGTACCGCATCGAGGTCTCCGACGACGGCACGCAGTTCACCCCCGCCGCCACCGTCGACAACGGTGACGGCAAAACCGACGACCTGACCCTGAACGCGCACGGCCGGTACGTGCGCTTCGTCGGCGTCACGCGCGCCACGAACTACGGCTACTCCTTCTGGGAGATGCAGGTCTTCGGCAGCACGGACTCCTCCGGCGACACCCAGCCCCCGACCACCCCGGCCGGTCTCACCGCCGGTGCGACCACCGCCACCAGCGCGGCCCTGACGTGGAGCGCCGCGACGGACAACGTCGGTGTCGTCGGGTACGACATCCTGCGCAACGGCACGCCCGTCGCGACCAGCACGACCACGTCCTACACCGACACCGGCCTCACGCCCGACACGAGCTACACGTACGCGGTCCGCGCGCGGGACGCCGCCGGGAACGCCTCGGGCGCCAGCGCCCCGATCACCGTGAAGACCCAGGCCGGCAGCGCGAGCGGCTTCGTCCTCGCCGCGGCGGGGGACATCGCCGAACGCTGCACCTCGAGCAGTTCGAGCTGCGCCCACGTCAAGACCGCCAAGCTCGTCGAGACCATGAACCCCGCGGCCGTGATCACCATGGGCGACAACCAGTACGACGACGCCCACCTGGCGGACTTCAAGTCCTACTACGACAAGACGTGGGGCAGGTTCAAGAACATCACCCACCCGATCCCGGGCAACCACGAAACCTACGACGACACGCCCTACCAGGGGTACGACGACTACTTCGGCGCCATCGCCAAGCCGCAGGGCCAGCGCTACTACAGCTGGGAAATGGGCAACTGGCACTTCATCGCCCTGGACTCCAACGACTTCGCCACCCACGAGTTCGGCCCGAGCGAGCAGCTGGCGTGGCTGAAGCAGGACCTGGCGAACAACAAGAAGGGCTGTGTCGCCGCGTACTACCACCACCCGCGGTGGAGTTCCGGCGACCACGGTGACAACCCCGACAGCATCGAGCTGTGGAACCTGATGGTGGCCAACAAGGTCGACCTCGTCCTCAACGGGCACGACCACGACTACGAGCGGTTCCTCCCGCAGAACGCCGACGGCAAGGCCGACGCGAACGGCCCGGTCGAGATCGTCGGCGGCAGCGGCGGCGCGAGCCTGTACGACATCCACGCCGCGCACCCGACGACGGCCAAGCTGCTCAAGACCTACGGCGTCCTCAAGCTTTCGATGACCGACACGTCGTTCCAGACGCAGCTCCTCGGCGTCGACGGCAAGGTCCTCGACAGCAGCCCGACCTACATCTGCCACTAGGAGCCGGCATGTACATCGCGGCAAGCCGTACCTCGGACCTGGCGGCGGGCGAAGACCGGAAGCCCGCGTTGAAGCGGGTTTCCGCCAACGTCGTGGCGCTCGGCATGGTCAGCCTGGTCACCGACGTCTCCTCGGAGATGGTCACCGCCGTCCTCCCGCTCTACCTGGTGCTCGGCCTCGGCCTGAACCCGCTGCAGTTCGGGCTGCTCGACGGGCTCTACGCCGGCGCCACGGCCCTCGTGCGGGTGCTCGGCGGGCACCTGGCCGACCGGTGGCGGCGGCTCAAGGCTGTCGCCGGGTTCGGGTACGGCTTGTCCGCGGTGGCCAAGCTCGGGCTGATCGCGGCCGGCTCGTCGGTCGCCGCGATCGGCGTCGTCCTCGCCGCCGACCGCACCGGCAAGGGCCTGCGCACCGCCCCGCGCGACGCCCTGATCTCGCTCAGCAGCGAGCCCGGCGCGCTCGGCCGGTCGTTCGGCGTGCACCGCGCGCTCGACACGGTCGGCGCGTTCCTCGGCCCGCTGGTGGCCATGGCGGTGCTCGCGCTGAGCCTCGGCAGCTACACGAGCGTGTTCTTCACCAGCTTCTGCGTCGCGGCGATCGCCGTGCTGCTGCTGGCTTTGTTCGTGAAAGACCACGCCGGATCGGTCGAACGCGCGGCCGTCTCCGCGCGGGCCGCGTTCGGGCTGCTGAAACAGCGCGACTTCCGGCGCGTGACGCTCTGGGCCGCGCTGCTCGGCCTGGTGACGGTCGGCGACTCCTTCGTCTACCTCGTCCTGCAGCGGCGCTGGGAGATCGCGGCGACGTTCTTCCCGCTGCTGCCGCTCGGCACGGCCGGCGTCTACCTGGTGCTGGCCGTGCCGCTGGGCAAGCTCGCCGACCGCGTCGGCCGCTGGCCGGTGTTCCTCGGCGGGCACGTCGCGCTGTGCCTGGCCCTGCTGCTGCTCTGCGGCCCGGCCGCGCTGCCCTTCGCGGTCGTCGCGCTCGGCCTGCACGGCGTGTTCTACGCGGCCACCGACGGCGTCCTCATGGCCGCCGCCGGCCCGCTCATCCCGGCCGGCCTGCGCGCCACCGGGATGGCGGTCGTGCAGACCGGGCAGGCGGGCGCGCGCATGCTCTCGTCCGTCCTCTTCGGACTGGCGTGGACGGTCTGGGACCTGCGGCCCGCGGTGCTCGTCGCCGCGGGCTGCCTGGCCGCCGTCGCCCTCGCCGCCGCTCTCGTGAAACCGGTGCGCCCGTGAAGAAACTCGTCCTCGCCGTCACCGGCACGGTCCTCCTGGTGGCCGCGGCCGTCACGTACACCGTCAGCGCCCGCCACGACACCGCCGCCGCCGAACCTGCCGCGCAGCTCACGCTGAGCCCCGGACAACTGTTCTTCCGCGACACGGCCACCGGCCGCGTCGGCGTCGAGAACCAGGGAAAACGCCGGCTGAGCGGCCTGAAGTGCGACCGGTTCGCGGTCGCGAAGCAGACCGCGGTGTGCCTCGCGGTGCAGCCGGGCACGCTCCCGGCCGTGACCGACGTCCTCGTCCTCGACGACCACCTCGACGTCCGCCACACCGAAACCCTGCCGGGGACGCCGAGCCGCGCCCGGGTCTCCCCGGACGGCAAGCGCGTCTACTGGACGTTGTTCGTCACCGGCGACTCCTACGCGCAGACGGGGTTCTCGACGCGCGCAGGACTGTACGAAGTGGACACCGGACGCCTGGTCAAGACGATCGAGGAGCTGCCGGTCTTCCTCGACGGCAAGCGGTATTTCGCCGCGGACGTCAACTACTGGGGCATCACCTTCGCCCCGGACGGCAACCGCTTCTACGCCACCCTCGGCAGCAAGGGAAAGACCTACCTCGTCGAAGCCGACTACGCGCGTTACCGCGGGAAGGTCCTCAGGGAGAACGTCGAATGCCCGTCGCTGTCCCCGGACGGCACGCGGGTCGCGTTCAAGAAGAAGGTCGGCGAAGGCGTCTGGCGGCTGTCCGTGCTGGACCTGAAGAGCATGGAGGAGACCGCGCTGGCCGAACAGGGCAGCGTCGACGACCAGGCGCTGTGGCAGGACGACCACACCGTGCTCTACGGCCGGGACAACGCCGTCTGGGCGATCCCGGCGGACGGCTCCGGCGCGCCGCGGAAGCTGGCCGACGGCGCCGCCTCGCCGGCCGTCACGGGGTGACGCCGACCGCCGCGAACAACGTCCGCACGCACAGGTCGCGCAGCTCCTCCTGGGTGACTTTCGGCTGGTCGAGCCACTCGAGGATGGTCGTCGCGACGAACGCGAGCCAGCCGCGGACGGCCAGCCGCGTCACCTCGGTGACCGGGGTCAGCGGGCTCACGGCGTCGAGGATGCGGGCGGCGTTCGCGGCCTTCCCGGCCTCGCGGATCTCCCGGATCTCGCGGTCGGCGTCGCCCGCGGCGCGGTGCACGACCCGGTAGCCGTCCGGGTGGGTGCGGGCGAACTCGAGGTAGACGTCCAGCCCCCGGCTGAGCTGCTCGGCGACGGGCAGCGCCGGGTCGGGCTCGCTCATCGCCAGGAGCTGGTCGCGCTGGGCGCGGACGATCGAGGCGAAGAAGTCCTTCTTGGTGGGGAAGTAGTGGTACAGCAGGCCGCGCGAGACCTGCGCGATCTCGGCGACCTCTTCGATCCACACCTCGTCGTACGGCCGCTGCGCGAACAACCCGGCCCCGATCGTCAGGAGTTGCTCGCGCCGCTGTTCGGTGCTCAGCCTCGTCCGCATCCCCCGACCTTACTTGACACGGGTTCAGCAGCGGGGGATCGTGACCCTATTGGATCCGGGTTCAATAGGGGGTACGTCGTGGACACCACCGGGATTCCGCACCGGCCGGGCCGGTTGCCGGTGATCGGCGACCTCATCGGCGCCAACCCGCGCACGCCGCTGCAGGACACCCTGCGCATCGGCAAGCGGATCGGCCCGATCTTCACGCGCAAGATCTTCGGCTTCGAGATCGTCTTCGCCGGCGGGGTCGACCTCGTCACGCAGCTGAACGACGAGACCAAGTTCGGCAAGCACGTCGGCATGGGCATCGAAAACCTGCGCGCGCTCGCCGGCGACGGCCTGTTCACCGCCCACACCCACGAACCGAACTGGCGGCTCGCGCACGACATCCTGCAGCCGGCCTTCTCGGCCGAGGCGATGCGCCGCTACCACCCGGTCATGCTGGACGTCGCCCGCGAGCTCGTCGCGAGCTGGGACGCCGCGACCGGGCCGGTCGACGTCTCCGCCGACATGACCCGGCTGACCCTCGAGACGATCGGCCTCGCCGGGTTCGGCTACCGCTTCGGCTCGTTCGAACGCGCCGAGCCGCACCCGTTCGTCACGGCGATGCTCCGCGCGCTGCGGTACGCGCAGATGCAGAACGTCAAGCTGCCGTTCGTGCGGCGCGCGTTCGCCGGCACGGCCGAGCAGAACCGGGCCGACCTCGCGACCATGACGAACCTGGTCGACGAGGTCATCCAAGCCCGCCGCGAAGACGGCGGGGAGAGCCGCGACCTGCTCGGCCTGATGCTCACCGAAGGCCACCCGGCCACGGGCGAGCGCCTCGACCCGGTGAACATCCGCAACCAGGCCATCACGTTCGTCGTCGCCGGCCACGAGACGACGTCCGGCGCGCTGTCGTTCGCGTTGTACTACCTGACGCGCCATCCCGAGCTGCTCGCGAAGGCACGCGCCGAGGTCGACGCGGTGTGGGGCGACCGCGAGCCCGCCTTCGGGGACGTCGCGAAGCTGCGTTACGTGCGTCGCTGCCTCGACGAGGCGATGCGGCTCTGGCCGACCGCGCCCGGCTACGCCCGCGAAGCGCGCGAAGACGTCGTGCTCGGCGGGAAGTACCCCATGGCCAAGGGCGATTGGGTGCTCGTGCCGCTCCCGCTGGTGCACCGCGATCCCGCGGTCTGGCCGGACCCCGAGCGGTTCGACCCGGACCGCTTCGAGCCCGCCGCGGTGAAGAAGCGGCCGGCGCAGGCGTACAAGCCGTTCGGGACGGGCGAGCGCGCCTGCATCGGCCGGCAGTTCGCCCTGCACGAAGCCGTGCTGGCGCTCGGCATGGTGCTGCAGCGCTACGACTTCGACGTCGACCCGGCGTACGAGCTGGAGATCGCCGAGTCGCTGACGCTCAAGCCGAGCGGCTTCACCTTGCGGCCCCGCGTCCGCGCCGCCGTCCTTCAGGGCTGCAGGTAGCGCACCTGCCCGGGCTTTTCGCGCGCGTACTCGTCGTGCCCGGCGAGGTGCTCGGGGACGCCGACCTCCCACCAGGCGCCCGCTTCGGTCCACGACGACGGCTGCGTCTTCACCACGACCACCGCCGGACGGCGCTCGGTCACGGCCGCCTCGCGCGCGGCTGCGTACGAGGTGCGCAACGAGTCCACTGTGGATGCCGAGAACGTCAGGCAGCCCAGGGACTCCGCGTGCCGTGCGAAGTCGACTCGCGGTGGCGAAGCGTGCGAAGTCGTGCAGTCGGCGTAGAAGTTGTTGAACGGCTTCCCGCCCTGTCCCTCCTGGAGCCGCGCGATCACCGCGTAGCCGTCGTTGTCGCACACGACCGCGACGAACGGGTGGCCCGCGAAAGCCGCCGAGAACAGCTCGGAGTTCAGCATCAGGTACGAGCCGTCGCCCAGCAGCGTCGTGACCAGACCCGGGTGCGCGATCGCCGCGCCCCACGCGCCGGACAGCTCGTAGCCCATGCACGAGAACCCGTACTCGACGTCCATCGAGAGCGAGCCGGAGCCGCGCCAGCCGCCGATCAGCTCGCCCGGCAGGCCGCCGGACGCCGTCATGACGTAGTCGTCCGCCGCCGACAGGTCGTTCACCACGCCCACGACCTGCGCGTACGACGGGATTTCGGCGGCTGCGGAACGCAGCGAGTCGATGTGCGCGTCCCACTTCGCGCGTTCGGCCGAGGCTTGCGACGTCCACGACGGGTCGACGCGCCAGCTCTCCAGCTGGGCGGCGAGGTCGGTCAGGCCCGCGTCGGCGTCGCCGACGACCGCCAGCGCGCCGTGCTTGACCGCGTCGAACCGGGCCGCGTTCAGCGTGACCAGCCGGACGTCGGGGGAGAAGACCGTCCAGGACGCCGTCGTGAAGTCCTGCAACCGTGTGCCGACCGCGAAGACCACGTCGGCGGCGGCCGCGACGGCGTTCGCCGACGTCGAGCCGGTGATGCCCAGCGGTCCCGCGTGCAACGGGTGCGCGTGTGGCACCAGCGTGCGACCCGCGGTCGTCTCCACCAGCGGAATGCCGTGCCTCTCGGCGAAGTCGAGGGCGCGCCGGCCGGCGCCGGAGTACCGGACGCCGCCGCCGAGCACCATGAGCGGGCGGCGGGAAGCGCGAAGGACGCTCGCCGCCTCGGTGACCGAGCGCCGGTCCGGGCGCGGCCGCAACGGCCGGTGCAGCACGGGTTCGAACAGCGCGTCCGGGAAGTCGTACGTCTCCGCCTGGACGTCCTGGGGCAAGGCGAGGACGACCGGTCCGGCGTCGGCCGGGTCGGTGAGCACCCGCGCGACCTGCGGCAACGTCGAGAGCAGCTGCTCGGGCCGGGTGATCCGGTCGAAGTAGCGCGAGACGGCGCGGAAGGCGTCGTTCACCGTCGCGGTCGCGTCGCCGAACGGCTCGATCTGCTGCAGCACCGGGTCCGGCGCGCGGCCGGCGAACGTGTCGCCGGGCAGCAGGAGCACCGGCAGCCGGTTCGCGTGCGCGACCCCGGCCGCGGTGACCGTGTTCAGCGCGCCCGGCCCGATCGACGTCGTCACGACGCCGACCTGCCGCCGGTGCGTGGCCTTCGCGTAGCCGACCGCCGCGAGGGCCATGCCCTGCTCGGTGTGCCCGCGCCACACGGGGATCTCGCCGCGGTGCTCTTCGAGCGCGGTGCCGAGGCCGAGGACGTTGCCGTGCCCGAAGATCGCGAACACCCCCGGGAACAGCGGGACTTCGCGGCCGTCGAGGGTTTCGGAGCGCTGCGCCAGGAGCCAGCGGACCAGCGCCTGCGCCGTCGTCAGCTTCACCGGACCCGCCCTTCGTGGCTCGTCACCGGGCAGCGCGGGTCGAGGTCCTGGCCGGCCCACGTGTCGCGGACCCAGCCGTGCGCGGGGTCGTCGCAGAACGCCATCGAGCGTTCGCCGGCCGGCCCGGCCAGGACGTTCAGGTAGTACATCGGGTAGCCCGGCGCGGCCACGCACGGTCCGTGGTAACCGCGCGGGATCAGGAAGACGTCGTGGTCGCGCACGGCGACGTCCTCGTCCAGGTCGCCGTCCGTCGTGTACGTGCGGTGCAGGCCGAAGCCTTCGCGAGACGGCGTGACGCCGTCGCGGCCCGCGATGCGGAAGTAGTAGATCTCCTCGTTGACGACCTCGCACTCGGTCGCTTCGTCGTGCTTGTGCGGCGGGTAGGACGACCAGTTCCCGCCCGGCGTGACCAGCTCGCACGCGTTGAGTTTGTCGGCGTGGTCCCACACCCCGGGCACGCCGAAGTTGGTCACCTGCCGCGTCGCCTGCCCGGCGCCGCGCACTTCGACCGGCACGTTCTCGGCCGGGCCGTAGCGCGCTTCGAGGCGACGCGTGCAGCGCGCCATCGGCAGCGCGACCGTCAGACCGTCCACTGTCGACAACTCGACTTCGGCGTCGCGCGGCACGTACGCGAAGTCCGTGACGCGCGTGAACACCGACTCACGGCCTCGCAGCTCGAAGACCTGGCCGTCGACACGGACCGTCGCCGAACCCGACAGCGGCAGCACGAACGCCTCGAACTCGCCGGTGTGCAGGATCCGCACTTCGCGTGGGGCCAGGGTCAGCACCCGCAGGCCGCAGTAGGTCCAGCCCGCGGTGTCGGGGGTGAGCCGGACCGGGTCGGCGTCGTCGGACAGCGTCCCGAACGGGCGGTGCAGTTTGCTCACTTCGCGGCCTCCAAGACCTTTCGCGGCGGCACGGGCGTTTCCGTCGGGCCGGGGGAGCGGGGTGCGGACGACCTCGGGCGGCGGCAGCGCGGTTCGCGCCGGCGTTCGTCCGTGCGGATCACAGCAGCTCCTCGATCTCCTCGGCGGTCGGCATCGCGTCGGCGCAGGCCAGCCGGGACGCGACCAGCGCGCCCGCCGCGTTCGCGTACCCGGCGAGGCGCACCGGGTCCCAGCCCGAGAGCAGGCCGTGGATCAGGGCGCCGCCGAAACCGTCGCCGGCGCCGAGCCCGCAGACGACCTCGACGCGTTGCGGCGGCACGGTCCAGCGCCCGTCCGGGGTCGCCACCAGGACCCCGTCCGCGCCCTTCTTGATCACCGCGAGCCGCAGCCCGCGCTCGAGCATGCGGTCCGCGGCGGTGTCCGGGTCGGCGGTGCCGACGGCGACCTCGGCCTCGGTCCGGTTGCCGACCGCGACCGTGACGTGGTCGAGCAGCCCGCCGATCTCTTCGCGCGCCTGGTCCACCGAAGGCCAGAACATCGGCCGGTAGTCGAGGTCCAGGACGGTGTGCTCGCGGCGGCCGCGGGTTTCGAGGATCTTCCGCTGGGTCGTCCGGGCGGGCTCGGTCGAGACACCCGTGCCGGTGACCCACAGCAGCGGCACCGACTCGACGACGTCCCACGGCACGTCCTCGTCGGTGAGCGTGAGGTCGGGCGCGATGGGGGAGCGGTAGAACAGCAGCGGCGGGTCCGCGGGCGGGTTCAGCTCGCAGAACACCACCGGCGTCTGCAGGTCTTCCGACGTGCCCACGAAGGCCGGTGAGACGCCGAAGCCGCCGAGGGCCTGCCGGACGTAGTCGCCGAAGCCGTCCGGGCCGACCTTCGTGAGGACCGCGGTCGACCGGCCGAGCCGCGCGGCGGCGACCGCGACGTTGGTCGCGGTCCCGCCGAGCGACTTGGCGAACGTGCTGACCCCGGCCAGGGGCACGCCGCTCTGCTCCGGGTAGAGGTCCACCCCGACCCGGCCGATCGTCAGTGCTTCCAGGTTCACGCCTTTTCCACCTGGCGCAGTTCGTGTTCGAGGGCTTCCAGTTCGGCACCGCCCGCCATCTGCCGGGTCAGCTCGTTGATGCCGATCTCGGACTTCTCGTACGACCCGAGCGCGGCACCCCGCTTGAGCAGCAGGAACCGGTCGGCGACGGGGTAGGCGTGGTGCGGGTTGTGCGTGATCAGCACGACGCCGAGCCCGCGGTCGCGAGCCTGCGCGACGTACTTGAGCACGACGCCGGCCTGCTTGACGCCCAGCGCGGCGGTCGGCTCGTCGAGGATCAGCACCTTCGCGCCGAAGTACACCGCCCGCGCGATCGCGACGCACTGGCGCTCGCCACCCGAGAGCGTCCCGACGGGCTGCTCGACGTCGCGCAGGTCGATGCCCATGTCGGACAACGCCTTCTTGGTCGTCTCGCGGCCCTTGCGCCGGTCCAGGAACCGGACCGGGCCGAACCCGGCCGTCGGCTCCGAGCCGAGGAAGAAGTTCCGCCAGACGCTCATCAGCGGCACCACCGCGAGGTCCTGGTACACGGTCGCGATGCCGTGGTCCAGGGCCTCACGCGGGGAGGAGAACCGCACCGGCTGCCCGTCGACGAGGAACTCGCCGCGGTCGTGCTGGTGCACCCCGGCCAGGATCTTGATCAGTGTGGACTTCCCGGCGCCGTTGTCGCCGAGCACGCAGGTCACCTCGCCCGCGTTGACCACAGTGGACACCTCGCGCAGCGCGATCACGCTGCCGTAGGTCTTCCCGATGTCCTTCACTTCGATCAAGCTCATCGGCGTACCCTCTCCGCGCGCCGCCGGAAGGCGTTGTTCACCAGGACCGCGGCCAGCAGCATGATGCCGAGGAACAGCATGAACCAGTCGCTGTTCCACTGCGCGAACACGATGCCCTGGCGCGCCATGCCGAAGATCAGCGCGCCGATCGCCGCGCCCACCGCCGAGCCGAACCCGCCGGTGAGCAGGCAGCCGCCGATCACCGCCGCGATGATGTACTGGAACTCCAGCCCGATGCCCTGGTTGGCCTGCACGCTGGTGAACCGCAGGATGTTGATCGAGCCGACCAGCCACGCGCCGAGCGCGGTGCCCATGAACAGCAGGATCTTCGTGCGCACCACCGGCACGCCGACCGAGCGGGCCGACACCTGCGACCCGCCGACCGCGAAGACCCAGTTGCCGAACCGGGTGCGCACGAGCAGCACCGCCGCGATCGCCGTGACGATCACCCACCACACGATCGACGCCTGGAACTCGGTGCCGCCGATGGTGAACGTGGACGCGAAGAGCGCGCCGGCCGACTCGTAGCCGCTCGTCGAGCGCATCCCCGACACCTGGACGGTGCCGGTGACCAGCCGCGTCACGCCGAGGTTCAGCCCCTGCAGGGCCAGGAACGACCCCAGCGTGACGATGAAGCTCGGCAGCCCGGTGCGCATCACCAGCCAGCCGTTGAACGCGCCCACGCAGAGCGCGAACACCAGCGAGGCGGCCAGCGCCGCCCAGACGTTCCAGCCCGCCTGCGTGGCCAGCGTCGCGGTGACCAGCGACGTCGACGCCGTCATCACGCCCGCCGAAAGGTCGAACTCGCCCCCCACCATGAGCAGCGCGACCACCACGGCCATGATGCCGAGCGTCGCCGAGTCGTCGAGCCAGGTCGCCACCCCGAGCGGGCTGAGGAACTGGCCGGTGACCACGGAGAAGAAGACGAAGACGAGCACGGCGCCGAGCAGCGCGCCGATCTCGGGCCGGACGACCAGCCGGTCGGTCAGGCCCTTCTTCCCCACGCGTTCGTCGGGCTGGGCTTGGATCGCCGCGGTCATCAGCGGGTGCCGCGCTGCGCGTACGGGGCCACGGTGTCGATGTTGGTCTTGTCGACGAAGCCGGGGCCGGTCTGCACCGGATGGCCGCCGCCGATGGTGTTGCCGTTCTCCTTGTACAGCTTGAGGAACACGATCGGCAGGTAGCCCTGCTCGTACTGCTGCTGGTCGACGGCGAAGAGGATGCTGCCGTCCTTGATGGCCGCGACGACGTCGGCGTTGAGGTCGAAGGTCGCCACCTGCGCCTTGGAGCTCGCCTCCTTGGCCGCGCTCACCGCGCGGGCCGCGACCTGCGAGTTCAGCGCCAGCACCGCGTCGATCGACGGGTCGGACTGCAGTGCGCCGCGGATGCGCGCCTGCGCGTCGGTCGGGTTGGAGATGTCGACCTGCAGCGTGGTGACGTTGCCGAAGGACTGCTTCGCGCCGTCGCAGCGCTGGTTCTGGCCGATGTTGCCGGCTTCGTGGATGACGCAGAGCAGCTTCGTCTTGCCCGCGGCCTTGAGCCGCTGCCCGGCGCCCTGGCCCGCGAGGCCTTCGCTCTGCCCGACGTGCGCGATCGCGCCGAACGCCGCGCTGGAGTCTTCGCCGGAGTTGATGGTGATCACCGGGATGCCGGCCTTGACCGCGTTCTGGATCGACGTCTGTAGGGCCTGCGGGTTCGCCATCGAAACGACCAGGCCGCCGACCTTCTGCGCGACGGCGTTGTCGATCAGCCGGGCCTGGTTGCCGGGGTCGCCGTCGGCGAAGTAGTCGACGCCGACGTTGAGGTCCTTGCCCGCCTGCTCGGCACCGTTCTTCACGACGTTCCAGAAGGCGTCACCGGCGGTGCCGTGCGTGATCACGGCGACCTTGAGCGGACCACCGGAACTCGGTGCCGCCGCCGGTGAACTCGAGCTGGAGCTGTTCGAGTTGTCGGCGCTCGGGCCACTGCAGGCGGCCAGTACGAGCCCGGCGGCGGCGATCGCCGCCGCCATCTTTTTGCCAGAGAACTTCGCCGCCATCTTTTTGCTGGAGAACACAGTCACTCCTTTGGGACCGATTACAGGGAGTCGATGATCGTCGAGAGGTGGGCCAGGCTGCGCTCGGTGTCCCGCCGGGGTACGTCGTCGGGGCTCGAGTCGCCGAGGGCGGTGTCCTGTTCGAGGACGTACCAGCCGTCGTAGCCGGCCGCCTGGACGGAGCGCACCATCGACGCCACGTCCACATCCCCCTCGCCGAGCGGGGTGTAGATGCCCCGTCCGACCGCTTCGGTGTAGGCCAGCCGGCCGCTTCGGACGTCGGCCGCCAGGTCTTCTCGGACGTCTTTCAAGTGCACGTGCCCCACTCGTTCGGGAAAGCGCTTCGCCAGCTCGACCGGATCCGTCCCGCCGATCATCAGGTGCCCGGTGTCCAGGCACAAGCCGAGATCGGAGTCGCGCAGGAACCGCTCGACCTCCGCCTGCTGCTCCACGTGCGTCCCGACGTGCGGGTGCAGCACGGTGCGCAGGCCGTGGCGGGCGGCGATGTCGCGGATCCTGCCCGCCGTGTCGACGAGCGTCGCCCATTCGGCGTCGGTGAGCTTCGGGCGTTCGTCGTAGCCGTCGAGCCCGGTCGCGGCGGCGAGCACGAGGACGTCACCCCCGCACGCGGCGAACAGCGCGGCCGACTCTTCGGCTTCCTTCAGCGCGTGGTCCTGATCGGCGTGCAACACGACGGCGAGGAAGCCGCCGACGAGCGTCAGGTCGTGCTTCCCGAGCAGCTCCCGCAGTTCGGCCGGGTCGCGCGGGAGGTACCCGGGCGGGCCCAGTTCGGTGGCCTGGACGCCGAGGGCCGCCATCTCGCCGAGCACGGTCGCCGCGTCCAGCACCCGGCCCCAGCCCGGGACTTCGCAGACGCCCCAGGAGATCGGGGCGGCCGCCACGCGGATCGTCGCTGTCACAAGGGGCCTCCGGTGGTCCGTTGGAGCGCTCTATTGATTAGAGCGCTCTAATCTTGTAGCGTCCGTCACACCAAGTCAAGGCCGAGTTTCCGGTGATCAGGGGAGGTGCACCGCATGCGTCCGACGATGGAGGACGTCGCCGCGCGAGCGGGGGTTTCCCGCGCGCTGGTCTCCCTGGTGATGAGGAACTCCCCGAAGGTCTCCGACGCCCGCCGCGCGGCCGTCCTGCGTGCGGCCGAGGAGCTGGGCTACCAGCCGCACGTCATGGCGCGGTCCCTGGCCAGCCGGACGTCGACGGTGCTCGGGGTGATGGTCAACGACCTGCGCAACGCCTTCTTCGCCGACGTCGTCGAGGGATTGGACGCGGCCGCGCAAGCGGCGGGCTTCGACCTCGTGCTGAACACCGGCGGCCGCAGCCCCGCGCGGGAGGGGAACGCCCTGCGCAGCCTGCTTTCCTTCCGCCCGGCCGGGGTCATCCTGCTCTCGCCGGTCGTGCCCGCGTCGGCCATCGAAGCCGCGGCGCGGCAGTGCCCGGTGGTGCTGGTTTCCCGTACGTCGCGGGCGTCCGGTGTGGACACGGTGAACGACGACGGCGAGGCGGGGTCGGGGCTGGCCGTCGACCACCTCGTCGGCCTGGGGCACCGGCGCATCGCGCACCTCGACGGCGGCGGCGCGGCCGGGGCGGCCCAGCGGCGCCGCGGGTTCCAGGCGGCGATGCGGCGCCACGGCCTCGAGCCGGTCGTGGTGCGCAGCGAGCACACCGACACCGCGGGCGAGAAGTCGGTGCGGGAGCTGCTGGCGACGTATTCACGCGCCGAGCTGCCGACGGGTTTGGTGGCGGGCAACGACTTCAACGCCGTCGGGGCCATCTCGGCCCTGGAGGAAGCCGGGCTGCGCGTGCCCGAGGACGTCTCGGTCGTCGGCTACGACAACACCTCGCTCGCGGCGCTGCGGCACCTGTCACTGACCACAGTGGACCAGCCGCGCACGGAAATGGGCCGGCTGGCCTTCGAAGCGCTGATCGAGCGCGTCCGCGGGGAGCGCACGGAGCCGGTCCGGCACCTGCTGCACCCGTCCCTGGTGGTCCGCGCGACCACCGCCGGGTTTTCTGCTACAGGAGGAGCACCACGATGAGGTTGGGACTGGCGGGCACCGGCCGGATCGGCACCGCGCACGCGGAGACGCTGAAGGGCTTCGAGGAGGTCGAGTCGGTCGTCGTGGCCGACGTCGACCCGGCGCGGGCCGCGTCCGCCGCCGCGAAGCTGGGCGTCGAAACGACTTCCCTCGGCGAGCTGTTCACCGCGGGGCTCGACGGGCTGGTCGTCACGGCGGCCACCGACGCGCACCCGGGCCTGATCATCGCGGCGGTCGACGCGGGCATCCCGGTGTTCTGCGAGAAGCCGGTCGCCGCGGACATCCCCGGCACCCTGGCCGTGATCGACCGCATCGACGCCTCGGACGTCCCGGTGCAGATCGGCTTCCAGCGCCGGTTCGACGCGGGCTACGCGGCGGCTCGCGCGGCCGTCGCGTCCGGCGAGCTGGGCTGGCTGCACACGCTGCGCGCGACGACGTTCGACCCGGCGCCCCCGCCGGCGGAGTACGTCGCGCACTCGGGCGGGCTCTTCCGCGACTGCGGCGTGCACGACTTCGACGTCGTCCGCTGGGTCAGCGGCCGCGAGATCGACGAGGTCTACGCGATCGGCGCCAATCGCGGCGAGCGGTTCTTCGCCGACGCGGGCGACGTCGACACGGCGGCGGCGACGCTCACCCTGGACGACGGCACCCTGGCGACGGTGTCCCTGACCCGCTACAACGGCGCGGGCTACGACGTGCGGCTGGAGGCGCTGGGCTCGGTGTCCGGCGTGGTGGTCGGCCTGGACGACCGCGCCCCGCTGCGGTCGGTCGAGCCGGGCGTCGCGCCGCTGCCCGGCCCGGCGTACCCCGGGTTCATGGAGCGGTTCCGCCCGGCGTACACGACGGAGCTGCGGGCGTTCCTGGACGTCGTCGCGGGCCGTTCGCCTTCGCCGTGCGTCGCGGCGGACGCGCTGGAGGCGTTCTACATCGCGGAGGCCTGCGAGGTGTCCCGCCGCGAACGGCGGCCGGTGAAGCTGACCGAAGTCCGGCGCTGATCAGGGCGCGGGAGCAACGTCCGCGGCACGCCCGAAACCCGCCTGGGCCGGTGGCGGCGCGACCCGCCTCTACAGCCGGGCCTGACCCCGCTCGCCGGCCCCGGCCAGCCGCGGCAGGATCTCCGTCCGGACGTACTCCAGCGCGTCGCGGTCCGGCAGGATGTGCGGCCCCTGCACCCAGCGCACGCCGTGCCGCACGGCCGCCGCCGTGACGCGCTCGCGCAGCGGGCCCGCCACCCCCGCGCCCAGGACCAAGGCGTCCACCAAGCCCAAACGCGAAAGGACAGCTTCCTCCGAAGCGACGCCGTCCGCGG
The DNA here is from genome assembly GCF_054781455.1 of Amycolatopsis stemonae. Lineage (NCBI taxonomy): Bacteria > Bacillati > Actinomycetota > Actinomycetes > Pseudonocardiales > Pseudonocardiaceae > Amycolatopsis > Amycolatopsis stemonae. Next base: position 93,908 of record NZ_BAAGUJ010000010.1, on the reverse strand, counting down.
CGAGACCCGCCGCGGACAGCGCCGCCGTCACCCTCGAGACCGTGGCCGGGTTGCGGCCGAACAGGAGCACCTTCATGCTCCCGAGCCTCACACCTCAAGGGCACTCGAAGTCAAGACAGCTGCAGCTCCGGCCGGTACATGTCGATCCAGTGGTACAGGTCGAGCAGCCGGTCCAGGCCGATGCGCATCGCCGGGTCCATGGTCGCCGAGTCCACTTCGGACGCGCGGTGCGCCCAGGCGCGGTCGACCAGGTCGAACACCTGGTGGCCCGGCTCGGCCAGCACCTCCTTGACCTGCTGCTGCAGCGCCGCCGCGTAGCCCGGGTCCTGCGTCGAGGGGTACGGGCTCTTCACGCGGTCGCGCACCGAGTCCGGCAGCACGTGCTTGGTCGCGTGGCGCAGGAGGCTCTTCTCCCGGCCGTCGAACGTCTTCAGCGACCACGGCGTGTTGTAGACGTACTCGACCAGCCGGTGGTCGCAGAACGGCACGCGGACCTCCAGGCCCACCGCCATCGACGCGCGGTCCTTGCGGTCGAGCAGCATCCGCACGAACCGGGTCAGGTGCAGGTTGCAGATCGTCCGCATCCGGGCTTCCCGCTCCGACTCGCCGTCCAGGTGCTCGACGCCCGCGACCGCGGTCTTGTACTGGTCGGCGATGTAGGACTCGACGTCGAGGTTCTTCACCAGCTCCGGCGTGTAGAGCGACGACCGCTCGTCCATCATCGAGTTCCGGAACGCCAGCCACGGGAACGTGTCCGCGTTGACGGCCTTCTCGTCGTGGAACCAGCGGTAGCCGCCGAACACCTCGTCGGCCGACTCGCCCGACAGCGCCACCGTCGACTCGCCGCGGATCGCCTTGAACAGCAGGTACAGCGACGTGTCCATGTCGCCGAGCCCGGCCGGGATGTCCCGTGCCCGCAGCACCGCGCGCCGGACCTCGGGGTCGGTCAGGTCGCCCGGGTTGAGCACGACGTCCTTGTGCGCCGAGCCGACCAGGGACGCGACGTCGCGCACGAACGGCGAGTCCGCGGTGTCCCGCATCTCGTCCGGCTTGAAGTTCTCTTCCTGGCCGAAGAAGTCGACCGAGAACGTCCGCAGCCGCTCGCCCTGCTCGGCCAGCCGCGCGGCGGCGAGCCCGGTGACGGCACTCGAATCGAGGCCGCCGGACAGCAGCACGCACCGCGGGACGTCCGCGACGAGCTGGCGGTGCACGATGTCCGTCATCAGCTCGCGGACGCGCGCGACCGTGGTCTCCTGGTCGTCGGTGTGCTGCTTCGCGTCGAGCTTCCAGTACGTGCGGGTCCTGATGCCCTCGCGGGACACCGTGACGAGCGTGCCCGGCTGGACCTCTTCCATGTCCTTCCACAGCGACCAGCCCGGCCGCTTGGTGAAGCCGGCCAGCTCGCGGAAGCCGTCGAGGTCGACGACCTTCTTCGAGATCGGGTTCGCCAGGATGGCCTTAGGCTCGGAACCGAACAGCACGCCGTCGGGGGTCGGGTAGTAGTAGAACGGCTTGATGCCCATCCGGTCGCGGATCATGACGAGCTTGTCGTCGCGCTCGTCCCAGATCGCGAAGGCGTACATGCCGTTGAGGTGGTCGACGACCTCGTCGCCCCACTGCAGGTAGCCGTGCAGGACGACCTCGGTGTCGCTGTCGGTCTCCCACTGGTGGCCGAGCTTCGTCAGCTCTTCCTTCAGCTCGGTGAAGTTGTACGCCTCACCGCTGTAGACCATCGCGACGTCGCCGTTCGGGGTGCGCACCGACATCGGCTGCCGCCCGCCGGGAAGGTCGATGATGGCCAGGCGCCGGTGCCCCAGCGCGACGTGCGTGCGCACCCAGGTGCCTTCGTCGTCCGGGCCGCGGCAGGACATGGTCGCGGTCATGGCGTCGACCACGTCGCCGCGGCGGGTGAGGTCGGCGTCGAAGGAAACCCAGCCGGCGATACCGCACATAGTTGCCCCTCCCTGAATTTGCTTAGCCAATACAACTATCGGTAACACAGGTGTAACACGCTCTGTCGATCTTGTCTGCCCGAATTGCACTTTCCGCACTTGTTCGGTCACGCGGTGTGTCGCGAGTCACTGACCAACTGCATACAGTGATTAATCGGCAAACGTTTGCGTGACCGGCGCCACCGGCCATAAAGACGCCGTAAACGCGTGTCAGGAACGCATCAAGGCACCATCAGCCGCAGGTCGCGACCGGGTCCCGGAGCCGCACAGTGAACGCGTCCGGTCACCGAACCCGGTGACCCGTCTTGAGAGGTGCCTGTGGCCGACTTGCTCTACGCCGTCCTGCTGATCGGCGTGTTCGTGGTGCTCGCACTGGCGCTGCGCGGGCTGGAGAAGCTGTGAGCGGCGCCGGAACTCCTGCCAACGTCGTCGGCGGACTGCTGGCGCTGGGCCTTCTCGTCTACCTGTTCATCGCGCTGATCCGGCCGGAGAAATTCTGATGTCCGACACCGCGGCCGGGCTCATCCAGCTCGGCCTCCTCCTCGCCGCCCTCGCCGCGGTCTACAAACCGCTCGGCGACTACCTGGCGCACGTCTTCTCGACCGAGAAGCACCTGAAGTTCGAGAAGGGCCTGTACAAGCTCTTCCGCGTCAACCCGGACTCCGAACAGCGGTGGCCGACCTACGCCGCGGGCGTGCTGGGCTTCTCGTTCGTCTCGATCGTCCTGCTCTACTTGCTGCAGCGGCTGCAGCCGCTCCTGCCGTGGAACCTGGGGCGCGGCTCGGTGAGCCCGGCGGTCGCCTTCAACACGGCGGTCTCGTTCGTCACCAACACGAACTGGCAGTCCTACGTCCCCGAGACGACGATGGGCCACTTCGTGCAGATGGCCGGGCTGACCGTGCAGAACTTCCTGTCGGCCGCCGTCGGCCTCGCCGTGGCGATCGCCGTCACGCGCGGGTTCGTCCGCGCGAAGACCGACCGGCTCGGCAACTTCTGGGTGGACCTCACGCGCGGCACGATCCGCGTGCTGCTGCCGATGGCGTTCGTCTTCGCGATCGTGCTCGTGGCCCTGGGCGTCGTGCAGAGCCTCAAGGCCGGCGTCGCCGTCACGAACCCGGACGGCAGCCACAGCACCCTCGCCCTCGCGCCCGCCGCGAGCCAGGAGGCGATCAAGGAACTGGGCACCAACGGCGGTGGCATCCTCAACGCCAACTCCGCGCACCCCTTCGAGAACCCCAACGCCTGGACCAACCTCATCGAGCTGTTCCTGATCCTGGTGATCCCGGTCAGCCTCACCCGCGCGTTCGGCAAGCTCGTCGGCAAGCCCAAGCAGGGCTACGTCCTGCTCGGCGTGATGGGCCTGCTGTGGGCCGCCTCGCTGGTGATCATCTGGTTCTCCGAAGCCAAGGCGAGCAACCCGGCGGCCCTGGCCGCGGGGGCGAGCATGGAGGGCAAGGAGCAGCGGTTCGGCATCGGCCTGACGTCGATCTTCGCCGACACGACCACGGGCACGTCGACCGGCGCGATCAACGGCGCCCACGACAGCCTGTCGAGCCTCGGCGGCGGCGGACCGCTGCTGAACATGCTCTACGGCGAGATCTCGCCGGGCGGCGTCGGCACCGGCCTCTACGGCATCCTCGTGATGGCGATCATCGCGATGTTCCTGGCCGGCCTGATGGTCGGGCGGACGCCCGAGTACCTGGGCAAGAAGCTCGGCAAGCGCGAAGTCACGGCAGCGGCCATCTCGATGCTCGCGATGCCCACGGTGGTGCTGCTCGGCGCCGGGATCGCGTTGCTGCTGCCGGACACCGCCGGTGCGCTGGGCAACGGCGGCGCGCACGGGCTGTCCGAAATCCTCTACGGCTACGCGTCCACCGGCAACAACAACGGCAGCGCGTTCGGCGGCCTGACCGCGACGAACGACTGGTTCCAGTCGTCGTTCGGCGTGGCGATGCTGCTCGGCCGGTTCGTCCCGATCATCGCCGTGCTCTGCCTGGCCGGGTCCCTGGCCGAGCAGCGCAGGGTGCCGGAAACCGCCGGCACCCTGCCCACCACCGGGCCGCTGTTCGCCACCATGCTCACCGGCACGGTGGTGCTCGTCGCGGCCCTCACGTTCATCCCGGCGCTCGCGCTCGGGCCAATCGCGGAGGCACTCGCATGACCGTCACCGAAGAACGACCCCAGGTGACTCCCCCGTCCGAAGCCACCGGCCGCGTCGGCGCCGGGGTGTTCAGCCCCCGCCAGCTCTGGACGTCGCTGCCGGACGCCTTCCGGAAGCTCAACCCGAAGCACCAGCTCGGCAACCCGGTGATGTTCGTGGTGTGGGTGGGCTCCGCGCTCACCACCGTCTTCGCGATCACCGACCCGAGCGTCTTCACCATCCTCATCGCCGTGTGGCTGTGGTTCACGGTCCTGTTCGCGAACCTCGCCGAGGCCGTCGCCGAAGGGCGCGGCAAGGCGCAGGCGGAAAGCCTGCGGCGGTCGAAGAAGGAGACCGTCGCCCGCCGGCTCACCGACGCCGGCGAGGAGCAGGTCCCGGGTGTCGAGCTGAAGATCGGCGACCTGGTCGTCGTCGAGGCGGGGCAGGTCATCCCGGGTGACGGCGATGTCGTCGAGGGCATCGCGACCGTCGACGAGTCGGCCATCACCGGCGAGTCCGCGCCGGTCATCCGCGAGTCCGGCGGCGACCGCAGCGCCGTCACCGGCGGCACGACCGTGCTGAGCGACCGGATCGTCGTGAAGATCACGACCAGGCCGGGCGAGTCCTTTGTGGACCGCATGATCGCGTTGGTGGAAGGCGCTTCGCGGCAGAAGACGCCGAACGAGATCGCGCTGACCATCCTGCTCTCGACGTTGACGATCATCTTCCTGCTCGCCGTCGTCGCGCTGCAGCCGATGTCCCGCTACTCCGGGTCCGAGCAGTCGGTGATCGTGCTGACGGCGTTGCTCGTGTGCCTGATCCCGACGACGATCGGCGCGCTGCTGAGCGCCATCGGCATCGCGGGCATGGACCGGCTGGTGCAGCGCAACGTCCTCGCGACGTCCGGCCGCGCGGTAGAAGCCGCGGGCGACGTCTCGACACTGCTGCTCGACAAGACCGGCACCATCACCTTCGGCAACCGCCGGGCCACCGAGCTGATCCCGGTCGGCACGGCCACCCCGGACGAGCTGGCCCGGGCCGCGCGCCTGGCGAGCCTCGCCGACGAGACCCCCGAAGGCCGCAGCGTCGTCGAGCTGACGTCGGAGTACGCGGACCAGGACGTGCGCGGCGAGTTCGTCCCGTTCACCGCCCAGACCCGGATGTCCGGCCTCGACGTCGGCGACCGGCGGATCCGCAAGGGCGCCGCGTCCGCGGTGCGCGCGTGGGTGCGCGAAAACGGCGGCGACTACCCCGACGAGACCGAGCGCGTGGTCGACGAGATCAGCGCCCAGGGGGGCACCCCGCTGGTCGTCGCCGAGGACTCCGTGGTGCGCGGCGTGATCCGGCTGTCCGACGTCGTCAAGCCGGGCATGAAGGAGCGCTTCGGGGAACTGCGCACGATGGGCATCAAGACGGTGATGATCACCGGCGACAACCCGCTCACGGCCAAGGCCATCGCCGAGGACGCGGGCGTCGACGACTACCTCGCCGAGGCCAAGCCCGAAGACAAGATGGCGCTCATCAAGAAGGAGCAGGAGGGCGGCCGCCTGGTCGCGATGACCGGCGACGGCACCAACGACGCGCCCGCGCTCGCGCAGTCCGACGTCGGCGTCGCGATGAACACCGGCACGTCGGCCGCGAAGGAGGCCGGCAACATGGTCGACCTCGACAGCGACCCGACGAAGCTGATCGAGATCGTCGAGATCGGCAAGCAGCTGCTGATCACCCGCGGCGCGCTGACGACGTTCAGCGTCGCCAACGACCTCGCGAAGTACTTCGCGATCCTGCCGGCGATGTTCACCGGCATCTTCGCCCAGCTCGGCGCGCTGAACATCATGCACCTGGCGACGCCGAAGTCGGCGATCCTGTCGGCGGTCATCTTCAACGCGCTGATCATCGTCGTGCTCATCCCGCTGGCCCTGCGCGGCGTGCGGTACAAGCCGTCGTCGGCCTCGGCCCTGCTGCGCCGCAACCTGCTCGTCTACGGCCTCGGCGGGATCGTCAGCCCCTTCCTCGGGATCTGGCTGATCGACCTGCTCGTGCGCCTCATCCCTGGAATCGGGTGACCCGAAGTGAACACTCTCGTCAAGCAGACCTGGGCCGGGCTGCGCGTCCTCGTCGTGCTGACCGTCCTGCTCGGCGTCCTCTACCCCCTGGCGGTGTGGGCCGTGGCCCGGATCCCGGGCCTGGAGGGCAACGCCGAAGGCTCGGTCGTCACGCAGAACGGCCAGGCGGTCGGGTCGTCGCTCATCGGCGTCGACCCGGTGCCCGCCAACCCGGCGAAGGACCCGTGGTTCCACAGCCGCCCGTCGGCGGTCACCCCCGAGATGCCGTCCGGCGCGTCCAACAAGGGCCCGTACGACGAGGGCCTGGTGAAAACCATCCAGGAGCGCCGGACCGCCATCGCCCAGCGCGAAGGCGTGTCACCCGACCAGGTGCCACCGGACGCCGTGACCGCCTCGGGCTCGGGTCTCGACCCGGCGATCAGCGTGGCCTACGCGGACCTCCAGATCGCCCGCGTGGCCCGCGTGACCGGCCTGCCGGCCGACCGCGTGCGCCAGTTGGTCGAGCAGAACACCTCCGGAGCGGGAATCGGCGTCCCCGGGGTGAATGTGCTCCAGCTCAACTTGGCCGTGCAAGCCGCGGCCGGAGGGGCACACTGACAGCGTGACCAGTGCAAAGAAGCCGCGCCGGGGGGAACTGCGGATCTACCTCGGCGCGGCTCCGGGCGTCGGCAAGACCTTCGCGATGCTCGGCGAGGCGCGGCGGCGGCTGGACCGCGGCACCGACGTCGTCGTCGGGCTGGTGGAGACCCACGGCCGTGAGAAGACGGCCGCGCTGCTGAACGGCCTCGAGACCGTCCCGCGGCGCCACGCCGAGCACCGCGGCCGCGCCTTCGACGAGATGGACGTCGACGCCGTGCTGGCCCGCGCGCCGGAGGTCGCCGTCGTCGACGAGCTCGCGCACACCAACGTGCCCGGCTCGCGCAACGCCAAGCGCTGGCAGGACGTCGAGGAGCTGCTCGAAGCCGGCATCGACGTGCTGTCGACGGTCAACGTGCAGCACCTGCAGAGCCTCAACGACGTCGTGGAGCGGATCACCGGCGTCACCCAGCAGGAGACGGTGCCGGACGAGGTCGTCCGCCGCGCCGAACAGCTCGAGCTCGTCGACATCACGCCCGAGGCCCTGCGGCGGCGGCTCGCGCACGGCAACGTCTACCCGGCCGAGCGGATCGACGCCGCCCTCGGCAACTACTTCCGCCCCGGCAACCTGACCGCGCTGCGCGAACTCGCCTTGTTGTGGGTGGCCGACCAGGTCGACGTGGCGCTGCAGCGCTACCGCGCCGAACAGCGCATCACCGACACGTGGGAGGCACGCGAACGCGTCGTCGTCTCCATCACCGGCGGCCCGGAGAGCGAGACGCTCATCCGCCGCGCCAGCCGGATCGCCACCCGCGCCGGCGCCGAGCTGCAGGTCGTCCACATCCTGCGCGGCGACGGCCTGTCGGGGCTCGGACCGGCCGCGATCGCCCGCTGCCGGACGCTCGCCGAAGAGGTCGGCGCGACCTTCCACACCGTCGTCGGCGACGACGTCCCGACCGCGCTGCTGGACTTCGCGCGCGGCGTCAACGCGACCCAGCTGGTCATCGGCACCTCACGGCGTTCGCGCGTGGCGCGGCTGTTCGACGAAGGCATCGGCGCCGGCGTCGTGCGGCACTCCGGGTCGATCGACGTCCACATGGTCACCCACTCCGAGGCCGGCGGGAAGCTGCGGGCCCGGCTGAGCGCGAGCCCGCTGGGCCTCTCGCGGCTGGTCGCGGGCTGGGTGCTCAGCGTCGTGCTGCCGGTCTTGGTCACCGCCATCGGCTTCTTCGTCCCGACCGGGCTCGACTTCGCCACCGACGTCATCTCCTACGTGCTGGCGACGGTCGTCGTGGCGCTGGTCGGCGGCCTCGGCCCGGCGCTGGTCGCCGCCGTGCTCGGCGCCGGGCTGCTCAACTTCTTCTTCACCCCGCCGCTCTACACGCTCAACGTGCACACCCCGCAGAACCTCGTGACGCTGATCGCGATGGTCGTGGTCGCGGTGCTCGTCGCGCTGGTCGTCGACCAGGCCGCGCGCCGGGCCACGCAGGCGGCGCGGGCACGGATGGAGGCGGCGCTGCTCGCCTCCTACGCCCGGACCGTGCTGACCGACCCGAACCCGATCGAGCGGCTGCTGCAGAAGGTGCGGGAGAACTTCGCCCTGACTTCGGTGACGCTGTTGGAGAAGCAGGACGGCGAGTGGCGCGCGGTGGCGACCGCGGGGGAGCACCCGTGCGCCGACCCGGACGAGGCCGACGTCGACATCGCCGTCACCGCCGACGTCCACCTGACCCTGCGCGGGCGGGCGCTGCCCGCGGCCGACCGGCGGGTGCTGGAAGCCGTGGCCGGGCAGGCGCTGCTCGCCCTGCGCCAGCAGCGGACGGCCGCCGCCGCGGCCCGCGCCGAGCGCAAGGCCGAGGCGACCGAGCTGCGCACGACGTTGCTCTCGGCGGTCGGGCACGACCTGCGCACGCCGCTGACGTCGATCAAGGCGTCGATCGGCAGCCTGCGCGCGCCCGATCTCGAACTGTCCGAAGAGGATACGGCCGAACTGGAAGAGGCGATCGAGCTGTCGGCCGACCGGCTGGCCGGGCTGATCGACAACCTGCTCGACTCGTCGCGGCTGGCCACCGGCGCGGTCAAGCCGCACCTGCGGCCCGTCGGCTACGACGAGGTCGTCGCGCACGCTCTGTCCACTGTAGACTCCTCCGGTGCGGTCGAGGTGGCGGTCGACGACCGGCTGCCGTCGGTGCTCGCCGACCCCGGCCTGCTGGAACGGGTGGTGGCGAACGTGCTGGACAACGCGATCCGCCACGGCGGGGGCGTGGTGTCCGCGCGGGCCAGCGCGCACTCGGGCCACGTCGAGCTGCGGATCGTCGACCACGGCAAGGGTCTGCGCAAGGGCGCGGCGGAGTCGGCGTTCGCGCCGTTCCAGCGCCTCGGCGGCGACCGGGACACGACGCCGGGCGTCGGGCTCGGGCTGTCGGTGGCGAAGGGGTTCACCGAGGCGATGGGCGGCACGATCCGCGCCGAGGACACCCCGGGCGGCGGGCTGACGGTCGTGGTCTCGCTGCCCGCATTCAGCGTCGAGTTCCAAGAGGAGGGGGTGCGATGAGCGACCCGGGCGCCACCGTGCTGGTGGTGGACGACGAGCCGCAGATCGTGCGGGCGCTGCGGATCAACCTGAACGCCCGCGGCTACAAGGTGATCACCGCGCACGACGGCACGGCGGCGTTGAAGGCGGTGGCCGAGACCAAACCGGACGTGGTCGTCCTGGACCTCGGCCTGCCGGACCTGGACGGCACGGAGGTGATCGCCGGCCTGCGCGGCTGGACGACGGTCCCGATCATCGTCCTGTCCGCGCGCGGCGACTCGGCGGACAAGGTCCAGGCGCTCGACGCGGGCGCGGACGACTACGTCACCAAGCCGTTCGGCATGGACGAGCTGCTGGCCCGCCTGCGCGCGGCGGTCCGCCGCTCGGCGGTGGCGGGCGCGGACGGCGCGGACGCGGTGGTGGAGACGTCGTCGTTCTCGGTCGACCTGGCGGCGAAGAGGGTCCGCCGCGCCGACGGCACCGAAGTCCACCTGACGAAGACGGAGTGGGGCGTGCTGGAGCTGCTGGTCCGCAATCGCGGCCGGCTGGTGGCGCAGAAGCAGTTGCTGCACGAGGTGTGGGGCCCGTCGTACGAGACGGAGTCCCACTACCTGCGCGTGTACCTGGCCCAGCTGCGGCGCAAGCTGGAGCCGGAGCCGTCCCGGCCCCGGCACCTGCTCACCGAACCCGGGATGGGCTACCGCTTCGAGGCCTAGCCGCGGCAGCCCCTAGAACCAGAAGGTCGGCTGGTCGATTCCGAAGCGCAGCTTGGCGTACCGCTTCGACGCCGCCGCGGAGAAGTAGATGTGCTGGGATGCCGCGTGGAGGTCGCGGAAGCAGCGCTGCATCGGCTGGTCCGCGTGCAGCGCGCCCGCGCCCGCGAAGCCGAACGCGATGTTCACCGCACTCAGCGAGGCGCGCATCGCCTGCTGCGTCGACAGCAGGAACTGCCCGCGCTGCCGCACGTCCGGCACGTCGCCCGCGCACGCCGTGTCCCACAGCGAGCCGAGGGCGTCGAAGACGAACGCGCGGGCCGAGCACAGCCGTCCTTCGGCGCGGGTCAGCGCGATCTGGACGTCGCCGTCCTTGGCGATCGGGCCCGGGCCCGGCGGGCGGATCTTCGCCGGCGCGAACGCGGTGAACTCGTCCAGCGCGCGCCGCGCGATGCCGAGCGGGACACCCGCCATCAGCGTGCCGATGAAGGTGAAGAACGGGAACCGCCACAACGGCCCGTCGTGGCGCGCCGGGGTCGTGAACGGCGAGATCGTGTGCTCCGCCCGTACGACGGCCTCGATCTCGACGTCGTGGCTGCCCGTGCCGCGCAGGCCGCTGACGTCCCAGTTGCCGACCACCCGCACCCCGGCGGCCGGGACGACGGCCAGCCGCCAGTCGCGCGGGTCGCCGTCGGCGAAGGCGCCGTTGAAGAACAGGTCGGCGTGCGGGCTGCCGCTGCAGAACGCCCAGCGCCCGGCGAGCCCGAACTTGCCGGTGCCGTCCGAGGTGAGCCGGCCCGTCGGCGCGAAGACCCCGCCGCCGACCGGGTCCGGGACGCCGGTCAGCAGGTCCGTCGCGACGGCCGGGTCGAGCCAGGCGAGGAACGCCGACCCGTTGCCGATCGTGATCGTCCAGCCCGCGGAGCCGTCCGCGCGCGAAAGTTCTTCGATCACCTCGACGAGCGTGGCGGGCGGCAGTTCCTGCCCGCCGAGCGCCCTGGGCGTCGCGAGGCGGAAGAGCCCGGCTTCCCGCGCTCTTTCGACCAGGTCGCGCGGCAGCGTCCGCAGCTGTTCGGCTTCGACCGCGCGCGCACTCAGCTCGGGTGCGAGCTCCCGCGCGGCGGTCACGGCGTCGGTGGTGGCTTGTCCCATCATGGTCAACGCCCCCTCAGGGTGTCATGATAGATGGACGTCTATTCGATAGAGGAGTCTCTACTTAAATGGCCGAGCCTGTCAAGCGCCGATACGACACGTCGCGGCGTCAGGAGCAGGCGCGCGAGAACCGCCGCCGGATCCTGACGGCGGCGTCCGGGCTCTTCCGGGAGAAGGGCTACGCGGGCACGGCGATGCCCGAGGTGGCGAAGGAGGCGGGCGTCGCGGTGCAGACGGTCTACAAGGCCTTCGCCAACAAGGCGACCCTGCTCAAGGCCGTCTTCGACATCACGGTGGCGGGCGACGACGAGGACGTCCCCATCGCCGGCCGCGACTTCATCGCGGCGATCCAGGCCGAGCCGGACGCCGCCCGGAAGATCGAGATGTACCTCGAGCACCTGGTCACCGTGGTCCCGGCCGTGACCCCGGTGCAGCTGCTGGCCCGCGACGCGGCCGCCGCCGACCCCGCCGCCGCCGAGGTGTGGGCGCAGATGCGGCAGGAGATGCTGACGGCGATGACGTACTTCTCGGCCGACCTGATGGCCACCGGCCAGGTCCGCGCCGGGCTCTCGGCCGACGACGTCCGCGACATCCTGTGGACCTACCACGGCCCGGAGCAGTACGAGCTGCTGTGCCTGGAGCGCGGCTGGCCGCCGGAGCGCTACGGGCGGTTCCTGCGCGACGCGATCATCGCCGCCGTCCTGGTCTAGACACGCCGAAGGCCACCGCCGCGGCGGTGGCCTTCGGGGAGCTCACTGGGCGTGCGTGGGGCCCGCGGTCGAGGCGGTGGCGCCCCCGGAGGCGGACGTGCCCGTCGTGGTCGGCGACGGCGAACCCGCGGTGCTCGTCCCGCCGCCGCTCGGCGGGGTCGAGGTCGGCGCGGGCGACGTCGTCGGGTCGGGCGACGAGGTCGGCGGCGTCGTCGTCTTGGTCGTCGTCGGCGGCGGCTTCTGCGACGAGGGCGGCGGCGAGTTCGGCGGCGGGTTGCCCGTGTCGTCGCGGGGCGGGGGCGGCGGCTGGGTGACGAGGGTGGTCGTCGTCTTGCCGTCCGGGCTGACCGACACCACCGTGGTCGGCACGCTCGACGGCGTCGTGGCCGGTGCGCTCGTCGGGATGCCGCCCAGCGTCGACGGGGTGGCCGACGACGGGGTGTTCGACACCGTCTGCAGACCGCCGAGGGAGGTGCCCTGGCCACCGGTGCCGCCGGTGCCGCCCGCGGTGCCGGCGATGTCCGGGCCGGCCAGCTCCGCGACCGCGGCGAACGCGGTCGCGACCACCAGTCCGGCCACCCCGAGCACGACGTACCCGGTGCGGTTCGGTTTGCTGCTCTTCGGCGGTGCGGTGTCGATCCTGGTCACGGGGGAGTTCGAGGCGGACCCGTCGGGGCGGGGCATTGCAGGCTCCTCGGGGGTTCGGGAAAGCGCGGGGTGAGGCCGTGAATCGATCACTGCCTTCCCGGGTGGGGGAACCCCGGGAGGACGACCTCGGCGCGGAGGTTATCACCGTCGGTGCCCCATTCGCCCAGGTAGTGGGCCTGTGCGATCACTGTGCGCAGTCGATCTGTCCGGAAAGGATGAAAGCGTGAGTGAGGAACAAACGAACACCCGGTTGACAGCGTGGGTGCGCGGACGCGTCCAGGGCGTCGGTTTCCGCTGGTGGACCCGGAGTCGGGCGCTCGAGCTCGGGTTGGTCGGCAGTGCCCGCAACATGCCTGATGGGCGTGTCGAGGTCATAGCGGAGGGTGATCGAAACCACTGTGAGCGGTTGCTGACCGCCCTGCGGTCCGGAGAATCACCCGGAAGTGTGGAGAACGTCGTCGAGCGCTGGTCCGACCCGAAAGGGGGACTCAGCGGGTTCGTCGAGCGGTAGCGGACGCCTTGGTACATCCGGGGCCGGTGTGGTTCGTGAGGTTGCTGGGACCGTCCGGCCTGTGCTAAGGCGCGCCGATGAGGGGGCGCGTCCGGCGGTCCCCGGAGACCCCCAGGTAGCCTGGGACGATTGAAACGCCAGTAATCGCGGCCGGAGGGGTCAGCACCCAGTGCACCTGAAAAGCTTGACGCTGAAGGGCTTCAAGTCCTTCGCCTCGGCCACCACGCTGCGCTTCGAACCGGGCATCACCTGCGTGGTCGGGCCGAACGGCTCGGGCAAGTCCAACGTGCTGGACGCGCTGCGCTGGGTCATGGGCACCCAGGGCGCGAAGGACCTGCGCGGCGGCAAGATGGAAGACGTCATCTTCGCCGGCACCGCGGGCCGCGCGCCGCTCGGCCGCGCCGAGGTCACCCTCACCATCGACAACGCCGACGGCGCCCTCCCCATCGAGTACGCCGAGGTGTCGATCACCCGCCGGATGTTCCGCGACGGCGCCAGCGAGTACGAGATCAACGGCGACCGCTGCCGCCTGATGGACGTCCAGGAACTGCTCTCGGACTCCGGCATCGGCCGCGAGATGCACGTCATCGTCGGGCAGGGCCAGCTCTCCGCGATCCTCGAGTCCAAGCCCGAGGAGCGCCGCGCCTTCATCGAAGAGGCCGCCGGCGTCCTCAAGCACCGCAAGCGCAAGGAACAGACCCTGCGCAAGCTGGCCAACATGCAGGGCAACCTCGACCGCCTCGGCGACCTCACCACCGAGTTGCGGCGCCAGCTCAAGCCGCTGGGCAAGCAGGCCGAGATCGCCCGCAAGGCCCAGTCCGTGCAGTCCGAACTGCGCGACGCCCGCCTCCGCCTGCACGCCGACGACCTCGTCACCCAGCGGGACGCCATCGCGCGCGAAGAGGCCGACGAGAAGACGGCCCGCGCCCGCCGCGCCGAGGTCGAGCAGACCCTCGAGGTCGTCGCCGCCGAGGAAGCCGAGCTGGAGTCCTCGCTGGCCGAGGACGCGCCGCTGCTGCAGACGGCCCAGGAGACCTGGTACAAGCTTTCGGCCCTGGCCGAGCGCCTGCGCGGCACCGTCCGGCTCGCGATCGAGCGGCAGCGCCACCTCTCGGCCGACGTTTCGACGTCGACCGGCGGCCGCGACCCCGAAGAGCTGCTCGAAGAAGCCGAGCGCGTCGCGGAGCAGGAAGAGGAGCTCAACGAGGCCGTCATGGAGGCCCGGGAGCTGCTGGCCCAGACCGTGCTGCGGCGCGAAGACCTCGAACAGCGCGTCCAGGCCGCCGAACGCGCGCACTGGGCCGCCGTCCGCGCCATCGCCGACCGCCGCGAGGGCATGGCCAAGCTGACCGGCCAGGTCGAGGCGCTGCGCAGCAAGAACGGCGCGACCTCCGACGAGATCGACCGCCTCAGCGTCTCCCTCGAAGAGGCCGCCGAGCGCGCCGAGATCGCCGTCGAAGAGCTGGAAATGGCCAAGGCCGAAGGTGGCGTCGAGGAGTCCGACGACGCCGGCCTGATGGACCGCCACGACCGCGCGGTCGAGGCCAACAACGCGGCCAAGGCGCGCGTCGAAGAGCTGGTCAAGGCCGAGCGCGCCGCCGAGCGCGAGATCGCGTCGGAGAAGGCGCGCGTCGAGGCGCTGTCCATCGGGCTCAAGCGCAAGGACGGCGCGGGCGCACTGCTCGGCGCGTCCCACGAGCTGCCGGGCCTGCTCGGCTCGGTCGCCGCGCTGCTGACCGTCGAGCCGGGGTATGAGGTGGCACTGGCCGCGGCCCTCGGCCCGGTCGCCGACGCGGTCGCCGTCACCGGCGGCGAAGACGCCCTGCGCGCCCTGAAGTACTTGAAGGACACCGACTCCGGCCGCGCGGGCATCCTGCTCGGCGGGCCCGAGTCCACTGTGGACACCTACGCGTGGCCGTCGCTGCCGGACGGCGCGCGCTGGGCGCGTGAGGTCGTCACGGCGCCCGCGCAGCTGCGGCCCGCCGTCGAGCAGGCCCTCGACAGGCTGGCCGTCGTCCGCGACCTCGAAGCGGCGCGCCACCTGGTCGCGGTGCACCCGGAGGTCCGCGCGGTCACGGCCGAAGGCGACGTCTTCGGCGCCCGCTGGGCGATCGGCGGCTCGGGCAAGCGCGAGAGCGTCATCGAGGTCCAGGCCGCCGTCGACGAGGCGGGGGAGCGGCTGCGCACGGCCGAACGCTCGCTGGAGCGCTACACGGCCGAGCTGGAAGGTGCCCGCGCCGAGCAGCAGGCGCGCCGTGAAGAGGTGTCGCAGGCCAAGGACGCCCTCGGCGAGGCGAAGGTCCGCAAGGCCCGGTCGTCGGAGCGGCTCAACCGGCTGCAGCAGGCGGCCCGACAGGCCCAGGCCGAGGTCGAGCGCTTCACCGGCCAGCGCGCGAAGGTCGAGCAGAGCCGTGAACAGGCCCTGGCCCAGCTCGCCGAGCTGGAGGAACGGCTCGCCGCCGTCGCCGAGCAGCCGGTCGAGGACGACCCGGACACCGCCGAGCGCGACGCCGCCGCCGAAGAGCTGGCCGTCGTCCGGCAGGAGGAGATGGAGGCGCGGCTCGCGCAGCGCACCGCCGAGGAGCGGGCGCGCAGCATCGCGGGCAAGGCCGAGGGGCTTCGCCGCGCCGCGCACGCCGAACAGCAGGCCCGTGAACGCGCCGAGCGCGCCGCCGCGGCCCGCAAGCGCGGCGCCGAGATCGCGAACGCCGTCGTCAACGGCGGCGAGATCGCGCTCGAACGCATCGAGCAGTCGGTGCAGCGCGCGGCCGCCGAGCGCGACCAGGTCCAGGCCCGCCGCCAGAGCCGTGAGGCCGCGCTGACCGGCGTCCGCGCGAAGGTCCGCGAACTGACCGGCGAGCTGGAAAAGCTGACCGACGCCGTCCACCGCGACGAGGTCCTGCGGGCCGAGCAGCGGCTGCGCCTGGAGACCCTCGAAGCGAAGATCGCCGAGGACTTCGGCATCGGCCTGACCGACCTGGTCCAGGAGTACGGCCCGGACGTCCCGGTCCCGCCGAGCGCGGGCGAGATGGCCGAGTACGAGGCGGCGAAGGACCGCGGCGAGGACGTCACCCCGCCGCCGCCCATGCCGTACGACCGCGACACCCAGGCCCGCCGCGCCAAGCGCGCCGAGAAGGACTTGTCCTTGCTGGGCAAGGTGAACCCGCTGGCGCTCGAGGAGTTCGCGGCCCTGGAGGAACGGTACAAGTTCCTCTCGACGCAGCTGGAAGACCTCAAGGACACCCGCAAGGACCTCGAAGCCGTCATCAAGCAGGTCGACGAGAAGATCCTCGAGGTCTTCGCCGGCGCCTACGCGGACGTGGCCCGCGAGTTCGAGACGGTTTTCGGCGTCCTCTTCCCAGGCGGCGAAGGCCGGATGGTCCTCACCGAGCCGGACGACCTGCTCTCGACGGGTGTCGACGTCGAGGCGCGCCCGCCGGGCAAGAAGGTCAAGCGGCTTTCGCTGCTGTCGGGTGGCGAGAAGTCGCTGGTCGCGGTCGGCATGCTGGTCGCGATCTTCCGCGCCCGGCCCTCACCCTTCTACGTCATGGACGAGGTCGAGGCCGCGTTGGACGACACCAACATGCGCCGGCTCATCGGGCTGCTGGAGCAGCTGCGGGACTCGTCCCAGCTGATCATCATCACCCACCAGAAGCCGACCATGGAGATCGCCGACGCGCTCTACGGCGTGAGCATGCAGGGCGACGGCATCACGAAGGTGATCTCGCAGCGCCTGCGCAC
The DNA here is from genome assembly GCF_054781455.1 of Amycolatopsis stemonae. Taxonomy (NCBI): domain Bacteria; kingdom Bacillati; phylum Actinomycetota; class Actinomycetes; order Pseudonocardiales; family Pseudonocardiaceae; genus Amycolatopsis; species Amycolatopsis stemonae. Next base: position 77,166 of record NZ_BAAGUJ010000010.1, on the reverse strand, counting down.
GGCCGAGGAGGAGCCGGTCCCGGCCGGCTGAGGCGTCACATCTCGTCTTCCCGCGGTGCGCGGCGGTCTTCGCCCCGCACGCGTGGTTCGTAGTGCCTGAGGTCGTTGCCGACGCCGCCCGCGTCGCCGATGGTCGGACGCCGCCCGCCCGGGCGGAGCATGCCGTGCTTGACGCCGCGCTTGCGGTCGAGCCGGTCCATGACCAGGGCGATGACGAGCAGGGCGGCGAGCACCCCGCCGATCCCGATGAAGAACCCCATGTGATCCCCCTCCCGCGCCCAGGCTACGGGAGGGGGCCGCACATCCGCTTATCCGGCGACCCAGAAGGCGTAGTCGGCCGAGTAGCGCACCGCGGTCTGCGCGCCGTCGGTGCAGGTCCCGGCCGGTGCCACCCCGCCTCGCGTGTTCAGCCGCTGGACGTAGGTCACCTTGCCGAAGATCCCGTCACCGGTGTTCAGGTTCGCCTTGAGCAGCAGCTCCGGGATCGCGCCCGCCCGCGGCGCGTTGGCCACCGCGGCCGCCCCGACCGTGCTGCCGTCCACGATGGACGTCCAAACCGGACCCTTGCTGTGCAGAGCCACCGGCCTGCCGTGTTTCGACAGCACCGCGGCGGGCTGGAGCAGCGTCCAGGCACCCGCGGTGCAGCCGTAGATCTGCACGCCTTCGGCCGGGTAGCTCGCCAGCGCCACGTTGCCCGCCGGCACCTTGATCGCGTCCGGCACCTTCGGGCCCGCCGGGCTGGCCGAAGCCGTCGCCGCGCCGCCGAGGACCAGGGCGCCGACCGCGAGCGCCACCGTCATCCGTTTCATGAACCCACCTTCGATCCTTCCCGCCGCTTCCCGGCGGGCACCCGATCACCGACACGGGCGCCCGCCGGAAACGGTTCAGAAGGATCAGGCGGTGGTGACCTCTTCGGCCTCACCGGCTTCGGCCTCGGCCGCCTTCGGGTCCGGCGTCCGGTGCCGCAGCGCCAGCAGCCCGCCCACGACCAGCGTGATCACCACGCCCAGCAGCGTGTACCACGGGTAGGCCAGCGCGACCTTGTCCCCGGCGGCCTTGCTGAAGTCGACACCGATCAGGTCGCCGGTCTTCGCGCTGAACTTCACGCCGAGGATGACGAACGCCATCACGACGACCGTCGCCACGAACGCGATGATCGCGTCCACCTGCCGGGCCTTCTTGATCAGCAGGCCGAGCACGAACGCGCCGAGCAGCGCGCCGTAGGTGTACCCGGTGATGGCGAGACCCAGCTCGATGACCGAGTTCTTCGTGGTGGAGAACAGCGACGCGAACACCGCGAAGACGACCGCCCAGATCAGTGTCCACATGCGACCGTGCTTGAGCAGCTTCGAATCCTCCGGCGACCGCTTGGTGAAGCGCTGGTAGAGGTCGGCCACGGTGGACGTCGAGAGGGCGTTGAGCGCCGAGGCCAGCGCGCCCATGGTCGAGGCGAGCACACCCGCGATGAGCAGGCCCGACACCCCGACCGGCAGGTCGTCGATGATGAACCGCGAGAACACGTCGTCCGGGCTCTGCAGACCGAGCTGCGCCACCGACTTGCGGCCGTCGAACACCCACAGCATGGCCCCGACCAGCAGGAACAGCGCGAACTGGATGGTCACGATGATGCCGCTGCCGATGAGCGCCTTCTGGCCGTCGCGCAGGCTGCGGGTGGCCATCAGCCGCTGCGCGATCAGCTGGTCGGCACCGTGCGACGCCATCGAGAGCGCCGCGCCGCCGAGCACCGCCGTCACGAACGCGTACGGGCTGGTCAGCAGGTTCTTCGTGAAGTCGACGAGCATGAACTTGCCGTCCGCGGACGCCTGCGAAGCCCAGTCGCCGGGCAGCTTGTTCAGCAGCACGATCGCGGCGACCGCCGCGCCGCCCAGGTACAGCGTCAGCTGGATGACGTCGACCCAGACGACCGCCTTGATCCCGCCGATGTAGGCGTAGACCAGCGTCAGCGCGGTCAGGATCACCACGATCACCCAGTAGTCCAGGTGGATGTTGTAGTGCCCGAGGATCACCTTGATCGGGATCGCGCCGGCGAACAGGCGCACGCCCTCGGCGAGCAGCCGCGTGATCACGAACGTCACCGACGCGGTGCCCTGCAGGCCCGGCCCGAACCGCTTGCCCAGGAACGCGTACGCGCTCACGAGGTTGCCCTTGAAGTACCGCGGCAGCAGCACGAACGCGGCGATGGTCCGGCCGATGATGTAGCCGAAAGCCAGCTGCAGGAACAGGAACGCGTTGCCGAAGACCAGCCCCGGCGTGCTGATCACGGTGAGCGTCGAGGTCTCCGTGGCCACCACGGACAACATCACCGCGCCCCACGGGAGGCTGCGCTCGCCGACGAAGTAGTCGGCCGCCGACCGTTGCTTCCGGCCGACGAGCACGCCTATCAGCGGCATCGCCGCCAGGTAGACCACGATGATGGCGAGGTCAACACCGCGCATGGACTTCTCCTACTGTCATGTCATCCGGCCTTCTCCGCGATTCGCAACCGCGTCACGGTGCCCCCCAGCGGGGCGGGAAGGATCAGGGGACCGGCGCCCGGGACGAGCGCGCCGAGCAGGCGCGGCCCGCGGGCGCCCGTCGCCGACGGCACCGTACCGGGCACGCCGCACCAGGTCAGCCAGCCGAGCAGCGCGGTCAGGTACGCCTCCTTGCCGGCGCCGGGCAGGCCGAGGTCGTCGCTGGTCTTGAGCACGGCTTCCGGGAGGTTGCGCGCCAGCGCCGCCATCAGCGCCGGGTTCGCGACGCCCCCGCCGGACGCGATGACCGTCGTGACGCCGTGGCGGAGGCACTGGTCGGCGACGGTCACCGCGGTGAACTCGGTCAGCGTCGCCAGCAGGTCGCCGGGATCGATCGGCTGGAGCCCGTCGAGGGCGGCGTCGAGGTAGGGCCCGTTGAAGTGCTCCTTGCCGGTGGACTTCGGTGGCGCGGCGGCGAAGTACGGGTCCGCGAGCAGCCGCAGGAGCAGGTCGGAGCGCACCGACCCGCCGAGCGCGAGCCGTCCGTCGACGTCGCTGCGCCGCCCGGTGACGCGGTGGGCCGCGAGGTCGAGCAGCGCGTTGGCCGGGCCGGTGTCGTAGGCGATCGCCGGTTCGCCGTCGGCGACGACCGTGATGTTCGCGATGCCGCCGAGGTTGAGCGCGGCCACCGTCCGGCCGGTGTCTTCGGCGAGACCGCGCAGCCACAGCTGGTCGAGCGTGCCGGCCAGGGGAGCGCCGTGGCCGCCCGCGGCGACGTCGCGGACGCGCAGGTCGGCCACCACCGGCAGCCCGGTGCGCTCGGCGATCCACGCGGGCTGGCCGAGCTGGAGGGTGCCGCGGACCTCGCCGCCCTCGACCCAGTGGAACACCGTCTGGCCCAGCGACGCGACGAGGTCCGCGCCGCCCAGCTCTTCGGCGCCGCGCGCGGCCGCGCCGGCGAACGCCTGGCCGACGCCGGTGTCGAGCCGCGTCAGCTCGCCGGCGGTGCACGGGTTCGGCGGCAGCGCGGCGAGCAGGCCCTCGCGCAGGGGTTCGGGGTAGGGGATTTCGAGCTCGCCCAGCGGCGTCAGGACGACCGTGCCGTCCTCGGCGTGCAGGTCGGCCGCGGCGACGTCGATGCCGTCGACCGACGTGCCCGAAAGCAACCCGATCACCCGGAATCCGTGACTCGCGCTTTTCCCCATCCGGTGGGGTTTAGTGCAGCCCCCGGGGTGGCGCAACCCCGCGTGGTGAAGTCTTGTCCCGATCGGGACCAAGGTCGTGATGAATTGCCTGTGCGGACGGGGTGTCCGGGCCCGGCGGACGCGGATGAAAGGATGGGCGGGTGTCGAGCACCTGGTTCCTGTTCGTAGTCGTCGCCGTCGTCGTGCTGGTCGCCCTCCTGGTGACCGGCCTGCTGGTCGCGCGCAAGCGCCGGATCAGCCTGGACGCCCAGCGCGAGGTCGAGGAGAAACCGAAGGGCGGCTCGTACGCGGCCAGCGGGGGCATCGCGCTCGCGCCCGGCGGCACCGAGGTCGAGCACCCCGTCGAGGACCGGCCGGAGACCGACGGCCAGCCCGCGGTGGGCGACGACGCCGCCGTGCCGCGCGACTCGCCGCAGCGCACGGTCAAGGACGTCAAGCTGCCCGACGAGCCGGCTCCCGTCGTCGAGGAGATCGAGCCCGCGACCGGCCGCATGGAGCGGCTGCGCGGCCGGCTGTCGAAGTCGCGCTCGGTGTTCGGGACCAGCCTGCTCGGCCTGCTCGGCGCCGGCGACCTGGACGAGGACTCCTGGCAGGACGTCGAGGACACGCTCCTGATGGCGGACCTGGGCGCGGCGACCACGACCCAGATCGTCGACCGGCTGCGCGACGAGCTCTCCCGGCGCGCGGTGCGGTCATCGGCCGAGGCGCGCGAGGTGCTGCACGAGGTCCTGACGGCGCAGCTGTCAACCGACTCGGAGCGTTCGGTGCGGGCCCTGCCGCACATCGTGGACGGCAAGAAACAGCCCGCGGTGGTGCTGGTGGCGGGCGTAAACGGCACGGGCAAGACGACCACGACGGGCAAGCTCGCGCGGGTCCTGGTGGCCCAGGACAAGTCGGTGGTGCTGGGCGCGGCGGACACGTTCCGCGCGGCGGCGGCCGACCAGCTGCAGACGTGGGCCGAGCGCGTGGGCGCGGAGGTCGTCCGCGGCAAGGAAGGCGCGGACCCGGCGGCGGTGGCGTTCGACGCGGTCAAGCGCGGCGTGGACACGGGCGTCGACGCGGTCCTGGTCGACACGGCGGGCCGGCTCCACACGAAGACGGGCCTGATGGACGAGCTGGGCAAGGTCAAGCGCGTCGTGGAGAAGCAGGCGAAGGTCGACGAGGTCCTGCTGGTCCTCGACGCGACGACGGGCCAGAACGGCCTGATGCAGGCGCGGGTGTTCGCCGAGGTCATCGACGTGACGGGGATCGTCCTGACCAAGCTGGACGGCACGGCCAAGGGCGGGATCGTGTTCCAGGTCCAGCGCGAGCTGGGCGTGCCGGTGAAGCTCGTCGGGCTCGGCGAGGGCCCGGACGACCTGGCGCCCTTCGAGCCGGGCGCCTTCGTGGACGCCCTGCTCGGCTAGAGCCGGAAGAGCGGCGTCCCGTCCGTCTTCCGCAGGCCCAGCTGGAAGATCACCTGCGCCGACGGGCGCTGGGCCGGGATGACCAGCGGGCACGTCCGCCGGGCCCCGACCGCGAGCTTGGACCAGCCGATCCCGTCGAGGGTGCGGCGCGCCGGGTCGACGACCATCGCCGCCCCGAAGTAGCGGCCGCCCGGCATCGTGATGCGGGCCGTGTGCCCGAGGACCACCGAAAACGCCGTGCCGGTGCGGCTGTCCTCCTCCTGCAGCGTGAGGATCACCGGCGTGCGGACCTTCGCCGCCGAGTGGTGGCGGACGGTGATCTCGACCGTCCCCGCGGCCGTCTTGGGCGGGTGCGGCCACACCGCCGGGGACGGCAGGCCGTCGAGCGCCCGGTCGACGAGCCGGTCCACGTGCGCGGCGGCGAGCCAGGTCAGCTGCGGTTCCATCGAGGGCTCCCTCCGGCGGAATCCAGGTGACGAGCCGGGCCCGGCGGCGCAGAATCCGGGTATGCCCGGTTGACGCACTTCCGCTCGTGCCCCTCCTCGTAGCAGACGCCCCGAAGCCGTCGTCCGCTACAAGAGTGAGGAACCATCATGACTGCCATCACCGGCGAACGGGTGCGGCTGCGCCCGATCGTCGCAACGGACCGCGCCCGCGTCCGGGAGATCCTGGCCACGCCGGAGGTCGCCCGCTGGTGGGGCGACCCGGACCGCGAAACCGAAGGCCTGTACGTCGCCGAAGAGGGCTACACGGTCTACGTCATCGAGTTCGACGGCGAAGTCGTCGGCCTGATCCAGAGCTGCGAGGAGCTGGACCCGCAGTACCGCCACGCGGGCATCGACATCTCGGTCCACCCGCACTTCCACGGCCGCGGCCTGGGCACGGACGCGGTCCGCACCCTGGCCCGCCACCTGCTCGACCAGGGCCACCACCGTCTGACGATCGACCCGGCGGCATCCAACGAGACGGCGATCCGGGTGTACACGAAGGTGGGTTTCCGCCCGGTGGGCCGGCTGCGCGACTACGAGCGCGCCCCGGACGGCACCTGGCGCGACGGCCTGCTGATGGACCTGCTGAAGGGGGAGCTGACCTGAGTCAGTCCTTGTCGACGACCTGCTGGAGGAGCTGGGAGATCCGGTCCGTGCTGACGTTGATCTTGGTGAAGCCGCTGTCGACTTTGGTTTCCAGCTGGTCGAACCTGGCGTCGAGGCCGTCGAGACGCTGCCCGTGCTCGATCTGCGTTTCGCGCAGGGCGTTCAGCACTTTGACCTGGGCGTAGAAGAGCTGCTTGAACTCGGAGACATCGCGGTCCGCCGCGCCGGCGAGCACGCGAGCCGCGGTGGCGTCCTCGCGGGACTGGCGCACCTGCTCCTCCAACGCGGTCACGCGGGCTTCGAGATCTTCGAGGCTGGCCATGTCGCGTACTTTACCGGCGGCCTCGGAGCCCTCAGCATCGGGGTTACGTTCAGTCACGAGATATCACCTAGGGTCACACTGATAGGGGTGCCTGGGAAAGGCTCGCACCCAGGGCCTCCGCCACCCGCTGCACCGCCGGGGCGATGTGCGACACCGCCTCGGCGGTCAGCCGCCCTGACGGCCCCGACACCGAAACCGCCGCCGGGACCGGCGCGCCCGGCACCGCCACCGCGACGCATCGCACGCCCAGCTCCTGCTCGGCCTCGTCCAGCGCGTACCCCTGCGAAGCGATCCGCGAAAGCTCCACGGCCAGTGCGTCCGCGTCGGTGAACGTGTGCTCGGTGTACGCGGGCATGCCCGTCCGGGAAAGCAGCTCGCGGACGTCGTCCGCCGGCAGGTGGGCCAGCATCGCCTTGCCCACGCCGGTGCCGTGCGGCAGCAGGCGGCGGCCGACCTCGGTGAACATGCGCATCGAGTGCTTCGAGGGGACCTGGGCCACGTACACGACCTCGTCGCGCTCCAGGACCGCCAGGTTGGCCGTCTCGCCGACCTCGTCGACCAGCTCCGCCAGCAGTGGCCGCGCCCAGGCGCCGAACTGCATGCTCGCGTTCTCGCCCAGCCGGATGAGCCGGGCGCCCAGTGCGTAGCGGCGGTTGGTGTTCTGCCGGACGTACCCCAGGTCGACCAGGGTGCGGATGAGCCGGTGGATCGTCGGCATCGGCAGCCCGGACAGCGTCGCCAGCTCGGACAGGCTGGCTTCACCGCCGGTGTCCGCGAGGTGTTCCAGCAGCTCGAAGGCGCGCTGCAGGGACTGGACGCCACCGTCGCGCCCGTTCTTCTCCGCTGCCACCGGTGGTCCTCCTTACGTCGGCGTTGAGGTTCCGCTATGCAGAAACTATAGTCCGGCTGGTAGAAAACCGTAGGGCCGTTATCCAAAGATCCGAACCCTCGAGGTGTTCCACTATGTCTTCTGAAGTCCAGGTGCTGGGCGGCGCGGTCGAGCGCGGCGACGAGATCCTCACGCCGGAGGCGCTCGACTTCCTCGCGGGCCTCCACGACGCCTTCGCCGGCCGGCGCGACGAACTGCTCGAAGCCCGCGGCAAGCGCCGCGAAGAGGCCCGCACCACCGGCAGGCTCGACTTCCTGCCGGAGACGAAGGAGATCCGGGAGGGCGACTGGACCGTCGCCGGCGCGCCGCCCGCGCTGCGTGACCGCCGCGTCGAGATCACCGGGCCGACCAGCCGCAAGATGACCATCAACGCGCTCAACTCCGGCGCGAAGGTGTGGCTGGCCGACCTCGAGGACGCCAACACCCCGCACTGGGCCAACGTCGTGTCCGGACAGGTCAACCTGTACGACGCCGTCCGCGAGACGATCTCGCTGGAGAGCGGCGGCAAGAGCTACGCGCTCAAGGACGACGTCGAGCACGCCACGATCGTCGTCCGCCCGCGCGGCTGGCACCTGCCCGAGCGCGGCCTGTCCTTCGGTGGCCGCCAGGCCGTCGGCGCGCTCGTCGACTTCGGCCTGTACTTCTTCCACAACGCGGCCGAGCTGCTCAAGCGCGGCAAGGGCCCGTACTTCTACCTGCCGAAGATGGAGAGCCACCTCGAAGCGCGGCTCTGGAACGACGTCTTCACCCACGCCGAGAAGACCCTCGGCATCGAGCACGGCACCGTCCGCGCGACCGTGCTGATCGAGACCATCCCGGCCGCGTTCGAGATGGAGGAGATCCTCTACGAACTGCGCGAGCACGCGTCGGGCCTCAACGCCGGCCGCTGGGACTACCTGTTCAGCGTGATCAAGTACTTCCGCGACGCGGGCGAGAAGTTCGTGCTGCCGGACCGCAACTCCGTCACCATGACCGCGCCGTTCATGCGCGCCTACACCGAGCTGCTGGTGCGCACCTGCCACAAGCGCGGCGCGTTCGCGATCGGCGGCATGGCCGCGTTCATCCCCAGCAAGGACCCCGAGGTCAACAAGGGCGCCTTCGAGAAGGTGCACGCGGACAAGTCCCGCGAGGCCGGCGACGGCTTCGACGGCTCCTGGGTCGCGCACCCCGGCATGGTCGAGCTGTGCAAGGAAGAGTTCGACAAGGTCCTCGGCGACAAGCCGAACCAGCTCGACCGCACCCGCGACGACGTCAGCGTCACGGCCGACCAGCTGCTCGACGTCGCTTCGACGCCGGGTGGCGCGACGGCGGCCGGCCTGCGCGCCGCGGTGGACGTCGGCGTCCGCTACATCGCGTCCTGGCTGGGCGGCAACGGCGCGGCGGCGATCCACAACCTGATGGAGGACGCGGCGACCGCGGAGATCTCGCGCTCGCAGATCTGGCAGTGGGTCAAGAACGGGACCACTTTGGACACCGGCGACGTCGTGACGTCCGAGCTGGTGCGCGGCGTGCTGACCGACGTCCGCGGCGAGCTCGCCCGCGAGCTCCCGGCCGACCTGCTGGTGCCGGCGATCGAGCTGTTCGAAGAGGTCGCGCTGGCCGACGAGTTCCCGGACTTCCTCACGCTGCCCGCGTACGAGCGGATCAAGTAGTGCGCCTTCCCGAGGACGTCTACGCCGCCGCCGACGCGCGCCTGGCTTCGGCCGACGCGCGCGTCGCGGCGGCGTACCCGGGGGAGCGACCCGGACGGCAGCCGGTGCACACGGTGTACGTGCCGGCGTCGCGGTACAAGACCCGCCTGGTCGCCGACTGGGGCAAGCAGGCGATGCGGGTCTTCATCGAGCACGGTGACCTGCTGGGCGCCGACGCGGACGTGTACGAGCGCGTGCGCGCGAAGCTGCTGACCGAGCCGATCGAGGACCTGCGGATCGACTTCGAGGACGGCTTCGGCCGCGTGCCCGACGACGTCGAGGACGCGGCCGCGCGGGCGGCGGGACAGACCCTGGCGACCACCGGCGGGACGCCGTTCTGCGGGATCCGCTTCAAGAGCTTCGAGGCGGCGACGCGCCGGCGGGGCATCCGCACCCTGGACCTGTTCCTCGGGTCGCTGCTCGAAACCGGCCCGCTGCCGCCCGGGTTCGTCGTCACGCTCCCGAAGGTGACGGCGGTCGAGCAGGTGGACGTGGCCGCGGAAGTGTTGTCCCGGCTCGAATCCGCCTACGGGCTCGCCGCGGGCACGCTGCGCTTCGAGGTCCAGATCGAGACCGCCCAGTCCATCGTGGACCTGGACGGGACGCTGTCGGTCGCGCGGATCGTGCAGGCGGCGGCCGGCCGCTGCACGGGCCTGCACTACGGGACCTACGACTACAGCGCGGGCCTGGGCATCGCGGCGGAGTACCAGAGCATGGCGCACCCGGCGGCCGACCTGGCCAAGGGGCTGATGCAGGTGGCGGCGGCGGGCACCGGCGTCCGGCTGTCCGACGGCTCGACGAACAAGCTGCCGATCGGCGAAGCGCTGCCCACGGCGTGGGCGGAGCACTCGAGGTTGGTGCGCCGCTCGCTCGAGCGCGGCTTCTACCAGGGCTGGGACCTGCACCCCCACCAGCTGCCCACGCGCTTCGCGGCGACGTACGCGTTCTACCGCTCGGGTTTCCCGGCGGCGGCGGACCGGCTGCGCGCGTACGCGGAGAAACAGTCCGGGGGCGTGCTGGACGAACCGGCGACCGCACAGGCCCTGGCGGTGTACCTGCTGCGGGGGCTCGACTGTGGCGCACTGGACGAGGGCGAGCTGTCGTTCGGACGGCCGGAGCTGGAGAAGTACGCGCGCCGCGAAAGCTGACGCCGCGTCTAGCGCAGCCGCGGCAGGGCGTCGCGGGCGAAGTGGCTCAACGTGCGCAGGTCCTCGGCGAACCGTTCGCGGTTCTCCGGTGGCAGCGGCCGGAAGAAGTACTGCTCGATGTTCTCGACGTGCAGCCGGCTGGCGCGCACGGTCGTCTCCTCGCCCAGCGGGGTCAGCCGCACCAGCTGGACGCGCCGGTCGCGCGGGGACGCCGTGCGCGTCACCAGGCCCAGCGTCTCCATCCGGTCGACCAGCCGGGTCGCGCCGCCGGTCGTCAGGACCTGCTCCTGGGCGATCGAGCGCATCGTGAGCCCGTCCTCACCCGTGCGCCCGACGATCAGCAGCACCTCGTACATCAGGTGCGTGATCCCGCACTCCCGTTCCAGCGCCCGCCCGAGCAGGTACTCCAGCCGGTTCGCCGCGCCCTGCAGCCGCCCGAAGGCCAGCACGCGCGGGTCGTACCCCGCCTGCCGGGCCGACGTGATTTCGGGATCCACGCCGCCCATCATCCAGCCCGGTCGCCGGGGCGCGACGCCAGGTGCGGCTAGAGGTAGCCGTGCAGGTCGGCGCCGATCCGCGGTGGCGTCCGCAGGAACGTCCGGAACGCGGGGGAGAGCAGCTGGGCGATCGTGCCCTCCGTCAGGCCGGCGGCCGCCAGGTCGGCGCCGGGGTCCGTCGTGCCGGACGCCGCCTGCTCCAGCAGCTCCAGGACGGTCCTGCCGTCCTGGGCCGGCCCGGCGAGCACCGGGACCAGGGTGGGCCACCGCACGGCGAGCACCGCGAGCTTGGCCAGCGCGTCCAGCGAGGCGGGCGCCGGCAGGTCCAGCATCCGCCGTTCCGTGGCGATCATGACGAAGAACCGGAACACGTTCGCGAACCGCTTGAGCTCGCGCGGGTTCGGCGCGAGGATCCGCGCGCTGTACTCGATCACGGCCTGCAGGCCCGGCGTGTCGAGCGAGAGCTGCCGGTCGATCCCGGCGCGCACCGCCTTCTTCGTCGCCTCGCCGGATCCGGCCGGGACGGCGTCCGCCAGCTGGACGGCCTCGTCCAGCGAGGTCGGCGGCCGGAACGCCGGCGTGGCCGGAGCCGTGCCCGGCTCCGGCTCGGGGCCGGCCTCCGGCGCCGGGAAGAGCGAGCGCAGCAGGGACGCCGACTGGTTTCGCACCATCACCGGCAGGGTCAGCGGCAGCTGGATGAACTTGTCCAGGAACTTCCAGCCGAGGTCGAGGCCTTCGTCGGCGTGCCCGGCCGTTTCCCGGATCTTGGCGACGAGGTCCTGGTACACCGTCTCGACGTGCGCGGCGACCATCCGCGGCTCCATCGCGACGACGAAGATCGCGGCGCCGAACTCGCCGGAGAGGAACGTGTTGATCGCTTCGATGACCTGGACGACCGTGCCGGGCGTGCACCGGTCGAGGTCGTCGATGAAGACCACGAGCGGCCGCTCGCGCGTCGCGACGAGCGCCAGCACTTCGGTCAGGTCCTGCCGGAGCGCGGCGAAGTAGCCCATGTCCTTCGCGTAGTCGGGCGTGCGGAGGAGCTTCGCCGGGGCGTCCTTGAGCTCGCCCTCGGCGACCGTGCGCAGCGGTCCGGCGATCCGGGACCGCAGCACCGCCCACGCCTGGCCGGAGCCCGCCGCGGTCAGGAGCACCGGGCTGCCGGCGGCCAGCGAGATGCCGCCCACGGGCAGCCCGGCCGCCAGCAGCACGAGCCCGGCGACCAGCAGGACCACCGCGGCGATCGCGAACGGCACCACCCGCCCGGCGATCAGGGCGTGGACCCGCTGCCGGACGGCCTGCTCGTCGATCCGCCGCCGGTTGAGCCGGAGCCAGAACCGCTCGCGCTCCACCGGGCTCATCCGCGCGGTCGTCTGGCCGATGATCTCGTGCGCGAGACCGGCCCAGACCTGCTGGCCGGTCTGGTACGTCCACGGGTTGAACCAGACCGTGGGCCGCCACTGGTCGTCCGGCGGCTCCAGCCGCTGCCGCTTCCCGGCCCGGTCCGGTTTCCGCAGCAGCTTCAGCAGCTCGCCGTTGGTGACCTCCGCCGCCGGCGCGCCGGTCAGGTGGAGCTCGCGGAGCGCGCCGGGGGTGGCCGTGCCCGACGGCCACTCGAGCCGGTCGCGGATCATGTGCATCAGTGACGTCTTGCCGGCGCCCCACTGCGCCTTGATGCCGATCGTCAGGGGCGGGCTGGTGCCGCGGTGGCGGATCCCGCGGGCGATGGCCTCGGCGTGCGCGGCGTTGCCGAGCTTGTCCTGGACCGTCCAGAGGTCGCTGGTGATCGCCTCCTGGCGGTAGTGGTCGAAGGCGGGCTCCGGCGGCTCCCAGCCCCGGCCGGTCCAGGGTTCCGCGTCCTCGCGCGGGTCGCGGCCGGCCGCCGGGATCGCCAGGAGTGCCTCGGCGCCTTCGAGGAGCCGGTCGAAGTCCGCCAGGCTGATCAGGGCCTGCCCGTCCTCGCCCCACGCCCGGCCCCAGCTGTTCTTGAACCGGAGGAACCCCCGTTCGGAACCGAGCTCGAGGTCCAGGGAGAGGCCGTTGACGAGGATGGCGTGCCCGCCCCGCACCTCGGAGTCGCCGGGGCGGCAGACGGCCCGCCCGTCGATCTCCGCCGGGCTGTCCATCCCGGCGTGCCAGGTCACGCCGACGACGAGGGGGCCACGTTCCAGCAGGGCGAGCCGGAACACCGCCGGATCCGGGCAGGAGAAGCAGTCCCGCACGAGCCCGCGCCGCTGCAGGGCCAGCCCGCCGCTCCACAGGAAGGCGCCCGCGTTTTCCGGCAGTTCGCTGAGCCGGCCCGCTTCGTCCTGCAGCGCCTGCGCGTAGCCGGCGTCCGCGGTCGTCCCCTCGGGGAGGACTTCGCGGTCGGCCAGCCAGTGGGTCCAGGCGAACCCCACCGCGGACCCCGTCGGGCCCTGGTCCAGCCGGGTGCCGCCGGAGAACCAGAAGCGTTCTCGCCGGTCCGACGAGCTCACGCGGTACTCGGAGTCGGCGAGGGACCTGAAGGGGGAGGACGGACCCGCGTCGGACATGGCGCCCTCCCTCGCCCCCGGACGACGGGATTCTAGTCCTCCGTGCGCAGTGCCAGGTAGACGTCGAGCTGGTCGGTGAACTCGGTCAGGTCCGCGCCGAGCAGCTCGCCCGCCCGGCCGATGCGGTAGCGCAGCGTGTTGACGTGGACGTGCAGCGCCTTCGCCGCCCGCGTCGGGGAGCCCGAGCACTCGAGGAACACCCGGACCGTGTGCACCAGGTCGGTGTGCTGGTCGGCGTCGTAGTCCAGCAGGGGCCCGAGAACCCGCCGCCGCACGGCCGCGCGCAAGCCGTCCGGGGCGCCGGCCAGCAGCAGCCGGTGCACGTCCACCTCGGCGGCCGGGACGACCGCGACGCGGCCGGTGCGCCGCGCCGCCACCGCCAGGGCGTACCGCGCGGACTCCCGTGCCTCGTCACGGGGGGCTGGATCGCCGACGCCGCAGAGGATCCGCCTCGCGCGCAACAGAGGCTCCACAGTGGACAGCTCGGCCGCGGACGGCGACAGCGTCGTCACCACGTACGAAGTGTCCCCTGTGGACTCGAGCAGGAGACCGCCGGGAAGCAGCTCGGTCAGGACGTCCCGGCTCTCGTCGCTGCCTTCGGTCCGCAACGCGACAACGCGCGCTTCGGCGGGCAACTCGGCTTCGGGCTGCGAGGAACGCGCCCGCGTGACGCCGATGAGCCCGGCCAGCTCCTCCGCCAGTTCGGCCTGCGCGGTGCTCAACGGCCCGCCGACGGCGATCAGCCACGGCACGGCGTGGCGGCCCTCGACCGGGACCACCGTGAGCGACCCGGGTTCCTTGGCGGCGTACCGGCGGATGACGTCCGCCGCCGGGACCGGCAGCGGCGTCGTCCCGGCGATCACCCGGCCGAGGCCCGAGAGCACCCAGCAGGGCAGGCCGAGCTCCGCCGACGCGCGGTCCAGGAGGGTCTCGACCGGCGCGTCCGCCGCGGCCTGCAAACGTTTGCGGGCGCTCTCGGACGCCGCGGCCAGCGCCAGCACCACCTGCTCGGTGATCACCGAGAACGACAGGTCGGCCGGCACTTCGAGCAGTGGGATCCGGTGCCGCTCGCAGGCCTCGACGACGTCGTCGGGGATGCCGCCCGAGTCGGCGCCGGACGCGGCCAGCGCGGCCGCGCCCGAGCGGGCCAGCGCGGCGACGAACGGCTCCGCGTCACCCGGCCGGCGCCACCACAGCAGGCCGGAAAGCACCAGCTCACCGGCCGACAGGTACCGTCCGGGGTCGGGCAGCTCCGTGACGTAGATGCGCGTCACGGGCCGGTCGAGCAGGCCGGCCCCGGCCAGCGGGCGCAGCCGCAGCCCCGGCAGGCCCAGCAGAGTTTTCACGGTCGTCATCAGGCTTGTAGGAAAGCACAAACGCGGCGGGTTCCGCTCCTGTGCGTTTCATGCGTGGTGCCGTTGCCGCCCCGGCCCCCTTCGGCGTCTACTGGTCTATCGCCCGCACGAAGGAGCAACAGCAGTGGAGTTCCTGCGTCCCACGACGCTCGCCGAGGCCCTGGCCCTCAAGGCCGAGCGGCCCGACGCCGTGCCGATCGCCGGCGGCACCGACGTCATGGTCGAGCTGAACTTCGACCACCGCCGTCCCGAAGCCCTGCTCGACCTGACCCGGGTCGGGGAGCTGACGGAGTGGTCCACATCGGACGGGACGGTCCGGCTCGGCGCCGGCGTCCCGTACACCCGCGTCATCGCCGAACTGGGTGAATCCGTCCCGGCGCTGGCCATGGCCTCGCGCACGGTCGGGTCGCCGCAGATCCGCAACCGCGGCACCGTCGGCGGCAACCTCGGCGCGGCGTCCCCGGCCGGCGACACCCACCCGGTGCTGCTGGCCCTGGACGCGCGGGTCGAGGCGGCCTCCGTCCGGGGGACCCGGCTCCTCCGCGCGGAGGAGTTCTACATCGGGGTGAAACGCCACGCGCTGGACCCCGACGAGCTGATCACCGCCGTCCACCTGCCCGCGCACGCCGGGCCGCAGCAGTTCGCCAAGGTCGGGACGCGCAACGCCATGGTCATCGCGGTCTGCTCGTTCGCGCTGGCCCTGCGGAACGGCGTGGTCGGCGCGGCCATCGGCTCCGCCGCGCCCACCCCGCGCCGTGCCCGCGAAGCCGAGGAGTTCCTCGCCGCCGAGCTGCCGTGGGGTTCGCCGGAGGCGTTGCCGGACTCGCTGAAGCGCCGCTTCGGCGAGCTGGTGGCCGAAGCGACGTCGCCGATCGACGACGTCCGGGGCAGCGCCGCGTACCGGAAGCACGCGCTGGCGGTCCTCGCGCGGCGTACGTTGACCTGGGCTTGGGACGACCACCGGACGGGGGAGCGCGCATGCGCCTGAATGTCACCATCAACGGCCAAAAACGCGAGGCGGACGACGTCTGGGAGGGCGAAAGCCTGCTCTACGTCCTGCGCGAGCGGCTCGGCCTGCCGGGCTCGAAGAACGCCTGTGAGCAGGGCGAATGCGGCTCCTGCACGGTCTACCTCGACGACGTTCCGGTGTGCGCCTGCCTGGTCGCGGCCGGGCAGGCCGAGGGCCGCGTCGTGCGCACGGTCGAGGGCCTGGCCGACGGCGACGCGCTCGACCCGGTCCAGCAGTCCTTTGTGGACCAGGGCGCGGTGCAGTGCGGCTTCTGCACGCCGGGCCTGGTCGTCGCCGCGCACGACCTGCTGAACCGCGTTCCCGACCCGTCCGACGAGGAGATCCGCGAGGCGCTGGCCGGCAACCTCTGCCGCTGCACCGGCTACGAGAAGATCCTCGACGCCGTGCGCGCGGTCGCGAAGGGAGGCGTCGCGTGAGGACGCTCATCAGCGGTGGCGCGGTCGCCACGGTCACCGGTCCCGAACACGAGTCCGGCTACGTCGTCATCGAGAACGACCGGATCGCCGAAGTCGGCGAAGGCGTCTACACCGGCGAGTTCGACGAGCGTGTCGACGCGACGGGCTGCCTGGTCACGCCCGGCCTGATCAACACCCACCACCACCTCTACCAGTGGGCGACCCGCGGCCTGGCCGCCGACCACACGCTCTTCGAGTGGCTGGTCGCGCTCTACCCGGTCTGGGGCCACCTCGACGCCGAGATCACGCACGCGGCGGCCACGGCCGGGATGGCGCGGCTGGCGCTGACGGGCTGCACGACCGTCGCCGACCACCACTACGTCTTCCCGCGCGACGGCGGCGACCAGGTCGCGGCGCTGGCCGCGGCCCGGCAGCGGATCGGCGTCCGGCTGCACGTCGTGCGCGGGTCGATGGACCGCGGCGAGTCCGACGGCGGCCTCCCGCCGGACAACCTGGTCGAGTCGACGGAGGACGCGCTGACCGGCACCGAAGCGGCGATCGACCGCTTCCACGACTCCGCGCCGGAGGCGCACCTGCAGATCGCCGCGGGCCCGTGCTCGCCGTTCTCGGTCACCGAGCGGCTGATGTCCGGCGCGGCCGAACTGGCCCGCCGCAAGGGCGTCCGCCTGCACACCCACCTCGCCGAGACCCTGGACGAAGAACGCCAGTGCCTCGCCGAAGTCGGCTGCACGCCCGCCGAGTACGCCGACAAGCTGGGCTGGCTCGCCGACGACGTCTGGCTCGCGCACACCATCCACCTCGCCCCCGACGCGATCCGCCGCTTCGGCGCGACGGGCACGGGCTCGGCGCACTGCCCGACGTCCAACGGCCGCATCGGCGCCGGCATCGCCCCGGTCCGCGACCTCCTCGACGCCGGCGTGGCGGTCGGCCTCGGCGCCGACGGGGCCGCGTCCAACGAGTCCGGCGGCCTCGGCGAAGAGCTGCACCAGGCGTTGCTGCAGGCCCGGCAGCGTGGCGGCCCCCGCGGGCTGACCACGCGGGAAGCGCTGTGGATGGGCACGATGGGCGGCGCCCGCTGCCTCGGCCGGGACGGCGACCTGGGCTCGATCGAACCCGGGAAGCTCGCCGACCTCGCCGTCTGGGACCTGACCGGGCTGAACTACGCGGGCATCACCGACCCGGTCGCGGCCCTGGTCCTGGGCACGACACCGCCGGTGCGGCGGCTGTTCGTCGGGGGCACCGCCGTCGTCGAGGACGGGGTGCTGCGGGAGGCCGACGAGGCGGACATCGCCGGCGAACTGGCGTCCGCGAGCGCCCGGCTGCGGGAGGACCGATGACCACCACGGTCGGCACCCAGACGGTCAACGGCGTCGGCACCTCCCCGCAGCGTCCCGACGGGACGGTGAAGGTGCGCGGCGAGTTCGCGTACTCCTCGGACCTGTGGCACGAAGACATGGTGTGGGGCGTGACCCTGCGCAGTCCGCACCCGTACGCGCGGATCACGGCGATCGACATCGCCGAAGCCCTCGCCGTGCCCGGGGTGTACGCGGTGCTGACGCACGAAGACGTCCCGGGCGTCAACCGGTACGGCCTCGAGCACGCCGACCAGCCGGTGCTCGCCTCCGAAGTCGTGCGGTACCAGGGCGAACCGGTCGCGCTGGTCGCCGCCGACCACCCGGAGACCGCGCGTCGCGCGATGAAGCGGATCTCTGTCACCTACGAAGAGCTTTCTCCGGTGACGGACTCCGAAGCGGCTGTCGCGGGCGAAGGGCCTTCGCTGCACGAAGGCGGCAACGTCGTCCGGCACGTGAAGATCCGCCGCGGTCCCCAGGACGTCTCAGCCGACGTCGTCGTCTCCGGCGTCTACGAAGTCGGGATGCAGGACCAGGCGTTCCTCGGGCCGGAGTCCGGGCTCGCCGTGCCGGACACCGAAGGCGGCGTAGACCTGTACGTCGCGACGCAGTGGCTGCACGTCGACCAGCAGCAGATCGTCGCGGCTCTGGGGCTGCCGGTCGAGAAGGTGCGGCTGACCCTCGGCGGCGTCGGGGGAGCCTTCGGTGGCCGGGAAGACCTCTCGATGCAGGTGCACGCGTGCCTGCTGGCCTTGCACACCGGTAAGCCGGTGAAGATGGTCTACAACCGCGAAGAGTCCTTCTACGGTCACGTCCACCGTCACCCGGCGAAGATGTACTACGAGCACGGCGCCACTCGCGACGGGCGGCTCGTGTACGTGCGTACGCGGCTGTACCTGGACGGAGGCGCGTACGCGTCCTCGACCGGTGCGGTGGTCGCTAACGCGGCTACGCTCGGCGTCGGGCCGTACAAGGTGGACAGTGCGTCGGTGGACTGCTGGGGCACGTACACGAACAACCCGCCGTGTGGCGCGATGCGTGGCTTCGGCGCGGTGCAGGCGGCGTTCGGCTACGAGTCGCAGATGGACAAGCTCGCTCTCGCCTGCGGCCTCGACCCGGTCGAGATCCGCGTCCGCAACGCGATGAGCGAAGGCGACCTGATGCCGACCGGCCAGGTCGTCGACTCCGCCGCGCCCGTCGCGGAGCTGCTGGAGCTGGTGCGCGCCAAGCCGATGCCGCCGGAGCGGCCGTTCGACCTGCGGCACATGCCGGGCGGGGTGTCGAACACGACGCACGGCGAAGGCGTCGTCCGCGGCGTCGGGTACGCCGTCGGCATCAAGAACGTCTGCTTCTCCGAGGGCTTCGACGACTACTCGACGGCCCGGGTGCGCCTGCAGCTGGTCGGCGGCGAACCCGCGGCGACCGTGCACACCGCGGCCTGCGAGGTCGGCCAGGGCCTGGTGACGATCATGCAGCAGATCGTCCGGACCGAGCTGGGTGTCGACCAGGTGACGATCCTGCCGATGGACACCTCGATCGGCAACGGCGGCTCGACGTCGGCGTCCCGCCAGACCTACGTCACCGGCGGTGCGGTGCACGCCGCCTGCGCGGCGGTGCGCTCGCGCCTGCTTTCCCGGTTCGGCCAGCGGGTGCGGGTCGTCGGCGGCAAGCTCGTCGCGGCCGACGGCCAGGTGCTCGCCGACCTGGCGGACGTCCTCGGCGACGACGTCTACGACGAAACCGTGGAGTGGCGGCACCGGCCGACGTCCGCGCTGGACCCGGAAACCGGACAGGGCACCGCGCACGTCCAGTACGCGTTCGCCGCGCACCGGGCGGTCGTCGACGTCGACGTCGAGCTGGGCCTGGTCAAGGTGGTCGCGCTGGACTGCGCCCAGGACGTCGGCAAGGCGCTGAACCCGCAAGCCGTGCTGGGCCAGATCCAGGGCGGCTCCGCGCAGGGCCTGGGGCTCGCGGTGATGGAGGAGATCCAGACCTCCGGCGGGAAGATCCGGAACCCCTCCTTCACCGACTACCTGATCCCGACGGTCCTGGACATGCCGCCGATGAGCATCGACGTCCTGGAACGCCCGGACCCGCACGCGCCGTACGGCCTGCGCGGGGTGGGCGAGCCGCCGACGATCTCGTCGACGCCCGCGATCGTGGCGGCGATCCGCGCCGCGACCGGTCTCGCGCTCACCCGCGTCCCGGTGCGGCCGGAGCACCTGACCGCTACTTGAGCGTCCAGTTCTGGTTGGCGTCGTCGTTGCAGCCCCAGAGCTCGAGCTGGACGCCGTTGACGTTGCCGGCGGGCTTGTCGCCGCCGGTGACGTCGACGCACAGGCCGGTCTGGGTGCCGGTGACCGAGCCGTCCGGGTTGAGCTTGAACTGCTGGTTGGCGCCGCCGTGACAGGTCCAGGCGATGAGCTTGGTGCCCGCGGTGGTGCCGCCTTCGCTGGCGTCGAGGCAGAGGCCGTTGGCGGCCTTGAGCTCACCGGCGCTGGTGAACGTCCAGGTCTGGTTCGGGCCGCCGTCGCAGTCCCAGATGTCGACCTTCGTGCCGGGCGTGGTGACGTTGCCGTTGATGTCGATGCAGCGTGACGACGACGCGCCCTGCAGCGGGTGGGCGGTGCTGCTGCCGCTCGCGCCGGCCTTGACGCGGTAGATCACGGTGCTGTGCGACGGGACGTTCGCACTGATCGTGCCGGTGCTGGTGGTCTGCTCCTTCGACCACAGGTTGGTGAGCCGGTAGCTCGACGCGGTGGGTAGCCCGGCCGCGGCCGTGGTCGTCGAGACGGTCTTCGTGGTGCTGTTCTCGTTGAACAGCACGACCGCGACATCGCCGTCCTGGAGCGGCTTCTTCAGGACGTCGAGGCCGCCGCTGGACGAGATCCGCGTGGCCTGCTTGCCGAGCGCGTCCTGATCGACGGCGATGACGTCGCTGTTGAGGTACGTCGAGAAGGTGGCCACGCTGGCGCTGCGGAGGTCGGCACCCGCGATCAGCGGCGCGGCCATCGCGGCCCAGAGCGTGAAGTGGGCGCGGTCCTCCTGGAAGTCCATGCCGTCACCGACTTCGAGCATGTCGGGGTCGTTCCAGGCGCCGGGTTTCGCGGCGGAGGCGAGGCCGACGTTCTGGCGGTAGATCGAGTCGATGCTGCCCCAGTTGTTGGTGATGTCGCCGGTGGTGCGCCAGAGGTTGCCGACGTCCGGCGCCCAGGTCGAGGGGCTGAAGTTGCCCCATTCACAGATGCTGTAGGCGATCGGGCGGCCGGTGGCCTTGAGCGCGTCGCGCATCGCGGAGTAGCGGCGGACGTAGTCCTGCTGGGTTTCACCGGCCGGGCTGCCGCAGTTGTCGTACTTGAGGTAGTCGACGCCCCAGCTCGCGAAGCTGTTCGCGTCGGTCTGCTCGTGGCCGAGGCTGCCGGGGTAGTGCTGGCAGGTCTCGGTGCCGGCGCTTTCGTAGATGCCGAACTTCATCCCCCGGGCGTGGATGTAGTCGCCGAGGGCCTTGAGGCCGCTGGGGAACTTGGCGGAGTCGGCGACGAGGTTCCCGTTGCCGTCCCGCGACTGGGTCATCCAGCAGTCGTCGAGGTTGACGTAGGTGTAGCCGCGGTCGCGCATCCCGGAGCTGACCATGAGGTCGGTGGTCTGCTTGACGAGCGTTTCGTTGATGTCGCACTCGAAGGTGTTCCAGGTGTTCCAGCCCATCGGCGGTGTCCTGGCGAGCCCGTTTTCGAGGGCTCCGGCGGGTGAGTTGACGAGGGTCGCGGCCGCGAGGGCGGTGGCGAGGACGGCGAGGAATCGGCGCATGGCAGCTCCAACCGACAGCGGTGGGGGAGGAGGAGATCAGCCTCCGTGTCCGCTGCTGGTCGGTCAAGCGCCATCTTGAGTATTCTTGTTGGATTCCCGACTAAAGTTGTGTGTTTTCTTGAAGCAGTCGCCGGGCGACGTCGACGGTCGCGGCCCCGGCGACGGCCATGGCTTCGGTGTCCCGCAGCGACCGGCAGAGGACGAAGGCGCCCTCGAGGCCGTTGACGGCGGTGATGGTCAAGGTCCGCGCGGCGTCCTTCGAGAGCCCGAACTTGCCGAACTTCTCGGTCCCGGCGTCGATCCAGGCGGTGAAGACGTCGGCGGTGGCTTTCCGCAGCGGCTCGTTGGTCGAGGCGACCTCGAGCGCGACGGTCGCGATCGGGCAGCCTTCGACGTAGTCGGTGGCTTCGAGCGTGGCGATCCCGGCGGCGAAGAAGGCTTCGATCCCGCTGACGACGTCCGGGGCGGGCGCGATGAAGAGGTCGAAGAGCTGGATGTAGGCGAGCCCCGAAGTCCGGATGACCTCTTCGCCGAGCTGCTCCTTGCCCCCGGGGAAGAAGTGGTAGAGCGACCCGAAAGGCGCACTCGCCTCGGCGACGATCTGCTTCAACCCGGTCCCGGTGTAGCCGTTGCGCCGGAACAGTTCCGCGCCGGCGGCCATGATGCGTTCCTTGGTCCCTGCCACGGATCCACGATACGCCGCACTCTGTAGAACGTTCTATCAACTGGCCGGCTTGTCCACAGCATGGCCGTGATGTGGACAAGCCGGCACCGGCGGGCCTCGGTCAGTGGATGTCCCAGGCCGGACCCGCGTCCTCGGCGTCGTCGCGCAGGATCGTGCCCTCGATCAGTCCGTACGGCCGGTCGGCGGCGTAGAACACCTCGTTGTCGTTCTTCAGCCCGAACGGGCTCAGGTCCACCAGGAAGTGGTGCTTGTTCGGCAGCGAAAGCCGTACCTCGGCGACCTCTTCGCGAGCCTTCAGCACCGCCTCGCCCATCGCATACAGCGTCTGCTGCAGCGAAAGACTGTGCTTCGTCGCGAAGGTTTCCAGCATCAGGCGCCGGGCCTGGCGGTGGCTCTCCGCCCAGTCGATGCCCTCGCCCTGGTAGCGCCACCGCGCCGTCACCGCCGTGGCGAGGATCCGGTCGTCGGTCTCGGCGAGCGTCGTGTACTGGTCGCGCGGGAAGCCGTGGAACTCCGAGCCGGTCGACTTCAGCAGCGTCAGGCCGTCGATGCCGGACACGACCCACTCCCGGCCGTTCTGGATCGTCACGGCCGTCGTGCGCCGTTCGTCGCCGGAGCGGCTGAACGCGTGGTCGTGCGGCTCGCCGCCGACGGTGATCCGGTCCCAGCCGTGCTCCTCGATCTTGACGCGCGCGCCGGTGATGTTCCCCTGCGTGCCGGTGAAGTGCCGGGCCAGGCGCAGTGCGAAGTCCTCGATTTCGCCGACCGGCGCCTCTTTCGCGAAGGCGTACACGGTGTTCTTCTGCGTGTCGGTCGCGAGCACGCCGGCGTTGTCGCCGGTGAGGTGCGTCGCGGCCAGTTCGCCGCGCAACGACGTCGACACGGTGAGGTCCTTCAGGTGGTGCACGGGGCCGTCGCGGCGCACCGAAACCAGGCGGACCTCCGCCTTGCCGTACTGGTTGGGGCCCAGGGTGATGGCCACGGTTCAGCTCCCTCGGTAGGTCGAATAGGCGAACGGGCTGAGCAGGAGCGGCACGTGGTGGTGCGCGGTGCCGTCGGCAATCCGGAAAGTGAGCGCGACTTCCGGGAAGAACGCGTCCGGGCCCAGGTAGGCGCCGGTGTCGAAGACCAGGCGGTAGACACCGGGGTCCAGGGTTTCGGGGCCGAGGTCGCGGATCCGGCCGTCGTCGTCGGTGCGCCCGTCGGCGATCGGTTTGCCCTCGCCGGTCTCGAACCGGACGGCGATCCCGGCCGCGGGGCGGCCCTTCGCCGTGTCGAGCACGTGGGTGGTCACGAGACTCACGCGGTCACCGCCTTCGCGAGCCGGAGTTCGGCGATCTTCAGGAGTTCTCGGCCGGCGACCGCCAGTTCGGTCGCGGGATCGTTGTCCAGGCGGCTCTCGAGGATCTTCAACAGTTCCTCCCCGCTGCGACCGCTGGCGCAGACCAGGTAGACGTGCCCGAACTTGGCTTCGTACTCGGCGTTCGCGGCGGCGAACGCGTCGGCGTTGTCCACACCGGACTGTTCGCTCCGGGACCAGTCGCCTTCGGTACCAGCCTGTTTCGGCTTTTCGCCGATCCGGGGGTGCGCGGCCATGGCCTGGCGGATCTCGTCGCTGCTCAAGGGCAGGTCGGCGGCGGCCTGCAGCGCGCCGAGGCTCGCGTAGGGCCGGTGGTCGAGGATCGCGTCCACCCAGCGGGGGACGGCGAGGCAGGCGGTCAGCGCCGGACGCACCTCGGTGGCGTCGGCGGTGTTGAAGTCGGTGAGGGTGAGCGGCACGGGGAACTCCTCGTGAGTGGCGTCCCGCTGACCGTACGTCGGCGCCGGAGTTCCGTCAACATTTTGTTGAAAGGCCTGGTCAGTCCGCTTCGCGGTTGAGGTAGTTGTAGACCGTGAACCGCGTGACGCCCAGCGCGTCGGCCACCGAGGAGACGGATTTCCGCAGGCCGAAGGCTCCGCGTTCCCGCAGGAGCCGGACGGCGCGCTGCTTCCCGGGACGGTCGAGCTCCCCGAGGTCGGCACCCAGTTCGCGCTCGACGTCGGCGATGAGCCGGGCCAGGGCGTCGTTGAGTTCGACGACGGTCTTCGGCGAGCCGGCCTTCGCGGCGTCCGGCGGTTTCGGATCGGCGGCTTCGGCCTTGTCCGCACCGGCTCGGCGCACCTGCAGCGTCACCTGCGTCGCGCCACCTTCGAGTGCCGCCTTCGCGATGGCCGGGATGGCGTCGAGCAGGGCCTTCGCCTCGCCCCTCGCGAGGGTCCCGAGCGGCCCGAAGTCCGTCTCCAGCCCCGCTTCCGCGGCGGCGTCGCGCGCGGCGAGCGCGTGCTCGGGCGGCGAACCCTCGCCGTGGAACGGTTCGCTGGTGAACTCCGCTTCAAGCCGCACGAGGATGACCGTAACGCGCCGCGTCCGTCGTTGACGAGCGGCGCGCGCCGTGGTTACTGTCGTTGTGCGAAACCGTCTTTCCGTACTGCGAAATCGGCGGTGGTCATTCCTCCCGGAGAAGGGGTTTCGGATGGATCTTGTGGTGCGCGCGGCCCGAGCAGTCACGGCCGAGGGCGAAGTTCCGGCGACCCTCGGCGTCGACGGCGGCCGGATCGTCGCGGTCGAGCCCGGCGGCGCTTCGCTGTCCGGTGACCGCGAAATCGACCTCGGTGACGACGTCGTGCTGCTGCCGGGGCTCGTCGACACGCACGTCCACGTCAACGACCCCGGCCGCGCCGAGTGGGAGGGCTTCGAGACGGCGACCCGCGCGGCCGCCGCCGGCGGCGTGACCACGATCGTGGACATGCCGCTCAACAGCCTGCCGCCGACGGTCGACGTCGCCGCGCTGGAGGTCAAGCGCAAGGCGGCGACCGGCCGGGTGCACGTCGACGTCGGTTTCTGGGGCGGCGCCATCCCGGGCAACGTCGCGGACCTGCGCGGCCTGCACGACGCCGGCGTGTTCGGCTTCAAGTGCTTCCTGCTGCACTCAGGCGTCGACGAGTTCCCGCCGCTCGACCCGGCGGGGCTCGACGAAGCGTTGCGGGAGCTGAGTTCCTTCGACGCGCTGATGATCGTCCACGCCGAAGACGCGCACGAGATCGACGAAGCGCCGGAGCCGCACGGCGGACGCTATGTCGACTTCCTGCGGTCCCGGCCGCGCGCGGCCGAGAACCTCGCGATCACGCACGTCATCGACGCCGCCCGCCGCAACGACGCGCGGGCGCACATCCTGCACCTGTCCTCGGCGGAAGCCCTGCCGCTGGTCGCCGCCGCGCGCCGCGACGGCGTCGCGCTGACGGCCGAGACGTGCCCGCACTACCTCAGCTTCATCGCCGAGGAAATCCGCGACGGCGCGACGCAGTTCAAGTGCTGCCCGCCGATCCGCGAGGCGGCCAACCGCGAACTGCTCTGGCAGGGACTCGCCGACGGCGTGATCGACACCGTCGTCAGCGACCACTCGCCGTGCACGCCGGAGCTGAAACGCTTCGACAGCGGCGACTTCGGCCTCGCGTGGGGCGGGATCTCCAGTCTCCAGCTGGGGCTCCCGGCGATCTGGACGCAGGCGCGGCAACGCGGGTTCGCGCTCACCGACGTCGTCCGGTGGATGGCCGAGCGGCCGGCCGCCCAGGCCGGGATGCGCCGCAAGGGCCACCTGGCGGAAGGCTACGACGCCGACTTCTGCGTCTTCGCGCCGGACGAGGCGTTCGTCGTCGACGTCGCGAAACTGAAGCACCGCAACCCGGTCAGCGCCTACGACCGCCGCCCGCTCGCCGGCGTCGTGCGCTCGACGTGGTTGCGGGGCACCGAAATCACGGGCGACGAGCCACACGGCGCGTTGCTGACCCGGGGGGACTGCTGAAATGGAGGCTGCCTTGTCCGACCGTCCTGAGTGGACCGAACTGCCCGACCTCGCGTCACGCCGCTTCGGCGGGACGGTGATGTGGGCGACCGACGAGTTGTTCGCCGAGAAGGAGAACCTGGTCAACCCGTGGACGCCGGCGCACCGCGCCGAGACGTTCGGCCCGAAGGGCCAGGTCTACGACGGCTGGGAGACCCGCCGCCACCGCGAGCCGGGCGACGACCAGGCCGTGGTGCGGCTCGGCCTGGCCGGCACGGTCACCGGCGTCATCGTCGACACGGCGTTCTTCAAGGGCAATTACCCGCCGTTCGTCTCGGTCGAGGCGGCCTCGGTGCCGGGTTACCCGTCGGCGGCGGAGCTGGCGTCGGCGGACTGGGACACCCTGGTCGACCACGCCCCGGCGGCCGGCCACACGGAGAACTTCTACGCGGTCAACGGTTCCCGCCGCTACACGCACGTCCGGTTGACGCAGCACCCCGACGGCGGTGTCGCGCGTCTTCGCGTGCACGGCGCGCCGATCCCGGACCCGGAGCTGCTGGACATGGACGCCCTCGACCTGGCGGCGCTGGAGAACGGCGCGCTGGTCACGGGCTGCAGCAACAGGTTCTATTCGTCGCCGAACAACATTCTTTCGCCGGGCTTGGCGGCCCACCAGGCGGAGGGCTGGGAGACGGCCCGCCGCCGCGACGACGGCAACGACTGGGTGACGCTGCGCCTGGCCGGCGCGGGCATCGTCCGCTTCGCCGAGCTGGACACGAGCAACCTCAAGGGCAACGCACCGGGCTGGGCGTCGGTGAGCGGCCGCGACACGTACGGCGAGTGGGTCGACCTGCTGCCAAAGACCCGCCTGCAGCCGGACACCCGCCACCGTTTCGCCCTGAAGGACGGCCCGGAGGTGACGGAGGCCCGCTTGGACATCTACCCGGACGGCGGCCTGGCCAGGCTGCGGCTGTTCGGCCGCCTCACCGAAGCGGGCCGGACGAACCTGAAGGCCCGGTTCTCGAAGACGCGCTGAAGCCGCCCGCGAGCCGCCGTCCCAACCAGGCGGCTCGCGGTCAGCCCGCGTCCGGACGGTTCAGGTAAGCGGAGGCCAGCGACAGCACGCACGCGCAGCCGACGATCGCACTGACCCACCACGGCAACCCGGCCACGATGCTCCAGACAAAGCCCGCCGCCGCCAAGAGGGCGACGAGAAGGTTTCGGAACTGCAGCGGAGTGGGTTTGGCCATACGGCCAGCCTCTCACGGCCGAGCCGAGGCCTGCCGCCCGCTCCCGAGTTGCGGCCGGTGCCGCCTGAGTCGCTGGGCGCCGTCTGCTTGCGGGTGGTGGTCGGCTCGCCCGAGTCGCTGGGCTCGGCCCCGCTCCCGGGGCAGTGGCCGGATAGGCCTGAATCGCCCGACACCGCTCGCCGAATCCACCGCCGCCCGTTCCGTCTGGTTCCCGGGTCGCGGTCGAGTGCGTTCGCTCGTGCCGGACTTGCGCCAACCAGTCGGTGCCACTCCCGCGAGTGCCGGGCTGGTGTCAGACCTCCGCGCGCTCGCCGGGCTCCAGTAGCACCAGACGGTCGGCAAGGCCCGCCGTCTCGAACTCCTTGCGCAAGGTGTCCGGGCCCTCGCTGAAGTGCTGCCAACCGCGGAAGTGCAGCGGTACCACCTTCGGCACGCCCAGCACCTTCGCCGCTTCGACGGCGTTCGCACTGGTCAGCGTCAGGGGAGCGCCGTCGAAGAGCGCCGTCCGGGCGGCGCCCGCGAACAGCACCGCGATGTCCACGCGGAACCGCGACGCGATCTCCCGCACCAGGTCGACCGACGCGTTGTCGCCGCTGACGTACACCGTTGGCAGGTCGTCGCCCGTGAGGACGAAGCCGGTGACCTCGCCGATCGTCGCCTCCGCGCCCTCCGGTCCGTGCAGTGCCGGGACGGCGGTGACCGTCAGCGGACCGACGCTCGCCTCCTCCCACGGCCGCAGGCCTCGCGCCGTCCCGCCCAGCCGTTCGGCTCCGCTGGGCGTGACCAGCGTCAGCGGCACCGCCCCCAGGTAGGCGCGACCGCGGTCGTCGAGGTTGTCGGGGTGCTGGTCGTGGGACAGCAGCACGGCGTCCACCACACCGACCGCGTCCTCGGTCAGCACCGAGTCTTCGGTCTTGACCAGCACACGCTCGCCGATCGAGTGATCGCCCGGAGCGTCGAAGGTCGGGTCGGTGAGCAGCCGGACGCCGCCCAGTTCGAGCAGCGCGGTCGGGCCGCCGGACAGAGTGATCCCCAGGTTTTCGGTCATACTCCGACCAACAGCGGGATCGGACCGTCTCTTCCCTAGGGTGCCGACTGCCTCCGGGAGCTGATCACGCCGGTGTTGAACCCGGCCAAGTGGAGCCCGCCGGCGAAGCGCGCGTGTTCGATCTTCACGCACCGGTTCATCACGACGTCCAGCCCGGCTTCCCGCGCCCGGTCGGCCACCGGCTCGTGCCACAACCCCAGCTGCAGCCACAGCGTTCGCGCGCCGGCGTCGATCACCTCTTCGGCCACCTGAGGCAGGTCGTCGTGCTTCCGGAAGACGCTGACCAGATCCGGTTCACCCGGGACGTCCTTCAAGGAGGCGTACACCGGTTTCCCGAACAGCGTGTCCAGCCGCGGGTTGACGAAGTTGACTTCGTAGCGCGTCGACGAGAGCAGGTACGTCGCCACGAAATAGCTCGGCCTCGCCGGATTGGCCGACGCACCCACCAGCGTCACCGACTTGGTCCGGTTGAGGATCGCACGCCGCTCGACGGCACCGGCCGCGTAGGTCATCCGGCCACCGCCTTGCCCAGTGCCTGGTCGAGATCCCAGAGGATGTCGTCCACGTCCTCGAGCCCGATCGACAGCCGGATCAGGTCGGGACCCACGCCCGCGGCCGCGAGCTGGTCCTCCGACAGCTGGGCGTGCGTGGTCGAAGCCGGGTGGATCACGAGGGTCCGCGCGTCGCCGACGTTCGCCAGGTGCGACAACAGCTCCACCGATTCGACGAACTTCTCGCCCGCCGCCCGCCCGCCGTCGATGCCGAACGAGAACACCGCCCCGGGGCCCGCGGGCAGGTACTTCTTCGCCAGGTCGTGGTGCGGGTGCGAAGGCAGGCCGGCGTAGGACACCCAGGCCACCCGTGGGTCGGATTCGAGGTACTCGGCGACCGCCCGGGCGTTGGCCACGTGCGCGTCCATCCGTTGCGGGAGCGTCTCGACCCCTTGCAGCAGCAGGAAAGCCGAGTGAGGCGACAGCACCGCGCCGATGTCCCGCAGCTGTTCGGCGCGCAACCGCGTGCAGAACGCGTACTCGCCGAAGTTCTCCCAGTACCTGAGGCCGCCGTAGCTCTCGACGGTCTCGGTCATCCGCGGGAACTTCCCGTTGCCCCAGTCGAACTTCCCGGACTCGACGACGATCCCGCCGAGTGTCGTCCCGTGCCCGCCGAGGAACTTCGTCGCCGAGTGCAGCACGATGTCGGCACCGTGCTCGATCGGCCGGCAGAGGTAGGGCGTTGCCAGCGTCGCGTCCACCACGAGCGGGATGTCGTGGGAGTGCGCGAGATCCGCCAGCGCCGTGAGGTCGGCGATGCCGCCGCCGGGGTTGCCGATCACCTCGGTGTAGAGCAGCCGGGTCCGGTCGGTGACTGCCGCCGCGTAGTCGTCGATGCCGCCGCTGACAAACGTGGTTTCCACGCCGAACCGCTTGAGCGTGCCGGTGAGCTGGGTGACCGTGCCGCCGTAGAGGCCGCTCGCCGACACGATGTGGTCGCCCGCCTCGGTGAGCGCGCTGAAAGTGAGGAATTCCGCGGCCTGCCCGCTCGCGGTGCCGACTCCGCCGATGGCGCCTTCGAGGCTGGCGATCCGCTCCTCGAACGCGGCCACGGTCGGGTTCCCGATGCGGCTGTAGATGTTGCCGTACTTCTGCAGCGCGAACAGGTTGGCCGCGTCGGCCGCGTCCTCGAAGACGAAGCTCGTGGTCTGGTAGATCGGCACGGCCCGCGCGCCGGTCGCCGGATCGGGGGTGCCGCCCGCGTGCAGGGCGCGGGTGCGGAAGCCCCAGGTGCGTTCACTCATCGGTCCTCACCGTAACCGTCCTCCCCTTCGCATGGCCACGCCTCCCAGGTCGTGGGCGAGGCCATTTCGTGCTGTCCACGTTAGCACGATTTGAAATTCCGTGCGCTACACTCGAAAGCATGAAATGTGCTGCCTGCGGCAAGCCGCTGCCACCTCGGCGCGGAGCTGGTCGAAACCGCCAGTACTGCGACGCAACCTGTCGGAGCGCCGCCCGTCGGCAGCGAGCGCACGTAAAGAATGACTTGACAACCGGGCCGCGTCAATCCAATCTTGACGTCGTGCCGGGAGGACCTTTGGTCGCGGTCGGCGAAGCGTTGCGGAAAGTCCGCGACGCGGAGGCGACGCTGCGGGACGCCGTGGACGCGGCCAGGGCCGCCGGGCACACGTGGCAGGAGATCGGTGACCTGCTCGGCACCAGCCGGCAGGCCGCCTTCCAGCGGTTCGGCCGGCCGGTCGACCCGGCGACGGGAGTGTCGATGACGGAGCTGAAGCCGCCGGACGCGATCCACCGCGCCGAGGGGCTCGTGGCGGAGCTGGTCGGCTGTCAGTGGCACGAGGTGCGCCGGGACTTCGACGACCGGATGCAAGCCGCGGTCGGCGAGGACGAGCTGCGGCTCGCCTGGGCCCAGGTCGCCGGAGCGGTCGGCCGTTACGAGGGGATGGGCGAGCCGTACGCGCGGTCCACGGGCGACTACACCGTCGTCCACATGCCGCTGGCCTTCGAGGCCGGCGAGCGGACCGTCCAGGTGACCTACCGCGAGAACGGCCAGGTGGTCGGGCTCTGGATCCGGCCGCCCGAACAGTAGGCGCGACACCAGGGGGAACCATGACGACAGGGGGAAAGATGAAGACGGCGATAGCGGGCGTGCTCGTGGTCCTCGCACCGCTGGTGGCTCCGGCCGCCCAAGCGGCCGAAGTGCCCACGGCGACGCAGCAGCTCGAGTGGGTGGTCGACGCGACCGGGCGGGTCCCGGTGTCCGATGCCGAGGTACGCGGACACGTCGCCCAGGTCTTCCTGACCGCGGTGGGCGGCACAGCGGGCGTCAACGGCGCGTTGACCCAGCTCGGCCGGCTCGAGGTGAAACGGGTCGTCACCGAGGCGCCGGACCACGTCGAGGCCGCCGTCCACGGGACCGTCGACGACTACCTGCTCGACCTCCACGTCGACCAGGCCGGGCTGATCGACGGGCTCAAAGCGAGCCCGGACGACCCGGTTCCGGCCTCCTGGCAGGAGCTCGACACCCAGCTGGCGGCGCTCGGTGGCCGCGTGTCGTTCGGCGCGTCGGAAATCCTGCCGGACGGGCGCTGTCGTGACGTGCACGGCGTGCGCGACGACGTGCAACGGCCGCTGGGGTCGGCGTTCAAGCTCTACGTGCTGGGAGCGCTCGGCAAGGCGGTCGCCGAGCACAAGGCGTCCTGGACCGAGCAGCTGGCGATCCGCGACGACTGGAAGAGCCTGCCGTCCGGGGTGCTGCAGAACGAACCGGCCGGCACGCGGCTCCCGCTGTCGACGTACGCCGACAAGATGATCTCGATCAGCGACAACACCGCGACCGACCACCTGATCCACCGGCTCGGCCGCGACACCGTGCAGCGGCAGCTCACGGCGTTCGGCAACCAGCGGCCGTCGGCGAACATCCCGTTCCTGACGACGAAGGCGTTGTTCGAGCTCAAGGCCACGCAGTACCCGGCTCGCGCCGACGCTTACCTGGCGCTGCCCCGATGGGCGCGGCCCGCGGCGCTCGCCGGCCTGGAGCGGCTGCCGCTCACCGGTCTCACCTCCTGGCAGGCACCCGAGAAGATCGACGACCTCGAGTGGTTCGGTTCGCCGGACGACATCTGCCGTGCGTTCTCCGGGCTGCAGAAGGAGAACCAGCCGGAGATCGGGCACGCGCTGTCGCTCAACGACGGCGGCCTGGGGCTCGACCGGGCGAAGTTCCCGGAGGTCTGGTTCAAGGGCGGCAGTGAACCCGGTGTGCTGACCTTGAACTACCTGGCGCGCACGGCGGACGGCCGCTCACTGGTCACCAGTGTGATGGTGTCGGATCCGGCCGCTCCGTTGAACGAGAGCCACGTCGCGGCCCGGGGAATCGCCGTCGCGAAGGGTGCGGTGGCGCTTCTCGCGGCTACGCTTCGTCCGTGACGGTGCGGTGGAGCCTGACGATCGATTGCGCGGATCCCCGCGCGCTGGCGAGGTTCTGGGCGGTGGCCCTCGGCTACATCGAACGGCCGCCGCCCGCCGGCTTCGCGACCTGGGAGGCCTGGTTCGTGCACCACGAGGTGCCCGAGGAGGAATGGGACGACGGCGCCTACCTGAGCGATCCGGAAGGCGTGCTGCCGAACCTGAGCTTCCTCAAGGTGCCCGAGGCCAAGGTCGTGAAGAACCGCCTCCACCTCGACGTCCAGGCCGGCGGCGGCCGGGAGGTCCCATGGGAGACGCGGTGGGAGCGGGTCGTCGAAGCGGTCGCCCGGCTCACCGCGGCGGGTGCCACGGTGGTGCGGGAGTACGAGCTGGACGGCCGTCCGGACCACATCGTGATGGCGGACCCGGGCGGCAACGAGTTCTGCGTGCTCTGAGCCGCCGGCCCGGATGATCGAGATCACTCGCGACGTCGGGTGTTCCGGTCACATCGGCCGCCGCTGTGGGGTCTACTGCTCTGACTGCGGCGGAAGGAACGGGACACGGTGGACACGCTGACCGGGCGGTTCGAGCTTGAGCGGCCGCGGCTGCGTGCGGTGGCCTACCGGATGCTCGGCTCGGCGAGCGAGGCCGACGACGCGGTCCAGGAGGCCTGGCTGCGCTTCGACCGCACCGACATGGGCGAGGTCGAGAACGTCGGCGCGTGGCTGACCACCGTCGTCGCGCGGGTGTGCCTGTCGATGCTCCGGACGCGTCGCAACCACCGCGAGGAGCCTCTCGACGGCCGGCCCGAGCCGGGCGAGGAGCGCCGGGACCCCGAGGAGGAGGCCGAGCTGGCCGACTCGGTCGGACTGGCGCTGCTGGTGGTGCTCGACACGCTGGCGCCGGCGGAGCGGGTCGCGTTCGTGCTGCACGACATGTTCGCCGTGCCGTTCGACGAAATCGCGCCGATGCTCGACCGGACCCCGGCCGCGGCGCGGCAGCTCGCGAGCCGCGCCCGGCGCCGGGTCAAGGGCGGCGCCGCGACGGACGCGGACCTGCCGAGGCGGCGGAAGGTCGTCGAGGCCTTCCTGGCGGCGTCGCGAGGTGGCGACTTCGAGGCGCTGCTCACCCTGCTCGATCCGGAGGTGGTGCTGCACGCCGACCGGTTCGTCGGTCCCAGTCCGGCGCCGGTCGTGCTGCGCGGCGTCGAGAACGTGCGCAAGGGCGCGGTGCTGGCCTCCGAACGGGCCCGCACGAGCGAGCTGGCGCTCGTCGACGGCTCGCCGGGGCTGCTCTGGGTGCGCGACGGCCGGTTGTCGGTCGTCTTGGCGTTCCAGGTCGACGGCGACCGGATCAGCGGCATCGACGTCATCGCCGACCCCGAGCGGCTGCGGGGGCTGGAGCTGGCCGTCCTCGACTGAGCCGGGTCAGCCCAAGGCGGCGCGCAGCCGGGCTTCACGTTCGGCGGGGGTCTGGCGCGGGCAGCTCACGCACTTCGGGTTGCCGACTTCGTAGATCAGGCAGCACGACGCCCGGCGTACGGCGGGCGTCCGGCCGACGTGCACGAAGCGCGGCTTCGGCAGACCCAGACCGATCGCGGCCACGAGTGGTTCGGCGAGCGCCATGGCCCGCTCGGGGTCGGGCGTCCACAGCAGCCGGTTGCCGATCGAGTCGGTGGCAATAGCGCCGAGCGCCCGTTCACGCGCCCCGGTGACGGCGGCGATCGTCGTGATGGCGGCACCGAGTGCCTTGCCGAACGCGGCGCCGAGCTCGGGCAGCCCGCCGGACAGGCGCCGGGTGGACCGGGCGCCGAGGAAGCGGCCGTCGGCCACGAGGTCGAGTTCCATGGCGTCCAGCGACGGGTCCGCGAGCGCGGACAGGTCGCTCGGAGCAGGCGCCGCGGCGTCCGGCGGCGGTTCACCAGGCGGTGTGAAACCGCCGCCAGTCAAGGCAGGCGCCGCGGCGACCAGGCTTTCCACCGCCGGAGCGACGAGGACCGACGAGAGCGAGTACCACCAGATCGTGCCGAGGACCTCCGGTGGGGCGCAGCCGTAGAGCTTGGCCGCGCCGCCGATGCGGGCGCGTACCCACTCCGCGTCCGCGAGCAGGGTCGCAGGGGCGGTCCAGTCGGGCTTCACCTGTCCCAGCCTTCCAGACCCCGTAGAACAAGACCGGGGACAGGCCGTCAGAGGCGCCGGTAGGTGGAGACCGAAAAAGACACCGTCACGGTCTGGGGCTCAGCCAGCGCGTCGAGGCGTGCTCGACGGTTGCCGCGGTCCAGGTGGAAGGCCGTCGGGCCCATCTCCACCGCCTGGCGGACCTGCGCGGGCGTCAGCGACGCCGTGCGCCGGATCTCCGTGCGGCCCGTGCGGGCGAAGTACTCGCCGAGGGTGCCGTCCAGGCGCTCCTCCTTGCGCTCGTCCACCGCCAGGACCAGGTCGCCCAGCTCGGCGAGGTGGTCCGGGGCCGGGGCGGCGACCACGAGCAGGCCGCCCGGGGCCAGCACGCGGTGGAACTCCGGGCCGTTGCGCGGCGCGAAGACGTTCAGCACCACCGACGCCACCTCGTCGCCCACCGGCCACGGCTCCCACAGGTTCCACACCGCCGCGCCCAGGCGGGCGTGCGCACGGGCCGCGCGGCGCAGTGCGACCGCCGAGACGTCCAGTGCGAGGCCGTACGCTCCGGAAGCGTCCAGGACGTGGGCCAGGTAGTAGCCCGTTCCGGCACCCGCGTCGATCACCAGGCTGTCGGCCTCCGCGCACACCCGGGCCAGCTCGTCCGCCAGCGGGCGGTACGCGCCCGACGCCAGGAAGTTCGCGCGGGCCGCGACCATCGGTGCCGTGTCCGCGGTCCCGGCCGGGATTCGCGCGTGCAACAGGTTCACGTACCCCTGGCGGGCTAGATCGAACGAGTGGCGGTTTTCGCAACGCAGCGTGCGCTCGACCGCCTTCAGTGGCGCTGCGCACACCGAACAGCGCAACGCGGCCACGACCGGGGGTGGCAGTGGGTCATTCCCGTGGTCGGTCGAGGTCATGGGGATATTCGACCACGACGTAACGCAACCGGACACTCCGGTACACGCCCCGGGAAACGTGGCCGTAACAACCGGGTGCGGACAGTTCACGCGGGCGAAACCTCGCACGCCGCCCCGTGAAACACCGCGCGCCAAAACTGCCATCGCACAGACCCAGGGCACGGGAGGACGATGTGCTGAACGCAGGAGACACCGCATGGGTACTGGCCAGCGCCGCGCTGGTCATGCTCATGACACCGGGATTGGCCTTCTTCTACGGCGGTATGGTCCGCGCGAAGAGCGTCCTGAACATGCTGATGATGAACTTCATCGCGCTGGCCGTGGTGGGGGTGCTGTGGGCGCTGTACGGCTTCTCGATGTCGTTCGGCGACGACGCCTTCGGCGGGCTGGTCGGTAACTTCCACTTCGCCGGTCTCGGCGACTCGATCGGCAAGCTGGTCGGTCTCGCGACGGCCGCCAGCGGCTCGTCGCCCGCGGTCGCGTGGCCGGGCTCCGACGCGCTGCCGGTGCTCGCGTTCGTCATGTTCCAGCTGATGTTCGCCATCATCACGCCCGCGCTGATCTCCGGCGCCATCGCCGACCGCGCGAAGTTCTGGGGCTGGACGCTGTTCGTCGTCATCTGGGTGACGGTCGTGTACTTCCCGGTCGCGCACTGGGTGTTCTCGTTCGACGGCTTCACGGGCGCGGACTTCAGCGGCGGCTGGATCGCCAACAAGCTCAAGGCGTTCGACTTCGCCGGTGGTACGGCGGTCCACATCAACGCCGGTGCGGCGGGTCTCGCGCTGGCGATCGTGCTCGGCAAGCGCAAGGGCTGGCCGAAGGACACCGGCCGCCCGCACAACGTGCCGTTCGTGCTGCTCGGCGCGAGCCTGCTGTGGTTCGGCTGGTACGGCTTCAACGCCGGCTCCGCGCTGGCCGCCAACGACCTCGCGGCCGTCGCGTTCACCAACACGACCGTCGCCACCGCCGCCGCCGTGCTCGGCTGGCTGATCGTGGAGCAGCTCAAGTTCGGCAAGCCGACCACGCTCGGCGCCGCGTCCGGCGCGGTCGCCGGCCTGGTCGCGATCACCCCGGCGTGTGGTTTCGTGAGCCCGCTCGGGGCCATCGCCATCGGCGTCATCGCCGGTGCGGTCTGCGCGCTGGCCATCTCGCTCAAGTTCAAGTTCGGCTTCGACGACTCGCTCGACGTCGTCGGCGTCCACCTGGTCGGCGGCATCGTCGGCACCCTGCTCATCGGCTTCTTCGCCACGACCGACGCCAACAGCGCGGGCGGCAACGGCCTCTTCTACGGCGGCGGCTGGAGCCAGCTGGTCAAGCAGGCGGCGGCAGCCGGTGCGGTACTCGCGTACTCGTTCGTCCTGTCCTTCATCATCGCCTTCGTGATCAAGAAGGCGGGCGGCTTCCGCGTCAGCACCGAGGACGAGGTCGCCGGCATCGACGAGGCGCAGCACGCGGAGAGCGCGTACGACTTCACCGGGTTGTCCGGCGGTGGCGCACCGTCCACCATTCCGGTCAAGACCGCTCCGGCCGCGAAACTCGAGGAGAGCAAGGCATGAAGCTCATCACGGCGATTGTCAAGCCGTTCACGCTCGACGACGTCCGCTCCGCGCTGGAGCAGCTGGGCGTGCTGGGCATGACGGTCAGCGAGGTCCAGGGCTACGGCCGGCAGAAGGGCCACACCGAGGTCTACCGCGGTGCCGAGTACTCGGTCGACTTCGTGGCCAAGCTGAAGATCGAGGTCGTCACCGACGACACCAACGTGGAGAAGGTCCTCGAGGCCGTCACCACCGCCGCGCACACCGGCAAGATCGGCGACGGCAAGGTGTGGGTGACGCCGGTCGAGACGGTCATCCGGGTACGGACCGGTGAGCGCGGCACGGACGCTCTATAGGCGTCCGGGATGGCCGACGGGGGCGAACTGGTCAAGGCCACCGAGCGACTGCTCGAGGGCAGGCACGGGAGGCTGGGGGCGTCCGCACTGCGGGCGGCCCTGGTCGACCTCTACGAGTTCTGGCTGGGCAGGGGAGCCTCGGCGGCCGGCGTCGACACCGCGGAACCGGGTGTCGCGCTGGTCGCCGTGGGCGGGCTCGGCCGCCGGGAGCTGGTGCCGTTCTCCGATCTCGACCTGCTGCTGGTGCACAACGGCAACAGCGGCGTCGGCGAGATCGCGGACGCGCTCTGGTATCCCTTGTGGGACGCGAAAGTCGGGCTCGACCACTCGGTGCGCACGCCCGGCGAAGCGCTGAAGGTCGCTTCGGAGGACCTTCGCACCGCGATGGGCTTGCTCGACGCCCGGCACCTCGCCGGGGACGCCGAGCTGTCGAGCCGGCTGGTCTCCGCGGCGCGGGACCAGTGGCGCCGCACGGCGCGCAAGCAGCTGCCCGACCTGACGGCGTCGGTCCGGCAGCGCTGGACCCGCAGCGGGGAGATCGCGCAGTCCGCCGAACCCGACCTGAAGCACGGCCGGGGCGGGTTGCGGGACTTCGCCGTCCTGGAAGCATTGGCCGCGGCGCAGCTCACCGCTCGCCCCGGCGAAGAACTCCTTGATGCGAAAGGGCTTCTGCTCGACGTCCGCACCGAGCTGCGGCGCGAGATCCGGCGCGAACGGGACGTCCTGGCCGCGCCGGAGGCCGAGCTGGTCGCCGCCGAACTCGGCTTCGGCGACCGGTTCACGTTGGCGCGCAAACTGTCCGGCGCGGGCCGCACCATCGCGTACGCGCTGGACGTCGCGCTCCGGTCCACTGTGGAGCCGCCGAAGCCACGGTTCGGGCGACGGCCGTCGCGGACCCCGCTCGCGGAAGGCGTCGTCCTGCACGGGAACGAGGTCGCGCTGGCCCGCGACGCCGTCCCGGCGAAGGACCCCGCGCTGCTGCTGCGGGTGGCCGCGGCGTCGGCCCGCACCGGCAAGCCGATCGCGCTCGGCACGCTCAAGGCACTGGCCGAATCGGCACCCGAGCTGCGGGCGCCGTGGCCGCCGGAGGCGTTGAACGCGCTGGTCGAGCTGCTGGGCGCGGGGGAGGGGCTGGTCGACGCGGTCGAGTCGCTCGACCGGACGGGGCTGTGGGCCCGGCTGTTCCCCGAGTGGGGCGCGGTCCGCGACCTGCCGCCGCGCTCGCCGGTGCACCAGTGGACGGTCGACCGGCACCTCGTGCGCACCTGCGTCGAGGCCGCGAAGCTGACCACCACGGTGTCGCGGCCGGACCTGCTGCTGATCGGCGCGCTGCTGCACGACATCGGCAAGGGCCGCGACGTCGACCACTCCGAGCTGGGCGCCAAGATCTCCGCCCAGGTCGCGACGCGGCTCGGGCTGAACCCGGCGGACGCGGGCACGGTGTCGGCGGTCGTCCGCCACCACCTGCTGCTGCCGCACACCGCGACGCGCCGCGACATCAGCGAGCCGGAAACGGTGGCGCGGGTGGTGAAGACCCTGGACAGCGACATCGTCCTGGTCGAGCTGCTGCACGCGCTCACGCAGGCGGACTCGCTGGCCACCGGCCCCGGCGTCTGGACGGACTGGAAGGCGCGGCTGCTCGCCGAGCTCGTCACCGGCTGCGAGGAAGTCCTGCGCGGCAAGGGGTTCACCGCGCCGGAGCCGATGAACGACGAACAGCGCGAGCTCGTCGCGCAGGCCGTGGCCTCGGGCACCGGCGAGATCCGGATCAGCGCGCACGGCAAGGTCGTCACGGTCCTGCTGGCCGTGCCGGCCCGCGCGGAACTGCTCGCCCCGGCGGCGGGCGTGCTGGCGCTGAACTCCCTGGAGGTGCACTCGGCGGTCCTGCGCGGCCACGACGGCGGACGCGCGGGCGTCTTCACCGCGTCCCCGAAGTTCGGCTCCCTGCCCGACGCGACGCTCCTGCGCGAGCAGTTCGCTCGCGCGGTCGCCGGCACGCTCCCCCTCACGCAGCGCCTGGCGGCGAAGGAACGCGACTACGGCTCGCCCGACGCGGTCGCGCCGAAGGTCCTCTGGTTCGACGACGAGACGAGCGGCCCCGACACGGTGGTCCTCGAGCTGCGTGCCGCCGACCGGATCGGCCTGCTGTTCCGGGTCGCCGGGGCGCTGCGCCGCTGCGAGGCGGAGGTCCGCTGGGCGAAGGTGTCGACGCTGGGCGGTGCCGTCGTGGACTCCTTCGCCGTGACGCCCCGCAGCGGCCGGATCGAGCCGGGGTGGCGGCGCGAGGTGGAGCAGGCGATCCTGGCCGCGGCTTCCTAGGCGGGCGCGCCGAGCCACCGGTGGAGTGCGTCTTCCAGGCCCGGTCCGCCCGCCCACGCGACGTACCCGTCGGGCCGGACGAGCCGAGGTGCCGCCCCCTCGCGGCCCTCGACCCGGCCGGCCCACCCGGCGGGCACGGACGTGCCGACCAGGACCGCGCGGCCGTCGGGGCTCGCCGGGACGTCGGTGGCACGCCCCGTCGTTCCCGGGTACGTCACCCCGAGACCGGAGAGCTCCGAGGCGACGGCGCGGCGGGCTTCGGGGACCGCCAGCAGCCCCGTGACGACCTCCCGGACGGCCGCCGCGTCCGGGTCCGGGACGCCGAGCACCGCCTGTGCGCGGGTGCTGACCAGCACGCGCGCCGCGACCGGGTGGCGCTCGTCGTGGTAGCTGTCGAGCAGGTCGCTCGGCGCCGTGCCGCGGACCGTCGCGGCCAGCTTCCAGCCGAGGTTCGCCGCGTCCTGCAGGCCCAGGTTGAGGCCCTGGCCACCCACCGGGAGGTGGACGTGCGCGGCGTCACCGGCGAACAGCACCCGGCCGTGCCGGTACCGCTCGAGCTGCCGGGCCGCGTCGCCGAAGCGCGACGCCCACAGCACCTCGCCGACGAGCAGCTCCGGTCCGTGCGCCGCGGTCAGGGCGCGCTGCAGCTCGTCGGCGCCGACCGGTTCGTCGCGGCCGAGCCGTTGCTGCTCCTCGCCGTAGACGATCGTGCGGTAGCGGCCTCCGGACAGCGGCAGCAGGTAGCCCGACGCCGACGACGGCAGCTGCCAGGCCTCGGCGAGCCCGGCGGGCTTGGCGGACAGGGTGATGTCGGCGACGACCAAGGAGATCCGCGCCGCGCTGCCGGGGAACGCGGCGCCCAGCAGCGCCCGGACCGTGCTGTGCCCGCCATCGGCGGCGACGAGCCAGCCGGCCCGGTGCTCGCGCCCGCCCGCGGTGACGGTGACGCCCTCGTCGTCCTGGGCCACCGCCGTGACGGCCGCGTCGCGCAGCACCGGGGTCCGCAGCCGCGCCTCGATCGCCGCCGCGACGTGGGCCTGCTC
The DNA here is from genome assembly GCF_054781455.1 of Amycolatopsis stemonae. NCBI lineage: Bacteria > Bacillati > Actinomycetota > Actinomycetes > Pseudonocardiales > Pseudonocardiaceae > Amycolatopsis > Amycolatopsis stemonae. Next base: position 36,938 of record NZ_BAAGUJ010000010.1, on the reverse strand, counting down.
GACGCCGAGCTGGTACGGGAACGGCGTCGGCAGGTCGGCGTAGTCGATCGGGAGGCCCGAGAAGTGCCCGGCGGGCAGCCTCGCCTGGACGTGCGGCTCGATCGCGGCGAGCAGGCCGCGGTCGGCCAGCACCTCGACCGACCGCGGCTGCAGGCCGAGCGCCTTCGACTGTGCCGGCGGCTCGGCGTCCCGCTCCAGGACCAGCACGTCGAGCCCGGCGCGTTCCAGCTCGAACGCGGTCAGCAGGCCGGTCGGGCCCGCGCCCGCGACCAGGACGTCAGGCATCGAGGTTCTCCTTGCGGAGGTACCAGACGTGCCAGGCGATCAGGACGGCCAGCGCACCGAACCACGCGAGGTTGGTGACCAGCGCGATGAGGTCGATCGGCAGCGTGTAGACGAGCACGACGTGCACCACCGCACTGCCCAGCAGCACCGCGCCCCAGGCGGCCGTGTTGATCCGCAGGCCGCGGCGGAACCGGGCGTCGGTGTCCCAGCGGCCCGCCCACGCCTCCGCCCCTTCGGCGCCGCGCTTGACCTCGGCGATGGTGCGGCCCAGCGTCAGCTGCGCGGGCCGGCCGACGAACACCGTGACCAGCATCCACGCGCCGAACAGGCCACCGAGCGCCGCTGTCCAGCCTTCGCGGATCACCAGCGTGCGCGGGTCGTCGGAGAGCAGGCCGAGCACCACCGACAGCACCAGGACGCTCAGCGTGACGAGGGCGACGAGGTCGACCTTGCGGGTGCGCGCGATGGTCCACAGCACGTACGGCGCGGCCACCAGGACACCCGCCATCAGCGCCCACCACTGGCTCACGCCGGCGATGCGCAGGCCGTAGAACAGCGCCATCGGCACGACCACTTCGAACACGACGTTCAGCACGTTGGCGCGGACGACCCGGCGCAGGCCGGCGTCGGGTTCGGACTTCTGCTCGATCATCATGCGGTTCCCCCAGTGGATTCCGGTGCGGTCGCCCGCACGTACAGGTCGGCGAGCTCACGGCCGATGCGCGTGAGCTCGGTGGGCGCCAGCCCGGCGGCGGCCGCCGTGGCGACGACGGCGTCGAGGCCGGCGGTGAAGGCGAGCGCCGTGGTCCGGGCGTCGAGCGGGCCGAATGCGCCCGCCGCCTGCCCGGTCCGGAAGTGCTCTTCGAACAGCGCGAGCCGCCCGTTGACGCTCGCGCTCTGCGAGCCGGCGTTCTTCACCAGGTCGATCAGCGCCCGGACCTCGGCGGGGTGCTCCCCGACGAGGTCGACGTTCGATTCGACGTAGGCGCGCAACTGCGCGACGTGGCCGACGGCCGCGTCGATGCGGGGCTGCATGTACGCCCCGGTGATCTCTTCGATCTCGGTGACGCAGGCCGCGAGCAGGTCGTCCTTGCCGGCGAAGTGGTAGCTGATCATGCCGGTGCTCGACAGGCCCGCCTGCTTCGCGATCCGGCTGAAGGACGCCTTCGCGTACCCGGCCTCGGCGATCACGGCGATCGCCGCTCGCACGATCTGTGCTCGGCGGCCGGACTCGGTGAAGGTTCTTGCTCGCATGAGCAAAATTTAGCTCAGCCGAGCAAAAATAACAAGTCGCCTGGTCAAGGGCGGGAAACAACGGGGTGGGTCAGGCGGGTGCGGTGCCGTCGACGACCTGGTTGCGGCCCGCGTCCTTGGCCCGGTAGAGGGCCTTGTCCGCTGCCTGCAGCAGGCGCTCGACGGCCGTGCCGCCGTCCGGGTAGGTCGCCACGCCGATCGAGGCCGACAGGGCGCCGATGACGCGGACGCGGCTGCCGTCCTCGTACTCGACCTTCAGGCTCTCGATCGCCGCCCGGATGCGCTCGGCCACCGCGAGCACCGCCGCCGGGCCGATGTCCGGGAGCAGGACCACGAACTCCTCACCGCCGAAGCGGCCGACCGAGTCGTAGTCGCGGACCGCGTTCTTGATCGTCGTCGCGACCGCGCGCAGGACCGTGTCGCCGGCCAGGTGGCCGTGCTCGTCGTTGATCAGCTTGAAGTAGTCCAGGTCGATCATCAGCACGCCGAACGTGCTTCGCGTGCTGCGCTGGGCGCGCGCCAGTTCGCGCGACGCGAGCAGGTGCCACCCGGTCGTGTTGAACAGGCCCGTTTTCTCGTCCGTCGTCGCGGCGATCTCCAGCTGCTTGATCAGCACCGCCCGGTGCAGCACCAGCAGCGGCGGCACGATCGCGACGGCCAGTGCGGGCAGCGTCGCCAGCGTCAGCGCCGTGAGCAGGCCCAGGCACAGCGTCGCGACCTCGAGGAGGTTGTCCCCGAGGCCGCCGAAGAACGCCTTCACCGAGCGCTTCGTGATCGTCAACGCCGGGACGATCGTGATCGCCGCGACCAGGAAGTAGGTCGCCGCGGCCAGCGCGATCGCCGTGACGCCGCGCCAGCCCGACGTCAGCGCCGAGTACATGTCGGGCACGTGGAGCCTGCTCAGGACCAGTTCGGCCGAGTAGCAGGTGATGACGACCAGGGTCGCGTTCAGCGTGGTCCGGAACGGCGGGACGCGCTTGATGCGCGCCAGGCTGCGCGTCGCCAGGTGCACGTACAGGACGGCCACGAGGGCCGTGACCAGCGCCGGCGGCAGGAGCAGCACGCCGGCGAACGTCCAGACCGACGTCAGGTTGATGTGCGGGGTGTCCGACACCAGCCGGCGGACGCGCTCGATCTGCCGGCCCAGTTCGGCCTGCAGCACGCCGAGGCCGGCGAGGACGCCGAAGACGGCCAGGTCCCACGCCCGGACGGGCACCGCGGCGGCCGTCCAGACGGTGGCCACGAGCGCCACGGACTCGACGAGGAAGCAGTAGAAGATCAGCGACCCGCGCTGCTGCCAGAGGGTCCAGCGAGCAGGGTTCAGCGCCCCTCGGATCCGGCCCGCGTGGCGTTCCGCCGGTCGGGCGCCGTCCATACTCAAGGCGGTGCAACTCCCCTGGGTGATCCGACGATCCGCGTCCACCCCATCACACCGGGCGGCCGCGATCGATGATTGCCACACGATCGGAGCAGCGAAGGGAGGCCGCCGCCATGCGCAACCGCGAGTCCTGACGCCTTGACGCCCGTTCCTTCGCCCGAGAGGAGCAGTGCCGTGCGCAACCGCGAGTCCTGAGCCCGTGCTGACCGATCCCGACGCCCGGAGAGGAGAAGCCCGTGCGCAACCGCGAGTCCTGAGCCCGTGCTGACCGATCCCGACGCCCGGAGAGGAGAAGCCCGTGCGCAACCGCGAGTCCTGATCGCCGTGCCCGCCCCCCGCGCCAGGAAGGAGTACCGCCGTGCGCAACCGCGAGTCGTGAACCCATGCTGACCAGCCCCTGCGCCCGGAAAGGAGAGCCCCGTGCGCAACCGCGAGTCCTGACCACGTCCGGCACCAGTCCGTCCCAGCACGAGAGGGGAACGTCACCATGCGCAACCGTGAGTCGTGAACGTCCGCCGGAGGAGTTCCGGCCACTCCGAACGCGGGTCCGGGTGGGGCCGCTCAGGCGGTCGCGCCGCCGTCGACGACCAGGTCGTGCCCCACGGTGAAGGCGGCTTCGTCCGAAGCCAGCCACAGCACCGCGGCGGCCACCTCGGCGGTGGCCCCCACCCGGCCCAGCGGGATCGCGTCCTTCAGCCGCGCGGCGCGGTCCGCGGCCGTCTCACCGGGCCGCAGTGACATGTCCGTGTCGGTCGCGCCCGGGCTGACCGCGTTGATGCGGACGCCGTCGGCGATGTGGTCACGCGCCGCCGTGCGCGTCAGCACGCTGACCGCGGCCTTCGACGCCGCGTAGGCCGCCATGTTCGGCAGGCGGCCGTGCGCGCCGATGTTCGACGCCATGTTGACGATCGCGCCGCCGCCGTGCGCCCGCATGTGCGCGACCTCGTGCTTCAGGCACAGCCACGTCCCGGTGACGTTCGTGTCGAGCACCGCGCCGAAGTCGTCTTCGTCGAGGTCCGCGAGCGGGGCCGGCGACCCGAGGATGCCCGCGTTGTTGAACGCGACGTCCAGTCCGCCGTGCCGCGAGACGACCGTCTCGACCATCCGCGCGACGTCCGCGGAGTCGGTGACGTCCACGGTGACCGCGCTCGCGTCCCCGCCGATCTCCTGCACCGCCGACGCCAGCCGCTGCTCGTCCCGGCCCGCGACGACGACCGTCGCGCCCTCGGCCGCGAACGCCCGCGCCGCCGCCTTCCCGATGCCCGAGCCGCCGCCCGTCACCAGGACGACCTTGCCCGTGAACCGTGCCCCCATTGCCCGCCTTCTTTCTGGTCCGATCAGTCTTGAATAAGCCGCATCGCTTGTGAGATGGCGGCGTCCAGCCGGTTCGCCGCGTCCGCGCTCTTGCCCAGGACGCGCAGTCCTTGCAGCACGGTGAGCAGGAACCGCGCGAGCATCGCCGGGTCGCTGCCGCCGGGAAGTTCGCCTTGGGATCGAGCGCGTTCCAGCGTCATGGTGAGGGCGACCTCGAGGGTGTCCCAGCTGCGTTCCACCAGCCGTGCGACGTCGGGGTCGCGGGGGAGCAGCTCGATCGCCGCGTTGACGACGAAACAGCCCATCCTTGTCTCGTCGCCGAGGATTTCCGCCCGGTAGCCGTCGAAAAGCCGGCGCACCGCGGCCACGCCGGACCCCGGCTCGGACAGCTGGGCCAGCACTCGCGCGTCGGTCCGCTCGGCGTAGCGCTTCAACGCCGTCAGGTAGAAGTCGTGCTTCGTGCCGAACGTGGCGTACAAGCTCGCCTTAGCGACGCCGAGGTGCGTGACGAGGTCGTTGACCGACGTCGCCTCGTAGCCCTGGCGCCGGAAGAGCGTGAGCGCGGCGTCGCAGGCTTCGCCGACGTCGAACTCCTTGACCCGGGACATGATCGAAACCCTAGCCCTATCGAGAACGATCGGTCAAATATCCGGACGGCGGTGTGTCGTCTCCGGTGCCGGCGGGTGCGGTGGCACTATGGCTGCTCTGACGGGCCCGAGGGGGTGAGTGATGCAGGACCTGACGCTGCCGCCGACGGTCGTCGCCACCCACCTGCGGTCCTGCGCCGAGGAGCTCGCCGCGGGCCTGCGCTGCGGCGGCCCGGGCGCCACGACCGCCGAGCTCATCGACGTCATCGCGGACCTGGTCGCAGGCCAGGAGGCCATCTCCCACGCGCTGGCCGGCCTCGCCGCCCGCGTCGAAGGCGGTTCGAACGCGCTCGTCGCGGCCCCGCCGCTGGACGTCGAGGTCGTCACCGAGGTGCTCCGCGCGGCGGCCATCGCGGCTCGCTGTTCGGCCGAGGCGCTCGACGAGGTCACGCCGTCGTTCGAATGTGTGAGCGAATCCGTCGCACCTGACACCCGTTTGTAGCTGTTTTCGCGCGAGGGCGGCTGACTAGCCTGGGAGCTGCGGAGGTGGCTCGCATGCGCGCGGTGTGGACGGGCACGATCGGGTTCGGCAGCTACGCCATTCCGGTGAAGGCGTACGGCGCGACCGAGGACCGCGAGATCCCGCTGCACCAGGTCCACGAGGCCGACGGCGGGCGCGTGCGGGTGAAGCGGGTGTGCGAGGTCGACGGCGCCGAGGTGCCGCCCGAGGAGATGGTCCGCGGCTACCCCGTCCCCGGTGGCGACGTCGTGCTGCTGTCGGACCACGAGCTCGCGTCGCTCCCGATGCCCGGCCGCACGATCGCCATCCGCGGCTTCGCGCCGCTCGCCGAGGTCGACCCGATCTGGTTCGCGAAGAGCTACTACCTCGAGCCGGAGCCGGCGGGCACCAAGCCGTACGTGCTGTTCAGCGAGGCCTTGCAGCAGTCCGGGCGGATCGCGCTCGTGACGGTCGCGCTGCGGCGGCGCGAGACGCTCGGCGCGCTGCGGGTGCGCGACCAGGTGATCGTCCTCGAGACGATGCTGTGGCCGGCCGAGGTCCGCACGCCCGACTTCCCGTTCCAGCACGCCGACGTCGACATCCGGCCCGGCGAGCTGCGGCGCGCGGTGAACCTCGTCGAGGAGCTGACCGGCGAGTTCGACCCGGGCCGCTACCCCGACCGTTACCGCGAGGCGTTCCAGGCGCTGGTGCAGGCGAAGATCGACGGATCCGAAGTCGTCCAGCCGACGGCCGCCGAGCAGGCCGAGGGCGTCACGCGGCTGCTGGCGGCGCTGCAGGAGACCGCGGCCGAAGCGGAGGACGCGCGCAATGCGGCCGTCGCGAAGGCCAAAGCCGCAGCATCGAGGGCCGCGAAGGCGCGTACGACGGCGAAGCGAGCTGCGTCGCGAGGGCGCGCGAAGACGTCTTGAGTATTACTACCCACGGGTAATTGAGGGTTCTCCCACTGCTGGCCGGGTGCCTCCGGGCGGCAGACTTCGTCCTGCCGGCGGATACCGGATCGCCGGCAGAGGGGGGGAAGTCCGGACGGCCCCTGGGGAGGTGAGCCGTCCGGGCGGCCAGGGTTCCGGGGCGGGCCGACAGGAGGAGCGGCCCGTTCCGGGACCCGTGCCGCACCACGGGGAGGTGGTGCGAACAGGGGGTGTCGTGAAGGTCGCCGCGGAGGGATCGAGGGGTCTCCGCGGCGGCTTTCAGGCGTCCGCGACGCGGAGCATCAGCTCCGACGCCAGGCTCAGCAGCTGCCGCTCGGTCGGCGACAGCGTCGACTCGATCGCGCCGGCCAGCCAGCGCTCCCGCCGGATGCTGTACTCGCGCAGCACGTCCAGCCCGGCCGGGGTGATGCTGACCAGCGACCGGCGCCCGTCCGCCGGATCGGGCGAGCGCGTGACGAGCTCGCGTTCGGTCACCCACGCGAGGATCCGGGTCAGCGACTGCGGCTGCAGCCGCTCGGCCTCGGCCAGCTCCGTCGGCGTGTGCGTGCCCGCCCGGTAGAGCCGGCTCAGCACCGCGAGCACCGCCGGGCCCGGCCCGTTCGGGTCCCGTTCCGCCCGCATCCGCCAGTTCAGCCGCCCGACGCCCTCGCGCACCCGGCGGGCCAGGTCGGCCAGCTCGGGGTCCGCGCTGACCGGGGGAGCGACGTCGGGTTCGGGGTGCATGGCCCCCAGATTAGGCGGTTCCCCGGACCAGCCGGGCATAACGCCCGTCGCGCGCCAGCAGCTCCTCGTGCGTCCCGCGCTCGACGATCCGGCCCTCGTGCAGCACCACGATCTGGTCGGCGTGCTCCACAGTGGACAGCCGGTGCGCGATCGTCAGCGTCGTGCGGCCCGCGGCCAGCCGGTCGAGCTCGGCCTGCACCGAGCGTTCGGTGCGGGTGTCGAGCGCGCTGGTCGCCTCGTCGAGGATGAGCACCGGCGGGTTGCGCAGCAGGATCCGCGCGATCGCCATCCGCTGTTTCTCGCCGCCGGAGAACCGGTAGCCACGCTGGCCGACGACGGTGTCGTACCCCTCGGGCAGCCCGGCCAGGGTGTCGTGGATGTGCGCGGCCTTCGCGGCGGCCTCGATCTCCTCGTCGGTCGCGTCCGGCTTCGCGAAGCGCAGGTTCTCCCGCACGGTGTCGTGGAACAGGTACGTCTCCTGCGACACCATCCCGACGCCCGCGGCCAGCGACGCCAGGGTGACGTCCCGGACGTCGGTGCCGTCGATCTCCACGGACCCGCCGCTCACCTCGTACAGCCGCGCGACCAGGTACGCGAGCGTCGTCTTGCCCGAGCCGGTCGAGCCGACCAGCGCCGTCGTCGTCCCGGCGGGGACGTCGAGGTCGATGTCCGTGAGCGTCAGCGGCCCGTCTTCGTCGTAGCGGAAGGAGACGCCGCGCATCGAGACGTCGCCGCGGCGCACGTCGAGCGTGCCCGCGCCCGGCTTGTCGGTGATCTCCACCGTCAGGTCCAGCACTTCGAAGATCCGCCCGAACAGCGCCTTCGACGTCGCCACGTTCTGCCCGATCGTCTGCATCGCGCTGGCCGGCGCGACCAGCCGGTTGAGCATGCTGGTGAACGCCACCACGGTGCCGAGCGAGATCGGCGACGCGCCGCCCGCGATCGCCAGCCCGGCGATCCAGTAGACCAGCGCGGGGATCACGGTCAGGCTCATCGCCCGCGACGCGATCTGCCAGCGTCCCGCCAGCGCGGCGGCGCGTTCCAGCGAAGCGATCTCCCGCGACTCTTCGCCGAAGCGCTCGCGCATCGCCCGCTCGTTGCCCATCGTCTTGGCGAGCAGCACACCGGTGACGGACAGGGACTCCTCGACCATCGTCGTCAGCCGGGCCATCCGCCGGGTCCGGCCGCGGGCCAGGTGCCGCCGCTTCTTGCCCAGGCGCAGGGTGAACAGCAGGAACAGCGGCACCACGATCAGCGACAGCGCCGCGAGCTGCCAGTCGAGCAGGATCAGGGCGACCGTGATCGCGGTCGTCGTCGTCAGGTTCTGCACCATCGACCCGGCCGTGGTGGTGATGACGTTGTCGACGCCGCCGATGTCGTTGAACACCCGCGAGAGCACTTCGCCGCTCTTCGTGCGGGTGAAGAAGCCGAGCGACATCCGCTGCAGGTGCCCGTAGACCGACACGCGCAGCTCGTTCATCACGCGCTGCCCGATCGTGTTGGACAGCCCGGTGGTGGCGACGCCCAGCGAGGCGCTGCCGGCCGCGCAGGCGATCATCCCCCCGGCCAGGAAGCTGAGGAGCAGCGTGTCGCGGTGCGGGAGGGCGTCGTCGAGGATCTCGCGCAGCAGGAACGGCGAGGTCACGCCGAGCCCGGCCTGCACCACGATCAGCGCGAACAGCGCGGCGAGGGCCCCGCGGTGCGGGCGGAACAGGCCGGCGATCCGCCGCAGGGGGACCGGTTCGTCGGCGTCGGCGGCCGGTTCGGCGAGCGAAGGCCGGGGTCTGGTCGCGGAAGTCATACACGTATGTTTACCGAATCATCGACGACTATCCAGTCATTTTCCCGAAGCTGCCATGGAGGTAGTACGCATGTACGTACTACCTGTACGTGCGACCTTCGCGTACCCGTGAGGCGGGGGAGCCGGAGCGACTACCCTCGGAAGGGCCGGCCTCGTCCGGCGCGCCACTCTCGACCCAGCTGGAGCGTGCACACCCGTGTTCGACACCCTCTCCGATCGGCTCACCGCCGCCCTGCAGACGCTCACGCGCAAGGGCAAGCTGTCCGACGCCGACATCGACGCCACCGCGCGCGAGATCCGCATCGCGCTGCTGGAGGCCGACGTCGCCCTCGGCGTGGTCAAGACCTTCATCGCGAGGATCAAGGAGCGGGCGAAGGGCGCCGAGGTCTCCCAGGCGCTGAACCCCGCCCAGCAGGTCGTCAAGATCGTCAACGAGGAGCTCGTCGGGATCCTCGGCGGCGAGACGCGCCGGCTGAACCTGGCGAAGAACCCGCCGACCGTGATCATGCTCGCGGGCCTGCAGGGTGCCGGTAAGACGACCCTCGCCGGCAAGCTCGCGATGTGGCTGAAGAAGCAGGGCCACGCGCCGATGCTGGTCGCCTGCGACCTCCAGCGCCCGAACGCCGTCACGCAGCTGCAGGTCGTCGGCGAGCGCGCCGGCGTCGTCACCTTCGCGCCCGAGCCGGGCAACGGCGTCGGCGACCCGGTCGACGTCGCCCGCCGCGCCATCGAAGAGGCCAAGCACGCGCAGCACGACGTCGTCGTGGTCGACACCGCCGGTCGCCTGGGTGTCGACGAAGAGCTGATGAAGCAAGCCGCGGACATCCGGGACGCGGTCAGCCCGGACGAGGTCCTGTTCGTCGTCGACGCGATGATCGGTCAGGACGCCGTCACCACGGCGGAGGCGTTCCGCGACGGCGTCGGCTTCACCGGTGTCGTGCTCACGAAGCTCGACGGCGACGCCCGCGGTGGTGCCGCGCTGTCCGTCCGCGAGGTCACCGGTCAGCCGATCCTCTTCGCGTCCAACGGTGAGAAGCTCGAGGACTTCGACACCTTCCACCCGGACCGGATGGCTTCGCGCATCCTCGGCATGGGTGACGTGCTGACCCTGATCGAGCAGGCCGAGCAGGCCTTCGACCAGCAGCAGGCCGAGAAGGCCGCGGAGAAGCTGTCGAGCGGCCAGCTCACCCTGGAGGACTTCCTCGAGCAGATGCTCGCGGTCCGCAAGATGGGCCCGATCGGCAACCTGCTCGGCATGCTGCCGGGCGCGGGCCAGATGAAGGACCAGCTCGCCCAGGTGGACGACAAGCACCTGGACAAGCTGCAGGCGATCATCCGCGGCATGACGCCGGCCGAGCGCGACAACCCGAAGATGATCAACGGGTCGCGCCGGCTGCGCATCGCCAACGGTTCCGGCGTCACCGTCCGCGAGGTCAACGACCTGGTCAACCGGTTCTTCGAGGCCCGCAAGATGATGGCCCAGATGGCCGGCCGGTTCGGCTTCGGCGGCGGGGGCGGCAGCTCCAAGCGCAAGGGCAAGAAGGGCAAGAAGGGCGGGCGCGGCCCGACTCAGCCCAAGATGCGCGGCGGGCTGCCCGGTGGCATGCCGATGCTGCCCCCGGGCGGGATGGGCGGCGGCATGCCGGACCTCTCCCAGCTGGGCGGCATGAACGACGTCCCGGGCTTCGACCCGTCGAAGTTCAAGTTGCCGAAGAACCCGAAGGACAATTGAGCACCGCGCTCCACGCCGCCGGGGTGGTGCTGCCCGGCGGCGAGTCCCGCGAGCTGTGGATCACCGGCGGCCGGATCTCGTTCGAGCCGGTGCCGGACGCCGAGACGCTCGGGCGTGACGTCTTCCTCGTGCCCGGCCTGGTCGACGCGCACTGCCACCCCGGCATCGGCGTCGGCGGGCCCGTGTCCCTGGAGGAAGCGGCTGCGCAAGCCGCGGCCGATCGCGACGCGGGCACGTTGCTCATCCGCGACTGCGGCCTGCCGATCGACGTCCGGCCGTTGCAGGCGCGGGCCGACCTGCCGACGATCATCCGCGCCGGGCAGCACCTCGCCCTGGCCAAGCGGTACATCCCCGGGCTCGGCATCGAGCTGGAGGACCCGTCGCAGCTGCCGGACGCCGTCGCCGAGCAGGCCCGCGACGGCGACGGCTGGGTCAAGCTCGTCGGCGACTGGATCGACCGCGGCGCGGGCGACCTCGCGCCGCTGTGGCCCGACGACGTCCTGGCCGAAGCCGTCAAGGTCGCGCACGACCACGGCGCCCGCGTCACCGCGCACGTGTTCGGCGAAGCCGCGCTGCCCGGGCTCATCGCGTCCGGCATCGACTGCCTCGAGCACGGCACCGGCCTGAGCGCGGACCAGCTCGCGGAGCTGGCGCGCAACGACGTCGCGCTGGTGCCGACCCTGATCAACATCGAGAACTTCCCCGCCATCGCGGACAAGGCCGGCAAGTACCCGGCGTACGCGGCGCACATGCGCGCGCTGCACGCCGGCGTCGGCGAGATGGTCGCGACGGCCATCGAAGCGGGCGTACGCGTCTTCGCGGGCAGTGACGCCGGAGGCATGGTCGAGCACGGCCGGCTCGTCGACGAGATCGAAGCCCTGCACCGCGCCGGCATGACGCGCGAGGCGGCGCTTGCGAGCGCGTCGTGGGCCGCCCGCGACTGGCTCGGCCACCCCGGCATCGCCGACGGCGCGCCCGCGGACCTGCTCGTCCACGCGAGCGACCCGCGCGAAGACCTGGGCGTCCTGCGGCATCCCGAGCACATCGTGCTGGGCGGCGCCGTCTACGCGTGACCCCGCCGATTTCCTTGCGGGGTCGGCACTTTAGCGTTGGGGCCGTGACGGACGACGACGGCGCGCGGCGCGTGCTCGGAGCGCACTGGTGTTTCGTCGCGTTCTTCGCGGGGATCGCGGGCTACTACCTCATCAACCTGATCATCGCCGCCGCCGTCAACCGCAACGTCGGCGAATTCGACCCCCTCGAACTGCACGACATCGGCCCGCTGCTGCTCCTGGCGTTCGTCCCCAACCTGCTGCTCGGCCTCGGCCCGGCGGCCGGCTCGTGGCTCTGGGGCCACGGACTGCGCGCGGACTTCGGGCTCAAACCGACCTGGCGCGACGTCCGGATCGGCCTCGCCTGCGGCGCGCTCGCCCTGGTCGTCGGGTACGGGCTCAACCTGGTGCTGATCGCCGTCTACGGCGCTGACGACGTCTCCGACAGCCCGCTCTCCGACCTCGCCGACACCTTCGACGGCGACACCGTCTGGCTGGTGCTCGCCGCGGTGATCGTCATCGCCGGCGCGCCGATCACGGAGGAGCTGCTGGTCCGCGGCACGCTGTGGAACGCGCTGTCGTTCCACCGCATCCCGCCGTGGGTCGTGCTCATCCTGACGTCGCTGGTGTTCGCGCAGCTGCACGGCGAGCCGACGCGCACGATCGCGTTGTTCGGCCAGGGCATCGCGATCGGGCTGGCCCGGCACCTGTCCGGGCGGGTGAGCGCCGGGGTGATCGCCCACGCGGCCAACAACCTGCCGCCGGCGGTCCTCCTGTTCGTCGCCCACTGAGCGTTACGAAGATCGATGGACAGTAGCCGTGCGGATACTGTGCGATCACTTTCCGGCGGCTAGGCTCGGAACCTGGAGCCGAGCGACCGCGGAGGGCAAGGCGTGACCACTTCCCAGCCCCGGGACCCGGCTTCCGACGCGCCTCCGGAGCCGGAGGAGCCAGCCGCGACGGCCTTCCTCCCGCCGGTGCGGCGCCACCGGTGGGGCTTCGGGGCCTTCCTGCTCGTCGAAGCCGTGCTGCTGGCTTCGGCGGCGTTCGTGTCGGTGCTGGTCGGCGACACCGGCCCCGGCCCGCTGCCGATGCGGGTCGTGCTGCTCGGCACCATGCTCCCGACGATGATCGCGGCCGGTGTCGCCGTGCTGATCACCTGCGTGCGCGGCAACGGCCCGGTCGTCGACCTGCGGCTCCAGTGGCGCTGGGCCGACGTCCGCACCGGGTTCCGCTACGGCTGCATCGGGCTCGTCTTCACGACCATCGCCGCCTACCTGTGGACGCGGCTGGTCGGCAACGCCAACGCCACCTCCGCGATCAGCTCCCTGGTCGAAGACCGGAAGATGTCCCTCTCGGCGGCCGTCGTGATGTTCGTCTATCTGTGGCTGCTCGGCCCGATCTGCGAGGAGATCATCTACCGCGGCCTGCTCTGGGGCGCCGTCGAGCAACTGCAGTGGCGCAGCGAACGCTGGGGGCGCGTCGCGGCGTTCCTGCTGTCCACGGCGGTCTTCGCGGCGAGCCACCTCGAGCCCCTGCGGACGACGTTGCTGCTGGTCATCGCGGTCCCGATCGGCCTGGCCCGGCTGGTCACCGGGCGGCTGCCGGGCAGTATCGTGGCGCACCAGGTGAACAACTTCCTCCCGGCGCTGACCATCCTGCTCGGGGCGCTCGGGGTGGCCTCTTTCTGAGTGCGCGAGTGTCATCTGGCAGAATGGTTCACTGCCTGCTTCCGCCGGACCCTCTCACCGCGCGAAAGCTCCTGACCTTCGGGTGCCCGCGTCCGTGTCCCCACTCGGCTCGCGTGCGCCCACCCCAGCACCAGAGAGACTCGAGGAGAACCCACACCCGTGGCCGTCAAGATCAAGCTGCAGCGCCTCGGCAAGATCCGTGCGCCGTACTACCGCATCATCGTCGCCGACGCGCGCACCCGCCGGGACGGCAAGGCCATCGAGACGATCGGCAAGTACCACCCGAAGGAAGAGCCGAGCCTGATCGAGGTCGTCTCCGAGCGCGCCCAGTACTGGCTGGGTGTCGGCGCGCAGCCGACCGAGCCGGTCCAGCGCCTGCTGGAGATCACCGGTGACTGGCAGAAGTTCAAGGGCCTGCCGGGCGCCGAGGGCACCCTGAAGGTGGCCGAGCCGAAGCCGTCGAAGCAGGACCTGTTCAACGCGGCGCTGGCCGCGGCCGGCGAGGAGCCCTCCACCGAGGCCACCACGCCGAAGAAGAAGTCCGCCCCGAAGAAGGCCGAGGCCGAGAAGGCCGAAGCCGCCGAGGGTGAGAAGGCCGAGTGAGCTTTCTGGCTGACTCCCTCGAGCACCTGGTGCGCGGGATCGTCGACAACCCGGACGAGGTCCGGGTCGAGCTGCTGACCACGCGCCGTGGCCGCACGCTCGAGGTGCACGTGCACCCCGACGACCTCGGCAAGGTGATCGGCCGGGGTGGTCGCACGGCGACCGCCCTGCGCACCGTCATGGGCGGCATCGGTGGCCGCGGCGTCCGCGTGGACGTCGTCGACACCGATCGCTGAGCCCCTTTCGGAACACGGTCAGGATGGACGTCGTAGTCGGCCGCATCGCCAAGGCGCACGGCATCCGCGGGGAACTCGCGGTGGACGTGCGCACGGACTCGCCGGAAGAGCGGTTCAAGGTCGGTGCGGCCGTGACGACGAAGCTGCGTGACGGCAGCACCAGGGAACTCACCATCGCAGCCGCCCGCGAACACAGCGGGCGGCTGCTGGTGCGTTTCGAGGAGGTGCTGACCCGCGACGTCGCCGAGACGCTGCGAGGGGCGCTCCTGCTCGCCGACACGGACACGCTGCCGCCGACGGGCGACCCCGAGGAGTTCTACGACCACGAGCTGGCCGGCCTGCGCGCCGAGCTGCTCGACGGCGCGGTCGTGGGCAAGGTCGTCGAGGTCGTCCACTCGCCCGCGGGCGAGTTGCTGGAGCTGGACGTCGACGGGCGCGCCGTGCTGGTGCCGTTCGTCCGCGCGATCGTCCCCACGGTGGACGTCGCGGGCGGGCGGGTCGTGCTCGACCCGCCGGAAGGCCTGCTCGACGCATGAGGCGCTGGACAGCCGTTCTCGCGGCCCTGCTGATCGCCCTGACCTTCGCGCCCGCCGCCCGGGCGGCGAGCCCGACCTACGGCGACTTCTCGATGATGTTCCAGCGCAGCGCGGGCCAGTACGCGCCGCCGGGGGAGAAGGCGTTCCAGTGGGCGTGGTCGCCGCAGTCGGCCACGGAGTCGCAGATCTCCTGGGGCGACCCGGCCGCGTGGCCGCCGTCGTACGCGGAACATTTCCTTCGATCGGGTGATTGGGTGCTGCTCGACGGCTGGGGCGGCAACGGCACGTACTACACCCAGCGCGTGACCGCCGAGTCGTTCTGCCGGGCAGGCGTCTGCACGCCGATCGCCTCCGACGGCGGGCGCCAGCACTACGTGCGCTGGACCGTGCCCTCGACCGGTTACCGGCTGGTGGCGGAGGGGACCGTCACCGAGCAGAGCAGCGGTAAGTCGTTCCGGTTCAAGCACGAACAGACCTGGGGCGCGCCCGCGCCGTGCAGCTCGGCCCGCTTCGGCGCGCGGACCTGCGTCACGCAGAGCGAATCCTGGTCCGACGACAAGGACCTGGCCGCCGGCTCGCCCGTCCGCGAGACGCTGCGCCGGGACATCAAGATCGCCCAGGGCCTGGGCATGGCCTTCCTGATCGACCAGCAGGTGCCGTCGCCCTGGCACGCCGAGGCCACCGAATACTGGAAGTGGTGACCGGGTGCGCATCGACGTCGTCACGATCTTCCCCGAGTACCTCGACCCCCTGCGCGCGGCGCTGCTGGGCCGGGCGATCGACCGCGGCCTGATCGAGGTCGGCGTGCACGACCTGCGCGACTGGACGCACGACGTGCACCGCGCGGTCGACGACGCGCCGTACGGCGGCGGGCCCGGCATGGTGATGAAGCCGCAGATCTGGGGCCCGGCCCTGGACGACGTCTGCGGCGACGGGACGCGCCTGGTCGTCCCGACGCCGGCCGGCAAGCCGTTCACCCAGGAGCTGGCGCACGAATACGCCGCGGAGAAGCACCTGGTGTTCGCCTGCGGCCGCTACGAAGGCATCGACCAGCGGGTCGTCGACGACGCCGCGCGCCGGATGCCGGTCGACGAGGTGTCGATCGGCGACTACGTGCTGGTCGGCGGCGAAGCGGCGGTGCTGGTCATCGTCGAGGCCGTCGTCCGGCTGCTGCCCGGCGTGCTCGGCAACGCGCGCTCGGCCGCCGAGGACTCGTTCTCCGACGGCCTGCTCGAAGGGCCCAGCTACACGCGCCCCGAGGTCTGGCGGGACCTGGCCGTCCCCGACGTCCTGCGGTCCGGCAACCACGCCCTGATCGACCGCTGGCGGCGTGACCAGGCCCTGGAGCGGACCGCCCGGCGCCGCCCCGATCTCCTCGCGGCGCTGCCGGAAGGTAGTCTCGACAAGCACGACCGCGGGGTCCTGGAGGGCTTGGATCCCGAACAGGCTTAGCCCGGTTACCCGACGCGTGGCAGGGTCTGTAATACTTGACAGGTTGGCGTGAGTGGACCTCGTCGTTCACGAGCCCGCCATCAGCCCCCTGGGTCGCCCGCAGCGGCACCGTTGCGCGCCCGGGGACGTGTACGCAAGCCATACGAAGACGAGGACGGACCACCGATGAACACCCTGGACGCGCTGGACAAGCAGTCGCTGCGTTCCGACATCCCGGACTTCCGCCCGGGCGACACGCTCAAGGTGAGTGTCCGCGTCATCGAGGGCAACCGCGAGCGCAACCAGGTCTTCCAGGGCGTGGTCATCCGCCGTCAGGGCGGTGGCATCCGGGAGACCTTCACCGTCCGCAAGGTTTCGTTCGGCGTCGGCGTCGAGCGCACCTTCCCGGTGCACTCGCCGAACATCGCCTCGATCGAGGTCTTCAAGCGCGGTGACGTCCGCCGGGCGAAGCTGTACTACCTGCGCGACCTCCGCGGCAAGGCCGCCAAGATCAAGGAGCGGCGCGAGAACCGCGAGACGGCCTCGGCTAACTGAGTCACCACTCGGTTACCGGTAGCCTGACGACGTGGCCGAACCCGTGTCCCAGAACGCTCCCGAGGATGACCCCGATCGCTCCGAAGAGGACAAGCCCAGGCTGTCCCGATCCGAAGAGCGCGGGGGATCCCGTCGGCGGCGAGCCAAGCCCGCCAAGAAACGGTCGTTCTGGAAGGAACTGCCGATCCTGCTCGTGATCGCCCTGGTGCTCACGATCTTGATCCAGACATTCCTCGCGAAGGTCTTCATGATCCCCTCGGGGTCCATGGAGGCGACGCTGCACGGGTGTCCCGGCTGCACCGGCGACCGGATCCTGGTCGACCGGGTCACCTACGACTTCACCGAGCCCTCGCCGGGCGACGTGATCGTGTTCAAGGGCCCGCAGGCGTGGATCAACAACGAGATCGCGCCCCAGGAGTCGAGCAACATCATCGTGCAGGGCCTGCGCGGGCTCGGCTCGCTGGTCGGGTTCGCCCCGCCGGACGAGCGCGACTTCGTCAAGCGCGTGATCGCGGTCGGCGGCCAGACCGTCCAGTGCTGCGACCCGCAGGGCCGCATGATCGTGGACGGCAAGGCGCTCGACGAGCCCTACATCTACTGGGAAAACCCGTCCAACCAGGAGCAGAAGACCTTCGATCCGGTCAAGGTCCCGGCCGGCACCGTCTGGGTGCAGGGCGACAACCGGAACAACTCGGACGACTCCCGGTTCCAGGGCGGCGGCGGCGTGAACGGCGCTGTTCCCGTGGACAACATCATCGGCAAGGCGCGGATCATCGTCCTGCCGCCGAGCCGGTGGGGCGGGATCACCGACCACAACCCGCAGGCGTCGGCCCAGCCGGTGGCGCTCGGTGCGCCGGCCTGGCAGAGCGGCATCCCGCTCGGGGCCGGGATCGCGGCGGCGTGGCCGGCGTTGTTCTTCGGGCGCAAGCTCAAGTCCGGACTGCTCCGGGCGGCCGGGCGGAAACGCTAGCCAGCCCGGTCCGTGTCGGCAGACGGGTGATCCAGCTTTGACTCTTCCCGGTCCCCTCACCGCGGCCGAGCCGATCCGGCCGCCGCGGGCCGTGGTGCGCGGCGACCTCTTCTGGGGTCTGCAGGGCGCGCTCGACCGCCGTGGGCTCGGCCCGGTCGCCGGTGTGGATGAAGCCGGCGCCGGGGCGTGCGCGGGTCCGCTGGTGGTGGCGGCCTGCGTGCTCAAGCAGGGCGACGCGAAGCTCACCGAGCTGACGGACTCCAAGCTGATGACGGCCAAGGCGCGCGACCGCGTCTACGACCTGGTGCTCAAGCGGGCGGTCGACTATTCGGTGATCGTCATCCCGACCGCCGAAGTCGACCTCTACGGCATCCGGGTGATGAACCTGGAGGGCATGCGGCGCGCCGCGGCGGCGCTGCGCGTGCACCCGGGCTACATCCTCACGGACGGGTTCCGCGTCCCGGGCCTGACGGCCCCGAACGCGGCGGTGATCAAGGGCGACCGTTCGGTGGCGTGCATCGCGGCCGCGTCGGTGCTGGCGAAGGTGACGCGCGACCGCATCATGGCGGGCCACCACGACGACCTCCCGCACTACGGTTTCGACGTGCACAAGGGGTACAGCACGACGGACCACCTCGCGGCGCTTCGCGAACACGGCCCCAGCGACGTCCACCGCTGGTCGTACACGAACGTCGCCACGGTGGCCATCAAGCGTGGCCTGCGGCCCTCGCGGCCGGTCCTGCTGACCTACGCGGCGCTGGAGAAGGCGATGGAGCCCGGGGCGTCCGCGGGGCTGGCGGCGGTCCTCGACGAGGCACTCGAGCCACAACTCAGCCTGCCGCTGGCTGCCCCGGGCGCGGCTGTGGGTCACAATGAACGCTCCGCCGGCGGAGCAGCGGCACGATCCCGAGGAGGGGCGCGGATTTCATGAGCGCAGAGGATCTCGAGAAGTACGAGACCGAGATGGAGCTCTCGCTGTACCGCGAGTACCGCGACATCGTCGGACAGTTCTCGTACGTGGTGGAGACCGAGCGGCGGTTCTACCTGGCGAACGCGGTCGACGTCCAGGTCCGAGACGGCGGCGGCGAGGTGTACTTCGAGGTCCGCATGTCCGACGCGTGGGTCTGGGACATGTACCGCCCGGCCCGGTTCGTCAAGCACGTCCGGGTCATCACGTTCAAGGACGTGAACGTCGAGGAGCTCGACAAGCCGGACCTCCGGCTCCCCGAGGACGGCCCGTTCTCGGGCTGATCCCGGTCCTGTTCTTCGCCGCGCCGGCTCGTCTCCTCGACGGGCCGGCGCGGTCCGTTTTCGCGTGATCTTTTCGCGCTCTAGCACAACACCCCGACAGTTCTGCTCGTTCCGCCGCGATCCGTGGACGGGTTGTCCACATACCCCCGGTTGTCCACAGACGGATGATTCCGCTCTGGTTTCGCCGCCCCGCTCGCTGGCATCGTCGAATGCACACGCACTGTGATCACCGGGATCGCCCCGGTGACCGACGAGGGGGCGAACACGATGACGGGCACCGACGAGCTCGCAAGACACCGCCGCGACCTGGGCGCGTGGGGCGAAGACCTCGCCGCCCGCCACCTGCAGGAGCGCGGCCTCGTCCTGCTCGGCCGCAACTGGCGCTGCCGCGAAGGCGAGATCGACCTGATCCTGACGGACCGGACCCGAGTGGTCTTCTGCGAGGTGAAAACCCGCACGAGCACGGAGTACGGCCTCCCGTCGGAGACGGTCTCGGAGGAGAAGGCAGGCCGAGTCCGCCAGGCTGCCCAACGCTGGTTACGAGAGTTCCGCATCGGCTGGTGCCCAGTCCGCTACGACGTGGTGACGATCCTCGCCGAGCCGGGAACAAGCCCCCGAGTCCAGCACATCGAGGCGGCGTTCTGATGCCCATCGCCAAAGCCTGGTCCGCGGCTCTGCTCGGTATCGACGGCAGGGTCATCGAGATCGAAGCCGACCTCGGCGGCGGGCTGAGCCGGGTCACCCTGGTCGGGCTTCCCGACGCCGGGTTGCGGGAGGCGAAGGATCGCGTCCGGTCCGCGGTGCGCAATTCCGGGCAGCCCTGGCCCGACGGCAAGGTGACCCTCGGCCTGTCTCCCGCGAACCTGCCGAAGGTCGGCTCGGCGTACGACCTGGGGATCGCTGCGGCCGTGCTGGCGGCGACCGGAGCTGTACCGGCCACCCGGCTGCTCGGAACCGTGCTTCTCGGCGAACTCGCTCTGGATGGTCGAGTGCGGGCCATCCGAGGGGTTCTCCCGGGCCTCCTGGCGGCGCGGGCGGCCGGCTACGAGCGAGCGGTCGTGCCGGCGGATTCCCTCGCCGAAGCGGCGCTCGTGGACGGCATCGACGTGGTTGGCGCCCTTCACCTGCGCGATCTCGTGGCCTGGCTGAAAGGTGACGCCGACCTGGCGAGTCCCGAACCGCCCGGCCCGACGGCACCACCGCAGGTACCCGATCTCGCCGATGTCGTCGGCCAGCCCGAAGCACGGTGGGCTCTTGAGATCGCCGCGGCGGGCGGGCACCACCTGCTGCTCACCGGGCCGCCGGGAGTGGGCAAGACGATGTTGGCGAAGCGCCTACCCAGCCTGTTGCCGCGATTGTCGCCCGAGGAGTCCCTGGAGGTGACAGCCGTGCATTCCGTCGACGGTTCGTTGTCCAAGGCTTCGCCCCTGGTGGTCGTGCCGCCCTTCGTTGCGCCGCATTATTCGATCTCGATCGCGGCCTTGGTCGGCGGGGGCACCGGGATCGCGTTGCCCGGCGCTATCAGCCGGGCTCATCGTGGTGTGCTGTTCCTCGACGAAGTCTGCGAGTTCGGTGCGCAGTGCCTCGAGTCGCTGCGGACTGTCCTCGAAGAGGGCGAGGTGCGCATCGCCCGGGTCCGGGGCTCGATCACTTATCCAGCACGGTTCCAACTCGTCCTGGCCACCAACCTGTGCGCGTGCGCGCCTCCGAAGGACGCCGACTGCGTGTGCTCTCCGACAGCTCGCCGCCGTTATCTCGGCCGGCTGTCCGGACCTCTGCTCGATCGCGTCGATCTGCGGGTGCAGTTGCGGCCGCTCAGCGCGATCAGCGCACACGACGCCGGGACGGCCGAGTCGTCGGAAACCGTCCGCGAGCGTGTACTCGAGGCCCGCGAACGCGCCGCCCACCGGTGGCGTGAGCACGGCTGGCTCTCGAACTCGGAGGTGCCGGGGCCGGCTCTGCGGCGTCAGTTCGCGCTTCCCTCGAGCGCGACGGCCGTACTCGACCGGGCCATGGACCGCGGGTCGTTGAGCGGCCGAGGAGCAGACAGGTGCCTGCGGATCGCCTGGACCTTGGCCGATCTGGATGGCGAAGATCGTCCAGGAATGGACCAGGTCAGCTCGGCTCTGGCGTTCCGCGAACGGGTTCCGGCATGACCCCCGACAAGCTGCACCGAGCCCGCGCCTACCTCCTCCGCGTGGCCGAACCCCCGGCCCCGGCCTTGGTCGCCTTCGTGGCCGAACACGGGCCCATCGACGCGGCCGCCCGGGTGCGGTGCGGTGACTGCCCGCCCGAGGTGCTGAAAGCGACCGAAGCCCGCCGTGAGTACGACCTCGTGGAGCAGGACTTCGCGCGCGCCGCCGCGGTTGGTGCTCGGCTGGTCGTGCCCGAGGACGACGAGTGGCCCGGCTGGCCGTTGCTCGCGCTCGAGCAGGCGGCCCGGCGTGGGGTGGCCGAAGCCGTGCCGCCGCTGGCTTTGTGGGTTGCCGGCGATGTCGCGCTCGGCGCTGCCGCCGATCGGGCCGTGGCCGTGGTGGGGGCTCGTGCGGCGACCAGTTACGGCGAGCACCACGCCGCCGAGCTGGCGTACGGGCTGGCCAGCCGGCGCGTCCCGGTGTTCTCGGGCGCGGCCTACGGCATCGACGGTGCCGCGCACCGCGGCGCGCTCGCCGCCGGCGGGGTCACCGGTGCCGTGCTCGGGTGCGCCGTCGACGCGGGCTACCCAGCGGGCCACGTCGGGCTGCTGAACCGGATCGTCCGCAACGGCGGCGTCGTGGTCAGCGAGTACCCGCCCAGCACCCCGCCGGCCCGGCACCGGTTCCTCGTCCGCAACCGGCTCATCGCCGCCCTCACCGAGGGCACCGTGGTGGTCGAAGCCGGCCGGCGCAGCGGCGCGCGCAACACGGCGAGCACCGCCGGCGCCCTCGGCAAGGTCGTCATGGCGCTGCCAGGTCCCGTCTCGTCGGGGATGTCCGTCGGCTGCCACGAGCTGATCCGCGACGCGCGCGCGACGCTCGTCTCGACCGTCGACGAGATCCTCGAGACCGTGGGCCGCTTCGGCATCGCCGAGGACCAGGCCGCCCGGCCGAGGCGGCCCACCGACCGGCTGGGGCCCGATGCGCTCCGTGCGTACGAGGCCTTGGTCGCGCGCGCCGACCGGTCCGATGCCGAGATCGCGGTCGAATCCGGGCTGCCGCTGCGAAAGGTGCGGGCGCTGCTGCCGGCACTGGAGATCGACGGATTCGCCGTCCGCGGGGACGGCGGTTGGCGACGACGGAGGGAAAGCGCGTGAGGACCACGAATTCCGCCCGAAAACGTCGAATCCGTTCGGCCGGTCCGGTGGGCCCGCGTGGCGATCCTTGACCGGCGGCGGTTGTTCGCGCAGCGTGACACCATGCCGCCACCACGCTCCGGCCGGGGAGGCCGTCCGGACCTGCGCGCGCTCCGGGCCGCGCTGCCCGAGCCGGTCCAGGCCGTCGTCACCGGCTACGAACGGCACCTCCGGCTCGAACGGGGGCTGTCCGAGCACACCGTTCGGGCCTACATCGGCGACGCCGTGTCGCTGCTGGGGTTCCTCGTGGACGGCGGGGGCGCGCTCGCCGAGCTCGACCTCGCGCGGCTGCGGGCGTGGCTCGCCGCCCAGCAGACCGGCGGGGCGAGCCGGACGACGCTCGCGCGGCGGGCCGCGTCGGCCCGGACGTTCACGGCCTGGGCGCACCGCACCGGGGTCCTCACCACCGACCCGGGCGGGCGGCTCGCCGCCCCGCGGGCGCACCGGACCCTGCCCGGGGTGCTGCGCACCGGGCAGGCGGGGGAGGTCATGCAGGCGTCGGCGGCCGGCGCGGCCGAGCGTGATCCGGTCGCGCTGCGTGATCGCGCGATCGTCGAGCTGCTCTACGCGACCGGCATCCGCGTGTCCGAGTTGTGCGGGCTGGACGTCGGTGGCGCCGATTTCTCCCGTCGTGTCGTGACGGTCCTGGGCAAGGGCGGCAAGGAGCGCGTGGTGCCGTTCGGGGTCCCGGCGGCCGGCGCGCTGCACGACTGGATCGACGAGGGGCGGCCGAAGATCTTGGCCGAAACCGCCGGTGGCGGCGTCGAGCCCGCGCTTTTCCTCGGCGTCCGGGGCAAACGCGTCGACCCGCGCGCGGTCCGGCGTGTCGTGCACGACGCGGTCTCCGCGGTGCCCGGAGCACTCGACATGGGGCCTCATGGCCTGCGGCATTCGGCCGCGACGCATCTGCTGGAGGGGGGTGCCGATCTCAGGAGCGTTCAGGAACTGCTTGGTCACGCTACGCTTGCCACGACGCAGCTCTACACTCATGTGACCGTCGACCGGTTGAAAGCGATCCATGACCGAGCGCATCCCAGGGCCTGAGGCGGCCCGGGGAGTCTCGCCGGGGTCGTGGCCAGCGGGCCCGGCGGCGCACGCGCATCCGCACGAGCACGGAGACGATACTGAGCCGCATGCCGAGAACGACTGTGCAATGACCGCAGGACCGCACGTGACCGAAGCCGCCGGAGTGACCACTCACGGTGAGGCCGCCGTGCCCGCGGAATCGCGCGCCGGCTACGACGTCGACGCCGGGATCGCGGCGCTGTGGCGGCAGTTCGCCGACAGCCCCGACCAGGCGTCACGCGATCGGCTCGTGCTGCACTACGCCCCGCTGGTCAAGTACGTCGCGGGCCGGGTCGGCACCGGTCTGCCCACCCACGTCGACGTGGGTGACCTCGTGCAGTCCGGCATCTTCGGGCTCGTCGACGCGATCGAGAAGTTCGACCCCGAGCGCGGCCTGCGCTTCGAGACCTACGCGATGCAGCGCATCCGCGGCGCGATCCTCGACGACCTCCGCTCGCAGGACTGGGTGCCGCGCGCGGTCCGCAGCAAGGCCAAGGAGGCCGAGCGGGCGATGGAGCGCCTCGGCGCCCGCCTCAACCGCACCCCGACCGACGCGGAGCTCGCCGCCGAGCTCGGCATCGGCCTCGACGACCTGCGTGACTTCTACGGCCAGCTGCAGCTCACCAGCGTCGTCGCGCTGGAGGACCTGGTGGCCGCGGGCAAGGACAGCGGTTCGCTGGTGGACACGCTGCCCGACGACGACGCCGTCGACCCGGTCGCGGTGCTCGTCGACCAGGACAACCGCCGCCAGCTCGCGCAGGCCATCGCGCAGCTGACCGAGCGCGACAAGATCGTGGTCAGCCTCTACTACTTCGAGAGCCTGACGCTCGCCGAAATCGGCAAGGTCCTGGGCGTCACGGAGTCGCGGGTCAGCCAGCTGCACACGCGCGCGGTCATGCGGCTGCGGGCCAAGCTGGTCGAGCAGACCGGCGGCGCCTGATCAGGGGCCACCTCCCCACGGCTTGAGCCGGAACTCGCCCACCTCGCCGGTCAGGGCGAGGGGATCGACGTATTCGTCACCGCGCCGTACGCCCCAGTGCAGACAGGCGGCGACCGCGCAGCCGGGATGCCCGGCGAGCACGCTCCCGAGCACCTGTCCCCGGTAGACCTGGTCGCCGACGGCCACCTTCGGCTCGACGGGCTCGTAGGTGGTGCGCAGGCCACCTTCGTGGTCGACGGAGATCACGGGCCGCCCGGCCACGACCCCGGCGAAGACGACGACCCCGGCATCGGCGGCCAGCACGTCCTGCCCGGGTACGGCGGCGAGGTCGACGCCGCGGTGCCCGGCGCCGTAGGGGGTCTCCGGGGCGTCGAAGTACTTCGTGACCACCGGTGTGGGTGACAGTGGCCAGGACAGTCGCGTCTGCTGTGTGGCGTCGCGGCCGCTCGCCGGGGAGACGCGAGGTGGCCAGGTCGGGGTGGTGCCGAGGGGCGATGTCCAGGGTTCGGCGGCCCAGGGATCGGGGGACGCGAACTCGCGGCCGGCGGTAGCCGCGCCGAAGCCGATGGCCGAGGCGATGAACGGGCCGGGCGCGGTCGGCCGGCTCGAATCCGAGCCGGGTGCCGCGGCCCAGGGCCCGACGGGCACCGGCTCGCTCGCAGGCCCGGGTGTCCACGGCGCGGCGGGATCGCTCGCAGGCTCGGGTGTCCGCGGCGCGGCGGGCTCCTTGACAGGCCCGGGTGGTTCGGCGGGCTTGTGGGCTGGCTCGGGTGGTTCGGCGGGCTTGTGGGCTGGCTCGGGTGGTTCGGCGGGCTTGTGGGCTGGCTCGGGTGGTTCGGCGGGCTTGTGGGCTGGCTCGGGTGGTTCGGCGGGCTCGCGTGCAGGCCCGGGTGGCTCGGCGGCCGCGGAATCGCTCGCCCGCCTCGGTGCCCGTGACTTGGCCGCTGCCGGCCCGGTCAGCCGCGCTGCCGCATCCGGCGCCGTGGCCGCCACGCTCGGGACCTCCCCGGCCGGCCAGGGTCTTCGGTCCTCCCTCGCAGGCGGGCCGAGGTCGCTCACCGCCCCTCCGAACAGCGCCATGACCAGGGCAAGCAGCACCCCGGCCCCATCCCGGACCCGGCTTCGACGTCGCATGATCGACTCCATGTCCCCAGCCTGCGACACCGCCGGGCTTCGTGGGGGCCGGCCCGGGAATCTGTGGATAACCGGAGGCGATGTGGACAACTGCGTCGGTGAGCGGCCGCCGGTGGGGGAGGGGCTGGTGGCAGGGGGTAGAATCTTCTGCGCGGTCCGCGTGAGCGGGCTGACTTCGCGTGCACGTGCGCGTTCCCCCGGTTTTCGAGCTTCACCGGCCGGGCGATTCGCACGGTGTCCGGCGGTCCCGCGGGTTCCTTCGCCCCGGGTCCGGACACCGGCACGGGCACCAGGGCGAGCGGCCACCCGGCCGCGAGCGACAAAACCGAGCAGCGCGTCCAAGGAAGCTACCGCGGGCGCGCACGACACAGAAGAGGTGTGATTCCGGCAATGGCCGTCGTCACCATGAAGCAGCTGCTCGACAGCGGCGTGCACTTCGGGCACCAGACCCGCCGGTGGAACCCGAAGATGAAGCGCTACATCTTCACCGAGCGCAACGGCATCTACATCATCGACCTGCAGCAGACGCTGACCTACATCGACCGTGCCTTCGAGTTCATCAAGGAAACCGTCGCGCACGGTGGCACGATCATGTTCGTCGGCACCAAGAAGCAGGCGCAGGAAGCCATCGCCAACGAGGCCGCGCGCGTGGGCATGCCCTACGTCAACCAGCGCTGGCTCGGCGGCATGCTGACCAACTTCCAGACCGTGCACAAGCGCCTTCTCCGCCTGAAGGAGCTCGAGGCCCAGGAGCAGACCGGCGGCTTCGCCGGCCTGACCAAGCGCGAGATCCTCACGCTCACCCGTGAGAAGGAAAAGCTGGAGAAGACCCTCGGCGGTATCCGCGACATGGCGAAGGTGCCGAGCGCGGTGTGGATCGTCGACACCAAGAAGGAGCACATCGCCGTCGGCGAGGCTCGCAAGCTGAACATCCCGGTCGTCGCGATCCTGGACACCAACTGCGACCCGGACGAGGTCGACTACCCGATCCCGGGCAACGACGACGCGATCCGCTCGGCCGCGCTGCTGACCAAGGTCGTCGCCGAGGCCGCGGCCGCCGGCCTGATGGCCCGCTCCAGCCGCAACGGTGCTTCGGCCGACGCCAAGCCGGAGCCGGGCGTCGCCACCGACGAGCCGCTGGCCGAGTGGGAGAAGGAGCTGCTCGCCGGCTCCGAGACCGCCTCCGCCGACGCGACCGAGGCCGCTGCCGCGACCGAGGCCGCCACCGAGCCCGCCACCGAGCAGGCGACCGCCTCCTCCTGATGTCCCACCGTCCGTGCGGCCGGCCCTCGTGGCCGGCCGCACCGGCGTAGCAACCCACAGATTTCCTGCAAAGGACGGATTTACCAGAATGGCGAACTACACCGCCGCTGACGTGAAGCGCCTGCGCGAGATGACCGGCGCCGGCATGATGGACTGCAAGAAGGCGCTGGAGGAGAACGACGGCGACTTCGAGAAGGCCGTCGAGTTCCTCCGCATCAAGGGCGCCAAGGACGTCGGCAAGCGCGCCGAGCGCGCCACCGCCGAGGGCCTGGTCACCGGCGACGGCGGCGTCCTGATCGAGCTGGACTCCGAGACCGACTTCGTCGCGAAGAACGCCGACTTCCAGGCGCTCGCCGCGAAGATCGTCGAGGTCGCGAAGACCCTCAAGACCAACGACGTCGAGGCCCTGAAGGGCGCCGAGCTCGAGGGCAAGACCGTCAACGAGGTCGTCCAGGAGCTGTCGGCCCGCATCGGCGAGAAGCTCGAGCTGCGCCGCGTCGTGGCCTTCGAGGGTCAGACCGCGACCTACCTGCACCGCCGCGGTTCCGACCTGCCGCCGGCCGTCGGCGTGCTCGTCGAGTTCACCGGTGACGACGTCGACGCCGCCCGCGGTGCCGCCATGCAGGTCGCCGCGCTGCGCGCGAAGTACCTGACCCGCGACGAGGTGCCGGCCGAGATCATCGAGAACGAGCGCCGCATCGCCGACCAGACCGCCCGCGAGGAAGGCAAGCCGGAGCAGGCGCTGCCGAAGATCGTCGAGGGCAAGGTCAACGCGTACTACAAGGACAACGTCCTGCTCGAGCAGCCGTCGGTCAAGGACAACAAGAAGACCGTGAAGGCGCTCCTGGACGAGGCCGGCGTGACGCTGACCAAGTTCGCGCGCTTCGAGGTCGGCCAGGCCTGAGGCCAGGTCCGGGCGTAGGTTTCACCCAGTGCCCCGTCTCCGTCCATCGGGGACGGGGCACTGTCGAATCTGAAGAACAGAAAAACGGTCGAGGGGCGTAGGAGGCGACATAGATGGGTGACCGGGTCGAAGGTGGCTACCGGCGGGTGCTGCTGAAACTGGGCGGCGAAATGTTCGGCGGTGGTTCTATCGGCGTCGATCCGGATGTCGTCCACTCGGTCGCGCAGCAGATCGCCGACGTCGCCCGCACCGGCGTCCAGGTCGCGGTCGTGATCGGGGGCGGCAACTACTTCCGCGGCGCCGAGCTCTCCCAGCGCGGCATGGACCGCGACCGCGCCGACTACATGGCGATGCTGGGCACGGTGATGAACTGCCTGGCGCTGCAGGACTTCCTGGAGAAGGAGGGCCTGCCGACACGCGTGCAGACCGCCATCACGATGGGCCAGGTCGCCGAGCCCTACATCCCGCGCCGCGCCGAGCGGCACCTGGAGAAGGGCCGCGTCGTGATCTTCGGCGCCGGGGTCGGCATGCCGTACTTCTCCACGGACACCGCGGCCGCGCAGCGGGCGCTGGAACTGGGCTGCGAGGCCGTGCTGATGGCGAAGGCCGTCGACGGCGTCTACACCGCGGACCCGAAGAGCGACCCCACCGCCGAGATGTTCCGCGAGATCACCCACCGCGAGGTGCTGGAGCGGGATCTCAAGGTCGCCGACGCGACGGCGTTCAGCCTCTGCATGGACAACAACATGCCGATCATCGTGTTCAACCTGCTCACCGAGGGGAACATCGCCCGCGCGGTGAGTGGTGAAAGAATCGGCACGTTGGTCAGCACCCCCGCCGACGGGGTGCCGGCCTAGACCTGCTGGGATCAGCAAGCGCCACCCATCACAACAACGGGAGTAGCCGTGATCGACGAGACCCTCCTCGACGCCGAGGAGAAGATGGAAAAAGCGGTGTCCGTCGCCAAGGACGAGCTGACGTCGGTACGCACCGGCCGGGCTTCCTCGACGATGTTCTCGCGGATCGTCGTCGAGTACTACGGCTCGCCGACCCCGCTGAACCAGCTGGCCAGCGTCAACGTGCCCGAAGCCCGCATGGCGCTCATCAAGCCCTACGACCAGAGCCAGCTCGGCGCCATCGAGAAGGCGATCCGGGAGTCGGACCTCGGCGTCAACCCGAGCAACGACGGCCAGGTCATCCGCATCGTCATCCCGCAGCTCACCGAAGAGCGGCGCAAGGAGATGGTGAAGGTCGCGAAGAGCAAGGGCGAGGACGCCCGTGTCTCGATCCGCAGCGTCCGCCGCAAGGCCAAGGACGAGCTGGACCGCATCGCCAAGGACGGCGAAGCCGGCGAGGACGACGTTGTGCGGGCGGAGAAGGAACTGCAGAACCTGACCGACACCTACGTGCACAAGGTCGACGAGCTGGTCAAGCACAAGGAAGCCGAGCTGCTCGAGGTCTGATGGCACAGGTGAGCGAGGAACGCGAGGACCGGGTGGACGCCACCGGGGAACAACCGGCGGGCACCCCCGGGACGCCGGAGCCGGCCGACGCCCCGGCCACGCCCGAGTTCCCGGGAACCGCCGACACCGGCCGCACGCGGGCGGGAGAGGTGGGTTCGGGACCCGCGGCCTCGGGTTCGAGTGCGGCGGCACAGTCTGCGGCGTCGGGATCGGGTGCAGCGGCCTCGGGATCGGGCGCCTCGGGCGCGGCGACCACATCCGGCGCGGCGGCGAGGTCCGCGGCTTCGGGAGCGAGTGCGGCTTCGGCGGAGACGCCGGTCGTGCCGGAGACCTCGGGGACCGGCGAAGCAGACCGCTTGTCGGCCGCCGGGGCTGCCGAGGCTACTTCGGTGCCCGCCGCGGACAGCCCGGCGGGCAAGAAGGCCTCCAAGGCCGGCCGGAACCTGCCCGCGGCCATCGGCGTCGGGCTGCTGCTCGGGGCCGCGATCATCGTTTCCCTGCTCACCGTGCGCTTCCTGTTCATCGGGATCATCGCGATCGCGATCGCGGTCGGCACCTTCGAGTTCGCCGGGGTGCTGCGCCGGGTCGCCGACATCCGGGTCGCGATGATCCCGGTGCTCGTCGGCGGGCAGGCGATGATCTGGCTCGCCTGGCCGTTCGGCCGCGAAGGCGCGCTCACCGCGTTCGTCCTCACCGTGCTCGCCTGCCTGCTGTGGCGCCTGCCCGGCGGCGCGAAGGGCTACCTGCGCGACATCAGCGCGTCGACGTTCGCCGCCGCCTACCTGCCGCTCTTCGGCGCGTTCGCGGCCATGCTCGTGCCGCCGTCGGACGGCGTCGGGCGTGTCCTCACCTTCCTGATCGGCGTCGTCGCTTCGGACACCGGGGGCTACATCGCCGGTGTGCTCGGCGGCAAGCACCCGATGGCGCCCTCCATCAGCCCGAAGAAGACCTGGGAAGGCTTCGCCGGTTCGCTGGTCGGCGGGGTCGTGGCCGGGGCGCTGACGCTCAGCCTGCTGCTGGACGGTCACGTCTGGCAGGGCGTGTTCTTCGGCGTCGCGATCGTGCTGACCGCCACCCTGGGCGACCTCGTCGAGTCGCTGATCAAGCGCGACCTCGGCGTCAAGGACATGGGGACACTGCTGCCCGGGCACGGCGGGATCATGGACCGCCTCGACTCCCTGCTGCCTTCAGCCGTGGTGTCCTGGCTGCTGCTCTCGGCCTTCGTGCCGCTCGGCTGAGGCGGCGTCCCAGCGCATCGTCGCCCGCAGGCCGAGCACTCGCTCGACGACCAGGGCGACCTCCGGGCGATCGTCGTCGCGCCGGTGCACCAACGACCACGGCCAGCGCGCCGGGGTACCGACCGGGCGGCGCACCAGGCTCGGCGGGAACGGTGCAGTGTGCCGCTTCGGCGACTGCAGCACCGGGACCCGCAGCCGCGTGACGTGGTCGAAGAACGCTTGGCCGGTGACGCCGCCGTCGTCGATCCGGACGACGCGCGCACCGCTCGCCGCCGCGTAGTCCAGCGCGAACTCGTTCCACGCCTGCCACGACGACTGGTCCGAGTCCACCAGCACCGACAGCGCGGACGCCGGCACCGCGTCGGCCCGCGCGAGGCGGTGGTCGCCCGGCAGGACCGCGGGCAGGGTCTCGACGCGCACCAAGTGGGCCGCCAGGCCCAGCTCCGTCAGCCGCGGCTCGTCGATCCAGGCCAGCGCCAGGTCCAGGGTCCCTTCGGCGACGCGGACCACCTGCGTGTGCGACGGCAGCACCCATTCGTCGAGCCGGACGACGTCACCGAGCAGCCGCGTCAGCTCCGGCGGCAGCCAGCTCACGTGTCCCAGGCGCAGCTTCGTCCGCGCGATGCCGCGCACGCGCCGGGCGGCGGCGTCGGCCAGCTCCAGGATCTGGCGCGCGTCGCCGACCAGGGCCGCCCCGGCGCGGGTCAGCTCGACGTGCCGCCGGTCGCGGACGAACAGCGCCGCGCCCAGTTCGCGTTCCAGCTTCTTGATCTGCTGGGGCAGCGACGGGCTCGCGATGTGCAGGCGCTCGGCGGCCCGCGTGAAGTGCAGTTCCTCCGCGACCGCGAGGAAGTACCGCAGCTGCCGCAGTTCCATGCGACCACGGTAGACCTGCGGTGGGAGGTTTCGCCTAACAGAGGTAGGCGATGGTTCGTGGACCACCGAAGCGTCCGCGGGCTTGACTCGGGGCATGCTCACCGAAACCCGTGCGCCGGCGAAGCTGGCGTTGTCCGCCGTCTGCCTGGGCTTCCTGATGATCACGCTCGACGCGACCATCGTGAACCTGGCCCTGCCCGCGATCGGCGCCGACTTCGGCGAGCCGTCGACGGCGGCCCTGCAGTGGGTCGTCGACGCCTACACCGTCACGCTCGCCGCGTTCCTGCTCACCTGGGGCGCCGCCGGCGACCGGTGGGGCGCCCGCCGGGTTTTCGAAGCCGGTGTCGCGGTCTTCGTCGTCGCGTCCGTCGCCTGTGCGCTCGCCGGGGACACCACCTGGCTGATCGCCGCGCGGGCGGTGCAGGGCGCCGGGGCCGCCGCGCTGCTGCCGTCGTCGCTTTCCCTGATCGTGCACCAGTTCCCGGACGCGCGGGAGCGGGCCCGCGCGCTCGGCGTCTGGGGCGGCATGAGCGGTGTCGGGCTCGCAGCCGGGCCGATGCTCGGCGGGCTCGCGGTCGGCCTCGCCGACTGGCGGCTCGTCTTCGCGGTCAACGTCCCGGTCGGGATCGTCGCCATCGTGCTGACGCGCCGGGCGGTCGGGCACCCGCCGCGCCACGAGTCGACCCGCCTGGACCTGGCCGGGCAGCTGACCGGCACGGCGTCGCTGGCCGCGTTCGTCGCCGGGTTCATCGAATCCGGGCACGCGGGCTGGTTCGCGCCACCGACGCTCGCCCTGCTCGCCGGGGGCGTGGTGACCGGGGTGGCGTTCGTGGTCGCCGAGAAGCGGGTGCCGGATCCCGTGCTCCCGCTGGGGATCCTGAAGATCCGGAACTTCGCGGTGGCGACCGGGATCGGCGGCCTGTTCAACTTCTGCCTCTACGGCACGCTGTTCTGCCTGGCGCTGTACCTGCAGCGCGAGTGGTCGCTCGGCGCGCTCGCCGCCGGGCTCGCGCTGGTGCCGCTCACGATGGCGGTCGGGCTCAACGCGTTCTTCAGCGGACGGCTCACCGGGCGGTTCGGCCCGCGCGTGCCGATGGTCGCGGGCGCGCTCGCCGGGCTCGCCGGCTCGGTGGGTTTCGCGCTGCTGCCGGCGGATCGCGCGCTCGTGCCGTTCCTGGTGGTCTCGGTCGTCTTCGGCTGCGTTTCGCTGGCGATGCCCGCGATGACGGCGCTGGCGATGAACGCCTTGCCGGGCAAGGCCGGGCTCGCCGCCGGCGTGCTCAACGCGTCCCGCCAGACCGGCGGGGCGATCGGGGTCGCGCTCGTCGGCGGGCTGCTCCCGGCCGCCGGGATGTGGCTGGTGGCGGCCGGGTACGCGCTCGTCGCGGGGCTGGCGTTCGCCGAGCGTCAGTCGTCGTAGGGGTCGTCGACCTCGGCGCGTCCCCAGTCTTCGGAGACGCGCGAGTGGTCGATCACCGCGAAGACGAAGCCCTCGGGGTCGGCGAGGATCGCCATCCGGCCGAACGGTGTGTCGTAGGGCTGGATCACGACCGCGCCGCCGTTCATGAGCGACTCGCCGGCGACCGCGTCGACGCCGCGGGCAGGATCGATGTCGAAGTAGACGAGCCAGTGCGGCGGGGTGTCGATGCTGTACTCCGACCCCATCACGTACCGGTAGAGCACCGGCTCGTGCTCGATCAGCCATTCGACGTAGTTCAGGGACTCGCCGTCGCCGATCTGGTGGCTCGAGTAGGTGAAGAGCTTGGTGTAGAAGTGATCCGCGGCCGCGCCGTCGTGGGTGTTGAGGTCCGCGCCGCTGAAGGTGTTGGGGATCCCGGTGACGAACTCCCAGTCCGGCGGCACCTCCCAGAAGACCACCGGCGCGCCGCACGCGTCGAAGGCGTGCAGGATCGTGCCGCGCCGCGGGATCGGCATCGGGCCGAGCGTCAGCCGTCCGCCGAGGTGCTCCACCCATTCGGCCGCGCTCGCGGTGTGCGGCACGGACAGGTGCGGCATCCAGCCCACCGGCGCGCCGTGGGCGGCGCGGTAGAGCCCGCCGACCGGGAGGTCGTTGAGCGTCGCGATCGCGTACCGCCCGTCGGACGTCGCCGGGTCCCGTTGAGTGGTGTAGGTCCAGCCGAAGAGCGCCCCGTAGAATCTTTCCGCCACGGCCTGCTCGCGGCAGGCCAGCTCGATCCAGCACGGAATTCCGGCCGGGACCGGGGACGGGGTACTGGACGGGCCGATCGCCATGTGTGCTCCTCCTCCGAACCCACCGAATTCTAGGCGTGATCCGTAAGTTTTCCGCCAAGAAACGGCCGCCGGAAAATCACCGGCGGCGATGTCGGCCCCGGAAGGAGCAGCGGTGCGGTGGTCGTCCCGGCGCGCGGAGGTCGTGCCGAGCCCGAACATCTGGTACTACCAGGCCGAATACGAGCTGGAGAACCGGGCGCAGGACAGGGGTGGCGAGATCTGGCGCGTGCTGCGCGAGGAGTGCGACTGGGCGGGCCGGGACGTGCTGGACGTCGGCTGCGGTGACGGCTTCCACCTGCCGCACTTCGCGCGCGAGGCGCGCTCGGTGCTCGGGGTCGAGCCGCACGAGCCGCTGGTGCGAAGCGCGCTGAAGCGCGTGCACGGGCTGTCGAACGTGGAAGTGAAGATGGGCCGTGCGCAACGGCTGCCGGTCCGCAGCGCGAGCGTCGACGTCGTCCACGCGCGTACGGCCTACTTCTTCGGGCCCGGCTGCGAGCCCGGACTGGCGGAAGCCGAGCGCGTGCTTCGGCCGGGCGGGGTGCTGGTGATCGTCGACCTCGACGCGACCTGCGAGCCCTACGGCGGCTGGATGCGTGCCGACCTACCGCACTACGACCCGGCGGCGGTGGAGCGGTTCTTCGCCCGGGCCGGGTTCGGCTGCCGCCGGGTCGTCACGGAGTGGCGTTTCGCGACCGCCGCCGACCTCGCCGCGGTGCTGAAGATCGAGTTCAGCAAGCGGGTTGGCGAACAGGCGGTCGCGGAGTCCTTGCAGCGTAACGGGAATCGTGCGCAGGACCTGACGCTGCCGGTGGGCTACCGCGTCCACACGCGGGTGAAGCCCACCGGCCTCGTCCTGCCTGGTCACTCGGCCGTCTCGGGCGACGGGGACTCGTCCTCGTCCTCACCGAGGATGCCGTAGAGCGAGCGCCGGGCGTCGTTGAGGACCTCGGCCGCGCGGGCCTGCTGGCTCTCGGTGCCCGCCCGCATGATCTGCACGACGGCCGCGGCGAGGTTCTTGCCCGCCTTGGCCAGCCCGACCTCGGTCGGGTCGACGTCCTGCGCGATCTGCTCCCACGGCGGGGTGCTGTCCTGCTCTTCCGCGGCGGTGCGGCCGGCGTCGGTCAGCTCGAAGAGCTTCTTGCCGTGCTCGTCCTTGCTGATGACCAGGCCTTCGTCGGCCAGCAGCTGCAGCGTCGGGTAGACCGAGCCGGGGCTGGGCCGCCAGAAGCCGCCGGAGCGCTCGCCGATTTCGCGGATGATCTCGTAGCCGTGCCGGGGCTGCTCGGCGAGCAGCGCCAGGATCGCGGCGCGGACGTCACCGCGGCGGCTGCGCCGTCCGCCGTGACCCCGCCTGCCCGGTCCGTGGCCGCGACCGCGTCCACCGCCGGGGCCGAAGCCCGGGGGGAACTCGCCGAAACCACCGAAGGGGCCGAAAGGTGCGCGCCCACGCTCGTGGGCGAAGGGGTGTCGTTGCCTACGCATGTCTGTGTTCCTTTCTCGAACTGTTGCGACACGTTCACGATATATCGGAAACAGTCGGATGGCAACCTTGCTGTGGTGACGCCGCTCACGGCCGCAGCCGGGTGGGAAGATCGGCGGCGTGCCGGAAACCATCGACGAGATCGACGCGCGCCTGCTCCAGGCCCTCGGCGAGGACCCCCGGTCCACGGCGGTCGCGCTGGCCGAGCGCCTGGGCCTGTCCCGCAACACGGTCCAGGCCCGGCTCGCGCGGCTCGAACAGCGCGGCGTGCTCGGGTCCTTCGAGCGCCGCATCGACCCGGCCCGGCTGGGCTACCCGCTGCGCGCGTTCGTCAACGCGCAGGTCGACCAGCGGCGCCTCGCCGAGATCGCCGACGCGCTGGCGACCATTCCCGAGGTCACCGAGGTGTGCGGACTGACCGGGGCGAGCGACCTGATGGTGCAGGTGGTGGCCGTCGACGCCGACGACCTCTACCGCATCGCCGGGCACATCCTCGCCTCGCCCGGCGTCGAGCGGACGAACATCTCGCTCGTCATGCGCGAGCTCGTCCCGTACCGCCTGACGCCCCTGCTGGAGCGCGTGCATTCTGCGCACCCGGAGGCCTGAGCCGTCCGGCTGGAGCGTGCATTCTGCGCACTCCCGGCGGCATCGGTTGTGCGAAGCGTCCACCAGTGCTGTTCTTGGGGGTGCTTCCTGCACGAAAGGTGTCGACGATGACCCATGCCCCCGTGACCGCGCCGGCGCTCACCGCGATCGAGCAGCGGGTCCTGTGGCTCGCCACCGCGATCGTGCACCAGGCCAACCGCGTCCGGCCGAACCCGTCCGGACTCAAGGTGGGCGGGCACCAGGCG
Organism: Amycolatopsis stemonae; assembly: GCF_054781455.1. Lineage (NCBI taxonomy): Bacteria > Bacillati > Actinomycetota > Actinomycetes > Pseudonocardiales > Pseudonocardiaceae > Amycolatopsis > Amycolatopsis stemonae. Next base: position 1,292 of record NZ_BAAGUJ010000010.1, on the reverse strand, counting down.
TCGTGCGCGTCGCTGGTCTCGATCATGACGTCGCTGTGGTTCCGGCACCTGCGCCCCGAGGACCGCGTCTCGGTGAAGCCGCACGCGTCGCCCGTGCTCCACGCGATCAACTACCTGCTCGGCGAGCTGGACGAGGCCTACCTGCCGACGCTGCGCGAGTTCGGCGGGCTGCAGAGCTACCCGAGCCGCGCCAAGGACCCCGACCCCGTCGACTACTCGACCGGCTCGGTCGGCATCGGCGCGACGGCCCCGATCTGGGGCGCGCTGGCCCGCCGCTACCTGACGGCCCGCGGCTCGTCGGCCGGGACCGGGCGGCAGTACTCGCTGGTCGGCGACGCCGAGCTGGACGAGGGCGCGATCTGGGAGGCCATCCTCGACCCGGGCGTCGCGGACCTGGGCGAGATCGTCTGGATCGTCGACCTCAACCGCCAGTCGCTCGACCGCGTCGTCCCGAACATCGCGGCCGGACGGCTGCAGGGCATGTTCGACGCGGCCGGCTGGCAGGTCCTGACGCTCAAGTACGGGCGGCTGCTGGAGGAGCTGTTCACCCGGCCCGGCGGCGCCGAGCTGCGCTCGCGCATCGACGAGATGCCCAACCCCGAGTACCAGCGCCTGCTGCGGTGCGACGCCGCCCAGGTCCGTGACCGGCTGCCGGCCGGGAACGCCGCGTTGGGCGAGCTGGTGGCGTCGCTCGACGACGAGACGCTGCTCGCCGCGATCCGCAACCTCGGCGGCCACGACCTCGGCTCGCTAGACGACGCCTTCGCGTCCATTTCGGACAGCCGGCCGACGGTGATCTTCTGCTACACGGTCAAGGGCCGTGGCCTGCCGACGCAGGGGCACCCGCAGAACCACTCGTCGCTGCTGACCGTCGCGCAGATGGAAGAGCTGGCTTCGTCGTTGGGGACGGACCTCGCCTCGCCATGGCAGAGCTTCGCCGAGGGGTCGCCTGAAGCCGCGTTGTGCGCCGAAGTCGCTTCGCGCCTTCGCCGTCCTGAGATCCCTTCGGCGCCTTCGCTGGAACTGCCGGTCGACATCGGGCGTACGCCGTCCGGGACCGCTACGACGCAGGCGGCGCTAGGTGTACTGCCCTGTGAGGTTGGGGACGCGGCTGACCGGTGGGCGGCCTGCGAGCGCGGTGTGTCCGCGGTGGTGATTGTAGATGTGCAGCCATCGCGGTAGCGCTGCCCGGCGTTCGGTGTCGGTGCGGTAGGGCTGGGCATAGGCCCATTCCTCCAGCAAGGTGCGGTTGAAGCGTTCGACTTTCCCGTTCGTTTGCGGCCGGTAGGGCC
>NZ_BAAGUJ010000009.1:0-397020 GCF_054781455.1 Amycolatopsis stemonae | reverse complement strand
GGAGTGTTTCGGTGGTTATAGCGTCAGGGAAACGCCCGGTCCCATTCCGAACCCGGAAGCTAAGCCTGACAGCGCCGATGGTACTGCAACCGAAGGGTTGTGGGAGAGTAGGACACCGCCGAACTTACGTTGGGGAAGGCCCCGGTCGAGGACCAGACATGGTCCTCCCGGGGCCTTTTCTCATGTGCGCGAAACGGGACGCCGGCGCAGCGGCGACGACAGCACTAGCGACGTCGTCGTCTCGCCGTACCGCTGCACCTTTTCGACGAGCTCCTCCAGCTCCGCCGTGTCCCGGCACAGCATCCGCAGGATCCAGCACTCGTCCCCGGTGATGTGATCCGCGGCGACGACCTGCGCCAGCGGCAACACCGCCGTCCGGAACCGGGGCGTGTCCAGGCTCCGCACCCGGGCCCGCACCAGCGCCTCGATCGGCAGCCCCAGCTTCGACGTGTCGACGTGCGCCCCGTACCCCGTGATCACGCCACGCTCCTCGAGACGGCGGACCCGTTCCGTCACCGCCGAACCCGACAGCGACACCCGCCGGCCCAGCTCCGTGAAACTCAGCCGGCCGTCCGCCTGGAGCAGCTCCAGCAGGTGCCAGTCGACGTCGTCGAGGGGGTCCACCGCAACTCTCCCGGGCTCGCAGGGCCAACACGCGGAAATCCCCGGCCGGCAGGGGCTCCCACCCCGATTCTGCCCTGTGCCGGGAACGTCCTCACCAGCAGGATTTACCCATGACCACCGCACGCACGCTCACCGTCCCCGCGCCGGCCCCGGCCGCAGCCGTGACCTACTTCGGCGCCGAACTGGCCTTCGAGGTCGACCCCGACGACCTGGTCCGCGACCTCGAGGCCGGCCACACCGACGGCTACGTCGTCGTCGAGACGCGGGCCGAAGAAGCCTTCCTCGAGGCTCGCATCCCCGGCGCGATCAACCTGCCCTACCGCGACCTGACGCCCGAGACGACCGCGCACCTCGACAAGGACCTCGTCTACGTCTGCTACTGCGAGAGCACCAACTGCAACGCCGCCACCAAGGGTGCGCTCAAGCTCGCCGGGCTCGGGTTCCGCGTCAAGCGGCTCTCCGGCGGCATCGCCGCCTGGATCGCCGCCGGCTACCCCGTCGACGGCACTCCCCGAGGCGGGATCCGCTGCGCCTGCTGAGGCACCTACCCTGAAAAGCGTGACCCGATTGCTCATCATCCAGCCGGACGCATCGGACCCGCTCGGCCCGCTCGGCGACTGGCTGACCGAGGCCGGTGCGGAGCTGGACGTCCGCCTGCCGCCGGCCGACGACCTGCCCGGTGACGTCGACGGCTACCAGGGGGTCGTCGTCCTCGGCGGCGGCATGGCCGCGGAGGACGACGAGAAGCACCCGTGGCTCGCCGACGTGCGACGGCTGCTCTCGAAAGCCGCGATGGCGAAACGGCCGACGCTCGGGATCTGCCTCGGCGCCCAGCTGCTGGCCGTCGCCACCGGCGGGCGCGTCGAGGTCGGCCGGGACGGCCCGGAGGTCGGCCCGCAGCTGGTGGCCAAAAAGGACGCGGCGTGGACCGACCCGCTCTTCGCCGAGCTGCCGCTCATGCAGGACGTCCTCCAGTTCCACAACGACGCGATCACCCGGCTCCCGCCCGGCGCCGAGCTGCTCGCGTCCGCGCCGCGCTACCCGCACCAGGCTTTCCGGTTGAACCGTTGTGTCTACGGTGTCCAGTTCCACATCGAGACGACACCCGCCGTCGTCGAGAGCTGGGCCGAAGATGAGCCCGAGATGGCGGAATTCGCCCGTCCGGGCTCACTCGGGCACGACAAGCTGATCGCTGTGCACGCCGACATCGAGGAAACCTGGCGTCCGTTCGCGCAGCGGTTCGTCCGGTTGGCCGCCGGAGAGCTCGAACCCGCCGCCGACAGTCAACACTCGTTACCGCTGGCTTAACGGCTGATGTCACAACCAGCAACAGCCTGTTAACGGCAGGCGTCACCCTTCAGGTACCTTGCGGGAGGAGTCCCCACAAGGGTTCGGAGGTCGGGGTGGAGCCCTCGTTGCTGGTCGTGATCGTCGTCGTCACGGCCCTGGTATTCGATTTCACGAACGGGTTCCACGACACCGCGAACTCGATGGCGACGTCGATCGCCACCGGGGCCCTCAAGCCCCGGGTGGCCGTCGCGATCTCCGCGGTGCTGAACCTGGTCGGCGCGTTCCTGTCGGTCGAGGTCGCCAAGACGATCTCGAGCGGCCTGGTCGACGACACGAAGATCGGCCCGTCGATCGTCTTCGGCGGGCTGATCGGCGCGATCGTCTGGAACCTCGTGACGTGGTTCGTCGGCCTGCCGTCGAGTTCGTCGCACGCCCTCTTCGGCGGCCTGATCGGCGCCACCTGGATCTCGGCGGGCACCGGCTCGGTCCACTTCGGAAAGATCTTCGAAAAGGTCCTGGTGCCGGCCGCCGCGAGCCCGGTGATCGCCGGCGTCGTCGCGATGGGCGGGACGTACCTGGTCTACCGCTTCCTCGTCCGGAACCGCCCGGCCACGCGCGGGTTCAAGGTCGGCCAGATCGTCTCGGCTTCGCTCGTCTCGCTCGCGCACGGCACCAACGACGCGCAGAAGACGATGGGCGTCATCACGCTCACGCTCGTCAGCGCGGGCAGTCTGGCGCCGGGCTCGGCGCCACCCGCCTGGGTGATCATCAGCGCCGCGTGCGCGCTCGCGCTCGGCACCTACCTCGGCGGCTGGCGCATCACCCACACCCTCGGCAAGGGCCTGACCGACATCGAGGGCCCGCAGGGCTTCGCCGCCCAGACGAGCTCGGCGCTGGTCATCCTGGTCTCCTCGCGGCTGGGCTTCCCGCTGTCGACGACGCACGTGTGCTCCGGCGGCATCGTCGGCTCCGGCGTCGGCCGCCGCGAGGCGCCGGTGCGCTGGCGGATGGCGGGCCGGATGGTCGTCGCGTGGCTGTTCACGCTGCCCGCCGCCGCGATCGTCGGCGCCGTCTCCGGCAAGATCGCTTCGCTCGGCACCGCGGGCACCATCGCCGTCGGCGTCATCGGGATCGGTGTCGGCCTCGGCATCTACGTCCTTTCGCGGCGCCACCCCGTCACCGCGCACAGCTTCCAGGTGCCGGAGCCGACACCGGCCGAACCGGGCCGCCTCGCCGCCTGAGCCCGGACTACGGTGGTCGGTGATGGCAGACCGAGCGCGAACGACCGCTTCGGCGGCGAGGTACGGCTTCACCGATTCCCGTGCCGAGGACCAGTTGCGCGCGGCCGGCTGGTGGGCCGACGCCGGCCCGGTCGACGCGGCGGCCGACGTGCTCGCGGCGTTGTCGCGCGCCGCGGACCCCGACCTCGCGCTGCACGGTCTCGACCGGATCCGCGAGGTCGACGACGGCGAGTGGGCGCAGCTCGAAGAGAAGCTGCGCGCCGACCGGACCTTCCGCGGCCGGCTCCTCGGCGTGCTCGGGACGTCGAGCGCGCTCGCCGACTTCCTCGCCGCCCATCCCGAGCAGTGGCATTCGCTCACCGGCGACAAGTGCACCGACCCCGAGTGCTACCGGGACGCCCTGCGCACGGCGCTCGTGGACGACGACGGTTCGGTGCTGACCGGGCTCGACGCCGAGCAGGCGCTCAAGATCGCCTACCGCCGCGAGCTGCTCGGCATCGCCGCGGCGGACCTCGGGCACCTCGTCGAGGCCGGGCTCGACCACCCGCACTACGCCGACATCGCGGCGCAGCTGACCGAGCTGGCCGAGGCCGCGCTCGCCGCCGGGCTCGTCGTCGCCGAGGCCGAGGTCGGTGCAGCCGCGGAAGGCCGGCTGGCGATCATCGCGATGGGCAAGTGCGGCGGCCGGGAGCTCAACTACGTCAGCGACGTCGACGTCATCTTCGCCGCGTCGGACGAGATCGGCGTCGCCACGCGGCTGGCGAGCACGATGATGCGCGTCGTCGGGAAGGCGTGCTTCGAGGTCGACGCCGCGCTGCGCCCCGAGGGCAAGGCGGGCGCGCTGGTCCGCACGCTGGAAAGCCACCTGGGCTACTACCGGAAGTGGGCCAAGACCTGGGAGTTCCAGGCGCTGCTCAAGGCACGTCCGGTGGCGGGCGACGGCGAGCTGGGCCGGCAGTACGCCGAAATGGTCGCGCCGCTGGTGTGGTCGGCGGCCGACCGCGAGAACTTCGTCGGCGAGGTGCAGCAGATGCGCCGCCGCGTCGAGGGGCACGTGCCGTCCGAACACGCCGAGCGCGAGCTCAAGCTGGGCCGCGGCGGGCTGCGGGACGTCGAGTTCGCGGTGCAGCTGCTGCAGCTCGTGCACGGCCGCGTCGACGCGGACCTGCGCTCACCGTCCACGATGGACGCGCTCGCCGCGCTCGGCGAGGGCGGTTACGTCGGCCGGCAGGACGCGGCCGAGCTGGGCGCGTCGTACGAGTTCCTGCGGATGATCGAGCACCGGCTGCAGCTGCGGCGGCTGCGCCGGACGCACCTGTTCCCGGCGGCGTCGGACACCGACGAGCTGCGCATCCTCGCCCGCGCCAGCGGGATCAAGGGCAGCGGCGGCAAGACCGCGGGTGAGGCGCTGCTGGCGGAGTTCCGCAAGCACGGCAAGGGAATCCGGCGCCTGCACGAAAAGATCTTCTACCGGCCGCTGCTGCAGTCCGTCGCGAACGTGCCGACCGAGGCGCTGCGCCTGACCACCAAGCAGGCGGCCAGCCGGCTGGCCGCGCTCGGCTACACCGCGCCCGACGGCGCTCTCCAGCACATCAAGGCCCTCACTTCGGGGGTCTCGCGGCGCGCGGCGATCCAGCAGGCGCTGCTGCCGGTGCTGCTCGACCTCCTGGCCGACACCCCCGATCCCGACGGCGGGCTGCTGTCGTACCGGAAGGTGTCGGAGGCGCTCGAGGACACCCCGTGGTACCTGCGGGTGCTGCGCGACGAGGGCACGGTGGTCGAGAACCTGGCGGCGCTGCTGGGCACGTCGCGGCTGGTGCCGGACCTGCTCGTCCGCGCGCCGGAAGTGCTGCGGCTGCTCGGCGATCCGGCCCGGCTGCTGGGCCGCACGCCGGCCGAGGTGGCGACGTCGCTGCGGGCCGCCGTCCGCCGTCAGCCGGGGTTGAACGCCGCCGTCGCGGCCGCGCGTTCGCTGCGGCGGCACGAGATGCTGCGCGTCGCGTGCGCGGACCTGCTGGGCCTGCTCGACGTGCCCGCGGTGTGCGAGGCGCTGTCTTCGGTTTGGGTCGCGGTCCTGCAGGGCGCGCTGGCCGCGGCGTTCCGCCAGCGCCAGGCCGAGCTGGGCAAGACGCCGGCGCGCATCGCCGTGATCGGGATGGGCCGGCTGGGCGGCGCCGAACTCGGCTACGGCTCCGACGCCGATGTCCTCTTCGTCTGCGAAGCGTCCAAAGGGGTCTCGGACGCCGACGCCGTGAAGTTCGCTTCGTCGGTCGCAGAGACGGTCCGGAAGATGCTGGGCGCGCCGAGCTCGGATCCGGCCCTGGTGGTCGACGCCGACCTGCGGCCGGAGGGGCGGAGCGGGCCGCTGGTGCGGACGCTCGAGTCGTACCGCACCTACTACGCGCGCTGGGGCGAGGTGTGGGAGGCGCAGGCGCTGCTGCGGGCCCGGTTCGTCGCGGGTGACGAGGACCTCGGCGAGCGGTTCATCGCGATGATCGACCCGATCCGCTACCCCGAAGGCGGCCTGGACGCGACGAAGGCGCGCGAGATCCGCCGCATCAAGGCCCGGGTCGAGACCGAGCGGATGCCGCGCGGTGCCGACCCGACGCGTCACACGAAACTGGGCCGCGGCGGCCTCGCCGACGTCGAGTGGACGGTCCAGCTGCTGCAGCTGCAGCACGCGCACGCGGTCCCCGGCCTGCGGACGACGTCGACGCTCGACGCGCTGGCCTGCCTGCCTTCGGCCGGCCTGGCCGAACAGTCCGAAGCGGACTCGCTGCGTGAGGCGTGGCTGCTGGCGACGCGGGTGCGCAACGCGGGGATGCTGGTGCGCGGCAAGGCGGTCGACGAGGTCCCGGGCTCGGGCCGCGACCTGGCGGCCGTGGCCCGGGTGCTCGGCCAGTCCCCGGTCGACGACCCCGGCGAGTTCCTGGACACCTACCGCCGCATCACGCGCCGGGCGCACACGGTGGTGGAGCACCTGTTCTACGAGGCGTGATTACAGTGGAGCGGTGACTGTGCGAGAGCCGTTCCGGACCCGGATCAAGGTCCGGCACTACGAGTTGGACACCCTGGGCCACCTCAACCACGCCGTGTACCACTCCTACGGCGAGGTATCCCGCCTCGAGCTGCTCGAAGCGGCGGGCGCGCTCGAAGGCCTGGGCAACGTCGCTTCGGTGCTGCTGGAGACGAACGTGGTGTTCCGCCGCGAGCTGCGTGCGGGCGACGAGGTCGACGTGACGTGCGACGTCAAGTTCGGCAGCGGCAAGACGTTCAAGATGGACTCGAACATCTACAAGCTCGACGGCACGCTGGCCGCGGAGATCACCTGCACGCTCGGGCTGATGGACCTGGAGATCCGCAAGCTGGTCGCGGACCCGCGAGGCGCGTTCGAGGCCGCTGGGGCGGATCTGAAGGTCCTGTCGACCTCGGAATAACGAAACCTGCCTCCTCTCTGTCCAGCTGGTTTTCTTGACTTCGAATCAAGAGACGGCCTAGCCTTCGCGTCAACTTGCTCTTGATCGCGAGTCAAGAGCGGCGGGCGAGTTGACCAAGGTAGGCGATGGAAACTTCGGCGGAGAAGAGCGGCGACACTGCGTCGGTGCGGCGGGACGTGTGGTTCGAGTCCGGGGGCGTGCGGTGCGCGGCGTGGCTGTACACGCCGGCAGCGGAAGGCGGGCCTCGGCCGCTGGTGGTCATGGCGCACGGGCTGGGTGCGGTGCGGGAGTGGCGGCTGGACGCGTTCGCGGAGCGGTTCGCCGCGCAGGGGTGGGTGGTGCTGGTGTTCGACTACCGGTACCTGGGAACCAGTGAAGGATCTCCCCGGCAGCTGCTCGACATCGGCGACCAGCTCGACGACTGGCGGGCGGCGCTGGCCTATGGCCGGTCCCTGCCGGAGGTCGACCCCGACCGGATCGCGGTGTGGGGGACCTCGTTCGGCGGCGGGCACGTGCTGCGCATCGCCGGCGAGGACCACGGCGTGGCCGCGGTGGTGGCCCAGTGCCCGTTCACCGACGGTCCGGCGTCGTTGCTCTCCCGGTTCCGGGCCGGCCCGGTGAGCATGGCCGGGCTCGTCATCGCGGCGCTGCTCGACGTCGTCGGGTCGGTGTTCGGCACGAAACCGGTGCTGGCTCCGGTGGTCGGGGTGTGGTGGATGCCCGCCTTCCTGGTGTCGCCGACCGCGATCGCCGCGGCGTCCCAGCTGATCCCGGCGGGGTCTCGGCTCTCGCCTCGCACCGCCGGGGCCCTGGCCCGGATCCCCGCCGTGGGCAAGGGGTTGTCCGCGACCGTCGAGACGGGTGGTCAGCCGTTCCGCCCTGGCGACACCGCTGTCGGCCGCGACACGATCTGGGGCGTCATGATGGGCCCGGACGGCGGTGACAGCGCCAACGCGGTCGCGGCCCGGCTTGCGTTGTGGTTGCCGCTGTACCGGCCGGGCAAGGACCTGCGCAAGATCGCCGCGGCGACCTTGTTGTGCGTGTGCGACGACGACCGTGCTGCCCCGGCGCGCACCACGGCCCGCCTCGCGGCCGGGCAGGACCACGTCCAGGTCAACCACTACGACGGTGACCACTTCGACATCTACGTCGGTGACCTGTTCGAGCGGGCCGTCGCGGACCAGATCCAGTTCCTCGCGGCGCGGTTCACGGCCGCGGCGATCCGGTAGCCGGCGCGGCGGCGATGCCGCGGGCACTGCGGACCAACGTCTCGACGACGGCGCGGTCACCCGCGGCGTCGCTTGCGTGGGTCAGCATCCCTTCGACGACGAACACCCCGATCCGGGTCATCGCGGCCTGCTCGGTCTCGGGCACGCCCAACGCGGCCAGATGCCACCGCAGGATCGTCTCCACCTGCGCGTGGAAACCGTCGTGCCACCCCCGCAACGCCTCCGATGCCGCGACCCTGGCGTGCACCGTCGTGATCAGCCGGTCGACCCGCCGCAGCTCGGTGACTGCCCACAGCAACTGCTCGACCGGTGACCCGGCCGAGCGTTCGGCCACGCCGGCCAGGAACTGCGCGAACAGCGCGTCCAGGACAGCGACCAGTACCTCGTCCTTGTCCTTGAAGTACCAGTAGACGGTGTTGGAGGTGACCCCCGCTTCGCGTCCGATCCGCGCCACCGTCGTGAGGTCGTAGCCTTCCTCCACGAACAACCGCGTGGCCGCGGCGACGATCTCACCGCGCTTCTCTTCCCGGTCCTGCGGGCGTCGGTTACGCGGCATCCCCCACCTGGCCAGATCGGTCACGCTGGAACAAGGAACGGGACGGCGGTCGGGGTGTTCCCCTCGACCGCCGTCCCGTGTCTGCTGGGCCGTCACATGGTGACCTTGACGGCCTGGCGGGGGCTCGGACCAGTGAAATGCCTGGTCAAAGCCCCGCGCCGATCACACGTCGTAGTACAGCGCGAACTCGTACGGGTGCGGGCGCAGGCGCAGCGGGTCGATCTCGTTTTCGCGCTTGTACGAGATCCACGTGTCGATCACGTCCGGCGTGAACACGCCGCCCTCGAGGAGGTAGTCGTGGTCCGCCTCCAGGGTGTCCAGCACCGTGCCGAGGTCGCCCGGGACCAGCTTGACGTCCTTGGCCTCCTCCGGCGGGAGCTCGTAGAGGTCCTTGTCGATGGGGTCCGGCGGCTCGATCTTGTTCTTGATGCCGTCGAGGCCGGCCATCATCATCGCCGAGAACGCCAGGTACGGGTTGCCGGACGAGTCCGGGCAGCGGAACTCGGCGCGCTTCGCCTTCGGGTTGTTGCCCGTGATCGGGATGCGGACGCAGGCCGAGCGGTTGCGCTGCGAGTAGACCAGCGAAACCGGCGCCTCGAAGCCCGGGACCAGGCGGTGGTAGGAGTTCACCGTCGGGTTCGTGAAGGCCAGCAGGCTCGGCGCGTGCTTGAGCAGGCCGCCGATGTAGTGGCGCGCGGTGTCCGACAGGCCTGCGTAGCCCGACTCGTCGTGGAACAGCGGCTGGCCGTCCTTCCACAGCGACTGGTGGCAGTGCATGCCCGAGCCGTTGTCGCCGGCCAGCGGCTTCGGCATGAACGTCGCCGTCTTGCCCGCCGCGAACACCGTGTTCTTCACGATGTACTTGAACAGCTGCAGGTCGTCGGCCGCGTGCAGCAGCGTGTTGAACTTGTAGTTGATCTCGGTCTGGCCGGCGGTGCCCACCTCGTGGTGCGCGCGCTCGATCTCGAAGCCCGAGTTCGTCAGGTTGCGGACGATGTCGTCGCGCAGGTCGGCGAAGTGGTCGACCGGCGGGACCGGGAAGTAGCCGCCCTTGAACTTCGTCTTGTAGCCCTGGTTGCCGCCGGCCTCGTCGGCGCCGGTGTTCCACCAGCCCTCGATCGAGTCGATCTCGTGGAACGAGGCGTGCTCGGCGGAGTCGAAGCGGACCGAGTCGAAGATGTAGAACTCGGCTTCGGGGCCGAAGAAGACGTTGTCGGCGACGCCGTACTCGGCGATGTACTGCTCGGCCTTGCGCGCGATGTTGCGCGGGTCACGGCTGTATGCCTCGCGCGTGAACGGGTCGTGCACGAAGAAGTTGAGCGCGAGCGTCTTCGCCTTGCGGAACGGGTCGATCCGAGCCGTCGCCGCGTCGGGCAGCAGCAGCATGTCGGACTCGTGGATCGACTGGAAGCCACGCACCGAGGAGCCGTCGAACGCGAGGCCTTCTTCGAAGGCTTCTTCCGTAAAGGCCTTCGCGGGGACCGTGAAGTGCTGCATCACGCCGGGGAGGTCGCAGAACTGGACGTCGACTACCTCGACGTCCTCATCGGCGATGAGGCGCTGGATGTCGTCTGGAGTAGTGGGCACCCTCGGTGACTCCTTCTCGTTCGAGCTCGTACGGCAGTGCTCTCTTCGGCTCACGCTAAAAGTGCGGTGTTGCCCGACCGTCACCCATATGTTTCGCCGGTGTTAACGGGTGGTCGATTTCGGGTATCCGACCAGGTCGGATGTGGTCCGCGCCACCGGCATACCCTAGACGGGTGGCGAGATGGACCGGTGAATGGCTGCCCGGCACCGGCGAGGGCCGGCCGGGCACTGATCAAGAGGCCCCGCGTTGGCCGGGCGAGAAGTTCGGTTTGCCCGAATCAGGTGTCGGTTCGGCGGCGAGCGGCGGCGCCCGCCTGCTCGGGCTGATCCTCGACCTCGTGATCGCCGCCCTGGTCACGGCCATCTTCCTGCACCCGAGCCTGCAGGACCCGGCCGCGATGCAGAACTTCAACCTCTGGTCCGGCGGCGTCTGGGCGGTCATCTCGGTGATCTCCGCCGGCTTCTTCGGCTTCACCCCCGGCATGGGTGTCGTCGGCGTCCGCGTCGCCCGGCTCGACGGCGCCGCGCTGGTCGGGCCGCTGCGGGCGCTGGTGCGGGCGGCCCTGACGTTCGTCCTCGTCCCGGCCGCGGTCCGCAACGCCGACGGCCGCAGCTGGCTCGACCGGCTGACCGGCACGGTCGTCATCAGGATGCGCTGAACGACGAAGGCCCCGTCCGAACCGGACGGGGCCTTCGTCGTACGCGGGGGTCAGCGGCGGCGGATCGTGCGCTGGACGTTGCGCATCTTCGCGCCGGCGGGCATCGGGCCCTTCGGCATCGCCGCGCCGCGGTTGCCGAGCGCGGCCAGCTTCGCCTCGAGCGCGTCGACCTGGGCCGGCTTGAGGTTGCGCGGGAGCTTCATCAGGAAGCCCTGGAGCTTCTTCAGCGGGATCTGACCCTCTTCGTGGCCGATCGTCACGTCGTAGATCGGGGTGTCGCCGACCAAGCGGGAGACGCGCTTCTTCTCCTGGGCGAGCAGCGTCTTGACGCGGTGCTGCGCGCCCTCGGCGACGAGCACCACACCCGGGCCGCCGAGCACGCGGTGCACGGCGTCGAGCTGCGTCGTCGCGGCGACGGTCGGCGTCACCTTCCACTTGCCGCGCAGGTTCTCCAGCGCCCACGCCGCGGCGCCGGGCTGGCCGTCGGCCTTCGAATAGACCGTCTTCTGGACGCGGCGGCCGAAGATGATCATGGCGAGCAGGCCGCCGAGGATCAGGCCCAGCGGCAGCAGCACCCACTGCGAGTTGAAGAGGAACCCGATCCCGAACAGGACGCCGGCGACGACCACGATCGCGCCGACCATCCACGGGATGAGCCACGGGTCTTCCTTGCGCTGCATCTTGAAGGCTTCGAAGAGCTGGCCACGGCGTGCCTTGCTCGCCGCGCGCTTCTCCTTCTTGGCCTGCTTGGCCGCTTCCTTGTCCTGCTGTCCCGCCATATGACCAGGATACGGCCGCGTGCCCCTGCCCCGATTCCCCGTCCCCCTCTGCGAGGATGCCGGACGTGACCGGCGTACTTTCCCCCAAGAGCCTGAACCGTCTGCTCGATGGTCTCGACCCCGAGCAGCGCGCCGCCGCCAGTGCCCCGCGGGGCCCGGTCTGCGTGCTCGCCGGGGCCGGCACGGGCAAGACCCGCACGATCACCCACCGGATCGCGCACCTGGTGCGGTCGGGGCACGTCTCCGCCGGTCAGGTGCTCGCCGTCACCTTCACGACGCGTGCCGCGGGGGAGATGCGGACCCGGTTGCGCGGCCTCGGCGTCGACGCCGCGCAGGCCCTGACCTTCCACGCCGCCGCCCGCCGCCAGCTGCGGTACTTCTGGCCGCGCGTGGTCGGCGACCGGCCGTGGGACCTGATGGAGAACAAGCTGCGGTTTGTCGGCCAAGCCGCGAACCGGGCCAAGCTCGGCACCGAGATCGAGGTCCTGCGCGACCTGGCGAGCGAGATCGAGTGGGCCAAGGCGTCGCTGGTCAGCCCGGACGACTACCCGGCCGTCACCGCGCGCGCCCAGCGCGACATCCCGGCGCCGGCCGCGCAGATCGCGCAGGTTTACCGCACGTACGAAGAACTGAAGAACGCCGCGCAGGTGCTCGACTTCGACGACCTCCTGCTGCACACGACGGCGACGCTCGAGGAGCACGGCGTCGTCGCCGAGGAGTTCCGCGACCGCTACCGCTGCTTCGTCGTCGACGAGTACCAGGACGTCACGCCGCTGCAGCAGCGCCTGCTCGACGCGTGGCTCGGCGGCCGCGACGACCTGACCGTCGTCGGCGACGCGAACCAGACCATCTACTCCTTCGGTGGCGCGTCGCCGCGCCCGCTGCTCGAGTTCACCCGGCGCTACCCGGACGCCACCGTCGTCCGGCTCGAGCGCGACTACCGGTCGACACCCGAGGTCGTCGCGCTGGCGAACCGCGTGATCGGAGCCGCGCGCGGCCGGCCGGCGGGTTCGCGGCTGAAGCTGATCGGCCAGCGCCCGCCGGGCCCGGAGCCGCGCTTCGCCGAGTTCGACGACGAGGCCGTCGAGGCCGAAGCCGTCGCGCGGCGGGTGCGCGAGCTGCTGGACGGCGGGGTCGCGGCGAGCGAGATCGCCGTGCTGTACCGGGTCAACGCCCAGTCCGAGGCGTACGAGTCGGCGCTGACCGAGGCCGGCATCCCGTACCTGGTCCGCGGCGGCGAGCGGTTCTTCAACCGCACGGAAGTCCGGCAGGCGATGTCCGCGCTGCGGGCCGCGAGCGGCGACGGCAGCTCCGACCTGGTCACGACGGTGCGCTCGGTGCTCGCGCGCGTCGGGCTCACCGAGTCGCCGCCCGCCGGTGGTGCCGCGAAGGAGCGGTGGGACGCGCTCCTGGCGATCGTCGAGCTGGCCGAGGAGCTGGCGGCGCAGGTCGGGGACGCGGACCTGCCGCGCTTCTGCGCCGAGCTGGACCAGCGCGCGGCGGCCCAGCACCCGCCGACGGTCGAGGGCGTGACGCTGGCGTCCCTGCACGCGGCGAAGGGCCTGGAGTGGGACGCGGTGTTCCTGGTCGGCCTCGCCGAGGGGACGGTCCCGATCCTGCACGCGGGCGACGACGAAGCGGCGATCGAGGAGGAGCGCCGGCTGTTCTACGTCGGCGTGACGCGGGCCCGCGAGCACCTGTGGCTGTCGTGGGCGCTGGCCCGCACCCCGGGCGGCCGCCGCAACCGCCGCCGCAGCCGGTTCCTGTACGGCCTGATCCCCGAGGACCACCCGGCCGCCCGCGCGGCGCGTTCCCAGGCGAAGCCGTCGACGCCGATCAAGACCCGCTGCCGCGTCTGCGGCGGCCCGCTGCTGGAGACCCTCGAGGTGAAGCTGGGCCGCTGCGGCCGGTGCCCGTCTTCGGTGGACGAGGGCCTGCTGGAGCGCCTGAAGTCCTGGCGCGGCGACCGGGCCCGCGAGCTGAAGGTGCCGGCGTTCGTGGTGTTCACGGACGCGACCCTGATGGCGATCGCCGAGCAACGCCCGACGGACGAGTCGGCCCTGGTGTCGATCTCGGGAATCGGCGCGACGAAGCTCGAGCGCTTCGGCGCGGAGATCCTGGGCGTGGTCCGCGCGTCGGCCGCATCCTGACGGCTGGGGGTAGGCCGAGGCTTTGTCGTGCGACTCGTCGGGGCGTTGGTCGGCCGGTGGATTGGCGGGCATGGTCGGCGGGCCGGGCTCGCGGCGGTTGGCTTGGCCGGGGCTTTGGTACGAGCGCGGTCGGCGGGTCGGGCCTGTGGCGGGGTGGCTTGGCCGGGGTTTCGGTCGACGGGTGGTTTGGCGGGCGCGGTCGGCGGGCCGGACTCGCGGCGGTTGGCTTGGCCGGGGGCTTTGGTCGGCGGTGGTTCGTCGGGCGTCATCGGCGGGCCCGGGCCCGCAGCGGTTGGCAAGGCTCGATGGGTGGTTCGGGGAGCGGTGATCGTGCGACACTGGCCGCCCTCGCGGGTTCGCGTGGTGTCGGGCGCGCTTGCCGTGTGCTGCTGCGATGCCGGGTTGACCGCGTGCGAGCCATGATCGACGCGGCGAACCCGCTGCTCAGGGGCGATCTTCGTAACTTCGAGGATTTTCCCGTTAATTGAGTTGCCCCCATGTGGTGGGGAGCAATAACCTGCCAGTACCGAGCCCGAAGGGCTCGGCTGGGGATCCACTGGAAGCGCCGCTCGGCGGCCGTGTGTGCAGAGTACAGAAGGAGGTGCCGGTGAAATGATCAGCAACATGACGCTCACGAACCCGGGCACCCGTCTGTCCTGCGCCGCGGAAGTCGCGGCCGCTCCGCGCCCGGGCACCGCTGTGTCCGTGAGCGCGCACGAGATCCGTGGCATGCGTCGCGTCGAGCGTCGTTGGGCCACCGGTGTCGTCGTCTTCGGGACGCAGGGCGTTCTCGCCGCGTACTCGCAGGCCGATCTGCCGACCATCAAGCAGTTCCGTGTTCCGTTGTCGATACGGGAGCGAAGTTCCTGACCTAGTCAGGACACGAGGCTCACGAAGGCCGCGGAACCGGAAACCCCGGATCCGCGGCCTTCGTGTTTTTGGCTGCACAACCCAAGAGGACCAGCATTGCCCAGCTCCATCTCCCAACCGAAAACCCGTGCGACACAAGGAGGAACTGCCATGTCTTCGGCCATCGCCTACACCTCGGGTGAGGCAATATTCGCCGACCTGCTCGACCCGATCGCCGTGCCGGACGCGGCTCTGCCCTGCCGTTCGGGCGACGCGGACCTGTGGTTCGCCGAGTCCCCGGCCGAGCTCGAGCGCGCGAAGGCGCAGTGCGCCGACTGCCCGGTCCGCGAGGCCTGCCTCGCGGGTGCCCTGGCCCGGCGCGAGCCGTGGGGCGTCTGGGGCGGCGAGATCTTCGAGCGCGGCGTCGTGATCGCGCGCAAGCGGCCCCGTGGCCGTCCGCGCAAGAACGCCGCTGTCGAGCCCGCCGCGGCCAAGGCCGGCGGCGACCACCGGAGCGCCGCCGCATGAGCGTCGAACCGGTCACCGCGAAGGACTACGAAGCGCGGATGTGCCGTCCGCAGCTGCAACTGACGAAGACCGAGATCGAGGAGATCAGCGAGATGTTGCTTTACGAAGAACTGTCCAGGGCCCGAATACGGGATCTGGAAGAAGGGGTCCGCGCCCAGCGGGCCCGAGGTAGCGCGCGTGCCGTACGCCGCTGGACGCGAGTGGCCCGATGGGCGGCTCGGCGAGCGGAGCGGTACCAGCAGGACCAGTACTGAGCGCGAGGCCCCTGCCACCTCCGGGTGGTGGGGGCCTTGGTGCTGTTGAATGGGGTGATGTCCGTACACACCCACGACGACATCGACTGGGCGGACCGGCTCGCGCAGCTCCGGATGGCCGACGCCCTCGACGCCGACGCGCTCGCCCCCGTCGCGCGGCGGTTGCTCGGCGGACGGGCGACCGTGCTGGACGTCGGGTGCGGGGCAGGCGGGATGAGCGTGCTCTTCGCGCGTGAGCTCGCCCGCACGGGTGGGGGCACCGTCGTGCTCCTGGACGCCACGCCCGAACTGCTCGCCGAGGCGGAGCGGGCCGCGCGCGAGGCCGCCGGCGAGGACGTCGAGGTCGTGAGCGTGCACGGGGACCTCGCCGACCCGCGGCTGGGCGAACGGGTGCCCGCCGCCGACCTCGTGTGGGCGTCGGGCGTCGTGCACCACGTCGGTGACCAGCAGGTCGCCCTGCGCACTCTCGCCGGGTTGCTGCGGCCCGGCGGGACGCTCGCCATCGGCGAGGGCGGACTCGAAATGCGGTGCCTCCCTTGGGATCTCGGGGTCGGCCGGCCCGGGCTGGAGCAACGGCTGCTCGCCGCGCGGGTCGAGTGGTTCGCCGCGATGCGGGCCGGGCTGCCGGGCAGCGTCGCGATGCCCTACGGCTGGCCGCGCGCGCTTCGCGAGGCCGGGCTCGAGGACGTCGAGTCGTTCGGGGCGCTCATCGATCACCCCATGCCCGGGTCGGACCTGCTTCGCGAGTACGTCGTGCATCGCGTCGGATGGCTCGCCGAGTCGGTCAAGGACCGGCTCGACGCCGAGGACCGCGACGCCGTCGCCGCGCTGACCGACCCGGCCGGCCCGGACTTCCTGGGCCGCCGCGACGATCTCTTCCTGCTCGGCGCCAAGGCGATCCACTGTGGACGGTTGCGGTGAGCGCCCCGGAAGCGGTCGTGTGCACGCGGTGCGGGCGCACCCGCGGAGCCGACGAGGACCCGGCTACGGCGCTCGCCTGGGTTTCCAGTCGCGAGCGGGGTGCAGTGAGGTGGTTGTGCCCGGACTGCGCGCGGCAGCATGTTCGCGACATAGAAGGCAAGCTGCCCGACGAGTATTGGTGATCGATCCGCGCCGGGGAGGCTTGCCGAGGACGGCGGCGCACGCGATCACGAAGGCGACGCCGACCAGAACGGAACAGCTTCTGGCGACGGCGTAGCCGATCAGGAGCCTGCTGAGGTTGCCGGAAGCCGGCCGCGCCGGTGGATCGGCCGCCGTCTGGTGGGTGGCCGCGCGGCCGAGGAGCCGGGCCGGGCTCGCTGACGGATCAGCCGCGCGGTGGAGGGCATGGCTGATGAGGGGCCAGGCCGGCCGCGCCGATGGGTTGGGTGTGGCATCCCTGGACTGCAGGCGACCGCTGATGGTGCGGGCCAGCCAGCTGTTTGCCCACGCCGTCCTTGCCCAGGGTGTGGTGAGGTGCCGGGTCATGCTGCGTCGCCTATCGGGGTTGTGGGGATTGCGCGGACTCGGGGGCGTCTTGTGCGGGAGGCCTCGGCGAATGCCTGGGCCAGCTCTCGGGCCACCTCGCGGGGGACCTGGCGCAGCTGGCGGACCGTGCAGCGGACCAGCACGATGCCCGTTGCCGCCAACGCCAGGTGGCTGAAGCCGCCCGTGCCCGGGCCGCAGCGGTACTGCCAGGCCAGGCCGATCTCGTCCCACCAGGCGTCCGCATCGCCGATGCGGCGGCCTCGGCGGTCGCAGATCGTGACGTCCCAGATCGGGGGTGGGAGCCGGGCCGTGTCCAGGACCTGTGTTGCCAGGCCGTGGGCCTGGATCGGGCCTTCGTCCAGCTCGCGCAGCACCTTCCGGACCACCGCCGTGCCGCGCTGGGGGCCCGCGTCCAGCTCCGCCAGCAGCTCCTGCCGGTCGCACAGGCCCCAGTACAGCGGCAACGTCAGCAGGTGCCGGATCCGTGCCGGTTCGGGGGCGGACCTCGCCAGGTCGAGTGCGGCGCGGGCCGCCGGTGCGAACGGCAGGCCGTCGACCACCACCGGCGCCGGCATGCGGGCCGTGCGCGCCGCGCTGACGCCGTCGCACGCCGCGACCCGGCAGTAGCCGGGTACCAGCAGGCGTATCTCGTCGTCCGCCGGGCACTTCACGCCGTGGGCCTGCAGTGCGTCGGCGCCCGTGATCACCACCCTCGGCCCGTAGCGCGCCAGCGCGGCGTGCAGCAGCTGCTGCCGCGTCGGGGCGCTGTTGCGCAGCAGGACGACACCGGGGTGCAGGCGGCGCCACGGCCCGCCGGGGCCGCAGAGCCGCCGGGTTCTTCGATCCGACACCCCGGCCCTGCGCAACTGTTCGAGGCTCATCACCTCGCACGTGCCGGGGTTGCTGAGGGTCAGGGGATCAGTGCATTGAGTAGCAGCCATGCATCGAGCATGGCCGCTCGGCCAACCGGGTGGAACCCCATCCCCGCCACCTGTGGACAACTCGCCCGCATTCGGCCCCTCACGGCCCCACCTGTGGACAACTCAGGCGGCGAAGCCGGGCTGCCAGCGCTCCACGATTCCGCGGGCCGGGATCTCCGCGTCGAGCTGGCAGAGGATGCCCGTCGACCCCGCCGTGACGCGGTGGATCATCAGGTACTCCGGCGGCAGGTTCAGCGACCGCCCGACCCGGAAGTCGTTGCCGCGGCTGTCGCCGACCCGCCACGCCTGCTTCTGCATCCACCGGCGCGTGAAGTGGAACGTCGGCTTCGCCAGCGGCTCGGTGAACGGCGCCAGGTACGCGAGCACTTCGTCCGCGGTCAGGTCGCTGTCGGCGCGGATGAACCGGTTCTCCCGCAGCAGGCGCATCAGGTCGGCGGACTCGCCGTCGAGGGCCAGCCGCGTCATCTCGCCCAGGTGGCGGGGGATGCCGTCGGGCAGCCGGGCCACGCCGCCGAAGTCGATGACGCACAGCCGGTCGTCCTCGGTGATCATGAAGTTGCCCGGGTGCGGGTCCGAGTGCAACAGGTGGACGCGCTCGGGCGACGAGTAGTGGAACTCCGCCAGCAGCCGGCCGGCCAGGTTCCGGGTCTCGCGGTCGCCGTCCGCGATGACCTTGGACAACGGTGTGCCCGTGACCCACTCCGTCACGACGACCTTCGGCGCGCTGGCCACCACGCGCGGCACCAGGATGCCGGGGTCGCCGTCGAAGGCCTTCGCGAACGCGCGCTGGTGCTGGGCTTCGGCCTGGTAGTCGAGCTCCTCGTTCATCCGCTCGGCAAGCTCGGCCAGCAGCGGCTTGACCTCGGTGCCGGGCACGAACGCCTGGAACAGCCTGCTGAAGCGCTGCAGCTGCCGGAGGTCGCTGCGCAACGCCTCGTCGGCGCCCGGGTACTGGACCTTGACCGCGACCTCGCGTCCGTCGTGCCAGACCGCGCGGTGCACCTGGCCGATGCTCGCGGCCGCCGCCGGCTCGTCGTCGAACGAGGCGAACCGGCTGCTCCAGGTGCGGCCCAGCTGCTCGGCCAGCACCCGGTGGGTCTGCCGGGCCGACATCGGCGGTGCCGCGGCCTGCAGCTTCGTCAGGGCTTCGCGGTACGGCTTCGCCATGTCGTCCGGCACCGCCGCCTCGAAGACGCTCAACGCCTGCCCGAACTTCATCGCCCCGCCCTTGAGCGTGCCGAGCACCTCGAACAGCTGCTCCGCGGCCTTCGCCGAGAGCGTCGCGTTCACCTGCTCCGCGCTCTGGCCCGCCAGCCGCTTGCCCCAGCCGCCCACCGCCCGCCCGGCGATGCCGAGCGGCAGGCTGGCGAGCTTGGCGGTCCGGGCGGCACCCCGGCGCGGCATCGCGGTGTCACGATCGCTTGGGTCGCGGAAGTCCTCGGTCACACCGGCGATTCTGCCTTGCATCGTCGGCGGCGCGCAGCCTGCTGGCGCGGTGTCAGTGGCCTACGTCTCCTGTTGCACGGGCTGAGCACCGCAGCCGCACAGCGGGTGCGGGGGCCAGCCGCGGTGGCGGATGCGGCCGTCGAAGGCGTCGATCTCGAGGGTGGCGTTCCACGCCGGGGGTGGTGGTTCGGCCGGCGAGAACAGCCGCATGGCCTGGGCGACGGCCAGCGATGCGCAGGCGTGGACCGCGCCGAGGTCCGGCCGCTGGTGGCGGCCGGTGAGCTGGCCGGCGACGCGGGGCCAGCACGGGTCGAGGTCCGTCCGGTGCAGGTCGGCGCAGCGCAGGCACGAGCTGCGGCCCGGCATGACCAGCGGGCCGACGATGCCGGTGCCGTCGCGGACGCGCACGGGCAGGTGCGGGACGCCGTCCTCCATCAGCTCGGCGACGACTTCCGGGGCCGGCACGACGGCGTCGGTGAGCAGGGCCAGCTCCGGGTACCGGTCGTGCAGCCGCGTGACGCGGACCTCGGGGTCGACGCGGCGGAGCAGGTCGCCGAGGGCCTGCCGCCGCGGCCGGCCCAGGTCGGCCTCGGTGAAGCCGGTGCCGAGGTCGCGCTCGGTCACCGTGCCGGGCAGCTGCAGCTCGACGTGCCCGATCCCGGCGTTGGCCAGCAGCACGGCGGCCGCGACGGCCACCCGGCCGTCGCCGTGCACGGTGACCGCGGTGGCGCGGCGCCGGTCGGTCAGGGCGGTCTGGTGGTGGCGCGCCCGAAGCGACCAGAGCCCGGTTTCGCCGCGCAGACCGGGGCCGTCGGGCCGGCCGGCGTCGGTGACCAGGCCGAGCGCGGTCAGCTGCCGGAGCAGCGTCCGAAACTGGTCGCGGTGTTCGCTCTCGGCGAGCAAAAGCCGTTCGACGGGCTTGCTGCCGTCGAGGGCGCGCAGCCGATCGACCAGGGCGGCCGGCAGGCCTTCGACGATCACGCCGTGGCGCGGGTCGAGGCCGATCTGGATCTCGCGCGAGCCGCGGTCGAGCACGACCAGGCCCGGGAGCAGGGCGGGATGGGTGGGCAGGAGGACCGGTGGCATGTCCGCGGTGGAGAGGAACATGTCCGAAGAATGACACCCGGCCCCGTCCGCCGAGCCCGTGAAGACGCCGGAACGGCCGAGTTGTCCACAACCGGGAAAGCCTGTGGACAACTCGGGGCTGTGACCTCAATGCGCTCTGGATTGTCGGTGCCTGGCCTTACCGTTGTCGGGTGGTCGAAGCACGCATGCCCTCGCTGAGAGGCCCGGGGGAGACGAACCCCCCGTCGGACACACCCGGACACAAGGTCGAAGTGCGGCGCAGCCAGCGCCGGCACCGGACGGTCACCGCGTACTGGAAAGACGACACGCTCGTCGTGCTCATCCCGGCGCGGATGACCAGGGCGGAGGAGAAACACTGGGTCGCGGAGATGGAGCGCAAACTGCAGCGCTCGGAACCACGTCGGCCGGCGTCCCCGAAGACGTCGGACGAAGCCCTGCTGGCGCGCTGCGCAGTGCTGTCGGGCAAGTACCTGGGCGGCACCGCGGTGCCGGCGAGCGTCCGCTGGGTGCCGCCGATGCGCACGCGGTGGGCGTCCTGCACGCCGGTCGACGCGACCATCCGGGTCAGCGACCGGCTGCGCAAGGTCCCTCCGTGGGTGCTGGACTACGTGCTGGTGCACGAGCTGGCACACCTGCGCGAGCCCGGGCACGACGCGGCGTTCTGGACGCTGGTGCGGCGGTACCCGAAGACCGAGCGGGCGATGGGCTACCTGGAGGGGCTGTCGGCCGCCGCGGGCTGGGGGATCGAGGCCGAGGACTGAGCGGGTGAGGTGGCCGGGGTGGCTTGTGGGCCGCCCCGGTCGCGTTTGCCGGCAGCCGAACTTCCCCGGACAGCGGAGAGCCGGTGGCCCGCGTGCGGATCACCGGCTCTCCGGAAGACGGGGCTTGAGGCTTACGCCCGGGTCTCGCCCTCCTCGGGCGGGGTGTCCTTGCCCTTCTCGTCCGAAGCGTCGGAAGCTTCCGAGGACGCCGGAGACTCCGAGGACTCCGAAGCCGAGCGCTCGGCCTGCTCGGTGCGCTCCAGTTCGGCGATCGGGTCCAGACCGTCGAGCGAATCAGCGGCCCCCACCCGCTCCGCGAAGTCGATCGGCTCGTCCAGGTCCTCGGCCGTCGGCATCAGGTCCGGGTGGGACCAGAGGCCGTCGCGCTTCTCCAGGCCGTGGCGGTCGCCCACCAGCTTCCACAGGGCCGACGCGGCCCGCATGCGGCGGGGGCGCAGCTCCAAGCCGACCAGCGTGGCGAACGTCTGCTCGGCCGGGCCGCCCGTCGCGCGGCGGCGGCGCAGTGTTTCGCGCAGGGCGTCCGCGCCCGGCAAGCGGTCGCCGACCGCTTCCGCCACCACGACGTCGACCCAGCCCTCGACCAGGGCGAGCAGCGTCTCCAGGCGGTTCAGCGCGGCCTTCTGCTCGTCCGTCGTCTGGGGCTCGAGCAGGCCCGAGGACATCGCCTCTTCGATGCTCGCCGGGTTGGCGGGGTCGATCCGGCCCGCCAGGGACTCGAGCGCGGACGTGTCCACCGTGATGCCGCGGGCGAACTCCTCGACCGTCGCCAGCAGCCGCTGGCGCAGCCACGGCACGTGCGTGAACAGGCGCTGGTGCGCGGCTTCGCGCGCGGCCAGGAACACCAGGATCTCGCTGTTCGGCAGTTCCAGGCCCTCGGCGAACTTCTCGATGTTCGCCGGCAGCAGCGCCGACGTCCCGGCCGGGGCCAGCGGCAGGCCGATCTCCGACGCGGTCAGCATCTCCTGCGCGAGCTGGGCCAGCGCGCCGCCGAGCTGGGAGCCGAACGCCATCCCGCCCATCTGCCCCATCATCTGCAGCAGCGGGCCGGCGGCCTGCTTGGCCTCCTCCGGCAGCGCCTGCATCCAGGCGCCCGAGATCTGCTGCGCGACCGGGTCGCAGAGCCGCTGCCACGTCGGCAGCGTCTTCTCGACCCAGGTGCGCGGCGACCAGGCCACCGCCGACGTCGCGCCGGCCGGCAGGATCGTCGCCGGGTCGAGCCACAGCTCGGCCAGGTGGGCGGCGTCGCGCACGGCGGCGTTCGAGTCGTCGCCGCCGCGGAAGCCGAGGTGGCTCTCGCCGGTGTTGCCGGCGCTGCCGAGGTTCTGCAGGGCGATCTGCTTGGCGAGGTCGTAGTTCACCGGCCCGCTGGAGCTGCCGGCCTGGCTGAGCATCTGGCCCAGCTGGCTCAGCATCTGCCCGAGCTGGTTGAAGGCCTCGGCGCCGGACTGCTGCCCGCCTTCCGAGGGGTCGTTCTCACCTCGTTTGTCGGGATCGGAAGGTCCGAAGCCGAACGGGGGTTTGCTCATGTGTCCACCGTACGCGGGTCGGGAAGGCTCCAGCGCGTCGTGTGCGTGGCCTTCACCGAGAAGCGAACGCGGTCACCGTACGCTGTCGGGCGTGACCAAGTCCTCCGAGCAGACCGCGCCCGCGAAGAGCAGCCCGGATCCCGGCGCCGAGCCCGCCGGTGAGTCCCGGCGGATGACCCGCCGCGGCTGGACGCTCGTGGTCAGCGGCACGCTCTTCGTCGTCTTCGTGGTGCTGGGCCTGGTCGTGCCGGTGCCGTTCGTGGCCATCAGCCCCGGCCCGACCTACGACACGCTGGGTCGCGACGCCGCGGGCAACCCCGTCATCCAGGTGACCGGCCACGAAACCCACCCGACGACGGGCGAGCTGCGGATGACGACCGTCTCGCTGCACGACGGCGTCACCCTCTTCCAGGGCCTCGGCTTCTGGGCCAGCGGCCGCTACGCGCTCGCGCCGCGCGAGGAGTACTTCAAGCCGGGCGAGACGAACGAGCAGGTCAAGCAGGAGAACATCCAGCAGCTGCAGGACTCGCAGTCCAACGCCCAGGTCGCCGCCCTGCGCAAGCTGGGCTACCCGATCAAGGTGCTGGCGAAGCAGATCGTCTCCGGCAGCCCGGCCGACCACGTGCTCTCCCCGGGCGACCGGCTGATCACGGTGAACGGCAAGAAGATCGCCGAGGCCGCCGACGTCCGGGCCGCGCTGGCCGGCACGCAGCCGGGCCAGACCGTGCAGATCACCTTCCAGGCGGACGGCCAGCCCGAGCGGACCGTGCCGCTCACGCTCGCCGCGCGTTCGGACCGCAAGGAGGGCTTCATCGGGCTCACCGCGACCGACCGCGCCGAGGCGCCCTTCAACGTCAACATCTCGCTGCAGGACGTCGGCGGCCCGTCGGCCGGGCTGATGTTCACCCTCGCGATCATCGACCGGCTCAAGGGCGACGACATCGCGGGCGGGCGGCACATCGCCGGCACCGGCGAGATCACCGAGACCGGCGAGGTCGACCCGATCGGCGGGATCTCGTTCAAGGTCGTCGGCGCGCGCGAAGCCGGCGCCACCGACTTCCTGGTGCCCGAGCACAACTGCGCCGAAGCCAAGACGAGCGCGCCCGACGGGCTCAACCTCATCAAGGTGTCCACACTGGACGACGCGCTCACGCAGCTGGCCAACCTGAAGGCCGGGCGGCCGACGGCGTCCTGCTAGGGCAGCAGGGTCGCCTTGAGCGCTTCGACGAGGTTCGGTGCGAGGTCCGGGCTTTCGATGATTTCGTCGACCGGCTCCTCGGCCCCGGTCCCGCGCAGCCGCATCACGCACGCGCCGTCGCCGTCGCGCAGGACCGCGGCCACCAGCCGGGCCTCCGTCCGCTGCGGGTGGTCGGCGGCCGCGCGCCGCAGGCTCTCCGCGTCGGCTTCCGCGACGTCCGGCAGTTCCGACTCCGACCCCGGCGGCAGCACGATGATCTCCTGCGCCAGCGCGCACCCGATCACCAGATCGGGCCACGCGATCCGAGCCAGCGCCTCGGC
Organism: Amycolatopsis stemonae; assembly: GCF_054781455.1. NCBI lineage: Bacteria > Bacillati > Actinomycetota > Actinomycetes > Pseudonocardiales > Pseudonocardiaceae > Amycolatopsis > Amycolatopsis stemonae. The sequence goes on along the minus strand of NZ_BAAGUJ010000009.1, from coordinate 373,071 downwards.
GAGGTCACCCTCGGGCAGGGCCTCCTGCGCCACCGGCGTCAGCGGGTTCGCGCGGTCCAGCTGCCCGGCCAGCTCCGGCTGCTCGTCCAGCAGCGCCGCCGTCGGCACCAGCGCGAACAGCTGCGGCGGCTGGTCCCAGCCGGCCGCGGCCATGAAGTCCTCGATCTCGCGGGCGAGAGCGGCCACGCCGGCCTGCTGCGGTTCCATGCGCACATCGTGGCAGGCGGGTCCGCGCGACGCCGCCGCGAGTCCGGTTTGGGCGGGTCCCGGGAACTTCACCCGGCATCCGTAGAGTTAGGGAATCAGGGGGCGCGTGCGCCCCTGCTCGAGTGCTGACGAAGACAGGAGCGTGTGCCGTGGCGAGTCGGCCCCCGGTGAGCCTGCCGAAGCTGTCCCGGCGGAGCCGGATCCTCCTCATCATCGCCGCGGTGATCGTGCTGGCGCTCCTGCTCGGGGCCCGCTTGCTCGACACCTACGTCGACTGGCTGTGGTACGGCGAGGTCGGTGCGCGTTCGGTGTTCACCACCCAGGTGGTGACTCGCATCGTGCTCTTCTTCGCCGTCGGGCTGCTCGTGGGCGGGGCGCTCGCGGTCAGCCTGATGATCGCCTACCGGACGCGCCCGGTGTTCGTGCCGATCTCCGGCGCCGACGACCCGCTGGCCCGCTACCGGTCCGCGATCGTCGCCCGGATCCGCCTCTTCGGCATCGGCATCCCGACGCTGACCGGCCTCATCGCCGGCCTGTCCGCCCAGGGCGACTGGCAGGTCGTGCAGCTGTTCCTCAACGGCACGTCGTTCGGCCAGACCGATCCCGAGTTCGGCAACGACGTCGGCTTCTACGCCTTCGACCTGCCGTTCCTGAACTGGCTCCTCGGCTGGCTGTTCATCACGGTCGTCATCTCCTTCTTCGGCGCCCTGATCGCGCACTACGTCTTCGGCGGCATCCGGCTGGCGGGCAAGGGCGGCCAGCTCGCCGGCCCGACGCGCGCGCAGCTCGCCATCACCGTCGGCATCTTCGTGCTCTTGAAGGCGGCCGAGTACTTCGTCGACCGGTACAACCTGCTGCTGTCCGACCGCGGCCAGCCGCTGTTCATCGGCGCGACCTACACCGACCTGAACGCGGTCCTGCCGGCGAAGCTGATCCTGTTGTGCATCTCGGTGATCTGCGCGATCGCGTTCTTCGCCGGGGCCTTCCTGCGCAACCTGCAGCTGCCGGCGATCGCGCTCGTGCTGCTGATCCTCTCGAGCATCCTCGTCGGCGTCGCGTGGCCCGCGATCCTCGACCAGTTCTCGGTCAAACCGAACGCGAACGAGAAGGAAGCCACGTCGATCCAGCGGAACATGGACGCCACCCGCCGGGCCTTCGGGCTCACGGACGTCCAGTACCAGCCGTACAACGGGGCTTCGTCCGCCACGCCGGACCAGCTGAAGGCCGACACCGGGACGATGTCGAACATCCGGCTGCTCGACCCGAACATCCTCTCCGACACCTTCACCCAGCGCGTCGGCCGCGAGAACTTCTACGGCTTCCCGGCCAAGCTGGACATCGACCGCTACACCGTCGGCGGCGTCACGCAGGACTACATCGTCGCCGCGAAGGAGATCAAGACCGAGGGCCTGACCGGCAACCAGACCAGCTGGATCAACAAGCACCTCGTCTACACGCACGGCAACGGCTTCGTGGCCGCGCCCGCGAACACGATCGACCGCGCGGTGAAGGACGCCAACTCCGACGGCGGCTACCCGATCGCGACCACGAGCGACACCCAGAACCCGACGGGGGCCGGTTCGCCCGGCCCGAACCAGCCGGGCATCGAGGTCAAGGAACCCCGGATCTACTACGGGGAACTGTCCGCCGCGGACTCCGACTACGCGATCGTCGGCGGCACCTCCGGCAACGCGCCCGGCGAGTACGACACCACCACCGACCGCTACACCTACAAGGGCAGCGGCGGCGTCTCGGTCGACAACTGGTTCAACCGCCTCGCCTTCGCGGCCGAGTACGGCGAACGCAACATCCTGTTCTCCGACGCCATCGGCGACAACTCGAAGATCATGTACAACCGCGACCCGCGCGAGCGCGTCAGCAAGGTCGCGCCGTGGCTGACCCTCGACGGCGACCCGTACCCCGCGGTCGTCGACGGCAAGATCCAGTGGATCATCGACGGCTACACGACGATCAACAACTTCCCGTATTCGCAGCAGACCCAGCTCGGCGCGGCGACCAACGACTCGCTCAACGGCGTCGCGCGGCAGGCGAACAGCTCGATCAACTACATCCGCAACTCGGTCAAGGCCACCGTCGACGCCTTCAACGGCACCGTGACCCTGTACTCGATCGACGACAAGGAACCCGTCCTCAACGCGTGGGAGAAGGTCTTCCCCGGGCTGGTGAAGCCGAGCTCCGACATCTCCCCGGACCTGCGGGCGCACTTCCGCTACCCGGAGGACCTCTTCAAGATCCAGCGTGAGCTGCTGTCGCGCTACCACGTCAGCAACCCGCAGGAGTTCTACTCGCAGCAGGCGTTCTGGAGCGTCCCGCAGGACCCGACGGCCGAGGGCGGCTCGAACCCGGCGGCGGCCGGCGCGGCCAACCAGCCCGGCTACTACGTCCTCGCGGACACGCCCGGCCAGAGCAAACCGACGTTCCAGCTGACCAGTTCGCTCACCGGCCTGCAACGGCAGTACCTCGCGTCCTGGATGTCGGTCTCGTCCGACCCGAACGACTACGGGAAGATCCGCGTCCTCCAGCTACCCAGCGCGGCCACCGGAGCCACGCAGGTCGACGGCCCGGTCCAGGTCCAGAACCGGTTCCAGAGCGATCCACGGGTGGCGCAGGACCGGACGCTGTTCAACAACCCCAACGTCATCCCGATCTACGGCAACCTGATCACGCTGCCGGTCGCCCAGGGCTTCCTGTACGTCGAGCCCGTGTACATCCGGCAGCGCAACCAGAACAGCTACCCGCAGCTGGCCCGCGTCCTCGTCTCGTACGGGCCGAAGGTCGGCTACGGCGCGACGCTGCAGGAAGCCCTCGACCAGATCTTCGGCGCCGGCACCGGCGAGGCGACGACCACACCACCCCAGGCGGGCCAGCCCACCACGACGCCGCCGACGACACCCACCACCACCCCGACCACCACACCACCCAACACGGGCGGCGGCAACGCGGCGCTCGACAAGGCCGTGACCGACATCCAGTCGGCCATCGCCAAGCTCCGGGCGGCGCAGCAGTCGGGCAACTTCAGCGACCAGGGCGCGGCGCTGGCGGCCCTGGACGCGGCGGCCAAGGAATACGAATCCGCCAAGGCCGCGGCGCCGAGCAGCGGTGCCCCGCCGTCCAGCACCCAGCCTGGCGGGTGACGTCACTTACCTTCGAGGCACCTGCTTTGCACCCGTCGGAAACCAGGGCGTAAGGTAGGTGTCACGACGCGGGGTGGAGCAGCTCGGTAGCTCGCTGGGCTCATAACCCAGAGGTCGCAGGTTCAAATCCTGTCCCCGCTACGGATGTGGGAGGCGTGTGCTCGCGGAAATCGCGGGCCGCGCCTCCTTCGCATTTGCCCCGGGGGTCGAACCCCCGGACCCCCGCCAGGGGGCTTCGCCGCCCTGGACCCCCTGCGGGTGGTTGCCTTCGTGGTGAGTCCGCGGTCGTCAGTGGTTGAGCGTGCGGGTGGACCGGCGGGCTTGTCGGGTGGGTCAGGGGAGTGCGTTCGCTCGCTTCATCCTGACGTCCGGGTGGGACGGTTGCCGCAGGGGCGTCGTCAGCCGGACGAATCTTCCACTGTGGAAGCCGTCGCTCACTGAGCCGCTGGTCAGCGGGAAGTCGGGAGGCGGGCTTGCGCCGCGCCGAAGCGCTCGTGGACCGCCTGAACCGGTCGGCTGACCGTTGTGACCTGCTCGGCCAGGCGCTCCAGTGCGGCCTGGGCCTGGGGGATGTCCACCTGGTGGGGTGCCGGGATCATCGCGAGGTGCCCGTCCGCGACGGTCGTGCACGACCGCCTTCCGCCCGGTCCGGTTGAGCACGGCGAGGGGGACGGAGGCAAAGGGCCCTGGCCAGGCAGGACGCTCGACGAGATGGCGACCCGGACGTAGCGGGGCTCCGCCGAGGACCGGCGGCCGTCCGGGCCGGTGGGGGAGTGGGACGCCGTCGCGCACGGTGCGCGGTCCGAGAGCGTCCTCATCGGAGCACCGCGGGGGCTCGAAGTGGCGTAACGCCTGGTCAGCCGCTTGGGGGACCCCGCCGTAAACGGGGTGGAAGCAGCGTGTAATCTATTCAAGTACCACAACGGCGCGGGGTGGAGCAGCTCGGTAGCTCGCTGGGCTCATAACCCAGAGGTCGCAGGTTCAAATCCTGTCCCCGCTACCACCAAGAGGCGCGTTCCCTGAAAAATCGGGGAACGCGCCTCTTTTGTCATGTCCGTACGGTTTTCGGTGCCGACTTTTCCGTGAATTCGTCGAACCGCTGCGGATCCCACGATGTGAACCCGTTCGCGGGTGGTTGCCCTGTGTGTCCGGAGTCGGCCAAGCCGGGGAGCGCCGCCCGTCGGACTCACCTGCCTGGAGGTGCCGGGGCCGTTCCCGTGCGGCTGGTCGGACCAATGCGTGGCCACCGTGGTTGCGCAGCGTGTCCGGGGTCCACAGTGGACCTGGTCGCATTGGGCCGAACGAGGGGATCTCACTAGCCACAATGGACAGATCCGCTGACCACTGTGGACACAGCGGCCGATAAGTGGGAATCTAGGGGGCGTGTCCGAATTGAATGCAACAGCCGCCGCCCTGCTCGGTCTGCTCCACGACGGTCCCGCCACCGGCGGGCAGCTCGTCGCGGGAGCGGGTGAGCGTTTCGGCGCCTTCTTCAGCGTCACCCGCAGCCAGGTGTACCGGGAGCTCCCGGCGCTGTCCAAGGAAGGCCTCGTCCGGCTCGGCAAGCAGGGCCCGCGCTCCAGCCAGCAGTACCTGATCACCGCCGCCGGCAAGAAGGCCTTCAAGGCCTGGCTGACCTCCGAGGCCGGCCCCGACCACCTGCGCAGCCCGCTCATCCTGCGGCTCGTGCACGCGGGGTCGCTGACGGCCAAGCAGCGCCAGACGCTGCTCGAGGCCGCCCGCGCCAGCTACGGCCAGCAGCTCGACGACGCGAAGGCGGCCACCAAGGCGGCCGACGGGCCGTACGAGAAGGCCGTGGCCGAGTTCGCCCAAGCGCAGGCCAAGGCCGCGCTGAAGCTGCTCGACGCCATTCCCGCGGCCTGAGGTTCGCGCACCCACGACCGGTCCTCGCAACCGGTCGTGGGTTTTGCCGTAACCTTGACAAACGTGAGTGATGAGTTCGACGCGGCACTGAAGGACCTGGCCGGCAAGCTGACGCAGATCGAGTCGGTGATGGACCTGGATGCGCTGCGTGCCCAGGTGGCCGACCTGGAGCAGCAGGCTTCGAGCCCGACGCTCTGGGACGACCCGGAGGCGGCGCAGAAGGTCACCAGCCAGCTGTCCCACCGGCAGGGCGAGCTGCGCCGGGTCTCCGACCTGCGCCAGCGGCTCGACGACCTGGGCGTGCTGTACGAGCTCGCCGAGGCCGAGGGCGACTCCGGCAGCATGGGCGAGGCCGAGGCCGAACTCGCCGACCTCGGCAAGGCCATCGACGGCCTCGAGGTCCGCACCCTGCTCTCGGGCGAGTACGACGACCGCAACGCCGTCGTCACCATCCGCTCCGAGGCCGGCGGCGTCGACGCGGCCGACTTCGCCGAGATGCTGCTCCGCATGTACCTGCGCTGGGCGGAGCGCCACGGCTACCCGACCGACGTCTACGACATCTCCTACGCCGAAGAGGCGGGGATCAAATCGGCGACGTTCAAGGTGAGCGCCCCCTACGTCTACGGCACCCTCTCGGTCGAGCAGGGCACCCACCGGCTCGTCCGGATCTCGCCGTTCGACAACCAGAGCCGCCGCCAGACGTCGTTCGCGCACGTCGAGGTGCTGCCCGAGGTCGAAGAGGTCGACCACGTCGACATCCCGGAAAAGGACATCCGGGTCGACGTCTACCGCTCGTCGGGCCCCGGTGGCCAGAGCGTCAACACGACCGACAGTGCGGTGCGCATCACGCACATCCCGACGAACATCGTCGTCTCCTGCCAGAACGAGAAGTCGCAGCTGCAGAACAAGGCGGCCGCGATGAAGGTCCTCCAGGCGCGGCTGCTGCAGCGCAAGAAGGAGGAGGAGCGCAAGGAGATGGACGCGCTCAAGGACGGCGGCTCCAGCTGGGGCAACCAGATGCGCTCCTACGTGCTGCACCCGTACCAGATGGTCAAGGACCTGCGGACCGAGTTCGAGGTGGGCAACCCGACCGCGGTGCTCGACGGCGACATCGACGGCTTCCTCGACGCCGGGATCCGCTGGCGGAAGCAGAGCAGCTAGGCCGGTCGGCGCGCGGTGTTCGGCCGACCGCTCACCGTGCGCAAACGACCCTTGCTCCACCCGGGTGGACCGGGCAACCGGGGCTTCACGAGACCGGTGGGTAGTATGCCGAATCGTGATCCGGCTCGAAGAGGTTTCCAAGGTCTACAAGACCTCGACGCGGCCCGCGCTCGAGCGGGTGTCCGTCGACATCGACAAGGGTGAGTTCGTCTTCCTCATCGGTCCCTCGGGATCGGGGAAGTCGACCTTCCTCCGGCTGCTGCTGCGCGAAGAGACGCCGAGCAAGGGCCGCGTGATGGTGTCCAACTTCGACGTCGCCAAGCTGGCCCGCCGCCGGGTCCCCCGCCTGCGGCAGACCATCGGCTGCGTCTTCCAGGACTTCCGCCTGCTGGCCAACAAGACCGTCGCGGAGAACGTCGCGTTCGCCCTCGAGGTCATCGGCAAGCCCGGCCCGACCATCAAGAAGGTCGTGCCCGAGGTGCTCGAGCTCGTCGGCCTCGACGGCAAGGCCGACCGGCTGCCCAACGAGCTCTCCGGTGGTGAGCAGCAGCGCGTCGCGATCGCGCGCGCGTTCGTGAACCGGCCGCTGGTGCTGCTCGCCGACGAGCCGACCGGGAACCTGGACCCCGACACCAGCCAGGACATCATGCTGCTGCTGGAGCGGATCAACCGCACCGGCACGACCGTCCTGATGGCCACCCACGATCACTCCATCGTGGACTCCATGCGGCGCCGCGTGGTCGAGCTGCAGCTCGGCCGGGTGATCCGCGACGACGCCCGCGGCGTCTACGGCATCGGTCGCTGACCCACCCCGCCCGAACCACCCCGACCCCCAAGGACCTGACCCCGACATGCGCGCAAGTTTCGTCTTCAGCGAGGTAATCACCGGCCTGCGCCGGAACGTCACGATGACCATCGCGATGATCCTGACCACGGCCGTGTCGCTCGCCATGCTCGGCGGCGGTCTCCTGGCCGTGCGCACGATCGACAAGATGAAGTCCAACTTCCTCGCCGACGTCGAGGTTTCCGTCTACCTCACCGACGACATCAGCGCGACCGACAAGAACTGCACGCAGTCGCTGTGCCAGTCGCTGCGCTCTTCCCTGCAGAGCAACGACGGTGTCGAGTCGGTCGTGTTCGAGAACCGCGACCAGGCCTTCGACCGGTTCAAGAAGATCTTCGAGAGCCAGCCGGAGCTCATCCAGCTGACCGGGCCGGAGTCGCTGCCCGCGTCGCTGCACGTGAAGCTGAAGGACCCGGACCGCAGCGACGCGATCGTGCAGGAGTACGGCACCAAGCCGGGCGTGCGGAAGGTCGACGACCAGAAGAAGTTCCTGGACCGCGTGTTCAACGCCTTCAACGGCGTCCGGAACATGGCCTTCGGCGCCGCGCTCATCATGGCCATCGCGGCGCTGCTGCTGATCGCCAACACGATCCAGGTGTCCGCGTTCACCCGGCGCACCGAGGTCGGCATCATGCGGCTCGTCGGCGCGACGCGGTGGTACACGCAGTTGCCGTTCCTCCTGGAGGCGGTGGTCGCCGGCGTGTTCGGTGCGGTCATCGGGATCATCATGTTGATCATCACGAAGGCCGGCTTCCTCGACTCCGTGTTCACCGGTGACGTGTTCCCGAAGATCACCACGCTGGAGCTGCTGTTCCCGGTGGCGCCGATCCTGCTCGCGGTGTCCGTGGTGATTTCCGCCATCACCGGTTACGTCACGCTGCGCCTGTACGTCCGGCACTAGCGTTTAACCAGCTGCTTGTCGTTTCCGGAATCACGTAGAGTGGTCGTATGCCCAAGGAACGTGGCCAGAAGGTGATCGTGTCGAACCGCAAGGCGCGGCACGATTACTCCATCCTCGACACCTACGAGTGCGGTCTCGTGCTCGTCGGCACCGAGGTCAAGAGCCTGCGCGAGGGCAAGGCGTCGCTGGCGGACGCGTTCGCGACGGTCGACGACGGCGAAGTCTGGCTGCGCAACGTGCACATCCCGGAGTACACGCAGGGCACGTGGACCAACCACATGCCGCGGCGCACCCGGAAGCTGCTGCTGCACCGGCGGGAGATCGAGAAGCTCATCGGCAAGACCAAGGAGAGCGGTCTCTCGCTGGTGCCGCTGTCGATGTACTTCAAGGACGGCAAGGTCAAGGTCGAGATCGCGCTGGCCCAGGGTAAGAAGGCCTACGACAAGCGGCAGACGCTCGCCAAGCGCGACGCGGAGCGGGACATCAGGAAGGCCATGGGCCGCGCGCTGAAGGGCCGGTTCACGGAGTGACGGCGGGCCCGGCCTCCGACAGCGACGTAGCGCGCTGGACGGCGTCACTGGGCCTGCCGGGCCTGGTCGACCTGCACGTCCACTTCCTGCCGAAACCGGTGATGGACAAGGTCTGGGCGTACTTCGACCAGGCCTCGACGCACTACGGCACCGACTGGCCGGTGCACTACCGGACGTCCGAGGACGAGCGGCTGGAGACCCTGCGCTCGCTGGGCGTGCTGCGGTTCGCGCCGCTCGTCTACCCGCACAAGCCGGGGATGGCCGAGTGGCTGACTTCGTGGGCGCTCGAGTTTGCATCGCGCGTCCCGGACGCCGTGCCGACCGGCACGTTCTACCCGGAGGAAGGCGCCGGCTCCGCTGTGGACGGTGCGCTGCGCGCCGGCGCCCGGGTGTTCAAGGCGCACGTGCAGGTGGGCGCGTACGACCCGCGTGACGAGCACTTGACCCCGGTCTGGGGTGCGCTCGCCGACGCGGGCGTGCCCGTCGTCGTCCACTGTGGACACGGTCCGTTGCGGGGTGACTTCACCGGGTTGTCGGTCTTCGAAGAGGTCCTGAAGCGGCACCCGAAGCTGACGGCGGTGCTCGCGCACGCGGCGATGCCCGAGTTCGGCGCCGCGTTCGACCTGCTGGCCAAGTACCCGCGCGTGCACCTGGACACGACGATGGTCGGGGTCCCGTTCGCGGAGAAGATGTCGCCGCTGCCGCCGGACTGGACCGCGCGGCTGGCCGAGTACGCCGACCGCGTCGTGCTCGGCACGGACTTCCCGAACATCCCGTACTCGTACGCGACGCAGCTGCAGGCGATCGCCGGCTGGGCGGCCGACGATCGCCTGGGGGAGCCGTTCCTGCGGGCCGTCCTGCACGACTCGCCCTTGCGGTTGCTCAAGCCCTGAAGCCGTTTCAGCGCCGTTCTTTCAGCGACGCAGCGCCGCGCGTTCGCTCACCACGACCGCGCGGCCCAGCAGGTCGACCACCGGAACCTGCTTGCCCGCCAGGAGGAACCCGGCCGTCGCGAGGACCACCCACGGCAGCGGGCCGTGCGCGATGCCGTCCGACAGCGGCGCGAAGCCGTGCGCGGCCAGGCCGAGCAGGCCACCGGAGATCATCAGGCCGGCGACGACCAGCTGCGGCACCCTCGCCGTCACGACGGCGGTGTCGCGCTGCGTCTCGAAGTGCGCGAAGAGCTTCAGCAGGCCCAGCAGGACCAGCCCGCACACCGCGAACCACGCGGGCGCCATGACGAGCCAGAACACCGTGCCCGGTTCGGGCGTCTGGTAGCCGAGGCCGTAGACCGTCACGCCCGCGACCACGATCAGCGCCGGCATGTGCCAGAGGTAGACGCTCATGAACCGCGCGCCGAGCCAGCCGAGCGCGTGCCCGATGCCGGGGCGCTCCGCGAGCGCGTTCAGCTGCGGGCGGAAGGCGAGCAGGAGGCCGATCTGGCCGACGGCGAGGAACGCGAGCAGCACGGTCGGCGGGCTCATGTTCGACACCGGCGCACCCGGCATGCCGATCATGCTGGCCGGGTACGGGCCGAACGCGACCATCAGCGCGGTGACGCCGAAGCCGGCGGCCGACAGCGTCAGCGCGCCGCGGCGGGTGAGCGTGCCGAGCCGGCCTTCGACGTAGTGGAAGCCGAGCTGGTGCACGGCGACCCAGACGAAGATCGCGTTGGCGTAGCCGATGTAGCCGAAGTCGTTGAAGCGCGCGACGTCGACGAGGATCCCGGCGACTCCCATGACCAGCGGGACCTTCAGGCCCCACCGGCGGTGCGCGGCGACCATCAGCGGCGTCAGCAGCACGACCAGCATGTAGACCGCGAGGAACCACAGCAGCTGCGCGGCGATCGCGCTGCCGACCTGGAGCGGCTGCGGTGGAACGCCCATGCCGCGCAGGAAGTCCGGGACGACCAGCCAGACGGCCATCAGCGGCAGCACCGGCACCATCAGCCGCTTGACGCGCCCGGCGAGCCACTTCTGCGTGGATTCCGCGCGGCGCAGGGAGATCAGGTTGGCCGCGCCGCCGGCGAAGAAGACCAGTGGCATGACCTGGGTGGACCCTTCTTTATGGTAGTTTACGCACATGGTCGGCGCACACGCAACGAACACCCTCGACGGCGCAAACGCACGCGATCTTGTCCGGGTGTCGCACGACAAGTTCGGCAAGGAGAAGTCGCCGGACGACCAGCACCGCGACCACGGGCGCACCGCCAAGGAGCGCGGGTGGAAGCTGGTCGGCCCGTCGTACCGCGACCTCGTGTCCGCGTCCAAGTTCGGGCCCGAGCACCGCAAGGACTTCGAACGCCTCATCGAGGACCTCGAGTTCGACCGCTTTGGCGCGAAGATCCTGATGATGTGGGAGAACTCCCGCGGATCCCGCCGCGAGAGCGAGTGGATCAAGCTAATCGATCTGGCCGAACTGCGCGGCGTCGTGTTCTGGATCGAGATGCTCGGCAAGATCATGGACCCGGCCGACCCGCACGACCGCCGCGAGCTCGTGAAGGCGGCCGCGGACGCTGCATACGAATCGGCGCTGATCAGCTTCCGCTCGTGCCGCGGCACCCGCGAGGCGGCCACAGACGGCAAGCCCCACGGCCGGATCCCCTACGGCTACCGCCGGATCTACGACGACCGGACGGGCGAGTTCCTCGAGCAGGTGCCCGAGGAGACCGAGGCGCCGATCGTGCGTGAGCTGTTCCGGCGCGTCCGCCGCGGCGAGTCGATCCGGTCGGTTGCCGAGCGGTTCAAGGAGCGCGGGGTGGAGAAGCGGTCGGGTGGTCCGTTCACGCCGGCGCACCTGCGCACGATCCTGATCAACGAGGCTTACGCCGGGATCCGGATCCACGACCCGGACCGCAAGGCCGGCAGGCCGAAGCTCGGCCCGCGCGCGCGGAAGGTCCAGGCTGTCTGGAAAGGGCTGGTGTCCAAGAAGACGTTCGACGACGTGCAGCGGTTGCTGAGCGAACCGGAGCGGAAAACGACCCGGGACGGCGGCGCCCGGCACCTGCTGTCGATGATCGCGAAGTGCGCCGTGTGTGGCTCGGTGGTCTCGGCGCGTCCGTGCCGGACCTCCGGCGAGCTGCGCTACGCCTGCCACTCGGCGAAGGGCTGCTCGCGCGTCGGGTACGACGACCTCGACCGACTGGCCACCGGCCTGATGCTGGCGTGGCTGGCCGACCCGGACTGCTACGGCGTGCTGGGCCGGGCCGACGCCGCGGCCAACGAGCGGCTCGGCGAGGTGCGCGCGGACCTCGATAAGGCGATCGCCGACCGTGACGAGCTCGCCGAGCGGGTCGGCCGCAACGAGCCGGGGTTCTCGCTGGCGTTCGCGGCGAAGGTGGCAGCCGGTATCGAGGAGCGGATCGCGAAGCTCGAGGCGGAGGAGAAGGCGCTGCGGCCGTCGATCCTCGAGGGCCTGATCGAGCCGGGGCCGGACGTGGCGGAACGGTGGAAGAAGCTGCAGCTTGACAGCAAGCGGCGGATCGCGCGGTCGCTGCTGGTGCCCGAGTACGTCGGTGAGATCCAGGTCAAGCCGGTGGGGCGGGGGCGGCGTGCGGTGCCGGTGCCGCTGCTGGATCGAGTGCGGGTGTACCGGCGGGCGGCCGCGTAGCGCGGCGGGCGGGGCGTTCCCCAGTCGCCCGCCCGCCGCGGCGTCAGTAGTCGCGCAGCTTGCGGTCGAGGTCGTTGAATGCGCTTTCCAGCGCGCGAGCGGCGTCGGGGAAGGCCGGTACAGCTGGTGGTGTTGATCTGCGGAACTCGAACAGCTCGAGCAGGGCTGCGAGCCAGAGGACGACCATCGAGGCGAGGCCGAGGTTCAGGGGGGCCGGCGACCAGTCGAGCATCGTGGTGGCGACGCAGACGGCGGCGTTGATGAGCGTGACCGCCGCGGCGATGCCGAACAGGATCCCGACGTGCAGGGGAACCTTGGGGACGTCGGTTCCGGTGGTGGTCTGGTCCGGGAACGTGGACATTCTTCGGGGCCTCCTTGCCCGTTTGGGTGGCGATGTTCCGCCATCTGTCACAGGTAGGTTCGTCCGGACTGTCCATTGTGTTAGGACATCGCCGAGATTTACGACAAATTGCGCCACGTGGGTGACGTAATGTTGGCACAAACCGATCACAGCCTTGGCTTACGTGGCCGTTCGGTCTAGGGTGACCTGCTCTTTCTTGATCTGCCAGGCCTCGGCGAGCCAGAGCACGGCGGCGTCCTCGCCGCTGGTGGCCTTGAACTGCCGGCCGATTTCCATGATCTCGTCGAACGGCATCGCGCGGATGCGGTCGATCGACTCCGGTGACCAGGTGTGATGCCGGCCGCGGGGTGTGTCGGGTACGCCGAGAGGTGTCGGCTCGCCGCCCGCCAGAAAGATCTCCATGCCGCCCGGTTCCCAGAGTAGGAATCGCTCGATCATCGATGCGGCCTTGTCCGAGATGCTGATCTTTCCGTCGCGGATGCGCGTCAGGTTCTGGGGTGTCATGTGTAGCTCGCGTGCTACGTCGACCCACTTGATGTGTCGGCGTTCCCGTTGATCTTCAAGGAGTTGCGCAAGTCGGGCGCGACGTTCGTTCACGCTTCCCCCGTCCTTGTCCACACATAGACACACATTAACGCACACGGGTTGTCGGGACAACACTCAGCGTTGCGAGATCAACCCGTGACCTCACATGTGTGTCTATGTGTTGTCATTCGACACACGTGTGAGTACTTTCGACACATGGCACGAACGATCCTCAAACTCCCGACGGACGGCGCACGCATCCGTGAACTGCGGGAACTGCGGGGTTGGCACCAGGGCGACGTCACCGAGCGGACTGCGCGACGAGGGGCACGCATTCCGCGCTCGCGACTGAGCCGCATCGAGAACGGTCACGAACGCCCGACCGCTCCGCAGCTCAAGGCCCTGGCACAGGTGTTCCGCGTGAAGGTCGCCGACCTGCTGCAGCAGCAGCCGGTGACCGACGAGCCGGAAGCCGTCGCGCTGTGACCAGCCCCCACCAGGACGACGAGTTCGTGATCGAGGCCCTGCCCGGCGAGACGGAAGCGGAGTTCATCGCCCGCGTCGTCGCCGCCGCCGGACGCCCCGGCCCCGAGCTCGCCGCCGAGCTCCGCCGCCTGCTCCCGCCGGTCACGGCCGAGCAGGCGGAGGACGCCGCTTGATCACGAAGAAAGACGCCCGCCCCCTGCCGGTCCAGGGCGGGGGCGGGCCGAACACGAGAGGCACAGGAAAGGGCTCTCATGATCAGCACTCAGGTTAACCCGGGAACGGTCGGACGGCACCGCGCCAGCGCCACCCGCGACCAGACCCGCGCCCGGTTCGGACTGCGCGCGGTGTGCGCGCTGTTCACCCGGCGGCGCCGCGCGGCCACCATCCCCGCCGCGTACGACGCCGACTCCACGGAGATCCTCGCCGCGGTCGGTGACCTCATGCCGCCGCTCGAAGACCGCATCGCGATGATCGAGCAGAACGCGGGCGTGCACGTCACGATCGACCCGCACTTCGTCCCGGGCGAGTGCGGCCGCTGCGAGACCGAGCGGCCGAACATCACCTGCATCCGGATCTACGCCGTCGACCCGCACCCCGCCGTCATCCGCCCGCTCGGCGGCCCGGACGGCGTGATCGACACCTGCTTCTGGTGCGGCATCGGCTCGAACGGCGCCGTCGCGCTCGCGCTGTCGCAGGCCCGCACCGTCGACCGCGACCTCTGGATCGAGGTGTGCGAGTAGTGGCCGCCGGAACCCGCGTCACCTCCCGCGTCGTCGTCCCGACCGGCGACGGCACCACCCCGGGGATCAGCTGCCCCATGCGGCTGCTGCAGGGCGTCCTCGTCCTGGCCGCCATCGTCGCGTTCGGGTTCGCCGTGGGCTACGCCTGGGCGGCCGCGATCGACTCGATGCCGCAGCCGTACAAGGCGCCGACCCTGACCGGCTGCGCCGCCTACGGCCCGGTCTGCGCGATCGGCGGTGTGCGATGACCGACCAGCCCACCACCACGCCCGCGCCGGCCTCCCCGCCCGCGACCGCGCCGGACTCCCCCGCGCTGCGCCTCGCCGAGCGGATCATCGCCCTCGGCCGGCACCTGCGCCACAACTCGACGCTGCCGAACGTCGACGTCAACGGCCGCCCGTACATCGACGGGTTCCAGCTCGACCTCGTGGTCTCGACGCACTGGTTCCAGGACGAGCCGCGCGGCGCGGCCGCGGTGCTGGCCTGGGCCGCGACGCTCGCCGACGCCGTGATCGAGCTGAGCCCGTGCGCCCGCGCCGGGGAGACCCGGGTCGCGGCGCTCGGCGGCATCGACAAGTTCCGGGTCCGGGTGTGGCACACCGAGACCGGTGACCTGCACGCGTGGCTCAACGACGGCAAGCCCGTGATCATCCCCCTGGAACAGCTCACCGCGTACGTCACTGCGGGGTCCACAAAGGACATCGAGGTGACGAATCGATGACCACCACCGACGAGACACCGCTGCACGTCCAGCAGGCCGAAGGCCTGCACCGCCTGGCCGACGCCGTCGCGTCCGGCGCTGACATGAGCTACGGCATGCAATACCTCGTCGAGAATCTCACCTCCGTCTACGTCTCGTTTGACGGCCCGGCGCGGGAGAACTTGACCGCGTTCGCGACCGGTATGCGCGACGCGGGTGCCGACGTGGAGGTCAGGAACGAGCCCGAGAACTGCACCGTGATCGCAACTTTCGGCGTGCTCAAGGTCCAGAAGTCGGCGAGTGCAAAAGAGATGGCCAGCGAGTCTCCGGTCGCGTACGAGCCGTTGGTGCTGCCGTCATGAGCAAGGCCGACGACATGATCCGCTCGGAGCTCGGGCCCGACGACGACAACCCGTACCCGCGCGGTGGTCCGCGCCGGTCCGGGTGGTGCCTCGAGCGGGTCGCCGAAGGCGTCGTGTTCGTCGGCATCGTCGCGTTCACGATCGCGGCCGCCATCGACGGCAAGCTCGGCGAGCGGAGGGCGGGCCGATGACCGACACCGCCCTCCCGCTCGACCTCGCCATCGCCGCGCCCGGGGTGTACCTGGACATCCCGGACGAGACCTACCACCGCGACCCGGTCGTCGGCGGCAGCCTGTCCTCGACCGGTGCGCGGAAGCTGCAGCCGCCGTCGTGCCCGGCGAAGTTCCACTACGAGCGGTCGCACCCGCGGCCGCCCAAGCGCGAGCTCGACTTCGGGCGGGCGGCACACAGCATGCTGCTCGGCAAGGGCGCCGACCTCAAGATCATCGACGCGCTCGACTACAAGACCAAGGCCGCGCAGCAGGCGAAGGCCGCGGCCTACGCGGCGGGCGAGATCCCGGTGCTGCCGTGGGAGTACGACCAGATCGAGGACATGGCGCTCGCGCTGCGGCAGCACGAGTACGCGTCGATGCTGCTCGACCCGGAGCTCACGCACGTCGAGGTCACGCTCGTGTGGCGGGACAAGATCACCGGCGTCATGTGCCGGGCGCGGATCGACTGCATGCGCAACGACGCTCAAGGGCAGCTGCTGATCGTCGACTACAAGACAGCGGTCAGCTCGGAACCTTCCAAGATCAGCAAGGTGATCGCCGACCGCGGCTACCACCAACAGTTCGACTGGTACATCAGCGGCGCCATGGAACTGGGCTTGACCACGCGGCCTGTCCCGCTGCTGATCGTGCAGGAAAAAGAGCCGCCGTATGTGGTGACGGTGGCGCGGATCCCGAAGTCCGCAATGGACATCGCGGACATCAAGAACAGGGCTGCGCTGGAGATCTACAAGCAGTGCACCGAAACCGGGGTTTGGCCGGGCTACGTCGAGTCGATCGTGCAGACCCCGCTCCCGCCGTATGAGGAGCGGAAGTTCAACGACGAGCTCGACGCCGGCGTCTATGACATCAAGGGGAAGAAGAAGTGAGCACCGAGACGCAGAACGGCCGCAGCAGCAAGGAACTGGCGCTCGCTACGGCGGTCGCCGGGCCGGGCCGCATCGGGCAGGGGACGGCGGTCGAGCAGTCCCGCGCGGTCGCGCAGGTTCAGGCGATGGTCGTTGTGGCGCAGCAGTTCCCGCGCGACATGCAGAAGGCCATCCGGATGATGCGCGAGTCGTGCCGTTACCCGCAGCTGGCCAAGCGCGCGTTCTACAAGTTCCCGCGCGGCGGCACGAGCGTGCAGGGCGAGACCGTCTACCTGATGCGGGAGCTGCTGCGCATCTGGGGCAACGCCGAGTGCGGCGTCGTCGAGATGCGCAGCGACTACGAGGCGGGCGAGTCGGAGATGCTGTCCTACGCCTGGGACCTCGAGACCAACTCGCGGGTGTCCAAGACGTTCGTGGTCAAGCACACCCGCGACGTCGACGGCGGCACGGCGCCGCTGACGCAGGGCCGGGACATCTACGAGAACAACGCCAACCACGCGGCGCGCCGCGAACGCGAGTGCATCAAGTCGATTCTCCCGCCGTGGTTCGTCGACGAGGCCAAGGAGCTGTGCCTCAAGACGCTGCAGGACGGCGGCGGTGTCCCGCTCGACAAGCGCATCGCGAACCTCGCGGCGCACTACGCGCAGGACGGCATCACGATGGACGACCTCGAGCGGAAGGTCGGGCGGCCGCACACGAAGTGGACCCCGGTCGACGCGGCGAACATCGAGATCACGCTCACCTCGCTGCGCAACGGCGAGACCACCCGCGACCTCGAGTTCCCGAAGACCGACGACCAGACGCCCGACGCGATCGCGGGCAAGGGCGAGAACGCGGTGACCGCGAAGCCGGCGCTCCCGGCCACCCCGGCGACGGGCGCACCGGAAGGCGGCGACGGCGAGCCGGAGGGTAAGCCCGCGGTGCCGGGCGTCGGCACGGTGACCGAGCAGACCGACGTCGAGGGCGAGGACTTGCCCGGGCCGGGCAGCACGCCGTCGGCGGCCGCCGGGGAAGAGACCGAGGGCGAGGGCGACGCGCCGCCGAAGGCGGGCGGCCCGAAGGCGCGGCAGGCGCAGATCAGCGCGATCACGACGCTGCTCAAGGACAACGGCGTCGAGGACAACCGCACGCTGCAGCTCGCCATCGTCGGGATCCTGCTCAACACGCCGCTCCCCGCGTTCAGTGACTTGTCGGCGGACGAGGCGACCTACGTGTTCAACCGGATCCCCTCGCTCGTGAAGGACGGTCTGTTCGAGACCACGGTGCAGCGTGCCCGCCAGGAAGCGGGCGTGTGATGTCCATGTCGGACGCGGGATCGGTGGTCCTGCTCGCCATCATCGTCGGTTTCTTCGGCGTGCCATGGCTTTTCTACCTGGGGATCGATCGGCTCTGCCGGAAGGACGAGGAACGGATGCCCACCGTGGACATTCTGGGTGAGATCGCCGAGCACGCTCAGCTCAACGAGGTGCCGCGCTACTACAAGCAGTTCGACAGCTCAGGTGCGGGCGGGGCGGTGCTGACGCTGCGCGACCGTGAGGTCGACACGTTCGTCCGGTGGGCGAAGTCGCTCGCCGACCGCCTGATCACGGGGCACGTCCGCGACGTCGTCGGCATGCTGCAGGTCTCCGGCTACCTCCGGTCTGGCGCGGCGCTGAACGTGTACGTCACGCTCCCGGCCGGGGCCATGCACGACGGGCACCTTGTCGGCGTGGTCGACCTGCCGGTGCTCGAGCAGTTCGTGGCTGACCGTGTGGCGGTGCCGGCATGACCGACACCTACACGTGCCCGGACGAGGCGCCCGTCGACGAGCAGACCGCGGTCGAGCGGGCGATGGAGGTCGACGCCGCGGACCGGTTGCAGTACCTGCGGGAGAAGGCCACGAGCGGCGAGGTCGACTTCGAGCGGCTGCAGCTGCGCAACTCGGTGGCCAACCGGCTGCAGCCGTTCATCGCCGTGGCGCGGGCGAGCGAGGCCTCCGACAACGAGATCGCCGAGGGCCTGGCCGTCGTCGCGATGGCGGTGTTCGACAGCGTGCGCGAGGAGAACCTCCGGCTGCAGAAGAACATCCACCGCGCGCACGACTTCCTTGGCGAGATCTCTCTCGAGCTGCTCGACGTCGCCCCAGATAGCGGGCATGCCCTGGACAAGATCCGCGCGCTCAAGTCCAGGATCGACCCGGTTGAGTACCGGCGGGTCGACCGGCTGTACGCGGCCGCGGTGCGGAACGTGAACATGCTGCACGACGTCATCGAAGGCCTGTGCCAGTCGACCGGCGACGACGTCGACCGGCGGCCACGCCCGGCGATGGAGCAGCGCTACAGCCTCGGCTATGGCCATCTGCTCGAGCGTCGCGACGACGACGTGTGCACCTGCGACGCGCCCGTCGAGGCGGTGCCGGGCGGTGGCGCGCACCGGGACTGGTGCGGCTGGGAGCCGGTGGTCGCGCTCGACGACCTGCCCGGGCTGCTCGCCTTCCACTTCGGCGAGCCCCCGGCGGGGCCGATCCGGCTGAGCAAGCACGTGGCACGGCACCTGTACTGCGGGCCGGGCAACGACCACGAGATCGCCGTCACCGTCGGCGCGCACGACAAGGCCTGGTCGCTGTTCCTGCTCGACGCGGCGAACGCCTACATCGCCGCCGGACACCGGCCGCCCGTCGAGCTGCCCGCGCCGGAGCCTTCGCCCTACCACGCGCTTGACGTCGCCGAGGCCGCGGCCGCGGTCGAGGTGCCCGAGGTCGCCGAGGCGATCCCGGACGTCCGGCCGGCCGCGGAGCCGAACGGCTGCCGCTGGTGCGGGATCGGGCAGCGGGAGCACGGCGGGCAGTGGATCGACCCGGTCGGCTGGCACAGCTGGGGCGCGCCGAGCAACGCGCAGCGCCTCGAGCGCATGAAGGCCCGCCGCGCGGCCGCGCTCGCCCGCCGGGCGGGTGAGGGCTGCCCGTGCTGCCGGACGTTCGACGAGCCGCAGCTGAGCCCGACGACCCTCGCGTGCGTCGGCGGGCTCGAGCCGGGCGGCTGCGGCCACCCCGGTGAGACGCACGCCGCGCGGGCCCGGGTGACGGTCGGGTCGATGACGCCGCCGGTCCCGGCCGCGCCGGAGGTCACGACCGAGGATGAGGACGACGAGTTCGTCGAGCTGGTCTTCGGTGAGGGCCCGCCCGCCGAGACCGAGCCGGTGTGGCCGGGCGTCGACGAGGCCGCGACGGTCACCGACCTGGCCGTGGTGCCGGACGAGCCCGCGGGTGGCCAAGGGTGACGGGCGTCCTGCGGGCGCTGATCGGCCGGGTGGTCACGGTGGTGACCGCCCGGCGTCCGGTCGTCCCGCCGCGGCCGCCGCTCGTCGAGGACGGGTGGCCGGGCGTCGACGAGCGGATCGCGGCGGAGGTGAGCACGCCGTGGTTCTGAACGGAGTGGTCGCCACCCGGGTGCAGCCCCGCGTCGCCGTCTGGGGCCTCGACCCGGAGACGCTCGCGACGGCGCTCGGCTACCTGGCCGACTGGGGGATCGACGTCAAGGACTCCGGCCTGCGCGCGCCCGAGCTGGACGGCTGGCAGGTGTTCGAGGTCAACGCCGACCGCGGACGCCACGGCAGCCGCGGCCTCGGGCTGCGGGCGCTGCAGGTGCTGCAGCTGGTCGCCTCCGGCTACACGAACCCGGAGATCGCGACCGAGCTCGGTATCGCGCTCGGCACGGTGCAGGAGCACCTCAAGCGGCTGTTCCGCAAGCTCGGCGTGTCCAGCCGCGAGGAGGCGGTGCTGGTCGCCCTGCGGGTCGGGTGGCTGTATGTGGATCCGCTCGACCCGGTTTTCGCGTCGTGGCGCGCGGACGTCGACTCGGCGCCGCTGCCGGACCTCGCGTCGACGGTGCTGCCCGCGGTGGCTGCCTGGCGGTCGGGGAGCGCGGCATGACCGCGCCCGAGCACGTGGACTGCCGGCGCTGCGAGCGGCCGCTGCGGACCGCGCGCAGCCGCCGGAAGGGGATCGGCCCGAAGTGCGAGCGCCTCGAGGCCGAGGAGAACGCCGGGTACGCGCGGCGCCCGCCGTCGCGCCCGGGCGAGGACGACGAGGTGATCACCGGATTCCCGGAACTGGTCGAGACCTCGTAGAAGTGTTGCAGGGTAACGGAAGGAAAGACAGGTGACCGCCACTATGTCCACAGAGGACACCAGCACCAAGGGCGACGCGGACGCGAAGGACGCGCCGCCGGACTTCGCGGCGACGTTGCTCGGCATCGGCCAGGGCCGGGCGCACCGGGAGCTGTCGGAGCAGATGGCCGCGCTCGTGACGGCGGTCGAGCAGACCAAGAAGGGCGGCAGCCTGACCCTCACGATCAACGTCAAGCCGCAGAAGAACCTCGGGATCGCCAACGCGATGTTGGTCACCGCCAGCGTCGGCACCAAGCTGCCGAAGTTCGACCAGCAGGGATCGATCTTCTACGCCACCGAAGACGGCGGCCTCGCGCGCAACCCGGGCAATCAGCAGGAACTGCCGGGCCTCTGACCCCGGCACGCCACCACCACTAACCCCCTGAACAGGAGCACACGCACGTGACCGAAACCTTGCTGACCGCAGACCGCGGCGACGGGGCGCTGATCGAGGACCTCGCCCGCCGGGCGGCGGAGTCGGCGGCCGCGCCGGAGCACTACGCGCTCGCCGAGGGCTCGCACATCATCGCGCGCATCGAGCGCGACGACGAGGACCTCAGGACGTACAACCTCGAGCGTTGGCTCGACAAGCCGACCCGGGTCCGCGGCGCGGCGACGCTGCACAGCCCGGACGACTTCACCGAGTACGTCCGCCGGCTGTCCAGCCTGGGCCTGACCGTGTGGGGCGCCGAGAGCGCCTCGCGGTTCACCGCCGTGTTCAACGACCACCAGGACCCGGCGGTCGCCGGGTGGCGCGACCACACCGCCACGCTGCAGCTGCAGTCCGATCCGGACTGGAACACCTTCATGCAGCGCGACGGCAGCCTGACCACGCAGCAGGATTTCGCCGAGTTCCTGCAGGACTACGCGGCGGTGTTCATCGAGCCGGACGCGGCGACCCTGCTCGAGATCGCGGTCGCGTTCCGCGCCCACCGGAAGGCGAACTTCTCCTCGGCGATCGACCTCGACACGAAGACGATGCAGCTGGAGTACACCGAGGAGGTCCGGCAGGACGTCAGCCGGGCCGGGGAGATTCCGCTGCCCAAGACGTTCACCGTCGCCCTGACGCCGTGGCTCGGCTACCCGCCGGTCCAGGTGGCCGGGCGGCTCCGGTGGGACATCGAGGGCGGGCATCTGCGGATCGGGTTCAAGCTGCACCGCCCCGACGTCGTGAAGCGCGACGCGTTCGAGGAGATCCGCACCAGCATCCGGACCGCCCTGAACCCCGACGACCTCGGCTACGAGGTGCCCGTGCTGCTCGGCACCCCGCCGGGGGCGATCGCGCCGCAGCAGTGACTCGCGGGCCGGCGCTGCCCCGGCCGGCCCGCTGCGCACCGGGCATGCCACCGCGCCGGCTGCCCGGGCTGGTAACCCGTCCCGTCCCCGGCCGCGTCACGTACGGCCGGGGACGGGGCGGCACTTGGCATACGCACGAAATCGGGGGTGCACGAATTGATCGGTCTACGCGGAATGGGTACGTGATGGGCGCCGCGAACGCGCTCGCCGCGTACGTGCGCTTTGCGGGAAAGGTGCCGCCGCTGTCGATGCAGCTGCTGGTCTACATGGCGCTGGTGTCGCGCGACCACGACGAACAACCGTGGTTCGGGCTCGGGCACAAAGCGCTCGCCATTCACGCCATGAACCGCCCGGACCCGGACGACGCGGACCTGCGGGCGGTTCGGCGCGCGATCAGCCCGCTGCTGCAGAAGGAAGCGATCATCGCTGACCGCGCCGCGAACGGGCGTCGGAACGAACATCCGACGGTCCGTTATCTGCTGCTGCTCGACCCGACCGTAGGACGGAATTCGTCCTGTGGACAACCCGACGACGAGGGCTGTGGACAAGTCGTCGAACTGGCCGCCCGTAGGACGAAAACCGTCCTACCGCCAAACGTGAAAACCATTCCACCGTAGGACGGTTTGTGGTCGCACCGTAGGACGGAATCCGTCCGGACCGTAGGACGAAAACCGTCCTACTAAGGAGTAAGAGGAGTACGAGGAGCGACCAAAGAGCACGGGGAGACACCCGACGCAACCCACCACGCGCCGCCGTCGCCTGTGGACAAACCGCCCCCCACCACCCGCCAAAGCACCCGGAGGTGACCCATGGCCCGACACGACCGCACCGGCGACGAAATCGACGACGACGACCCCGCGGCCCAGCCACCCCACCGATGCGACGGCGGATGGATCGACCGCGACGCAAACCCCGCCCGCCCCTGCCTCGTCTGCAAACCCCACCTCTCCCGCGAAAACCTCCGCCGCGCCATCGCCGACGCCGACACCATCCGCGCCACCCGCCACCAGGAGCACCCGTGACCACCCCGGCCCCCACACCCACGAACAAGACCGGCTGCCCCCGCAGCTGCCCCACCGCCGACCACTGCAAAGCCTCCATCGCCATCCCCTGCCCCCAAGGCCGATTCGACGAAGGACCCACCGGCCGCTTCCAGCCCTGCGGCTGCCTCGAACGCGAACGCTGCACCCGCGGCTGCGGCATGTGCACCAACTGCGACGGCTGCTACTGCGGCGAGGACTGACCCATGACCACCGCCCACATCGTCGCCCTCAACAACAGCGGCCACGTCCACCTCGGACACCACGACCTCGACGGCTGGCACACCGAATGCGGCCTCATCGCGGAATGGACCGTCGTCACCGACCCCCTCACCTGCCCCACCTGCCTCACCGCCATCTACGGCCCACCCCACCCACAGGAGCAACCCATGCCTGACCAAGGCGAACTGACGTCCGTCTTCGAGTGCGCGCGCGAAGGCCGCCGGTTCCTCGACCAGGCAGCCGAGCGCCTCGAGCACGTGTCCGGCTCGGGCGAGTTCGCGCAGGCGGCGGCGACGATCGGTTGCGGCTACGTGCAGCTGGCCGTGCTCGAGCTGCAGGCGGAGGCGGGTGCTGGGGCAGCGCAGCACAACGAGCGGATCTTGGAGATGCAGTCGGTCGTTGCCGACGCGCACCGGGCGCTGGAGGGCCGCGTGCGTGCTGAGCAGGCCGAGATCGAGCTCCGGATCGGTGCCCCGTCGAGCCCGGCCGCCGACGCCGCGGTCAAGGCCGCGCTCGAGCGGGTCGGCCTGGCGCCGGCCGCCGAGGTGACCGAGCCGGTGATCTGGGTCGTGGCCGACGAGGACGGCCCGATCCACGCCTCCCCGGACGAGGCGGTGGTCGACCGGTTCATCGCCGACAACCAGGGCACCTACGCCGGGATGACCAAGACCGCGGTCGAGGTCGAGCAGCCGGAGGCCGAGGAGGACGGGCTCGAGCCGGACCTGCCGGCCGGGACGGATCCGGCGAAGCTGCCGCCGTTCCTCGCCCGCCGCTACCGCCCGGCCGACGACGAGCTCACCGCGTCCGGCGTCGGCTCGTTGAGCGAGGCGATCGCGCTCGCCCTCGGCGACGCCTACGCCGGGATCGAGTTCGAGGACCCGACGTTCGAGCGCGGCACCGAGGCCGTCATGGCGGTGCTGCGCGAGCGCGCCGAGGAGGCCGGTCGTGGCTGACGTCGTCGACGCCGGGTGGACCCGGCACGGCTGGTGGATCGGCACCGGCGACAAGGTCAGCCCCACCGAGCAGCCGCCCACCGTGCTGCTGCCCTGCAACGAAGGCCCTCTCGGGGGCTGCGCCGGCTGCACCGCCGACGCCGACCGGATCCTCGGCGGCCGCGCCGTCGAGTGCACCCGGGTCGCCTCCCACCGGCTCGGCGCGCCCCGCTGCGTGGGCTGCGGCGGCAAGGGCTGGCACGAGACCCCCGAGGACGCCCGAGCCGATCTTGCCCAAGCCATCGCTCCGGCCGCCCCATCCGCCCCAGGAGCCACGAACCCCGCCACCCCGGTAGGCCAGGACGTCAAGATCGGCAGAGACGATCTCAGGGCCAAACTGCTGCAGCTCGTCTACCGCTGCAACCACAGCGGCGCCGAGCTGATCGAGACCCTCCTCAACGACGGGTGGGCACCGCCCGGCTTCACGCTCGAGCGGTTCGACCTCGACGAGCCCGTCGAGTTCTACGACCACACCTACGGCCAGTGGCGGGTCGGCACGGTCGCCCGCGACTACGGCGACCAGCGCGTCGACGTCCGCGAGTACGGCCTCGCCAAGCACTGCCGCCGCGAAGACGTCCGCCGCCCCACCAGCGCCACTGCCGCCAACTGGTACGTCGATCACGACCCCCGGGCCGCCGCCACCTACTGCGGCCTCCGGGCGCGCGTGAACGTCTGGAAGACCCACGAGACCGGCCACGGCGTGAACGTGGACTTCGCCCCAGACGGCCGTGTCATCGGCTTCAAGATCCTCGACCACCGCCCGGACGGGCCTGCAGTCGAGCCGGTCGCCGCGGTGCTCAAGCTGCAGCAGGCCGACCAGCTCGGCTACGTGCGCCCCTCCGACGAGTGGGTCAACGGCCAGGGCGAGCCGCTGCCGGACGACCAGCAGCAGGCCGCGCACTCCCTCGTGCGCGTCGGCCTGCTGCCCGGGTTCGAGGAGGCCACCCGTGGCGCCTGACGGACCCGTGCCGCGCTGCCCGCACTGCGGCGCTGAGTTCACCGACTCCGGCGCCCGGGATTCCCACGCGCAGACCTGCTCGAGCAACCCGAACCGCGAGCCGTGGCCGCTCGACCCCCTGGAAAGAGACTGCCGTGCCTGACCGGAAACCCGACCCCTGCCCGCACTGCGACCCGACCCACGAGCGCCCGGAGTCCCGCCCGTGGGGCGTGCACGTCTCCCGATCCGTCGACGGCGACGGGCAGCCGACGCACCTCGTCGTGCAACCGTCCAACGGCGCGCACGTCGCGCAGTCGGACGCGGACTGGCTCTGGCAGCTGATCCGCGACTACCGGCCCGCGCCCGACCCCGCCGTCGAGGCCTCCGCCGAGCGGCTGATCGACGACGCCGCCCGCGTCGTCCACGCCACCTTCTGCCTCGAGCTCGGGCTCTCCCCGCACGGCGACCCCGCGGCGACCGACTACGCCGCCGTCCGCGAGCTCGCCCGCTGCGGGATGCTCACGCCGGTCTCGCTGTTCCAGGAGCGCGCCGACCTGATCCGGTACCGCGGCGCGCTGCGCGCCGTTCTCGGCCAGCACGTGCCTGACCCGGACGAGCCCGGCTCGACGCACTGCATGCGCTGCACCGACTGCGTAGGCGACCGGCTCACCCATCCGTGCCCGACGTACACGACGGCGGCGGCCGCGCTGGCCACGGTCGAGCCGCAGGCCTCGACGGCAGGGGCGTCCGGTGGCTGACTCCCTCGGCGAACGCCTCGCCCTCGCCCGCACCAACGCCGGCCTCACGCAGCGGCAGCTCGCCAAGCGCGTCGGCCGGCACCGCTCGACCATCGCCAACATCGAGCGCGGCATGTCCGACACCACCGTCCCGCAGCTGGTCGCCCTGGCCGCCGAGCTCGGCGTGACCGTCGGCTGGCTCGCCGCAGGCGAGGAGGCCCCGGCGCCGGCCGGGCTGCTGTCGGCGCTGCGCGGCATCCGCGCCGAGTGGCAGACGACGGCGACCACGAACCGGCTGGCCGGGTGGCCGGAGATCGCCGAACGGGTGGCGATGCCCGCCCGGATCATCGCGCAGCTCGACGAGGCCCTCGCCGAACACCGCACCGCGCAGACCGACGCAGCGATCGCCGCGCGGCAGGCCGACACCACAGGAGGTAGCCCATGACCGAACGCGTGGCCACCGTGGCCGTCGACTTCGACGGCGTGATCCATGCCTACCGCCTGGGCTGGCACGACGGCACGATCTACGACGTGCCGATCGCCGGCGCGCTCGAAGGCCTGCGCACGCTGCGCAAGACCTTCGCCGTGTTCGTCCACACCACCCGCAACCCCGTGCACGTCGCGGCATGGCTCGCTCGGCACGGGACCTGCGATGCCGTCTGCGAGGCAGACGTGTCGAACGAACCGGGGGAGCTCACGTTCTGGACCCGGCAGGACCTCGTGCTCGTCACCGATCGGAAGCTGCCGGCGATCGCCTACATCGACGACCGGGGGATCCGGTTTACGTCGTGGCCGCAGGCCTTGGCCGACCTCGAGGCGGTGACCCGTGGCTGACCGGAACCCGGACATCGGCGAGCACGTGACCGTGATCAGGGGCGCGGACGGCGAGGTCGCCGCGACGATCCACGGCCCACGCCCCCTCGACGCCGAGGGCCGCGAGGCCGTCGACGAGATCGTCCGCGTGGCGAAGGCCCGGATGCTCGAGCACCCCGAGATGCTCGCGATCCAGGAGCTGCGCCTGGCCGTCCGGCTCGCCCGCGCCTGCATCCCCGACGGGCCGATCAAGACCGCGATGTTCGGCGAGCACGACGGCGCCATGGTCCGCGACCGGCTCAAGGCCGCGGTCGACTCGGTGCACGCCGCGCTCTCCCCGTCGTTCGCCGCCCAGCTGCGCGAGCGCGCCGACCTGGCGGCCGCGGCCCTCGAGGAGCGGGAGGCCGACACGTGACCGCCGTCCCGCCCATCCCCGCGCGCTGCGCGCACCGCCCGACCATCGGCGGCCGCGTGATCCCGTGGATCAACGTGCAGCTCGCCGACGGTGGCGTCGACTTCCGGTCGCAGCACACCGCCCGCGTCCGCGCCGCCCTCAAGGCCCGCCGGTGCCAGGTGTGCGCGCAGCCGCTCACCGAGCCGGTGGTGCTGCTCGGCGGCCCGACCGCGCTGCGGCAGCTGCTGTTCGCCGAGCCACCGTTGCACCCGGAGTGCGCGGTCTACACCAGCCGCGCGTGCCCGGTGGTCGCCGGCGAAGCGACCAAGGCGCCGACCGGGCGGCGGCTGTCGGAGGGCGGCCGCGGGCAGCGCTGTTTCGTCAAGGGCTGCGACTGCGGCGGCTGGGTGCCCACGCCCGGCGGCGACGGGCTGCACCACGAGCTCGAGCTGTACCCGTGGTTCGCCGTCTACGCCAACACCTTCAACGTCGCGGTGTCTCCGGACGGTGACGTCCTCGGCGCGCTGCTCATGCCGGCCGACGTGCTGCGGGTGCGGCTGGTGTCCCGGCCCGGCGAGGGCCGCTGCTGGCAGACGGTCACCGACGCGCTCGCCGACTACGAGGCGCCCGACATGCGGGGGGTGTCCCGTGGCTAAGGCGTTGCGGGAGGGCCCCGAGCGCGGGCCGTGCGCCGAGTGCGGTGAGCAGATGGTCACCGCGCTGGCGTTCGAACGGAACCGCGAGGACTGGCGCAGCAAGGGGTTCGTCAAGTTCGGGGCCCGCGACCGGTGCACGAACTGCTACCAGCGCCACACCCGGAAGCCGTCCGCGAGGCGGCGCCGGGTCGGCTCGCCCCCGCTGGACCCGGCCACGCTCGCCCGGCTGCGCGCGGCGGTGGGGGTCGAGGTGGCCGATGGCTGAGGAGCTCGTGTTGGCCGCGTTGATCGGCGGTGTCCCGGCGGCGCTGCTGGTCGTCGTGATCGTGTCCGTTTGCAAGGGGAAGCTATGACCGAAGACCTGACCACGAACCCGGCCGACGGCCACCAGTTCCATTTCAGCGTCGACATTCAGGGCGCCTACCGGGTCGGCGACGGCCCGTACGTCGATGCGGACCAGCCGGCCGGGCTGCCGTTCACCGTGACGGTGAGGGCCTGGAACCTGCGCGACGCGTGCCTCGCCGCGGCCGGGCTCGCGCTCGGCGGATGGACTGCGCCGGACGAGACGACGTTGAGCACGTTCGAGCTGCTCGACGCCGCGGCGGAGCGCGGGCACAACGCGATGTTCGAGGGCGACCTCCCGGCCGAGGGGATCGAGCGGGATCTGTGGCACAAGGTCGTGCTCGCCGTCCTCGACGACCCGCGCCTGCTGCCGCACTGGGCACGGGCGGCGCGCGTCGACGCCGACAACTGGCACCGGCAGTGCACCAGCCTCGACGCGCAGCTCGAGGAGAAAGGCCGCGAGACCCGGATGTGGCACGACCACGTGCGCTACTGGCGGGACGCCTGGTATGTGGTGGCGGCCCGGCTGTACGCGGTCGAGCGCGGGCTCCGGGCAGGCTCATCCGGACCCGCAGCACAAGGGATCCGCAGCGATTCGAAGTCTATTGTGGACGATCGGGCGCTGCCGACCCTCATCCCGTGCACGCAGGACTGCGGCATGGTCTACGCCGGCACCGAGCCCATCCCCGCCGGGGTGCTCCCGCACTCGCGGATGTCCGACGGCAAGAGCTGCCCCGGCCGGTTCGTCGAGCGTGCCCCGGAGGTGTCCGGTGGCTGACCGAACCCACGCCTGCCCCGGCAAGTGCGGCGCGCAGATCCCCCGCAGCAAGCTCGCCTGCCCGGCCGACTGGGCCCGGCTCCCGTGGGACCTCCGCTGCGCCGTCACCGACAACTACCGGCGCAACCCCGACGCGCACTTCGCCGCCGTCCGCGACGCCGTCGACTGGTACGCCGCCAACCCGCGGGAGGTGAACCCCGGTGGCTGATACCCCGCTGTCCTTGCGCAAGACCCACTCGGGCACCGCCTACGTCGACGGCCGCCTCACCGCGTCCGACTGGGACAACAGCGCCCTCCTCGACGGCGGCCGCGGCGTCCTCGTCTGGGGCACCGACGACGTCGAGCGTGCGCAGGCCCTCGCCGACGCCGCTGTCCGGCACTACTTCGGCTCCGGCCTGACCGCGCGCCCGCAGCTGGGCCCGACGCGGTGGCGGCTGTTCTGCACCAGCGAAGACCGCGACGAGCTGGAGTACAGGCCGGCACCGGACGCCGCCGAGCCCTCCGTCCTGTTCACCGCCGAGGAGGTGGCCGATGCCTGAGTCGCGGATCCCGTGGAAGGGCGACGGCACCGAGCACACGTTCGGCGACTGCCGCACCCCGGACGGCGTGACGGTGTCGCTGATCGACGGGCTGATCGCCGTGTGCCGGGTGCTGCGCGAGCGGAACCTCACCGCCCCGGCGGTGCTGGCTGCCCTGTCGGACCTGTGGCAGGACGAGGACGTGCTCGCCACCGTGTCGCCCACGCGGTCGGTCGTGGTCGAGTCGGCGAGGCACCTGCAGGCCGAGGCCGAGCAGCGGCTCGACCGCGTGCGCGGGCTGGTTGAGGCACGGCTGCGCGAGCCCGTGTACGCCCACGAGAAGCGGACGCTCGAGGTGCTGCTCGCCGAACTCGAGGGCCCGCGGTGAGGGCGATCGAGGTGCTCGCCAAGGCGATGTCCGAGGACGAGCTCGAGGACAACGTGATCGAGGCCGCGAAGCTGCAGGGCTGGCTCGTCGTCCACCACAGGCCGGCCCGCGTGCGCGGCGACGACGGCGAGGACCAGTGGCGCACCGCGATCAAGGGCGACACCGGCTTCCCCGACCTCGTTCTCGCCCGCGGCGGGCGGGTGCTGCTGCGGGAGCTCAAGCGGCAGACGGCGAAGCCGCGGCTCGATCAGGCCCGGTGGCTCGAGGAGCTCGGCGACCACGGCGGAGTGTGGCGCCCGCTTGACTGGCTGACCGGCCGGATCCAGAACGAACTACGGAGGAATCCCGTTGTCTAGCAACGACAAGCCCGAGACGATCACGGTGTACGTGTCGATCGGCAACAGCGACGACAAGCTGACGCAGGCCGAGTGGGCGCGGTACGTCGCGCAGTTCCGGTCGCTGATGCTCGTCGACGCGGCGCACGTGCACGGCGTGTGGTTCTCGGAGCCGGGCTCGCCGTACCAGAACGCGTGCGTGTGCGCGGAGCTCCCGGCGGCCAAGGTGCCCGACCTGCGGCGGTCGCTGACCGGATTGCGTGATCACTACCGGCAGGACTCGGTGGCGTGGGCCGAGGTGCCGCGGACGGAGTTCATCTGATGGCCGACGAGAAGCCGTCCCACGGCGCGGCGTTCCGGAAGCTGCCCGACTCGCTGGCCAAGATCGCGACGACGCTCGGGGAGCCTGACGGCGAGCCGACTCTGGCGGCCGGTGGCGTGGTGCGCCCGCCGACGGACCGGGCCGACGACAGCGTCCCGTTCCGGATCCCTCGCTGCCTGTACGAGGAGGCCGGCCTCGCGACGGTGATCACCCCCGGCGGGGGCGGCAACCTCGGCCCGGTCGAGACCGCGCCCACGGTGTCGCCCGTGGACAGGCTGACGGACCTCTACGCGCAGACGCTCAATGCCGGTATGCCGCGGCCGCCGGGCGCGTTCGTCGTCCCTGACGACCTGCGGCCGCAGTTCGACAAGCTGCTCAAGCACGCGCCGGACGCGGCGATCAACGCGCCTCTCGGCGGTGGGCTGCTCGGTACGCCGGTGATCTACCTGCAGCCGCGGCGGCCGTGGTGGCGACGCCTCGCCGACCGCGCGGTCCGGCTGTTCCACGGACGGGCGGGCACCGTGCTGCTCGTCATCACGCTGCCGCTGCTGCTCGTCGCGGTCCTGGCGGCCGCGCTCGCCGTCGGCGCGTTCGAGCTCACCCTCGCCATCCGGGCCGCGGTCAAGGCGGCTCGGCGATGACCACGACCGAGCGCGAGTTCACGTCCGACCAGATCGTCGAGTCCATCGGGACGGCGCTCGCCGAGCGCGAGTTCAAGATCGTGCTCAGCCTGCTCAAGCTGCTGGCCGCCCAGGAACCGCGGCGCGCGCAGGAGGTTCTCGATGTGATCGAGGCGGGGCTCGCGCTCGGTCGCGGCGAGGACGTCGAGGTCGTGGTCCGGCCCGCGGGGCGGCGGCTATGACCGGCGCCCTGTTCGACCTGCCCGATGCACCCGACCCGGCACCGGCACCGGCGAAGGTGAGCCGGGACGTCCGGCGCACGCAGCGGCAGGCGGAGGCGATCCGAGCGGGCTATCACCCGCTCGGCGTGGCGCTGCGCACGCACATCCCGCTGCACCCGGACGCGCCGCGCGGCGACGACCGCAAAGCGCCCGGCCCGCGGTGCGGCAGCTGCGTGCACCGCGTGGTGCCGGTGCGTGAGGTGGCCGGGCGGTACCCGAAGTGCAACTACGGCGGCGACTGGCGTTTCGCCAGTGGCGGGCCGGGGACGGACTGCCGGGCCTGGTGGCCGGCCTGCCATCGCTACCAACCAAAACCGAAAGAGGTATAGACCAATGCAATCCGAGCTGAGCGGCGGAACTCTCGGGGCCATCTTCGGCATGGTCGCCTGCGCCCTCGTCTTCCTCCTCGCCCTGCCCCTCTCGTTCTTCATCGCCGAGAACCGCCGCGAACGCGTCGGCTACCCCCTCGTCGTCCTCATCGCCGGTGCCGTCGTCGCGGGCGCGTTCTGGTGGGGCATGTACCCGTGGAAATCCGAGTACCACCACTGGAACCCGGTGTCGGGCGTCGTCGACACCGTCGACTCCCGACGCGTCGCCACCGGCGACCAGGGCGCCACCGAGGACAAGTTCGTCGTCACCTTCCGCGGCAACCCGCAGCAGTACGGCGTGCTCGACACCCGCGCGGCCGGCGTGAAGCCGGGCGACACGCTGTCGATCACCTGCAAGCGCGCCTACCAGTGGTCCGGGACGCACGGCTACGACTGCAACTTCGTCGACCTCAAGCGCGCCAAGGAGTGACGTGCCATGACCGACACCACCACGCCCGAGCAGAAAGAGCTCACTGCCGAGAACATGCGGCAGATCGTCGCGTGGCGCCGCGACCGCGTCCCCTTCGAGGAGATCGGCCGGCGCCTCACCCCGCCCGGGCGCGAGAAGCCGTTCACCCGCCAGTACATGCACGAGCTGTACAAGAAGGCGCTCCGGGACATCCCCGCGCTCGAGGTGCAGGAGCACCGCGCCGAAGACCTCGAGCTGATCGACGAGGCGCTGCGGACCGCGCTCGCCGTGATGCGCCGGGACCACATCGCGGTATCGCAGGGCCGGGTCGTGCGGATCGGCAAGCCGTTCGTCAACGATGACGGCGAGGCCGAGATCGCCGAGGGTCAGGGCGCGCCTGTGCACGACGACGCGCCGAAGCTGCAGGCGATCAACACCATCCGGAACCTGTTGGAGCGCAAGGCGAAGATCGTCGGGTCGGACTCGCCGGTGCGGGTCGACACCACGTCGAACTTCACCGTGAACTACAAGATCAACGGCATCGACCCGAAGGCCCTCACGTGAAGTGCACCCGCTGCCAGCAGCTCGTCGGCGCCGAGCTCGCCAACCCGGCCATCGCCCGCGCCACCAACCGCGACGGCACGGTGTGGTTCATCTGCACGCCCCACCTCGACGGGTGGCTCGACTACGCCGACGACCACCCGGCCGACGAGCCTGCCGAGGTCGCGTTCCTCGTCACCACCGCGTTCAACACGACGGTCGAGGACGAGCTCGCGCTGGTTATCGGCTCGATGACGCTCGCCGGCTACACGCCGCTGGCCATCGCGCGCGGCCTGCTCACCTCGGGCTGGACGCCGCCGCCGGTCGAGGGCATCGCCGGGATGGCGCTGCACCGTGGCTGACCACCGCGTCGGCCCGCGGCCGCAAGGGATCTGCCCGGTGTGCGGCGAGCTCCGGCGGCTGCGGGCCGGCGCGGTGATGGGGACGCACAAGCGGATCTACCGGACGTACTGGCGAAGCACGTACCCGTGCAAGGGCACCGGGCAGCCGGCTGTGCT
The DNA here is from genome assembly GCF_054781455.1 of Amycolatopsis stemonae. Lineage (NCBI taxonomy): Bacteria > Bacillati > Actinomycetota > Actinomycetes > Pseudonocardiales > Pseudonocardiaceae > Amycolatopsis > Amycolatopsis stemonae. The sequence goes on along the minus strand of NZ_BAAGUJ010000009.1, from coordinate 339,855 downwards.
GTTCGGGCCTGCGCGGGCCGAGACGGAGAAGTTCCCCGATTCAGGAGGTACCAAGATCATGACCGAAGAGTCGGCCACCAAGGCGCCCGACGACGTCGCGCCCGTGACCTACAAGTACCCGCGGCGCGCGGTGATGCACGTGGCCATGCCGATCGTGCATGACCTGCTCGGCCTGCCCGACGACGTCGAGGTGCTGCACGTCGCGCCGGGCCACCACGGCCTCTCACTCGCCGTGGTGCTCTCGTCGCCGGACATCCCGGAAGTCCCGCCGCACTGCACGCCGTGGGAGGTCAACCCGACGTACGAGCGGACCGAGGACGGCCGAGCCCGGCTGGTCTCGACCGGCATCGACGAGCTGACGGGCGGCAAGTGATGGCGGCCAAGATCAAGGCGCCCGCGGCACTGCCGGCCGAGCTGCTCGCCCACCTCGAGCGGATGTGGCCGACGCGGACGATCGCTGAGCGCACGATCTGGATCGACGCCCATGAGGGCACCGAGTTCATGATCGACCTCATCGAGAAGAAGATCCGCGAAGACTTCCTCGAGGCGGCCGTCGAACAGCGCCTCGCCGTCCTCAAGATCAACCCGCCGCGGTGGTATCGGCGCGCCGCCGAGCGCGTCGACCGCGGGGTCTTCAACGACGCGAACCCGATCCCCGCGCAGCGGACCGACGTCCTGTGGACGCGCGCCGACCCGCTGCGGCTGACGGACGTCCTGATCTGCCGGTTCAGCGCCGAGGCCGTGCCCGCCCTCATCGAGGCCCCGACGTTCGTCGAGGAGGTGCCGGCCGATGGCCAACCCGAGTGAGATCACCGTCAAGCTCCGGCTCGACCTCGACGACCGCGCCCGGGAGGCGCTGATCGCGATGGGCTGGACCCCGCCCGAAGGCCCGGGCCCGCGCTGCCGGTACTGCGGCGGCGACTGCTCGGGCGGCCGGTCCTACGACGGCGACGGCCTGTACGCGTGCACCAGCTGCGCGAGCGACCGGGCCGCGCGCCGCGGCCGGTTCGCCCCGAGCACCGGCGAGGCGACGACATGACCGCCCCGAGCCCGGAGCAGATCCGGGCCGTGGTGCACCGGCAGCTGCGCGCGCACGGCGCGTACGTGCCGGGGCAGGCCGGGCTCGCGTGCGCGATCGTCGCCGCGGTCGGGGAGCTCTACCCGGCCGCGTCGCTGCCCGGCCCCACCCGGGCGCTGCGGGTCGGGCGCGACGACGTCGTCGCGCTCACCGTGCACGGCCGCACGCACTCGGCGGCCGAGCTCGACGCGCTGCACGCCCGGATGCGGGAGGCCTTCCCCGGGCACCGGGTCGCCGTTGTCGAGGCCGGCGAGCTCACCGTGCTCCGGCAGTCGCCGGCCGGGGCCGGACAGAACCTGGACACTTCCATTCCGAATAGGACAGAAACGTGACAACGTACGCGGTTACCCGCTACCACCAAGAGGTTCAGGACTGGATCGCTGCACACGGCGTCGAGCCGGGCGACGTCCCGATCCTGAGCGACATCACCGTCGACGACGGCAAGGTCACCCTCACCCGGCTGCAGCGGGACGAGAACGGCAACGTCGTGTTCGCCGACGGCGCCGGCCAGCTGGAGACCGTGACCGTGGACCAGGTCGCGCCTTGGCCGCTGCCCGAGGGGACCGACCTGTGACCCGCTCCAAGATCACCCTCAACGAGCACGGCGGCGGCAGCATCGTCGTCAACGGGACCGACATTGCGAACGCCGTCTCCGCCGTCACCATCACCGCGCAGGGCCCGGGACGCGGGACGACGGCGGTGGTCGACATGGGCCTCGTCGAGGCGCTCGACGTCGACACCGACGTGCAGGTCGACGACCGCACTCGCATCGCGCTGCTCGCCCTCGGGTGGACCGCACCGGGCGCGAAGATCTCCGAGGAGCCGTCGCACCTGAGCCTCGGAGAGCTCATCGCCCGGCTCGACCGTGAGCACCAGGCCAACCCGACCAAGCACGTCCGGGTCGGGTTCACGAGCCCGCATTCGTACCGCGGCTACTACGAGCAGCTGGCTTTCGCGCGCGCCGAGAACGTGGCCGTCGGCGACATGCTGGCCGCGGCGCAGACCGCGCTCGGCCGCACCTTCCAGGGCTGGAAGGGCGGCGACTACACGATGTGCGACTACACCGAGACGTGGCTTGTCCCCGAGGAAGGCCGCACCGGCGAGTCGATCGGCGCAGTGCTGCTCGACCTGATGCTTGCAATGGAGGTGCCGGCGTGACGAAACGGTTCGCGCTCGTCATCGACTACGAGCTGCCCGACGACGTCGCCCCGGCGACGTTCGCCGCTGCGCTCGAGGCGATGGTCGCCAAGATCCACGAGACCACGCCCGAGCCGCCAGCGAACGTCACCGCGTACGTCAACGTCTCCGCCGAGCTGATCGCCGAGGCCGCCTGCGCCGGCGTGCTGCTCGGCCAGGCCGAGCGGCTGCAGCTGCAGCCGGACGACGTCGTCAAGGTCACGCTCGGCCCGGAGCACGGCGACGAGCAGCACGCCGAGGTGCTCGAGCTGCTGCCGCAGCTGTTCCCGGAGCACCGCGTCGTCGTGCTCGCGCACGGCGCCACCCTCGAGGCGGCATCGGGGGACGCGACGTGAGCAGCACGTACCGGCTGCTGTGCCTCTCGCACGACCCGGCGATCGAGCTCGACCTCGAGTTCAGCTCCGGCTCGGGCGGCCGCGAACGGGCCGAGGCCGCGGTGCTCGGCGGCGTCGCCGGTCACGAGGCCTGCGACCTGCTGATCGGCCGCTACTCCTACCCGCTCGTCGAGCTCGGCTGCCCGGACCGGAGCCGTGGGCACCGCGGTGGCTACCACCCGCACCACACGGTGTGGGTGGACGCGATCTGGATCAAGTTGCTCGCGCTCGCGCAGCAGGCGCCCGAGGGTAGCCCGCAGCGGCAGCTCGCCGAGCGGGCGCCGATGCCGGGCTGCTGGTGGCCCGAGCGCCTGGCGCGCCTGAGCACCGTGCTCGACCTGCCCTCGGCGGTGACGGCATGACGCGGGAGGACTTCTACGTCGGCCAGACGGTGACGATCACCGGCAAGCCGTTCACCGTCATGCGCACGCCGCGCGACCTCCCGCCCGGCGAGATCAACGTGATGGAGCACGGCACCGGGTCCGTCCGCACCGTGCGCCTGGACCAGCTCGACGACGGGGCGCGGCCCGCGCCCGCCGACCCGGACAAGCCCTGCCCGCACACCGTCTTCATCGGCGACGTGCAGGTCGGCCGGCTGACCGAAACCGACGACGGCCCGGTGATCGCGTTCTCCGCCGACATCAAGATCAAGTGCGCGCAGTGCGACGAACCGTTCCGGTTCATGGGCCTGCCCGCCGGCATCCTCCGGTCCCGGCCCGCAGTCAGCATCGACGAGACCGAGCTGCGCGCCCCCATCCGCCCGGCATCATCCGACCCCGACTTCGGGCTCGGCATCCCCGGGTTCTCGATCAACTACAGGGAGGGCCCGCGATGAAACCGACCAAGATCCCCGACCACGCCGCGGCCCTCTGGCCGAACGGGCAGCGCGTCACCATCGGCCCGCCACCCGACGACACCACCGGCCAGATCGCCGCGGTCGAGGCCGTCCTCTGGCGCTCCGAAGTCGGCGGCATGCCGGTCCGGTCCATCCGCTGCGAGTTCGAACCCGGCGAGCTCGCCGACCTCGCGCGCGGCGGGCACGTGTGGCTGTCGATCTACGGCGGGATCTTCCCGCCGTTCGCCGTGCAGGTCGCGCCGGACACCGACCCCGACACCGAGCTGGCCACCGACCCGGAGGCGCCGGCCGAGCCGCCGTCCAAGCGGCTCGGCCTGATCGAGGCCGTGCTCCGCACCCACCTCGGCATCTTCGACAGCGACTGGGTGGACCACGACACCGGCAAACCGCTACAGGTGATCCGCGACGACCAGCTGCCGCATATCCTCGGGGAGATCGCGCGCGGGTGGAACGCCCCGGCGTTCCGCGACGCGGGGGAGGAGGACGCCGGCGGTGGCTGACGCAGCGGCGTACGAGGAGGCGCTCCGGCACTCGGCCGAGATCGGCGAGTCGCCGTGGTTCCAGGCGGGGTACCTGCTGATGCGACAGCTCGGACAGGACCGGCCGCCGATGCGGTGGGTGTGGATCCTGCCGACGGAGGAGGCGCGGGGCGCGAGGCTGATCTTCAACGTCCCGGTCAAGATCGTCGACGGGGTCGAGCCGCACCTCGCGATCGAGCTCCCCGCGGTCTGAACGACAGTGCGCCCCCGGCCAGGTTGGCCGGGGGCGCTGCTGTGCGGGCGGTCAGCGGGCAGCGAGCTCGTGGGCCGTGCTGTGCTCGCCGCGCAGCACGGCCGCCTCGAAGGTGGGGAAGGGCTCGTCGTCGATGTCCCGGCGCCAGGCCGCGAGCATCTCGGCGAGCAGCTCGTCGGCGGCGTCGCGCGCGGTCACCGGCGCCGTCCCTCGACGTGCAGCGCGGCCGCGGTGACTGCGCGCGTGACTGCGGTCGCGAACCGCGCCAGCTCGGCGACCGTGCCGCACACCACGAAGGCGGTCGCCTGCGGGTCGCCGATCACGATGGCCTGCCCGTGCAGGTTCTCGTCGATCTCCGCCACCGGCGTGAAGCCAACCTCGACCGTCCCGCCCTCGGCGAACTCGTAGCGTGCGCTCACCGGCCCGCCTCCGTCCACGCGCGCGCGGCGAGCTCGGCGACGACGTCGGCGAGCTCCTGCACGTACCGCTCTTCGGCCTGGGCCCAGGTGAGCCCGTCGATCGGCCGGGTGTTGGTCAGGTCGGACTCGTGGTCGCGGATGCACTCGATGAGGAACTCGTCCGGCTCGCTGGTCAGGTAGTCCAGCGGGTAGCGGGCGGTGATGCCGTGCACGGCCGCGCTCAGCGGCCACCGGTGCACCGGGTCGAGGCCTGCGGCTGCGACGAGAGCGGCCTGCCGGGAGCGGTAGAAGTAGGCGAAGGGGCGGCCTGCGCACGGGTACGGGGTGACGCACCAGCGGCGCGGGCCGAGCCGGTCGATCATGGTGGCGCCGATGACGTGGCGGGTGAATCGGGTCATGGTCGGGTCGACCAAGATCGACACGCCGAGCTCGGCGGCGAGCGCGCGCAGCCGCGGCTCGGTCACGGGCTGAAAGGTCATCATCTGATCCCCTGTCTGATGTGGACGGTGGTCGGGTGGTAGTCGATCTCGCAGTCGGCCGGGACGGCGTCGCCCGGCCGGCAGATCAGCTCGCCGTACAGGTCGCGCATGTCGATCACCTGCGACGTGTCGAGCGGGGCGCTGTCGGCGAACGCGTGCCGTACGGGCGTGCTCGCGGGGAGACCGACGAGCAGGACCAGGGCGACGAGCAGGAGCAGCAGCGCGCGGAGCATCCGGTTCCATTTCGGCTGGGGGAGCGGGTGGGTGGGGTCGGCAGCGACCGCCTCGAACGTGGCCTGGGCTTCGGCGAGGACGGAGGCGCGGCGCCACCCGGTGACCTCGACGTCGATCGTCACGCCCCAGGCCCGGCCGGTGAGGCGGGCCCGGGTGCGTCCGCACCAGGTGCGGGTGACGTCGATGCTGAACTCGGTCACCAGTCGTCGCCGGGCTGGTCGTCCTCGATCCAGCGGCCGCCGGTGAAGGTGTAGCCGTCGCGGCGGGTCACGTTGCCGTGGCCGTCGCACACGGCCGGGTTGTAGCCGTGCTCGCAGCTCATGCCGTCGCGGTCAGCCAGCACGTGCGCGTGGGCGGCGTCCGGGTCGGTGATGCTGCGGTGGTCCTGCTCGCCCTGCAGCAGCTGCAGGGCGAGGTCCTGGCGGTGGCGGAAGGCGGGGCTCTCGACGGCGGCCTCGGCGCGCAGCTCGTCGGTGATGGCGACGAGCTCGGCGGCCGGGCTCATCCGGAACTGCGCGATCATGTCGGACTTGCGGTTGCGCACGGTGCGTCCTTTCTGGACGGTCGAGCCGTGGCGAGCGTCGCGGCGGCGCAGCTCGTCGACGACGATCTGCCGGTTGATCTCGGCCTGCTCCGGCCGGATGCCGCACACCGACGCGACTTCCGCGAAGTCCGGCAGCATGTCCCGCAGGTCGTCGGCGGCCATCGAGCGGGCGACGTTCTCGCGGCCTGCGCGGGTGTGCAGCTCGTCCATCGCCGCCGTGTGCAGCGGGCCCGGTCCGTACATGCCCTCGCCGAGCCAGCGAGTCAAGTCCGCGGTGGGCACCGTGGCCATGTGCTGACGGTGTTCGGTGGTCGGCTGGCGGGTGGCGTTCATCGGGAGCTCCTGTCTGGTGTGGACGGTCAGGCGGTGGCGGCGAGGGTCGCGGCGGCGAGGTGGTAGCAGGCGCGCCCGTGCGCCCCGGCGGGGCAGGTGCACGTCGCGTGCGCGGTGGACACCTCGTAGCGGTCGACGCCGTTGGAGGCGACGGCCAGGAAGGTCGTGCGGTCGACGCGGGCGATGCCGCCGTCGGCGAGCAACTGCTTGACCTTCTCGACCTGGACGTCGGTGTAGGCGGCCAAGATCAGCTTCGCGGCCTGCTCCTGGCGGTACAGGCGCTCGCAGTGGCGGCCGCGGCCGCGGGCGATGCTGTCGAGGGAGCGGAGGGTCCGGCCGCAGCGCTTGCACTTGGCGGTGTGGGCGGTGGTGGTCATCGGGGCCTCCGTGCTCTCTCTGATGTGAACCACACTAGCAAGGCGACCTCTCAAGTGTCAACAGGACTTGTTAAGTTACTTCGCAATACGGGTTCACGGGTGCGCGGTTGGCGACCAACGAAAAGGCCGGCCTCGCCCTCCTGGGGCGAAGCCGGCCGGCGGGACTGGTCCGTTCAAGATCAAGTCTGGTGCGACCAAGATCGACAATGGTCGCGCGCGTGCACGCTCAGGCCTGGCCGCGGGCGCGCTGCGCCGCGAGGCACGCGTCGAGCTTGCCCTGGTACCAGGCGTTGCGCGGGTCGCGGGCGACCTTCCGGCGGTAGTCGGCCACCAGCTGCGCGAGCGCGCGGTCGTCGACCAGGTTGAGGCTCACGCGGAAGGTGGCGAGCTTGGCGGCCTGCTGCTCCTGGTGCGCCTTGAGGATGGCCTCGGTGTCGACTCGCATCTCGTGGTCCTCTCGGCTCTGCGCTGACCTGACGAGAACCAAAGTAGCAAGGTTGACTTACGGTTGTCAAGTCAGCTAACAATGTTGACCCCGAGACGGTTCGACCAAGATCGACACCTCGCGCCCGCGCCCAGGCGCCGGCGCGCACCTGCAGGCCTGCCTCGTGCGCGCGGACGCGCCTGCGCGCAACGCAGGCCTGCCCTCACGCGGAGCGCGCGAGGGCAGGCCTGCAGGAGGGGTCGCTAGTTGTTGCGGCCGTGCGGGTTGTAGCCCGCCCGGCGCATCTTGATGTCCTCCGCCACCTCCTTGACGTAGTCCGTCGCGTCCGGTTCGTTGGCCATCGCGATCACCTCGTCCTCGTTCGCCCGGACCGTCCGGTCGTGCGCCTCCTCCTTGGCTCGCCGCTTCTCGGTCCGCTCGTCGCCGCCCTTGCCGAACATCTGCCTGCCTTCCTGTGGGCCTGGCGGGGGCTGTCCCCGGCCTTACGAGACCAACAGTAGCGAGACGCCCTTACAGTTGTCAAGTCACCTTGCGAGGTGAGTTGGCAACGCTCGCGGGGTGGCACTCGTGGCCCGGCAACGGCAAGGGCCCGCCCTCGCGGGAGCAGGCGAGGGCGGGCCCAGGGACGCGCGCAGCCGAGGGCGCACGCGGGGAGGCACGCGGGCGTAGGGGCGCGCAGGGGTGCGTGAGCACGCGCAGGCGGAGGCGGGCGCCCGCACGGGCAGGTGCGCCCGCTCGCGCGCGCTCAGGCCCGCAGGGGCCCGCCCGCTGGCGCCCGGTCAGGCCGCGCGCCAGCGGGCGAGCCCGGGGACCAGGAGGGCCTGGTACTCCTGGGCAGTGGGCCCCCGGCCGGCGGGCCGGGGGCCCGGGCCCTCAGGCCCGGTCCTCCGGCTGCTCAGTCCGGCGAGCGAGCTCCGTCTTCATCTCCTGCAGGTGCTGCCGCAGGCTCGGGCTCTGGAAGCCGTAGTCGGCCGCGAGGCGGGTGTAGGTGGCGATGTCCTGCTCGAGGGTCTCGGTCTTGAGGTTCTTGATCTGCAGTGCCATGGTGTCCTCCTGGTGTCTCTCGCTCCCTGTGAGAACTACAGTAGCAAGGCAGCCTTACGGTTGTCAACCAGGCTCGCCAAGTTGGGCCGAACGGAGTAGCGCTCCGGGTATGGGGTGTGGGCGTGCGCCGTCGCCGGCGAGCCTGCGTGCGGGCGGGAGCGTGGGCCTGGGGACGTGTGCGCGAGCGTGCGCGTGACGAGGGCAGCTCGGCGCCGCCTTCCGGTCTCTCGACCTCTCGGTAGCTACCACACTAGTGAGGCGCCCTTACGGTTGTCAAGGGGGTTGCAAGGCAGGCTTACGGCCTGTACGGTCAACCCCCATGTACGACAAGGAGACCGAACGCAAGCTCAACCGCCTCGAGGCCCTGCGTGAGCGCCACGACGAGCTCGCCAAGAAGGCCGACGAGGCGCGCGTCGAGCTCGTCGAGGCCATCCTCGACATGTTCCCCGCGGACGGCAGTCGGCCGGCGTACGGCCTGCCGGCCGAGGTCGCGCGCCGCTCGGGGTACACCCGTGAGCACATCGGCGTGCTCCGTAAGGAGCAGCGCGAGAAGCGGGAGACCGGCGCCGCGAAGGTGGCGCAGGACTGACCGCTAGTCGATCTTGAAAGAAGTGACCCGAGTCGATCTTGAAAGAAGTGACCCGAGTCGATCTTGAAACGACGGAACGCGACGCCCTGCGACGCACCGACGCCACCGAGATCACCGTGACCATCCGCACCCTCGACGGCAAGCCGGGCGCGTACACGTACACGCGCCTCGTCTCGCGCGAGCTCATGCACACGCCGCGCGGCACCCCCGCCCTCGAGGAGGTCGCGCTGCAGGCCGTCCGCGAGATCACCGAGCACGTCGCGCGTGAGTACGTGCCCGCGGACTTCATGCGCGAGGTTCACGAGACCATCGACAAGTTCGAGACGGAGCACCGGGATCAGCGCCGGCGGCGCCTGCAGGAGTACGAGGGTCGCTGGACGCCGGCCGAGCCGGATGATCTTGATCGGGGTTGATCTTGAGCGAGGTCGGCAGAGATGATCTTGGACGGAGGGGATCATGACCTACCAGGTGATCAAGCAGCCTGACGGCAAGCTGGCGATCTTCTCGACCTACACCGACACCATTGTCGCGTGGGACGCCACGCCCGAAGAGGTCATTAAGTTCTTCGTGGACGACGCGGTCGAGCGGGTGACGCAGCGCACCGAGCGGATCCTCGAGCGCGTGCTCGCCGACGATGCGCGCGCGGTCTACTTCCAGTTCGTGAAGACGTGGGACGAGGCCCTGGCCGAAGACCGCGAACACGGCGGCCGGGCGAGCCTGGAGCAGCGCCCGTGACCGACGAGTCGACCGTCTGGCGGATCGCCATCCGCGACGAGCTGCGCGCCACGATGGCCACCAACCCGGAGCCCTACTGGGCCGAGGACGCGGTCGAGAAAGACTGGGCGCTCGAGCATGCGCTGCACCGGCCGCGGGAGGACTACGTCGTCGAGGAGGTGCCGGGCCCGCTCGCGCGCGCGATCGCCGACGAGAAGGTCCGGTGGAAGGCGCGCCGCGCCGAGTTGTGGCGGCTCGAGCGCGAGCGCCGCGGGCACGCGTGAGCGTCTGGGAGTTCGACGTCGGCGTGACGACGCACGACGGCTTGCGCACCAAGCCGTCGGGCGCAGCGCGCGATGTCCTGTGGTCCGAGTCGGGCGTGCTCGTCGACCACTATGTGCTGGTGCGGGTCGAGGCCGGCAGCTATGGCGAGGCGTCGGAGTTGGCTATTCAGATGGGTTTCGTGGTGGGGTACGCGACTGAGTGCCTCCTCCGTATTTGATCTTGACCGAAGAATAAACGAACATAAACTCACAAATTGAAGATCGGGAATCGGGAACGCGACACACCGAATTCCCAACCCGCGTGACAACCCGGTGTCAGCCGTGTTAGCTTGTGTTCGCACAACCGGTGCGAAGTCCCTCGGATACTTCCCTCCACGAAACTATTCCGCGGGCAATCGAAGATCTCGGAAGTGCCCCAACTTCACATTGCGCCCGGTGCGTAGGTAACGGCTACTTCGATTCTGGATCGCGGGGTTGCGGGTTCGAATCCCGTCTGCACATGAGAGTGTGCGGTAGCTCAATCGGCAGAGCACGTACGTTTCCGTCACCGATCTTGAACTCGGGCCAACCAGCTTCACGAGCCCACAACAAAATAACAAAGTATGCCCGGTGCGAAGACAAGCGGTTACTTCTCACTGTTAATGAGGCAGACCGGTTCGACTCCGGGGATTCACACGAGTGGATCTTTAGTGTAACGGCTAGCACGCTCTGTCACCGCCGTCGATCTCGACCTCGGGCATGCACTGCAAGGGGAAAGGGTCCGTCCGGCCGAGCCCTTCGGGTTGCCGACCACAAGTCGGCGGCTCGGCCGGACGAACCGCCCCGCCCACAACTTCATGGACTTCCCGGTGCGAATGGCTACAGCTACTTCGGAATAGCGTTCCCCACTCCCTCCCCCCTCGGTGGGGAACGGGCGGGATCGAGCCCGCCAAACGCTGTGTCCTCCACACCTCGCTCCCCCTGGGGTCGATCTCGGGAAGCCGCCAAGCTGCACCTCCCGGTGCGTAATGCGCAGCCTCGTTCCTCGAATGCGCGGGCCTCACCCCCATCCGGACCCGCATCCCGACGAGCAACAGCCGCGCGACGAGCAGTAGAACTCGGGAGGCACAACGTGTGTAACGGCCCGGTGCGAAGGTGACGGATACTTCCTTTCAAACCGTGGGTCACGGGTTCGAGTCCCGTTCTTCCGGCGCGGGCCGGGAGGTAGCTCAGATGGCAGAGCAATGGTCGCGTTGACACCGCCACCGATCTCCTGATCTCGGGCCTGCACACACGTCGCGCCTCCCCTCGACAGAGGGTTGAGAATGGCGAAGTTCAACACCACCACCGTCCGCCCGGCGACATCCTCGCCGATCATCACCGAGACCACCCCGACGGCCATCAACCACCAGGGCGGCGCCGGCCACGCCCGCGACGCCCGGTCCGAGCTGTTCCTCCTGGCCGTCACCAACATGGTCGGCGAGCGGACCTTCTACGAGTCCGCCGAGAACCGCGACCTGCGCTACGCCGAGCTGGTCCGCCGCGTCACCGCCGAGGACCCGCAGTGGACGGCCCGGTTCCTCACGTGGCTGCGCACCGAGGCGAACATGCGCACCGCGGCCCTCGTCGGCGCGGCCGAGTACGCGCGGGCCCGCCTCGCCACAGGCCACATCGAGAGCGAAGCGCAGCCCACCGCGCGCCAGGTCGTCGCGTCCGTGCTGCAGCGCGCCGACGAGCCCGGCGAGCTCCTCGCGTACTGGACCGCGGTCTACGGCCGCGCGATCCCCAAGCCGATCAAGCGCGGAGTCGCCGACGCCGTCCGCCGCCTATACACCGAGCGCGCCGTCCTCAAGTGGGACAGCGACGCCCGCGGCTTCCGCATGGCCGACGTCCTCGAGCTCACCCACCCGTCGCCGAAGCCGGACTCGGACCCGACGAGCGGCGACGGCCGCCGTCAGGGCGTGTTGTTCAAGTACCTGCTCGACGTCCGCCACGGCCACGCCGAGTCGATCCCGTTCGAGCTCAACGTGCTGCGCACGAACGCGTGGCTGCGCAGCATCGTCGGCGAGTTTCCGGACCGGCTGCTCGACGAGAAGAACCTCCGCGCGGCCGGCATGACGTGGGAGGCCGCGCTGTCCCTCGCCGGGCCGAAGGTCGACAAGGCGCGCCTCTGGTCGGCGCTGCTGCCGTCGATGGGCTACATGGCGACGCTCCGTAACCTCAGGAACCTGGACCAGGCCGGCGTCCCCGACGACGTGGCGGAGCGGGTCGCGAACATCCTCAGCAGGGTCGAGGAAGTCCGCAACTCGCGGCAGCTGCCGATGCGGTTCCTGTCCGCGTACAAGGCGGTCGAGGGCTCGCTGCGGTGGGCGTGGCCGCTCGAGCAGGCGCTCGGCCACTCACTGGCGAACGTCCCGCAGCTGCCCGGCTGGTCGCTGATCTTGGTCGACCTGTCCTCCTCGATGTGGGACCGCGTGTCGGGGAAGTCCGAGCTGCAGCGGTGGGAGACCGCGGCGATCTTCGGCGTGGCGCTGGCCAAGCGCGCCGAGCACGCCGACCTCATCCGGTACGGCAACGACTCGCGCCCGGTCAAGCTCGGCCCCGACGAGGCCGTGCTGCACGCCGTCCGGACGCACTTCGCCCACAACATGGGTGGCACGGCGACCGCGGCCGCGGTGCAGCGGCACCTCCGGCCCGGCTACCACGACCGCGTGATCATCCTGACCGACGAGCAGGTCGCCTACGGCGGCAACCCGTCCGACGTCGTCCCGGCCAACACGCCGCTCTACACCTGGAACCTCGCCGGGTACCAGCACGGCCACGGCCCGTCCGGCAACCGGAACCGGCACACCTTCGGCGGCCTGACCGACAAGGCCTTCGGGCTCATCCCGCTGCTCGAGGCCGCGCACAGCGCCACCTGGCCGTTCTGACCGACTGCCAGGCCGGGAGGCGCGGACAGCCACAGAAGAACCGGGAATAGCGCGCCGGGCTGGTTGGGCGCGTACCGAAAGGCTCGCAGTGTTCCCGGTCGCCTCCCACCCCTTTCCCCTTCAACATCAAGAAAGTGACCACCGTGAAGAGATTCGCCGTCCTCGCCGGAGCGCTGCTGCTGGCGCTGCTCACCGGCACCGCCCCGGCCCACGCCGCGCAGACCATCACCGAGAACACCGCCACCGTCGCGGCCCTCAACGACGTCCGCACCGCCGGCCACTACGAGTTCACCCCCGGCGGGCTGCACGTCTGGACCGACGACGCCACCAGCCAGGCCAAGGTCGCGCTCTACTACCCCGCGGACCTCGACCTCGACGACGTCGACGCCGGGTCAGTGTCCTGGACCGGCAGCACCCCGCCCCCCGGCGTGCAGCTGGTCGTCACCGCGGGCGGCAAGACCGGCATCCTGGTCGGCGAGTCCGTGTACGGCGATCAGTGGTGGATGTCCGACGGCTACTGCGCGACCTTCGGCTGCGACGCCCTGACGATCACCTACCAGACCAGCGGCGGCGGCTCGGCGCACTCGGCCACGCTCGCGCAGTGGTCCGCCGGGCTGCCCGGTGCGAAGGTGACCGCGGTCGGGTTCTCGCTCGGCTCCGGCGTCAAGGGCGACGGCGTCCTCAGGTCCCTGACGGTCGCCGACGACACGTACACCTTCGCGAAGAGCGTCGAGACCCCGCCGACCACGACCGTCCCGCCGACCAGCACGCCGCCGACCACGACCCCCGACAAGCCGGCCGAGGTCTACTACGAGGACTGCGCCGAGGTCCGGGCGGCCGGTAAGGCGCCGCTGTTCAGCGCTAGCCCCGGGTACCGGGTCGGGCTGGACTCCGACGGCGACGGCGTCGCCTGCGAGGTCCTCACCGGCCCGACGCACACCTCGGCCGCGCCGACCGACGTCCCGGTCGTGACCGACGTCCGGCAGCAGTCGCTCGCCTCGACCGGCGCGAGCGTCGAGCCCGCCCTGCTCGTCGGCGGCGGCGCGCTGCTGCTGCTCCTCGGCATCGGCCTGGTCGTCCTCGTCCGCCGTCGCCGCGCGGGGTGACCGGCATGGCACACGGAGGCCCGGAGGCCGCGGCCATCGCCGAGAAGCACACCATCCTGCGCACACAGGTCGGGTCCGGCGTGCACGGGCTCGCGATCGCCGGCACCGACGACCGCGACGAGATGGGGATGTGCGTCGAGCCGCGCGAGTACGTGATCGGCATGCGCCGGTTCGACCAGTACATGTACCGGACCGCGGCCGAGCGGACCGGCGACGACAACGCCCCGTCGCAGCCGGGCGACCTCGACCTCGTCGTGTACTCGCTGCGGAAGTGGCTCCGGCTCGCCCTCGACGGGAACCCGTCGGTGCTGGTGCCGCTGTTCGTATCGGACGACGAGGTCGTCTCGGAGACCGAGCTCGGGCGGCACCTGCGGGCGCACCCGGAGTGGATCATCTCGCGGTCGGCCGGGCACCGGTTCGTCGGCTACCTGCGGTCGCAGCGCACCCGCATGGTCGAGGGCACCGTCGCCAAGCGCGTGTCCCGGCCGGCGCTGGTCGAGCAGTACGGGTTCGACACGAAGTTCGCCGGGCACATGGTGCGCCTCGGCGTGCAGGGCGTCGAGCTGCTCGAGACCGGGCGGATCACGCTGCCGATGCCGGAGCCGTGGCGCACGTGGATCCGGGACCTGCGGCAGGGCAAGCACACCCAGCAGGAAGCGATCGACGCCGCGGCCGACCTCGAGGCCCGGATCGAGACCCTGATCGGGACGTCGGAGCTGCCGTACAAGCCGAACCGGGTGCGCGCGGACGAGTGGCTGATCGACGCGTACGAGGCCGCGTGGGCGGCCTCGTGAGCGTGGAACGCAGGGCAGTCCCTCGCCGGGTTCCGATCCGGCGGGGGACTGCCCGCGCGCTCGGCCTGCACCGGGCGGCCGGTGGGCTGCGGCTCGGCCGGCGCATCTCCTCGCGGGACCTGGCCGAGTTCGGCGACCGCTGGCGAGCCGTACACGCGCGGCCCGGGGTCTCGCGGGTCGTGGTGCTGCCGAAGACGTGCGGGCACCCGCGGCCGTTCCTGGTCGGCGACGGGCCGCCGGTGTGCTGCACCCGCGACACCGGCCACGACGGGTGGCACCACGGCAGCGACGGCTCGTGCTGGATCGCGCCGTCCCCGAGCGGCCGGCAGCCCGGCGGGATCATCTCGGTCGATCGGCCGGTCACCGCGAGCGAGCTCGCCGCGATCGTCGCGTCGGTCGGCCCGCGTCTCGATGCGACGTACGGCGGCCGTGGGCTCGAGGTGCATGTGGACGTCTGTCCCGCCACGCCGGACACGCGTCCCAAGCCGTGGCGTCGATGGTGGGCGAGAATTCGACCATGAACGGAACGCCACGCGACCGCGGCCCGGCGCCCGACGGCGTCGCGCCGTGGTTTCACAGCGTCACCATCTCGCAGGCCTGCGGACCAGGCGGGCCCGCCAGCAGGTTGCTGCCGCCGATGACGATCGGCCGCACCGCGATGCGGGCGTTCGGCGAGCAGATCGCCCGCGCGACCGCGCACATCCCGCCGCCGAAGACCCGGCGATGACTGCGCCGGTCGTCGAGCTCGAGCACTCCTACACCCCGCGGGGGACGGCGCTCGAGCTCATGCACGACCGCAGCGACGAGGTGCTGCTGTCGGGCCCGGCCGGCACCGGGAAGTCGCGCGCGTGCCTGGAAAAGCTGCACCTGATGGCGACGCTTAACGACGGCATGCGCGGGCTGATGGTCCGCAAGACGCAGGTGTCGATGACCTCGACCGGGCTCGTCACCTACCGCGAGCACGTGGCCAAGGAAGCGATCGCCGCCGGCCACGTGCAGTGGTACGGCGGGTCGCAGCAGGAATCCGCGGGCTACCACTACGGCAACGGTTCCGTCCTCAACGTCGGTGGTATGGACAAGCCGACGAAGATCATGTCGTCGGAGTACGACGTGATCTACGTGCAGGAAGCGATCGAGCTCACGAAAACCGACTGGGAGGCGTGCACCACCCGGCTGCGCAACGGAAAAGTCAGCTTCCAGCAGCTCATCGCGGACACAAACCCTGACACCGCAACGCATTGGCTCAAGCAGCGCTGCGACTCCGGCACGACCCGGATGTACAACTCCACGCACGAGGAGAACCCCGTCTACTTCAACGAAGACGGGACCATGACCCCGAAGGGCAAGTCGTACATCGCGAAGCTCGACGCCCTCACCGGCGTCCGGAAACTGCGGCTGCGCAACGGGTTGTGGGTATCTGCTGAGGGCATCATCTACGAGCAGTGGCACGCGGGGAACCTGCTCGACCGCTTCAAGATCCCCGACACCTGGACCCGCTGGTGGTCGATCGACTTCGGGTACGTGCACCCGTTCGTCTGCCAGTTCTGGGCCGAGGACCCGGAGGGGCGGCTCTACCTCTATCGCGAGATCCAGATGACCGGGCGCCTGGTCGAGGACCACGCGAAGACGATCCTCGCGCAGGTGCGCAAGGCGGACGGCACGTGGACGGAGCCGAAGCCGCGGGCGATCATCTGCGACCACGACGCCGAGGACCGTGCCACGCTCGAGCGCCACCTCGGCATGTCGACGGTCCCGGCCAAGAAGACCGTCAGCGACGGGATTCAGGCGACGGCGGCGCGAATGCGGCCGGCCGGTCACGACGGGAAGCCGCGGTTGTTCGTGCTGCGCGACAGCCTGGTTGAGCGGGACCAGGCGCTCGTCGACGCGGCCAAGCCGACGTGCCTGGCGGAGGAAGTTCCGGGATATATCTGGGATCTCGGTGCGGGCAAGAAGAAGGGCGAGCAGCCGCTGAAGGAGGACGACGACGGCTGCGACACGATGCGGTACGTCGTGGCGGAGGTTGACCTCGGCGCGCGGCCGCGGGTGCGGCAGCTCGGCGGGAACGGTGGCCGGAGGCGCCGGCAGCGCGAGGAGGCCTGACCGCGGCGCCGGTGGATCTTGTGCGATTCTGGCGTCTCTCCGGCCCTGGAGAGAGCCCGGCCGGCCCACGTGGTGGGGGCTGGCCGGGCGTTTCCGGGCTGGTGGCGCCGACCGGATTCGAACCGGCGACCTGCAGGTTATGAGCCTGCTGAGCTACCAACTGCTCTACGGCGCTGGCGGGACGCTAGCAGGCGGACGGGTGTTGCGCGCCGTTTCCGGCCTGTCGGGCCTGTCCCTTTGGTGAGTGAACTTTGCGGCGCGGCCTGCAGGTCGTAGTGCCGCTGACGTGTCGTGTCGTGCGGAGTGCGCGCCACGTGCCGTATTCATATCTGTCTATCTGTGCAGATGTGCAGCTATCTTGGCGGCGTGCTGACCAAGATCGGGAAATGGCTGCGGCCCCGCCGCCGTTCCGTCATGCGCGGCACACTGCAGACCGGCGGTCTCGGCTGCCTCGCCGGCAGCGCCTTCACGATCGCCGCCACCCCGATCAACATCACCCTCGGCCTGGCCGTTACCGGCGTCCTCGCGTTCGTCGCCGAATGGCTGGCCGACGATGCGTAGCCTCCTCGGTTCGATCCTCAACAAAGCCCCGGCCTACGCCAGCAACGGCCGGGTCAAGATCCCGTGGAAGCAGCCCACCGGCGCCGAGGCGCAGATGGCCGCCATGGGGTCGGTCGGGATCCTCTTCGCGATCGTCACCGCGATCTCCACGGCGATCGCACGCACCGAGTGGCACCTCTACCGCAAGGCCCCGTCGGGCCTCAAGGAAGACCGGGTCGAGGTCACCGACCACCCGGCCCTCACGGTGTTCAACCAGCCGAACAAGTTCATGTCGCGGCAGGAGTTCTTCGAGGCGTCGCAGCAGCACGTCGAGCTCACCGGCGAGCAGTGGGCGATTGTCGCCTATGCCGGCAACTTCGCGCTCCCGCTCGAGCTGTGGCCGGTGCGCCCGGACTTCATGGCGCCGGTGCCCGACGACGACCAGTTCATCTCGGAGTACATCTACACCGACCCGAACGGCCGCGAGCAGCACTACAGCCTGAAAGAGGTTGTGCGGCAACGGATGCCGAACCCGCTCGACCCGTTCCGCGGGATGGGCCCGGTGCAGTCAGTGCTCACCGACCTCGACTCGTCGCGCTATTCCGCCGAGTGGAACCGGAATTTCTTCAAGAACTCGGCCGAGCCCGGCGGGATCATCGAGGTCGACAAGCGGCTCTCGGACGACGAGTTCGACGAGATGTCCGACCGCTGGGACGACCAGCACAAGGGCGTCGCCAACGCCCACCGCGTCGCGATCATCGAACAGGGCAAGTGGGTCAACCGCACCTTCACGATGCGTGACATGCAGTTCGCCGAACTGCGCAACGTCTCCCGCGACGTCCTGATGAACGCGTTCGGCATCTCCAAGACGGCGGTCGGCATCGCCGACGACGTCAACCGCGCGGTCGCCCTGGCAGCCAAGGCCGTGCACGGCGAGAACATCCTCGTCCCGCGCCTGGACCGGTGGAAAGGCCTGTGGAACGGCCAGTTCCTGCCGCTGTTCGGGACCTCCGGGCAGGGCTTCGAGTTCGACTACGAGAGCCCGATCCCCGAGGACGAGGAAGCCGAGAACAAGACTCGCGAGTCCAAGGCGACGTCGGCCAAGCTCTACGTCGAGGCCGGGTTCGATGGCGAGTCCGTCAAGGAGGCCCTCGACCTGCCCGACGCGCTCGTGTGGAAGGGCCTGCCCACCCCGGCCGCCCCCGCGCTCCCGACCGGCGGGACGCCCCCGGGCGGGCAGCCCCAGCAGACCCCGCCGGCGCCCACGGCCGCGGTGACGATCCAGATCGACGGTACCGGCAACGTCCGCCTCGCCGACCACATCACCGACCAGGTGCGCGCGCACGTCCACACCGGACACCAGCACCAGGTCCGCAACGCGCCGCCGCTCGAGAACCCTCCCGACGGCATCCCCGCCTACGACCCGGCCACCGTCGACGCCGTCGACCTCTCCCCGGTCCAGGCCGCATGGGAGTCCGCGCTCGCCGCGCTGCTCGGCCTGTGGGGCGCCGAGCTGTTCGTCGCCTGGATCCACGAGCTCGTCGAGCAGATCCGCACCGTCATCACCAGCGGCGAGCTCGCCGGCCTGCTGTCGCTCACGATCACCACCGACGACGCGGTCACCGCGCTGACCGACGCGATGGTCGACCTCGCCGACACCGCGGCGACGCACGCCGTCGACGAGGGCGCCGACCAAGGCGTCACCCTCCCGCACACCGTCCCCGACGCGAGCGAGCTCGAGGACGCCGCGCGCCAGGCGGTCGAGTTCGAGGCCGCCCGCGTCGCGCTCGCCGCCGGCCACGAGGCCGCCCGCGTCGCCGGGCCCGAGCCGGACGCCGACGCGGTGGCCGACGCCGTCGAGAAGTTCCTGCAGGAGATGTCCCAGTCCGGTGCGCAGGCCGAGCTCGGCTCGGCGCTCACCGACGCGCAGAACCGCGCTCGCGTCGACACCTTCGCCGCGGGCCCGCAGGGCGCGCTCTACGCGAGCGAGCAGATGGACCGCAACACCTGCCGGCCGTGCCGCGAGATCCACGGCCGGTGGATCTGCAACACCGACGACCTCGAGCCGCTGCGCCGCCTCTACCCGACGAGTGGCTACGTCGACTGTCTCGGCCGCTGGCGTTGCCGCGGCACCGTCACCGGGGTGTGGCGCCCCAAGACCACCAAGGGGGCACGCAAATGAGCCGTCGTCATGCCCGCGGCCGGGTCGTCAACCGGTCCGGCTTCAACAACCGGGCCCGGTTCTTCAACACCGCGCCCGCGGTTGCCCCGCCCGCACCCGTGCGGGCGGCTGCTCCGGAGCGCCCGGGCCGGCCGGTCGCCGGCACGCCGGCGGTCACGACCGGGAAGTCCTGGTACCGGATCACCAACTACGTCGGCGGCCCGAACCGCGCCGAGGTCCTGATCTACGACGAGATCGGGTGGTTCGGCGTGACCGCCTCGCAGTTCGTGTCGGACCTGCAGTACCTCGACGTCGAATACCTCGACGTCCGCATCAACAGCCCGGGCGGCGACGTGTTCGACGCGATCGCCATTTACAACGCGCTGCTCGCCTACCCGGGCACCGTGACCGTCTACATCGACGGGCTCGCCGCGAGCGCGGCCTCGTTCATCGCGATGGCCGGCCAAACCCGCTACATCGCCCGGAACGCGTCGATGATGATCCACGACGCGATCGGGTTCTGCGCGGGCAACGCCGCCGAGATGACCGAGATGGCGACGCTGCTCGAGGCGTCCTCGGACAACATCGCGGACATCTACTCGGTCCGCTGCGGCGGCACCAAGGCGTCGTGGCGCAAGGCGATGCGCGCCGAGACCTGGTACATGTCCGGCGCCGACGCCGTCGGTGCGGGCCTGGCCGACCAGGTGTACGAGCCCGCAAGCGACGGACAGGACACCCGGGCCCGCGCCGCGTCGACGGCCCGCCCGGCCGCCACCGCGCCGGTTGCTCCGGCTGCGCTGGCCGAGCCGCCCGCGGTCCCGGCCGCGCCCCAGCTGCCCGAGCCGGAGCCGGTCGAGGACGAGCCCGCCGACGAACCGGCCGAGCCCGAGGCGCCGGTCACCGAGCCGCCGACCGTCGTCGAGCCGGAGCCCGAGCCCGCGCCGCCGCCACCGCCGGTGATGCCGCCCGTCGTCGAGTTCGACCCCGAGCTGCTGCGCGGCGCCTTCGCGGCCTCCCTGGACCCGATGCCGGGTTTTGACCCGGGCTACTTCCGCGACGTCATGGCGGGAGTAGCCGGGGACGCGCCTGCCGAACCCGCCCTCAACCGGCCCGCCGCCGTCTCGTCCGAGCCGGCCGTGCCCCCGCGCGAACCGGAGCCCGAGATCGCCGAGGACCCGTGGGCGCTCGTGCTGCGCGGCGCGATGGACCTCATCGCCGAGGACGCGCCCGCCGTCCCGGAACCGCTGCGGCCCGAGCCGCCACCGGAGCCGCCCACGCCGGCCCCGGTCGCCGAGGAACCGTCCGAACCGGACCCGCAGGCGGTGTTCGCCGGGCTGTTCCGCGGCGCGATGCAGCTCGCGGCCAACAACGCATCGGCCCCGCCGCCGGTGCCCACGATCCCCGGCCCGGCGGTCGCCGAGCCGGATTTCCCCGCCATCGACCGAAGCCTGTTCGTCAACGCCCTCAGGGAGGCACAACTATGAAGGGTCCCAGCACCGTCCGGGGGCGCCGCGCGATCGAGCAGTCGCGCATGCAGCTCGCGATGCTCGAGCGTGCGGGCATCGACCCGCGCGACGTCGGCAAGGTGTTCAACCGGGCCGCACCGGCGCCGGCCGACGGCGACACCATCACCATCCCGGACTCGCACGCGGCGCTCGAGGAGTGCCTCGGCGACTCCTCGAAGATGCAGAAGATCTTCGCGGACAAGAACCTGTTCGGGCAGTTCATCACGAACTACGCGCGCAGCATCCACAACCGCGACCTCTCCATCGCCACCCAGGTGCGCGACCAGGTGAACGCGGTCCTGCACGACATGCTGCGCAACGACGAGTTCGAGGGCGCGCCGGGCATCGACCGGCCGAACCTCTCCCCGCGCGCAGTCGTTCAGCGCGGCGGTGCCCGCGCGGCGGACAACCTGTACAACCCGCGCGCCATGGGCGCCGTGCTCGACAAGGACTTCGAGGGTTCGGCGGACTACTTCCGCACGATCTGGCACAACAGCAACCGCACCGCGGACCTGCAGGCCAAGCTCTCGAAGGTCCGCAACGCGTTCTCCTCGACCGTCCCGTCCGAGGGCGGGTTCCTCATCCCGGAGACCCTCCGCAGCGAACTGCTGCGCGTCTCGCTCGAGACGAGCATCGTGCGGCCGCGGGCCCGCGTCATCCCCATGGAGACGCTGCGGGTTCCGTTCCCGGCCATCGACTCGACGTCCAACGTGTCCAGTGTGTACGGCGGCATCGTCGGCTACTGGACCGAGGAAGGCGCGACCCTCACCCAGTCGGCCGCGTCGTTCGGCCGGATCGTGCTGGACGCCAAGAAGCTGACGGCCTACACGGAAGTCCCGAACGAGCTGATCTCCGACAGCGTCGGCTCGTTCCAGGCGTTCCTCGACCAGATCTTCCCGGAGGCGCTCGGGTTCTACGAGGACGACGCGTTCCTCAACGGCTCCGGCGTCGGCGAGCCGCTCGGCGTGTTCAACGCCAACGCCGCGGTCACCGTGGCCAAGGAAGGCGCGCAGACCGCCGACACGATCGTCTGGGAGAACATCGTCAAAATGTACGCCCGGATGCTGCCGAGCTCGCTCGGCCGGGCGGTGTGGGTCGCCTCGATCGACACGTTCCCGGAGCTGGCCACGATGGCGCTGTCCGTCGGGACCGGCGGCTCGGCGATCTGGCTCAACAACGGTGTCGAGGGCCCGCCGATGACGATCCTCGGCCGGCCGGTCATCTTCACGGAGAAGGCCTCCCCGGTCGGCGACCTCGGCGACATCAACTTCGTCGACTTCGGCTTCTACCTCATCGGCGACCGGCAGGTGATGTCGGCGCTGTCGAGCCCGCACTACAAGTTCGCGAACGACCAGACCGCGTACCGCATTGTGTCCCGTGTGGACGGTCGGCCGTGGCTGGAGTCCGCGATCACGCCGAAGAACAACGGCGCCACCCTGTCGCCGTTCGTGAAGCTGCAGGCGCGATGAGCAAGCAGGTGCCCAGCCTCGGCCGTCTCGTGCTGGTGCCGATGGCGCCGGTGCGGAACAACGGCTCGCACCTGGCGCCTGCCGTCATCGTCCGGGTGTTCAACGAGACCACGGTCAACGTCCGTGTTCTCGCCGACTCGTCGGAGTCGCCGGAGTGGCGCACGTCGTGCGTCCTCGTCGACGAACCGCCGGCCGAGTGGGACCCGAACCGCCAGAACGTGTGGGCCTGGCCGCCCCGCGTCTAGACGTGGCCGGGGCCCGGCGGCACTCAACCCCCGCCGGGCCCTCGCTCCGAAGTAGCACTCACCCCCTACGAGGAAGGCTCCACAATGGAAGGCCTGGGCTTCAAGTTCAACGTCGTCCCCATCGCCGCCGGTGTCGCGATCAGCCTCAAGAACTGCAGCGGCATTACGTTCATCTGCACCGGGAACGACACGTTCACCTTGACGGTCGCCGACAGCTTCGCCGGGTCGTACGGCTCGCCGGGCAACATCATCACGCGCAAGGTGACCAACTCGGCCACCAACGGCACGGCGGCGTGGGCCGAGTCCACGCAGGCCGCGTCGAACGCCGTGACGATCGCCTCCGGCGCGGTCGCGATTCACGTCGACCCGAAGGCGCTGCCGGACGACAAGACCTACATCAAGTGCAGCGCCGGTGCCGCCGGCCTGGTGCAGGCGATCGTTCACGACCTCGTCGTGCAGCGCAAGCCCGCCAACCTCGCCGCGCTGTCGGCCTGACGGACCGGTCCGGAAAGGACAGACGAGAGCATGAGCGTTCTCAACCCCTACGCGTCGTTCACCAACTCGGTGCTCGGCAAGCCGGTCTCGAAGGCCTACAGCCCGCTGGCGGTCGAGACCAAGGACCTGTTCGTCATCGCCGGTGGCCTCGTCGCCGTCACGGCAATCGTCGGCAAGGTGACGACCTCGATCACGGTCGCGAACACGATCAAGCTGCAGGCCAACCCGACGCTCGGCACGAGCGTCGACCTGTGCGCCGCGACGGACCTCGGCACCACCGACACCCCGGCTGGTGACCTGATCACCATCTCCGGTGCGCCGACCGCGGCGCCGGTCGTGGGCATCGGGGCCGTTCCGCTCGGGTCGATCTCCAAGGTGTCGGCGGACTACCTCGGCGCCGCGCAGACGGTCGTCGTCGCCCCGGGTGTGATCCAGCAGGTCACCGCCACCGGCGCCGACGGCGGCATCACGTGGATCTGCACGTGGGTGCCGCTCGAGGACGGCGCGACGCTCGTCGCGGCGTAGCAGCACGAACAGACGTCCGGACGCACCAACGGGAGACGCACAAGGGATCCGGCTCGACGGGGGTGCGTCCGGGCTTCCACAAAGGACAGAGAAGGGGAACGTCAGGTGCTTTGGTACTGCGAGGACTGCACGACCGCGTACAGCGTCGGCGCTCCCAGGTGTCCGCATTGCGGTTCAACGAATCACCGGGAGGCGCCCGTGGGGCCGTGGGCATGCAAGGGATGCGGGACGGCGTACCGGCTGAAGCTGACGAGCTGCCCTCGGTGTCACGGGACGGAATTCGAGGAGAAGCCGAACATGCCGAAGATCACTCGCGAGGGCGGGCCGTCGAACGCGGCCGAGGAGACCGAGCAGCCGCAGGAGACGACCGAGGAGGCCGTCACCGAGGACGCCACGGAGGACGCCACGGACGACGGCGCGGACGCGACCGGTGACGAGTCGCCCGCGACCGACGGCGCCGGCGGCAAGGACGACGACGCGAAGAGCGACGGCAGCGAGGACGAGGACCCCGCCGCGAAGTACAACGAGCTGACCGTGCCGGAGCTCAAGGGTCTGCTCGGCCGCCGCAAGCTGCCCACCGCCGGACTCAAGGACGAGCTCGTCGCCCGTCTGGTCGAGGCCGACGCCGCCAAGGCCGAGGCCGAGGCTGCGACCTCCGACAGCAGCAGCGCCGACAGCTCGAGCAGCACGACCGCGAACGCCGGCCACGCCGCCGGCTCGGGTACGGCCACGAGCGTCTGATGAACGTCCCCCTGCTCGCGCCGCCGGAACGCCGCTGGGCCTGCCCCAGCTGCGACGCCACGGCCGTCACCCGCGAAGCCCGGCCGCACACCGAGATGCACCAGTGCACCGGGCTGCGCGGACTGATCGCGCCGATGGTGCCTGCCGGCGTGCGCGCCGAGCACCGGCTGCGCGAGCGGGAGGACTACATCGGCGACGAGCTCGTGCAGCTGCACGAGGGCCGCCCCGTCATGAACGTCACGACCGTCCGGGACGAGGGGCAGGACGTGACCGTCTTCGCCCCGACCGCCCGCGCCAGCCTCGCCGCGTACTAGGAGCCCGCGATGACCTTCGGCACCAACAGCAAGATCTTCCCGGCGTTCGTGACGGACGCGCTGAACCGGACGGCGTCGTTCGACCTGAACTCGGACAGCCTGAAGGCGGCACTGTTCAACGACACCACCACCCCGAGCCAGACCGCGGCCGCAGGCAGCACCGGCTACAACACCGGCGTCTGGACGACCGGCAACGAGGTGACCAACGGCGGCTGGTCGGCCGGCGGCCTGGCGCTCGCGTCGGTCACCTCGCAGTTCTCGTCGAACGTGTACACGCTCGACGCAGCCGACGTCGCGAACGGCTCCGCCGCGACGCTGTCCGACGTGCGCGGCTGCCTCGTGTACGACGACACGCTCACCACCCCGGTCGCGGACCAGGGCATCAGCTACCACAGCTTCGGCGGCGCGCAGGCCGTCACCGCCGGGACTTTCACCGTGGTGTGGAACGCATCCGGGATTCTCTCGCTCACCCTCTAGCGCCACTGCGGTCTGTCCACTTCGGAAGGGAGGTGATCGGCCATGACGAGCTTCACCGACGATTTCAACCGGGCCGACTCCTCCACGGTGGGCAACGGGTGGGTCGAGGTCGCCGAGGACTGGTCGATCAGCTCGAACCGGCTCGCCGCCCCGGCGACCGGCGGAACCGGCATCATCACCTGCGGCACCGCGATGGCCACCGACGACAACTCCGCGCAGGCCACCATCGCCGTCGCCGCGGCCGTTTCCTGCGGCGTCTGGTGCCGCGGCGACAGCGTATTCGGCAACGGCTACCTCTGGCGCAACGACGGCACGTCGTGGGACCTGTTCCGCAACGTCTCCGGCTCGTTCACCTCCCTGGCCACCTATGCCGTGGCGGCCAGCAACGGCGACGTCGCGAAGATCCAGGCCGTCGGCTCCACGATCAAGGCCTACGTCAACGGCGTCGAACGCGCCTCGGTGACCGACACCGGCATCGTCACCGGCAAGAACACCGGCATGCGCTGCGCCGCCAGCTCGACCGTGCGCTACGACGACTTCGCCGCGGCCGACGTCACCGCGGGCACCAGCGCCAACGCCGGACACGCAGCCGGCACCGGCGCGGCCTCAGCACCCGCCGCGAAGGTCTCCGCCGCGGCGGGGCAGGCCACAGGGACAGGCACGGCCAGCAGTCCGAGTGCTGCCGTGTCCGCGGCCGCAGGAGCCGGAATCGGGGCCGGCTCCGCGGCCGCACCAACCCCCACGCTCGGCGGCCGCGCAGGCGCCGCCGCGGGGCCCGGCGCGAGCTCCGGCCCGGCCGGCAGCGTCGCCGCGGCCGCCGGGATCCCGGCGGGCACCGGCGCGGCCAACGCACCCACCCCGGCCACCGCCGCAGGCGCCGGGCAAGCCACCGGCACCGGCGCTGCCGCTGACGCGACCGTCCTCACGGGAGCCGTCGCCGCCGGGCGGGCCGCGGCCGCCGGCGCCGCCTACAGCCCAGCGGCCGCGGTCACCGCGCACGCCGGGCACGCAGCCGGCACCGGCACCGCCCGGCAGCCCACCGCCTCGGCTGCCGACGACACCGCCGACGCCCACGCCGGCCGGGCGAGCGGGACCGGCCACGCACACGCCCCGACCGTCATCACGCAGTCCGCCAAGACCGGATCTTGGTACGGGCTCCTGGACATCTACCGCGAGGCCGCGCAGCTCGCCGCCGACGAGCGCGAGCGCCCGCGGCTCGCCTGCCCCCACGACGGCGAACCGCTCGTCGAGGGCCTGGACGGCGACCTCTTCTGCCGGTTCGACGGGTGGAAGGAGAACGCCGCGTTCGTCTGAGCCCCACCCGGACAACTGAATACACCGCCAATCCCTGTCGGCCACCGGCCGGCACGGCCAAGACAGCAAGGGACCAGGAATGGCAGCCATCGCCTACGCGACGCGGGAACGCGTCAAGCGCGCGCTCGACAGCGCGCAGACCGTGCGCAACGACGCACAGGTCGACCAGGCGCTCTACGCTGCCACCACCTCGATCCGCGGCCTCACCCATCGCACGTTCTACCCCGACCGCAAGACCCTCCGGTTCGACTGGCCGTCCCGCCAGCGCGCCCGCTCCTACGTCGTGCGCCTCGACGCGAACGAGCTCGCCTCCCTCGAGGCGATGACCGCCGGCGGCGTGACCATCCCGACCGCCGACGTCCTGCTCTACCCCAACAGCGGCCCCCCGTACACGCGGGTCGAGATCAGCCTGGCCAGCTCGAGCGCACTGTCCTCCGGCGACACCCACCAGCAGGCCGTCGCGATCACCGGGGTCTACGCGGGCGCCCCGGTCGACGAGTCCGTCTCCGGCGCCCTGGTGGCCCCGCTCGACTCCTCGGCGACGGCGGTCACGGTGACCGACTCGAGCGTGCTCGGGGTCGGCTCCCTGCTCCGGATCGACGACGAGCGGATGGCCGTCACCGACAAGCGCATGCTCAGCACCGGCCAGACCGTGCAGAACACGCTCGCCGCACAGGCCAACGCCACCACGGTCACCGTCACCGACGGCACGGCGTACACGCCCGGCGAGATCGTGCTGCTCGACGCCGAACGCATGCTCATCATCGACGTGGCCGGCAACGACCTCATCGTGAAACGCGCATGGGACGGGACCGTCCTCGCCACGCACACCGGGTCCACCGTGTACGCGCCGCGGACGCTGATCGTCGAGCGCGGCGTGCTCGGAACGACCACGGCCACCCACGACGCCGCGGCGCCGATCCTGCGGTGGGTTCCGCCCGCCCTGGTCGAGAACCTCGCCGTCGCCGAGGCGCTCGTGACCCTCGGCTGCGAGCAGGCCGGCTACGCCACGCAGACCCGCTCGGGCGAGTCGGCCCGCTCGGTGACGCTGACGATCGACGACCTCCGGGACCGCGTCTACACCGAGCACGGGCGCAAAGCCCGGACCAGGGCGGTGTGACGTGGCCGACGTGATCATCTCCGGGCCGTTCTTCGATGACCGCAACCACACGGCGCGCCAGGCCATGGAAGACGAAGCCCTCGACCGCGTCGGCGGCCAAGGCCTCGCCGACGTCCACCTGAACCTCGACACCTCGATCCGGCACCCGACCCCGTACTACGAAACGCAAATCACGTCGGAGCGGTCAGGCGACGACCAGATCGTGCACGACCGCGGGATCATCTACGGCCCGTGGCTTGAGGGCACCGGATCCCGGAACAGGACCACACGGTTCAAGGGCTATGCGTCGTTCCGCCGTGCCGCGCAAACCCTCGACGCCAAGGTGCCGAATCTGCTCGTGCCGATCGTCGACCGTTGCGTGGAAAGGCTGAACGCATGACCGCGCCCGGAATCGACTACGCCATCTACCAGAACGCGCTCATGTCGCACGCCCAGGCGAGCGGACTGTTCGAGAAGGTCAACGGGCACGAGATCATCGACGCGCCCGGGCAGGGCGTGCACGCCGAGGTGTTCACCGACACCATCGACCCTGCCTCGTCCGGGATGGCCGCGACCTCGGTCAGGCTCGCCGTGCGCGTCCGGATCACCACCGACATGCACGGCGACCCGCAGGACGGCATCGACCCCCGCATCGTCCAAGCCGCCGGAGCCTTCATGGGTTCGGTGCACGCGGACTTCGAGGTCGACGGCAACGCCCGGTTCGTCGACCTGCTCGGCGCGCATGGCGTCCCGCTGTCGGCCCGGTCGGGCTACATCACCAAGGGCGGCCAGCAATACCGGGCGATGGACGTCGTCGTCCCGATCATCCTCAACGACGTGTGGGACCAGGAGGCCTGACGTGGCAAAGGCAAGTGGGCTCGGCGACGCCCTGTTCATCTCGGGCTACGACCTGTCCGGGGATACGCAGCAGCTCGGCAAGGTCGAGGGTACGCAGGCCGAGATCGACACCACCGGGATCGACAAGTCCGCCAAGGAACGGATCCTCGGTGTGCGCGACGGCGGCATCGACTACACGGCGTTCTTCAACCCCGAGACGATCGCCGGCGGCGGTGCCCGCGACGCCGCGCACAAGGTGCTCTCGGCGCTGCCGACCGCCGACCAGCTCGTGAGCTACTGCCGCGGTACGGCCCTCGGCGGCCCGGTCGCGAGCCTGATCTCGAAGCAGCTCGGCTACGCCGGGAAGCGCGCATCGTCGGGCGAGTTCACGTTCGACATTTCCGCGCTCGCCAACGGATACGGCCTCGAATGGGGCGTAGGCCTCACGGCCGGGAAGCGCACCGACACCGCGGGCACGAGCGGCACCGGCGTCGACATGGGACTCGGGTCGTCCGGAACCGGTCCGTCGACGTTCGGCGCTCAGTTCTACCTGCACGTGTTCTCCGTCACCGGAACCTCGATCACGGTCAAAATCCAGGAGTCCAGCGACAACGGCGTCGGCGACGCCTGGACGGACGTCGTCGGCGGCGGGTTCACCGCGGCCACGGGCATCACGTCGCAGCGCATCGCGACCGCGAGCAACCAGACGGTCGAGCGGTACCTGCGGGTCACGACGACCGGTGTGTTCACCAACGCAGTCTTCGCCGTCGCCGCCATCCGCAACGACGTCGCGACCACCTTCTAGACGGGAGAACCGGCTATGCCACTGCAAGGAATCGCGGGACGCTCCCGCTACCGGATCGCGGCGCCGCTGGACACGCACTACCGGGTCGCGAGCTGCGCCGAGTCCGATTGCAGCCGGTACCGCGAGGGATTCACCGTCATCGTCGACGAATCCACTGACCTCGGCCAGGCGCAGGCCGCGCACCTGCGCGCCGACAGGGAACGCCGGCACCGCGAGACCCGCAACGAGGCCGGGCTCACGGTGTTCATGTACGCCCCCGGGCAAGAGTGCTTCAACGTCGTCCGGCACGACGGCCGGCCGCGGCACGGCCACTACATGCCGATCCAGCGTCCCGAGCTGTATCTCGTGCACAGCACGGGATCCGACCCCGTTCTGCACTCCGGGCCCGATGCGTGGGTCGACGATTTCTGCACCAACCAGGACCGCGTCGCGCGGCTGATCAACGGATAGGAGCACCACAATGGCGAAGCAGTCCGGTCTCGGGTGGACCACCTTCAGTGTCGACGACTCCGGCGGCACGGCCCGGGACATCCGCAACGACACCACCAACCTGGACTTTGACACGCCGCGCGCCACACAGGACGTCACCGGTCTGGACAAGTCGGCCAAGGAGGAGCTGCTGCTGCTCGCCGACTTCACGGGCACGGCGACCGGCGTGTTCAACGCGGCCGCGACCAAGTCGCACGACGTCCTCAAGACCGTTCCCTCGACGAGCGTCAACCGCACGATCTCGCTCGGCGTGGGCGGCGTGTCCCTCGCGAACGAGTGCGTCCTCACCGGCTACAGCCTCAAGCGCTCGGCCTCCGGCGAACTGACCTGGGACGCGCCGTTCATGCTCGCCGACGGCGCCGTCCCGACCTGGGCCTGAGTCCAGAAAGGACAACGCGATGGGCTTCAACGCCAACCCAACGGTCTACCGGCTCGAATTCGAGGACCCCCAATTCGAAGGCCTGGTGGTTCGCATCCGCCACGGGTCGATCCAGATCCGCGCCGACTTCGACAAAGCCGTCGGATGGCGCGAACAGCTGGAAGTGTTCGTGCGCGCCCTGGTCGAGTGGAACCTCGAAGACGACGAGGGCAAGACCTTGCCGTTCACCGTCGAGGCGCTGCTCGG
Source organism: Amycolatopsis stemonae (assembly GCF_054781455.1). NCBI lineage: Bacteria > Bacillati > Actinomycetota > Actinomycetes > Pseudonocardiales > Pseudonocardiaceae > Amycolatopsis > Amycolatopsis stemonae. Next base: position 309,606 of record NZ_BAAGUJ010000009.1, on the reverse strand, counting down.
CACGCAGGACAACGTCGTCAACGCGATGCTCAACGCCTGGGTGGACGCGGGGCGCCCACCGGCCCCTTTAGAGCAGCCGTCGACGAGTGGCGAGAGCTCGTCCGCACCGCCGAGCGACGAGGCGATGAGGGAGCTCGAAAGCTCGCTGTCGATGCAAAGCCTCACCGCCTGAAGTTCAACGACTGGGTGCTGCGGCAGGCCGAACGGTTCCACGTGCTGCCTACCGCGGTGCTCGACGCCGACGACCGGTTGATCGAAGTGCTCGAGCTTGAAACGTACGCGTACAGGGAGGAGGCGAGCTAGGTGGGAAACGACGTCCGCATCCGCGTCCACTGGGAAGACCCCGACGGCAGGAAATTCCAGCAGGCCCAGACAGCGAAGGCGAGAAAGGCCGGCGCGGCTGCGGGCGACGAGTTCGCGAAGACCACCCGCGAGAAGGTCAGGAAGGCCGGCAGCGATGCGGCCGATGAATTCGAGGGCAGCTTCTCCGGCAAGCTCACGAAGACGTCGATCGCCGCCGCGCAGAAGGCTGGCCAGGAGGCCGCGAAGTCCTTCTCGGGCAGTTTCTCCGGCCAGCTGGGCCCCGACGTCGTTCCCGTAGCGGAGAAGGTGGGGAAGGACTCCGGCGACGCGTTCGGGGACAAGCTGATCGCCGCCAGCAAGCGCGGCACCACCAAGGCCACGAGCGCCATCGAGCGGGAGCTCAACAGCGCGCAGGCGAAGATCGCCGCGGTCGGCGAGCAGATCGGCGACGCGGCCGGGCACGGCATCGAGGAGGGCGTCAAGGGCGGCGCGCGCCGCGGCGGCCAGGCCGTCGACGGCGAGATGTCCCGGGTGGCGTCGCGGGCGAACAAGGTGTTCGACGTCAAGCTGTTCAGCGGCCTCTCGGTCGGGCTGCCCGCGGCCGCGGCGATCGGTGCCGTGGGCGCGGCTACCGCCCTGGCTCTGCCGGGCGCCGCGGTGGTCGGCGTGTCCGCGCTGATCCTCCGCAACAACGAAAAGGTCCAAGGCGCGTTCAACGACCTGTCGAACAACGTGATCGCCGACAGCGAGAAGATGGCCGGCGTCATGGCCGGGCCGCTCGCCGGGGCGGCCGGCCAGCTGCAGGTCTCGTGGGACCGGCTGCGGCCGCTGGCGCAGTCGGCGTTCCGGGCGACCGTCCCCGAGGTCGAGACCCTCACCGGCGCGGTCACGGACCTCGCCGAGGGCGCGATGCCCGGACTCGTCACCGGGCTCAAGGCGAGCCATCCCGCGCTGCTCGGCGTGCGTGTCCTGTCCGGCGAGGCCGGCAAGGGCCTCAGCGAGTTCTTCGCGAACGCCTCGCAGGGCAGCGCGGGCGCCGGCCAGGGTATGACGATTTTCGCGGGCACACTGCGGATGGTCGAGGCCCGAGCCGGGACGCTGTTCGCAAACCTCGCGAACGGCAGCTCCGGGCCGCTTATGCAGCTGCACGTCGTCCTCGACCAAACCACGGGCGCGCTCCTGGACCTGACCTCCCACGGCTCGGCAGCTATCGGCTTCTTCACCGGATTCGGCTCGGCCGCCGGCGGCACGATCGCGACGCTGCACGGCGTGCTCACGATCCTCAACGCGCTGCCCGAGGGCGTCGGCCAGTTCGGCGGCGCGATGACGGCCGCAGCGATGATCGGGAACAAATTCGGCCTCGACCTGGGCGCCCAGTTCACCGGCATCAAGGACAAGGTCAAGGCCGCGGGCAACGAACTGTCCGGCATCGACAAGTTCGCGGCCAAGGCTGGCACAGCGGTCGGTGCGCTCGGCGCGGCGGCGATCTCCCCGACGACGCTGGCGGTGGCCGGGCTGGCAACCGGGCTGATGATCCTCGGCCAGCAGCACCAGGACGCGGCAGCCGACGCCTCGGCCCAGGCCGCCCGTGAGCGGGACCTCGCCGCGGCCCTACGCGAATCGAAGGGCGCGATCACCGAGTCGGTGCGCGCGAAGGCCGCCGACAAGCTGCAGAACTTCGTGCTGCACGACGGCACCCGCAACCTCCTCGCCGACACCCAGAAGCTCGCCGGCCCCCAGGGCGTGCAGCTGCTGACCGACGGCTACCTCGGCAACACCGATGCGGCCAAGAAGCTGAGCACGCAGCTGCGGCAGACGGTGGACGAGCACTCGCACCTGGCGAAGCTCGACGACTACCTCGGCCCGGTCAACCGGCTCCGCACCGGAGCCGGCGGCCTGATGCTGGCCATGGACGACACCGGGTTCGCCGCGAAGCAGCTCGCGGACATCATCGACAGCAGCAGTGGCGAGTTCGCGAATGCCGCCAAGTCGAACGAGGCCTACGGGATCGCGGCGCAGGGCGGCGTGAAGCCGATGAACGCCCTCGAGGCCGCAACGGAGGGCCTGCGAGACGCGGCATCTGGTAGCGAAGAGCGGCTCTCGGCGCTGGTCGACGTGCTCAACATCCTCGAGGGCCGCAACGCATCCTTCGAGGAGTCCATTCAGAGCGGCAACGACGCGCTGCGCACGATGGAGCAGAACCTCAAGAAGGGCATCGACAAGGCCGACGGGTTCGGCAAGGCGCTGCTCAACGCCGACGGTTCGGTGAACACGTTCACGGCGAACGGGTCGCAGCTGCAGGACCTCGCGACCGGGCTGCAGTCCTCGTTCGCGAAGGCTGGCGGGTCGATCGACGAGATGGTCCGCAAGGGCATGCCGTTCGACCAGGCGGTCAAAAAGGTCAACGACGGGCTGGCGACCCAGCGGGACCGATTCGTGTCGATCGCCGAGAAAATGGGCCTCACGAAGCAGGAGGCTCAGGGGCTGGCCGACAAGTACGGGCTGATGCCGCAGGAGATCACCACCCGCATCACCGCGGACACGAAGCAGGCCCAGGACGCCATCAACGCGCTGCCGGACATCGCGGCGGCCACGAAGGGCGCAGTCCCGATCTCCGCCGACACGAACAAGGCCACGGGCCAGATCAACACCACGGTGCAGTACGCCGACGGCTCAACCGGCGTGATCACGTTGGACGGCAACAAAGACCCCGTCACCGGCAAGATCATGGTCGCGGTGCAGTACGCCAACGGCCAGCACACCTACATGACGATCGACGCGTTCAACCAGGCCGCGCGCGACCGGACGCTCGAGGCCAAGCGGAACGCCGACGGCACCGTGGCGTACATCATCGTCGGCGCGGACACCCGCCCTGCCGAGAACGAGGTTCAGGGGTTCGTCAACCGAAGGTACGTGGCCACGGTCTACGTGCAGACGAAGATGTCCGGCGTCAACCCCGTGTCCCTGACCGGGCCGCGGCGGGCCGTCGCCGGAGGCGGGTTCGTCGGCAACGCCCCGCTCCGGAAGTTCGCGGGCGGCGGCATCATGGACATCCGCCCCGGCGGTCTGCTCAGCGGGCCCGGCACCGGGACGTCGGACTCGATCCTCGCACTGTCGGCGACCGGGCCGGCCGGTGTGTCGACGGGGGAGTACGTCGAGCCTGCGAACCGCGTGACGCCGCGGACGCTGCCGATCCTCGAGGCGATCCGGCAGGGCACGTTCAAGGGGTTTGCCTCGGGCGGGCTGATCCAGGCGGAGGACGGCAGTTGGGTGCCGTCGTCGTTCTATGGCCCGGCGCCGAAGGGCCCGCATCCGATGCTCACGGAGCAGGGGTACGCGAAGCTGCGGGCGCAGGCGACCGCGAGCGGGATCGGGTCGCTGCCGCAGATCCTGCAGGACCAGCTGCGCACCTACGGCGGATGGGTCGACGCCCCGCCGGCCAGCGCACCGTCCTCGAGCGCGCCGCGGTCGTCCTCGGGCTATCGGGGGCGTAGTGGCGGGGGCACGGTGACGTTGGAGGTCGTGTCGTCGGGCAATGCGCTGGACGAGCTGTTGGCGCAGCTGATCCGGAAGTACGTGCGGGTCCGCGGCGGCAACGTCCAAACGGTGTTCGGGAGGGGATGACCGATGGCGTTCCCGCAGACCCCGTTGGACCTCAGCGTCGAGCTGTTCGTCGACGGCGCCTGGTCGAACATCACCTCGGACGTGTACCGGCGCGGCATGATCGAGATCAAGCGCGGCCGCGAAAACGAGGAGTCCGACGCCTTCACCACGTGCACACTGCAGCTGAACAACCGGCTCGGGAAGTACTCGCCGCGAAACCCGCGGTCGTCGCTGTACGGGAAGATCGGCCGGAACACGAAGCTACGCGTCCGGCAGGGGACGAAGACGGCGTCGGCCCTGGTGCTGCCCGGCGCACCGTCCGGCACGGCGTCCACACCGGACGCGGCCGTCGTCGACATCACCGGCGACATCGACATCCGCGCCGAGATCACCCCGACCACCTGGCGCCCCGCTCTCAATAAGGCGATCGCAACGAAATGGACCAGCGTCGCCGCCGATCAGCGCTCCTGGGACCTGCTCCTCGCCGTCGGCGGCTACCTCCTGTTCTTCTGGTCCACCGACGGCACGATCTCCACACAGCTGTCGGCCAAGTCGACGGTCGCCGTGCCCGAGGGCACCGGCCGCCTGGCCGTCCGCGCGGTCCTCGACGTCAACAACGGCGCCAGCGGGAACACGGTCACCTTCTACACCTCGTCCTCCATCGGTGGCAGCTGGACCCAGCTCGGCGCACCGGTCGTCACCGCGGGCACCACCTCGCTGTTCAACAGCAGCGCGGACCTCGTCATCGGCGGCGGCATGATCTCCTCGGCGTCGAACCACCTCGCCGGAGACGTCCACAAGTTCGAGCTGCGCAACGGCATCGGCGGCACGGTCGTCGCCAACCCCGACTTCACGGCCTACGACACCGGCGTCAGGTCGATCACTGACGGCACCGGCCTCGTATGGACGATCAACGGGAACGCCGAGTTCTCCAACGACTCCACACGATTCGCGGGCGAAGTGTCGGCGTGGCCTCCCCGCTGGGACGTGACCGGCAGAGATGTGTGGGTTCCCATCGAGGTATCGGGCCCGCTGCGCCGCCTCGGCCAGGGCCAGGCGCCACTCCGGTCGCCGATGTTCCGCTCGATGACCGCCGATTCCCAGGCACGCGTCATCGCCTACTACCCCTGCGAGGACGCCCGCGACTCCCAGCAAGTCGCCTCCGGCATCGGCGGCGCACCGCTCGGCGCGTACACGAACGTCAGCAAGGCCGAATTCGCCGCCAACACCGACTTCGCCTGCTCCGCCGCGCTGCCGAAGATGAACAACGGCTGGTTCGAAGGAGGCGTCCCCGGCGGAGAGGACACCGGCGAACTCCGGATCTGGTCGCTGCTGTCCGTCCCGGTCGCCGGCGTGGCGACCTCCGTTCAGGTGCTGAACATCCGAACCTCCGGGACGCTCGGGGAAGCGATCCTCGAGCTCAACCCCGATGGCTCGATGCGGATCCGGATGCGCGACAGCGCACATAACGACGTCTACCTGTCGGCAAACGCGGCGTACGCCGTCAACGGAAAACCTGCCCTGGTCGGCATCTGGCTGCAGCAGCGCGGCCCGGACATCGAGTGGCAGACGATGCGCTACGACGTCGCGTCGGGGGTTCTCAACGTCGCCAGCTTGACCCTGGCCGGATACACGTTCGGGCACGCCACGTCGATGGCGGTCGGCATCGGCGGCCAGCTCGGCGACACCGCGATGGGCCACGCAGCGGTGATCGACCGGAACACCAACGCGATCTACGACATCATCGGCTCGACACTCGCCGGGTGGAAAGGCGAAGCGACCACCGACCGAGTACTGCGGCTGTCCGCCGAAAACGGACAGGCCGCGACCGCCAAGGGCGGCGGCGCCCTCTCCGAAGAGCTCGGCGTGCAAGGCCTCTCCGGCTATTTTGACCTTGTCAAGGAAGCCGCCGACGCCGACCTCGGCGCGCTCGGCGAACGCCGCGACTTTCCCGCGATCCACTACCGCGCACGGGAATCCTTCTACAACCAGACTCCCGTCGTCCTCAACTACCACACCGACCTCGGATCCCCGCCCGAACCCACCGAGGACGACGAAGCGCTCCGCAACGACGTCACCGTCACCCGCAAGGACGGCAGCTCTTTCCGCGCCATCGAAGAAACCGGGCCGCTGTCAGTCCTCGCCCCACCCGACGGCGTCGGCCGCTACGACGAAGGCCTCACGATCAACATGGCCGCCGACACTCAGCTCGGCGACCAGGCCGGGTGGCGCCGGCACCTCGGCACGATCGACGAGGCCCGCTTCCCGAAGGTGCACGTCAATCTCGCGCGGAAGAACGGCTCGCTCATCAGCACGCTCAAGCCGGTGGACATCGGGGACCGGATCCAGATCTCGAACCCGCCGGCCTGGCTGCCGCCGGAGAACATCGACCTGCTCGTGCAGGGCTACACCGAAACCCTCGGGAACTTCGAGTGGGACATCGTGTTCAACTGCACGCCAGGGTCGGCATGGACGATCGGCGTGGCCGACAGCACGGACGCCCGCGCGGACGGCATCTCGGCGATCGCCGCGGACATCACCAACAACGCCACGATCATGTACGTCGCCACCACCGACGGTCCTGTGTGGACGACGGACCCGGCGCAGATGCCGATCCCGCTCATGGTCGGCGGCGAAGAAATGTCGGTGACCGCGATCTCCAACGCGCTGCTCGCCAACCCGGGATTCGAGACCGGGGTGTCGCCGTGGACGTTCGGCGGCGGCACCGGAACGCAGTCCTCGACGCAGAAGCACTCCGGCACGTTCTCCGGCCGGTTCGTGCCGGACGGGGTATCGGTCACGAGCGCGTGGCTGTCGGAGGCGATCCCGTGTGTCGAGGGCGCGCCGATCACGCTGTCGGGGTGGGCGTGGTTCACCTCGTCGCACACCAGCAAGTTCTCGCTGTCGATCAACTTCTATACCGCCGCAGGGGTCTACATTTCGACGCAATCGGCCTTCCAGTCCGGCAGCGCCGCAACGTGGACCCAATACAGCAGCACCTACACCGCGCCCGCGGGTGCGGCGCAGATGCGGGCGGCGCCGCTGCTGACCGGGACTCCGGCCGCGGCGCAGATCTGGTACGTCGACGACCTCGTCTTCGGCGGCGTCCAGAAGTTCACGATCACGCGCTCGGTCAACAGCATCGTCAAGGCCCAAACGTTCGGTACCACCGTCGAGCTCGCACGCGCTCCCCGAGCAGGCTGGTAGAAGGGAGGAGATCTCGTGTCCATTTTGGCCGGTGAGAAGCTCACAGCGGACAAGCTCAATACGCTCGAAACCGCGCTCGTCGCCCGGCACCGCCGCACTACGTCGTCGACGACCACGACCGCGACGACCGTCGGAACATCGCAGGGCGTGTGCCGCCTCGACGACATCGCGGTGAAGTCCGGGCGGCTGTACCGGGTGACGGTGAAGGGCGGCATCTTCAGCACGAACACCGGCCGGGTCCGCTCCCTGATCACCTACACCACCGACGGCTCAACACCGACGGGGTCGAACGCGATCCTGAAGGACATCGCGATCGGCACATTGGCGACCAGTGTGGTGGTGCCGTACGAGAACATCGGGTTCTTCACCCCCGGGTCGGACCTCGCGTTCTCGGTGCTGCTGTCGGTCTACATCGTCACCGGCGCCGGCACATCCGGGACGTACGCGGACGCGGGCTGGCCGACGGAGCTCCTGATCGAGGACTGCGGGACCGACACCGGCAGCGTCGGAACGAACATCTGATGACCGTCCACAAAGCACGAAAGGGGTGACGGTGGGTGACTTCGCTTCCCTGCTTCCGTCCGCTGGTCCGTCGACGTTGTTCCTCATCGTCCTCATCGTCCTGCAGCGCTTGTGGATCCGGGCCGAGCGCCGCGCGGACGCGCTCGCGAAACAGCTGCACTCCGAACGCAAGCTGCTCGACGAGGAGACCGCCAAGAGACGCAAGGCCGAGGAGGACCTCGCGAAGCTCAAGCGGCGTAAGGGCGGTGACGTAGATGCGTAGCCGGACCGCGATCGTCGCGTTCATCCTGTCCGTGGTCGCGCTCGCCGCGGCGGCCTGGTCGACGATCAGCCCGATCGTCATCAAGCAGGACGCGGCCGCCGTGCAGACGCAGGCGAAGTCGCTCGGCGAGTTGGTGACCGACGTGTGCGCGAAGGGCGGAGCCGCGGCCGCCGAGCTCGGCCCGAACGGCGCGTGCGTCAAGGCCGCTGAGGTGCAGGGGCAGACACCGATCGCCCAGGCGTCGGTGACGCCGGCGCAGCTGCGCCAGGCGGCCAAGACGGCCGTCGTCGAGTTCTGCGCGGCGCCGGAGCATCCGTGCCGTGGGCCCGAAGGCGCGAGCCCGAATTTCGACCTAATCGTCGACGCGGTCGTCGCGAAGATCCCGACGCCGCACGATGGCCGCGACGCGCCGACCCCGGACTACAAGGCGCTTGTCGCCTCGTACTGCGGGCAGCCGGACGAGCCATGCCGCGGGCCGAAGGGCGAAAAGGGCGACTCGCCGCCGTGCCTCGCCGAGCCCAGCCAATGCCGCGGCGCGACTGGTGAACGCGGTCAGCCGGGCCCGACGTGCCCGGACGGCTACGAACTCGTCGACGCGGTCATCACCGGCAAGGACGGCAAGACCTACTCGGGCAAGGCCTGCATCGACCGGAACAGCTCGGAGCCACCGCCGAGCACCGACCCGCCCCTACCCCTCGGAGGTAACTGATGGCACGAGGTACCGACGTCCACCCGTTCTACCAGCGCGGTCTCCGCTGGGACCAGGTGAGCGACATCGCCTTCGCGTGGGTCAAGGTCTCCGACGGCGGCGCCCCGTACACCAAGACCGACGGGAAGGTGGTCTACCGGCCGGACACCCACGTGGCCGGCGCGAAGTCGCGCGGCATTCCGGTCGGCGGCTACCACTACGCGCAGCCGTCGCCCGCTCCGGAGCAGCAGGCCGACGTGCTGCTCGGCGAGGTCCGGCGGCTCGGAGCCACCACGGTCGTCCCGATGCTGGACCTCGAGGCGCCGTTCAAGCCCGACGCCGCGGCGAAGGCCTTCGCGATCGCGTTCTGCCGCCGGGTCGCGGCGGCCGGGTTCCGGCCGGCCGTCTACATGAGCTCGTCGTGGGCGGCCGCGCTGCGGCCGGACCAGTGGGACGTGCCGGGCCTGGTGATCGTGATCGCCCGGTACGGCGCCCGCCCGGAGGCGGCCGGGTCGGCCCGGTACGTCGGCCGCTACGACGTGCACCAGTACACGAGCGGCGGGTTCCTGCCCGGCTCGTCCGGGCTGGTCGACCTCGACGAGTCCTACACGAACAACCACTTGCTCACGGAAGGAACCGACGACATGACCCCCGAGCAGGACACGATGCTGCGCTCGATCCTCGACGCGGTGAAGCCCGTGCCGATCGAGGTCGGCCCGAAAGACCCGACCACCGGCAAGGCGCCCACGCAGATGAAGACGCTGAACGAGATGGCCGGGAACCTCTACGGCGCGACGTTCTTCTACAGCAACTACATCACCGGCCCGGACGGCGACCGGATGCCTCCGATCCTGTCGATGGTCGCGAAGGCCGCGACCGGTGTGGACGTCGACGAGGAACAGCTCGCGAAGCACGTCGAGGAGGCCGTCGCCAAGGCGAACGACGCGTTCCTCGTCGACGTCAAGGAGGCGGTGCTCGACGTCGTCGGGCAGGACAACACGGCCCAGGCGGACGCGATCGTCGACCGGATCGCGTCCCGGCTCGGCACGAAGCCGGCCGCCTGACCGAGGCGGCCGAGCCCAACGGAAAGGAGAACGATCATGGCGCTGCGCGCGAAGATGTGCCCGACTCAGAAGATCGAGACGGGCGTCGGCGAGAACCGGCAGGTGCAGGTGCAGTTCCTCGCCGTCGGTGGACCCGAGAACGAGGAATGGGCCCGGTACACCCCGTCCGGGAACCTGACGCTGAGCCTCAAGGGCGGGATCGCCGACCAGCTGGCGCTCGGCAAGGACTACTACGTGGACATCACGGAGGCGACCGATGCCTGAGGCCACGTTCCTGACCCGCGCCGGGGTGTTCGTGCGGGACCTGGCCGAGCGCGTCGGCTCGACGTTCGTCGAGGCCTTCGCCGGGACGCTCGTCGCCAGCTGGACCGGTGTCATCCCGGCGGACTGGCGGGGCTGGCTGACCGGCGCCGCGTTCGCGGCCGCGCTGGCCACGCTCAAGGGCCTCGTCGCCAAGGCGTCCGGCGACTCGGCGACGGCGTCTTTGCTGCCGTCGGTCGCGACGCGCCGGAGCGCCGGCTGAGGCGCCGCTTCGCTGGACATGGGCACGGCCCCCGATCCCTTGGATCGGGGGCCGTGCTGCGCACCGACTTCCGTTATCGGTGCGCGGGGGATGCCGCCGCTGCCCTGGGGATAACACCCGTTCCTGGCGTGGGCGGGGTGTGGCGCGGCCGGCGTGAGGCAGTTAGTCGTCCTCGGGTTCCTCTTCCGCCGCGGCGTCGTCCGCGCGGCCTTGCGCTGCGCGGTCCTCGAGCTCGTCGTCGGTTTCGTATCGCCACGCCATGGTGATCAGTCCTCGTCCGGGTCGCGCTTGGGGGGCTCGCCGTCTTCGGGGTCCGCGCTGTCGACGATCCACCAGCGCAGCAGGGTGGGTTTGGGCCTCATGCTGGGTGGGCTCCTTTCTTGTGTTCCCGTTCGGTGGGCGGCAGGGTGTGTGCGGATGCCGCCCACCGAACGGCCCGCGGTTGCGGGATCCTGGCGTGCTCGAGGCAGAGAGCGCGCCGGGACGGTGGGGTCCGCCCGCCCCGTGGCGACCCTGCAGACCAATGGACAGGGATGGGTTTCGCCGTCGGGGGACGGTGGGGCGGGCGGAGCTTGGAACCTGCCGGACTCGCCAAGGAGGACGTGAGGGCGGCGAGTCCGGCAGGCGTGCCGCGCGAGCCGCCGAAAGATCGCGCGGCGTGCCCGGCTCAAGCGGACGGGAGGGTCAACGCTTGGGCCGGGACGCAGTGGGGGAGAGGTTCACGCAGGCCGGGCAGAACGGCATCCCGCTGCGATAGCGGGCGTCGGCCGGGATGCACAGGGGGTGCCCGGTGCACGGGGCGACGTAGGCGTAGCCGTCGATGTAGCGCGAGGTCTTCGCGCCGGGTGGGACGTAGTGCTGCAGCTGCTGCCCGGAGCCGGGTGCGGTGACCATCCATTCGCCACGCGACGGGGCGATCGGCGGCGCGGTCACGGCGCGCCCCCGGTCCCGGTCGTCGGCAGCGGCGCCCGGCGGTTGCAGTTCGGGCACGGCGTCCCGCCGTCGAGTTCGACCGTGAGGTCCCTCAGGTTCACGCCGCCGCCGCCGAACTCCTGGCAGAGGTAGAGGGCGCTGGGGATCTCCGGTCGCAAGCGGGGCCCGTAGCACCAGTGGATCTCGTCGTCGCGGACATCGCGCCGCGGGTAGAAGTCGGCGCCGGCGATAGTGATGCGGGTGCGGATCGTGGTGTCGGCGGTCATCACACGCCGCCTCGGCGTTCGTCGCCGAGCAGCTCGGCCAGCGTCTGCCGCATGTTGCTGATGATCTCCGGCCCGTTGCTGATCCGGCCGTCGTTGCGCAGGACGAGCGTGGGGCCGCCGGGGATGCCGAGCGCGCCGACTTCGCCGGCCGGGTTTCGGGGGTCGCGGGTCTTCCCGGTGACGACCTTCACGAACTTCCCGGTGGTCAACTCCGCGTCCGCAATATGTTCGTCTCGCCATCCCATCAAGCTCATGACCTGCCCCGTTGCTCGCCGCTTGCTGACATTGCACAGACGCTAGAGCTGGGCAAACGGGCGACGGGTACGGTTTGTACCCTCACCCGATCAGCGTTAGGCGACCAACCCCACCCGGTTGCTGAGGTCCCGAACCGCGGCCCGCTCGCCGGCCGGTGGGCGGTTGCGCAGGTCGACGATCATGTCTCGGGCGAAGCCGTTGTAGCTGATCGTCTCTCCGGCCACGCGCTGCGCGCGGTCGAGCGTGGCCAGCACCGCGGCTTGGTCGTCCTCGAGCGCGTGTACCCGGGCGACTTCGATCAGGTGCCGGCTCCGCCGAGCCAACGAGGGGATCAGGACCGGATCCAGCGATTCGACAGCTCGTCGTGCTTCGCCGACCCGGCGGAGCTCGACACCGAGAGTCACCGCGTGCGCGCGCATGACGCTTTGGGAAAACGAGCTCTGTGTATGGCGGTAGTCGGGGCCGAGCCCGTCGGCCACGCGCTGCGCAGCCTCCCAGTGCGCCCACGCCTCACCGTGGCGTCCGCGCCGGGCGTGCACGTAGGCGATCTCCGCGTCGAGCGCGCCTGCCATGCCTCGCCAGTCGACCGGGGCACGGTCGAGGTAGGGCAGCAGCTGGTGTTGCGCGTCGGTCGCCAGGGAAACCGCTTCGTCCCAGCGGCCCGCGTCGCGCAGGGCCTGGACCATCGCCCACGCGCCGCCGGCGATCGCGTACGGGTCGTCGGCTTCCTGTGCCTCGGTCAACGCGCGGTCGGCGACCATCCAGACCAGTTCGGGAGACGGCTGGTAGGCGACGAAGAAGTCGGCCAGCTGGTACACGCCGGAGAGCACCCGGCGCGCCTCGCGCCGCTCTGGGCCGGTGAGCCCCCGCGCTGCGTTTTGCGCGTCGCTGATGAGGCCAGGGAGCAAAGCACCGAGCTGCGTCCGGTGATCCGGCGACGAGTGCCGGACCATCCACGCTGTGCGCAGCCGCTCGGCGAGGTGCGGCAAGGAGATGGACGACGGCGACGCCGAGATCCTGTACTCGGTCAGCGCGGCCTGTACGGCGGAGAGGGCCGCGTGTCGTTGGCCGGCATAGACGGTGACCGGAACGGCGTGCCCGTTGCCCGTCAGATCGGCGAGGTCGTCGAGCTCGAGTGCTTGCGCGATGCGTAGCAGCATCGGGAGTCGTGGAGTCTGGAGGCGGAGGGACTCGACGGCCTTGAGCCATTCGGTGGACTTGCCGAGTAGACCGGCGAGTACGGGGCGGGACATGCCGGCGCGCTCGCGGTACTTCTTGATCCGCTTGCCGACGGGCAAGGCATCATCGTCGGTCATCTCGGCCACCTCACCGGTCCACGACGAACATAAACACACATCGTCGAGCACAGGATACGACGAGGTCCCGCCGCCTCGAACCCGCGGCGGAACCTCGCCCGTCCGGGCCCGTTCGGACCGGGCCCGGACTGCTACGCGGCCGCGGCCGGCGGCGGCCCGGCCGGCGCCGACCGCCGGACCGCCAACGCGCCGGCGCCCACGAGCACGGCCAAGCCGAGCGCACCCCACCCGAACCCGCGGCGCGCCGACAGCGCGCTGTCGCACGCCGCCTGGAACCCGGAATAGCTCGCGTCGCTGCCGGCCAGCGAATTGACGTTCGAGTCGCTGACGGCGCGGCTCATGTCGGTCGTGAAGCCGGTCCCGCACGAGACGGTCCGGCCACCGGCTGCGGTCGCGGTCACGGTGACGCTGAGGAAGATCAGCGCGACGACGGCGACCACGGCGCAGGCGATCGCGATGACGGTGCGTGGCTTCATGCCCGCAGGGTCGTGTCGATCACGAGCCGTGTTACTCGGTACCCCACTTCCGGCGCCGGCTGGTGCGGGGATCACGGGACCGCCTCCGCCCGCACGCGGGACCAGGCGACGCAGGTCTTGACGAACACGCCCCACCAGGCCAGCAGCACGCCGAGGTTCGGCAGCACGAACGCCGGCTCGTGCAGCCGCACCCGGTACTCGACCCCGATCACCCAGACCAGGTAGAGCGAGAGCGCGGCGAACACCACGAACCAGGCCCGGAACATGGCGAGCCGGCTGACCGGCTTCCGCGCCGCGACCGCGGGCACCGACTCGACCAGGTCCTGCTCGTCGATGGTCGTAGCGTGCTCGGCCTGGCGGAGCAGCGCGCGCAAGCCGGCCTCGGTGTCGGCGTGCTGGTCGAGCGTGGTCTGCATGCGCTCGGACATGCCACGCAGGTGGGAGTCGAGCTGGCTGTCCGTGATCATCGCGGCACCACCTCGAGCAGGCGGCCGGCACCGTCGACCGTGTCCGTGTCGCTCGCGGCGAACTCCGGCTCGCTGCCGTCTGGGTTACGGTGCCCGTCGATCGCCGAGACCGGCTCGCACCAGCACGACAGCGACAGCGTGTGGAACCGGGTGTCGAGGACGTGCGGCGGCGCGTCGACCGCGGCGACCGCCTCCTCGACGGTCACGCCGAGCTCGTCGGTCAAGGCCTTCAGCAACCCGGGGTGCCCGACGGCCGGCGGCGTGAGCAGCTCGGCGACGGTCATCGCGGTGATGGCCTGGTTGCGGTCGAGCGCGAGGTGCGGGCACCACGACGAGCGCCAGTACTCGCGCTGGCCGGGGCGGACGGCGATGCGGCGGGCGGTGTGCGGGGTGACGTCGCTGGTCATCGCTCGCTCGGCGATGGCGGTCACAGCACACCTCGGATCTCGCACACGTAGTCGCAGTCGCAGTCCGGCGCGGAGCACGGCGTCCGGGTGTGCACCGGCGCAGCCGGCAGCGGCGGCTGCACTCCGACGGATCCGAGGTTGCGGACGTAGCGCTCGCGGATGTCCCACACCTTCCGCCGGTCGTGGCCGGCGTAGCCGAGGTCGATCGCGATCGAGTACGAGTTCTGCTCGCGGCAGTGGCCCGAGTTGCGCGCGTGGTAGGCCTCGACGGTCCGCGCGAACCACTCGTCGGTCAGCTCGGCGGGAAACACCTGCTGGGTGCCGTCCTCGTCGACGTGGCTGCCCGGGCCCCACGGCGCGGCCGGGAGACACCAGCACGGCGAGATCAGGGTGTGCAGCTGCTCGATCATCACTCACCACCCCGCCGGTCGAGCCACGCCCGAGCGGCACGCCGACCACGGGCTCAGCTCGGCGCACGCCGGGCAGTTGCCGCGGCATTCGCCGAAGTCCGCGCACAGGCAGATCTTTTCCAGCGTCGCGACGAGCGCCCGAGCGCCGGTCAAGAGCTGCCCGAGAACTTCACGCGGCAGTCTCGCGGCGGCCTGCTCGGCCCAGTCCGGCGAGCCGTCGACGGTGCAGTGCGTGACGATCCGTGCGACCTGCGCGGCGACGTCCTGCGGGTCGGGGCGCTGCGTCCGGCGGACCGCGGACGCAGCGTCGACGACCGGCCGGACGTTCACTGCGCGGTCTCCGGCGTCGCGCTGGTGACGGCGCGCAGCTGGGCGGCGACGTCGGCCGGGGTGGTGTCCAGCACGTCGGCGATCTGCCCGAGGCCCTTTCGGACACGCGACATGACCGGCTCGGAGGGGCGGTCGAGGATGGCGCGGATGTCCTCCAGCACCTGGTCGGGATCCCGCCAGTCGTCCAGCACGGCGCGGATCTCGGCGAGCTGGTCCTGCTTTCCGCGCATCGCCTGGAACATCTTTTCGCCGTGGGCGCTCGCGCTGCGGTAGTTGTCCATGAGCGGTGCGATCGCGTGCTTGGCGCCGCAGGTCTCGCACGTGACGGTGATCGGCTCGCGCGGCCACGGCACGGTCCGCGGCCCGCAGGCGCACTCGATGGGGCACGGTTCGCCGGCGAGGAGGAGGCGCTCGTCGAGCTCGGCGGCGATGCGGGCGGGGTCGTAGCCGAGGTCGAGGGTCTGCCGGATGGCGTCGGCGACGGCCGTCTGCAGTTCGGTTCGCCACGGCTCGGTCTGGGGTTCGGCCGTGTTCGGTTTCGTCATGATCATGCTCCCGGGAGAGGGCCCTTGCGGGTCCGTCTTCCGGTAGTGCGACGGGCCCGCTAGTGTGTGCTTAAAGGGCCCTTTCCGCAGGTCACGGCTTTTGTGACACTAAGGAGGCATCTCCTGGGACAGCCAGGTCACGACCCACCAGCCCGGCGTCGCGAGGGCGTTCCCGGTGGCGAGGTGGCCATCGGAGTAGGACAGCACCGGCATGACCCAGTGCTGGCCGATGACGGCGAGGATGGCCCCCGCCCGGACGACGTCGAGGAAGCGGTCCCGGCTCGTTTGCATGCTGTTCAGCCTGGTCGGTCCGACCTGCGGGAACAGCGGTGCTGACCGGCGTCTTCGGGGTCCTGTTCACCCCCGGGCGATGCGGGGGTTCTCCCTACCTCAGGTTGTCCGGCTCGGGTTCGTGCCGCGTCGCGGCGACGCGGTACTCCCAGCCGTCCTCGGTGAGGCCGAGCTCGTAGCGGGTCTCGATCTTCGGGCCGCCGTGCAGGTGGATGTGCCGGATCACCGTGCCGGGCACGGGTTCGGCGTCGCCGAGTTCCTGGACGCGGCCGTCGAGCGGGCCGCCGAAGAAGCGGACGCAGCGGGTTTCGTCGGACATCTGCGCGCTCCTTTCCGACGGGTCCGCCCATGGTAGGTGAGCGGTGTGCGAGGTGCCGCCCGCGGAACGGGTGACCCTACGTCCACCCTACGGGACTTGCGGTCACCGTCCGTGGATAGTGTTCCGGTTCGTGACCGAACCCGCGTACCTGACCAGCACCCGGACCGCGTACGACACCGTCGCCGATGCCTACGCCGAAACGCAGCGGGACGCGCTGGCCGCGAACCCGTGGGACCGGGCCGTACTGGGCACGTTCGCCGAGCTGGTGGGCGGTGCGGGCCCGGTCGGCGACCTGGGCTGCGGGCCGGGCCGGCTGACGGGTCACCTGGCGTCGCTCGGGCTGGACGTGTTCGGCGTGGATCTTTCCCCGAGCATGGTCGCCGCGGCCCGCCGGGCGCACCCGTCGCTACGCTTCGAAGTCGGTTCGCTGCACGCGCTGGCGCTGGAAGACGGCACCCTGGCGGGTGCGCTGGCGTGGTACTCGCTGATCCACACCCCGCCGGAGGAACTGCGTCCGGTGGTGGCGGAACTGGCGCGGGTCCTGGCCCCGGGGGGCCGCCTGCTGACGGCGTTCCAGGTCGGCGACGAACGCCGCCACGTCTCCCAGGGCTACGGCCACGAGGTTTCCCTGGACGCGTACCGCTTGCCGCCGGACTTCGTCGCGGACCTGTTCGAGGACGCCGGTTTGGCGCTGGAAGCGCGGTTGGTCAGAGAGCCGCAGGAGCCGGAGAAAACGCCTCAGGCGTACCTGCTGGCCCGGAAACCTCAGCGCCCCAAGTAGGTCAGCACCGCGCGGACGCGGCGGTGTTCCTCAGCGCTCGCTTCGAGGCCGAGCTTCGAGAAGATGTTGCCGATGTGCTTTTCGACCGCGCCGTGCGAAACGACGAGCGAGTTCGCGATCGCCGTGTTCGAAAGGCCTTGGGCCATCAGCCCGAGGACCTCGGACTCGCGGGCGGTCAGCGCGTCGAGCGGGTTGCGGCGGCCGCGGGCCATCAGCTGGGCGATGACGTCCGGGTCGATCGCCGTGCCACCGCCCGCCACCCGGCGGACCGCGTCCAGGAACTCCGCGACGTCCGCGACGCGCTCCTTCAGCAGGTAGCCGACCCCGCCGGCGCCGCCGGAGAGCAGTTCCACCGCATACGACTCCTCGACGTACTGCGAGAGCACCAGCACGGGCAGGCCCGGGATCTCCTTACGGGCCGCCAAGGCCGCGCGCAGGCCCTCGTCGGTGAACGTCGGGGGCATCCGCACGTCGACGATCGCCAGATCCGGGCGGTGTTCCTTCACCGCGCCGAGGAGGTCGTCCCCGTTGTCGACGGCCGCCGCCGTCTCGATGCCCTCGTCGGCGAGCAGGCGCGTGACCCCCGCCCGCAGCAGGACGGCGTCCTCGGCGATGACTACCCGCATCCGGCCCCCAGGTTCGTGGTTGAACGGGAGCCAGCTTATTCACCATTGGCAGGGGAGGTCAGCCCGGATTACGGTCGGCCCGCCCACCGGGCTGACCACGGTGATCACACCGTCGATCGTCGCGGCGCGGTCGGCCAGGCCGGCCAGCCCGCCGCCGGGGCGCACCTCGGCGCCGCCGTGGCCGTTGTCGGTGATCTCGACGACGACGTGGTCGTCGGTCCGCCACACCTTGACGGCTGCTTCGGACGCTCCGGAGTGCTTCGCGATGTTCGTCAGCGTCTCGCCGACGATGAAGTACGCCGTCGTCTCCACCGCGGCCGGCGGGCGCGGCTCGACGTCCACCCGCACGTCGACCGGGATCGGCGACTTCGCCGCCTGCGCCGACAGCGCCGCGTCCAGCCCGCGGTCGCCGAGCACCGCCGGGTAGATCCCGCGCGCCAGGTCACGCAGCTCCGACACGGCGAGCTTGGCGTCCGAGTGCGCCTCGTCGATCAGCTCCCGCACCGCCTCCGGGTCCTGGTCGAACTTCGACTTCGCCCGCCCGAGGCTCATCGCGACCGCGACCAGCCGCTGCTGCGCGCCGTCGTGCAGGTCACGCTCGATGCGGCGCCGCTCCGCCTCCGCCGCGTCGACACCCCGCGCCCGCGAAGCCTGCAGCCGCTCGGCCTTCTGCTCGAGCCGTTTCGTGCGGTTCGGGCCCAGCAGCGCGACACCCAGCTCACCGTGCAGCCAGCCCAGCCACGGCGTCACCCAGATCGCCATCGGCAGCAGCACGATCGACGCGATCGCGATCGCCAGCTCCGCGCACGCCAGCGGGAACGCCGCCATCAGGTACGCCAGGTCACGCCACGTCGTCGGGTCGCTCAGCCGCGTCATCCACCGGCGCAGCAACGGCAGGCCGTCGTACGGGCGCCGCTCCACCGGCGGCAACGGCACCCGCAGCATCGCGCCCAGCCACGCCCGCTCGCGGTCACCCGACCAGCGGATGAAGCTCGTCGTCGCCAGCAGGATCGGGAACCCGACCCACACCACCGCCGTCCCGACCCCGACCGCGATCCCGGTGACGATCAGCACGAACTGCACCAGCCGGAAGACGAAGCTCACGATCATGTACACGATCGTGCGAGCCGGGTGCGGCCGCGGGTGCTCCGGCAGCTGCTCGCCGCTCATCCCGCCACCAGGTTCTTCGCGTCCGCGTCTTCCCACCAGCGCTCCATCCGACGACGCTGGGCCACGGTCGTCCCCAGCAGCGCGTTCGCCACGCGGGCGTGCACCCCGGCCAGCGCCTTCGTCAGCGCCACCGACAACGCGATGAACAACACCCCCAGCGCTGCCCACGGTAGCGCTTCCACCGTCGAATCCACGGTCAGCCACCGCACGTCGTAGGCCGGGAAGTAGTACGCGCCGTCCGGCAGCCACCGGAAGTAGACCGGCAGCCCCGCCAGCGCCAGGCTCGTCGACCAGAACGTCGTCACCAGCACGAACTCGACGACGCCCAGCGGGAACAGCACGAAGAAGTACGCCATGTCCCGCCACGTCGCCGGGTCCTTCAGCCGGCCCTTCCACCGCGCCTTCTGCCCCTCGGGCAACGGCAGGTACGGCAGATCGACATACCGGTCCAGCAGGGCGTAGACCCGCGCGCGCTCCAGCCTGGCGGCCCCCCGCACCGCCAGCACGAGCACGGCGAGCAGGCCCACCCCCACCCACACGACCGCCGTCCCCAGCCCCGCCGCCGTGAACGTCGTCAGCAGCGCGAACGCCAGCACCCCCAGCGGCAGGTTCATCAGCAGGAACACCACCGAACCACCGAACGGCGGATCACGCCTCTCGCTACCCATCACCGGGCTCCCTTCTGCCGGAGTCCAGGTTCGACCATTCCGCCAGTTCAGGACATGGTGCGCGCGGGCATCCCCACGGTAGGGCCAGCCCTACCCCACGGAAAGCGGTCGCGCGGCGAGGTATGATGGTCAGGTTGTGTTCCCACCAAGGGGGTGAACGGTTTCGACTTTGGACGTTGATTCAGGAGAAGCGTGCCGGTGCAGGCGAGAGACCACCGTTAAGCGTCATCGCAACCAAATAAGCGCCGACTCCAGTCAGCGCGAGTACGCCCTCGCTGCCTAAGCGAGTGCGTCTCTGTCGGCCCGGGTTCGCCTCCGGCCCGGGTACCGGCATCAGCTAGGAGGCTCAGCGGCAGTCCCGGCCACGGGGAACTGTCGTGAAGCAAACAGTGGCTGGGCTCGTCACCTCGGCTTGTTCGCGTGACCGAGGGAGCCAAGCAGAGACGTAGCGGACTGCGCACGGAGAAGCCCTGTTGATACGCCAGAGGACCCGGGTTCAATTCCCGGCACCTCCACTTCGAGAAGGCCTACGCCCCTTCGGGGCTGGGCCTTCTCTTCGTTCTCGGGTGTTTGTTCGGGGGTCGGACCCCCGAGCCCCCGCCAGGCGGGCTTCGCCCCCTGGACCCCCGCTCCGGGGCTTCGCCCCTGGGCCCTGCTTGGTCGGGGCTTCGCCCCTGCCCCTGCTTGGTCGGGGCTTCGCCCCTTTCTCCGGGGGCTTCGCCCCGGACCCTGCCTTTGGGGCTTCGCCCCTTGCCCCCCTCGTGGGGCCGCGCTCGGTCGCTGCGCTCCCGCCGAGCCGTGCTGGTTCCTTCCCTTCCTCTGCTCTGCGCTGCGCCTGTGCACTCGGCCAGCCGACTCCCCGTGCGTTGCTGCCAGGTCCGCACCTCCCAGCCCAGCCAGCCCAGCCAGCCCAGCCAGCCCAGCCAGCCCGATCAGCCCAACCAAGCCAGCCCGGCTACCACAGGTTTGGGCTTGTGATTGGCCCCACTTGTGGGTGAATTTTGTGTGAGTGTCATGCTGATGGCCCGACCATGGCTCTGCACCCGTGGGGCCGGAAGTAGGTGGCCAGATGACCTGGGCCCGGCACAGTGGCAGCTCCACCGCCAATGATGAAGACAGCCGCATGGGGGTTATGCGGGCTGAGGAGGCGGAACGGCTGGCCGAGCAGAATGATCGGGCCGTTATCACCGTGGCCTGTCACTCCTCGAATGTTAATGAGTGCGCTGAGTTGCTTGCCATGCTGGGGCTTGATGCCGGGCGGCGGCACAAGACCGCCTGAACCCTCAGACCAGGTCCGCTACGTGGACCACCTTGTTCCGGCCCGTTGCTTTTGCGTGGTAGAGCGCGGTGTCCGCCGCGTCCAGCAGGCGCTGCAACGCCGTTCCCGCTGTCGGGTAGACCGCTATGCCTATCGATGTCGACAGGCCGGTGATCGACAACTGTCCTACCGGGACCGTCAGGGCGCTGATCGTTCCGCGGATCCGCTCTGCCACCGCGCCTATGTCCGGCAGGGCGATTCCCGGCAGCAGCACTACGAACTCTTCGCCGCCGAAGCGGCCCACCGCGTCGCCGCGGCCTCGGACCGCCGAGATGATCGACTGGGCCACTGCCTTCAGCACCGCGTCGCCGGCCAGGTGGCCGTACGTGTCGTTCACCTGCTTGAAGTGGTCCAGGTCCAGCATCAGCAGACCGAACGTCGAGTGCTGGCGGGCCGACATCGCCAGCGTTCGCTCCGCCAGTGCGTGCCAGCCGCTCGTGTTGTAGAGGCCCGTTTTCTCGTCTCGGTGGGCCGCGACTTCCAGCTGCTTCACCAGCACCGTCCGGTGCAACAGCAGCAACGGCGGGAACACCAGCACCATCAGGCCCGGCAGCGTGGCCAGGGCCAGCGCGTTCAGCGCGCCCAGGCAGAGCGTGGCCACCTCCAGGCCGTTGTCCGCCCAGGTGCCGAACAGGGCCTCCGGGGTACGGCCGATCTCGCGGCGGGCCGGGAGCACCAGCAGGGCGTTGACCACGAAGAACGTCACACCCGCGCCCGCGATCGCGAACGTTCCCGCCCAGCTGCCGGTGAGGGCCGCGCGGACGTCCGGGGCGCCCGAAAACCGCAGGACCGCCTGGGCCGCGTAGCAGGAGAGCAGGATGATCGCCGCGTTGCTCACCGTCCTCGACGCCGGCACGCGCTGCAGGCGGTACCAGCTGCGCAGCGCCAAGTGCGTGTAGAGGCCGCAGACCAGCACCGCCAGCAGCACCGGCGGCAGCAACAGCACGCCCGCGAACGTCCAGACCGACGTCATGTTGATGTGCGGGGTGCCCGACACCCGGCGGCGGATCCGCTCCACCCGGCGGCCCATCTCCGACTGGACCACGCCCAGGACCAGCAGCACCGCGAGGATCAGCAGCGTGCGGCGGTCCACCGAGACCGGGTAGGGGCGCCAAGTGAGGGCCGCCGCCGTCGCCTCCGTCAGGAGGCAGTACACAATCACCCGCGGACTCTGGCGCCACAGGGCCCAGCGCCGTGGTGCCACAACGGCGTCACGAAAGCGTGATACAGCGCGCGGGTCTCCGGCGCCGGTCCGCATACTCATGGTGTCCGGCCGGTGACGGAGCCGGTACGGCCCGAGGTGGCGAAGGGAGGCGCGCCATGTGCGGACGCGACAACTGAGGTCATCGTTCCTCCAGCCCGACCCGGCGCCACGCCCTCGCGATCGGCACGGCCACCGCGGCACCCGCCGCCCCGGCCACGGCGATGGTGTGCGCCGGGCCCACCAGATCGGCCAGCCCGCCCGCCGCGGCCGCGCCGACGCCCTGCACCGTGATCAGGCCCGCCGAGTTCACGCCGGCGCACTGCGCGCGGTGCTCGTCCGGCACCCGGCGCATGAACGACACCGTGCCCTGGATGTTGTAGCCCGTCGCCAGCAGCCCTGACGTCGCCAGCAGCAGCACCGACGGCACCAGCCCCGGCCGGAAGACGAACACGATCAGCGGCAGCCCCGCCGCGATCCCCAGCACCCCGAGCACGCGGACCTGCGCGCGTTCCGGGATCCACTTGCCGAAGACGACCCCACCCAGCACGCTGCCGGCCGGGTCCGCGGCCATGAACAGCCCGACGAGCGTCGCGCCCGCGCCGATCCCGGCCGCGTACGGCGCGGCCAGCGCCTCCGGCACGACGTAGAACCCGGCGAGCCAGTTGAGCGCGACCAGCGTCCGCAGTGCCGGGTCGCGCCAGATCAGCCGGATCCCGGCCCCGGTCGTCGACAGCCACGCAGGCCGGACCGCCTGCGCGACCGCCGCGCGGCGCCGGACCCCGGCGAGCAGGAACACCGCGGAAAGCACGAACGTCACGGCGTCCAAGGCCAGCGCCGCGGACGGCGCGAGCGCCGCGATCAGCAGCCCGCCGCCGGCGAACCCGGCCAGCTGCGCGCCCTGGATCGTCACGTTCCGCAACGCCATCCCGACCAGGTAGCGCTCGCCTTCGAGCACCGTCGGCAGCAGCGCCTGCTGCGCCGCCTTGAACGGCCCGCCCAGCGCGGTCAGGACCGCGACCAGCGCGCACAACACCCACAACGGGACGCCGGGGATCGCGATCACACCGACCAGCGCGGCGCGGGCCACGTCGGCCGCGACCATCACGTCCCGGCGCGGCCACCGGTCGCCCGCGCCGGCCAGGAGGATGCCGCCGAGCAGTGAGGGCACGTACGTCAGGGCGTAGGTCAGGCCGGTGAGGGCCGCCGAAGAAGTCCGCTGGTAGACGAGCACGGCGAGCGCGACGCGGGCCAGCTGGTCACCGCAGATGGACAGCAGTTCGGCCGCCCACATCGCCCGGAACTCGGCGACGGCCAGCACCGCGCCGAACCCCACCCTCGTCACCCGTGCGTCGCTCATCCGCCGGCGCCTTCCCCTCGCGCCCCCACTCGCCGGTGCCCCTCGATACCGCTGTCAGCAACGGTAATAACCCAGCGGAGTGGAATCGAGCCGTTCGGTGACAGTTGCCCCGATCGCACCAGTGCGTCAGCCCGGGTGGCCGCCGATGCGGCTGGTCAGCTCGGCCGCCGTCGTCGCTACTTCCGTGGCCAGCTGGGGCCACGTCTCTTCGCAGGGGTCCGCCGCGCAGTGGTGGCGGAGGGTCACGCTGATCGCCGCCAGGGGGCGGGCGCCGTGGTCGAAGACCGGGGCGGCCACCGACGCGAAGCCCTCCGTGACGTGGCCGTCCTCGACCGACCAGCCCAGGCGGCGCTCCGCCGTCAACGTGCGGCGCAGCTCGGCCAGGGTGCGTGGGCCGCGGCCGGTGCGGAGGACGAACGCCGATGCCGACGGGAACAGCGCCCGGACGTGCGGCGCGGGCAGGTGGCGCAGGATCGCCCGGCCGGACGCCGTCAGCTGGCCCGGGAGGCGGACGCCCACCTCCGTGACCAGGGTTTCCGGGCGGGCCGGGCGTTCCTTGATCAGGTACAGCGACTCGTTGCCGTGCAGGACGCCCAGGTGCGCGGTGTGGCCCACGCGGTCGACCAGCTTGCGCAGCAGCGGCCCGGCCAGCCGTTCCAGGGGGTCGTGACGCAGGTACGCCGAGCCCAGTTCGAACGCCGCGATGCCCAGGCCGTAGCGGCGTTCCGCGGGCAGGTGGACGACGAAACCGGCCGCTTCCAGCTCGTTGAGCAGGTGGTACGTCGTCGAGCGGGGGAGACCCGCTTCGCGCGCGATCGCCGCTGCCGTGACCGGGCCCGGGCGCGTCGCCAGCAGGCGCAGCACCGCCAGGCCGCGGCGCAGCGCCGGGACTTCGCTGCTGTCACCCATGGCACCAGGCTACGTCTGGGATACCAGACAGAACCACTCCATGGGCGATCCCACCAGCGGGAAGGACGTTGTCCAATGGGCGCATGCCGGAAAAAGTGCTCCTGGGCCCGGAACCCCTGACCGCCGCCCAGGTCGTCGACGTCGTCCGCGGCCACGCGCCGGTCGCGCTCGCGGACGCCGCCGAGAAGAACCTCGCCGCGACCCGCCAGCACATCGAGGACCTCGCCCACGCCGTCACGCCCACCTACGGCGTCTCGACCGGCTTCGGCGCGCTCGCGACCCGTCACATCCCCGTCGAGAGCCGGACCGCGCTGCAGCGCAGCCTGATCCGCTCGCACGCCGCGGGGGCCGGGCCGGCCGTCGAGACCGAGGTCGTCCGCGGGCTCATGCTGCTGCGGCTGCGGACCCTCGCCAGCGGCTACACCGGCGTCCGCCCGGGCACCGCGCAAGCGCTTGCGGCCCTGCTCAACGCCGGGATCACGCCGATCGTCCACGAGTACGGCTCGCTCGGCTGCTCCGGCGACCTCGCGCCGCTGGCCGCCGTCGCGCTCGCGCTCATGGGTGAAGGCGAAGTCGAGTACCGCGGCGAAGTGGTCAAAGCCGAGCAAGCCTTGAAGCACGCCGGTATCGAGCCGGTCGTCCTCGCCGAGAAGGAAGGGCTCGCCCTCACCAACGGCACCGACGGCATGCTCGGCATGCTCCTGCTCGCCGCCGCGGACCTGCACCGGCTGTTCGACATCGCGGACATCACCGCGGCGATGAGCGTCGAGGCGCTGCTCGGCACCGACCGTGCCTTCGCCGCCGACCTGCAGGCGCTGCGGCCGCACCCCGGCCAGGCGACGTCCGCCGCGCGGATGTGGCAGGCGTTGCAAGGGTCGAAGATCGTGGAGAGCCACCGCGGGCCGGACTGCAACCGCGTCCAGGACGCCTACTCGCTGCGGTGCGCCCCGCAGGTCCACGGCGCCGCGCGCGACAGCCTCGCCCACGCCGAGCTGGTCGGCGACCGCGAACTCCGGTCCGCTGTGGACAACCCCGTCGTGCTGGCCGACGGCCGCGTCGAGTCCAACGGCAACTTCCACGGCGCGCCCGTCGCGTACGTGCTGGACTTCCTGGCCATCCCGGTCGCCGACGTCGCCAGCATCGCCGAGCGCCGCACCGACCGGATGCTCGACAAGGCGCGCTCGCACGGCCTGCCGCCGTTCCTCGCCGACGACCCCGGCGTCGACTCCGGCCACATGATCGCCCAGTACACGCAGGCCGCCGTGGTCAGCGAGCTGAAGCGGCTCGCCGTGCCCGCGTCCGTCGACTCCATCCCGAGCAGCGCGATGCAGGAGGACCACGTCTCCATGGGCTGGTCGGCCGCGCGGAAGCTGCGCAAGGCCGTCGACGGCCTGACCACGGTCCTCGCCATCGAGCTGCTGACGGCGGCCCGGGCGCTCGACTTCCGCGCGCCGCTCGAGCCGTCGCCGGTCACCGGCGCGGTGCGCGACCTGCTCCGCACGAAGGTCGCGGGCCCCGGCCCCGACCGCCACCTGGCGCCCGAGATCGCGGCCGCCGAAGAACTCGTCCGCTCCGGCGCCGTCCTCGACGCCGCCCGTCTGGAGGTCTGATGTCCCGCGTCGTCCGTGCCGCCCGCGGCACCCAGCTCACCGCCAAGTCGTGGCAGACCGAAGCCGCGCTGCGCATGTTCCACAACAACCTCGACCCCGACGTCGCCGAGCGGCCCGAGGACCTGGTCGTCTACGGCGGCACCGGCAAGGCCGCCCGCAACTGGGCCAGCTTCGACGCGATCACCCGCGAACTGACCACTTTGGACACCGACGAGACGCTGCTCGTCCAGTCCGGCAAGCCGGTCGGCGTGTTCCGCACGCACGAGTGGGCGCCGCGGGTGCTCATCGCCAACTCGAACCTCGTCGGCGACTGGGCGACCTGGCCCGAGTTCCGCCGGCTCGAGGCGCAGGGCCTCACGATGTACGGCCAGATGACCGCCGGTTCGTGGATCTACATCGGCACCCAGGGCATCCTGCAGGGCACGTACGAGACGTTCGCCGCGGTCGCCAAGAAGAAGTTCGGCGGCAGCCTGCGGGGGACGCTCACCGTGACCGCCGGCCTCGGCGGGATGGGCGGCGCGCAGCCGCTGGCCGTCACGATGAACGACGGCGTCGCGCTGGTCATCGAGTGCGACGCCCAGCGTGCGCAGCGCCGCGTCGAGACCCGCTACCTCGACGAGGTCGCCGGCAACCTCGACCACGCGATCGCCCGCGTCACCCGCGCGAAGCAGGAGAAGCGGCCGCTGTCGGTCGGCGTCGTCGGCAACGCCGCCGAGATCCTGCCGGAGCTGCTGCGCCGCGGCGTCGAGGTCGACATCGTCACCGACCAGACGTCGGCGCACGACCCGCTTTCGTACCTGCCCAAGGGCATCAGCGTCGAGGACTGGCACGACTACGCGGCCAAGAAGCCCGACGAGTTCACCGACCGCTCGCGCGAGTCGATGGCCGAGCACGTCGAGGCCATGCTGGGCTTCATGGATCGCGGCGCCGAAGTCTTCGACTACGGCAACTCGCTGCGCGGCGAGGCCAAGCTCGGCGGTTGTGAGCGCGCGTTCGACTTCCCCGGCTTCGTCCCCGCCTACATCCGCCCGCTGTTCTGCGAGGGCAACGGCCCGTTCCGCTGGGCCGCGCTCTCCGGCGACCCCGAGGACATCGCCGCGACCGACCGCGCGATGCTGGACCTGTTCCCCGAGAACGAATCCCTCGCGCGCTGGATCAAGCTGGCCGGCGAGCGCGTCGCGTTCCAGGGCCTGCCCGCCCGGATCTGCTGGCTCGGCTACGGCGAGCGGCACCTGGCCGGCCTGCGGTTCAACGAGATGGTGGCCAGTGGCGAGCTGAAGGCCCCGGTCGTGATCGGCCGCGACCACCTCGACTCCGGCAGCGTCGCCTCGCCGTACCGCGAGACCGAGGCGATGGCCGACGGCTCCGACGCGATCGCCGACTGGCCGCTGCTCAACGCGCTGGTCAACACCTCCTCCGGCGCCAGCTGGGTGTCGATCCACCACGGCGGCGGCGTCGGCATGGGCCGGTCCATCCACGCGGGCCAGGTCAGCGTGGCCGACGGGACCGAGCTGGCCGCGCAGAAGCTGGAGCGCGTGCTCACCAACGACCCGGGCATGGGCGTCATCCGGCACGTCGACGCCGGGTACGACCGCGCGAACGACGTCGCCGACGAGCGTGGCGTGCGCGTCCCGATGCGGGACCAGGCGTGACGGCTTCCCGGCTGCTGGCCGAGATCGGCGACGTCGGGCGCGACCCGAAGCGCGGTGGTTATTCGCGCCACGCCTTCGACGCGCCCGAGAACGACCTGCGCGCGTGGTTCGGCGAGCGCGCGCTCGGCCTCGGCCTGGACGTCGACACCGACCACAACGGCAACATCTGGGCCTGGTGGGGCGCGCCGGGCCCGGACGCCGTCGTCACCGGCAGCCACCTCGACTCGGTGCCCGGCGGTGGCGCGTTCGACGGCCCGCTCGGCGTCGTCAGTGCCCTCGCCTCGGTGGAAGCGTTGCGGGAGAAGGGTTTCCGACCTGGCAAGCCGTTCGCCGTTGTCGTGTTCGCCGAGGAGGAGGGCGGCCGGTTCGGCGTCCCGTGCCTCGGTTCGCGGCTGCTCACCGGCACGATCGACGCCGACCGGGCCCGCGGGTTGCGGGACGCCGACGGCGTGACGTTCGCCGAGGCCGCCGGCAAGTCCGGCTTCGACCCGGAGCTGGTCGGGCCCGACCCCGAACGGCTCGGGCTGATCGGCCGGTTCCTCGAACTGCACGTCGAGCAGGGGCACGGGCTGATCGACCTCGGTGCGCCGGTGGCCGTCGGCAGCACGGTGATCGCGCACGGGAGGTGGCGGTTTTCCTTCGAGGGGCAGGGGAACCACGCCGGCGCGACGCTGATCGCCGACCGCGCCGACCCGATGCTGCCCGCCGCCGCGACGGTCACCGCCGTCCGGCGGCTGGCCCGGGCGGTGCCGGACGCGCGGGCGACCGTCGGCCGCCTGGTGCCGACGCCCGGCGGCACGAACGTCATCGCGTCCACTGTGGACCTCTGGCTCGACGCGCGGGTGCCCGGCACGGCGACTCCGGAGCTGGTCTCGGACATCGTGCGGGCCGCCGAAGCCGCGGCAGAGGAAGAAGGCTGCCGGGTCACGGTGACCCGGGAGTCCTATTCGGACGATGTCGTGTTCGACGATGCTTTCCGCCGTGACCTCGGGGGCTGGCTTGGCAAGCCGCCGGAGCTGCCGACCGGCGCCGGGCACGACGCGGCCATCCTCGCGGGGTTCGTCCCGTCGGGGATGCTGTACGTGCGCAACCCGACCGGCATCAGCCACTCGCCCGAGGAGTTCGCCGAGGCCGACGACGTCGAAGCCGGCGCCGCCGCGCTGACCACGGTGCTGGAACGGCTGGCGCGATGACCTCCGGCCCGCGGGGGCGCCCCCCGTTTCCAGCCTATCGTCCGGCACCGACAGTTTTCTGGTGCGAGCAGGCGTGGTTGCCCGGCGGGATCGCGCGCGGGGTGCGGATCGAGGTGTCCGGCGGCCGGATCACGTCGGTGACCCCGGGCGCGCCCCGAAGTGGCGTTGTCCTGAATGGACTGACACTGCCCGGGTTCGCGAACGGGCATTCCCACGCCTTCCACCGGGCGTTGCGCGGCCGGACGCACCACGAGCGCGGCACGTTCTGGACGTGGCGGGAGCGGATGTACGCGCTTGCGTCGCGGCTCGACCCGGATGCGTACTACCGGCTGGCGCGCGGGGTCTACGCCGAGATGGTCCTCGGCGGGTACACGAGCGTGGGGGAGTTCCACTACCTGCACCACGCGCCGGGCGGGAAGCTGTACGCCGACCCGAACGCGATGGGGGAGGCGCTGCGGCAGGCGGCGGCCGACGCCGGGATCCGGCTGACGCTCCTCGACACCTGCTACCTCGCGGGCGGCATCGGCGTCGAGCCGGACGAGGTCCAGCGGCGGTTCTCCGACGGCTCGGCCGCCGCGTGGGCTTCGCGCGTGGCCGCGCTGAAAGAGGATGAGCTGTCGAGGGTCGGCGCGGCGATCCACTCGGTGCGGGCGGTTCCGGCCGAGCAATTATCCGAAGTGGACAGTGCGCGCGTGGTGCACATCCACCTTTCGGAACAGCGCGCCGAGAACGAACAGTGCCTGAACGCGTACGGCGTCACCCCGACCGAACTGCTGCACGAACGCGGGGTGCTGACCGAGCGCCTGGTCGCCGTGCACGCCACGCACCTGACGGCGTCGGACATCGACCGGCTGAGCGTCGCGCGGGCGTGCTTCTGCCCGACCACCGAACGCGACCTCGGCGACGGCATCGGCCCGGCCCGGGCCCTGCGTGACGCCGGGTGCCGGTTGAGCATCGGCAGCGACTCCAACGCCGTCGTCGACGCGTTCGAGGAGACCCGTGCGCTCGAACTGGACGACCGGCTGGCCAGCGAGGAGCGCGGCCGCTTCACCGCCGAGGAACTCCTCGAGGCCGGCACCGACCACGCGGCCGTCGGCTGGCCCGAGGTCGGGCGCCTCGAGACGGGTATGGGTGCGGACCTCGTCACCGTCGGCCTGGACTCGGTGCGGACGGCCGGGATCGAGCCGTCCGGTGTCGTGTTCGCGGCGTCGGGAGCCGACGTCCGGCACGTCGTCGTCGCGGGCCGCGTGATCGTGCGCGACGGCGAACACCAGCTCATCGAACGTCCGGAAACCGTACTGGCGAAGGAGATCGAGGCACTGTGGCAGTCCTGATCACGGGTATCGGCGAACTCACGACGAACGACCCCGGGCTGGGGCGGCTGACCGACGCGGCCCTGGTCATGGAGCACGGCAAGATCGCCTGGGTGGGCCCCGCGGTGAGTGCACCGGACGCCGACGAGCGCGTCGACGTCGAGGGCCGCGCGGTGCTGCCCGGCTGGGTCGACAGCCACACGCACCTGGTCTTCGCGGGCGACCGCACGGCCGAGTTCGAGGCCCGGATGGCCGGAAAGCCGTACACCGCGGGGGGAATCGCGATCACCGTCGGCGCGACGCGGGAGGCGTCCGACGAGCAGCTGGCCGCGAACCTGCGCCGTCACGTCGGCGAGGCGGCCCGGCAGGGGACGACCTGCCTGGAGACCAAGACGGGCTACGGCCTGACCGTCGAGGACGAGGCCCGCAGCGCACGGATCGCGGGGGAGGTGGCCGACGAGGTCACGTTCCTGGGCGCGCACCTGGTGCCGCCGGGCGCCGACGCGGAGTCCTATGTGGACCTGGTCTGCGGCGAGATGCTCGACGCCGTGGCCGGAAGCGTGCGCTGGGCGGACGTCTTCTGCGAGACCGGCGCGTTCGACGAGGCGCAGTCTTCGCGGGTCCTGAAGGCCGCCGCCGAGCGTGGGCTCGGCCTGCGCGTGCACGGCAACCAGCTCGGCGAAGGCCCCGGTGTCCGGCTCGCGGTGGAGCTGGGCGCGGCGAGCGTCGACCACTGCACCTACCTGAGCGACGCCGACGTCGAGGCCCTCGCCGCGTCGGACACGGTGGCGACGCTGCTCCCGGCGTGCGATCTGTCGACGCGGCAGGAACTCGCCCCGGCCCGGCGGCTGCTCGACGCGGCCGCGACCGTCGCGCTGGCCAGCAACGCCAACCCGGGCAGCTCCTACACGACGTCGATGGCGTTCTGCGTCGCGACGGCCGTGCTGCAGATGCGCATGACGATCGAGGAGGCCGTCTGGTCGGCGACGGCGGGCGGCGCGAAGGCGTTGCGCCGCGAGGACGTGGGCGTCCTGCGCCCGGGAGCCCGGGCGGACGTCCACGTCCTCGACGCGCCGTCGGTGACGCACCTGGCCTACCGGCCGGGCGTGCCGCTGACGAAATCGGTGTGGCGCGCCGGCGTCAGAGTGGCAGGGTGAACGGCGTGCACGCCGGCGTGTAGCCCGCGTCGAGCGCGTGCAGGATCAGGCCCGTGACGTTCGGGTCGACCGCCTGGCTCAGGTGCCCGGACGCGTCCGAGCCGCAGAAGTCCTGCAGCACGACGTCCGTCGCGCCCGGCTCGTTCATGATGCCGCTCGTGTACGGCGTCACGACTTCGTCGTACTTGCTGACGATGTTCGTGTACGTCGGGCCGGGGACGTGGAAGCCGCCGCGGGCGAGGTCGTCCAGGAACGCCGACGGCGCCAGGTACTCCGTGCAGGAGCCGCAGGCGGTCTTCAGGACCAGGTCGAGTCCGGGGACGGTGGTCAGCAACGCCTTCGCCAGCTTGTCGAGGCCGCCCAGCGTGGTGCCGCGGTAGTTCGCGCCGAAGCCGACGAAGTGCTCGACCTTCGCCGCGCCGCCGCCGTACTTCAGGTAGTACGCGGGCATCGTGCTGCCCTCGGAGTGGCCGACGATGTCGACCTTCGCGGCACCGGTCGTGGACCGCACGCGGTCGACGAACCGGCCGAGCTGCGCGGAGCTGTCGCGCATGGACGCGAGCCCGCCGACGCCCGGGCCGAGGACGCCGGTGCCGTAGGTCAGCGAGAAGACGCAGTAGCCCTGGGCGGCGATCTTCGGCGCGTGGAAGAACCAGTTGACGGTGTCGTTCGCGCCGAGACCGTGCACCAGGACGACCGGCTCCGGGTGGGCGGCCGAGGGGCGGCAGCCCCAGTCGTTCCAGCCGCTGACCGGCGCCGCCTCGGCGACCGCCGGCGCGACCGCGCCGAAGGTGAGCGCCGCGGCGAGCACGGCCAGGGTTCGCTTGACACCGCCGTTGGTGACCCGCATACCGCCTCCAGTTACTCGTCAGTAGGTGATGCAGGTCATGGTCGGTCACAGACCACGGGAGGCGACCTGGGAAAACGCCCAGAGTCCCGGGTGGTTCTTTGTGACGAGTGACAACCGACCGTGACGGGCTCGCGACCGATCATGGGGTGACTGTTCCGACGGCGTGACAGGGAGAAGCACTATGCGACGGCTGTGGCTCGTGGCGTTCTTGACGGCCCTTTTCGTGATCCCGCAGCCGGCGCAGGCCGCGCCGGTGCAGTGGGACCAGCCCGGTCCGTACGCCGTCGTCAGCGAACCCCTCGACGCCGGTCACACCGTCTTCCGCCCGGCGAACCTCGGCGGCGGCAAGCACGCCGTGATCCTCTGGGGCAACGGCACCGGCGCGACGCCCGCCGTCTACGCGCCGCTGCTGAGCCACCTCGCGTCCTACGGGTTCGTCGTGGCGGCCGCCGACACGACGAACTCCGGCAGCGGCCAGGAAATGCTCGACGGCGCCCGCACGCTCGTCGCGGAGAACAGCCGTCCCGGCAGCGAGTACTTCGGCCGGATCGACACCGCGCACATCGGCGCGACCGGGCACTCCCAGGGCGGCGGCGGGGCCATCGCCGCGGGCGCCGACCCGCTCGTCACCACGACCGTGCCGATCGAGCCGGGCCCGCTCGGGTCCGTCCCGGCCCTGCACGGCCCGGTGTTCTTCCTCGCCGGTCAGTTCGACGTCATCGTCCCGCCGGGGCTGCTCGTGCTCCCGCGCTACTACGCCGCGTCGCAGGTCCCCGCGGTCTACGGCGAACTCGCCGGAGCCACCCACTTCACCGCGGCCGGCGACGCGGGCGGCTTCCGGGGCGCGATCACGGCGTGGTTCCGCTACTGGCTGGCGGGCGACCCGCAGGCGCGAGGCGTCTTCTTCGGGCCGGGCTGCACGCTGTGCGCCGACCCGGCGTGGTCGAAGGTGCTACGCAACGCCAAGGCGCTCGAAGTTTGACGGCTTGCGGGCGCTCACGGCGATCCCGGCCAGCGCGACCAGGCCGCAGAGCCACGCGAACCAGTCGCCGAAGCGGGCGTAGAACGTCTTGCCCGGGCCGACCGGGACGTCGGCGGTGACCACCGAGAACGGGCTGCCGCCGGTGTGGGTGTCGGCCAGCACGCGGCCGTGGGCGTCGGCCAGCATCGGCGTCCCGCGAGCCGCGCTCCACGCGACCGAGAAGCCGTTCTCGACGCCGCGGATCAGCGCCGTGCGGCTGTGCTCCCAGCCGTCGACGTCTTCGTCGGACGCCGGGATCAGCACCAGGCCGGTGCCGGCCGCGCCGTAGCCGCCGCTGGGGTCGGCGAAGTTGACGTCCATGCACACCATCAGCCCGATCCCGGCGACGCGGGCGAGTTCGGTGCCGGACGCGATGTTCTTCGCATCGCCGTTGTGCCACTTGCGGTATTCGACGGGCGCGCCGGACGGCGAAACAGCCAGAGCCGCGTTGAACCGCCCTTCCGGAGTGGTGTCGAGGACGCCGGTGACGACGTCGAGGTTCCGGGTGCGGGCGACGTCGGTGAACGCTTCTACCAGCCGCGGACGGCTCGCGGTGTCGACCGCGAAGGTGGCCTCGGGCAGCACCACGGCCTGGACGCCGTCCGGCAGCCGGCCGATCTGGTCCACATAGGACCGGACGAGCGCCTGGCCGTCCGGGGTGGCGACATCGACCGCCCAGCGGTGCTCGCCCGGCGCGACCAGCGCGACCCGCGTCGTCGGCCCGGTCAAGGCCGGGACGCTCCAGAAGGCGAGCCCCAGCAGCGCCGCGGCGACGGCCACCAGGGCGGTCAACCGGGAGACACCGCGGACCCCGGGGGCGAGCGCGGCGGCGACGGCGGCCGGGACGAACAGCACCAGGAACTCCACGCCCCAGCCGCCAGTGATCGCGGCGAGCCGCAGCACGGACGGCCGGTCGGCCTGGGTCGTCATCAGCGTGCACATCAACCCGGTCGGGTTGAGCAGGGAGACGACGTAGAGCCCGACCGTCCACAACGCGGGCGCGGCGAAGGCGGCCAGGAAGCCGTGGCCGCGCCGGACCAGCAGCCGGAACAGGCCCGCCGACAAGGCGAACAGCAGCGCGCTGCCGCCGAGGATCGCGAGCGCCGCCGGCCGCGGGACCGCCTGCGAATGCCAGAAGTAGCTCCACGACCCGCTGCTGCCCGCGAGGTGGGCGGCGAACGCGCAGCCGAGCGCGGCCGCGGCCGGGACCCGGGGCGCGAGCAGCAGGACCGGCAGCGGCGCCAGCCAGGCCAGCTCCGGCACGGGGTCCAGACCAGTGCCGAAGAAGAACAACACCGCCGAAACCGCCGTCGCGACGACCGCCCACCCCAGCTTGTTCATCGCTGCCCCCTTTCGCCGGTCTCGACGGTCGCAGCCCGGCCGGGCGAGAGCACTGGGCCGCACCCCCGGGTCCGCGGTGGGGCTGCCCCCACCCCGGTTCATCGGAAGTTCAGGGACCCGTCACAGAACAGGGATCGGAGCCGCTCCTGTTGATCAGTAGCGTTGCTAACGAACCGCCCCCGGCTTCGGAAGAGGGCCGCCATGGACTTCTCACTCATCGTGCTGGTGGTGATCGTCGCGGCACTCGCTTTCGACTTCACCAACGGCTTCCACGACACCGCCAACGCGATGGCCACCTCCATCGCCACCGGCGCCTTGAAACCGCGGATCGCCGTCGCTGTGTCCGCCGTGCTGAACCTCGTCGGCGCGTTCCTCTCGGTGGAGGTCGCCAAGACGATTTCGGGTGGCATCGTCGACGACACCAAGGTGACGCCGGTCATCATCTTCGCCGGCCTGGTCGGGGCGATCGTGTGGAACCTGGTGACCTGGCTGATCGGGCTGCCCTCGAGCTCGTCGCACGCGTTGTTCGGCGGGCTGATCGGCGCCACCTGGATCGCGTCGGGCTCCGACGCCGTCCACTTCGGCAAGGTCGTCGAGAAGGTCCTCATCCCCGCGCTGGCCTCGCCGATCGTCGCCGGGATCGTCGCGACGCTGGGCACCTTCCTCGTCTACCGGATCACCGCCCGGGCGAAGCAGGACACCGTCGGCCGGACGTTCAAGGCCGGCCAGATCGCCTCGGCGTCGCTGGTCTCGCTCGCGCACGGCACCAACGACGCGCAGAAGACCATGGGCGTCATCACGCTGACGCTGATCGCGTCCGGCTCGCTCGCGCCGGGCTCGAACCCGCCGATCTGGGTCATCCTCACGGCCGGCACCGCGATCGCGCTCGGCACCTACCTCGGCGGCTGGCGGATCATCCAGACGATGGGCAAGAAGCTCACCGAAATCCAGACGCCGCAGGGCTTCGCGGCCGAGACGAGCGCCGCGGCGGTCATCCTGACGTCGGCCCACCTCGGGTTCGCGCTGTCCACCACGCACGTCTGCTCGGGCGGCATCATCGGCTCCGGCCTCGGCCGCAAGCTCGCCGAGGTCCGCTGGGGCGTCGCGGGCAAGATGGTCGTCGCCTGGGCGCTGACGCTGCCGGCCGCCGCGATCGTCGGCGCCGTCGCCGCCGAGGTCTCGACGCTCGGCAGCTGGGGCACGGTCCTGATCGGCATCGCCGGGGTCGTCGTCGCGGTGGGCATCTACCTCGCGTCGAAGCGGAACCCGGTCAGCGCCAAGACCATCAACGAGCCCGAGCCCGGCGTGCAGCCGGCCAACGCCTGAGGAGCGCCGTGCACATCGATTGGGGTTCCCTCGGTCTCGTCTTCGTCGTCGCGCTCGGCTCGGTCGTCGTGCTGGCGAGCCTGTTCTCCTTCGGGGTGGTCGGGCTCTCCCAGCGCGAATCGGCCCGCGAGTCCGGGGACTCCGGCACCGGCCCGCTGACCGGCGCGGTCATCTGCTTCGCCCTGTGCGCGGCGATCGTCGGCTACGGGATCTACTTGATCGTCGCCTGAGCGCGTTCGCGCAACCCGTCGGGCAGCCCGCCGAGCAGCGGCGCGAGGGTGGCCCGGCGGGGTTCGCCCAGGTGGTTCAGCAGGTCGAGCGCCGGGGTCCAGAGGTCTTCGTCGGCCCCGGCGGCCGTGATCACGCGGCCGAGCCGGTGCGCCGGGAGCAGGCCGACGACGTGGTCGATGCGGCTCTTGTCGTCGAGCACGAACGCGATCCGCAGCAGGCCGGGGTCGTCGATCTCCTCCAGCGCGCGCCGCACGGTGGGGTCCGGCAGGTGCCCGACGAACCGGCCGAGGGTGATCCAGTCCTCCTTGCGGGCCAGCTCGGCCGCGACCGCGAGGACGGTGTCCAGGGGGATGCGCGAGATGATCGCGCTCGCGCGCCGCGGGTCCAGCTCCGCCGCGACCTCGGCGAGGAACCGCGGGTGCAGGCGCTTGGCGACGTCGACACCGCGCGCGACGTCGACGACCCCGGCGATCCGGGCGCAGAGCAGCGGCCCGAAGACCTTCTCGGCGATCTTCGCGAGCACCCCGCCGGGCAGCAGCCGTGCGGCCAGGGCCATCCGCTGGAGCACGGCGATGTTGGCGTCGAAGAGCGTGTCCGTGACCTGCTCGCGGAAGGCCTGCAGGTCACCGGCGTCGACGCGGGCCAGGTACCCGAGCCGCCCGGGCTCGACGTCGAGGACGCGGGCGAGCTTGAGGATCTCGGCTTCGGCGTCGTAGTTCGTCACAGCCCGACCGCCTTGCGGACCGCCCCGCGCAGCAACGCGGGGACGTACCGGAGGCCCTCTTCGCCCGCTTCCGCAAGCGCTTTCGCCTGCCGCCTGCGCGCGTCGCGCAGCGCGTTCGCGAGGTCCTGTCGTTCGTGCTCCTCGAGGGCCTCGATGCCTTCGGGGAGGGTGCCGCCCAACTGATCGGCGAGTGTGCGCTCGGCCATGGTGGATCATCATGCATCATGCGGACATGAGCATCGAGACGTCCACGATCCGTGTCGGCGAACTCTCCGCGTACCTGGCCCGCCCGGCCGGCGGCTCCGAACGCGGGATGCTGCTCCTGCCGATGATCACCGGGATCGGCGAGCAGGTCCGGGCCTGGGCCGACGAGCTGGCCGGCCGCGGGATCACGGCGCTGACCTGGGACGTCTTCCACGGCGCGAGCACCGACAACACCTCCCGCGAGGACCTCGGCGCGAAGCTCGGCGACCTGCGTGACGAGGCGGCTTTGGCCGAGCAGACGGCGTTGCTCGACCACCTGTTCGGCGACCTCGGCTGCACGTCCGCCGGCGTCGTGGGCTGGTGCCTCGGCGGCCGCTTCGCGCTCCTGCTCGCCGCCCGTGACCAGCGGCTTTCCGGCGTCGTCGCCTACCACCCGACGATCCGCGTGCCCGCGCCGCCGAACCACGACCTCGACGCGGTCGCTTTGTCGACAGACATCACCGCGCCGGTGCTCGTCGCCTACCCGGAGGCCGACGCCGTCGTCTCGCACGAGACGTTCGCCCGGCTGCAGACGGCGTTGCAGTCCCGGCCGCGCGGCGCGACGTTCACCCAGCACTTCCCGGGCGCCGAGCACGGCTTCAGCGACGCCTCGCGGCACGGCACCGAGGTCAACGCCGAGGCGTTCAAGCTGTCCTGGCCGCAGACGCTCGCCTTCGTCGAAACCTTGACTTTCGGCAGTGGTCCGGCCCGCTGACCTGCTTGTAGCTTCGAACCCGTGCGGGAGGTGACGAAGCGCCGGTGGCGCGTGGCGCTCGACGTGCTCCTGGGCTTGTTCCTGGCGTTCATCGTCGCCACCGACACCGTCGGCACGCGGTCGTGGTGGGAGCTCGCGGGCGGGCTCGCCGTCGTCGCCGGTTCGGTGGCGACGGCCCGGCGGTACCCGGTCGTCTCGCTCGGCATCGCCCTGGCCGGCGCGCTCGCGGTGCCCTTCCCGTACGGCGACCGCGTGCCCGTCTGGGTGGTGTTCGTGCTGGTGGCGATGTGCTACCAGGCCGCGTTGCGGATGGACCGGGCCCGCCCGGGCCTGCTGATCGGCGCGGCCGTGGTGGTGCTCGGCCTGCCGCCGGCGCTGCTCGTCGGGCCCGACGGTGTGGGCGACTGGGGGGCGATGGTCGCGATCCTGGTGTTCGCCGGGGTGTCGCCGTGGCTGCTCGGCCGGTACGTCCGGCTGCGCGGCGAGCTGGCCCGCACGGGCTGGCGGCGGGCCGAGGAGATGGAGAGCCGGCAGCAGCTGGTCGCGAGCCAGGCCCGGCTGCGCGAGCGCGCGCGGATCGCCGGCGACATGCACGACTCGCTGGGCCACGAGCTCAGCCTCATCGCGGTCCGCGCGGCCGCTCTGGAGGTGGCGGGCGGGCTCGACGACACCCAGCGCGACGCGGCCGCCCAGCTGCGGGCCGGCGCCGCGGCCGCGACCGAACGGCTGCGCGAGATCATCGGCGTGCTCCGCGAGGACGCCGCGCCGGTCGAGCCGGTGCAGGGCGACCTCGGCGAGCTGATCGAGCGGGCCCGCGCGTCCGGCCTGCTCATCGAATCCACAGTGGACTCTTCGTCGGCGCCGCCGATGGTGGCCCGCGCGGCCTACCGCGTGGTGCAGGAAGCCCTGACGAACGTGGCGAAGCACGCGCCGGGCGCGGCCGTGACCGTGCGCGTGACGAGCACCGGCTCGGAGACGTCGGTGCGCGT
This sequence comes from Amycolatopsis stemonae, assembly GCF_054781455.1. Lineage (NCBI taxonomy): Bacteria > Bacillati > Actinomycetota > Actinomycetes > Pseudonocardiales > Pseudonocardiaceae > Amycolatopsis > Amycolatopsis stemonae. The sequence continues at coordinate 271,021 of NZ_BAAGUJ010000009.1, read as the reverse complement.
CGTGAACGCGCGGCCGCCCGCCGGGCCGTTGCCGGGCGCCGCGTCCGGGCGGGTCGGGCTGATCGGCCTGCGCGAACGCGTCCGGCTGGTCGGCGGGACGCTGCGGGCTTCGCCGCACGAGGGCGGTTTCGCCGTCACCGCGACGCTGCCGCACGACGCGTCACCGGTCGAAGAGACGTCCGAAACGGCCGGCGACACGACGTCCGCCCGGGCGCTGGAGCTGGCCCGTCGCGACGTGCGGCGCAGCCTGGTGCCGGCGGTGGTCGTCCCGCTGGCGTTGTTCGGGCTGGTCCTCGCGATCGGCGGGATCGCGTTCCTCTACCAGTGGACCACTTCCGAACTGCCCGGCTCGACCTACGAGCGGATGCGGATCGGGCAGTCGCGGGCCGAGCTGACGCTGCCGGAACGCCAGCGCGGCGCCCGGCCGACGCGCGGAGAACCACCCCCGCCGGCCGGTGCCGTGTGCGAGTACTACGGCGCCGGACGGTCGTGGCTCGACGACGACTACGCCGCCTACCGGCTGTGTTTCGCCGACGGCAAGCTGGTTTCGAAGGACTGGTTCAGCGAGGGAGGATCGTGATCAGGGTCGTGCTCGCCGACGACGAGGCGATGATGCGGGCGGGGGTGGTGGCGATCCTCGGCGCGGACGCGGAGATCGAGGTCGTCGCCGAGGCCGCGAACGGGCGCGAGGCCGTCGCGCAAGCGCTCGCGACGCACCCGGACGTCGTGCTGCTGGACATCCGGATGCCCGTGCTGGACGGCCTGGGCGCGGCGGCGGAGATCCGGAAGCTGCTGCCGTCGGCCGGCATCATCATGCTGACGACGTTCGGCGAGGACGAGTACATCGAACGCGCGCTGGGTCTCGGCGCGGGCGGGTTCCTGTTGAAGTCGGGCGACCCGCGTGAGCTGCTGGCGGGCATCCACGCCGTCGCCGACGGGGCCGCGTTCCTCTCGCCCAAGGTGGCGCAGCGGGTGATCGCGCGGCTGTCGGGCGGCCGGCTCACCCGGGCCGCCGCGGCCCGCGCGAAAGTCGGCCTCTTGACGCCGCGCGAGCGCGAAGTGCTGACGCTGCTCGGGGCCGGACTGTCCAATGCGGACATCGCGGCGAAGATGTTCGTCGTCGAGGGCACGGTGAAGGCGCACGTGAGCACGATCCTGACCCGGCTCGGCGCGAAGAACCGGGTGCAGGCCGCGATCACGGCGTACGAGGCGGGGCTGGCCGGGGGAGACGCGGCGGACGCCAGCCGCTGACCGACGCGCCGGCGCGGGCCGTCACCTTCGTCGGGACGAGCCGCAGCAGGTTCATGCGCAGCGCCGTCAGGAGCGGGCTGGTCAGCTGCGGCCCGGCTTTGCCGGCGCGGACCGAGGCGCGCGCGACCTTCTGGCTGCGTGGCCGGCGTTCGGCGTCGTAGGCGGCGAGTGCGCCGTCGATGTCCATTGTGGACATGGCGTGCGCGAGCACGACGGCGTCTTCGAGAGCCTGGCAGCCGCCCTGGCCGAGGAACGGCGGCATGGCGTGCGCGGCGTCGCCGAGAAGCGCGACGCGGCCGCGGACGTACGTGTCCAGCGGCGTCGCCAGGTGGTAGAGGTCGTGGTAGAGCACGGCTTCCGGTGGCGTTTCGCCGATGAGCGCCGGGATCGGGTCGTGCCAGTCGCCGAAGTGCCCCTTCAGGTACGCCTTGAGGTCGGCCGGGCGGGCGTCGGGCTCGGTGACGTAGGAGACCCACCAGTAGACGTCGCCGCCGGTCAGCGGGAGCACGCCGATTTCGGTGCCGGGCGCGAAGGTCGTGCTCAGCCCGGTGCCCGGGTGCCGGGTGACGCCGCGGAACGCCGTGCTGCCGCAGTAGACCGGGCCCGGGTGGCCGGGGAAGAGCGCGTGCCGGATCGGGCTGCGGATGCCGTCGGCGGCGACCACGAGGTCGGCCTGGATTTCCCCGCCGGCGAAGCGGACCAAGCCCTCTTCGGTCACTTCGGTGACGCGCGTGCCGGTGCGCAGGCACTCGGCGGGCAGTGCGTCGCGGAGACCGGCGATGAGGTCGGCCCGGTGGATCGCGGCGAGCGGACGCCCGTGGAAGCGCCGGAAGCCATTGGCGTCCCAGCGGGCGACCCACCGGCCGTGGCGGTCGCGCAGCCCGCCCTGGTCCTGCTCGGCGAGGTGCTCGCCGAGGTCGACGCCCAGCTCGTCCAGGCAGCGCAGGGCGTTCGGCCAGAGCGAGATCCCGGCGCCGACGTCGCCGAACCCGGGTGCCTGTTCGAGGACGGTGACGGTCCAGCCGGCCCGGTGCAGCCCGATCGCGGCCCCCAGGCCGCCGATGCCCCCGCCGACGACGACTGCGCGCATGACTCCTCCTCTACATCTGTAGAGGACTCTACACCTGTAGAGTGCCGGGGTGGACCGCGTGGACGTCATCGGCGACGCGGCGATCGAAGTGATCGCCGCGGAGGGCATGCGCGGGCTGACGCACCGGGCAGTCGACCGGGCCGCCGGCCTCCCGGCGGGCTCGACGTCGTACTACGCACGCACGCGCGCGGCCCTGCTGGAGCTGACGATGGCGCGGATGGTCGCGCTGGACCAGGTCGTGCCGCCGTCGGGCGGGCTGGCAGAGTCGATCGCGGGCTTCGCGTACGAGGCGATCACGACCGGCCGGACCCGGATGCTGGCCCGGTACGAGTTCGCCCTGGAGGCCACCCGCCGCCCCGAGCTGCGCGCGGTGTACGACGAGGGCGGCCTGCTGATCCGCCGCCTGGCGGTGGCGGCCCTGACGGCGGCGGGCTCGTCGGCCCCCCACCGGCACGCGACGGTGGTGGTGAACTGGCTGGAGGGGACGATCTTCGACTCCCTGGCCGGGACGGGCTCCCTCACACCGCCGACCTTCGAGGAGCTGGTCGACAGCGCCCGGGAGCTGCTGGCCGGCATCGGCGTGGCCTGACCGCCGAGAGCTTCAAGTTCACTGGGAGCGTGTGGAAATTTCTCACCGGCGCGCTTTTTCCAGCAAACCGAACGGCTTGACGTCGACGTCGGGGAGGAAGCCGGGGCTGAAGCGCAACGAGCTGTCCAGGATTTGTCCAGAATTTTGCTCACCTTTCTGCGTGCACACTATTCGCGCTCGGACCGTGGCTCCGCGAGCCAGGCGATGAATGTGCACGTAGAAGACCTGGCGGGAATCGCGGAGCTGCCGCGCGAGCCGGACGTCGGCGTTCGGCCTGGCGCCGTCCGGGTTCCACGGGTCGGCGAGCGCGCGGAAGCCTTCGGGTAACTCGATGCGGGGGCGTAGCTCGTGCTTCGAGGCGTCGTCCGCCCCGTCGACCACCAGATCTTTGGCTCCGCGGTTCTGCACGGTGACCTCAAGAACCAGGAGATTGGAGATTTCGGTGGTGCCGATTTTCATCTTCACCTGTACGCCGATGGTGGCGGGGTCGATGCGAGCGACCTCATCGAGCCCGATGGCGACCTTGAGTCTCGCGGCGCCGCCGACGCGGAAGAAGTAGTACGAGATCCCCAGGCCGATCAGTCCGCCGATGAGCGTTGTGACACCGGAGAGGACCAGTTCGGCAGTCGACACAAGAACGCTCGCTCTCTGACTTGACTCCATGCACGCCGATGAGGATTATAGGTAGTGGAGGTCGGCTAGGTCGGCTTCGTTCCAACAAAAGGAGTTGCCATGCGCAGTGGATCGATATGGCGCCGTCTTCGACGGTGGCATTGCTGATCGCACGTGCGCCGGCTCCTTTTGTTGGCCTCTTTCGTTGGCCAATGAGGGGGGACCCGTCTGACGACGGGTCCCCCCTTTTTTTTTGGGCCTCGGCTCAGGCGTCCCGGCGGCGCAGCACCGCCGTGCCCACCAGCAGCGCCGCCGCGGCCCAGGCCGCGCAGATCAGCAATCCCACCCCAGGCGCGTACGGCGCCACCGACTGCGTCACCGGATTGGGGTGTCCCGGCTCCACCATCGCGTTCAGCCCCGCGATGCCCGGGAAGTACGGCACCAGCTCCGTCAGCCCCAGCGACCCGACGATCAGCGGCAGCGGCACCAGCAGCACGATCACCGTCACCAGCGTCCCCGCCGCGCTGCGCAGCGCCCAGCCGACGCCCGTGCACAACACCCCCAGCAGCGCGAAGTAGCCGCCCATCCCGATCGCCGTCGTGACGGCCGCCGCGGTGCTCGTCGGCAGGCCGTGGCCGTCCTTCACCGCGCCGGCCAAGGCCGTTGCGGCGCACGACAACGCCACGCCCGCGACGAACAGCACCGGCACCAGCACCGCGGCCTTCGCGAGGACCACCCGGGAGCGGACCGGTGTCCACAGCAGCGTCGAGCGGATGCCGCCGCCCGCGTATTCGCTCGTCACGAACAGCGTCGCGAGGGCGATCACCGCGAACTGGGCCAGGTAGAAGCCGCCGCCCAGGGCGATCGTGTTCGCCGCCTGCGGGTCGTCGCCCACGCGCTGGGCGATGCCGGACAGCGTGCTGTAGCCCAGCATCAGCGCCGCGCCCGCGACCAGCGACCACCACGTCGCCCGGACCGACCAGAACTTCGTCCACTCCGACGCCACCGCGCGGCCGTGCAGCACCGTCATGCCGACACCCCGTACTCCACCGAAGAAGCGGTCAGTTCCAGGTACGCCTGCTCGAGCGACGCCGTCCGCTCGGCCAGCCCGTGCACGCGGATCCCCAGCTCGTGCACCAGATCGCCGACGCGCGTGACGTCGAGGCCGTCCACCACCAGCTCGTCGGGCTCGCCGGGGTGCGTCAACGCGCCTTCGGCTCGCAGCCGGGTATCCAACGCGGCGAGCTCGGCCGGGGCCGGGACGCGCACCGAGACCGTCGTGCGGGAGTTGCCCGCGATGAACTCGGCGACCGGCGCGTCGGCCAGCAGCTTGCCCTTGCCGATGACGATCAGGTGGTCGGCCGTCAGCTGCATCTCGCTCATCAGGTGGCTGGAGACGAACACCGTGCGCCCTTCGGCCGCCAGCGAGCGCATCAGCTGGCGGACCCAGCGGACGCCGTCCGGGTCGAGGCCGTTGACCGGCTCGTCGAACATCAGCACGCCCGGGTCGCCGAGCAGCGCGCCCGCGATGCCGAGCCGCTGGCCCATGCCGAGCGAGAACTGCCCGGCCCGCTTGCCCGCGACGTCCGAAAGTCCCACGGTGGCCAGGACTTCTTCGACGCGGCTGGTCGCGATCCCGTTGCTGCGCGCCATCGCCGTGAGGTGCTTCCCGGCGCTGCGGCCCGGGTGCAGGGCCTTGGCGTCGAGCAGCGCGCCGACTTCGCGCAGCGGGTGCCGCAGTTCGGCGTACCGCTTCCCGCCGACCAGGACTTCGCCCTCCTGCGGGTGGTCGAGCCCGACGGTCATCCGCATGGTCGTCGACTTCCCGGCCCCGTTCGGCCCGAGGAACCCGGTCACCTGACCCGCCCCGACGTCGCACGTGAGCGCGTCGACCACGGTCTTTTCCCCGTAGCGCTTGGTCAATCCCCTGAGTGTGATCATGGGTCGAAGTCTGCGGTTCCCGGCCGGCCCGGGGCATCGGACGACGGTCGCGGACCGCCCCCGACTTTCGTCAGGTCCGCCGCCGGGCGTGCCGGGTCGGGACGGCCGTGGCGGGGTCCTCCGGCCAGGGGTGCTTCGGGTACCGGCCGCGCAGGTCGGCGCGCACCGCGGGGTAGCCGCTGGTCCAGAACGACTCGAGGTCGGCGGTGATCGCGGCCGGGCGGCCGGCGGGGGAGAGCAGGTGCAGCACCACCGGGACGCCGGCGAGCGTGGGCGTCGCGGTCCAGCCGAAGGTCTCCTGGAGTTTCACGGCGAGCACCGGCTGGTCACCGCGGTAGTCGACGCGGATGTGCGACCCCGACGGCACCTCGAGACGGTCCGGGGCCAGGTCGTCCAGCTTCGCCGCTTCCGGCCAGGGGAGGAGGGCCTTCAACGCCGTGCCCGCGTCGATGTTCGCGAGATCCGCCTTGCGCCGGGCGCCGGAGAGGTCGAGCCAGCTGTCCACATCGGACAGCAGGGTGGCGTCGTCGACCGCGGGCCACGGCTCGCCGACGACGCGGTGCAGGAACGCCATCCGCTCACGCAGCCGCGTCGCGTCCTGGCTCCACTTCAGCAGGCCGAGGCCGGTCTCGCGGAGCCCGGTCACGAGGGCGTCGTGGACGTCGGCGTGCTGCAACGGCTTCGACGACAGCGTGATCGCGCCGACCTTCCGGACGCGCCGGGCGACGACGTCGCCGTCCCAGGTCACTTCGTCCACTTCGGACACCCCGGCGACGCGGACGGCGAGTTTTTCGTCGGCGGCCGCCGCGAGCCGGATGGTCCCGTGCACGCGGCCGGGGTCCCGGGTCGCTTCGGCGACGGCCAGCCACTCGGCGTCGAGCCCGCTGCCGGGCGGGAGTTCGGCCGCGGTGCCGCCGGCCATGAGGTAGACGGGCGCGCCGCCGGGACGTCGCCGCGCGAGCCGCTCGGGGTGCGCGAGCCCGACGACCAGCGCCGCATCCGGTTTCCCCTCGCCGGTGACGAGCTTCGAAAGCCGCTGGGCTTCGCGCTTCCAGCGGCGCGCCGGCTCGTCGGACGCGGACCGCAGGCGGCGCAGTTCGGCGTCGACGTCCGTCAGCGTGGCGCCGGCGTCCAGCAGCGCCACGACTTCGGCCGCGTTGCGGGCGCCGACCTCCGAGGCGCCGTCCAGCAGCGCGCGGGCCAGCCGCGGGTGCAGCCCCAGCTCCGCCATCCGGCGCCCGCGTCCGGTGACCACGCCGTCGGCGGTCGCGCCCAGCGTGGCCAGCAGCGCGCGGCCCGCCGCCAGCGCGCCCTCGCCCGGCGGGTCCCACCAGGCCAGCCCGCTCCCGTCGGGCGTCGACCAGCACGCCAGCTCCAACGCCAGCCGGGCCAGCTCGGCCGTGCGGATCTCCGGCTCGGGGTAAGCGGGGAGCAGTGACTGCTCGTTCTCCGCCCAGCAGCGATACGCCCGCCCCGGCCCTTCACGGCCCGCGCGACCGGACCGCTGCGTCGCGACCGCCGCCGAGACACGCACGGTCGCCAGGCCGGGCAGCCCGCGCCGGTGGTCGACCCGCGGGACGCGCGCCAGCCCGGAGTCGACGACCGCGCGCACGCCCGGCACGGTCAGGCTCGACTCCGCGACCGCCGTCGCCAGCACGACCCGACGCTTGTCGCGTGGCCGCATGGCGTCGTCCTGGTGCGCCGCCGAGAGCCGCCCGTGCAGCGGCAGGACGTCCACATCGGACATCCGCAGCAGCGCAGACGTCCGCGCGATCTCACCCGCGCCGGGGAGGAAGGCGAGCACGTCACCGTCCCCTGCGGACAGCGCGGTCCGCACGGCTCGCGCCACACAGGCCTCGATGCGCTCACCGCGCGCGGGCGGGACGTAGGAAAACGCGACCGGATACGTCGGCGCCGTGGCCGTGATCACCGGGGCGTCCCCCAGCAGCGTGGCCAGGCGGCCCGCGGCGACCGTCGCCGACGTCGCCAAGAGCCGCAGGTCGTCGCGCAGCCCCGCGCGGACGTCCAGGAGCAACGCCAGCAGCAGGTCCGCGTCCAGGTGGCGCTCGTGGCACTCGTCGAGCAGGACCGTCGACACGCCGGGCAGCTCGGGATCGCCCTGCACGCGCCGCACCAGCAGCCCCGACGTCACGACCTCGATGCGCGTCCGCGAAGACACCTTCCGGTCGCCGCGCACGGCGTAACCGACCGTTTCGCCGACCGGTTCGCCCAGGATCGCGGCCATCCGCGCCGCCGCGGCCCGGGCGGCCAGCCGGCGCGGCTCGGCGACGACCACGCGGCCCGTTCCGGCAGCCAGCGCGAGCGGCACCAGCGTCGTCTTCCCCGTCCCGGGCGGTGCGACGAGCACCGCGGTGCCGTGCGCGTCCAGCGCCGAAAGGAGGTCCGGCAGGACGGCTCGGACGGGCAGGTCGGGCAGCTTCACTTCTCGGTGACCTCGGGCGGCGCGGGCAGCTGGTAACCGGACGGCCCGATGTTCGCGTTGAGCGAGCGCAGCCATTCCCCGGACGAGATCATCTTCCGGATCGCGTCGTCGACCGCGTTGACGCCCTGGGTGTCGCCCTTGCGCAGGCCGACGCCGTAGTTCTCCTTCGAGAACGGCTTCCCGACGACCTTCAGCAGCTCCGGGTCCCGCGCGACGTACCCGGCGAGAATCACCCCATCGGTGGTCACGGCGTCGATCTGGCCGGCGAGCAACGCCGTCACGCAGTCCGGGTAGCGCGGGTACTCGACCAGCTGCACGGCCTGGGCGAACTTGTCCTTCACCTGCTGCGCCGGCGTCGAGCCGGTGACCGAGCACAGCCGCCGCCCGTTGAGCGTCTCCGGGCCCGTGATGTCCGGTGACGTGCGCCGCACCAGCAGGTCCTGCCCGGTCGTGAAGTACGGCCCGGCGAACGACACCAGCTGCTTGCGCTTGTCGGTGATCGAGTACGTCGCGACGACCAGGTCGACCGCGCCGGAGGTGAGGTCCGTTTCGCGCGTCGCCGACGTCGTCTCACGCCACGTGATGTCCTTCGCGGCGACGCCCAGTTCCGATGCGACGAAAGTCGCGACGTCGACGTCGAAACCCACGAACCGGCCGTCGACGGTGTGCTCGGACAGCCCCGGCGCGTCGAACCGGATGCCGATGGTCAGGTGATCCGTGGCACTGGCCCGGGTCACCAGCGAGTCGGTCGGCGAGACCTTCCCCGGTCCGCACGCCGACGCCGTGACCAGCAGCAACGCCGAAGCGAGGAGCGCGCGAAACCGCATCCAGCCGCTCCCTCCGCCGCTGCCGTGCCCTCACGTGGTTCTCAGGTCCTCCCGTTAGCCTAAGTGCGTGGTGCGACCGTCCCAACCCGTACTGGACGCCGTCGGCACGCTCGCCCGGATCGGGCTGGCGGCCGTCTGGCTCGTTTCCGGTGCGCTGAAACTGGCGGATCCCGGGCAGACGTTGATCGCCGTCAAGGCTTATGACGTGCTCCCGGACGCACTCGCCAACGTGGTGGCCATCGCGCTGCCGCTCGTCGAACTCGCGCTCGGTCTGTTCCTGCTCGCGGGCCTGGTGACCCGGTGGGTCGCGGGCGCCGCGCTGGTGCTGCTCGTCTTGCTCGTCGCCGGGATCGCCCAGTCGTGGGCGCGCGGGCTGAGCATCGACTGCGGGTGCTTCGGCGGCGGCGGGCAGGTGGCGGCGGGACAGACCGAGTACCCGCAGGAGATCCTCCGCGACTCCGGTTTCGCGCTGCTGGCCGTCTGGCTGCTGGCGCGGCCGCGCACCTGGCTGTCGCTCGACGGCTGGCTGGCGCGGGGTCGCGGGAACTCCACCGAGCCCGGGCACGACTACTCGGGTATCGCGGAAGGGAACTGATACACAGTGGGTGGAGCACAGCGGACCGCTCGGAAGCGCCGGCAGGCCTCGCAGGCCGGCGGAGTGAAAGTGGTGGCCGACGCCCGGGCCGTCGCCGCCGAAAAGCGGAAGTGGATCGTCTGGGCCGTGGCCACGTTCGTCGTGGTCCTGCTGATCGCCGGCGGCGTGATCTGGACGATCGCGGACAAGAACAAGACCGAGGGCCAGGTGATCAACCCCGGCGCGCCCACGAGCTCGCTGACCTCGGACGTCACGCAGAAGCGCGACGGCGTCGTCGTCACCGTCGGCAAGCCGGGCGCGAAGGCCTCGATCGACGTCTACGCCGACTTCCTCTGCCCGATCTGCGGCCAGTTCGAGAAGACCTACAAGACCGACGTCGAGCAGGCGATCAACGACGGCAAGCTGCAGGTGCGCTACCACATGGTGCCGCTGCTCAACGAGCGGTCGGACCCGCCGGGCTACTCCCTCGACTCGGCGAACGCGGCGCTCGCGGCGGCCGACGCCGGCAAGTTCCTCCAGTTCCACGACGCGCTGTTCGCGAACCAGCCCGAGGAGGGCAAGCGCGGCTACGACAAGGCGCAGCTGATCGAGCTCGGCAAGAACGTCGGGATCACCGACCCGAAGTTCGCCCAGACGGTCAACGCCGGCACGTACGACGAGCAGGTCAACGCGGCCTTCCAGCAGATCGAGAAGGACCCGAAGCTGGCGCAGGACTTCGGCAACGGGCAGAGCGGGTTCGGCACGCCGACCGTGACGTCGAACGGCGCGATCGTCAACTGGCAGGACCCGGGCTGGCTCGCGAAGGTCACCGGCTGAGTCCGGCAATTCGCCCACCCGGGCACGGACCGTGGACTAGGCTGAGTCCCTGAGCAGGGGAACCGGGGGTGACGTGGGGACGTCCCACCTCCGGTGACAGGGAGGGCCAGTGGACGGTTCGCAGCAGGGGTTTCACGTCGATGACGGCGCGTACGCGCGGTATGCGCGCGAGGTCGACCCGCTCGGCGAAGACGTCAAGAGCGCGGCCGACCAGCACGTCGGCCCGCACGTGACGCTCGGCGGCCACGGCTTCTCCGAGGTGGGCGGCGAGTCCGGCTTCTCCGGCGCCTACAGCGGCCGGATGCGCGCGCTGCAGGAGAAGATGCACCGCGTCGGCGGCGGCTGGCGGCAGGTCGGCGAAGCCGCCCGGCAGACCGACCGCAACTACTCGGCCGTCGAGGCCGAGCACGGCGACGTCGTCCGCAGGCTCGGGCAGGACCTCGCGTGACCGAGCACGCCGACCTGCTCGTCCGGCACGGCCTGGACACCACGAACCAGTTCGCGCAGAAGCTCCGCCACGACCCGGCCGCCATCAGCGGGGCGCGGGACGCGCACGTCGCGCTGCGGACGTCCGTGGGCCGCACCCGCGACCACGCCGCCGACCAGCGCGTGAACCTGGCCTCCGCCAGCTCGGGTTCGACGACCGACCGTGCCACCGCGACGTCGCAGAGCCTCGAGAAGGAGGTCCAGGACCTCCTCGACGAGAGCGCCGAAATCGAAAAGGCCGTCGCCGAAGCGGCCGAGACCCTGCACGTCGGCGAGATCAAGAACGACCAGGTGCGCGACCGGATCATCAAGGAGATCTCGGCGTCGATGAAGGCGCTGGCGGCGGTCAAGTCGATCCAGCCGCCGGAGAGCCGCGCCGCCGCGTCGCGCGACGTCCTGATGAAGCTGCAGGCGAAGATCAGCCAGCTCACCGGCCAGGCCGCGACCTTCACCGAGCAGACGATCAACCAGCTCACCGACATCGGCACCCGCCTCGGCGGCGGCGAGCAGTCGACGTCCGCGAGCAGCGCGTCCGCCACGACGAACGTGCCATCGTCGTTCAACAGCAACAGCGGGCACTCCGGCGGCGGCTCGGGAGGCGGCTCCGGCGGGGGAGGCGGCGGCGGTGGCGGGGGCGGCGGCACCGTGCACAAGCCGCGGCTGCCGGTCGCGATCCCGCCGCAGCCCGGCTCGGGCGTCGCGATCAACCTGCCCGGCGGCAAGCAGGTCATGGCGCCGAACGAGACCGCGGCCAAGGCCGTGCGCAACGCGCTTTCGCAGCTCGGCGTGCCGTACGTCTGGGGCGGGACGGCACGCGGCCAGGGCCTCGACTGCAGCGGCCTGACCATGACGTCCTACCAGGACGCCGGCCTGCAGCTGCCGCGGACGGCGGCCCAGCAGACGGTCGGCGCCGAGGTGCCTTCGATCGACCAGCTGCTGCCCGGCGACCTGGTCGTCTGGTCCGGGCACGTGGCCATGGTGATCGGCGACGGCCAGATGATCGAAGCCGGTGACCCGGTGCAGATCAGCAAGATCCGCACCACGAACGCGGGTCAGTCGTTCATCGGCTTCTACCGCCCGACGGGATAGAACATGGTTGAACTCGACATGGAGCTGGCCGCGGCGCGGATCGCCGAGCAGGCGGATCGCGCGGGCGCGGAGGCAGGCGCGCGCTTCGCCCGTTCGGGCCCGGTGGTGGGCAAGGCGTCGTCCGCCGACGACGCCATCGAGGTGCAGGTGGCGCCGGGCGGGTTGCTCACGAGCGTGACGATCCACCGCTCGGCGTTGCGGCACGGGTCGTCCGTGGTCGCCGACCAGATCCTCGAGCTGGCGCAGCGCGCGACCCGCCGCGCGGGCGACCGGATGTACCACGCGCTGGCGCCGGTGCTCGAGCCCGGGCAGCTGGAAACCCTGGGCTACGAACCGATTCCGGACGACGACCCGGACGCCGACACCTACTCGTACGGAAGGTGAGCGCGGTGGTCACGACCCGCCAGCTGATCGCCGAAGCGCGAGCCCGCGAAGAGGCGATGGCCCGCGTCGAGGAGCTCCTCGCGTCGGCTTCCGGTACGGCGCACGACATCGACGGCCAGGTGGAGGCGACGGTCGACGCCCGCGGCAAGCTGCTGCGGCTGTGGCTGGCGCCGTCGGCGGTCAACCTCGGCGACCGCCTGGGCCCGCTGGTGGTGGAGATCGCCCAGGCGGCCATGCGCGAGGCGACGCAGGACGGCTACAACAAGGTCGCCCTGCTGCTGGGCGAAGACATGACGGCCATGATCGAGCAGATGACGGGCCTGCCGGCCCCGGCCCGCGCCGAGGACGACGACCCGGGCATGACGGTGGAGGAGTTCCAGCGGCAGCGGGCCGAGCGCCTGGGCGAGGCGCCTTCGCCTGCGCCCTCGCCGGTGAGCGTCGAGGACGAGGACGACTACTGGGCGTCCTTCGACCCGGCCTCGCTGCGCTCGGACCGCTAAGCCAGCTGGGCCGTGGAGTTGGCCCCGTCCAACGACTCCCGGATGAGGTCCGCGTGGCCCGCGTGCTGGGCCGTCTCGTGGATCAGGTGCAGCACGATCCGGCGGGCCGACCAGAACCGGGGCTCCGGGGGTGACCACGGCGTCGTCGGCAGCCGGACCGAAACGTCCAGTGAGGGCAGGGAAGCGACGTACTCGTCGGTCTCGGCCGCGGCCATCGAGTAGGCCGACAGCCAGTGCGAGAGCGTCTCGCTCATCGAGTACTGCGCCGTGTCCAGCATCCCCTCCGGCAGGGAGCCGTCGCCGGTGCGCAGGATCCGCAGCCACAGGCGTTCGCCCGTGGCGAGGTGGCGGATCAGGCCACCCAGGGTCAGCTCGCTGACCGTCGTGCGCTTGGCCGCTTCGGCGTCCGAAATGTCCCGGACCGGGATCAGCAGGCGCTTCCGGACTTCGGCGAGGAGCTCGAGCAGGTCTTCGTGTTCGCGAGTCATGGTGGAACCGTAGAACCAAAATAGGTCAGTTCCTGACCGGAATCCACAATCCCGCTGAGCGGCACCCGAGTTCGGTCAGAGGTCTGGACCAACGTCGAAATGCTGTGTCTTAATTCAAGGCGTGAATTTCGGTCTCTCGACGAGGAGGACCCGGATGGGTCTCGGACGCAGGCTGGGCATCGGCGCACTCGCCGTCGGGCTGCTGCTGGCCTCGGAAACCCCCGCGCTCGCCGGGAACGGCCCGGCCTACAAGGACTCCTGGCGGCCGGTCAAGGTCCGGGTCGCCGACCTGCTGTCGCGGATGACCCTCGACGACAAGCTCGGCCAGATGATGCAGGCCGAACGCCTCGGCGTGAAGTCACCCCAAGACGTCACCACCGGGCGGCTCGGTTCGCTGCTCTCCGGCGGTAGCTCGCAGCCGACGCCGAACACCCCGGTCACCTGGGCCGACATGTACGACGGCTTCCAGAAGGCCGCCCTCGCGACGCCGCTGGGCATCCCGCTCATCTACGGCGTCGACGCCGTCCACGGGCACAACGGCCTCTACGGCGCGACCGTCTACCCGCACAACATCGGCCTCGGCGCGACGCGCGACCCGCGGCTGGTGCAGAAGATCGGCCGCGCCACCGCGGAAGAGGTCTCCGGCACCGGCATCGACTGGGACTTCGCGCCCTGCCTGTGCGTCGCCCGCAACGACCGCTGGGGCCGCACCTACGAGTCGTTCGGGGAGGTCCCGCAGCTGGCCACCGAGATGACGTCGATCATCACCGGCCTGCAGGGGGCGAAGCTGGACCAGCCGGGCTCGATCATGGCCACGGCCAAGCACTACGTCGGTGACGGCGGCACGACCGGCGGCGTCAACGAAGGCAACACGGAGATCAGCGAGCAGGAGCTGCGCCGGATCCACCTGCCGCCGTTCAAGGCCGCCGTCCAGCGCGGGGTCGGCTCGGTGATGATCAGCTACAGCAGCTGGAACAGCGTCAAGATGCACGCGAACGCGTACCTGATCAACGACGTCCTCAAGAAGGAACTGGGCTTCACGGGCATCGTCGTCTCGGACTACAACGGCGTCGACAAGATCGACGGCAAGACCGGGTTCACACCCGAAGAGGTCGAAGCCTCGATCAACGCCGGCATCGACATGGTGATGGTGCCCTACGAGTGGCAGAAGTTCATCGACACGCTGCGCACGCTGGTGCAGCAGGGCCGGGTGCCGATGTCCCGGATCGACGACGCGAACAAGCGCATCCTCACCAAGAAGTTCGAACTCGGCCTGTTCGAGCACCCGCTGACCGACCGCCGGTTCCTGAGCACCATCGGCAGCGCGCAGCACCGCGACCTGGCGCGTCAGGCCGTCCGCGAATCGCAGGTGCTGCTGAAGAACGACAACCACGTGCTGCCGCTTTCCCGGCACGAGAAGATCTTCGTGGCCGGCAAGAGCGCGGACGACATCGGCAACCAGTCCGGCGGCTGGACCGTCGGCTGGCAGGGCACCAGCGGCGCGGTCATCCCCGGCACCACGATCCTGCAGGGCATCGAGAGCACGTCGTCGAAGGTGACCTACGCCAAGGACGGCACCGGGATCGACCGGAGCTACGACGTCGCCGTCGCGGTCGTGGGGGAGACGCCGTACGCGGAAAGCAAGGGCGACCGTCCACAAGGGATGGGCCTGGACGCCACCGACCTCGCCACGCTGCAGAAGCTGAAGGACTCCGGCGTGCCGACCGTGGTCGTGCTGGTGTCCGGTCGGCCGCTGGACATCGCGGCGCAGCTGCCGGACTGGGCCGGGCTCGTCGAGTCCTGGCTGCCGGGCAGCGAAGGACAGGGCGTGGCCGACGTCCTCTTCGGTGACTACAACCCCACCGGCAAGCTGCCGGTGACCTGGATGCGCAGCGCCGACCAGCAGCCCATCAACGTCGGCGACGGCAAACCGGCGCTGTTCCCCTTCGGCTACGGCCTGCGCTACTCGCGCCACTGGTGACCCCCGTCCCCCACCGGAAGGAACCCGCGATGTCCCGCCGTCCCCTGATCAGAGTATTGGCGTTCTTCGCCGCCTGCCTGGGCTTGAGCCTGGGCGCCCCGGCGGTCCAGGCCGCGACGCCGTTCAAGGTGCTCGCCTTCTACAGCGGCACCTACGACGCCGCGCACATCAGCTTCGAGAAGGAAGCCAACGTCTGGTTCGCCCAGCAGGCCGCCGCCAACGGCTACACCTACTCGTCGACGACCGACTGGAACCGGCTCACCTCCCTCACCAAGTCGACCGCCGACGTCGTGATGTTCTTCGACGACCAGCCGCAGTCGGCCGCGCAGTTCCAGGGCTTCCAGACCTACATGCAGAACGGCGGCGGGTTCTTCGGCTTCCACGTCACCGCGTACAACGACAGCTCGACGCCCTCGTACGCCAACTGGTTCCACAACGACTTCCTCGGCACCGGCCGGTTCACGTCGAACACGTGGGGCCCGACCCCGGAGACGCTGAAGATCGAGAACCGCACGCACCCGTCGACGGTCAACCTGCCGGCGACGATCAAGTCGTCGACGTCGGAGTGGTACGCCTGGCAGAACGACCTGCGCCAGAACCCGAACATCTCGATCCTGGCGTCGATGGACCAGTCCACCTTCCCGATCGGCACCGACCCGAACCAGACCTGGTACAGCGGGTACTACCCGATCGCGTGGACGAACAAGAACTTCAAGATGATCTACGCCAACTTCGGCCACAACGCGATGAACTACGACACGAACACCGCGCTGTCGTCGACGTTCGAGAGCGCCGACCAGAACCGGTTCGTGCTCGACGGCCTGAAGTGGCTCGGCGGCGGTTCCACCACACCGACCGACCCGGGCACGATCGACCCGTCGGCCTGGTACGCCGTGACGAGCAAGGCGTCCGGCAAGTGCGTCGACGCGCGCGCCGCGGGCAGCACCAACGGCACGGTGATCCAGCAGTACGCCTGCAACGGCACCACGGCGCAGCAGTTCCGGTTCGCCCCGACGAGCGGCGGCTACGACCGGATCGACAACCGCACCAACCCGGCCGAGGTCATCGACGTCACCGACGTCTCCACGGCCGACAACGCCGGCCTGCAGCTGTGGTCCTACAGCGGCGGGAACAACCAGCAGTGGCAGCCGGTGTCGGAGGGCGGCGGGTACTACCACTTCGTCGTCCGCCACACCGGCAAGTGCCTGACCGTGCCGGGCTCGTCCACCGCGGACAGCGTCCAGCTGGTCCAGGCGACCTGCACCGGCAGCGCCGCTCAGTCGTTCAAGGTCGCCTAGCGCGCCGTCGTCCTGATCCGCACGACCAGGACGGCGAGCGTCAGGAGGAGCATGGCCAGGAGGGCGCCCGCGGACCGCGTGGTTCCGCGGGCGCCCCACGCCGTCCCGGCGGGCAGGACCACCAGCGACGTCGCCAGGTAGGCCCAGTGCGTCGCGGGTTCCGCCGGGTGGTCGCTCACCGCACCCGTGATGGCCTGTGCCAGCAGCGCGAGTTCGATCAGCACGGCCAGTGGGCGCCACCGCGGCCAGCGGTAGCGCCCGGCTGCCGTCACGACGAGGGCCGTGAGCCCGGACAGCAGGCAGACGACCGTCGTCGCGAACGCCAGCGGCTCGATCACGCCCGGTTCGCCTTGCGGCGACGGCGTTTCGTGCCCAGGCGGTAGAGCCACGTCGACACGCCCGTGAGCATCAGGGCCAGCGGCGTCAGGCCGAGCACGACCCAGGCGAGCCGCCACCACCCGTCGACCAGCCAGCCGAAGTGCGCGGCCTCGAACACCTTGCTGTAGAACCGGTTCGCCGCCGGCTCCGCCTTGGCGTCCACAGAGGACACGTGCGTGGCGTCGTGGCTGTCGACGTACACCGTGCGGTCGCCGCCGAAGAACGCGCGGGCGCCGTAGGGCCGGTAGCCGTCGTCGGCGATCGACACCGTGTAGTAGTCCGTGCCTTCGGCCGGCGGGACGAGGTAGCGGACGGTCCCGGGCGACGCGGCCAGCGCGGCGGCCGACGCCTGGTCGATGCCGATCACGGGCGTGCCGGGCGCGGCCGGGTTCGCCGTGAAGCTGTACTTCGCCTCATCGGGCGCCGAGCCGCCGGTGAGCGCCAGCCACGCGTTTTCCACCGGCGGCAGGTAGAACGCGGCGCCCGTGACGCCCCACATCAGCACGAACGGCACCGAGACGACGCCGATCACGTTGTGCAGGTCGTAGTCGCGCGCGAAGCGGCCCTTGCCGAGCCGCACGCGAAAGCCGTGCGAGAACCTCTTGACCCCGGGCCACCACACGACGATCCCGGTGATCGCCAGCAGGACCATCAACAGCCCGAGCACCACCAGGACCGCCTCGCCCCAGTTCGCCTCGGGCAGCGGTGACGGGGCGGCGAGCCAGGAGACGTAGCCCGGGTCGGTCGCGCAGGTGAAGGCGCAGTCGTGCAGGTTGGTCAGCCAGCCCATGACGCCGTCCGTGAGCTTCTGCGGGCCGGTGATCCGCCCGCTGCCGGGGTCGACCGCGTACGCCTCGGTGTAGCCGGCGTCGCCGACCGCGATGATGCCGCCGTCGTTGCTCACCCAGGCCGCGGAGAACTCCGGGCGGGCCTGCTTGACGAGGTCGCGGGCCTGCTGCAGCCCGATCGGGTGGGTGCTCTCGGTGTGCGCGTAGAAGTCCGCGTGCGTCGCGCGGAAGTACTCGGCGCGGTAGAGCAGGACCACGCCGGCGGTGGTCTCGAGGACCAGCAGCAGCCCGAGCACCAGCGACGTCCACCGGTGCGTCACGACCAAGGCGCGGCGCACCGGTTTCCGGCGCCGCCGCCGGGGTCTCGGCGGATCGGCCCTGGTCAGCGCGGGTGCTTCGGCGGTCATGGCGGTCCCCTCACTCGGTCAAGATCGAAGTGAGGTTAGCCTTGCTTAACAAAAATGTCTTCCGTCCATCGGGGGATGTGCGGCGGGTCACCGCACCCCTAACATGAAGTTCCTTCATGAACGGGGGTGCCATGCGGCGCGGTGCGGTCTTCGTGGTCTGGGCGCTCCTCGCGGGTCTGGTGACCCCGGCGGCGGCCGCCGTCCAGCCGTTCTTCTGGGGCGTCGCGACGTCCGGCTACCAGTCGGAGGGCTCGGCGCCCGACAGCAACTGGCGCCGCTACGAACAGGCGAAGACGGCGTCGATCAAGGAGCCCTACCGCGACGCCGTCGACTTCCGGCACCACTACGCCGAGGACATCGACCGCGCGAAGCAGCTCGGCGTGAACGTGTTCCGGTTCAGTGTCGAGTGGGCCCGGATCGAGCCCCGGCCCGGTCAGGTGGATCAGGCCGAGCTGGCGTACTACGACGACGTCGTCCGGCACGTCGTGGACGCGGGCATGCGGCCGATGATCACCCTCGACCACTGGGTCTACCCGGGCTGGGTCGCCGACCAGGGCGGCTGGGACAGCGACCGCACGGTCGACGCCTGGCTCGCCAACGCCCGCCGCGTCGTCGAGCGCTACAAGGGCCTCGGCGCGATCTGGATCACGATCAACGAGCCGACCGTCTACCTGCAGAACGAGACCACCAACGGCGGGCTCGCCGGCTGGAAGCTGCCGTGGGCGCAGGCGCGGCTGGTGACGGTGCACCGCGCGGCCTACGACCTGATCCACCAGCTGGACCCGGGTGCGCTCGTGTCCAGCAACACCGCGTACATCCCGGCTGTCCAGGGCGTGCTCGACGCGTCGTTCCTCGACCGCGTGCGCGACAAGCTCGACTTCGCCGGCCTGGACTACTACTACGGCGCGAGCCTCGACAACCTCAGCGCGATCCACGCGGCCAGTGGCGAGTTCTGGAAGGTGACGCCGCAGCCGGACGGCATCTACTACGCGCTGCGGTACTACGCGCGGAAGTTCCCGAACCTGCCGCTGTACGTCGTCGAGAACGGCATGCCGACCGACAACGGCAACGCGCGCCCGGACGGCTACACGCGCTCGGACCACCTGCGCGACCACATCTACTGGGTGCAGCGCGCGAAGGCCGACGGCATGAACGTCATCGGCTACAACTACTGGAGTCTCACCGACAACTACGAGTGGGGCAGCTACCAGCCACGGTTCGGACTGTACACAGTGGACGCCGCGACCGACCCGGCGCTGACGCGGCGGCCGACCGACGCCGTCGCGACGTACCGGCAGCTGATCGACGGCCACGGCGTCCCGGCGGGGTTCACGCCGGTGCGGCCACCGGGCTTCTGCTCGGTCGTCGACGGCCTCGGCAGTTGCCTCGACCCGGCGCGCTACCCGGGTCCGGTGGCTCCGCTGGGCTGATTTTCCGCCGTTGACCTGCGGGTCGGCGGTCCGGTCTTGATAAATACATGCCGGTCTGTATGTTTGTTGCCATGACGAACAAGGTGTACGTCGTCGGCGTCGGGATGACGAAGTTCGAGAAGCCGGGCCGGCGTGCGGACTGGGACTACCCGCAGATGGCCCGCGAGTCCGGGACCAGGGCCCTGGCCGACGCCGGCGTCGCCTACGACGCCGTCCAGCAGGCCTACGTCGGCTACGTCTACGGCGAGTCGACGTCCGGTCAGCGCGCGGTCTACGAGCTGGGGATGACCGGGATCCCGGTGGTCAACGTCAACAACAACTGCTCGACCGGCTCGACCGCGCTGTACCTCGCCGCCGAAGCGGTCCGCGGCGGCCGCGCGGACTGCGTGCTGGCGCTGGGCTTCGAGAAGATGAAGCCGGGCTCGCTCGGGTCGACGTTCGACGACCGCGAACAGCCCATGGGCAACCACATGCAGGCGCTCGCCGAGATCTCGGAGGTGCTGTTCCCGCCCGCGCCGTGGATGTTCGGTGCGGCCGGGCGTGAGCACATGAAGCAGTACGGGACGACCGCCGAGCACTTCGCGAAGATCGGCGAGAAGAACCACCGGCACTCGGTGAACAACCCGTACGCGCAGTTCCAGGACGTCTACTCGCTCGAGGACGTCCTGGCGTCGCGGATGATCTACGACCCGTTGACCAAGTTGCAGTGCTCGCCGACGTCGGACGGCTCCGGCGCGGCGATCCTCGCGAGCGAGTCCTTTGTGGAGTCCCACGACCTGGCGGGGCGCGCGGTCGAGATCGTCGGCCAGGCCTTGACCACCGACTTCCGCAGCACGTTCGACGGCAGCGCCAAGAACATCGTCGGCTACGACATGACCCGGCAGGCCGCCCGCCAGGTGTACGACCAGGCCGGGCTCGGGCCGGCGGACTTCCAGGTCGTCGAGCTGCACGACTGCTTCTCCGCCAACGAGCTGCTGACGTACGAAGCGCTCGGCCTCTGCGAAGAAGGCGAAGGCGGGGCGCTCGTCGACGCCGGCGACACCACGTACGGCGGCCGATGGGTCGTCAACCCGTCCGGCGGCCTCATCTCCAAGGGCCATCCGCTCGGCGCGACCGGGCTCGCCCAGTGCGCCGAACTGACGTGGCAGCTGCGCGGCGACGCCGAAAAGCGGCAGGTCGAGCACGTCCAGGCCGCGTTGCAGCACAACATCGGACTCGGTGGCGCCGCCGTCGTCACCGCCTACCAGCGAGCTTAGGAGACACCATGGGCCAGATCAGCGCGTCCGTCGAACTGCCCGCCCCGCCGGACAAGGTGTGGGCGGAGTTCAGCAACCCGAACAACTTCGAGAAGTGGCTGACCATCCACACCAAGTGGAAGGGCGAGGTCCCGGCCGAGTTCTCGCAGGGCTCGCGGGTGTCCGAGGTCGTCACGATGCTCGGGATGGCGAACACGATCACCTGGACCGTCGACGCCTACGAAGCCCCGCACCGGCTCGTCATCTCCGGCACCGGCATGGCCGGGGTGAAGGTCGAGTTCTCGCTTTCGGTGGCGGCGGCCGGCGAGGGGTCGGCCGCCACCATCGACGCCGCGTTCACCGGCCAGATGATCGTCGGCGCGCTCGGCAAGGCCGTCGAAAAGGACGGCAAGAAGAACCTCGACGAGTCCCTCGAGAAGTTCAAGGCGCTGGTCGCATGAAGTTCGACCCGGCCGGGCTGGACAAGTGGACCTCGCCGGTTTCGTTCGACGTCACGCGCGAGCGGATCGCCGAATACGCGGCCGCCACGAACGACCCGATCCCGGCCCACCGCGCCGGCGACGTCGCGAGCCCGGTGTTCGCGATCGTGCCGGTGTTCCAGTCCCTGCTGGAGCCGGCCCTGGAAGTGGTGCCGACGGCGCTGTTCGGCCGGGTGCTGCACGGCGAGCAGGACTTCCGGTTCCACCGCCCGATCCGGCCCGGCGACGCCCTGGTGTCCCGCGCGAAGATGACCGGCTACGAGGGCCTGCCGAAGGGCACCCGCGCGACCGTCTACCTCGAATGCCGCGGCTCGGATGGCGAGCTGGTCAACGAGCAGTACGTGACGTTCTTCGTCCGGGGCTTCGACACCGGCGAGACGCGCGGTTCGCTCGGGCCGCCGCACCGGTTCGACGACGCGCTGCGGGCGCGGGCGCCGGTGGCGAAGGTCAGCCAGCACGTCGACGACGACCAGACGTTCCGCTACGGCCCGGCCGCCGGCGACCCGATGCCGATCCACCTCGACGAGGAGGTCGCGAAGGAAGCCGGGCTGCCGGGGATCATCGCGCACGGGCTCTGCACGATGGCGTTCACGTCGTGGGCGGTGCTCACCGAGGTCGCCGGGTCCGATGTGGACAGACTGCGCCGGCTGGCCGTGCGGTTCGCCGCGCCGGTGCTGCCGGGCCAGGACCTCTCGACGTCGATCTGGGCGTCGGGTCCTTCTTCCTATGCCTTCGAAACCACGGTGGGAGACACGGTCGTGCTCAAAGACGGACTTGCGGAGCTGTGATGGGTGCACTCGACGGGCGCGTCGCGCTGGTCACCGGCGCGGGCCGGGGGATCGGACGGGAACACGCGCTGCTGTTCGCTCGCGAAGGCGCTTCGGTCGTCGTCAACGACCTGGGCGGGGACAACGACGGGAGTGGTTCGGACGCCGGGCCCGCCGCTTCGGTCGCCGAGGAAATCCGGGCGCTCGGCGGCTCGGCGGTGGCCAACACGTCGAGCGTGACGTCGTGGCAGGGCGCGTCCGAGCTGGTCGAGCAGGCCGTGACCGAGTTCGGGCGGCTGGACGTCGTGGTCAACAACGCGGGCATCCTGCGGGACGCGTTCGTCGCGAGCATCACCGAAGAGCAGTGGGACGCGGTGATCGCGGTGCACCTCAAGGGGCACGCGGCAGTGCTGCACCACGCGGCGGCGTACTGGAAGTCGGCGTCGAAGGCCGGCTCGCCGGTCGCGGCGTCGGTGATCAACACGGCGTCGGCGTCCGGGGTGACCCTGCCGAACGCGGGCCAGGTCAACTACGGCGCGGCCAAGGCGGGCATCGCGGCGATGACGCTGGTCGCGGCGGCCGAGCTGGAACGCTACGGCGTGCGCGTCAACGCGATCGCGCCGATCGCCCGCACCCGGCTGACGCTGGCGACCCCCGGCATGGGCGCGATCTTCGCCGCGCCGGTGGCGGAAGGCGAGTTCGACGCGTTCTCGCCGGCGAACATCTCCCCGCTGGTGGCCTACCTGGCCACGGAGAAGTGCCCGCTCACCGGGAAGGTGTTCGCGGTCCAGGGCGGCGCGATCTCGGAGCTGGCGGGCTGGCACGACGTCAAGGTGATCGAGACGGACGGGCCCTGGGCGATCGACGACATCGCGGCGAGGCTGCCGTGATCGAGTGGTCCGAGACGGATCTGCTGATCCGCGATTCGATCCGGGAGTTCATCGCCAAGGAGATCCGGCCGCACCTGGACGAGCTGGAGAGCGGCGTGCTGCCGCCGTACGACATCATCCGGAAGCTGTTCGCCGCCTTCGGACTGGACGCGCTCGCGCGGGAGTCGGTCTCGAAGCTGCTTTCCGGTTCGTCCGGCTCTTCCGCACCGAAGATGGGCGGGCAGGAAACCCTGGCGTTGGTCGCGGTCAGCGAGCTGGCCGGGGTGAGCCTGGGCATCGTCGCTTCCCTCGGCGTCTCGCTGGGCCTGACGGCCGCGACGATCCTGTCCAAGGGTTCCGCCGAACAGAAGCAGCGCTGGCTGCCGGAACTGGCGACGTTCGAGAAGGTCGGCGCGTGGGCGATCACCGAGCCGGACTCGGGCTCGGACGCGTTCGGCGGCATGCAGACTTCCGTGCGGCGCGACGGTGACTCGTACGTGCTGAACGGCCGGAAGACGTTCATCACCAACGGCCCGCACGCGGACGTCGTGGTGGTGTACGCGAAGCTGGACGACGGTTCGCCGGTGCGGGACCGGCCGGTGCTGACGTTCGTGCTGGACCGCGGCATGCCGGGGTTCGTGCAGGGCAAGCCGTTCAAGAAGATGGGCATGATGTCCTCGCCGACGGGCGAACTCTTCTTCGACGACGTCCGCCTGGGCCCGGATCGCCTGCTGTCTTCGTCGGGTTCGGAGAGCGCCCGCGAGAGCTTCGCGGCGGAGCGTGTGGGCGTGGCGGCGCTGTCGCTCGGGATCATCAACGAGTGCCAGCGGCTGTGCGTCGCGTACGCGAAGTCGCGGAAGTTGTGGGGCCAGGAAATCGGCCGGTTCCAGCTGATCCAGCTCAAGCTGGCGAAGATGGAGGTCGCGCGGCTCAACGTCCAGAACATGGTGTTCCAGACGGTGGCCAAGCTCCGCGCGGGCAAACGGCCTTCCTTGGCCGAGGCTTCGGCGATGAAGCTGTACTCCTCCGAAGCGGCGACGGAGGTCGCCATGGAGGCGGTCCAGCTCTTCGGCGGCAACGGCTACATGGCCGAGTACCGGGTGGAACAACTGGCCCGGGACGCGAAGTCGCTGATGATCTACGCCGGCAGCAACGAGATCCAGGTGACGCACATCGCCAAGGCACTCCTGGCCTGACCCCGTCGTGCGTGTTCAGGGCGGTTCCAGCCGCCCTGAACACGCACGACGTCAGTCGCGCTCGATGAGGTGGCCCACCACGTCCGGGCCCGGGTGGGCGTGGCCCGAGCCGTCGCGGCGGACGTCGATCTCCGGGAGCTCCACCGGGTCGCCGTTCTTCGCCGAGCCCGCCGGGCGGGGGCCGATCCACGCCACGCGCAGGGACGTTTCGCCCTTCAGGAACCGTTGCGCCCGGACACCGCCCGTCGCGCGGCCCTTGGCCGGGTACTCGCTGAACGGCGTCACCTTCACGCTCTGCCCGGTCGCGGTGATGACCAGGGGCTCGCCGTGTTCGTCGTCGTCCGTGCGGACCGCGCCGAAGAAGACCGCCGACGCGTCCGCGCCCAGGTTGATGCCCGCCATGCCGCCGCCCTTGAGGCCCTGCGGGCGGACCAGCGAAGCCGCGTACTTCAGCAGGGACGCGTCGGAAGACAGGAACGCCAGCGTTTCCGAGCCGTCCGTCAGCCAGGTCGCGCCGACGACCTCGTCGCCGTCCTTCAGCGTGATCACTTCGAACTCGTCCGAGCGGACCGGCCACTCCGGCGAGCACACCTTCACGACGCCCGCTCGCGTGCCGAGGGCCAGGCCGGGCGAACCCGCCGCCTGCTCGCCCAGGGGCGCGATGCCGATGACCGTCTCGCCCTTCTCCAACGGGACCAGCTCGCGCGCCGCCATGCCGCCGCGCAGCGAGACCGTGCCCGCCTGCTCCGGGAGCACCGGCAACGGCAGCACGTCCGTCTTGAACGCCCGGCCGCGGCTCGTCACCAGCAGCACCTGGCCGCGCGCCGTCGTGTGGACCACCGCCGAGACGGCGTCGTGCTTCACGCGGCCGTTGCGGCGGCGCGTCTCCGTCGACTCCTCGGACTCCGCCGCGGTGCGGGCCACCAGGCCGGTCGCCGACAGGATCACCTGGCACGGGTCGTCCGCGACCTCGAGGGGCCCGGACGGCTTGGACGCGGCCAGGACCTCCTTCAGGTCACCGTCGATCAGCGAGGTGCGGCGCTCGGTCGAGAAGTCCTTCGCGATCTTCGCCAGCTCCGACGACACGAGCTTCTTCAGCACCGACTCGTCGTCCAGGATCTTGGTCAGCTCGGCGATCTCGTCGCGCAGCCTGTCCTGCTCCGATTCCAGCTCGAGCCGGTCGTACTTGGTGAGCCGGCGCAGGGGGGTGTCGAGGATGTAGGTCGCCTGGATCTCCGACAGCTTGAAGCGCGACATCAGGCCGTCCTTGGCGGCCTGCGCGTTCTCGCTCTCGCGGATGAGCTTGATGACCTTGTCGATGTTCAGCAGCGCGATCAGCAGGCCGTCGACCAGGTGCAGCCGCTCTTCGCGCTTGCGGCGCCGGTACTTCGTGCGCCGCGTGACGACGTCGTAGCGGTGCCGCAGGAAGACCTCGAGGAGTTCCTTCAACCCCAGCGTCTGCGGCTGGCCGTCGACGAGCACCAGGTTGTTGATGCCGAACGACTGCTCCAGCGGCGTCAGCCGGTACAGGTCCGCCAGCAGCGCCTGCGGGTTGACGCCGACCTTGCACTCGATGACCAGCCGCGTGCCGTTCTCGCGGTCGGTCAGGTCCTTGACGTCGGCGATGCCGGTGAGCCGCTTGGACTTGTTGACCTCGTCGGTGATCTTCTCGATCACCTTCTCCGGCCCGACGCCGTAGGGCAGTTCGGTGACGGTGATCGCCTGCCGGCCGCGGCTGCCTTCGAGCGGCCCGGTCTCGCAGTTCGCGCGCATCCGGACCACGCCGCGGCCGGTCTCGTACGCGCGGCGCACCTCGTCCAGGCCCAGCAGGCTGCCGCCGGTCGGCAGGTCGGGGCCCGGCACGAACTCCATCAGCTTGTCGAGCGTCGCGGTCGGGTGCGTGATCAGCCACCGCGCCGCCGCGACGACCTCGCCGAGGTTGTGCGGGATCATGTTCGTCGCCATCCCGACCGCGATCCCGGACGTGCCGTTGACCAGCAGGTTCGGGAACGCCGCGGGCAGCACGGACGGCTCCTCGAGCGAGCCGTCGTAGTTCGGCCGGAAGTCGACGGTGTCCTCGCCGAGCTCGCCGACCAGTTGCATCGCCTCGGGCGACATCCGCGCCTCGGTGTACCGCGAAGCGGCCGGGCCGTCGTCGGGCGAACCGAAGTTGCCGTGGCCGTCGATCAGCGGGACGTTCAGCGAGAAGTCCTGGGCCAGCCGCACCATCGCGTCGTAGATCGCGACGTCACCGTGCGGGTGGTACTTGCCCATCACGTCGCCGACCACGCGCGACGACTTCACGTACGCGTGCGTCGGGCGGTAGCCGTTCTCGTTCATCGAGTACAGGATCCGGCGGTGCACCGGCTTCAGCCCGTCCCGCGCGTCCGGCAGGGCGCGCGAGTGGATGACCGAGTACGCGTACTCCAGGTAGCTGTCTTCGATCTCGGTCTTCAGCGAGTTGTCGAAGACGTTCGCACCGGGGGAGTCGAACGCGCTGGGATCGACCTTGGTGGTGGTGCCCTTGCGGCGTGCCACGGCAGAACTCCTTGGTAGCTGCGAAATTTAAGCGTCGATGGCTTCGCGGTCGATCCGGTCCGAAGAGGCGACCAGCCAGTTCCGCCGGGGCTCGACCTTCTCGCCCATCAGCAGTTCCAGCGCGCCTTCGGCGGCTTCGACGTCGTCCATGGTGATCCGGCGGACCGAGCGGGTGGCCGGGTTCATCGTGGTCTCCCACAGCTCGTCGGCGTCCATCTCGCCGAGACCCTTGAACCGCGGCACCGGGGTGACGATGTTCTTGCCCGCCCGCTCCAGCTCGGCGAACTTCGTCTCCATCTCCTGCTGCGTGTACGTGAAGTGCGTCTCCGGGTTGCGGCCCTTCGTGACGAGCTTGTGCAGCGGCGGCATCGCCGCGTACAGCCGGCCGTCCTCGATCACCGGGCGCATGTACTTCGCGAACAGCGTGATCAGCAGGGTCCGGATGTGCGAGCCGTCGACGTCCGCGTCCGCCATCAGGATCACGCGGCCGTAGCGCATGGTCGTCAGGTCGAACGTCCGGCCGGTGCCGGCGCCCAGGACCTGCACGATCGACGCGATCTCGGCGTTCTTCAGCGTGTCGCCGAGCGACGCCTTCTGGACGTTCAGGATCTTGCCCCGCAGCGGCAGCAGTGCCTGGTACTCCGACACGCGCGCCATCCGCGCCGAACCCAGCGCGCTGTCACCCTCGACCAGGAACAGTTCGCTGCGCGAGACGCCGGTGGTGCGGCAGTCGACCAGCTTCGGCGGCATCGCCGCGCCTTCGAGGGCGGTCTTGCGCCGGGCCGCGTCCTTCTGCTGCTTCTGGGTGAGCCGCACGCGCGCGGCGTCGACCACCTTCTGCAGCACGACCTTGGCCTCGGACTTCGTCTTGCGGTCCTCGGTCCAGGCCTTGACGTGCTTGTCGACGATGCCCTGGATGACCCGGGTGATGCCGGCCGTGGACAGCTCGTCCTTCGTCTGCGACGTGAACTGCGGCTCCGGCAGCCGGACGTGCACGACGGCCGTCATGCCCTCGAGCACGTCCTCGGTCGTCGGCATGTCCTCCTTGGGCTTGAGCAGCCCGCGGGTCTTGGAGATGGCCTCCTGCAGCGACTTCGTCAGCGCGCGGTCGAACCCGCGGCGGTGCGTGCCGCCGTGCAGGTTGCGGATCGTGTTGGTGAAGCACTCGACCGTGCGCTCGTAGCCGGTGCCCCAGCGCAGCGCCACCTCGACCTCGGCGCGACGCTCCACATTGGACTGCATGACGCCGTTGGCGTCCGCCGCGTTCTCCTTGTACGTGCCTTCGCCGGTGATCAGCAGCGTGCCGCAGACCGGCTTTTCCCCCGACGGGGTCAGGAAGTCGACCATGTCGACGAGGCCGCGCGGGAAGTGGAAGGTCTCTTCGTTGATGGTGTCTTCGATCGCGGTGCGCAATACGTACGTGACGCCCGGGACGAGGAACGCGGTGTTGCGCAGCTTGGCCCGCACGCCCTCGACGTCCAGCACCGCGCCGGTCTCGAAGTAGCGCGAGTCGTACCAGTAGCGGATCGACGTGCCGGACCGCTCGCCGCGCTTCATCTTGCCGACGAGGTTCAGCCCGGACCGGCGGGTGAACTTCGCCTTCGGGCCGGGCGCGTCGAAGGTGCCGGGGACGCCGTGCTTGAACGACATCTGGTGGACCTTGCCGTCCTGCTTCACCGTGACGTCGAAGCGGTGCGACAGCGCGTTGACGGCCGAAGCGCCGACGCCGTGGAGGCCGCCGGAGGTCTTGTAGCCGGAGCCGCCGAACTTGCCGCCGGCGTGCAGGCGGGTCAGGACCAGCTCGACGCCGGACAAACCGGACTTGGCGTGGGTGCCGGTGGGGATGCCGCGGCCGTCGTCGTCCACCTGGACGCTGCCGTCGGCGTGGAGCGTGACGACGACCTTCGTCGCGTGGCCGGCGACACCCTCGTCCGTCGAGTTGTCCACCACCTCGGAGAAGAGGTGGTTGATGCCGCGGCTGTCGGTGGAGCCGATGTACATCCCGGGGCGTTTGCGGACGGCCTCGAGACCCTCGAGATGCGTCAGGTCGTCGGCCCCGTACAAGGTCTCGGCAGTCACAGGGTCGTTCTCCCGGATCGTGGCTCGCGAAAGTGCTGGTGGTGGTGCGGACTCGGCCTGCACCGTACTGCAGGATATCCGCCCACCCCGACAAGTTCCGCGCGCTCCGCCCCCGGTGTGGCGGAAAGCGCCCCCTACTTGGGGTCGTAGCCCAGGTCGGGCCACAGGCCCAGCAGGGCTTCGATCTTCCGCGGGACCTGGAAGCTGTTCCGGAAGTTCGGCTTCTCGCCGATCGCGGCGAGCCCCTTGCGGAGGTCGCCGAACACCGGCTTCGCGGCCGTCTCCCGCGTCAGGAGGTAGCAGTACGTGCGGCGGGGGTAGGCGAACTCGTCGGTGTACGCGTGCAGGACGAGCCCGGGGGCCTCGATCTGCGACCCGACCAGGGCGCGGCCCTGCTTCTGGCTGTAGACGCGGATCACGTGCACGCCCGGGCGGAGCGTGCGCGGCGGGTCCTGGCCCTGGCCGTCGTCGGCCCAGAACAGCTCCACCCGGAAGGGTGCTTCGCCGTTCTCGCCGGGGTGCGTGTGCTCGCGGGCCAGCTCCTCGAGCCGGTACTCGGCCTCGGCCGACGGCTCGCCGCCTTCGACGAGGCTGACGAGGTACAGCTCGGCCGGGCGCGGCCAGTTCGGGCGGGGAACTTCGGGGGCTTCGGTGGCTTCCGGCTCGGCTGCCGCCGCAACCGGTTCCGTGACCGCGGGGGTCTCGGCGGCGGGAGCCGTGGTCTCGGTGGCCGGGGGCTCGGTCACCGCCGGGCGCACCTCGGCGGCGGGCGGCTCCGGCGCCACGGGCTGAGCCGGGCGGACCGGCGACGGTGCCGGGGCCGCGGGCCGGACCGGGGACGGTGGGGGCGGCGGGGTCGCGGGCCGCACCGGGGTCGCGGGCCGGGTCGTGACGACCGGGCGGGCCGGCGGTGTCGCGGCGCGGGCCGGGGTGGCGGGGCGCGGCGTGGTGACCGGTTTGCCGGCGCCGTACTGCTCCAGGAGCGGCTCCAGGTCGCCCGCCGTGAGCGCGGGGCCCGCGAGGTCGCACCACTCGAGCCAGGCCTCCTGGGCCTCCTCGACGGTGAGCCGCTCGGTGGTGACCGTCACGGCTTCGAACAGCTGGCGGGGGCCCGCGGCGGTGACGTCGGCCGAGCCGGCGACCACGAACGACGGGTCGTCCTCGGCGATCACCAGCTTCGCGTTGAGCCCGCGCAGCGAGTGCACGATCACCCCCGCCTTCACCCAGTGCAGCAGGGCGTGCGGGCTCGTGGTGCCGGCCAGCACCGTGTCGAGGCTCGCGTCCGTGATCAGCGTGTCGCCCGGTTGCAAGGGCAACAACGCCGCCGCGCCGGGACCCACGTGACCGAAGGCGGCCACCAGGTTCCTGCGCGGGGCGAGCAGGGGGGTGATCGAGGCCCAGATGTCGCGGCCCGTGAGGAGTCGTACCGAACGTTCTGCCAGACCCAGCCGAGCGAGCTCCGCGTCCATGCCCCTGACCTTACTTGGTGCCCCCTACGGCTTTGTCGGCCGGAATATCTCTTGCTTGGAAGTAGTTGAACGCGCATGTAAGATGGGGGTCGCGAAGGGAGCAGGTCATGCAGTTCGGAATCTTCACGGTGGGCGACGTCACGACCGATCCCACGAACGGCACCACGCCCAGTGAGCACGAGCGCATCAAGGCGATGGTCCGCATCGCGCTGAAGGCGGAAGAGGTGGGTCTCGACGTCTTCGCGACGGGTGAGCACCACAACCCGCCGTTCGTGCCGTCGTCGCCCACGACGATGCTGGGGTACATCGCGGCGCAGACGTCCAAGATCATCCTGTCGACGTCGACCACGCTGATCACGACGAACGACCCGGTGAAGATCGCCGAGGACTTCGCGATGCTGCAGCACCTGGCCGACGGCCGCGTCGACCTCATGATGGGCCGCGGCAACACGGGCCCGGTGTACCCGTGGTTCGGCGAGGACATCCGCCAGGGCATTCCGCTGGCGATCGAGAAGTACGCGCTGCTGCGCCGGCTGTGGCGCGAGGACGTGGTCGACTGGGAGGGCAAGTTCCGCACGCCGCTGCAGGGCTTCACGGCGACGCCGCGGCCGCTGGACGGGGTCCCGCCGTTCGTCTGGCACGGGTCGATCCGCAGCCCGGAGATCGCGGAGCAGGCGGCGTTCTACGGTGACGGCTTCTTCGCCAACCACATCTTCTGGCCGACGTCCCACTTCCAGCAGCTGATCGGCTTCTACCGCCAGCGCTACGAGCACTACGGCCACGGTTCGGCGGACCAGGCGATCGTCGGCCTGGGCGGTCAGGCGTTCATCCGCCCGAAGTCGCAGGACGCGCGGAAGGAGTTCCGCCCGTACTTCGACAACGCCCCGGTGTACGGCCACGGCCCGTCGCTGGAGGAGTTCACCGACCAGACGCCGCTGACGGTGGGCAGCCCGCAGGAGGTCATCGACAAGACGCTGACGTTCCGGGAGCACTTCGGCGACTACCAGCGCCAGCTGTTCCTGATGGACCACGCGGGCCTGCCGCTGAAGACGGTGCTGGAGCAGCTCGACCTGCTGGGCTCGGAGGTGATCCCGGTGCTGCGGAAGGAACTGGACGCCAAGCGGCCGGCTCACGTCCCTGAAGCGCCTACGCACGCTTCGCTGGTCGAGTCCCAGGCTCTGTCTTTGTCGGAGGTGTCGGCATGAAGCTCGCGGTGGTGACGGCGGGCCTGTCGGTGCCTTCGTCGACCCGCCTGCTGGCGGACCGCTTGGCCGCGGCGACGGTCGCCGCGGCTGGGTCCCCGGGCTCGGTCTCGGTGGAGGTGGTGGAGCTGCGCGACATCGCCCTGGACGTGACGAAGAACCTGCTGACGGGTTTCCCGAGCCCGGCTTTGCGGTCGGCGATTTCGACGGTGACCGGCGCGGACGCGCTGATCGTGGTGACCCCGGTGTTCACGGCCGGGTACAGCGGTTTGTTCAAGTCGTTCTTCGACGTGCTGGACTCGGATTCACTGGTGGGCAAGCCGGTGCTGCTCGGCGCTACTGGCGGGACTGAGCGGCATTCGCTGGTGCTCGACTACCAGCTGCGGCCGCTGTTCGGGTATTTGAAGGCGGATCCGGTGGCGACGGGGGTGTATGCGGCGTCGTCCGACTGGGGAGGGGCGTTGCAGCGGCGGATCGAGAAGGCAGGCGCGGAGCTGGCGGCTGCTGTTGGTGGGCGGCCTGCTTTGGCTGCTGAGCCGGATTTCGTGCCGTTTGATCAGTTGCTGGCCGGGGCTGGTGAGTAGGGGTTTGGCGGGTTTGGGTCCGGTGGCTTTGGCTGCCGGGCCCTTTCTCGTTTCGGTGGGCACCGCCGGGGTGGGTGGTTTCGCTCGGGCTGGGTGGGCGGAAGCTCGGGACCGGGCGCGGCTTGGTTCGGCTGGGTGGGCACCGCCGGGGGCGGGTGATCAGTTGCGGCGAGCGAAGAGCTGCGGTGGGAGTCGTGAGTGGGGGCCAGTCGGCGGGTGGTTCGTGGCTGGGCGTGGGAGTAGGCCCGTAGCCGGTGGCTGCGGGCCTTTCCCGTTTGTGGTTGTCAGGCTGCGAAGGGGAGTGGTTGGTGGAGGTTGTTGCGCCTGGGTTTTCGGCGTTTGTCCAGGAAGGTTGGTGGGAGGAATTCGGGGAGGCCGTCGGGGGCGATGCGGACTTCCCAGCCGGAGCGGTGCAGGAGCCGGTGGTGGTGGGCGCACATCAGGACCAGGTTGGCGAGGTTGGTGGGGCCGCCGTTGGCCCAGTGGCGGATGTGGTGGCCTTGGCAGTGCCGTGGTGGGCGGTGGCAGCCGGGGAAGGCGCAGCCGCGGTCGCGCAGGAACAGGGCGTGGCGGATGCCGTTGGGGATCAGGCGGCGTTGGCGGCCGAGGTCGAGGGGTTCGCTTTTGCTGCCGAGCACGGCGGGGATGAGGGTGCAGTCGCAGGCGTGGAGGCGGGCTTCGGCGGCGGACATGGTGCCGGTGTCGCCCAGGATGGCGCGGCCGATGCCGGTTTTCAGGTCGTCGAGGGAGATGGCGACGGTGACGTGGGCGCGTTCGCCTGCCTGGGTCGGGAGGTCGGGGGTGGTGAGGGCGAGGTCGATGGCGTCGGAGAAGGCGTCGCCGTAGCGTTCCTGCGGGGACCGGTGGTCGTCGGTGCCGCGGCGCTGGGCGAGGGAGTCGAGCAGGGCGTTGGCGCGGGAGCCGGTTTCGTCGTCGAAGCGGCCGTTCAGCTCCCACGCCCCGGATCTTTTCCGCCGCAGCGACAGTTCCCGGGTGGGGGTGGCGGGTTCGGTCTCGTCGGGTGCGGTGCCGTCGGGGTCGAGGTGGGCCAGGATCCGGGTGCCGAGCACGACGACCTGCTGGTAGCCCGCTTCGGCGGCGAGGGCGAGCAGGTGCTGCTCGGCGTCCTCGCGGTGCTCGGGGGTGATCTGCTGCAGGGTGCCGACGATCGTGTCGATCATCGGGTTGCTCAGCGAGCCCGCGGCCGCAGCCGTCGCGGGAGCCAACACCGGGGTGGGGGTGCCGTCGAGGGCGCGGCCGGGATTCAACGCCCGGGCACGCTTCACCACGGTCTCGGCCGCGGATTTCGGAATGTCGGCCAGATGTTCTAAAAGGCGAGGGACGGAGCGGTAGCCGAAGAGGTCGAGAACGCCGCGGGATTCGATTTCGACCAGCAGCGACCCGATTTCGGCTTCGGCGGTCCGCACGACGGTGAGCAGGCTGCAGATGCGATCGGCCAGGGCCGCCGCGTCCGCTTGCCAC
Source organism: Amycolatopsis stemonae (assembly GCF_054781455.1). Lineage (NCBI taxonomy): Bacteria > Bacillati > Actinomycetota > Actinomycetes > Pseudonocardiales > Pseudonocardiaceae > Amycolatopsis > Amycolatopsis stemonae. The sequence continues at coordinate 237,707 of NZ_BAAGUJ010000009.1, read as the reverse complement.
ACCGCTCTGTCGTCCACACAACAAGATTACCGGCCCCAGAACACATGTTCATCACTCGATGTGGTGACGATGCTCGCTGCGTGGGGAATCGGCGCAGACGAGCACCGTAAGAAGCAAGAACACGAAGCGCCGATTTCCTACGCCACGGCGAAGCCGCATCGTTAAAAGCCGGGATAACGAACGCGATAACGAAGGTGAGTAACCCCCTCACCCTCGACAACCTGAACCCGTTCCAGCGCAGCCGTAGAATCACCAAGGTCCGTGAAGTACCGAACACCGGAACCGAGAAAAACGGGCACAAGATCAACCCGAACCTCATCGAGCAGCCCGAGCCGAAGGCACTGCCGGGCAATACAGGGCCCGGAGACGCCAACGTTCCCATCCCCAGCCTCCCGAGCCAAGGAGACAGCGCGAGCAACATCCGAAACGAAGGTGAAGGGAGCCAAGGAGGAAGAAGGCCAGTCAGAGGGCGGATCCCGATGCGTGACAACGAAAGCAGTACCCCCACCGGGAGGCCGCCCACCCCACCCGCGCGTGTGGTCGAAAACCCGCCGCCCGCAGACGAAGGCGCTGTGCCGGGCGAAGTCCATCTGGTCCCGCAAGTACGACGCGCTCGCGGGCGACACCCGGAACGTCATCGGATACCCGACCATCGGCACCTCGACGTCGCCCGCGGTGTACCAGTCGAACAGCGGCCCGACCGAGTCGTCGGGGCGGGCGACGAAACCGTCCAGGGACATGCAGAAACTGGCGACGACGGTCATTCCAGCACCTTGTCGAGGCGCTCGAAGGACTCCGTGATGCCTCGGCTCATCCCGCTCTCCAGCGCCGCGTCGCGCGCCGCCACCGACGGGAACACCGAGTGCGTCACCATGCGGGTCCGGCCGCCGAGGTCGGTCAGGGTCATCGCGTCGAGGGTGACTTCGCCCGGGGCGCCCAGGTACTCGAACGTCTGGATGATCCGGTCTTCGCTCACCGTGTGGTAGACGCCGCGGAAGCGGTACTCGCCGCGGTCGTCTCGGTGGATGTAGTCGTACGCGCCGCCGGAGCGGGCGTCGAAGTCGACGAGCTCCATCTCCATGCCGTGCGGGCCCAGCCAGCGCACGACCAGCTCCGGGTCGGTGTGGGCGCGCAGGACGGCCGACGGCGGGGCCGCGAACTCGCGGGTGACGTCGATGAACGGCGTTCCGGGCTGGGCGGTGATCGTGGTGCTCATGGCGTTTCCTCCAGGGTGTCGAGGACGGCATCGAGCCGCCGGTAGGTGCGTTCGGTGGCCAGCCGGTAGGTGTCGATCCAGCCGGTGAGGGCCTCGAGGGCGGACGGCACGAGGTGGCACGGCCGGCGCTGGCCGTCGCGGCTGCGCGTGATCAGTCCGGCCTGCTCCAGGACCTGGATGTGCCGGGAGATGGCCTGCTTCGTGATCGCGAAGGGCTCGGCCAGTTCGTTGACCGTCGCCTCGCCGCGGGACAGCCGGGCGACCAGCGCCCGGCGCACCGGGTCGCCGAGTGCGGTGAACGCCCGGTCCAGCGCCTCCTCGTCAACCGTCATCTTTATCAACCAATCTGTTTATCAACCGATGTGTTGACTATAGGTCCGCTGTCAAGCCCTGCCGAAAGTCGGGGGTGATCGACGTCGTCCGGCAGCGGCCGACGACGTCGCGCGAACCCTACGTTGACCGCATGACCAGGCTTTTCCTCGTGCTCGCGGTGCTCCTGCTCGGCACCGCGACGCCCGCCGCCGCGGCTCAAGGCGGGAACATCGACGCCTACGTCCGCGCCTACCTCGACCACACCGGTCTGCCCGGCGCCGCGGTCGCCGTCACGCACAACGGCGACGTCGTGCGCGTCGCGGGCTACGGCCACGACGCCGCCGGCACGCCGATCACCGCGTCGACACGGCTGCCGATCGCGTCGCTGAGCAAGTCCATGACGGCTTTCGCGGTGCTGCGGCTCGTCGAGGCCGGCCGCGTGCGGCTCGACGACCCCGTGCCGCGCTACCTGCCGGAGTTCCGGCTCGCCGACCCGCGCGGTGCGCGGATCACCGTCCGGATGCTCCTGGACCAGACGTCCGGGATGGCCGACTCCGCGTTCCCCGACCTCACGTTGCCGCAGCCGCACACGCTCGCGGAGGCGACGGCGCGGCTGCGGGACGCGCCGCTGGCGAGCGAGCCGGGCGCGGAGTTCCACTACCACAACCCGAACTACGAGGTGGCCGCCCGGATCGTCGAGGTCGTGGCCGGGCAGCCGTTCGCGGACTTCCTGACCGAGCAGGTCTTCCGGCCGCTGGGCATGGCGGACAGCTCCACCGTGGACAGCCCGCGCGGGACCGAGGGGCACGTGCGCGCGTTCGGCGTCGTGGTGCCGGTGCGCGAACCGGACTGGTTCACCGGCGGCAGCCACGGCGTGCTCACGACCGCGCAGGACCTGGCGAAGTGGCTGGTGGCCCAGCGGGACGGCGGCGGCGTGGTCTCGCCGTCGGCGGCCACGCTCGCGCACACCCCGGCACCCGGTCGCGACTACGCACTCGGCTGGGCCGTGCGCGACGGCCGGATCTCGCACACCGGCGACTGGTTTTCCCACACCGCCGCACAGATCCTGCTGCCCGGTGGGTACGGCATCGCCGTGGTGGCGAACACGGGGATGGCGCTGGACAACGAAGCCGAGCTGCTGGCCCGGGACCTCGCGAGCCTGGTGCGGGGGAAGACGCCGGAGCCCGCGCTGCCCGCCGGGGTCGTCGCGGACCGGGTGCTCGGCGCGCTGGCGTTGATCGCCGTGGGCCTGGCGGTGCTCGGCGTCCGGCGGGCCCGGCGGAAGCCCCGGTGGTGGCGGGTGGTGCCGCCCCTGCTGCCGCTCGTCCCGCTCGCGCTCCTGCCGCAGCTGCTGGGCGTCGTGTTCGCCGGGCGGCGGGGGACCTACGCCCAGGTGCTCTACGTCTGGCCCGGGCTGGTGGTCTCGCTCGGCCTGGTGGCGCTGGCCGGGGCGAGCGTCGCCGCGGCGCGGGTGAGCGTGCTCGTGAGTGGCACACGACGGCGCAACCAGGAAGAATCGGGCGAAACGAGGGGAGTGGCGCAGTGGGCGTCGGCAAACAGGCGAAGCGCGTCCTGATCACGGTGGCGGGCGCGGTGCTGCTGGTCGTGGGCGTGCTGCTGCTCGTCCTGCCCGGGCCCGGGCTGCTGCTCGTGCTCGCCGGGCTGCTGCTGCTCGCGTCGGAGTTCCCGGCGCTCGAGCGGTACGTCGACCCGGTGCGCGAGCGCGCGATGAAGGCGGCCGAGGACAGCGTGTCGTCGCCGTTGCGGATCGCCGGCTCGGTGCTGGCCGGGCTGGCGCTGCTGGCGGCGGGGATCGTCTGGGGCACCGTGCGGTCGCTGCCGTTCAGCGGCTGGAGCACGGGGTCGAGCCTGATCCTGTCGTCGGCGATCCTGTTCGCGTTGCTGATCTGGAGCTACCGGCGGGTCAAGACGCGGCGGGAAGCCACCAGCCGCGGCTGAGGGAGATACTGTCGGCGCCATGAGCGCCGGATTCCAGCGTGCCCGGCGGCCGGAGCAGGTCGAGGCGCGCCGCACCGCGATCCTCGCCGCGGCGCGGGAGCTGCTCGCCGAGCGGCCGGTCGCCGACATCAGCCTGCGGGAGCTGGCCTGCCGGGTCGGGCTCGCGAAGTCCAACGTGCTCCGCTACTTCGACAGCCGCGAGGCCGTCTTCCTCGAGGTCCTGGACGGTGAGTGGACGGACTGGCTCGACCACCTGGTGTTCGAGGAAGCGGGCGAAGAGCACGTCGCGGGCACGATCGCGGCGACACTGGCCGAGCGGAGGCTGCTGTGCGAGCTGATCAGCGCGATGGCGCCGGTGCTGGAGCGCAACATCTCCCTGGAGTTCGCCCGCGACTTCAAGCGCCGTGCGGCGGCCAACACCGAGCGGCTCGGCGCGCTGGTCCGGACGCGGGTGCCCGAGCTGTCGGAGGCGGCCGCGCGGCACTTCGCCCTCGGCGTGGTGGTGCTGGTGTCGGGGGCGTGGCCGCTGGCCAACCCGACGGCGGTGGTCGCGGCGGCCACGGCCGAGCTGGGCGGGGCGCCGTCGTTCGCGGCCGGGCTGGCCGAAAGCCTCACGAACCTGCTGGCCGGCCTCGTCGCGCGGCGGCGGTGACGATGTCGGTGTTCTCGAGGATCGGCCGCTCGTAGCCGTTTTCGGCGACTTCCAGCATCGCCAGGCCGATTTCCTCGGTGGTCGTCACGTAGTGGGGGAGCAGTCGGCGAAGCACCGGGTACAGCGGCATCGCGACGCGGTAGAGCGTCCGGTAGAGCGGGGTCTTCGACGTGATCCCGTGCAGGGGCTGGATGTAGCCGGGGCGGAAGGAAAACGTCCGCAGCGGCAGCCTCGCGAGCGCGTTCTCCGTCGCCCCCTTGACGCGTGCCCAGCGCACCCGGCCGCGTTCGGTGCTGTCGGTGCTCGCGCCCGAGACGTACCCGAAAGTGGTGTTCTCGGGCAGCTTGCTCGCCACGGAAAGGGTGAGCTGGTAGGTGATCCGCTCGTACTCTTCCGGCGAAACGCCCACGGAGGACACGCCGAGGCAGAAGAAGCAGACGTCGTACCCGGTGATCGGCTCGAGCGCGAAGAGGTCTTCGCACACGAGCTCGGACAGCTTCGGGTCGCGCACGCCGACCGGGGACCGGCCGACCGCCAGCACCGCCTCCACCCGCTCGTCCCGCAGGCATTCCCGCAGCACGCCCTGGCCGACCATGCCGGTCGCGCCGAACAGGACGACCTTCATGCGCTCGTCACCGGCAGCAGCCCCCTCTCGGCGAAGACCTTCTTGGCCGTGAAGGTCGCGTTGAGCGCCTTCGGGAATCCACAGTAGACCGCGGAGTGCAGGAGCGCTTCGACGATCTCCGCGGGCGTGAGCCCGACGTTGAGCGACGCGTTGACGTGCACCTCCAGCTGCGGTTCGCAGCCGCCGAGGGCGGTCAGCATGCCGAGCGTCACCAGCTGGCGGTCGCGCGGGGCCAGGCCCGGCCGTGCGTAGATCTCCCCGAAGCCCCACGACACGACGGCTTCCGCCAGCGCGGGGGAGACGTCGGCGAGGTTGTCGAGCACGCGCTGCCCGCTCTCGCCGTCGATGGCGGTCAGGGTCTTCAGGCCGAGTTCGAAGCGCTCGTCGGTCATGGCGGTTCCTTTCCCCAGTACGTCGTGGCGAGTACGACGCTAGGGGCTGGAGCGCGCTCCAGGTCAACCGTGACGGCGAAGATCCGGGGAGGCCGGGAAACCCGGCCTCCCCGGATCGGGGACTGCTTTACTTTCCGCTGGTGTACAACGCGCTCACGTCCGCGTCGGACAGAGCCCGGTCGTAGACGTGCACCTGGTCGACCGCCCCGTTGAGGAAGTCCACCAGGTTGCCGCCGTACTTGCCGCGGCCGATCACCGTGTGGCCGGTCGAGGCGTCGCCGAGGCAGACGCTCTTCGTGGCCGCCAGCTGGCCGTCCACGTACAGCTTCAGCGTGCCCGCCGCCGCGTCGCGGACGCCCACGACGTGGTACCAGCGGTTCGCTTCCGGAGCCGTGGGCGCCAGGGCCCGCGTGCCCACGAAGCTCATCGCCAGGCGGTGGTCCTGACCCGAGTACTGCAGGAAGAACGCGCTGTTGCTGTCGCCGTCCTGGCTGACGATCGTCTGGAAGCCGTCACCCACGGCGGTGAACTTGACCCACGCCGCCGCGCTGTAGCTGCCTTCGGTGTTCACCAGCGCGGCGCCCGTGTCGGCGTACTGGCCCGACCCGTTCACCGCCATCGCCGAACCGCTCTTGCCCGCGGTCCAGGACGCGCCGCCGACGAGGGTGGCGTCGTGGCTGCCCACGCTGTCCTTCGCCGTGGTGCCGGAGTTCTCGTCGAAGCCGTACGCCGCGATGCCGTCGATGCCCGGCGTGCCCTGGGGCACCGGAGGTCCGGACGTGACCGGTGCGCCGGTGGCGCCCTTGATCACCGCGAGGTTCGCCGCGCGGACCGCCGCGAAGTCCATCTTCTTCACCTGCCGGTCGTAGGTGAAGAAGCCGTTGACCTCCTTCTCGACGTCGGTGGTCTGCGTGTAGACGCCGGCCGAAACGCCGCACCGCTGGGCGACCAGCAACAGGCGCTGCTGCAGCTCGCCGTAGCGCCGGGTCAGCGTCGCGCTGTCGGGCTCCATCTCGTAGGCGAAGCTGCCCGCCGGGTCGAACTGGTGGCCGTCGACCTTGAGGCCGAGGCCGCCGTACTCGCCGTCGACGGCCGCCCGGGTTCCGGTTTGCACCGGCGTTCCGGGGCCCGTGTAGGTGTGGTCGTCGTAGATGTCACCGCGACCGCTGTCCGGTTCGGACCTACAGCAGTTGACGCCGGACTCGGCGTTCACCAGCCGCGAGGGGTCCCACGACTTGACCTCGTCGGCGATCCGGCCGACCTCGTAGTCGCCCCAGCCTTCGTTGAACGGCACCCAGGTGACGATCGACGGGAAGCTGCGGTGCTGGTCGATCATCCGGTGCATCTCGGCCTCGTAGTTGACCTTCGACGCCGCGGATGGCTCGATGTCGTCCTTCATCGCCGGCATGTCCTGCCAGACCATCAGGCCCAGCTTGTCGGCGTAGTAGTACCAGCGGTCCGGCTCGACCTTGATGTGCTTGCGCACCATGTTGAAGCCGAGCGCCTTCTCCTGCTGCAGGTCGAACTTCAGCGCCGCGTCGGTCGGCGCGGTGTAGATGCCGTCCGGCCAGAAGCCCTGGTCGAGCGGGCCGACCTGCATGACGAACTTGCCGTTGAGCAGCATCCGTTCCTTGCCGTCGGCGGTCTTGCCGACGCTGATCGAGCGGATGCCGAAGTACGAGCCGACCTCGTCCCCGCCCGACAGCTTGACGCGGAGGTCGTAGAGGAACGGGTCGTCCGGCGACCACAGGTGCGGCTTGTCCACCTTGAGCTTCAACGGCTTGTTCGCGTCGCCGGACACGCGGCCGACCGGGCGGCCGTGGTCGTAGGCGACGGCCTCGACGCGCTGCTTCACCGGCCCGCCGACCACGGCGTTCACCGTGACCGAACCGGACGCGACGTCGGGCGTGACGTCCAGGCGGTCGACGTGCGCCGAGGCCACCGGCTCCATCCACACCGTCTGCCAGATGCCGGACGTCGGCGTGTAGAAGATGCCGTCGCCGGGCTGGCGTTGCTTGCCGATCGGCTGCCCGCCCTGGTCGTTCGGGTCGGCGACGCCGACGACGACTTCCTGGCTCTTCGCCGTGGTCAGCGCGTCGGTCACGTCGACCGACCAGGCGTCGTAGCCGCCGGTGTGGCGGCCGACGGTCTTGCCGTTGACGATCACCGTGGCGTCGTAGTCCACCGCCTGGAAGTGCAGCACGAGCCGCTGGCCCTTGCCGACCTGCCAGTTCTTCGGGACCTCGAACGTGCGGCGGTACCACATGTTCGTCTCGTGGCGCATGATCCCGGACAGCGCCGACTCGACCGGGTACGGCACGAGGATCCGCTCGCCGAGCGTCTTGCCGACCGGGGCGGCCTCACCCGGGGTCGCCTTGGCGAACTCCCAGACGCCGTTGAGGTTCTGCCACTGGTCGCGGGTCAGCTGCGGGCGCGGGTAGTCGGGGAGGGCGTTGGTGGGGGAGACGTCCTGGGTCCAGGGCGTGGACAGCGGCGGCGTCAGCCGTTGCCACTGCGGGGCGTCGGCGGCACTGGCCGCCGGGACGGTGCCGAGGCCGGCCACCGCGACCGCGAACGCGGCGGCCGCGGTGAGCCATCTCCGGGTTTTTCGGGCAGGGCGGAACATCGTTGAACCTCCTGGTAGGGGACAGGGGTCAGCGGGTTCGGGAGCGCGCCAGCAGGCGCTGGATCACCACGACGACGAGCAGGAAGGCCCCGCTCACCACCGTCTGGTAGTTGGAGTCGAGGGTGCCGATCTGGTTGATGACGTTCTGGATCAGCGTGCGCAGCAGCACGCCGACGAGCGTGCCGACGATGGTGCCGGCGCCGCCGGTGAGCAGCGTGCCGCCGATGACGACGACCGAAATCGCGTCCAGCTCGGTGCCGACGCCGATGACCGTGACGCCGGACTGCAGGTACGCGGCGGTGAGCACGCCGGCGAACCCGGCCAGCGCACCGCTGAGGGTGTAGAGGCTGATCTTGGTGCGGGCCACGGGAAGCCCCATCAGCATCGCGGAGTTCTCGGCGCCGCCGATGGCGAACACCGACTGCCCGAACCGCGTCCGGCGCAGGAGCAGCCCGCCGAACGCGAACAGGATCAGGGTGAGGTACACGGGCACGCCGACGCCGAAGACCGTGCCCTGGCCGAGCCAGAGGAACGCCGAGCCGGGGTCCACTTTGTACGTCGTCGCGCCTTCGGAGGTCAACGCCAGCAAGAGCCCGCGGGCGAACAACAGCGACGCCAGGGTGACGATGAACGGCGCCATCCCGGTGCGCGCGATGAGCAGGCCGTTGACCAGCCCGATCAGCGAACACACCGCCAGGGGCAGCAGGATCGCGAAGACCACGCCGTACTGCGCGCCGTACGCGGCGAGGACGCCGCCGAGCGCGTAGTTCGAGCCGACCGAGAGGTCGATGCCGCCGGAGATGATCACGAACGTCATGCCGAGCGCGATCACCGCGAGGAACGAGCTCTGCAGCGCGAGGTCGCGCAGGTTGTCCGCGGACCCGAAACGCGGGAAAGCGAACCACGCGGCGGCGATGCCGAGCACGAGGACGACGGCCGCGCCCTGGCGTTGCAGGACCCCGGCGAAGGCCGCGTTGCGGGCCTGGGTCTGGGTCGCGGTCATTTGCTGCTCCGCTCACGTGCGACGTAGACCGCGACGACGATGATGGCCGCCTGGACCATCTGCGCGGTCGAGTCCGGCAGGTTGTGCTTGATCAGGGTGGCGTGCACGAGCTGCATGAGCAGCGCGCCGAACACGGTGCCGAGCACGCGGACCCGGCCGCCGGTCAGCGGCGTGCCGCCGACGACGACCGCGGTGATCGCGGACAGCTCCATCAACAGGCCCAGGTCGTTGGGGTCGCTGGCGCCCAGCCGCGACGTCGCGAGCACGCCGGCCACCGCGGCCAGCGCCCCGGAGATGACGTAGACGCCGACGAGCACGCGCTTGACGGGCAGCCCGGCCAGGGTGCTGGCGGCGCGGTTGCCGCCGACCGCGACCAGGTGCCTGCCGAACGTCGTGCGCTGGACGACCAGGCCGGCCAGCACCGCGAGCACGCCCGCGACGATGACCATGATCGGCACGCCGAGGACGTCACCCGTGCCCAGTTCCAGGAAGTCCCGGTTGTGCAGCTGGACGAGCTGGCCGTGGGCGATCACGAGCGCGAGCCCGCGCCCGCCCACCAGCAACGCCAGGGTCGCGATGATCGGCTGGATGCCCAGGTAGGCCACCAGGTACCCGCTGAACAGGCCGGACACGACCCCGGCGATGACCGCGACGATGACCGCCGTCAGCGGGCCGGCGCCCAGGTAGAGCGGGATGAGCGCGGCGGCGATCGACATCACCGAGCCGACCGACAGGTCGATGCCCTCGGTGCCGATCACCAGCGCCATGCCGAGCGCGACGATGCAGACCGGCGCGGCCTGCACCAGCTGGGTGCGGAAGTTGGCCGCGGACAGGAAGTTCTCGGTGAACACCACGTTGAACAGCAGCAGCACGACGACGGCCAGGTAGACGCCGTAGTTCTGCAGCCACGCGGTGACTTTCGCGCGGTCGGGACTTCTGGTCAGGGTGGCGCTAGACATCGTTGTCACCCTCGGCTGCGATCGCGGTCAGGACGTTCTCCTCGGTGATGCGGTCGCCGGTCAGCTCGCCGACGACGGAGCCGTCGCGCAGCACCACCACGCGGTCGGAGCCGTCGATCAGCTCTTCCAGTTCGGACGAGATGAGCAGCACGCCGAGCCCCTCCTGCGCGAGCTCGTCGATCAGCGCCTGCACTTCGGCCTTGGCGCCGACGTCGATGCCGCGCGTCGGTTCGTCGAGCAGGAGGATCTTCGGGCCGGTGGCCAGCCAGCGCGCGAGCAGCACCTTCTGCTGGTTGCCGCCCGACAGTTCGGACACCTTCTGCTCCGGGCTGGACGCCTTGATCCGCAGGCGTTCCATGAAGATCTTGACGATCTTGTCCTGCTTGGCCTTGCTGACCAGGCCGAACGGCGAGAGCGACGGCAGCGCGGCGAGCACGATGTTCTCGCGGACCGACAGGTTCGGGATGATCCCGTCGGTCTTGCGGTCCTCGGCGAGCAGCGCGATCCCGGCGCGCATGGCGGCCTTGATCCTGCCCTTCTTGAGCGGCTTCCCGGCCAGGAGCACGGAACCGCCGTCGAGCGGGAACGCCCCGACGATGGCGCGCGCCGTCTCGCTGCGGCCGGAGCCGAGCAGCCCGGCGAGGCCGACGACCTCGCCGGGCCGGATGCTCACCGAGACGTCGTGCAGCTTCCGCATGCCGGACAGGCCTTCGGCCTTGAGCAGCGGCTCGCGCTCGACCTCGTGCTCTTCGCCGAACGCCGTGACGCCCTCTTCGCGGATCTGGCGGATCTCCCGGCCGAGCATCTTCGAGACCAGCTCGATCCGGGGGAGCGGCGCCAGCGGTCCACTATGGACGACCCGGCCGTCGCGCAGCACGGTGACGCTGTCGCAGACCCGGTACAGCTCGTCCATGCGGTGGCTGACGTAGACGATCGCGATGCCTTCGGCGTGCAGGCGGTTCAGCACCTCGAAGAGCGTCTCGACCTCGCGCGGCTCGAGCGACGACGTCGGTTCGTCCATGATGACGACCTTCGCGTCGGTCGAGACCGCGCGGGCGAGTGCGACCATCTGCTGCGCGCCGACACCGAGGGTGTGCAGCGGGCGTTTGACGTCGTCTTCGATGCCGTAGCCCTTGAGCAGCTCGCGGGCGTCGGTGTACATCTTCGACCAGTCGACGAGACCGGCCTTCGTGCGCGGCTCGCGGCCGAGGAAGACGTTGCCCGCGATGCTCATCAGGGGGACGAGGTTGACCTCCTGGTAGATCGTGGAGATCCCGGCCCGCTGCGCGTCGATCGGGCGCTTGAACGTCACCGGCTCGCCGAGGTGGCGCACCTCGCCCTCGTCGGGCTGGTAGACGCCGGTGAGCACCTTGATCAGCGTGGACTTGCCGGCGCCGTTCTCGCCGACCAGCGCGTGCACCTCGCCGGGGCGCAGCGCGAAGCTGACGTCGTCGAGGGCGAGGGTGCCGGGGAACCGCTTGGTCACCCCGGCCACCTCGAGCACCGGTGCGGTCGTCATGGCGACGTCCTCTTCGGTGGCTGCCGTCATCAGTACGCGTTCCCGACCTTCTGGGCCGCGTTGGTCTCGTCGTACTGGTCGTCGGTGATCACGATGCTCGCGGGGATGGCCTCGCCGCTCTCGAACTTCTGCAGCGTCTGGAAGGCCAGCGGGCCGAAGCGCGGGTTCGACTCGATCACGGCGTTGTAGCTGCCGTCGGCGATGAGCTGCACGGCGTTGCGGGTGCCGTCGATCGAGATGACCTTGACGTCCTTGCCCGGCGTCTTGCCCGCCGTCTTGAGCGCGTTGACCGCGCCGACGCCCATTTCGTCGTTTTCGGCGTAGACGGCGGTGATGTCCGGGTGGCTCTGGATGAGCTGCTCCATCACGGACTGGCCCTTGGACCGGTCGAAGTCACCGGTCTGCTCGACGGCCACGGACAGCCCGGGCGTCTTCGCGAGCTCGTCCTTGAAGCCCTTGGTGCGGTCGGTGGTCACGTTGTTGCCGGAGGAGCCCAGCAGGATCGCGACCTTGCCGGTGCCGCCGGTCACGCGCGCCATCTCCTGCGCGGCGCGCTTGCCCTGCTCGACGAAGTTCGAGCCGATGAAGGTCAGGTAGTCGGTGCACGGCTGCGACGTCACCTTGCGGTCGATGGTGACGACCGGGACCTTCTTGGCCTTCGCCGCGTCGAGCGCGGGCTGCAGGCCGTCGGAGTTCAGCGGCGCGACGACGAGCAGCTGGGCGCCGCGGTCGAGCATCGACTTGATGTCGCTGATCTGCTTGTTCAGGTCGCTCTGGGCGTTGGTGACGAGCAGCTTGTCGCTCGCGATGCCGAGCTTGGCGGCTTCGTCCTTGATGGACTGCGTCTCGGCGATCCGGAAGGGATTGGCTTCCTTTTCCGACTGTGAGAAACCGACCACCGCGGTCTTGAGATCGACCTTGGGGTAACCGGTTTTGTCGATCGTGCAGCCGTCGGCGCTCGGGGCGACGGACTGCGCGGAGGCGGCGGGACCACTCCCGTTGGCGGGGGCGGCCGGGGTCTCTTCTCTGCTGGTGCAGGAGGTGAGCGTGAGCGCGGCGGCGGCCGCGGTGACGATGACCAGGCGGGGGCGGGTGGACAGAGGCACGGTGACTCCTCGGGCAGCGACGGTGGGGCCCGCTCACCGGGGTGATCGGAGTCACCGCGGGAGCCTTGCTGTACTTTTTACATCGTTGGAACAACGTTGTAAACCGGCAAATTATCGCTATGCTGCGTGCTCACCACCTGAGAAGGAGCCGCCCGTGACCGTGACGCTCAAGGACGTCGCCACGCTCGCCGGAGTGTCGGTGAAGACGGTGTCGAACGTGGTGAACGGCTATGCCTTCGTCAAGCCGGAAAACCGCCGGCGCGTCGAAGAAGCCCTGGCGGCGACGGGCTACCGGCCCAACGTCGGCGCGCGGAACCTGCGCCGCGGCCGCACGGGGTTCCTGGCCCTGATGGTGCCGGAGTTGTCGATCCCGTACTTCGGCGAGCTGGCGGGGCTGGTCATCACGGCGGCGCAGAAGCGCGGCTGGAGCGTCCTGATCGAGCAGACGCAGGGGACGCGGTCGCGGGAGCGGGCGACGCTGTCGTCGCTGGGCCCGCACCTGGTGGACGGGGCCCTGGTGCACCCGGAAGCCCTGGAGGCGGCGGACTTCCCGTCGCCGGGCGAGATTCCCCTGGTGATGCTGGGCGAGCACGCGGTCGACGTGCCCATCGACCACGTGGCGATCGACAACGTCCTGGCCGCGCGGACGGCGGTGTCCCACCTGGCATCGTTGGGACGCACGCGCATCGCGGCCATCGGCCGCAACCCGGCTCGTGGCACGTCTTCCCAGCGTCTGGCGGGGTACCGCTCGGGCCTGTCGGCCGCGGGTCTGTCCTATGCGGACGATCTGGTCGCCCCGGCGGAGAAGTGGCACCGCTCGGTGGGTGCGGCGGCGATGCGATCGTTGCTGGCGCTGCCATCGCCGCCGGACGCGGTGTTCTGCTTCAACGACCTGCTGGCGATCGGCGCCCTGCGGGCGGTCGCCGAGCGGGGCCTGCGCGTCCCGGAGGACGTGGCGATCGTCGGGTTCGACAACAACGAAGAGAGCGCGTTCTCCCTGCCGGCGTTGACGACGATCGCCCCGGACAAAACAGCCTTGGCCGAGGCGGCGATCGACCTCGTGCACCGCCGCATCACGGGGGACAAGGGGTTGCCACCACAGGACATCCAGACGCCGTTCGCCCTGGAGATCCGCGAGAGCACCCGCGGCCGCTGACCGCGCCGACGCTCCTCGGTCAGCGTTGGGGCCAGTGCCACGAAGGCCGGTCCAACCGCCCCTGGCCGAGCAGCTTCGTCTCGCCGTTCTGCTTCTCCAGCTCCAAGGCTCCCACCTCCGCGACGTCGGTGAGGGCGCGGATCAGTGGTGATGCGTGCGAGACCACCACCACCTGGGTCTCCTTGGCCGCCGTCGCGATCAGCGCCGCCAGGGCCGGCAGCAGGTCGGGGTGCAGCGACGTCTCCGGCTCGTTCAGCACCAGCAGCTCCGGGGGTCGCGGCGTAAGCAATGCCGCTACCCACAGCAGGAACCGCAGCGTGCCGTCCGACAGTTCCGCCGCCGACAGGGGGCGCAGGAGCCCGTGCTGGTGGAAGCGGACCGACAGCACCCCGTCCTGGGACTCCACCGCGAGCCGGGAGCCCGGGAACGCCGCGTCGACGAGGGACTCCAGGTCGGCTGCCCGGCCCACTTCGATGATCGTCCGCAGGGCCGAGGCCAGGTCCGCGCCGTCGTGGGAGAGGACGAACGTGCGGGTTCCCACCGCCGAGCGGCGGGCCGGGGCCGAAGCGTCCGTGCGGAAGTGGTCGTAGAAGCGCCATGAGCGGATCCGCTCCCGCACCACCAGCAGCTCCGGGCACGCGCGCGGGTCCGCGAACTCGCTCAGCATGCTGTCCGTCAGGCGGATCCGGTACCGGTCGGCGTCCCACGCGCCGGACGAGACCCGGGTGCGCACCGACGGGCCCGCGCGGTCGGCCAGCAGGGTGGCCGGGCGCAGCACGGGACCCGACCAGACGGCCTCCCGCTTGAACTCCGGGTCCAGGTTGAACATCGTCTCGGCCGGCACCGGCAGGCCCAGGTCGAGCGCGTAGCCGAACTCGTCGCCCGCGAACCCCAGCCGCAGCCCGATCGACTTGGTGCGCACCGTGCCCTGGACCCGCGCGCCCGGACGGGAGCCGTTTTCCGGACCCGCCCACAGCGTCGACGGCAGCCCGCCTTCGCGCGCCAACGCCGCCACCGCGCCGTTGCGGGACGCGTCCGCCAGCAGCCGCAGCGCGCGGTACAGGCTCGACTTGCCGCTGCCGTTCGGCCCGGTCACGACGGTCAGCCCGGACAGCGGCAGCACCAGGTCCCGCAGCGAACGGTAGTTCTCGACGGCCAGCGTGGTGAGCATGGCCCGAACCTAGCCGCCACCCCCGACACTTCCGGATTCGTCTGATCTCTGTCCGGCTCAGCCGTTGACATCCATGAACTCCAGCAGCCAGAATCTCCAACCGTCGATCCTATAGGATCCATGGTTTTGTCGAGATGAACCGTGGACCTCCGATGTCTGACACCGACCTCGAAGGAGTGGTCATGGCAGCACGCGGCAGACGGGCCCTGGGTGTCCTCGCCGGGCTGGGGGTGGTCGCGGCCCTGGCAGTGGCACCCCAGGCGGCCGCCGCCGAACCCCAGCCGGCAGCCCAGAAGCCCTACCTGGGCTGGAGCAGCTGGAGCCTGGAGTCGACGAACTACCCGGGCGTCAACCCGACGGGCCCGGCCAGCTGGCTCACCGAGGCCCACGTCCTCCAGCAGGCCGACGTCCTCGCCGCGAAGTTCAAGCAGCACGGCTACACCTACGTCAACATCGACGCCGGCTGGTCGAACGGCTTCGACGCGAACGCCCGCCCGGTGGTCAACCCCACGACCTTCCCGGACGGCATGAAGTACGTCGCCGACTACGTCCACAAGAAGGGCCTCAAGCTCGGCTCCTACCTCGCGGTCGGGCTCGACCTCAAGGCCTACGGCGACGGCAACTCGCCGATCGCGGGCACCACGAACTGCCACACCAAGGACCTCGTCTACCCCGACCTGCGCAAGACCAACGGCTGGGACTCCGCCTACAAGATCGACTTCACCAACCCGTGTGCCCAGTCCTACGTGGACTCGGTGGCGCAGCTGCTGGCCGGCTGGGGCGTCGACTTCCTCAAGCTCGACGGCGTCGGCCCCGGTTCCTTCAAGGGCGGCGAGAACTACACCAACACCGCCGACGTCGAGGCGTGGCACAAGGCCATCGCCAAGACGGGCCGTCCGATGGAGTTCGTCATCTCCTGGGCGCTGAGCCACCGCCAGGCCGACGTCTGGAAGGCCAACACCAACGGCTGGCGTGTCGACACGGACGTCGAGTGCTACTGCGACACCCTCGTGACCTGGAACAACTCGGTCAAGCAGCGCTGGAACGACGTCGTGCAGTGGATCCCCGACGCCGGCCCCGGGCACTGGAACAACCTCGACTCGCTCGACGTCGGCAGCGGCAAGCTGGACGGCATCACCCCGGCCGAGCGCCAGAGCTACATGACGCTCTGGGCGATCGAAGCCGCTCCGCTCTACATGGGCGACGACCTGACCCAGCTCGACGACTACGGCGTCAAGCTGCTCACCAACGACGAGGTCATCGCGGTCAACCAGGCCGGCATCCCGGCCAAGCCGGTGAGCCAGACCACCGACCAGCAGGTCTGGTACAACCGCAACGCCGACGGCAGCTACACGGTCGCGCTGTTCAACCTCGCCGCGGCGCCTGCCCGCGTCGGCGCGGACCTCGCGCAGCTCGGCATCAACGGCCCGGTGCAGATCCGGGACCTGTGGGCGCACCAGGAGGTCGGCACCACCACCGCCGACCTGCCGGTGCACGGCTCGCGCCTGTTCAAGGTGACGCCGCGAGACCGCAACGCGCTCGCCGCCCCGGCCGTCGTGCACGGCACCGCGGCCACCGGCACCAGCGTCTCGCTCGCCTGGGACGCGTCGAAGGGCGCGCAGGACTACGACGTCTACGCCAACGGCAAGAAGCTGACCAGCACCGGTGAGGCAAAAGCCACGGTCACCGGCCTCCAGCCGTCGACGAGCTACGACTTCACGGTCGTCGCCAACCAGCGGTACGGCAAGCCGTCCGCGCCCAGCAGGAAGATCAGCGTGACGACACCGGCGGCCGCCGGACCCCAGGCTTACGAGGCCGAGAACGGCAGTCCGCAAGGCGGCGCGACCGTCTACGACTGCACCTGCTCGGGCGGCAAGAAGGTCGGCTACCTCGGCGGCAGCGGGTACGTCGTCCTGCCGGCGGTCACCACCGCCAAGGCGGGCACCTACCTGCTGCAGCTGTCCTATGTAGACGGCGACTCCAGTCGGACGGGCATCGTCACGGTCAACGGGACGTCGTTCCCGCTGCCGGTCGCCGGCAGCAACGACAACGACTGGAACACGCCGCAGACCGTGACCGTCCCGGTGTACCTGCAGGCCGGGGCCAACACCGTCCAGATCGGCAACCAGGCCGGTTACGTCTATGACGTCGACAAGATCACCGTCTAGGGGCCGGGACGCGCCGATCGCGTGGCTGCTCGTCAGCCCCGCGCTCGGCGGGTTCGCGGTGTTCTTCGCCTACCCGACCCTGCGCGGGCTCTACCTCAGCTTCACCGAGTTCCACGTCCTCACCGAGCCGCGCTGGATCGGCCTGGGCAACTTCCAGGAGCTGGCCGGCGACGGCGAGTTCTGGCACTCCCTGCTCGTCACGGTCTACTTCGTCGCGCTGTCGGTGGTCCTGGGCGTGCTGGTTTCGCTGGTCACGGCGGTGATCCTGCACCGGCTCGCGGTGTCGGCCACCGTCCGCGGGCTGATGATCCTGCCGTTCCTCATCTCCGGCGTGGTCACGGCGCTGGTCTGGTCGTGGATGCTCGACCCGCAGCTCGGCATCGTCAACATCCTGATCACGAAGGTCACCGGCGAGCCGGTGCTGTTCTTCGGCTCGGGGGCCTGGGCGGTGCCGACGCTGGCCGGGCTCAACATCTGGAAGTCCATGGGCTACAACGCGGTGCTGATCTTCGCCGGGCTGCAGACCATCCCGTCCACTGTGTACGAAGCGGGCCGGATCGACGGCGCGAGCGAGCTGCAGATGTTCCGGCGGCTCACCGTGCCGCTGCTGCGGCCGATCCTGGTGATGGTCGTGGTTCTGACGGTGATCAGCTCGTTCCAGATCTTCGACATCGTGCAGGTGACGACCAAGGGCGGGCCGGCGGACGCGTCGAAGGTGCTGCAGATGTACATCTACGACAAGGCGTTCGGCCAGTTCGACTTCGGCTACGCCGCGACCATGTCGCTGGCCCTGTTCGTGCTGCTGGCGGCCGTGACGTTCGCCCAGCTGAAGATGGCTCGCGCCGGCGAGTCCGACACCACCTAGGAGGGACCGTGCGCCGGAGCTCGCCGGGCCGGGTCGTCGCGTGGACGTACCTCGTGCTCGTCCTCGTCGTCACGATCTTCCCGTTCTACTGGATCGTGCGGACCGCGCTGTCGAACAACTACGCCCTGGCCACGGACCCGGCTTCGCCGCTGCCGGCCGGGTTCACGCTCGGCGCGTTCGAGCGGGCGCTCGGCCTGGCCGACCCGGCCGAGGCCGCGGCGCAGGGTGGCTCCGCGGCCTCGATCGACCTGCTCCGGTCGCTGCGGAACTCGGTGGTCTACGCGGTGCTGCTGACGATCTGCACGGTGTTCTTCTCCGCGCTGGCGGCGTTCGCGTTCTCGCGGCTGCGGTGGAAGGGCCGCAACGCCGTCTTCGCGGTGCTGCTGACCGCCCTGATGGTGCCGCAGGTGCTGACCTTGCTGCCGAACTTCGTGCTGATCAAGGACCTCGGCCTGCTCAACAGCTTCGGCGGGATGATCCTGCCGACGGCGTTCTTCTCCGCGTTCAACATCTTCTTCCTGCGCCAGTTCATGCTCGGCCTCAGCACCGAGATCGAAGAGGCCGCGATCATCGACGGCGCCGGGCCGCTGCGCGTCTGCTTCCGGATCGTGCTGCCGATGAGCGCCGCGCCGCTCGCGACCCTGGCGCTGCTGACGTTCATCACCACCTGGAACGACTACCTGTGGCCGCTGCTGGTCACCAACGACGACACCGTCCGCCCGCTCACGCTGGCGCTCGCGGTGTTCAAGCAGTCCTCGCCGCAGGCGGCGCTGGACTGGGCCGGCCTGATGGCCGCCACACTCGTCGCCGCGTTGCCGATGCTGCTGCTGTTCGTGGTGTTCGGCCGCCGGCTGGTCAATTCCATCGGCTTCACGGGGTTGAAATGACGGATCTCCTGCTCTCCTGGCCGCACCCGGCGGCCGACTGGACCGAAGCGCTGCCGGTCGGCAACGGCCGGCTCGGCGCGATGGTCTTCGGCGGCGCCGGCCGCACGCGGATCCAGGTCAACGACGCCACGGTCTGGTCCGGCACCCCGGACGGCCCGGCGGCCGCGCTGGCCGACGTCGACGCCGGCCCGGACCGGCTCGCCGAGGTGCGCGAGGCCGTGTTCGCGAAGGACTTCCGGCGCGCCCAAGACCTCCTGATGGGGTTCGAAGGCCCGTACAGCCAGGAGTTCCTGCCGTACGTGGACCTCTGGCTGACCCTCCCGGAAGGCACCTCGCACGGCCGGACCCTCAACCTCGACAACGGCGTCACCACCGAGCGGCTCACGATCGGCGGCCACGACGTCGAGCGCACGACGTGGGTGAGCCGGCCCGCCCAGGTGCTGTGCGTCGCGCTGTCCGGCGCGATCGACGTGGAGGTCGATCTGTCGACACCGTTGCGGGAGGTGTCGCGCGACGGCCTCGATCTCGGCGTCGAGATCCCGATCGACGGCGCGCCGCGGCACGAGCCGCAGGTCGCCGAGCCACTGCGGTACGGGACGGCCGAGGGGTACGACCCGTTCGGCGCGGTGTCCGTCCGGGTCGCCAGGACGGACACCGGAGTCTTGATCGTCCTGGCCAGCTCCACCAGCGCGTACGACGCCTGGATCGGCGACCGGCAGCACACCCGCGACGAGCACCGGCGCCGCGCGGCGGTCCTCGCCGAGCAGGCCGTCGAGACCGGAGCCGCGGAGTTGCGGCGTGCACACGAGGCCGACCTGCGTCCCCTGCTCGGCGCGTCGTCGCTCAGGATCGGCGAACGCCGGGGCGGCACCCACGACGTCGCCGAGCTGCTGTCCGGAAAGGACGAACAGCTCACCGCGACCGTGCTCTCCCAGTACGGGCGGTACCTCCTGGCCAGCGCGTCGCGGCCGGGCGCGCCGCCGGCGAACCTGCAGGGCATCTGGAACGACGACCTGCGTCCGGCCTGGTCGTCCAACTACACGGTCAACATCAACACCCAGATGAACTACTGGGCCGCCGAGACGACCGGGCTCGGCGAGTGCCACCTCCCGCTGTTCGACCTGCTCGGGAAGCTCGCGGTCACCGGCGCGGACGTCGCGCGCGAGCTGTACGGCGCCCGCGGCTGGGTCACCCACCACAACACCGACCCGTGGGGCTGGGCGCTGCCGGTCGGGATGGGGCACGGCAACCCGTCGTGGGCGATCTGGCAGCTGGGTGGCGCATGGCTCGTGCAGCACGCCTGGGAGCACTACGACTTCACGCGCGACCACGCCTTCCTCGAAAAGACGGCGTGGCCGTTGTTGCGGGGCTGCGCGGAGTTCTGCCTGGACTGGCTCGTCGAACAGGACGGCTTTCTCGGGACGTGCCCGTCGACGTCGCCGGAGAACCTGTTCCTTTCCGAAGCCGGGACGAAGGAATCGCTCACGCACTCGGCGACCATGGACCTCGTCCTGATCCGCGCGGTGTTCGAGCGGAGCCTCGCCGCCGCCGAGACGCTCGGCGTCCACGACCCGGTCTGCGGCGAGATCGAGGCCGCGCTGCCGCGGTTGCGCCCGCTGCCGGTGCTGCCCGACGGGCGGCTGGGGGAGTGGGCGTCGGACCTCCCCGAAGCCGACCCCACGCATCGGCACATGTCGCACTTGGTGGCGCTGTACCCGCTCGGGCAGCTCGGCACCCCGGAACTGGCGGAGGCGGCGCGACGGGTGCTGGACCGCCGGGGGCCGGGGGCGATGGGCTGGTCGTGGGCCTGGAAGATCGCGCTGCGCGCCCGGCTCGGCGACGGCGAGACCGCGCGGAAGCTGCTCGGCGAAGCATCACAGCCGTTCACCGGCGACCGGCACCGCGACGCGCCGTTCGACGGCTCCGAGTGGGGCGGACTGCTGCCGAACCTGTTCAGCACGCACCCGCCGTTCCAGATCGACGGCAACTACGGCTTCCCGGCCGCGCTCGCGGAACTGGTGCTGCAGAGCCAGAACGGCGTGGTCCGGCTGCTCCCCGCGCTGCCCGCGGACTGGCCTTCCGGCGAGGCGCGTGGCTTGCGCTGCCGCGGCGGGCTCGCGGCCGACGTCGAGTGGCGCGACGGCGAGCTGCGGTACGCCGTCCTGCGGCGGCTGTCCGGCGACCCGGCCGAGCCGGTCCGGGTCCGCTACCGCGGCCGCGGGACCGAGCTGCGGTTGCGGACCGGCGAATCGACCGTCCTGAAAGGACTGTGATGTTCACCGACCTCGGGCTCGACGCGCTGTGGGCGTACCGCAGCGACTACGTGGCGCCGCCGGACTTCGACGCGTTCTGGACGTCGACGCTCGACGAAGCCCGCGACCACGACCTCGCGCTGACCCTGACCCCGGTCGAAACGCCGTTGCGCACGCTCGACGTCTTCGACGTGACGTTCGCGGGTTTCGGCGGTCATCCGCAGCGGGCCTGGCTGCGGCAGCCGCGCGGGGTCGACGGGCCGCTGCCGGCGATCGTCCAGTTCCACGGCTACGGCGGCAGCCGGGGCAGCGCGCTGCAGGAGCTGCACTGGGCCTCCGCGGGATACGCGCACCTGCAGGTCGACGTGCGTGGCCAGGGTGGCGTGACGCCCGACCCGATGGGCAGCGGACCGGCGTACCCCGGCCACCTGACCCGCGGCATCGAGAGCCGCGAAACCTACGTCTACCGGCGGATCTTCACCGACGCGGCCCGTGCGGTCGACGCGGTCCGGGCCCTGGACCACGTCGACCCGGCGCGGGTCGCGGTGCTCGGCAACAGCCAGGGTGGCGGCATCGCCCTCGCCGCGGCGGGCCTCGTCCCGGACGTCGCGGCCCTGCACGCGCAAGCCCCGTTCCTCTGCGACTTCCGGCGCGCCAGCCTGGTCGGCGGGGAACGACCGTACGTCGAGCTGTCGCGGTACCTGGCCGACCACCGGGACGCCGTGGCGCGGGTGTTCGGCGTGCTGTCCTATTTCGACGGTGTCGGGTTCGCCTCGCGCGCGACAGCCCCGGCGTGGTTCAGCACCGGGCTGATGGACGGGATCGTGCCGCCGTCCACGGTGTTCGGCGCCTACCACGTCTACAAAGGACAGAAGCAGCTCGCCGTCTGGGAGTACAACGGCCACGAAGCCGGCGGCCCCGACGACGTTCAGGCGGTACTCGAAGGATTCCGGCCCATTCTGGAGTTGACATGAAGTTGCGCACGCTCACCGCCGCCGGACTGGCGGCGACCCTCGGAGCGCTCGTGGCCGCCTGCGGAGGCGGCTCGGCGAGCGGCAGCGGGACCACCGTCAACTGGTGGACCTGGGACGACAAACAGGCGGCGGCGTACCAGACCTGCGCGTCGGGGTTCGAGAAGGCCAACCCCGGCACCACGGTGAAGATCACCCAGTACAACGTGGACGACTACTTCACCAAGCTGACCGCCGGGTTCGTCGGCGGGACCGCGCCGGACGCGTTCCAGAACAGCGTCCAGTACTTCCAGGCCTACGCCTCGCAGCACCAGCTGCTGCCCCTGGACGACCTGATCGGCCGGGACAAGTTCGACCTGAAGCGGTTCTCCGTCGGCGTCGACGCGTGGAAGTTCACCGACGGCAAGCAGTACGGGCTGCCGCTGGACTGGTCCGCGACCGGGCTGTACTACAACACCGACGTCATCACGAAAGCCGGATACACGCCCGCGGACATCGCGAAGCTGACCTGGAACCCCGACGACGGCGGGACGTTCGAGAAGGTCGCGGCACACCTGAGCGTCGACAAGAACGGCGTCCGGGGCGACCAGCCCGGGTTCGACAAGGACCACGTCGCCACCTACGGCACCGGGCAGCTCGCGTCGCGCGACTTCATCGGCGAGGCGACGTGGAGCTCGTTCGCCATGACCACCGGCTGGCGGCTGGCCGACAAGCCGTCGTGGCCGACGACGTTCAGCTACGCCGATCCGGTGTTCGCCAAGACGATGCGCTGGGTGCGGTCGCTGACCGACCGCGGCTTCGCGCCGAAGATCGGCACGTTCACCACCGGCGGCCAGGCGACCATCAGCGACGTCGACCTGCTCGGCTCGGGCAAGGTGGCGATGGAGACCGCGGGCTCGTGGTCGGCGGGCACGTTCGCCAAGCTGCCCGGGGTGAAGGTCGGCATCGCGCCGACGGTGCTCGGGCCGGCCGGCAAGCGCTCGGCGCTGTCGAACTCCAACGGCGACAACATCTGGGCCGGCACGAAGAACCCGGACCTGACCTGGAAGTGGGTCTCGTACATGGGCTCGCCGGAGTGCCAGTCGGCGGCCGGCGCGAGCGGCACGTTCTTCCCGTCGATCCCGGCATCGATGGACGCGTCGGCGGCGGCGATGAAGGGCCAGGGCGTCGACCTGTCGGTGTTCACGACGATGATGAAGGACGGCTCGCTGGTCCCGGCGGTCGTCTACGGCAACGGCGCCGCCCTGCAGGACGCGGAACGTCCGCTGTTCGAGGCGTACTTCGCGCACCAGCGCGACGACGACGTGTTCGCGGAGATGGCGTCGAAGAGCCGGGACGTGCTGGCCAAGCAGTAGCCTGTGCTCACGACGTGTGAAGGGGAGTCATGGTGGAGGGTCGGCGCCTCGAGGCCCTGCCGAGCAGGCAGGTGCTGGCCGACGGCGTCTACGAGCAGATCCGGGCGCTGATCATGAACGACGGCATCGAGCCCGGCGCGCGCGTGAACATCGACGAGATCGCGCGCGAGCTGGGCGTGTCGGGCACCCCGGTGCGTGAAGCGCTGGCGCGGCTGGAGTCCGAGGAGCTCGTCAGCCGGCTTCCGCTGCGCGGCTACCGCGTCACGGAACTGCTGAACCGCAAGGAAGTCGACGACATGTACGCGCTCCGGCTGCTGCTGGAGCCACCGTCGGCGGCCCTGGCGGCGGCCGCGATGTCGGACGCTCACGTGGCGGCGCTCGAAGCCGAGCTGGCGACGTGCCCGGCGGCCCCGGCGGAGGACGCGTACAGCGACTACAAGGCGCTGACCGCCCACGACGCTCGGCTGCACGAGCTGATCCTGCGCATGGCGGGCAACGCGGCGGTCGAGCAGGCGTTCGCACGCACCCACTGCCACCTGCACTTCTTCCGGCTGAACTACAACCAGCCGTTCGGCGAGCAGACGATCTCGGAGCACCGCCTGATCGTCGACGCCCTGGTAACCGGCAACGCGCAGGCGGCCCGAAAAGCGATGACCGACCACCTCGAAGTGGCCCGAGACCGCCTGCTCTCCCGCCTCTGACGTGCGCAAAGAGGCATCACCCGTGATTGAGGAGGCATCACGTGTGATTGAAGGGGCATCACGCTGATGCCCGCTCAATCACGCGTGATGCCCGTCTGATCACGTGTGATGCCCCGCCAATCACGTGTGATGCCTCGAATGTGAAGGCCGCACCGGGGACTTCCCGGTGCGGCCTCCCCCGACGACGTCGGATGCTGGTCACTTGACCGGCATCGTCACCTCGTAGATGCGCTTCGGCGTGGCCGCCGCGGAGCGGAACGCGCCCGACCAGAGGGACTCGACCTTGGCGGACTCGTCCGCGTTCGGGTTTGCGTTGGTGCAGGACGGGCCGGGGCCGCCGCCCGACATCAGCTCGGAGCACGGGCCTTCGTAGTGGTCCGGCAGGCCCAGCGCGTGCCCGGTCTCGTGCGCCGCGATGCGCGTCTGGTTGTACTGCTGCGCCTGCGTGTAGTCGATGAAGATCGTGCCGCTGCCGTGGCCGTCGGTCTGGGCGTACGAACCCTGCGGGTCGTTGCCTTCCGTGTAGTGCAGCGTCGCGCCCGAGGAACGCTCTTCGAGCTTGACGTTCGACACCGCCGCGTTCCAGTTGGCCGCGCCGGCGTTGATCACGTCGCGGAAGGTGGGGGCGTCCGAGGTGTCGTAGTAGACGGTCGTGGCCGCGGCCGGGGCCGCGAGGGCCGGGGCGGCCGTCAGCGGCGTGGCGATCATCGCCAACGCGACGGCGGCGCCGGGCAGCAAGTACTTCCTGGACATCGGGACGACTCCTTGCCGTGGGGAATTTGCCGGGTTTGCGCGCGCTGGGTGTCGAACTTACGGAATCGCCCCGCGCTTGTGACCCGACTTTCGTACTGCACGGCGAACGGTGATTTACCAACCATTCGAAACTATTGACATGCACAGCCGTGCATACAAGGATGCCCCGTTCGGCTTAACCGACCGGCTCCGCCAGCGGGATCTCGCCCTCGGTGAGCCACGAGCCACGCCACGCCAGATCGTCCCTGACCAGCGGTTTTCCGCACGCGTCGCACTTCTCGCCCGGCCGGGTCAGCTCGCCGCACGGCGTGTGGACCAGCTTCATGGGTCCGTACGCGCTCGCCGACGACGTGTGCGCGTCACCCCACGCGCCGAGCGCGTGCAGCACCGGCAACGCGTCCGAGCCGGCCTGTGTGAGGCGGTACTCGTGCCGGGTCCGGCCACCGTCGCGGTAGGGGAGCTTCGTCAGCAGCCCGCGGTCGACGAGCTTGGCCAGCCGGGTCGTCAGCACGTTGTCGGCGATGCCGAGCTGCACGCGGAAGTCCTCGAACCGGGTGGTGCCCGCGGTGGCGTTGCGCAGGATCAGCAACGTCCACGGCTCGGCGAGCACGTCGGCGGCCCGCGCGATCGGGCAGGAGGCGTCCTCCCAGGTGATGCGGCGGCTCATGGTGTGATCCCTCCTACCTGGCTTGCTCGGAGCAAGTCTACGCCGTACAGTCGGCCTCAGCTAGCTTGCAATGAGCAAGTCAGGTGCGAGAGGAGCTCGTCATGGAGATCACGGGTGCGGTGGCGCTGGTCACCGGAGCGAACCGGGGGCTCGGCCGGCAGTTCGCCGCCGCGCTGCTCGAGCGTGGCGCGGCGAAGGTCTACGCCGCCGCGCGCAATCCCGAGTCGGTCGACCTGCCGGGAGTGGTGCCGATCCGCCTCGACGTGACCGACCCGGAGTCGGTCCGCGAGGCCGCGAAGATCGCGGGCGACGTCACGCTGCTGGTCAACAACGCCGGGTCGTCCACGGGGTCGTCGCTGCTCGGCGGCACCCTCGAGGACATCCGGCTGGAGATGGACACGCACTACTTCGGCACCCTCGCCGTGACGCGCGAGTTCGCGCCGATCCTCGAGCGCAACGGCGGCGGCGCGGTCCTCAACGTCCTTTCGGTGCTGTCCTGGATCACCGCGCCGCACCTCGCGGCGTACTCGGCGGCGAAGGCGGCGGCCTGGTCGCTGACCAACGCGCTGCGCCTGGAGCTGGCGCCGCAGAAGACGCAGGTGACCGCGCTGCACGTCGGCTACATGGACACGGACATGGCCAAGCACGTCGAGGGGCCGAAGGTCGACCCGGCGCTCGCGGCGGGACTCGCCCTCGACGGCGTCGAGCAGGGCCGGTTCGAGGTGCTCGTCGACGACCTGAGCCGGAACGTCCGCGCCGGGCTGTCGGGCGACCTCGCGGGGCTGTACCCGGCGCTCGTCTCCTGAGTCCACTTCGGACAGTGTCGGCCGGCTGAACGGGTTCCTTCGAGAATTCTCGCGCGGCAGTTCGTGAACAACCGCTGACGCGACCGTTCCGGGGTCCTTTCGGGGACCCCGGAACACAGGTGGTTCCGCCCCGGGCGTATGAATGGGCGGGTGCCGGAGAACGTGGAAGCCGGAATCGGCCGAACGAGGAACCGCTGGGGCGAAGGCGAACGGCTGCGTGGCGAAATCCTCGCGGCGGCGGGCCGGTTGCTGGCCGAGCTCGGCGGCGAGGACGGACTGACGATCCGCGGGGTGGCGCGCGCGGTCGGCATCGCCCCGGCCAGCATCTACCAGCATTTTTCCGACCGTGCGGAATTGGTGCGCGGGCTGCTCGACCACGAATACGCGCGGCTGGCGGAATCGATGCGCGCGGCCGAGGAGTCACTGGGTGAATCCGATGTCGTCGGACGTGTTCGCGCGCAAATTCACGCTTACTGCGCCTTCGCGATGCGGAATCCGGGGCATTACCGCCTGATGCTGGCGAACGGCGCGACGCGGTCGTCGCCGGACGCCCACCCGGAGGGGCCGCTGCTCGACGTGATCGAGCGCCTGACGGCGGGCTTCGAGCGCTGCGTCGAGGCCGGCCACGAGCTGCGCGTGACCCCGGGCCGCGCGGCCGCGGTGGTGTTCGTCGGCGCGCACGGCCGGGTCGCGTTGTTCCACAGCGCCTTGAACCGGACTGGCGCCGAGCTGGTCGAGCCGTTCGTCGACGAGTTGGTGTCGTTGGTCTTCGCCTGATCGGAGTGTGGCGAAGCTGCCAGAATATGCTTAGCATAGCTATGTAAATTTCCGGCAGCTTCGGGAGGTATCCGGTGGACGGCGTGCCCGCGTTTCCGATGACCCGGCGGTGTCCCTTCGACCCGCCCGCCGAGCTCGGCGAGCTGCCGCCCGTCTCCCGCGTGCGGCTCTGGAACGGCAGCACGCCGTGGCTGGTGACGCGCTACGACGACGTCCGCGCGGTGCTGCGCGACTCGCGGATCAGTGCCGACTCCGACCGCCCCGGCTACCCGCACCAGAGCGCCGCTTCGGCGGCCCGGCGCAAGCGCGCGAAGTCGTTCATCACCATGGACGGCGCCGAGCACGCGGCGCAGCGGCGCCTGCTCACCGGCGACTTCCTGGTGAAGAAGATGGAGGCGCTGCGCCCGGCGATCCAGCGCATCGTCGACGACCTGGTCGACGGGCTCCTGGCCGGCCCGAAGCCGGTCGACCTGGTGACGGCGTTCGCGCTGCCGGTGCCGTCGCTGGTGATCTGCGAGCTGCTCGGCGTCCCCTACGAGGACCGTGAGCTGTTCCAGGACATCACGAAGGTGATGGTGTCGCGGACCGCGACGCCGGAGGAAGCCGTCAAGGCCACCGAAGAGCTGCTCGCCTACCTCGGCGGCCTGGTCGAGCGGAAGGCCGCCGACCCGGGCGACGACGTGCTGAGCAAGCTGGCGGTGTCGCAGTACGCGACCGGCAAGATGTCCGCCGAAGACGTCGCGTCGATGGGCCAGCTGCTGCTGGTGGCGGGCCACGAGACGACGGCGAACATGATTTCGCTGGGCACGGTGGCGCTGCTGGAGCACCCGGACCAGCTCGAGCTGGTCCGCACCGGCGATGCCGGCCTGCTGCGGCGCGCGGTCGAAGAGTTGTTGCGGTACCTGAACATCACGCATTCCGGACGCCGCCGCGTCGCGGTCGAGGACCTGGAGGTCGGCGGCCAGCTGATCCGCGCGGGCGAGGGCGTCATCGCGGCGGGCGACGCCGCCAACCGCGACGACGCGGTGTTCGCCGAGCCGGACCGCCTGGACGTGACGCGCGAGGCCCGGCACCACGTCGCGTTCGGCTACGGCGTGCACCAGTGCCTCGGCCAGACGCTGGCGCGCGTGGAACTGCAGGTGGTCTACGGAACGCTGTACCGCCGCATCCCGGAGCTGCGGCTCGCGGTGCCGGTGGAGGAGCTGACCTTCAAGGACGACATGCTGGTCTACGGGGTGCACTGCCTGCCGGTCACCTGGTGATCACAGCGGCCGCCGGCCGAACCCGCCCAGATCCCGTCGCCGGCGTACGAGGCCGAGTAGCCGAGCAGCGCCGCCAGGCCTTCCGCCGGCCCGCCGCACGACGCGACGCCGTTCGCGTTCGTGACCCCGGAACACAGGGTGCGGCCGCCCGCCGCGAACGTCACCGTGCGGCCCGGCACGCCACGGCCGTACCGCGTGTCCGTCAAGGTCGCGCTCACCGCCGGCGAGCCCAGCCGGGCCGGCGCGACGCTCAACGACGTCGGGTCCGGCGCGGTCGAGAACAGCGACGCCGACGTGCGGAGCCCGCTCGGCGCCGGGGCGAACAGGTACTGCACGGCCGAGTCCGGCCCGGACGGCGCCGGGCAGCCCGCCCCGGTCGTCGTGACGTCGATCGCCGGGTCGGTCTGGTACCGGCCCGGTGCCGCGCCCACCGCGCGCGGCCAGCACACGAACTGGATCGACTGCGGCGGCGTCGGCGGCGGCGTGATCCGGGCCGGGCCGGTGCCGGTCAGGCCGTAGGACAGGCTCGGCCCGGCCAGTGCTGCACTGTCCACACCGGACAGAGTGACCTCGTGCGTCGCCGAGGTGGCGAACGGGTTGTACGCGCCGGTCTGCAGCACCGGCGCGTCGTCGGTGCCGGCCGCGGTGTCCCACAGGTACTGGACCTGGAACGTGTCGGTGCTCGACCCGGTGACCGTCGTCGTCACCTCGACGCTCGAGTCGGCCACCGTGGTGCCGTGCACGACGACGTACTGGTCGATCTCCACCGAGCCGCTGTCGACGTAGGTCCACCAGTTCGTGTGGAACCCGGTAGTGCCGACCGCCGTGGTCGTCGGGCCGAGCGAGTCGAGCGCGACCTCCGACGCCGTCGTCAGGTACTGGCCCTGGACGTAGTCGACGTGCGAGGTCAGGTCCCGCACGGTCGTGAACGACGTGCCGGGCACGCCGCCGCCGAACAGCACGTCCCGGCCGGCGCCCGCCGGGTGGGCGGGCCCGGTCTGCACGGTGAACGAGCCGACGCCGAGCCCGCGCGCCTGCTGGAGGGACACGCGGAAGACGTCGTTGCCGAAGGTGGGCGTGGCGGCGAGCGCGGTGTGCGTTCGCGACTTCCACTGCGCCGGCGGCTCGGGTGCCGCCTGCGCCGGGACGGCCCCGGCCAGCAGCAGCGCCGCGACCGCGCACAGCAGTCCGGTTCGGTGCATCAGATCCTCCACAGTGGACTCAGAAGGTGAGGGCGTCGGCGTAGGCGAGCCGCGCGCCGCCCTGGCTCGGCTGTTCGGCTTCGGTCAACACCAGGCGGAACGGGCGGCTCCCGCGCGGCGCGGGCAGCGCCACGGTGCCGGTCCAGCCGGTGGCGGACGCCGTCAGCACGACGGGCGCCCCGGTGGCCTGCCAGGCGACGTTCCCGCTCAGCGCCGGGTCGGCCACCTGCAGCTGCGCGCTCAGCTCGGTCGCGGGTGCCGGCATCGGCCCGGTCACCGTGAGCCGCACCGACGTCGGCGACGCGAACACCGCCGTCGCGACCCGGTCCGCCGACAGCTGCGCGAACTGCGCCTGCACCACCGCGGACAGCTCGACGTCGGGCACCGACACCGGCTGGTAGCGGGCCAGCGCCAGCCGGACGAACGGCGTGTACGGCGAAGGCTGCGGAGCCGCGAAGGTGATGTCGCAGAACCAAAGCTTGCGCTCGGCGTCGTAGCCGACGTCGTGCGGCGCGACGGCGACCGGCGACGCCACGCCTTCGACGAGCTTGAGCCCCGAGCGCGGGTGCACGGCCAGCGGGAAGTCGCCGGCCTGCGGCGGCCGGGTGAACGCGGCCGACCGCCACGCCGGGTCCTGCGCCCAGTCGGTCACGTACCGGGCCAGGTCCGCCGGGACCGCCGGGCCGTCGGCCAGCAGCACGCCGAGCTGTTCGCCGTCGCCGGAGGAGAACCACGGCCGGTTCAGGAACACCCGCAGGCCGTTGCCGCGCCGGGTGCTCGTCACCTGCGACGCCGTCGTCTCCGTCGTCCAGCCGAACGTCGGTACGACGTAGGCGATGTCCGGCACGGCCGGCCGCGCGGTGCTCGGGACGTCGATCGTCAGCGCCGCACCCGCCCGCGTGATCGGCGGCGGCACGTAGGCGACCTCGACCGACGCGGGCGCCGGGGCGGCGCGCCACGTGATCGTGCCCTGCCCGTAGTCGACGTCGTAGTCGGTGCCGCGGACGTAGGTCGTCGCGTTCGCCCGGACGACGTCCGACGCGGGCACGATGCCGCCCCTGTCCACGACGACCGCCGACGAGGCCGGCTTGACCGTGGCGCGCTGCAGGAAGTACTCGGCGAACCGGGACGTGCCGATCGGCGTGTACCGCACGCTGCGGTACTTCGTGTCGTGGAACTCGTGCCGCTCGTCGAGCGGGAGCACCGGGCCCGCCGGGTCGTCCGGCTGCGCCACCACGCCGAACGCCGCCGCGGCGCCCGCCCTCGGTGCCGGGGCGGGCAGGGTGACGTCGTCGATCTGCTCGCTCCACGCGGCCTGCAGGTCGATGCGGCTGGTGCTCGGCCGGTCGAACGTGAGCCGGTCGACGATCCGGGCGGACGTTTCGCCGGGCTTGCGCACCGCGACCGGCTTCCCCAGCGTGGGCGGGGTGAGCGGCTGCTTGATCGCGTGGACCAGCGTCAGCGTGCGGAACGGCGTCAGCTGCCAGAGCCGGCCCTGCCGGGCCAGTGCCCGCAGGGAGTCGAGCGTCGTCCCGGCCGGGAGCGTCACCGTGCCCGCGGCGACCGCGTCCGCCAGCCACTTCCACGGCCCGAGCAGGTCGATGTCGGCGTCGGCGAGGACGCTGCTGTAGTTCACTTCGAACGTCCGGCCCTTCGGGACCTGCACGGTCAGCACCCGGAACAGCGGGTCGAACTTCGGCTTTCCGGTGCCCTCGACCATCCGCAGCCGGAACGGCCGGTAGTCCGGCCAGGTCCCCAGCAGCGGCACGGGATCGAAGTCCCCGGTGACGACCTCGCCGTCGGCCGTGCCGGGCAGCCCGGCGAACGCGGCGCCACGGCTGAGCACGTCCGGCAGGTAGGGCAGGGTCAGCTGGTCGGTGTCGTAGTACGGGATGCCGTAGCCGCCGCTGTCGGGCGTGCCGCCCTGGTCGAACGAGCCGGTGTCCTTCTGCTTGATCCGGCCGTACGCGAGCTTGTTCATCACCGGCGGGGTCAGCAGGGTCGCCGGCAGGTCGAACAGGCCGTGCTGCTCGGCCAGCAGCTCCGCGATCCGGACCGGCGCGAGGTGCCGCTGGCAGTCGGCGGTCGCGGCGGTGTCGAAGTTGCTGCGGATCACCAGCCGCTCCGCCGACTCGCCTTCGGTGCGGGGTTTGCGGAACAGCACGTGCGGCGAGACGACCGGCTCGAACCGCGTGTACTTCTGCGGCGCGGTCGCCCCGGCGTCGCCGGGCACGTCGGCGAGGGCCGGGCCGTTGCCCGCGAGGTCGGCCGTCCGCGCGCGGAAGCGGTAGGAGCGGCCGAACCGCAGCCGCGGCAGGCTGCCCGGCACGGCCTTGAACTTCACGGCGAGCGGGAACGCCGGGTCGGGCTCGGTGCCGTCGCCCGCGACGAGCGCGCCGTCGTCCGCGACGGCCTTGCCCGGGCGCGGCGCGACCAGGCTGTAGCCGCTCCACCGGGCCAGGGACTCGTGGAGGAACACCGTCTGCGTCGGGTCGTCCGGCTGGGTCGTGTGCGCGGTCGTGACGACGCCTTCGTCGGCGGCGGTGACCGCGGTGCCGGCCACGGTGTAGGTGCCCTGGCGCCGGCAGAGGCTGTGCCAGCTCTTCGTGACGTCGTCCCAGACGTCGAAGCGCAGCCCGCGGGTCAGGTCCTCAGCGCTCGCCGACGCACCGTTCGCCAGCTTGTCCGCCTGGTCCACCGCGCCCCAGATCCGCTTGGCCCGCCCGGTTTCGGTGATCGAGAAGCCGTTGCTCTGCAACGCGGGTGGCGCGGCGGTGTCCGGCGCGTCGGACGAGGGCCGCCCGACGCCGCCGAACGGGTCGAGCCGCGCGACGCTCTCGCCGAAGCCGAGCAGCTTCACCGCGGCCGAGTCGGGGTCGACCTCGGTGACGTCGAAGTCCGGGCCGCTCAGCTGCAGGAGGCCGTCGGCGAGCAGCGGCGTGCGGGCGTTCGCCGTGAACGTCGTCGCGGTGACCGTGCAGTCGGTCCGCTGGGCGGTCACCTGCGTGCCGGGCCGGACCGGGGTGACCGTCACCCAGGTCGGCCCGCTCGGCAGCGGGTCCGGCAGCGGGATGCGCAGGTCGCGGACCAGGCCGAACTTCCGCAGCAGGGCCGGGTACTGGCCGAGGGAGCCGACGACCGAGTGGAAGTTCGGCGGTTCCGGGACGGCCGCGGCCCGGAACGCGTCGCCCGCGAAGTTCACGACGTGCGGGCGCGCGGCGGCGGGCCGGCCGTGGAAGTGCTCCGAGAGCAGGAAGTCGAGCTGCTGGTCGCTCAGGCCGTGGGAGTCCCGGATCCGGCGCAACGCCGGGTCGTCGCGGTCGATGAACTTGGCGTAGAAGAAGTACAGCGCCAGGTCGCCCGTGACCGCCGCCTTCGTCGACGGCGAGATCCACGTGTCGTGCAGCCGGTACCGGCTCCGCGGCCCGCACCGGTTCCCGCTCACCCGCGCGCCTTGCTGCGGCGCGCCGAGGTAGTCGGTGATCGTCGGGTGCGTGGTCGGGTTGTTCGCCGCCATCAGCGCGTACTGGTCGCGGACGAAGTCGCGCACGTTGCGCACCGGGTAGGACCGGACGAACGTCTTGGCCGGGGGCATCGGCGGCGCGGTCGCCGCCCCGACGGCCGAGGTGCCGGCGAAGAGCCTCTTCCACAGGTCGGACCGCAGGTCCTGCGGCAGCTTCTCGGCACGGGTGACCGCGCCGCCGAGCGAGACGTCGAACTCGACCGCGGCGGCGGGCCAGTCGAGCCAGTCGGGGAACGCGGACAGGGTGTCCGCGCCGGTCAACCGCGGGGACAGGAACGCCGACAGGTAAAGGAAAGTCTTGCCCTGCTCGGTCCGCACGCCGTTGGGCAGGGCGGTGCACAGGATCGTCTGGGTGGCCATCACTCGTCTCCTCAGGCCGCGAACGCGTCGCAGTAGGTGTTCCAGTCGTCCTGGCTCATCTGGTCGCCGAAGGACGGCGGACCGCCGGCGGGCAGCGTGGCCGCGTCGCGGGCGGCGAGCGACGAAGAACCGGGACCGGCGAAGGACTTGTGCACGGTGAGCGTGACCGACTTCGAGAAGAACAGGATGTCGATCTCGACGGTCAGCGACGCCTCGCCTTCGACGAGGTTCTTCCCGCCGCCGCCGGTGTAGCTCAGCGCCAGGTAGAACTCGGCCGAAATGGTGATCAGGCCGAGGACGTTGAGCGAGCCGTTCGCCCGGACGTACCCGGTGAGCGTGATCTCGTCGTGCCCTTCGCCGCCCGAGGGCGGGGCCGGCAGGCGCTCGAGCTTGAAGTAGATCCCGGCCATCACCGAGACCGACCCGCTGGCGACCCCGAGGTTGAACGCGACCGCGCCGCCGAACTCGATCGACGCCTCCACCAGCTCGAAGCCGTCGGTGCCCAGCGCCAGCGCGAAGAACCCGCCACCGCCGAACAGCGACACGGTGAGCGTGAACGGGTGCTCCCGGCTGCAGAACGCGAACCGCGCCCGGGCCGGCGAGCCGTCGAACGGGATGGACAACGCGGCGCTGAACGCAAGGTGCTGCAACGCGAACACGCCGATGCCGACGTCCGGGATGGCGAGGGTGTAGCCCGCCGTGATGCCGGACGGCCGCACGTCGATGCCCAGGCCCTTGCCGGTGCTGACCAGGAACTGCTGCAGGGTGTTGACGAACTTCAGCGGGCCCTCGAAGTCGATCCGGTCCAGCTCGACGTGGATCACCGGCTTCGCGCCGTCGTGCTGCTCGAAGGCGAACCGGCGGAAGGTGAGCTTGATGAACGACAGCTGGTCGTCGTCGCCCTTCACCAGCTCGATCGCGAAGTCGCGCAGGTCGCCCTTGATCGTCGACGTCGTGGTGACGCCGCTCGTGCCGAAGGTGGTGCGGTTCTCCCCGTGCAGGGTCAGTGTCGCGTGCGTGCCGTCGTCGAGGACCGGGTGGAAGACGCCGGCGGTGAGCTTGTCCGGCAGCTTCGGCTGCCAGTCGAGGACGGTCGTGACGGCGGTCGGCGGCAGGTCCCTGCCGTTGGCGTACTCCGGGGTGGTGACGATCTTGGGCGCGTTCTCGATCGGCAGCGCGGGCGGCTTCGGCGCGTCCGGGTCGAACCCGAGGACCTCGGCGAGGCTGAGCCCGCCGAGCAGCTTCGCGGTCGCCGGGAAGAAGGTGCCGGGGTTGAACGACCCGGTTTTCGCGATGTCGCCGATCGCGGCCGCGGGCCCGGACAGCGGGCCGAGCGACCGCGACAGGCCGCGGATGTCGAGGTCCGGCGCGGCGATCCCGCCGAGCTGCGCGACCTGCTGCCCGAACTTCGCCGTCACGGCTTCGACGGAGGGCAGCGGATTCTGGGCGGTGATCGCCTGCACCAGCCGGCCGACGTCGGCGACGGTCGGGCTGACCCGCGCGAACAGCTCGCCCTTCACGGCTTCGAAGGAACCCGTGACGTAGTCCGGGTCGTAGCCGATGGCGGTGGCGAGTTCCCGCCCGCCGGCGAGCGCCTCGACCGCGGGCATCCGGATCTCGGCGGCCAGCATCTGCGGCGCGAACCCGGCCTCGCCGGCCTGCACGCGCAGCTTCACGTTGAGGTGCAGGCGAAGCGCCGGGAACGTGGTGGTGCGCGGGGGATCGGCCGCCAGGCCGGCCGCGGCGGGCACGGGCCCGAAGGCGACCTCCTGCCCGCCCAGCTCGTGGGTGCGGCGCGGGTGGACGGTCTCGAACTGGCTCGGGTCCGCTTGGCCCTGCAACGCGGTCAGCACCGCGGGTTTCGTGGCGTCGTCCTCGTAGACGAACGCGACGTGCGCGACCGAGTCGATCCGGTTGCCGGCCCAGTCGACGGCGACGATCGGCACCGGGACGTCGACGACGTCCGTGCCGAGCTGGTACTGCACCCAGAACGCGTCGGTGCTCCCGATGCGTTCGCGGTTCGCGGCGAGGTTCGGGGTGGTGGTCATCGCGATCTCGACCGACCGGAACGGCAACCCGTTGTCCTCGAAGAACTTCACCGGTTCCCGGATCCGCACGAACTGGCGGCGCAGGAGCCGCGCGGCACCGCCCGCGATGGTGCGCTCGGTCTCGGTGATCAGCGTCGCCTTGTGGCCGTGGGGGAAGAGGAAGCCTCGCTCCTCGATGCGCACGTAGTTGTCGCGACCCAGCGCTGAGCGGTGCCGCCAGCCGGCGAGCGTGCCCTCGGCCCACCTGCCCTCCAGTTCGAGCGACGAGCCCAGTGCCGAGAGCAGGACGAGGTCGCCCCGGACCGCGCCGCGCGTGTTCGACTGCGTGACGATGTCGGTGAGCGTCTGCGGCCGGCTGAGCAGGTCGTCGAACCGCGGGTCGTCCGGGGTGTCGGCGGCGACCGCCCGGATCTCGGCCGGGCCCAGCAACGGGTCCGGGCGGCCGAAGTCGTCACGCGGCGCCAGGCGGGTGTGCCACAGCTCGGTGCGGCCCGCCGACGTCACCGGGTGCGTCACGTGGGCCCACGACGCGTACTGCTCGGGCGTCAGGTGCAGCCAGTCGACCAGCAGCAGGTCGCTGGTCAGCGGGTCCGGCGGCGCCGGAGCGGTCTTCGGCACCACCCGCATCACCCACGCCGGCCAGGCGAGCAGGCCTTCTTCGGTGTAGGGCAGTTCCTTCACCGTCGACGGCACGAGGAACGCGATCCGGCTCGGGCCGGCCGCGCGGGCGGCGATGAAGCCGGGGGCGGGCAGGTTCGCCGGTGGGTTCCCGTTCGGGTCGGAGACGTACGTCGTCTCCTCCATCAGGTGCTGGCTGTCGAAGTGGACGACGATCACCGACTGCGCGCCCGCGTCGACCGGCACCAGCTTCGGCGGCCCCGCGGCGGTCGAGCGGCGCAGGTTGAAGAATTCGAAGCGCAGCTTGAGCATGTCTTCGCGGCGCAGCAGGTCGAGCGTGAGATCCGGCGTCGCGTCGGCGGCGAGGACGGCCTGCGGCGGCGAGTCCCCGGGCAGGTTCGCCAGCAGCAGGGCGGCGCCGCCCGCGGCGAGGATCGTGCGGCGGCCGACGTCGCGCTGCCAGACGGGTCTCGGCGGGACGTCTTCGGTGGCGTGCGGAGCGGGTTCGGGCATGGCTGAGGACCTCCCGGAGCGAACTGAGCTCGATCACGGTCGCTCCGGGGTCCGGCCCCGGCAAGCACCGGGACCGGATACCTCCCCTTCGGGCAGCCTTGTCCGCCCCCGCGGCCGATCAGCCCACCGGTGGTTCGCCCGCTCGGGCGAGCAGTTCGGCGGCGTCGGCCAGGTCCTCGGTGGTCGGCGCGTCGTCCTGGGTCAGCCGGCGGCGCCAGTACCCGGTGAACTCGATCGCCCGCTTCTCGAGCCCGCGTTCGCCGACGAGGTGCCGCCGCAGCGACCGCACCATCCCCGCTTCGCCCGCGAGCCACGCCGACACCGAACCTTCGGGGAACTTCGCCGCTCGGACGGCCGCCAGCAGCTTGACGCCGTGCCCGGCGCCGTCGCGGTGCACCCAGTGGACGGGCAGCGGCCGTTCCTCGGCCGCGTCCGGGACCTCGACGAACGCCACGGCGTTGTCCACTTCGGACAGGATGCCGGCGATGGCGGGCACCGCGGTCTCGTCCCCGGCGAGCACCAGGGTGTCCGCAGTGGACAGTGCGCGGCGGTAGGCGGCGTCCGGGCCGTACCGGCCGAGCACGTCACCCTCCTTCGCGGTCCCGGCCCACGCTGTGGCCGGGCCCGCGGTGCCGTCGTGCAGCACGAACTCGACGTCGATCGTGGCGCGCTCCCGCGAGCGCACGGTGTAGCTGCGCATCACCGGGCGCTCGTCCTCGGGGATCGCGAGGTACGCCTGGTACCAGCGCATGACGTCGTCGTCGGGTTCGGGGAGCCGCACCGGGCGGCCCGGCGGCGGGAACAGGAGCTTGAGCTGCTGGTCGGGCCACGGTTCGAGGTCGGCCAGCCCGTCGCCGGTGAAGGTGACGCGCACGGTGCGCGGTGTCGGCTTGCGCACCGCGGTGACTTCGAGCAGTCCGGTCGGGTTCACGGCTTCCCCAGGTATTCGCGCAGGTGGCGGGCGGTGAGCGTGGACGCGCCGGCCACCAGTTCGGCGGGCGTCCCGGTGAAGACGACCCGGCCGCCGTCGTGGCCGGCGCCGGGGCCGAGGTCGATCAGCCAGTCCGCGTGGGCCATCACGGCCTGGTGGTGCTCGATGACGATGACCGTGTTGCCCGCGTCGACGATCCGGTCGAGCAGCGCGAGCAGCTGGTCGACGTCGGCGAGGTGCAGCCCGGTCGTCGGCTCGTCGAGGATGTAGGTCGAGCCCTTCCCGGCCATCCGGATCGCGAGCTTGAGCCGCTGCCGCTCGCCGCCGGAGAGCGTGGTGAGCGGCTGCCCGAGCGTCAGGTAGCCGAGGCCGACGTCGGCGAGCCGGTCGAGCACCTTCCGCGCGGTGCCGGCCGGGAAGAACTCCCGCGCCTCGGCGACGGACATGCCGAGGACCTCGCTGATGTTCCTGCCGCGCAGTTCGAACGTGAGCACCTTGGGCGTGAACCGCTTGCCCTCGCACTCTTCGCAGGTCGACGCGACACCGGCCATCATCGCCAGGTCCGTGTAGATCACGCCGAGGCCCTTGCACTGCGGGCACGCGCCTTCGGAGTTGGCGCTGAACAGGCTCGCCTTGACGCCGTTGGCCTTGGCGAACGCCGTCCGGATCGGGTCGAGCAGGCCGGTGTAGGTGGCCGGGTTGGACCGCCGGGAGCCGCGGATCGCCGACTGGTCGACCACGACGACGTCCTCGCGGTGCGCGAGCGAGCCGTGGATCAGCGAGCTCTTGCCGGACCCGGCCACGCCGGTCACCACGGTCAGCACGCCGAGCGGGAGGTCGACACTGACGTCACGCAGGTTGTGCAGCTTCGCGCCGGTGATGCTCAGGTGACCCGACGGCGTGCGGACCTCTTGCCGGAGCGTCACGCGGTGGTCGAGGTGGCGGCCGGTGAGCGTGCCGGACGCGCGCAGGCCGTCGAGGTCGCCGGTGTAGCAGAGCCGGCCACCGTCGGCGCCCGCGCCGGGACCGAGGTCGACGACGTGGTCGGCGATCCGGATGGTCTCCGGCTTGTGCTCGACGACCAGGATCGTGTTCCCCTTGTCCCGCAGGCAAAGGAGCAGGTTGTTCATCCGCTCGATGTCGTGCGGGTGCAGCCCGACGGTCGGCTCGTCGAAGACGTACGTGACGTCGGTGAGGCTGGATCCCAGGTGCCGCACCATCTTCACGCGCTGCGCCTCGCCGCCCGAGAGCGTCGCGGATTCGCGGTCCAGCGACAGGTAGCCGAGGCCGATTTCGACGAGCGAGTCGAGCGTGTCGCGCAGGTTGCCCAGCAGCGGCCGGATCGACGGCGCGTCGAGGTTCCGGACGAACTCGGCGAGGTCGCTGATCTGGAGGGCGGCGCAGTCGGCGATGTTCTTGCCGTCGATCTTCGCCGACAGCGCGGCCGGGTTCAGCCGGGCGCCACCGCAGGCGTCGCAGGTCTTGAACGTCGCGGCCTGCTCGATGAACGCGCGCAGCCGCGGTTGCAGCGACTCGGTGTCCTTCTGCAGGTAGAGCCGGCGGACCTTCACCGCGAGCCCCTCGTAGGTGACGGTGGTCTTGCCGACCTTCACCTTGCACGGGCCCTTGTGCAGCAGGTCGTCGAGCTGCGCGGGCGTGAAGTCGCGGATCCTGGTGTCGGGGTCGAAGAAGCCGCAGGAGAGGTAGGTCTGCACGTACCAGTTGTCCGGCGTGAAGCCGGGGACGAGGATCGCGCCGTCGTGCAGGGACTTGTCGAAGTCGAGCAGGGCGTGGACGTCGAGGTCGGACACCCGGCCGAGGCCCTCGCAGGCCGGGCACATGCCCTCGGGCAGGTTGAAGCTGAACGCGCCGGACGTGCCGACGTGCGGCTCGCCCAGGCGCGAGAAAGCGATCCGCAGCATCGCGTAGGCGTCGGTCGCGGTGCCGACCGTCGAGCGCGAGTTGGCGCCCATCCGCTCCTGGTCGACGACGATGGCCGCGCTCAGGTTCTCGAGCAGGTCGACGTCCGGGCGCGACAGGCTCGGCATGAACGACTGGAGGAAGGCGCTGTAGGTCTCGTTGATCAGCCGCTGGGACTCGGCCGCGATGGTGCCGAAGACCAGGGACGACTTGCCGGAGCCGGACACGCCCGTGAACACCGTGAGCCGGCGCTTCGGGATGTCCAGGTCGATGCCGGCGAGGTTGTTCTCCCGGGCTCCCCGGACCTCGATCACGTCGTGGGTGTCGGCGGCCCGCCTGGGTGAGGTCATACCGTCCTTCTTTGATACTTTAGGCCGTATAGTGATTCTCGATCGTACATTACTTTATGGTGTAAGGAGTCGGCAAGGTGGTCGTCTTCGCGGGTCAGGGCGACGCCCGGCGGTCCATGGAACTGCTGTGGGGGCCGCGCGTGGTCGCGCCGCGCACGGGCCCCGGGCCCAAACCGGGCCTGTCGGTGGAGGCGATCGTCGCGGCGGCGATCGAGATCGCGGACGCCGACGGCATGGCGGCGCTGTCGATGCGCTCGGTCGGTGAGCGCCTGGGCCGGACGGCGATGGCTTTGTACACCTACGTGCCGGGCAAGACCGAGCTGGTCGACCTGATGTACGACCGGACGCTGGGGGAGCTGCCGTCGACGTTCGCGTCTTCCGACGGCTGGCGGGCCGCCGCGTCGGCGCTGGCCGACGCGCTGTGGGACCTGCACCTGCGGCACCCGTGGCTCCTGCAGGTCTCGCCGGCGCGCCCGGTGCTCGGGCCGGGGGAGTTCCACGTCCAGGAGACGCTGCTGTCGGTCCTGGCGACGACCGGCTTGCCCCTGGCGCGGGTCCGGTGGGTGGTGTCGGCGCTGTTCAACATCGTCCGCGGCTCGGTCCAGACGGCGGCGGAGTCCCGCCAGGCGGCCCGCGAGACGGGACTGTCCGAAGAGGACTGGTGGTACGCGCGGTCGGCCCTGCTGGGCGAGCTGGCCCCGGACCTGGCGGCCCGGTTTCCCACGGTGGCGCGGCTGAGCGCACCGGTGGAGGCCTCGGACGAGCCCTACCTGGAGCGGGAGGCCCGGCAGTCGTTCGAGGCGGGGCTGGAGCTGCTGCTGGACGGCGTCGAAGCGGCGATCGTCAAGGCTTCCGGGCTTCGATGAGGAACCTCGTCGTGTGGGCGACGAACGGGCCGTCGCGCTCGATCCTCTCGTGCAGCTCGCGCAGCCGGCCGCGGTACTGGGCCACGGTGAACCCCGGGACCATCCAGATCACCTTGCGCAGGAAGTAGACCACGGCACCGACGTCGAAGAACTCGGTGCGCAGGGACTCCGACCGCAGATCGGTGACTTCGAGGCCCGCCGCTTCGGCCGCCGCCACGGCCCGGTCGGGGTGGCGGCTGTTGCGGGTTTCCGGCTCCTGCGGGCCGAGGAAGAACTCGACCAGCTCGAACACGCTCGCCGGGCCGACCTGCTGCGAGAAGTAGCTCCCGCCGGGCCGCAGGACGCGGGCGATCTCGGCCCACGCCGTCGTCACGGGGTGGCGGCTGGAGACGAGGTCGAACACGTCGTCGCCGAAGGGGACGCCCTCGGTGGCCACGACGACCACCCCGCGCGACCGCAGCCGCGCGCTCGCCTTGGCGACGTTCGGCGGCCACGACTCGGTGGCGGCCATGAGCGGCGGCAGCGACGGGCAGCCGTCGAGCACCTCGCCGCCGCCGGTCTCCAGGTCGAGGGCCGCCTCGGCCGTGGCGAGACGCTCGCCGAGCAGCCGCTGGTAACCCCAGGACGGACGGGCTTCGGTGGCGCGGCCGTCGAGCCAGGAGAAGTCCCAGCCGTCGACGGACACCGCGTCGGCTTCGGCCACGAGCGCGTCGAACCGCGACGCCCGCACCGGCGGTGGCGGCACGGGCTTGGCGAGGGCGACGCGGTCGAACGCCACGACGACCGGCCCGCGCCGGGTGTCCACGGTGCAGGTGGTTTCGTCGCGGGCCACGAGGTTCCCGAGCGCGTCGGTGAACCCGCCCTCGACCCGGTAGCGGACGACGACCCGCGTGCCGAGCGGCAGTTCGCGCAACAGCTTCACAGGCGCTCGCTCAGCTCGTCGTCCGACGGCTCGACCAGGACCGTGCCGTCGGCGAACACGATCGTCGGGATCCGGCGCTCGCCGTCTTGCAGCTCGCGCACCCGCGCTTCGGCGGCCGCGTCGGCTTCGACGTCCACATAGGAGTATTCGACGCCCTCGCGGTCGAGCAGCGCGCGGCTGCGCTTCACGTCCGGGCACCAGGAAGCGCCGTACACCGTCAAACTCACGAAACAACCTCCGAAACAGCGTCGGGAACGGGCGAAGGGTGGCCCAGCTCGGTCAGCCAGCCGCGGAACACCCGGTGCAGTGCCTCCGCCCCGACGACCTCGCCGGGGACCGTGAACTCCCGCGGGTGCACCACGAAACCGCGTTGCTGCGGCCCGCCCAGGCCGCCGTGGGAACCCACGTGCGTCTCGAACGGGGACGCCTGGTCGGAATCCGGGTCGTAGCGGCTGTTGATCATCACGTCCGCGCAGTGCGGGAACGTGTCGACCCGCCGGACCAGGTCCGCCGCGTGCGGACCGTACGGCAGCAGCGGGTCTTCGCCGATCACCACGCCGGTCGCCAGCCGGTGCAGGCCGTCGCGGCCCAGGACCACCGGGCCGAACTCGCGGCTGCGGACCAGCAGGAACCCGACGCCGTCGTGGTCGACCAGCGACGGCAGCAGGTCCGGGAACTCGCGCTCGATCGTCTCCAGCTCGACGCGGCCCTCGTGCTCGGTGAACGACACCATCGCGACGTGCCCGGACACGACCACCACCACGCCGGGCGCCACGCGCGTGACCGCGCCGGGGGAGCCGGACGTCGTGCGCGGCCGGTCTTCGGCGCACTCCGCGTCCTCCACCCGGGCACGCAGCCGGCGCGCGATCAGGCCGCCGCCCTTCGTCGCCTCCGCCAGTGCCGCGTTGATCTGCCAGCTCTCGGCTTGGCGGCGCTTGCCCGACGGTGCCGACGGCGAACCGCCGCACAGCCGTCCGACGTACGCCTCGATCGTCTCGCCGAACCGCTGCGAAAACGCTTGCCCCTGCGTCTGGCCGTGGTCCGAGAGCACGACGAGGTGGTAGCGGCGCGGGGCGAGCCGCGAAGCCCGGTGCAGCCGCGCGATCTGCTGGTCGATCGAGCGCAGCACCGACAGCGTGTCGAACCGTTCGATGCCCGAGTGGTGCGCGACCTCGTCGTAGCCGAGGAAGTCCGCGTACACCACAGGCCGCCCGGCGAGCATGTCGCCGAGGAGCGCCGAGACGACGACGTCGCGCGCGATCACGGTCGTGCCCGGGCGGGCCAGCGGGTACCAGCCGCCGCGCGGCACCCGCGGCACCACGCCGGCGCGGCGCTGGCGCACCGACGCACTGATCTCGCGGAAGACGTCGACCAGCGCGACGACCAGCGTGCGCAGCGCGTTGACCGGGTTCGCGAAGTACGCGTAGTAGCCCGCGCCGATCCGGTCGCGGTTGCGGTGGCGCAGGCCCTTCGGCACCAGCACCGGGATCGAGCTCATCGTGAGGCTGACGTGTGCGGCGTCGCCGGAGAAGAGGTTGCCGCGGCTCGCGCCGTCGCCGGAGAGGAGGCCGCGCCCGTCGGAGTGCCGCCGTTCGATCTCGGCCGCGTCGGTCGGGTGCGCGCACGCCATGACGTGGTCGCGGTCCTTTTCGTACCAGCGGAACCCGAGGATGTCCTGGTTGGAGCCGTGCAGGATGCCGCAGACGCTCGCCCCGGTCTGCGAGCTCCAGTCGGTGTGCCAGCGCGTCAGCGTGTGGCTGCCTTCGGCGAGCCAGGCGGCGAACGTCGGCATGTCGCCGTCGCGGACCGCGCGGCGCGCCGTGTCGTAGCCGAGGCCGTCGATCTGCAGGAACAGCACGCCGGGCGGCAGTTCGCCCTGGCCGGGCGCGGGGGCGTGGCGACGGCGGCGCCGGTTGGCGCGGCGGAAGAAGATCTCGTCCTCGTCGACGGCCAGGGCCGTCGAGATGAGCGCGCCGACCCCCGCCATCGCGACGGTGACGATCACCGCGGTCCGGAACCCGACCAGTTCGACGCCGGGGATCGTGCGGAACACGGCGAGGGTGCCCGCGCCGAGCAGCAGGAACCCGAAGAGGCCGAAGGTGAAGAAGGCCAGCGGGTAGGCGATCCGCATGACGAGCGGCCAGACCACGCCGACGAGCAGGCCGAGCACGAGCGCGCACACCGTCGGCTGCCACCAGTGCGTCATCCGGAAACCGGGCAGCAGCACGTCGAGCAGCCGCAACGCGCCCGTCACGGCGGCCCACACCAGCAGGATGCGGGCGACAGCCCGGCCGCCGCGCAGCAGCCGGCCCTTCGGCGCGGACGTCGTCACACTCGCTCCTTCGCCTTGCGTCGCCACTTCGCGATCAGGTTCGCCAGCACGGTGACCAGCAGGACCAGCACCGTCGCCAGGACCGTCGCGATGACCGGTGAGTCGAAGATGCCGCCGCTGACGATCCCGAGCAGGGCGTACGCGGTCGCCCAGAGCACGCACGCGCCGAGGGCGGCGGGCAGCAGGCGCCGCCACGGGTAGCTCAGCGCCGCGGCCGCCAGCAGGACCGGGATCCGGCCGGCCGGGACGAGCCGGCCGATGACGACGAGCTGCCAGCCGCGGCGGGCGAACTGGGCACGGGCCATTTCCAGCCGTTCGGCGGGCTGGCGGCGGCTGATCCAGCGGAACGCGGCTTCGCTGCCCAGGCGCGGAATCCCGAACGTCACGACGTCGCCGAGGTACGCGCCGAGCGTGGCCAGCACGATGACCAGCGGCAGGGACAGGTGGTCGGTGGTCGTCGCGACGGCGGCCGCGGCGCCGACGACCGCCCCGGTGGGCACGATCGGGATGATCGAGCCGAGCAGCACGCCGCCGAACAGGGCCGGGTACCCGATGGCGGCCGGGTCGGTCCAGCTCACGCCCGGTCCGTCGGCGCGGGGAGCACGACTTCGGCGCCGGGCTCGGTGAACAGGACCTCGGTGGCGATGGCCGAGTTGCGCACTTCGGCGGCGAACACCCGCGGCGGGTCGGCGAGCAGCCGCCGCATCCGCGCGGTGCGCCTCAGGCCGGGCACCGCGAGGGTGCCCCAGTGCACGGGGACCGCGGCCCGCGCCTGGACGCGTCGCGCGGCTTCCGCGGCGCGCGCCGGATCGAGGTGGCCCGGCCCGAGGTTCGGCCCCCAGCCCCAGACGGGCAGGAGCGCGACGTCGACCGGCCCGAAGTCCGCCATCCCGTCGAAGAG
This sequence comes from Amycolatopsis stemonae, assembly GCF_054781455.1. Classification (NCBI taxonomy): domain Bacteria; kingdom Bacillati; phylum Actinomycetota; class Actinomycetes; order Pseudonocardiales; family Pseudonocardiaceae; genus Amycolatopsis; species Amycolatopsis stemonae. The sequence goes on along the minus strand of NZ_BAAGUJ010000009.1, from coordinate 193,061 downwards.
GTCGGTGTCGCCGGCGTTGTAGACCTTCTTGCCGTCGCTCTCGATGAGGTGCCCGATCGCCGGGCTCTGCGGGCCGTGCGTGAGGCGCGGGCCCCACCGGTGTCCGGAGTGGACGGCCCGGGTGGCGGTGACGGTGAGGCCGCCCTCGTCGAGCGTCTCCCCGGGCGCGATCTCTTCGGTCCGGGGGAACCCCTTCTTGGCGAGCCAGGCCCCGGCACCGCGCGGGACGACGACGCGGGTCCGCTTCCCCAGCAGCTTCAGCGACGGCAGGTGCAGGTGGTCGCCGTGCAGGTGCGAGACGAGCACGAGGTCGACGTCGGCGTAGGTCTCGGGCGGCGGTGGCGGCACGACCCGGGTGAGCCCGCCGACACGCGCGGTGAGCACGGGATCGGTCAGGACGACGTGGCCACCGAGTTCCAACCGGACGGTCGAATGGCCGAGGAAACGCAGGTTGAAGCCGCTCACGGTGTCGAGTATCGCCCTCCCGCCGGCCGCACGCCCCTCGGAGTGGCGCGAACAACGCCTCTCAGCGACCAGTGGGCAGCAGGGACGAGATCCGCAGCGAGGACGTCCCGAGGCCCGTCGGGCCGCCGAGGACGGTCGCCGCCATCGGGTGGTAGCGCGCCTCGGTCTCCGTGTAGCGGCCCACGTTCTCGTGCCAGTTCAGCGTCGCGGCCATCCGGTCGCGCAGCTCCGCGACGTACCCGTGCAGTGACTCCCGCACGTCCGGCGCCACGTCGTAGTCGCGCAGCAACGCGGGTAACTCGACCGAAGCCGCGTGCCGGAACTCCGCCAGCCGCGCCTCGATCAGGTCGGCCACCACCGCGAACGCCCGCTCCTCCGTGCAGTCGAGGAAGTTGCGCACCACCAGGACGCCGTTGTTGAGCTCGCCCTCGAACTGGATTTCCTTCCGGTACGAGAACACGTCGTTGAGCAGGCCGCAGTAGTCGGCCGCCGCGTGCTCGACCGCCTGCACCGGACGGGTCCGGCGAAGCGCCGCCGGCACCGCGCCGGCGAACCGCGAGAGGCTCGTCGCCAGGCCCGAGCCGGACGTCCGCCGCCGCATCTCGACGTAGTCGATCGGGTCCGGGATGCGGTTGCCCGCCTGGTTTGCCAGCTCCCACAGCCAGCTCGACGTCATCGCGTCGACGGCCCGGCGCACGGCGTCCCGGTCGGTCGTCCGCGCCCAGACGTCGGCGAATGCCGTCTCCACCGGCGTCGAAGGCGCCGAACCGGCCATGATCGACGACAGCCGGAGGTTGCCCGCCTTCGCCGCCGCGAGGTCGCGGGTGGCGCCGTACACCATCGGGTAGTAGTCGTCGGCGTACGCGGTCCACGTCAGCCAGTCGCTCGCGACGTCGAGCTGCTCGGCGGTCGCCTCCGGGTGACTGCCCGCCGCGCGCAGCGGCAGGTCGGCCGCGCGCAGCTTGCGCTCGTCCCACACGACGCCGTCGAGGAGGCCCGTCCGCCGCGCCCAGTCGACGTTGCGCGTGCGGCACGCGTCCAGGTGCGGGTTCGACCGCAGCGGGAACGGCGCCGCGAACGACGGCCGTGGCACCGAAACCTCGCGGAACGGCGTGTGCCCGTACGCGCGCAGCCGTTGCGGCGCGGTGGCGAGCACCGAGGTGAAGACGCGGGCCGCCGACGTCCCGAGGCCGGTCGCGCCGCGGCCCGCCAGCGCGCCCTTGTTCATGTACCGGCTGGATCGCAGGTGCCACTCGTGCCCGCCGGACTGCCAGTCCTGCAGGCCTTTGACGTACGCGAACGTCGCCGCGCGGGCGGCCGGGTCGACGCCGTGCTCGTCGAACAGCGCCGGCACCTCGGTGAGCGCGGTGTGCTCGAACTGGTGCAGCCGCGAGGTGATCAGGTCGTTGACGGCGTCGGCCGCCTCCTGCGTCGAGAGCCCGAGGAACTTCTCGAACACCAGCACGCCGTTGGACAGCTCGCCCTCGTCCTGCACCTCCCGCTGGTAGGAGAACAGGTCGTTGCGCAGGTGGACGCTGTCGGCGAAGCAGTCGCGCAGGACTTCCATGGCCCGGGACGCGGCGATCCCGTCCGGCACTTCGGCGTGCATCGAGTGTTCGACGAGGTTCGCCGACCACGGCGCGCCGCCGACCTTCCGCCGCATCTCGACGTACTCGATGGGGTTGGCGAGCCGGCCTTCGTTGATGTTCGCCAGCTCCCACAACGACTCTTCGAGCAGCGCCTTTGTGCTCTCGACGAACCGGCGCCGCCAGCCGGCCGAGCGCTGCGGGACCGTCCGGTTCCACAGGTCGGTCAGGCCGCGCTCGACCGGGTTCTCCGGCGTCGCGGTGATCTCGCCCTCGGCGGGCATGAACCGCTCGATCCGGTCGAGGTACGTGCGCGCGCTGTCGATGTCGCCGGTGCGCTTGTACAGCTCGAGGAAGTGGTCGTCGAAGTAGAAGACCCAGACGTACCAGTCGGTGATCAGGTCGAGCTCGCCGGCGTCGGCGTCCGGGTGCGTGTATGCGCACAGCAGCGCGTAGTCGTGGGAATCGAGGTCGTGCTCGGTCCAGATCACCGTGCCGTGCTGCGGCACGTCGACCATGTCCATGCCGCTCGCCCACGCCTTGCTGTGCGCGCGGGCGCGATCGAGGTGCGGGTTCAGCCGCGCCGGGTGGGGGAGGTAGAACTCGGGGAGGGCGAACGGCTGCTGAGGCACCCCGTGAGGCAACCAAACGCCGCCGGTGCCCGCCAAGGGGCGCGGCCGGGATGCACACGAACGTGCCGGGCGCGTCCCCCGGGCGGCCCAGCGACGTTCACGACCCGGATAGCACCCGGGCGTCCGCCGTCGCACGATGGAGGACGTACCCCGAGCGAGGAGAGCCGATGACCGACGAGACCCGAGTGGTCGACAACCCCGACGAAGGCCGCTACGAGCTGTGGGCGGGGGAGAAGCTGGCGGGGATGGCGTTCTACGACGAGCGCGGCGACCTGACGGTGTTCACCCACACCGAGATCGACGACGCCTTCTCCGGCCAGGGCCTGGGCAAGATTCTCGCCGCCGGCGCGCTGGACGACGTCGTGGCGAAGGGCCGGACGATCGTGCCGGTCTGCCCCTTCATCGCCGGATACCTGCGGAAGCACCCGGACTACGAGCCGCACGTCCGCTGGCCCAAGGGCTGACTGTTACGCCGTACGCAGCAACGTCACTGGACCGTTCGGGTCCAAGATGAGCGGTATGTCCGGATCTATTGGTTATTAACCAACCTTCGTCGGTGTTGCGTTGGTTGCCCGGCAACGAAAGTGACCGGCGCAGGCTTCGAACCGGCAAACTGGAGGAAGTTGATGACTCCCCGGAAGACCGCCCTCAAGACCTTCGCCGTCTTGTCGGCCGCCGCGCTGACGAGCGGCGTGTGCGCGTCGGCCGCCACCGCGTCCCCGCTGGCCCTCTCGGAACTCCAGGCCCACGCGATCACGAACGCGACGCAGGTCGCGCAGTCGCTGGGCGCCGCCTCCGGTGGCATCTTCCTGGAAAACGGCAAGGCCGTCGTGAACGTCGTCGACGACGCCGCGGCGCAGAAGGTGCAGGCCGCCGGCCTGACCGTGAAGAAGGTCAAGCACACCTTCGCCGCGCTCACCGGCGTCAAGAACCAGCTGGACGCGGTGAAGAACGTCCCGCAGACCGCGTGGGGCATCGACACCAAGACCAACCAGGTCGTGGTGAAGGTCTACGACGCGGCCAGCAAGGAGACCGCCGACAAGGTCACCGCGGCCGCCGCGAAGTACGGCGACAGCGTCCGCGTCGAGCACCGCACCGGCAAGCTGGAACTGCACATCCAGGACGGCGACGCGATCCAGAACGACCAAGGCCGCTGCTCGCTGGGCTTCAACGTGACGCGCGGCGGTTCGCCGTTCCTGCTCACCGCGGGCCACTGCACGAACCTCGGCGGCACCTGGGCCGGCGGTGACGTCTCCGGGGCCCAGGTCGTCGAGAGCGACTGCCCCGGCGCCGACTCCGGCCTGCTGACCCGCCCGAACGGCTCCGGCCCCGGCGAGATCAACACCGGCCAGAAGATCACCTCGGCGGCCGAGCCGACCGTCGGTGAGCAGATGCAGAAGCAGGGCTCGACCACCGGTGGCGGCAGCGGCCAGGTCACCTCGGTCGACGAGTCGGTCAACTTCGACGTCGGCGTGCTCAACCACGAGTTCGGCACCACCGCGCACACCGACCACGGTGACTCGGGCGGCCCGGCGTACGACGGCGAGAAGGGCCTCGGCACGCTGTCCGGCGGCGACACCGTGACCAGCTACTTCTACCCGCTCACCCTGGAGCTGCAGGCCTACGGCCTCCAGCTCGCCTGAGAAAAGAGCCCGCAGGGCCCCTTCACGCGCGTCGAGGGCGTGTGAAGGGGCCCTGCTGCCATTTCAGAGCCGCTTCGCGCGGTAGACGGCGTCGGTGTGGTGACCCTCGCCGCGCGTCTCGCACGTCTCGACGAGCCACTCCCAGGCGTCGCCGAGGTACGTGGTGATCTCCTCGGGCTCGAAGTACAGCTCCTCCGGCGGCTTCTGGCCGTCGAACTCGCGCATGGCCTTCGGCGAGTGCCCGACGACCAGCAGCGAACCGCCCGGCCGGATCGCTTTGGCGGCCGCGGTGAAGACGTCTGCACGGAGCTTCGGCAGCAGGTGCATGTACTGCGCGGAGATCAGGTCGTACTGCTCTTCCGGCTGCCACTCCAGGATGTTGCGGTGCAGCCAGTTCACGGTCACGCCCGCTTCCTTCCCGGCTGCCTCGGCGCGGGCGAGCGCGACGGTCGAGATGTCGGCGCCGTCGACCGTCCAGCCCTGCTTCGCGAGCCAGATCGCGTCGCCGCCCTCGCCGCAGCCGAGGTCCAGCGCGCGTCCGGGCGTCAGCCCCTCGACCTCGGAGCTGAGGTTCGCGTTGACGTTCCCGCTCCAGATCCGGTGCTCGTCGCGCTGGTACATCGCTTCCCAGAACTCCTGCTTGAGCATGTCTTCGACGATCATGGGGCCCTCGTGCGGCATGGTTCCTCCTCGGTGACGTCCCCAGGATGCGGAGGACGTCACCGAGGAGGCAAATCGTGTTGCCGATCCGGCAACTCAGGCCGTGCCGTACACCTGCATCTCGTACAGCGAGTAGCCGTACGACGTCCCGCGCGTGACGCCGTTCATCCGCACGTAGCGGCCGCTGCCGGTGAGGCCGGTGAGGTCGTCCGTGCCGCCGTTGCCGGTCGTGGTGCTGTAGATCGTCGTCCAGGTCGTGCCGTCGGCCGAGGTCTGGATGCTGTACGCCTTCCCGTAGGCGGCCTCCCAGCTCAGCTTGACGTGCGAGACCGCCTTGGTGGCGCCGAGGTCGACGCGCAGCCACTCACTCGCGGTGCCCTCCTTCGACGCCCAGCGCGTGCTGGTCAGGTTGCCGTCGAAGGCCGCGCTCGCCGGGTAGGACGACGACTCCGTCGACGACGCCGTCGCGGTCTTCCCTTGGGAGAGCAGGGTTTCCTGGCCGCCGCCTCCGCCGGTGACCGTCACGCCCAGCGAAGCGGTCTTCGTCCCGCCGGTGATGGTGATCGTCGCCGAACCGGGGCTCGCGGACGCGCCGGCGGCGACCGTGGCGGTCGAGGTTCCGCCGGCCGGCACCGACGCCGGGGAGAAGGACACGGTGACGCCCGCGGGAGCGCCGCTCGAGGCCAGCGTGACGGCGTCCGTGCTGGTGACGGTGGCCGTCGCCGTGCCGCCCGGGGCGACGGAAACCGACGACGGCGCCACGCTGAGGCTGGACCCGGTGCCGGCCGCGGTGAACGTCCAGCGGGCCTGGGTGCCCGAGCAGCTGCCCGCGGTGAGCGTCGTGCCCGAAGCGCGGAAGCACTTCTTGCTCGTCTGGATGTCGGAAATGGTGCCGTCGGGGTTGATCGACCACTGCTGGGCCGGGCCGCCGGTGCACGTCTGCAGCACGATGGAGCTGCCGGAGATGCCCGCGCACTTGTCGTCGATCACGAGGAACGCGCCGTGGAAGGTGAACCGCTGCGCGTCGCCTCCGGTGCAGGCGGCCACCTTCAGCGTGGTGCCGCTGCCCGGGGCTTCGAGGCAGGTACCGGTGGAGCTGTTCTGGTACTGGCCGACCGTCGTGTTCGGCTTCGCGCCGCCCCAGCATTCACCCGTGCCGGTGTTGAAGATCGGCGTCGCGTCGAAGGGCTCGTCCGACGGCGGGTCGACGACCACCGGCTCCATGACCGGCGTGTTGTCGGGGTTGTAGTGCGTCAGCGCGTCTTCGCAGTCGATCGCGTCGAAGGCGCTGCCGCCCTTGCCACCGAGCCAGAGGTCGATGTGCCGCAGGCCGGGTCCGCCGTTCGGGCCCTTGCCGCTCCAGTCCTGCGAACACTCGTCGCAGCCGTCCTCCATGACGAAGTATTTCTTCACCCGCGGCACCCAGACCTTGGTGCCGGGCTTGAGTTCGTCGCTGCTGGTGGCGAAGGTGATCGGGTCGGCGAAGGTGCCCTTGCCGCCTGCGGTGTCGTGGATCTGCGGGTAGGAGATGTCGCCGCCGGGCGGCGTGTTGTCCCACCAGCCGTAGAAGGTGAGGAACGTCGGCTGGGTGGTGGCCGCGCTCGCCGTGCCCAGGCCGGCACCGGTCAGAGCGAGGAACAGGGTCGCGACGAGCACGAGCGCGCGCCGGGTCATGCTGCCTCCGGAAGGGGGTGGGGCGGACGATGACTGCGGCGTGCGTCCAGGTTCGCCGGGCGGCGGCGCGGCGTCAAGACCTGTTCGTAAAGTTTCCTAACGAATCGCCTCCCGCTGACCGGGAAATCCGAGCGGGAAGCGCTTTCCTCGGTGAAGATGGCGTCATGAGCGAACAGCGGGAAGTCGTGGTCACCGGAGGCGGCACGGGCATCGGGCTGGCGATCGCCGCCGGCTTCGCGGCGGCGGGCGAGCGGGTCACCGTCACCGGGCGCCGCAAGGACGTGCTGGAGGCGGCGGCGGAGCAGATCGGCGCGCGGGCCGTGGCGTTCGACGCGAGCGACCCGGCGGCGGTCCAGGCCGCGCTGGCGGACCTGCCGGCGCGCGTCGACGTCCTGGTCAACAACGCAGGCGGCAACACCGATCGCGTCCGGGAAGCGCCGACGGACCTGGCCGGGCTGGCGGAGGCGTGGCAGGCGAACTTCGCCGCGAACGTCCTCTCCGCCGTGCTCGTAACTTCGGCGTTGAAGCCGCGCTTCGCGGACAACGTGCGCGTCGTGACTCTCGGCTCTGTAGCGGCGAAGCAGGGCTCCGGCTCGTACGGCGCGGCGAAGGCGGCGATCGAAGCGTGGAACACCGACCTCGCGCGCCAGCTCGGTGCCGCCGGTTCGGCCAACGTCGTGGCGCCCGGCGTCATCCTCGACACGGAGTTCTTCCACGGCACGCTGACCGAAGAATGGCTCAGCTCGCGGATCTCGGCGGCGTTCGACAAGCGGGCCGGGACGCCGGGCGAAGTCGCGGAAACGGTGCGGTTCCTGGCATCGCCGGGAGCGGGGCACATCACCGGGCAGGTCGTGCACGTGAACGGCGGCGCGTACGGCGCCCGCTAGGCCATCCGGGTCGGAAGTGGGTCGAACGTCCCACGACGGCCGCGGTTCTCTCCATGGTGGGAAGTGTCCAGACCACCGGAAGAGAGGTGTGATCCGCCGTGACGGCAGCATCCGAAACCCCGGCCCTCCCGACGACGCGACCGGCCGGATGCCCGTTCGACCCGCCCGAGAACTACGCGACCCTGCGGGAGACCGCGCCGACGTCGCAGGTCCGCTGCCCGGCGGGCATGGACGCCTGGCTGGTGACGCGCTACGGCGACGTCCGCGCGGTGCTCGCCGACCGCACGATGAGCTCGCGCGGCGCTTCTTCGGTGCACGTCAACCCGAACGCCGACCTCGACGAGGAGGTCAGCCCCGGTTCGATCATCCAGCTCGACGGCGCCGAGCACGCCCGCCTGCGCAAGATGGTGATCGCGGAGTTCACCGTGCGGCGCGTGGAGGCGATGCGCGGCTACGTCCAGCAGCTGGTGGAGAGCCACCTCGACGCGATGCTCGCCCGCCCGGGGGAGGCCGACCTGGTGCAGGACTTCGCGTTGCCGATCCCGTCCCTGGTGATCTGCGAGCTGCTGGGCGTCCCGTACGCCGACCGGTCGCGGTTCCAGCAGCAGAGCGGCTTGCTGGTCAGCACCGACACGAGTCCCGAAGACGGAAAACGCGCCTACGACGAACTTTCCGGCTTCCTGGCGGAGCTGTTCGCCGACAAGGAGCGGAATCCGCAGGACGACCTGTTCAGCCGGTTGATCGCCCGGGGCGCGTCGACCGGGGACCCGCTCACGACGGAGGAGCTGGTCGTGCTGGGCCTCAGCCTCCTGGTGGCCGGGCACGAGACGACGGCCAACATGATCGCGCTCAGCACGCTGGTGCTGCTGGACCACCCGGCCCAGCGCGACGTCGTGCTTTCGGCGCCGGACCGCGCGGTCGAGGAGCTGCTCCGGTACCTGTCGGTCGTCCAGTTCGGCGTGCTGCGCTACGCGACGGCCGACGTCCAGGTCGGCGCGCGGTCGGTCAAGGCGGGGGAGTGGCTGGTGGCGGCCCTGAACTCGGCGAACCGCGACGAGGACCTGTTCCCGGGCGCCGACAAGCTCGACTTCCACCGCGACTCGCCGCGCACGCACGTGGCGTTCGGCTTCGGGGCGCACCAGTGCATCGGCCAGCAGCTGGCGCGCGTCGAGCTGCAGGAGGCGTTGACGCGGCTGTTCCGCCGGGTCCCGGACCTGCGGCTGGCGGTGCCGCGGGAGTCGTTGGCGTACAAGCACAACACGCTGGTGTACGGGGTGCGGGAGCTGCCGGTCGCGTGGGGGTGAGAATGGCGGCATGAGCACCTCACCGGCCCGGCGGTTGTGGGCGGCGGTCGAGCCGCTGCACGCGGTGGTCTACTTCGCGCCGGAGACGGCGGCCGCGGCGAAGGAGGTGGGCCTGCGCGGGTACTGGATGGGCTACTTCGCGGGCCGCCTCGCCCCGCTGGGCCCGATCGGTCCCGCGGCGGCGACGTCGATGTTGTTCGGGTTCGCGCCCGCGATGGTCGCGCGGGCCGTGCCGGACGCGTGGACGTTCGCCGCGCCCGCGGACGTCCTGGCGTCCCGGCTCGCGGCCGTCGAAGCGGCCCTTTCGCGGGTCTCGGGGCCGGCCGACGAGCTGGCCTCGCTGCTCGAACGGGCCGTCGGCGCGTGCGGCTTCGACGGCCGCCCGCTGGCGGCGGCCTGGTCCGCGGTACCCCGGCCGTCGAGCGCCCTGGCCCGCCTCTGGCTGGCGGCGACGGTGCTGCGCGAGCACCGCGGCGACGGCCACGTCCTGGCGGCGGTCCACGCGGGCCTGACGGGCCTGGAGACGACGCTGACCCACATCGGCGACGGCGTGATCACCCGCGCGGACGTCCAGCCCCACCGCGGCTGGTCCGACGAGCAGTGGACGTCGGCGATCGAGGCGTTGCGAAGCCGCGGCCTACTGGACGAGGCCGGTCGGCTGACCCCGGCGGGGGCCTCGCTGCGCCGCCGCATCGAGGAGGACACGGATCGGCTGGCCTCGGCCCCGGTCGCCGCGCTCGGCGCCGACTTCGAGCGGGTGCTGGAGCTGGCGGTGCCCCTGAGCCGCACGGTGATCGACGCGGGCGTGGTCCCGGTCCCGAACCCGATGGGCGTCCCCCGGCCGTGACGTGACCCCGGTCGATTCCGGCCCCTCCCGTTCGACGCGTCGGTGACCGCACCCCGGACATCGGAGGGACCCATGACGTTGCTGGCCGGCAAGAACGCGATCGTCTACGGCGGAGGGGGCCGCATCGGCGCGGCCGTGGCCACGGCATTCGCCGAGGAAGGCGCGAGGGTCTTCCTCGCCGGCCGCACCCGCGCGAGGCTGGACGAGGTCGCCTCGCGCATCCGCGCCACGGGCGGGTCGGCCGAGGCCGCGGAGGTCGACGCCCTCGACGAGCAGGCGGTCGACGACCACGCCGACGAGGTAGCCGCCCAGGGCGGCCTGGACATCTCGTTCAACCTCATCGCCCACGGCGACGTCCAGGGCAAACCGCTGCTGGACATGACGTTGGCCGACTACGAGCGCCCGGTGCTGACGGCGGTGCGCACCCAGTTCCTGACCGCCCGCGCGGCGGCCCGGCACATGGTGAAGAAGGGTTCCGGCGTGATCCTCCTCTTCGGGGGCGCGGGCGATCCCGTGCGCGAGTTCTCGGTGGGCGGGCTGCAGGTGGCGTTCCACGCGCTCGAGGCAATGCGCCGCCAGCTCGCCGCCGAGCTGGGCCCGCACGGCGTCCGGGCGGTGACGCTCCGGACGGGCGGCATCCCGGAGACGCTCCCGTCCGGCTTCCCGGGCCGTGAGGAACTGGAGGAAAACATCGCCGGCAAGACAATGCTCGGCCGCGCGGCGACCTTGGCCGACGTCGGCGCGGTGGCAGCGTTCGTGGCGTCGGACCGGGCGCGGACGATGACCGCGTCGACGGTCAACGTCAGCTGTGGTGCCCTGGTGGACTAGCCCGGCGTCGGGGGTGAGCCGGTGGGGCGCTTCGCGCTCCTCGGCTTGCCGCCGTCTGCAGCCGCAGCCGCAGCCGCAGCCCGCCGCCGTAGCCCGTCGCGGGCGACCGTGCCTTGGTGCCCGGTTGTCCGCGGTCGATCGGCTGCCGCCGACCGTGCCTTGGCGCCCGGTTGTCCGCCGTCGATCGGCTGCCGCCGACCGTGCCTTGCCGCCTGGTCGTCCGCCGCCGACCGTGCTCGGCGGCCGCCCGGACGTTGCCCGGCTTGCTGCCGAAAGGTGTCTCGTCAGTGGCGCGACGAGATCTGCTGCACCGTCCATTCGTTCCCGTCCGGGTCCGCGAAGTGCACGAACCCGACGTTGTCGAGGTCGGCCTTCCCGTCCCAGGCGCCCGCGCCGAAGACCTCGATCTCGCCGGCGTCGACGCCCCGCTCGAGCAGCATCGCGTGCGCCTTCGGCAGGTCCTTGACCACCAGCTGCAACCCCCTGAGCGAACCGGGCGGCATCTCTGCCACGGCTCCCTTGCCGATCACGACCGAGCAGCCGGAGCCCGGTGGGGTCAGCTGGACGATCCGCGCGTTCTCGCCGACCGTCATGTCGTGGTCGAGGGTGAACCCGAGCTGGTCGGCGTAGAACGCCTTCGCGCGGTCCACATCGGACACCGGCACCACGACCACTTCGAGCGTCCAGTCCATCGCGTGTCCTTCCCTCGGCCCGGCTCGGCGGACCACACGCTACTCGCGCCGGAGTTCTTCGCGCACCGCTCGTCAGCTCTCCGCGATCAGCCGCCGCACCGCGTCCACCACGAGTTCCCGCCGTTGCGCGCGGGGGATCGTGGTGCGCACGCCGAGTTCCGAATTGGTCGTCGCCCACGCCGTCGAGATCGACTGGATCAGCACCAGCAGCTCCAGAGGTGTGTAGTGCTTGGACAGTCTCCCTTCGTCCTGTGCTCGTTGCAGGTCGCCCAGCCGGATCTCGTTGGCCAGCACGATCTCCGTGACCCATTTGCCTTCGGGGCGTTCCAGTCGGTGCCAGATCGCCAGCCGCAGCGTCGCCGGTTGCTCTTCGTACCGGTCGAAGAGCTTCCCGGCGTAGCCCGGCAGGTCCTCGGCGTCGACCGGGACGTCGAGGACGAACTTGCCGACCGATTCGCCGAAAACCGTGTCGAACAAGGTGTCCTTGTTGACGAAGTACTTGTAGAGCATCGCCTTGTTGCATCCGGCGGCGTCCGCGATCCGGTCCACGCGGGCGCCTGCGATGCCCCGTTCCGCGAACTCCTCGGTGGCGGCGGCCAGCAGTCGCCGCTTGGTCTCCGCCGCGTCTCTCATGTGAACCACTCTATCAACCAACTGGTTGGTTGACAAATCCCCCGATGAGGTGTTGTCTTGAGGTAACCAACCGGTTGTTTAGCCGGTTCGAACGAGCGAGGAGAGGGCATCATGAGCAGGACTTGGCTGGTCACGGGCAGTTCCCGCGGCTTCGGGCGGGAGCTGGCCCGGGTCGCGCTCGAGGACGGCGATCGCGTGGTCGCCACCGCGCGCCGGCCGGAGCAGCTGAAAGATCTGGTGGCCGAATTCGGCGACGCGGTCCGCGCGTTCGAGCTCGACGTCACGGACCCCGTGGCCGCGCGCGAGGCCGTGGCCTTCGCGGTGCGCGAGTTCGGCGGGCTCGACGTCGTGGCCAACAACGCCGGCTACGCGAACAGCGCACCGATCGAGGACATGCCGGAGGACGACTTCCGGGCGCAGGTGGAGGCCAACTTCTTCGGCGTAGTCAACGTCACGCGGGCGGCCTTGCCGGTGTTCCGCGAGCAGGGCTCAGGCCACTTCCTGCAGTTCTCGTCGGTCGGCGGCCGGGTCGGTGGGTCGCCGGGCTTGGGCGCCTATCAGGCGGCGAAGTTCGCGGTGGAGGGATTCTCGGAGGTGCTCAACGCGGAAGTGAAGCCGTTCGGCGTCAAGGTCACGATCGTGGAGCCGGGCGCGTTCCGGACGGATTGGCAGGGCGCCTCGATGGAACGCGCCCAGGTCCGCCCGGAGTACGACGCCTCGGTGGGCGAGATGCACCGCCTCCGCGACGCGACGGACGGCAAGCAAGCAGGCGACCCGGCCCGAGGAGCCCGAATCCTCGCCGACGTCGTTCGCCTGGAAAGGCCGCCCCTGCGACTGCTGCTCGGCGCGGACGCGGTGGAAGCGGTGCAGCGTTCGGACCGAGCCCGAGGAGCGGAGGTGGCGGAGTGGGCCGAGGTCAGCCGATCGGCGGCGTTCACCACGGACTGAGCCGTTGGCCACGCGGCCAGGCGCGGTGGTCGGCGACAGTGCGGGCCGTAGGTGGCGTGCGGGCGGCTTTCGCGGACTGAGTGCGGCCGTCTCTGGTTGCGCGTGCCGGTTTCGGTGCGCTGCCGGGCTTTGCGGGCGTCGGTTCGCGCTCCGGCTTACGCCGAGGGGCGATCCTCTTGAGCCAGGCTGGGTGAGACGCGGCGCGATGCCGTGGGTCGATCGCGCGTGGGGCAGGCGTGCGGGCGGGCGGTGTGCGGCGACACGCGGTCGCGGCTGCACACGCGGGTCGCGGCTGCACACGCGGGTCGTGGCTGCACGCGCGGGCCCGTTGCGTCGCGGCTGCACACGCGGTCGCCGCTGCACGCGCGGGCCGGTTGCGTCGCGGGCCAGGGTGCGGCGAGCCGATGGTCACGGCTACCGACATCCGGTGTGACCTGAGCCCGGCTGCGGTCGAAACGGGCCTCAGGCCCGCTCCTGGGCAGCCTCGCGTTGCTCCACCACCAAGCGCTGGTGGCGGGCCGCGCGGACTCGGTCTCCGCACGTTGTCGAGCACCAGCGGCGGCGGGCGTGCTCGCGGACGAAATACCGGACGCAGCCGTGGGCCTCGCAGGGGCGTACCAAGCTGCCCATGTCGCCCGTGAGCACCTCGATCGCGTCGCGGGCCAGGGTTGCCAGGGCCTCCTCGACGCTGCCCGGGCTCGTGCTGCGCCACTCCCGGCGTGGGGTGGCCGGCCAGGTCAGCTGGGGGGCTGCGGCGTCCGCGCGGGCGGCCGCGTTCACCGTCTCCACCGCGGCCGAGGCCGGCGGGCGGTCGTCTGCCAGGGCGGCTAGCAGCTCGCGGACCGCGGTGCGGAGGTCCGTGACTCGGGTGAGGGTGTCCGCGTCGAGTGGGGCGGGTGGGAGGTTGTGCTCGCGCAGCCACTCGGTGGCGCCGGCTGGGGTGGTGAGGTCGTCGACTTCGCCGTTCGCGCTCAGGCGGCGGGTGTTGACCAGTGCCAGCGCGGGGGACCGCTCCTCGCCGGGGGCCGCTGTGACCACGTCGCCTCCTTCGCTCGGCCTTCATTGTCCAGGTCGTTGACAAGTCTACGTTGTCTCATGGATAAATGTAAGAGTATCCATGAGACGTGAGGAGTGACCGATGGTTGCCGTGTATCACCGCTTTGCCACCGTTGACGGGCGCCGGTTGTTCTACCGGGAGGCCGGGCCGGTCGACGCGCCCACGATCGTGCTGCTCCACGGGTTTCCGACCAGCTCGCACATGTACCGGCACCTCATCCCCGCGCTGGCCGACCGCTACCACGTCGTCGCGCCCGACTACCTCGGGGCCGGGGCGTCCGACGCGCCCTCGGTGGACGAGTTCACCTACACCTTCGACGCGCTCGCCGAGCTCACGCTCGGGCTGCTCGACCGGATCGGCCTGGACCGCTTCGCGCTCTATATCCAGGACTTCGGTGCGCCGGTCGGCCTGCGCATCGCGGCCGGGAACCCGGGGCGGGTCACCGCGATCGTCACGCAGAACGGCAACGCCTACGTCGACGGCCTGGGCGCCGGCCTCCCGCAGAAGCTCGCCGCCGGCACGCTGAGCGAGGACGACCTGCGGGGCATGGTCAGCCTCGAAGCCACCCGGGCGCAGTACCTCGACGGCGTGCCCGACCCGGTCCTGGTGAGCCCGGACGTCTGGGTTCACGACCAGGCCCTGCTCGACCGGCCCGGCGGCGCCGAAATCCAGATGGCCCTGCTGGCGGACTACCACCACAACATCGGCCTGTACCCGAAGTTCCACGAGTACTTCCGGACCAGCCAGGTCCCGCTGCTCGCCGTGTGGGGAGGCAACGACGAAATCTTCGTCGCCGACGGTGCCCGGGCCTACGCCCGCGACCTGCCCGACGCCGAGATCCACCTGCTCGACGCCGGCCACTTCGCGCTCGAATCGCACCTCGACGCCATCGCCGGGTATGTCCGCGGATTCCTCGGACGGGTGGTGACGCCCTGAAATCCGTTTCCCCGCAGGGAGTTCGGTGAGCGGGACGCCGGTGCGGTGCCGGTTGACCGGTCCGGCGGCGTGCTCGTAGGGTTTCCCCGAGATCGCCCTGGCTCCAGGTCGGTCCGGTCCCGGAGAACCCCGCCGTCGTCGTCAGGCATCCGCCTCTGCCTGCGCCGACGGGTCGTTCGCCGACGGGCCCGGGCGCGCAGGAGACCGGCGCCGGGCGGCGGGACGGTGTTCCGCGGAGGCGTGCCTGTTCGTCGACCCTCCGCACCGGCAGCGTGGAGGACGGATGATCAGACGACTTCAGGTGGGGACGGTCGTGCTCGCGCTCGTCGCCGCGACGATCGGCGTGGCGGGGCCCGTGCGGGCCGCGGATACGTTGCTGTCCCAGGGAAAGCCGGTGACGGCGTCGTCGGCGGGCGGGTGCTGTCCGGCGCCCGGCGCCGTCGACGGCAGTTCGGCGACGCGCTGGGCCAGCGCGGCCGGGGTCGATCCGCAGTGGATCTACGTCGACCTCGGGGCGACCGCGCACGTCAGCCGGGTCCGGCTGCAGTGGGACGCCTCGTGCGCGGCGTCCTACGAGATCGACACCTCGGCCGACCACGTCACGTGGACGCGGATCTACTCGACCACCGCGGGAAAGGGCGGCGTCGAAGACCTGACTTCCCTCGACGGCACCGGCCGCTACGTGCGGATGTACGGCACCAAACGCTGCCGCACCGACGCGTCGAAGGGCTATTCGCTGCAGGAGATCGGCGTCTACGGCTCGACCGGGGACGTCGTCCCGCCTTCGCCGCCCGGCACGCCGACGCTCGTCAGCGTCACGCCCACCAGCGCGACGATCGAGTGGACCGCGGCCAGCGACGACAACGGCGTCGTGGGCTACGACGTCTACCGCGACGGCCAGCTCTGCGCCAGCACCACCGGCGCCCTGACGGCGACCTGCGGCAACCTCGGCCCCAACGGCAGTTACGGCTTCTACGTCAACGCGCGCGACGCGGCCGGGAACGTCTCGCAGGCCAGCGGGACGCTCGCGGTGAAGACGCCGCCGTCCGACGACCACACGCCGCCGTCCGTGCCCGGGAACGTGCACACCACCGCGGTCAACAGCACGTCGATCGGGCTGGCGTGGACCGCTTCGACGGACAATGTCGGTGTCGCCGGCTACCGGATCTACGACAGCGGCACGCAGATCGGCACGTCGGACACGGCGAGCACCACGCTCGGCGGGCTGACCGCGAACACGCCTTACCACCTGCAGGTGCGGGCCGTCGACGGGAACGGGAACCTGAGCGATCCCAGCACGCCGGTGCTGGACGTGACGACCACCGGGGGGTCGAGCTGCTCGCCGTCGCAGGGTGTCTGCGGTGCGACGCAGGTCGGGACCGACGACGACGTCGTCTGGGGCCTGGTCACCCTGCCCGACGGCACCATCCTCTACAACCAGCGCGACGCGCACGCGATCGTCCACCTGAACCCGAAGACCGGGGCGAAGAAGACGATCGGCACCGTGCCGAACGTCCAGAGCACCGACGGCGAAGGCGGCCTGACCGGGCTGGAGATCAACCCGGCGTCCTTCGCTTCGGACCACTGGCTCTACATCATGCACACGTCGCCCAGCGACAACCGGATCGTGCGGATCAAGTACGACGCGGCCGCCGACTCGCTGTCGACGGGCACCGAGCAGATCCTGCTGACGGGCATCGCGCGCAACAAGTTCCACAACGGCGGCCGGCTGCGGTTCAGCCCCGACGGCCGCTACCTGTTCGCCGGCACGGGCGACGCCCAGAACGGCGACAACGCGTCGAACACCAGCAGTCTCAACGGAAAGGTGCTGCGGATCAGCGCGGACGGCACGGTCCCGGCGGACAACCCGTTCCACAACGCGGTGTGGAGCTACGGGCACCGGAACGTCCAGGGCCTGGCGTTCGACTCGCAGGGCCGGCTGTGGGAGCAGGAGTTCGGCAACAGCATCATGGACGAGACGAACCTGATCGTGAAGGGCGGCAACTACGGCTGGCCTTCGTGCGAGGGGACGTCGGGGACGTGCGGCACGGCCGGGTTCATCGCGCCGAAGAAGACGTACCCGGTGGCGCAGGGCTCGTGCAGCGGCATCACGATCATCCACGACGCGCTGTACGTGGCGTGCGAGCGCGGCACGCGCCTTTACCGCGCGGTGATCAGCGGCAGCTCCCTGACGAACTTCCAGACGTTCTTCGACGGCACGTACGGCCGGCTCCGCACGGTGGAGCCCGCGCCGGACGGCAAGATGTGGCTGGCGACCAGTGTGGACGGTGACAAGGACAGCACGCCGCACAACAGCCACAACAAGATCCTGCTGGTGACGGTCGGATGACCGGAAGGCCGGCCGGGCCCCGCGGTCCGGCCGGCCTTAGCCGCCTAGCAGGCGCGAGAGCGCGTCTCGGGCTTTCGCGTCCTTCTCCGCCAACGCCGTCAGCTCCTGGGCCAGCGCCGCGAGCCAGTCGTCGATCGCGGCCGGTTTGCGGCTGATCACCACGCCCCGCACGACCTGGTGGATCTCCGCCGCCACGCCGCCGTGCTCGGCCGCGCTCAGCACCAGCACCCGGTCCGGGGTGGTGACCCGCACCGCGACCGCCTGGCCGTCGCGGCCCGCGACGCGGTCGGCGAACGAGCGCTGCCGCGTCACCTCGACCATGCCCCGCGGCAGGGCGCTGCCGAGGGTCTCCGACAGGACGCGGTGGTAGGACTCGACGTCCGCGCGGTCCAGCCGCAGGGCCGCCGCCACCAGGTGGAAGTCCAGCTCGCCCATCAGTCGGTGAGGGGCAGCACGAGCTGCGGCTTGGCGATGTGGTGGTCGGCGCGCAACGGCTTGACCGCCGTGCCGATCGCGAAGAACTCCGTGGTGTGGCCGCCCCAGCGGTGCGGCAGCGACAGCAGCTGCACGCCGACGATGCCTTCCGCCTCCAGCTGTTCCGCCTCGGCCTGCATGCGCGACATCGCGAGCTCGCGCGCGTCGTACAGCGCTTCCGTGTACTGCGGGATCTCGACGTTCTGGCCGATGTTGCCCATCATCTGCCGGAACCGCTGGTGCGCGATGTGGTAGACGCACGTGCCCATCACCATGCCCAGCGGGGCGTACCCGGCCTGGACCAGCGTCCAGAAGTCCTGTCCGGACAGGTCCGAGGTGAACGGCTTCCCCGTGTTGTTGCGCCATTCGCCGGGCTCGTCGGCCTTCACCGCGGTGCCGACGGCGATGAACTCGGCGAGGTCGCTGCCGAACTCCTTGAACTCGATTTCGAGCCGGACCGCGACGATGCCGTCGGCGCCGAGGACGTCGGCCTCCGCCTCCATCCGGGACATCGCCAGCTCACGCGCGTGGTACATCGCCTGCGAAAGCCGGTCCATCTCCTGGTTCTTGCTCCACCGTCCCATCTGGAACCCGACGTGGTAGATGCTCGAGCCGAGCACCAGCCCGAGCGGCCGGAACCCGGCTTCGCGCACGAGGAGGAACTCGTTGACGCTCAGGTCGGAGGTGAACAGGCTGGTCTTCTGACCAGGTCGCATCTCGGCGAGCCGGCGCATCGCATCCTCGGGGATGTGCTGCGCGGCGGGATCCGCGGTGGTCACGAAGCCTCCTCAGGAACGGTTCAACGGCAGGATCTTGAGCGCGTTCGCCGGCGCGGTGCGGCCGGCGTGGAACTGGGCGATCGCGGTGCCGGTCATGGTCGCGATGCCGGCCATCGCGACCTCCTGCACCGGCCACGTCCGCAGCGTCATGCCGGAGACGATGCCGCCGTCGGCGCCGCTGTCGCGGATCGCGCGGGCGAACTCCGCGCGGGCCGCGCCGCGGACCTCGTTGACGACCTTCGTGGGCGCGTCGACTTCGGTGTTCCCGGCCCAGACGTTGGTCTGGTACTGCATGTTGTAGTCGTACTGGGCGCGCCCGGCGACGCCGATCACGACGCGCACCGGCACCCAGCCCGCCTGCATCAGCTTGCCGACGTCCTGGCCCGGCAGGTCGGTGGTGAACAGCCGCCGCGGCCGCTGCTTCGTCTCCGCGCGGACGGCCGTGCCGAGGGCGGCGAACTCCTGCATGACGCCGTCGAGCGAGGTGACCTTGAACGTGATGCCGAGGACGCCGTCGGCGCCGAGCGCGGTGGCTTCCTGGCCGAGGCGGTCGAGCGCGGTCGCGTAGCCGTCGCGCAGCATCCCGGACATCAGCTTCACCTGGTCGGCGGGCCACGTGCTCGGCCCGGTCCAGCCGACCTGCTGCACGACGCAGCCCATGACCTCGCCGACGGGCGTGAAGCCCGCGACCTCGGCGCCGACCGCGCCGGGCACGCTGAGCAGGGACGTCTTCAGGCCGGACGCCGCGAAGCGATCGACGCGCGCCCGTGCGACGGGCGGCAGGCCACGACCGTCCCACTCGGGCACTGGCGGACCTCCTTCGACCGGTTCGCCTCCCATCGTGGCACGGATCCGCGCGGTCGTGCGGTGCACGCGGGCCGATCACCGGCGGATGTCCGGAAGGTCCGGTCGGCGGCGATCCAGGGGCAGCACCGTGCGGGACTCGGCCGGACCGCCCCCGGAACGGGCCACGGCCGTGCCGAAGACGCTCGCCACCGCCGCCACTCCCGTGCGGCCCAGCGCCCAGGCCCGCAGCGTGGTCGACGACACCAGGCCGCCGTCGGCTCCCGAGGCCGCCACGGCCGACAAGAACTCCGCCCGGGCCGCCGCGCGGACGCGGGTCACCAGTGCCGTCGGGGCCGCCGCCTCGGTGCCCGGGTGGTCGGTCATCGCGAGGTCGTACGCCTCGCCGCCGCCGATGCCGATCGCGACGGTCACCGGGACCCAGCCCGCCAGCAGGAGCTTGGCCACGTCCGGGCCCGGCAGCCCCGTCGTGAAGGGCCGGGCCGGGCGCGGGCCACGCCGGGCGCGGACGGCCGTGCCCAGGACGACGAACTCGCGGACCGTCGCGCTCACCCGCGTCACCGTGCAGGCGATCGCCAGCACGCCGTCCGCGCCGAGCGCCGACGCCTCCGCGCGCAGCCGGTCCAGCGCCGTCGCGTAGCCGTGGCGCATGCCCGAGGAGACGTCGGGGTCCTGCGAGACGACGCAGCCCATCACTTCGCCGATCGGCCGCAGGCCCACCGCCTCCGTGCCGACCGCGCCCGGCACCGACAGGAGGGACGTCCGCAGCCCGGATGCCGTGTAGCGGCGGGCGCGCGGGTGCACTAGCGCCAGCTGTCGTCGCCGAAGCCGAGCGTCACCGGGCCGCGGCGGGACGTCTCGGCGATGGTCTCGGCGGGCAGGACGTCGTCGAGGAACCCGTACTCCGGCAAGCGGTTGCGCGTGTGCCACTCGGCGATCTCGTGCCAGCCCGGGGCCGCCAGGGCGCCGCCGAAGTGCTGCACCGACAGGCTCGCCGTGAGGCCCGCGAACCGGAGCCGGTCCGCCAGGGGCCAGCCGGTCAGGGTCGCGGCGACGAACCCCGCGCCGAAGACGTCGCCCGCGCCCGTCGCGTCGAGGACGTTGACCGGCAGGGCCGGGATGTCCGCGGTCTCGCCGGTCGTGCCGTCGACCGCGAGGACGCCCGAGGCGCCGCGCGTGATCACGGCGACCGGGACCAGTTCGGCGAGCGCGGCCAGCGCCGCTTCGGGGCTGCCGGTGCGGGTGTAGGCCATCGCTTCGACGTCGTTCGGCAGGAACGCGTGGCAGCACGCGAGCTGGTCGAGCAGGGCCGGCGACCACGCCTCCGACGGGTCCCAGCCGACGTCGGCGAACACGAGGCTGCCCGCCTGGTGCGCGCTGTGGACCCACTCGGCGGTGTCGAGGCCGATGTGCGCGACCGTCGCGCGGCTGGGCGGCGGTGCGCCCGCCAGTTCGGCGACCGGGACGGGGGGCGGGTGGCCGTGCGTGACCATCGCGCGGTCGCCCGCGTAGGCCAGGGAAACCGTGACGGGCGAGTGCCACTCGGGGAACCGCCGTGAGCGGGACAGGTCGATGTGCTCCTGCCGCGAAAGCACGTCCCAGCAGTACCGCCCGTAGACGTCGGTGCCGAACGCGGCCGCCAGCGACGTCCGCAGGCCGAGCCGGCTCAGGGCCACCGCGAAGTTCGCGATCCCGCCGGGGCCGGAGCCCATGCCGCCCGTCCACACCTCCGTGCCCGGCGCCGGCGGTTGCTCGAGCCCGGTAAAGACCAGGTCGAAGAACAGCAGGCCGGAGAGGAAGACATCGATGTCGGGCTCGTCCGCCACGGGCGCCTCCAGGGGTCACGGATGCGCACGAGCGTGCTTCAGATGCGCAGAATCCGCAAGACCCGCGCAAACTCGCTCGGAAAATGAGCGAGTTTGACTGCTATCGTCCCCGCATGCTGCCCCAGCGCCGCCACGAGCTGATCCTGCGGGCCCTGCGCGCGGAGGGTCCGGCGCCGGTCGGTGTGCTGGCCGAGCGGCTCGGCGTCAGCCCGGCCACCGTGCGCCGCGACCTGGTGCAGCTCGATCGCGAAGGCCGGCTGACCCGCGTCTACGGCGGGGCGATGGCGGCCGACGACGAGCCGTTCGCCCGCGTGGCGGCCGAGCGGGCCGACGAGAAGGACGCCGTCGCCCGCCGCGCGGCGAGCCTGGTCTGCGACGGTGACACCGTGCTGCTCGACATCGGCACCACCGCGCACCGGCTCGCGCGCCACCTGCGCGACCGCGCGCTGACCGTGATCACGAGCAGCCTCGCCGTCTACGAAGAGCTGAAGGACGCCGACGACGTCCAGCTCGTGCTCCTCGGCGGCGTGGTCCGGCGCAGTTATCACTCGATGGTGGGATTCCTGACGGAGGACGCGTTGCGCCAAGTCCACGCCGACACGGTCTTCCTCGGCGCCAGCGGCGTCCGAGGCGACGGGCACGTGATGGACTCGACGGTCGTCGAGGTGCCGGTCAAGCGCGCGATGGTCGCCGCGGGGGACCGCGTGGTGCTGCTCGCCGACGCCGGGAAGTTCCCCGGCACCGGCCTGGCGCGGGTCTGCGGGCCGGACGCGCTCGACGTCGTCGTCACCACGACCGGGGCCGACGAGCCGACCTGCGCCGCCCTGGACGAAGCCGGGGTCGAGGTGCTGCGATGAGGCTCGCGATCCTGGGCGGCGGCGGCTTCCGCGTGCCGCTGGTGCACGGCGCGCTGCTGGCGGACGGCGGCGTCACCGAGCTGGTGCTGCACGACGTCGACGCCGGGCGGCTCGGCGCGACGGAACGCGTTCTCGCCGAGCAGGCCGCCGGGGTGCGCGCCGCGCCGCGGGTGCGCACCACCACCGACCTCGGCGACGCACTGTCCGATGTGGACTTCGTGTTCTCCGCCATCCGCGTCGGCGGCCTGCGCGGGCGGCGGCTCGACGAGCAGATCGCGCACGCGGAAGGCGTGCTGGGCCAGGAAACCGTCGGCGCGGGCGGGATCGCCTACGGGCTGCGGACGGTCCCGGTCGCCGTCGAGCTCGCGCGCACGATCGCCGAGCGGGCGCCGGAAGCGTGGGTCATCAACTTCACCAACCCGGCCGGGATGGTCACCGAAGCGATGGCCGCGCACCTCGGCGGCCGGGTGCTCGGCATCTGTGACTCGCCGGTGGGGCTGTGCCGTCGCGTCGCGCGCGCCCTCGGCGTCGATCCGGCGACGGCGTGGTTCGACTACGCGGGCCTGAACCACCTCGGCTGGCTTCGCGCAGTTCGCGTCGGTGGCGACGACGTGCTGCCGAGGCTGCTCGCCGACACTGACGCGCTGGAGTCCTTCGAGGAGGGCAAGCTCTTCGGCGCGGACTGGCTGCGCGCTCTCGGCGCCTTGCCGAACGAGTATCTGCACTATTACTACTTCGCGCGCGAAGCGATGAGCCCGCACTCTCGCGGCGCTCAGCTTCTGGAGCAGCAACGTGACTTCTACGCGGCGCCTTCGCTCGCTTCGTGGGAGCGCACGCGGCTAGAGCGCGAAGCGACGTACATGGCCGAGACGCGCGAAGGGGAGCGTGACGACCTCGAAGGCGGCGGCTACGAGAAGGTCGCGCTTAGGCTGATGCGCGCGATCGCACACGGCGAACGCACGACATTGATCCTCAACGTCCGCAACGGCTCCGCGCTCCCGGGCGTCCCCGCCGACGCCGTCGTCGAGGTGCCGTGCGACGTCGACGCGAACGGCGCCCGCGCGCTGGCCACCGGGCCGCTGCCCGAGCACGCGCTGGGGCTGGTTACGGCGGTCAAGGCCGTCGAGCGGGCGGTGATCGAAGCCGCGACGACGGGGTCGCGCGACGCCGCGTTGCGGGCGTTCGCGCTGCATCCGCTGGTCGACTCGGTGTCCGTCGCGCGGCGGCTGCTCGACGCCTACGTCGCGGCGCACCCGGAACTCGCCTACCTGGCCAGCTCGCGCAGCAACGGCGCCAAGCGCTGAGCCAGGTCGGCCTCGACCCGCTCGGCCTCGCCGATCAGCAGGTCCGTGACGGCGTGGAACGCCCGGCCGAGATCGCCCAGACCGCCGACGAGCGTGGCTTCGAACGGTTCCAGCACGGCGGCGGGCAGCAGGTCCAGGCCGCGCCCCTCGCCCGCCGGGACGGCGTGCCGCAGGCACGCCAACGCGAGGGCGTACTCGCGGACCCGGCCGATCATGTACTCGGCCTGCCAGCCGCGGCCGCGTTCGATGCTCGACCGGGCGTGCAGGGCGTGCAGCCAGGCCAGGTCGATCAGGCGCCGCGCGTCCGGCGGCGGGGCCGGCGGGCGGTCCTGGGCCGTGCCGAACAGCAGCCGGAACTTCGGCGTCGTCGCGCCGAAGTCCGCCTCCGGCCAGAACGCCAGGTCGACCTGGAGCGTGTTCGCCAGCAGGAACACGCGGAACACGGTCCGCTCGAACACGACGTCCATGTGGTGCACCGCGCCGTGCTCGCGGTACATCAGCGCGGTGAAGTCCGCGAGCACCGGCCCGGGATCGCCGGTGACGGCGAAGGCCAGGTCGATGTCCGACCACGCGTCTTCGGCGTCGAGCGCGGCCGAGCCGGTGAGCGCGGCGCCGGTGACGCGCTCGTCCGACCGGGCCGCCTCGACCAGGGCTTCGCGGAGCTGGTTTCGATCCCCCGGGGTGAACATGATCCCCAGGCTAGACGGCCGCCATCGCGGAGAACTCCGCTTCCGCGTCGGTGCGTTCGCTGTGCAGCGACCACGCCCGGTCGGCGATGTCGTCCGGGTCGAGGGTGCCGACCTCGAAGCCGAGGTCCTGGCGGCTGAAGTCCCGGTGGATGTCGCCGCGCTCGATGAGGCCGCCGATGGTGAGGATGCCCGCGTAGACGCCCGTTTCGCGCAGGGCCGCGTGGAGCGTCAGGACGTACATGCGCAGGGCCGCGGAGGCCGGGGCGAGGCTCCCGAGCATCGGCATCGGGTGCTTTCCGCTCAGGCCGCCGGCGAACAGCAGCGAGCCCGAACCGCGCTCGCGCATCCGCGGCAGCAGGGCTTCGACGAGCCGGGCCGCCGGGAGCACGGCGGCTTCGAACCCCCTGAGCACGTCGGTGGCGCCGGCCTCGGTGAGCGGCTTGAGGTCCACCGCGACGGCCGGCCCGAAGTAGACGGTGTCGATTTCGCCCGCGTCGGCGGAGATGCGGTCGAGGACCGTTCGGAGCTGGGCTTCGTCGGTCAGATCGGCGGTGTAAGTGTGCGTGGTGACGTCCGGCAGCGCTTCGCGGTACTGCGCGTGCCGGGTGTCGGTGCGCGAAACCAGCGCGACGGTGAAGCCTTCGCGGCCGAAGCGCCGGGCGATCGACAGGCCGAGCCCGGGCCCGACACCCAGGACGGCGATCACTTTCGACAAGGGTTCCTCCTCGGAATAACTTGAGACTGCTCTCAAGTTAGCCAGAAGATGAGGATGCCGTCAACTTGGTGCGCGAATGTCGTCATGGGTTCGGACCAGTGGCCTACCAGGCTGCTCCAAGCGGGTAGAACATGTTTCAGTTCTGAGGGTGGGCAGACACGATGTGCGCCATGGATGCCGAGCTGACCCGCCGCCAGATCCTGCGCGGCACCGCGGCGGGCGTGGGCCTCGCCATGACGACCGGGCTCGCCCACGCGGCGACCCCGGCGGAGTACGACGTCGTCGTGGTCGGCGCGGGCGCGGCCGGGATGACCGCGGCGCTTACCGCCGCCAAGCGGGGGTTGAGCGTCGTCGTGCTCGAGAAGGCGCCGACGTTCGGCGGCTCCGCGGCCCGCTCCGGTGCCGGGATCTGGATCCCGAACAACCCCGTGCTGCTCGCTGCCGGTGTCCCGGACACAGCGGCGAAAGCCGCGCAGTACCTCGCCGCCGTCGTCGGCTCCGACGTCCCGATCGAGCGGCAGAACGCGTTCCTGCGCAGTGGTCCGGAGATGATCGCGTTCGTGCTGGCGAACAGCCCGCTGCGGTTCCGCTGGATGGAGGGCTACAGCGACTACTACCCGGAGCTCCCGGGCGGCCTGCCGAACGGCCGCTCGATCGAGCCGGACCAGTTCGACGGCAATCTCCTCGGCGCCGAACTCGCGAACCTGAACCCGCCGTACCTCGCCGTCCCGGCCGGGATGGTCGTGTTCAGCGCCGACTACAAGTGGCTGAACCTGGCCGCGGTCAACGCGAAGGGTGCGGCGGTCGCGGCCGCCTGTCTCGAGCGGGGGACGGCCGCCGCGCTCGCCGGGCAGAAGCCGTTGACCATGGGCCAGTCGCTCGCCGCCGGCCTGCGGGCGGGCCTGCTGCAGGCGAACGTGCCGGTGCTGCTGAACACGCCGCTGCTCGACCTGAACGTCGAAAACGGCGCGGTGACCGGGGTTTTGACGCCGCAGGGGCTCGTCCGGGCCCGGCGGGGCGTGATCGTCGGCTCCGGCGGGTTCGAGCACAACGCCGCGATGCGGGCGCAGTACCAGCGGCAGCCGATCGGCACGGCGTGGACGGTCGGCGCGAAGGAGAACACCGGCGACGGCCACCGCGCCGGGCAGCGGGCCGGCGCCGCGCTCGACCTGATGGACGACGCGTGGTGGGGACCGGCCATCCCGATCCCCGGCGACCCGTACTTCTGCCTGGCCGAGCGGACCCTGCCCGGCGGTCTGATCGTCAACCAGGCGGGCAAGCGGTTCGTCAACGAAGCCGCGCCCTACAGCGACGTCGTGCACGTGATGTACGACAAGAACCCGGCCGAGCCGGACATCCCCGCGTGGCTCGTCGTCGACCAGAACTACCGGAACAAGTACCTCTTCCGCGACACCCTGCCGCTGCTGCCGCTGCCGGACGCCTGGTACTCGGCCGGGGCGGTCTTCAAGGCGTCGAGCATCACGGCGCTGGGCTCGGCGATCGGCGTGCCGCCCGCCGCCCTGAAGTCCACTGTGGACCGGTTCAACGGCTTCGCGTGGTCCGGGGTGGACGGCGACTTCCGGCGCGGCGTCAGCGCGTACGACCACTACTACACCGACCCGCTGGTGCTGCCGAACTCCTGTCTCGCGCCGCTGTGGGCGCCGCCGTTCTACGCGTTCAAGATCGTGCCGGGCGACCTCGGCACCAAAGGCGGCATGCGCACGGACGCCCGGGCGCGCGTGCTGCGCCCGGACGGGTCCGTGATCCCCGGTCTCTACGCGGCCGGCAACGCGAGCGCGGCCGTGATGGGCCACAGCTACGCCGGCGCCGGCTCGACCATCGGCCCGGCGATGACGTTCGGCTTCATCGCCGGGAACGACGTCTAGAACTCCTTGCGCACCAACGGAAGGACTTCGGTGCCGAGCAGCTCGATGGCGCGCATGACGTCGGCCTGCGGCACGCCGGACCAGTCCATCTGCATCGCGTAGCGGTCGGCGCCGGTGAGCTTGCCGACCTCGATGATCCGGTCGGCGATCTCCTGCGGGCTGCCGACGAACAGGGCCTGCGCGCCGTGGGTGTACTGGTCGTACTCGGCCCGGGTCGGGACCGCCCAGCCGCGGGCTTTCGCGCCGTACTTCATCGTTTCGAGCCAGTACGGGTAGAACTTCTCCTTGGCGTCCTGGGACTTTTCGGCGACGAAGCCGATCGCGCCCATGGTGACGTGCAGGTCGTGCTGGTCGCCGGCTTCACCGGCTTGGCGGTAGAGGTCGACGAGCGGGGCGAAGCGTTCCGGCCGGCCGCCGATCACGGCGTACACCACCGGCAGGCCGAGCAGCCCGGCGCGGATCGACGACTCCGGGTTGCCGCCGGTGCCGACCGAGATGCGCAGGTGCTCGCCGTAGGGCCGGGGCAGGATCCGCGCGTTCTCCAGCGGCGGCCGGAACCTGCCCGACCACGTCAGCGGATCCTGGCGGTCGATGTGCAGGAGCAGGGCGAGCTTCTCTTCGAACAGCTCGTCGTAGTCGCCGAGGTCGTTGCCGAACAGCGGGAACGACTCGGTGAACGACCCGCGGCCGGCGAGCAGCTCGGCGCGGCCGTGGCTGAGCTGGTCGAGCGTCGTGAACTGCTGGTAGAGGCGGACCGGGTCCTCGGTGCTCAGCACGGTGACCGCGGAGCTGAGCGTGATCTGGTCCGTGACGGCCGCCGCGGCGGCGAGCACGGTGCCCGGGTTGGAGATGGCGTACTGGTCGAGGTGGTGCTCGCCGAGGCCGTAGAAGGACAGGCCCAGCTCGTCGGCGAGCTTGATCCGCTCGAGGGTGTTGGCCAGCGTCTGCGCCACGGACAGCTGCTCACCGGTGCGCGGGTCCGGCGTGCGGTCGCCGAAGCTGTAGATGCCGAGTTTCATAGAGCGTTCAACTATCGGGTGGGCCGTTTCGTTCCCGCCGCTCAGGGCCGCGCCCACCAGGTGATCCGCCGGGCCGTCCGGACCGGGGCCTCCCGCGGCGGGAAGTGCCCGACGTCCTCGAAGACCACCCGCTCGTACTTCCCGGTGAAGAGGTGGTTCTTCGCTTCGCTGCTCGACGGCGGGTGACCGGCGTCCCGCGCGCCGTGCAGCACCAGCGTCGGGACGCGGACCTCGGGTGCGTCCCCTTCGCCGCCCGCGCCGTGGAGCGCGGCGGAGACCGCCGGCCAGTCGTCGTTGTCCCACGCCGCCGCGGCCCGGTCGAACGCGTCGCCGGCGAACTCCCAGCCCGGGGACCAGGTCGTCCACAGGTGCCGCGCGTACGCCCGCCGGTCGCCGTCCAGGGCGCCGTGGTCCAGCGGCGTGACGGGACCGGCCGAGCCGTGGCCCGCCGACATCGCGACCAGGCGCGAGACGCGCTCGGGGAACCGCGCGCCGAGGGCGTACCCGGCCCGCGCGCCCCAGTCGTGGCCCACCACGACGACGTCGGCGAGGTCGAGCGCGTCGAGGAAGTCCCGCAGGTCCGCGCCGAGCGCGTCCCAGCCGCCGTCGCGCGGCTTGCCCGGGTCGCGGAACGTCGTCGGGCCGAAGCCGCGCAGGTACGGGCGGAACACCCGGAAACCGGCCTCGGCCAGGGCGGGGACGACGTCGTCCCAGCAGTGCGGGTCGTCCGGCCAGCCGTGGACCGCGACCAGGGGCCGCCCGTTCGGCGGCCCGTCGACCTCGTAGCCGATGTCCAGGTCCGGGGTGCGCGCGAATTCCGTCATGATCCGCTACTACCCGAGACGGCGCGGCGGGACACGTGCGTCAGCCGAAGCGCGCTTGGACGGCCTCGAGGTTCTTCTCGGAAAGCCGCAGGGCGGCGTCGCGCAGGCTGAGGCCGTCCAGGGTGGCCCGCTCGAACATCCCGGTGACGAGGTCGCGCATCCGGGTGCGCACCTTGCCGAAGGCTTCGTCGGCGTCCGCTCCGACGTCGCCGAAAAGCGTCCACCACCACCAGGAGTTGGTCGCCGAATTGGCCACGAAGTCCGGCACCACGCGGATGCCGCGCGCGTCGAGCAGCGCTTCGGCGTCCGCGGTGACGGGCATGTTCGCCGCCTCGACGATGAGCTTCGCGCCGATCTTGGCCTGGTTGTCGCCGTCGACGCAGTACGAGATGGCCGCCGGCACGAGGACCTCGGCCGGGACTTCGAGCCAGGCCTCGGGCGGCAGCAGCTCGTCACCGGGCCCGAGGTGGTCGCGGTCGATGCCGCCGAAGCGGTCGCGGTACCGCAGCAGGTTCTCGACGTCGAGGCCGGCCGGGTTGACGACGACCCCGCGCACGTCCGAGACCCCGACGACCCGGAGGCCGGCCTCGGCGAGGAACCGCGCGGTGGCGCCGCCCATCGAGCCGAACCCCTGGACGACGACGCGGTTCGGGCCGCGCAACCCCAGCATCTCGAGCCCGGTCAGCGTGGCCTGGGCGACGCCGAGCCCGCCGACCAGCTCGTCGAGCCCCAGCCCGCCGACCTCGATGCCGAAGGCCGCCGCCAGCCGGTCGGTCGCCGCCTCGCGGTCTTCGAGCAGCGGGTAGACCGCCTGGACCGAGCTGAGCAGGCCGATCTCCGCGATCACGCCGTCGATGACGTCCTGGCGCAGGCCCAGGTCCTCGCCCATGGTCCAGTAACGCTCGATCAGCGGCCGCATGGCGTGCAGGTAGCGGGCGACGACGTCGCGGGCGCGCTCGTCGTACGGGTCGAAGTCGATGCCGCCCTTGGCGCCGCCGAGCGGGACGTACCGGCCGTCGGGGTCGTAGTTGAGGCCCTCCTTGAGCGTCATGCCCCTGGCCAGGCCCCGGACCTCGAACAGCGTGCAGCCGCGCCGCATCCGCAGGCCGCCGCTGGCCACGCCGCGCACCAGCCGGTCGATCACCAGGTAGCCGCGGCACCCGGTGACGGGGTCGGTCCACGCCACCTCGAGCAGGGCCGCGTCCGTCATCGCCCCTCCGTGGTCAGCGCCAGCTCGGTCTCGCCGAGCTCGTGCGCCAGCGCCTGGTCGACCCACCGGGCGCAGTCGCCGGCGGTGACGGTGCCCTCCCGCGCGACGAACTGCACGGCGAGCCCGTCGAGCAGGGCGGTCAGCCGCCACGCCGCGCCCCGCGGGTCCGGGCACCGGAACTCGCCGGCCGCGACGCCTTCGGTGATGAGCGAGACGACGGCGTCACGCCACCGCAGGTCCAGCCGTTGAACGACGTTCCGCAGCTCGGGGTCCCGCATCGCGGCGGCCCCGGCCTCGATCCACAGGTGCCAGCCCGCGGTGGGCTCGGTCGGACCGTAGAGGGCCAGCACGGCACGCAGCCGTTCACCGGCCGGGCCGGCGCGGTTCAGCTCCTCGCGCAGGACGGCGAGGTTGCGCTCGGCGGCCTGCCGGAAGGCCTCGACGATGAGCGTTTCGAGGGTGCCGAAGTGGTAGAAGACCAGGGCGGTGCTGACGCCGAGGTCCTTGGCGACGTCCGCGGCCCGCACGCCGGCGATGCCCCGGAGCCGCACCTGTTCCAGCGCGGCGAGCACGATCTCCTCCCGCCGGACCGCCACCGCCTTGCGCCTCATGCGGTCACCGTACCGAGCGGGCGGTCCGGACGGGAGGAGACGAACGTCGGTCAGCAGCGGAGCTCGGTGACGAGCGCCCGCAGCCACGGACCGGCGATCGCGGGCTCGGCCCCGATCGTCCGCACGAGCCGCTCGCGCACGCCGGCCGACCGCCCGGCGTCGACGAGCGCGAACGCCTCGGACAACGCCCGCCGCGTCGCCTCGCCGTGGTCGGGCGTCCGCACGGTTTCGTCGGACCACCGCTGCCGCGGGAACGACGGCGTCAGCTTCGGCTGGTGGTTGCCGAAGTAGCACCAGACGTCCCGCGCGAGCGACACGTTGCGGACGGCCGCCGCGGGCAGCTCCCGCGTCCAGGCGACGTCCTCCTGCCACCGCCAGGCGTCCGGCCGGGTCGGCTGCCGGAGGGTGACGCCGAGGAACCGCAGCTTGCGCCGGATCACCTGCCAGGGCTCGCGGTCTTCGTCGATCCAGTCCCGAAGCCGGTAGTACAGCTCGGTGAAGGTGTCGCCTTCGTAGACGAGGTCGACGAACACGGTCGGCCGCGTACCCCGCGCGAGCGAGTAGGGCGTGATCCCGGCGGCGGCCAGGTTTTCCCGCAGCAGCAGGACATCCCGCCGCCCGAACGCGTGCCGCGGTTTGAGGGAAACGGGCAGCTGACGCACCCGGTCACGCCACGACGTGCGTTCCAGGGCGCCGCCGAGGAGATCGTGCATGCTGTCGAGCGACCGGCCGACGAAGTGGAGCTCGCCGTCTCCGCAGCGGGCCAGCACCTTGGCGGTGCAGGTGGTCAGGTCGTCCAGGAACCAGAGGTGCGGTTTTTCGGTGTCGTCGAGGAGCGTCCCGACCTGGTCGGGACGCACCAGGTCCCACCGGAAGGGTCGGTTCGTCATGGGAGCCAGGGTAAGGACGGGAGTTGTTGGGGGCAAAGGGTTTTCGGGCCGGGTCCTTTGTGGCCGGGGGCGGGTCGCCGAGGAGGAACAGTCGAGGGCCACGCCGGGGAACCGCGGGGTTCCCCGGCGTGGCAAGGGAACGAGACTCAAGCCGTCCACTTCGGGTCGCGGCCCAGGTACCGGAGGAGCTGCGCGGCCGCGCCGTCGTCCGACGCGGGCTCCAAAGCCGGGGCGTACGCGAAGCCTCGGAGAGGCTCGGCCAGCTGCTTTGCCACCGGCAGCAACGCCGCCGCCATGCTCGGGGTCAGCGGGGACTCCTGGCCCGTCGCCACCGCGATGTCCCACGCGTGGACCGCCGCGTCCAACGCCGCCGCGCCTACCGCCACCGCTGCCGGGAGGGCTCCCTGGGGCAGGGGCGTCGGGACCGCCGTCGCGTCCGGGAGAACCGTGGCGAACGCTGCCGCCGATGCCGTCAGCTTCGGCTCCAGGAACGAGGGTGCGTCCTTCAGCGAGCCCGACGGGGAGAACGGGTCGAAGTCCGGGCCCGGCCCGCCCGTGATGAACGCCGCGTAGCCCTGCTGGTCGCCGGCTGCGTGCTGGAGGACCTGCGTCACGTTCCACTGCGCGCACGGGGTCGGGGCGGACCAGTCCGTGACGCCCGCGGCCGCCGCGCGCAGGGTGTCGTGCGCTGCCGACAGCAGGGGCCAGCGGTTCAGGCTCGCGAAGAACCCGCGGATGTCCGCGACCAGGACCTCCGGGGCTTCGTGCGCCGCGTAGTGGCCTGCCGCGTCCCGGGGACCGCCGGCTTCCGCGCCGGTGTCGTACGCGTTCCAGCTGACGATGTTCGCGTGGTCTCGCTCGGCGAAGCGGCGGATCGACCGGAAGTCGCCCGCGAACATCGCCAGGGCTGTCGGGACCGTTGTCGGGCTCTCCCGGCGCGGCTCGCGGTGCGCGTCCTCGTAGTAGAACCGGATCGACGAGCCGCCCGTGCCGGTCAGCCAGTACAGCGCCACGTTCGCGAGGACGAACTCCGGGTCGAGGTGCTCGCCGAACAGCTGGGCGTTCCACGCCAGCAGCCCCAGCGGCGAGTCCGCGAGGGCGAACGCCAGCGTGTGCGGCTGCTGGCTGTGCAACTGGTTGAAGGAGAACATGTTCTCGTAGAACCACTGCAGGTGGGCGAGCGCGGCCTGGTCGGCCTCGCTCAGGTCCGCCATCTCCGCCGGGTCGCCGGACGGGAACGAGAACAGCTGCGTGACGTGCACGCCGACCACCTTCTCCGGCGCCAGCCTGCCGATCTCCGGCGAGATCATCGAGCCCGCGTCGTTGCCCACCGCGCCGTACGACTCGTAGCCGAGCCGGCTCATCAGCTCCGCCCACGCGGCCGCGGTGCGGTGCGTGCCCCAGCCCGCCGCCCGCGCCGGGCCCGAGAACCCGAAGCCCGGCAGCGACGGGATCACTAGGTGGAACGCCGGCGCGTCGGCCGATTGCGGCTCGGTCAGCGGGCCGATGACGTCCAGGTATTCGACGACCGAGCCCGGCCAGCCGTGCGTCAGGACCAGCGGTGTCGCGTCCGCGCGGGACGACCGGACGTGCAGGAAGTGGATCGTCTCGCCGTCGATCTCCGTGACGAACTGCGGGTGCGCGTTGAGCCGCGCCTCGACCGCCCGCCAGTCGAACTTCTCCAGCCAGTACTCCGCCAGCGCGCGGACCCGCTCGTTCGTGACGCCGTACTCGGCGGGCAGGTCGTCCGGCCACAGCGCGCGGCGCAGCCGGGCCTGCAGGTCGTCCAGGGCGGACTGGGGGATCTCGGCGCGAAAGGGGCGGACGGCGGGGACGGTCATGGCGGGCTCCTCGAACTCCGGAACGGAATGCTTCGTTCCGAACAATAGCAGAGCGGAACGATCCGTTCCAGTGCTAATCTCGGCGCATGCCCGAGACCGCCCTGCCCGGCCGCCGCGGCCAGGCCGCCCGCAACGACGTCGTCATCCTCGATGCCGCCCGCCAGGTCTTCCTGGTGGACCCGAAGGCGCCCGTGTCCCACGTCGCCGAACGCGCGGGCGTCGGCATCAGCGCGCTCTACCGGCGGTACCCGAGCAAGGAGTTCCTGCTCTGCCGGCTCTGCCACGAC
Organism: Amycolatopsis stemonae; assembly: GCF_054781455.1. Taxonomy (NCBI): domain Bacteria; kingdom Bacillati; phylum Actinomycetota; class Actinomycetes; order Pseudonocardiales; family Pseudonocardiaceae; genus Amycolatopsis; species Amycolatopsis stemonae. The sequence continues at coordinate 159,903 of NZ_BAAGUJ010000009.1, read as the reverse complement.
GGCCTGCGCACCTACATCGCCGAAGCCGAGGCCGCCGCCGGCGAACCGGACGGCTGGGCCGCGCTCACCGGCTTCCTCGCCCGGGTGGTCGACGCCGACGTGCACTCGCTGACCGTGCACCTCGCCGGCACGTTCACGCCGACGGCCGAGATGGGCGATGACGCGCGGCGCGCGGGTGAGCTGACGGCGCGCCTGGTCGAGCGGGCGCACGAGTCCGGGCGCCTGCGCGAGGACGTCGTGACCGAGGACATCGGGATGCTCCTCGAGTGCTGCGCGGCGATCCGCGTCGGCGACGCGGACCGCACGGCCGAGTTGCGGCGGCGCTACCTGGCCATGCTCGTCGAGGGTCTGGCGGCCGGAAAAGGGGCCGAACTGCCGGGGCCGCCGCCGCGTCCGGGTGAGATGAACGGACGCTGGCGTCCCTCCTGACGGTCGTCTCGCGACGCGTCCGGTTGGCGGTAACGAATTCCGGGAGTGCGACGACTGATCAACGTCGGCTGTCCACGAAGACCACGCAGTATCCGTCAGAGCGGCATTCCCCGGACCGAAACGGCGAGATCACGACCATGCAACGAAGATGGCGACGCACCACGATTCTGACCTCGGTGGCCGCGATGGCCACGGCGTTCCTCGCGATGGCACCCGCCGCGCAGGCCGAGACGCCGCCCAGTTCCGTCGAAGTCAGTCCCACCACCGTGCTTCCGGGACAGACGTTCACCGTCACGGAAACCCTGTACAACGGGCTCGATTTCGCGGTGACCGGCGCCAAGGCGGCGATCTCCGCGCGGCCGGTCGCGCTCACCGACGTCGCCGACCTCGTGTCGTGCGCCAACACGACCGCCGACTGCTACGTCTACGACGGCAGCTACCGAGCGCCGGTCGGCGACCTCGAGCCGGGCGGCACCCGGACGGTCACGTTCACCTTGCGTGCCAAGGAAACCGCCACCCCGGGTGACTTCATCCTGCGCCACCAGTTCGTCGGCGACAACTACGCCTTCACGAGCACCGACGGCCCGACGATCACGATCGGCCAGCCGACGACGCTCGCCGACGTCAAGGTCGCGCTGGCGGCGACCGGCCGCGGCGGGCTGAACGCGCGCTTCGACTACACGGTCACCGTGACGAACTCCGGGCCGTCGACGGCGACCGGGATCCGGGTCGTGGCAACGTATCCGTCCGGCCTGTCGTTCGCGAGCGGGACCGGGTGCACCCGCGTCGGCGCCACCCGGACGCTGAACTGCGACGTCGCTTCGCTGGCCAGCGGGGCTTCGGCGACGGCGAAGTTCTCAGTCAACGGCGGCCTGCTCGCGATCGGTTCGTACACCGCGACCGCGCAGCGCACGGCCAGCTCGCCGCAGGATCCCAACGGCGCCAACGACAGCGCGTCCAAGACGTGCTCTGCGTTCACCGGGCTCATCGTGACCTGCTGAGGGTTCGCGAGAGGTGAACCGGGCTCGTGTCCTCCGCCAGGGACGCGGGCCCGGTTCGCGTTTTCAGCCCGTGGCCGACGCGTAGAGCTTCGCGATGTCGTCGTCGAAGTAGGCACTGTAGGAGACGTCCGGGGTGTCGCCGCCGAGCTCGTAGCCGCCGATGACCCCGACGACCGCGCCGTCCGCGACCCACGGGCCGCCGCTGGTGCCGTCCGGGAAACCGGGGCACGCGACGCGGAGCTGGTAGGTGTCGAACCGGGTGGTGGTCCCCGTGCAGACCACGGGGGAATCGGTCGTGTCGGGGTAGCCCGTCAGGGTGATCGTGTGGTCGAAACCGCGGTCGACGCCCAGCACATTCGCGCCGGTGAGGCTTTCCAGCGACGCCGGATTGCCGGCCTGCTGAACGGTCAGGAACGCGAAATCCAGATCCGGATCGGCCGAGGACGTCCAGCCGTCCGCGACCGCGACGCCGGTGACCGTCCACATTCCCAGCGGGGCGACGCCGTCGTGGTACCCGGGTGCGAACACCATTCCGTCTTTGACGCAGTGCGCGGCGGTCAGCACCAGGTCGCCGGTGCCGGAATGGACGACGCTCGCCGTGCAGAAATGGCTGCCGTCGGCGAACAGCGCACCGACCGGGGACACCGTTTTCGCGACCACGGGCGCGGGTGCCGTGGTGGGAGCAGGCGTGGTCGTGGGGGCCGGTGTTCCCTCGGCGTAGGCGTCGTCGGCGGTCGTGCCTGTGCCGGCGAGCAGGCCGGCGCCGAGCACCAGCACGGTCGCCACGCCCGCGAGCGCGGACCTCAGGAACTTGATCGCCACCGATCCAGATCACCACAGCGCGGCCGGGTTGGCAGCCTGTGGCGGCGGATCCACAGCGACTTCACAGCGGCTGCCAGACGGCGCGGACGTCGCTAGCCTCGGGGCATGTCGAGTTCCGTCAGGTCGCCCGACGGCACGGTCGTCGGCTTCGAGACGCTGGGTGCCGGTCCGCCGATGGTCCTGGTCCACGGCACCGGCGCGGACCACACGCGCTGGTCGGTGGTTCGCGAGCGGCTCGCCGCGCGGTACCGCCTGCACCTCGTCGACCGCCGCGGGCGGGGGCTCAGCCGCGACGAGGCCGCGGAGTACGGCATCCGGCGCGAAGCCGAAGACATCGCGGCGGTGGCGGAGGCCGCCGGGGGTGACGTCTACCTGCTCGCGCACTCCTACGGCGCGCTGTGCTCGCTGGAGGCCGTCCGGATCACCGGCGCGGTTTCGCGGCTCGTGGCCTACGAGCCGCCGAGGCCGAAGCCGGGGGAGCACGTCGTCGGGCCGGACGCGCGTGAGCGCATGCGTGCGGCCGGCGACCCGGAGGAGGTCCTGGAGATCTTCCTCCGGGAGGCGCTCCGGCTCCCCGCGGCGGACGTCGAGGCGATGCGCGGTACGCCGGTCTGGCTCGCCCGGGTCGCCGCCGCGCACACGATCCCGCGGGAGCTCGAGGTCGTCGAGGCGGTCGAATTCGGCGACGACCTGGGCGCGATCAAGATCCCGGTCCGCCTGTTCGCGGGCACCGAAAGCCCCGCCTACCTGCGGCTGGCCGCCGAAGCCGTGGCGGAGCGCATCCCCGGCGCCGACGTCGTCCCGCTGCACGGCCAGGCGCACCAGGCCATGGACTTCGACCCGGACCAGTTCGTCCGGGCGGTCTTCGCGTTCGGGTGACGCTCAGGAGTCCTTGGGCAGCAGCGTGGTCGTCGCGTCGGGCGAAGCGATCGCCTTCGGACGGCGGTCGCGGAACAGCCAGCCGCCGATGATGCCGCCGGCGAAGCCGAACAGGTGACCTTGCCAGCTGACGCCCTCCTGGGTCGGCAGCAGCGACGTGAAGGTGTAGGCGAAGCACAACGCCATCACCAGCCCGATCACGATGTCGATCGGGTGCCGGTCGAACAGCCCGCGCACGATGACGTAGCCGAAGTAGCCGAAGACCAGGCCGCTGGCCCCGACCGTGACGGCCGAGGTGGGCGAGATGAACCAGATGCCGAGCCCGCTCGCGACGACGATCAGCAGGCTGACGCCGAGCCACTTCTTCACGCCGCGGTAGGCGGCGAGGAACCCGAAGACGAACAGGGGGCCCGAGTTGGCTTCGATGTGGTCCCAGCCGTAGTGCAGCAGCGGCGCGGTGAAGATCTCCGGCAGGGACGCCGGGTCGCGCGTTTCGATGCCGAACTCGCGGCTGAGGTCGTAGCCACCGATCGCGTTGACGATCTGGATCGCCCACAGCAGCGCCAAGAGGCCGACCATCACCCAGAAGGCCTTTTTGGCCTCGGCGATCATCATCTCGGCTTCGCTGCGGGCCGGGCCCTCACCGATCGTGCTCATCCTGCCCCCTGCTCGCTCTGGGCCCGAGAATAGCGCTCGAGCCGTCACGGCGAGGTCACTTCCGCGGCCCGCGGCACGGCTTCGGTCCGCCGTCGTCATCCGCCGACCCTGGCCCCGGACCCGCGGCCATGGCGTACAAAGGATGCGAGAGGTGATGCCGGATGACGCCCTCGGTGGTGCGGCACGCGAAGCGGCGCCGGTGGGCGGTCGTGGCCGCCGTGGCCGCGGTGCTCGTGTCCGTTCCCTCGGTCGTCGCCGCGCTCGAGCCCGCCGGGGCGGTGGTCGATCCGGGCCGGCTGCGTGCGCTCGTCCTGGCGTCGGCCGGACGGCCGTACCAGGGGTACGCCGAAAGCGCCGGTTCGCTCGCCCTGCCGGAGCTGCCGAACCTCACCCCGGTCACCGCGCTCTTCTCCATGCGGACGCCGATGCGCGCGTGGTACGCCGGGCCCGACCGCTACCGCGTCGACATCCTCGGCACCGCCGGCGAGCACGACGTCTACCGCCTGCCCGACGGCGAATACACGTGGGACTACGGCGACCACACGCTGACCGAGCTGATCGGCGACCCGGGCGTCCGGCTCCCGCGGGCCGGGGACCTGCTGCCGCCGGAGCTGGCCCGGCGGGTCGTCCAGGCCGCGAAGAACGACCCGGTGAGCGCGCTGCCGGGCCGGAACGTCGCCGGGGTCGCCGCGTCCGGGTTCCGGCTCGTGCCCGCCGATCCCGACACGACGATCGGGCAGGTCGACGTCTGGGCGGACCCGGCGACCGGGCTCGCGGTGCGCGTCGAGGTGACCGCCCGCGGGCAGCAGGCGCCGATCCTCGTCAGCGAGTTCCAGCAGCTCGACCAGACGACGCCGGTCGTCGAGGCACCGCGGCCGGTGCCCGGCGCCGGGTTCACCGTGGCGAGCGCCCCGGACGTCTCGAACGTGCTCGGCGCGCTGGGCGAGGTGCCGTTGCCGGCGACGCTCGCCGGGCGGCCGGTGGCGTCGTCGAACTTCGGCGGGGTCGAGGGCGCCGCGCTCTACGGCACCGGGCTGGCGTCCTTCGTCGTGGCCGCGGTGCCGCGCGCGGTCGGGAACGCGGCCGCCGACGCCGCCGGGAAGGCCGGTGCGGTGCAGGTCAGGCTGGCCGCCGGGACGGTGGTGCAGCTGTCGATCACGCCGTTGTCGCTCGCGATCGTCCGCTCGTCGGTGTCCCGCCGCTCGTACCTGCTGGCCGGGACCGTCACGGCGGACGTGCTCAAGTCCGTCGCGGACGAGCTGTCGCGCCTGCGGCGGGGCGCCCGATGATCGTCACGCACGCGCTGACCAAGCGCTACGGCCGCACCCTGGCCGTCGACGCGGTCGACCTGGTGGTCCGCGAAGGCGACCGCTACGGCTTCCTCGGCCCGAACGGCTCGGGCAAGACCACCCTGGTTCGGATGCTCCTCGGCCTGGTCTACGCGACCGGCGGGGAGATCGAGGTGCTCGGCAAGCCCGTGCCGAAACGGGTCGCCGAGGTGCTGCCGGACGTCGGTGCGCTCGTCGAGGGCCCGGCCGCGTACCCGCACCTGTCCGGCCGCCGGAACCTCGCGCTGCTCGACGCGGCCGGGCGCGGTGGCGCGCGGCGCACCCGGCGGCGTCGCGTCGAAGAGGCCCTGGAGCAGGTCGGGCTGGGCGGCGTCGACCAGCGGCCGGTGAAGGCGTACTCGCTCGGCATGCGGCAACGGCTCGGGCTCGCGGGCGCGCTGCTGCGGAAGCCGCGGCTGCTGATCCTCGACGAGCCGACCAACGGCCTCGACCCGCAGGGCATCAAGGAGATCCGCGAGCTGCTCGTCGAGCTGAACGAGGGCGGCACGACGGTGTTCCTGTCCAGCCACCTGCTGGCCGAGGTGGAGCAGCTCTGCACGCGCGTCGGCGTCGTCGACCGCGGGCGGCTGGTGCTGCAGGAGGACCTGGCGACGCTGCGCGCGGCGACCGGCCGCGTGCTCGTCGCCACGCCCGATCCCGCGGCGGCGGCCGCGGTCCTGGACGGGCAGCTCGAGTCCCGCGACGGCGACCGCCTGGTCATCCGGCACGACGACCCGGCTGCCCTGAACGCACTGCTCGTCGAAGCCGGCGTGCGCGTCGCCTCCCTCCACGCCGAACAGCGGACGCTCGAACAGGTCGTCCTCGACGTCACGGGTCCGGGCTCGGACCGGTTCGGAGCCGCCGGATGATCGCCGTCGAACTGCGGAAGCTCGCGCTGCGGCCGCGGGTGTGGGTCAGCGTGCTGCTGCTCTGCCTGCTGCCCGCGATCGTCGGCGTCTTCCTGGCGACGGCCGACTTCGCGCCGCCGCCCGGCCAGGGCGGGGCGTTCCTCTCGGCCGTCGTGAGCGACGGCGCGCTGTTCCCGGCGGCCGCGCTCGCGCTCGTCCTGCCGTTGTTCCTGCCGATCGCGGTCGCGGTCGTCGCGGGCGACTCGATCGCCGGCGAGGCGTCCGGCGGGACGCTGCGCTACCTGCTGGTGCGGCCCGTCGGCCGGACTCGCCTGCTCGGCGCCAAGATGGTGGCTTTGGCCGTGTACGTGACCGCGGCGATCGTGATCGTCGTGCTGACGTCGCTGGTGCTCGGGGTGATCCTGTTCGGCACCGGCGGCGCGCCGGGCGTCGCCGGGCCGAGCGGGCAGCCGAGCGGCGTGACGTCGTTGTCGGGGCAGTCGCTCACGTCGTCCGGGCTGGGGTTCCGGCTGCTGGGCGCGGTGTCCTACGTCGTCGCGTCGATGCTCGGGTTCGCGGCGATCACGGTGTTCCTCTCGACGGTGACCGACTCGGCGCTGGGTGCCGCGCTGGGCGGGCTGGCCGTGCTCATCACCAGTTCGGTGCTGGAGACCCTGGACGCGGCCGCGTCCGTGAAGCCGTACCTGCCGACGCACTACTGGCTGTCGTGGATCGACTTCTTCCGGGATCCCGTGCTGTGGCGCAACATCGACCACGGGCTGCTGCTGCAGGCCGGCTACATCGTCGTGTTCTTCGGGGCGGCGTGGGCGAACTTCGCGACGAAGGACGTCACGAGCTGAGGCATTCGGCCGGGGCTTCGAGCGGGGCCGTGCCGAGGGCCTGCAGGACGAGCCCGGTGACGGCCGGGTCGGTCGGCAGGTCGCCGTGGCCGGCCCGGTTGCCGGGGCAGACCTGCTGGAGCGCGACGTTGACGGCGCCGTCCAGCCGGGCGGAGTCGGGCGGGGTGACCGTCTCGTCCCGTTCGGTCCACAGCGAAAGCCACGGGAGCGTCTTGGGGACCGGCACCCGGTCGAGCTCCTTCAGCAGCGAACTGCCCGGCGCCAGCTGGCGGCACGCGACGGGACAGGCACCCGGGTCGAGCGCGGTGCCGGCGGCGGCGAGCCCGGTGCCGTGCATCGGCGCGCCGAGCGTGACGATCCGGCGGGCCTGGTGGTCTCCACCGTCGCGGTTCACCCACAGCCGGGCCACGACACCACCCGCGGAGTAGCCGATGACGTCGACCGAAGGCGCTCCGCTCGCGTACGCGTCTTCGACGGCTTCGGCCAGGACGGCGACCTGTTCCAGCAGGTCACCGGTACCGTCGCCGGCCAGGGTGAGGACTTGCGTGCTGCGGCCGGTGGACTGGCGGATGTGCGCGGCGAGCTCGTTGAGCGCACCTTGGCCGCCGCCGTAGCCGGGGACGAGCAGGACGGGACCGGGCTTGCCCTGGTCGGGCGTCCCGGCTTGCGGCGCGGCACTGGTCCGCGTGGTGGCGACGGCGGTCGCGACGAGCACGGCCACGACGACCACCGCGACGCCGCCCATGAGCAGGCGCCGTCGCGGGCTGATGCCGCGCCACCAGGCCGTGATCCGCACACCCCCATGATGACCCGGCCCGTGCGTGGCGGTCGTGAGTGTTCAGGGCGGCGGGAACCGCCCTGAACCGGTCGCCCGCCCGCCACGTGTGCCCGGTGGGAGTGTGGAGACAACCGGGGTGAGCTGATCATGCGGATGCGTGCCAGTGTGTTCGTCGTGCCGTTGCTCGTGCTCGAACTGGCCGCCTGCGGGCAGCCGGAGGTGGTCGTCGAAGTGGTGGGGAAGGCCGAGCCGGTCCCGGCGCGCACCGGCGGGCCCGCGTGCACGTGGCTCGGGGACACGCCGGTGGCGCCGGAGATCGTCCGGCTCCAGGCGGGTCGAGCCTGAGGTGGGCCTGGCTTCGCAGCTGTCGCTCGTCGAGGCCGGTGATCGCAAATTATCCAGGCCATTGCTCAGGAGATGCGGCGCACCGGCTCCCCGCCCAGCAGGCAGTCGAGGTCGATGCGGCCGCCCGCCGCCGCGAGGACGGCGTCGATCGCGAGGTCGACGTCGAGCTTGCGGCCGTGCTGGTCGGCGTACGCGCGCATCAGGTTCCCGATGTGCCGTTCCGGGTTGCGCCACGCCGGCCACCGCAGCGAGGCCTGCTGCGCCAGCTTCGTGAAGTCCGTCTGCCGCTCGGTCACCTCCAGCAGCCACTCCAGGTAGACGCGCATCCCGTGCAGCGCGGTGTGTCCCGGCGTCGCCACCGGGCCGTGCCCCGGCACCAGCGTGCGCGGGCGGAACGTGTCCTGCAGCCAGTCGAGCGCCTCGAGCCAGCCGGGCACCGAGCCGTGCACCGCCAGCGGTGTGTCGCCGATGTACACCAGGTCGCCGGTGAAGAGCGTGCCCGAACGCGGTTCGTGCACGACGAGGTCACCGGCCGTGTGCGCGACGCCGGGCACCGCGACGACGTCGGCCGCGGCGTCGCCGAGGTCGAGCCGCCGCCAGCCGACGACCGGGCGGACCGCTTCGGGCTCCGGCGGCTCGAGCACCCCCCACTGCGTGTAGGTGAAGACGTTGCCGTAGGTCTGCGGCCCGGCCTTGACCAGGTCGACGCTGCCGGGCGCGGCCAGCGCCGTGCCGCCTTCGCGCAGCGCGACCCCGACGCCGTTGTGGTGCTCGCCGTGCGCGTGCGTGACGACGACGGTGAGCTCCTGCTCGCCCGCGTACTTGCGGACGTCGCGCACCAGTTCCAGCGTGGCCTGTTCGGTGCCGCAGGTGTCGATGAGCACGACACCCTCGCTGCCCTGGATCCAGCCGGAGTTCGAGACGAACCACTCGGCCGGGCTCTTCACGTACGCCACGACGCCCGGCCGCGCGTGCCGGAGCGGGACGATGTTCGATGTGACGGCCGGCATTGCTTTCCCTCCCTGGTGCGAAGCCGTGACGACCCGGCTTCGCAGCGTACCGGCGCTGCACGCAGGGCGGACAGCGCCGGACGAAGCGGTTAACGACGGGGGCGCGGGCAGGTTGCGCCTTTTATCCGGCGAGTTGCCGGCGCTGGTTGACCGCCGCCGAGCAGGCCCGGACCTGCAGGCGGGTGCCGTCGCCGGTGGACCCGCCCGGCGTGTCGAGGCACTTGCCCGACCGCGGGTTCAGCAGCGTGCCGTCGGAGCGCGCCTGCCACGTCTGCGCGCCGGTGGCGTTGCAGTCCCAGAGCCGCACGAGGGTGCCGTCCGCGGTGCCGCCGTTCGCGACGTCGAGGCACTTGCCGAGGGCCCGGACGGTCCCGCTCTGCCTGGTCGGTGCCGAGCGCGGCGAGGCGCCAGGATCTCGCGGCCATGGGGGAAGTTCCGCCTTTCCCGGTGCGTCGGTGGGCGAGAAGTGCGGTCTAGACCACGGGGGATGGTAAGCGCCGGGTGAGCGGGCTGTCACTGACAAGAACAGACAGCTTGGAGGGAATCCCCCACGGCGGCGGTCGTCGTGAATTCGGTCGAGCGATTGAAAATGATCTTCCGTGCCGATCATCGGCGCAGGTCTTGACAGTCGATCTCGTACGCCCATACTGGTATATACCTTTATGGGAGGGTCCGGGTAACCGAGGGGGCTTCGCGTTCGCGGGCCGACGGAAGGTCTGAGGGGTCCTTCCGTCGGCCGCGCGAAGCCGTCGCACGAAAAAAAGCCGGTCACGGGCAGTGTTGACACAACTACTGGTACGAACCAGGATTGTCTCCTGCCGGCCGGGAGGAGAACCATGGTGGCGGGGGCACACGTCCGGATCGACAACCGGCTCGTTCACGGGCAGGTCACCGTTGCGTGGACCCGGCGGCTCGGGGTGCGCCGGCTGGTCGTCTGCAACGACGAAGTCGCCGCCGACGAGCTGCAGCGGATGCTGCTGCCGCAGGCCGCCCGGGGGCTGCCGACCGAGGTGCTCACCGTCGCCGAGACGCTCGACGTGCCCGCCGGGGCCGATCTCATGATCATCGTGAAGCACCCCGGCGACGCCTTCCGGCTCGTCGAAGGCGGGGCGCGGCCGCAGGTGGTCAACGTCGGGAACGTCGCGCCGCGGCCGGGGACCGGCTACACCATGGTGACGCGCTCGATCGCGGTCACCGCGGACGAGGCCGACGCCTACCGGAAGCTCGCCGCGACCGGCGTTCCGCTGGTCACGCAGCTGATGCCGCACGACAAGCCGCACGAATTCGTCCCGTTGCTCGACCGGAAAGGGCTGTAGCCCCGCATGCTCGTCGCGTTGGCCCTGACCCTCTGGGCGATCTACTGCACCTACGACGGCCTCGGGCCGTTCCTCATCTACGCGCAACGCCCGCTCATCGCCGGCTCGGTCGCCGGGCTGATCGTCGGGCACCCGCTGCTCGGCCTGCTGATCGGCGCGACGCTGGAGCTGGCCGCCCTCGGCGTCTACACCTACGGCGGCGCGACCATCCCGGACTACCAGACCGGCGCGATCGTCGGCACCGCGCTGGCCGCGGGCGCCGCCGGCGACACGTCCGCGCAGGTCGCGATCGGGCTGGGCGTCGGGCTGCCGGCCGCGATCCTGCTCTCCGCGCTCGACCCGGTCGGCAAGATCATCACCACCGCGCTGGTCCACCGGGCCGACGGCTACGCCGCGGACGGCAACGCGCGCGGCCTGGCGATGATCCACTGGGTCAGCCTGGTGCCGTGGGTGGCGGTGCGCGCGATCCCGACGTTCCTCGCCGCGCTCGCCGCGTCCGGCGGCCTGGTCAAGGACATCACCGCGAGCATCCCCGCGGGGTTCGTGCAGGGCATGACGCTCGCCGGGGCGCTGCTGCCGGCCGTCGGGTTCGCGCTGCTGCTCGGCATGATGGAGCTTTCGCGGTACTGGTACCTGCTGCTGATCGGGTTCGTCGCCTTCGCCTACCTCCACGTGCCGCTGCTGGGCATCGCCCTGATCGGTGTCGCGGTCGCGATGCTGTTCGTGACGCTCAAGGGCGACGAGCCGGCGATCGAGATCCCGGAAACGGCCGAAGAGTCCACTGTGGACGTGCGGCTGACCAGGCAGGACCTGCGCCGGGTGTTCCGCCGGTACTTCTGGTCCAGCCAGATCTCCTGGAACTACGAGCGGATGCAGGCGCTCGGGTTCGCGTACTCGATGGAACCCGTGCTGCGCCGGCTCTACCCGGACAAGGCCGACTACGTCGCCGGCCTGCAGCGGCACCTGCAGTTCTTCAACACCTCCGTGCTGGTCGGCGGCCCGCTGATCCTCGGCTCGAGCGTCGCGCTGGAAGAAGCCGGCACCCCGAAGTCGGCCGCCGGCACGAAGGTCGCGCTGATGGGGCCGATGGCCGGCATCGGCGACACCGTGGTCTTCGCGCTGTACAACAGCATCATCTTCACCATGGGCGCGTCGTGGGCGCTGCAGGGCAGCTGGCTCGGCCCCGCGTTCGCCGCCGTGATGGTGCTCGTGCCGTACGCGCTGGTGCGGCGCTGGCAGTTCGGGTTCGCCTACCGCGAAGGGAAACGGCTGGCCGGCCGCCTCGCCGCCGGGGCGCTCGCGCGCGTCGCGCAGGGGGCGACCGTGCTCGGGTTCGTCGTGCTCGGCGGGTTCATCCCGTCGATCGTCAAGGTCGTCACCACGCTGACCTACCGGCAGACCACGGAGGTCCAGGGCAAGTCCGTGACCCAGGCCGTGGCGATCCAGGACCGGCTCGACGAGCTCGTCCCGTTCCTGCTGCCGGTGCTGGTCACCGCGGGGGTGTACCTGCTGACCGCGAAGGCCCGCCTGCGGCCGGTCTGGGTCATCGCCATCGTCGTCGTCGCCGGGGTCGTCCTGGGGTGGCTCGGCTGGTTCGCGCCGTCGGCCCCGGCGAAGGGTTAGGAGTCCGCCATGACCGTTCCGATCGTTCTCGCCGGGCACGGCCGCCTGCCTTCCGGCGTGGGGGAAGCCGCCGAGATGATCCTCGGCCCGCAGTCGAGGCTGAAGGTCTGCGAGCTGAGCCCGCACGACAGCCCGGAGGAGTTCGGCGTCCGGCTGATCGCGCTGCTCGGCGAGGCCACCGAAGTGCTCGTGCTCGCCGACCTGCACGGCGGTTCGCCGTTCAACGCCGTGCGCGCGCTCGCCGCCGCGTCCGGCCGGCGCACGCGCATCGAGCTCGTTTCCGGGCTCAACCTGCCGATGCTGCTGGAGGTCCTGCTGCACACGACCGACGACGTCACCGAGCTCGCGGGGGTGGCGCGTGCCGCCGGCCGCGACGGCGTCGTCGACGTCCTGGAATCGACCTGGTGACCGCCGACCTCCTGCTCGCCGCGCAAGACGTCCGGATCACCCCGGGACCCGGGCACCCGCTCGGCGGGTACCTGGCCCGGCACGGCGTCGCGACCGGCACGCACGACGAACTCGAAGCTTCCCTGATCTGGCTGTCCACCGAAGACGACCCCGGCGTGCTGTGGGTGGCGCTGGACGCGCTCGCGGTCGACGCCGGGCTCACCCACATCCTGGCCGACGCCGTCGCCGCCGCGGTCGGCATCGACCCGGCGCGCGTGCTGGTCTGCGCGTCGCACACGCATTCCGGGCCCGAGGGCTGGACCGGCCCGCTGCACCCCGGGCTGCCGGGGCGGCGTGATGACGGGCTGGTCGGCCGGATGGCGGAGACGGTCGCCGGCGCGGCCCTGCGGCTGCGCGCCGGCCGCGGCCGGGTCCGGGCCTGCTGGCACGCGGGGTCGACGGAGGCGGTCGGCGGCAACCGCTACCGGCCCGACGGGCCGCACGACACGTCGTTCGGCGTGCTCGAGCTGCGCCGCGACGACGGCACCCCGGCGGCGCTGCTGTTCGACTACGCCAGCCACCCGACGGTGCTCGGCCCGGACAACCTCCGCTGGTCGGCGGACTGGCCGGGCGCGACGCGGCGCGAACTGGCGGCCCTGATCGGCCAGCCGGTCTCGGCGTTCCTGCAGGGCGCGGCGGGCGACGCGAGCTCCCGGTTCGTCCGGCGCGGCCGCGACCACGACGAGGTCCGCACGCTCGGCGGCCACCTGGCGACGTCGATCGCGCGGACGCTGGCGGTGGCCACCGCGGCGGACGCGTCCGGCCCGGTCCGCCTGTCGAGATCGGCCCTGCACCTGCCCTACCGCGACGTGCCTTCGCTGGAGGACAGCGTGGACCTGCGGGAAACGGCGGAACGGGCGCTGCGGCGCGAGCTGACCCAGCACGGCGAAGACCACCCTTCGGTCCGGATCGCGCAGACCCGCTACGAGGGGTGCGCGATGCTGGCCGCGATGGCGGCGGCGGAGCGGCCGACGGGCTGCGCCGAGGTCCCGGTCAGCGTGGTGTCGCTGGGCGGGATCGCGTGGCTGCACACGCCGTTCGAGCTGTTCGCGTCACTGGGGCTGCGGATCCGGCGCGGGAGCCCGTTCCGGCACACGCGGGTGATCGGCTACACCGACGGTTACCTCGGGTACCTGCCGGACGCCGAGGGCCACCGGGACGGGGTCTACGAGTCGTACGTGACGCTGTTCGGGCCGGACGCCGGTGACGTCCTGGTGGAGCACTGCCTGAAGCTGCTCCGGGCGCACCGGCTCAGGATGGACTACGCCGAGCCTGCGTGAAGACCGTGTAGCGGTCCGCCCGGTACAGCGAGCGGCCCGCCTCGATGACCCCGCCGCGCTGGTCGTGCAGCGTGCCTTCGATGATCAGGCACGGCTTGCTCGGCTGGATCCCGAGCAGCGCCGCGTCGTGGCTGTTCGGGAGCACCGCGGAGATCGCCGTGTCGTTCCACTCCGCGTGGACGCCCCAGCGTTCCTCCAGCGTGCGGTGCAGCGAGTGCGTCTCCCAGTCGAACAGCTCGATGCCCGGGAACCGGTCGACGGACAGGTTGGTGCGCTCGACCGCGAACGGCTCGTCGTCGACGTAGCGCAGGCGCTCCAGCCGGAACACGCGCGCGCCCGGGGGGACGTTCAGGCGGCCGGCGAGGCGGGGCAGCGCCGACTCGACCTCGGCGTGCAGCACCTTAGTCTTCGGGACGACGCCGCGGGCCTTCATGTCCTCGGTGAACGACGTGAGCATGTCGATGTGCGCCGGCGAGCGTTCCGAGGTGAACGTCGCGGTGCCGTGCCGCCGGTAGAGGACACCGTCGGAGACCAGGCGGTTGATCTCCTGGCGCACGGTCCCGCGCGCGACACCGAAGTGCTCCGCGAGGAACCGCTCCGACGGCATCAGCCGGCCGGGACCGGCCTCGGTCGCGACGCTTTCGAGGATCTCGCGCAGCTGGTCGCCCTTGGGCCGCCCCGGCTGCAGCGCGTCCGGGAGCCGGAGATCGCTCGCGGGGACGTGTTTCGGACGGGGCATGGCACAAGTATGTCGCGCCGGGGCCCGCCGTGTGCCCTGAAGGCCACGGTTCAACCCGAGCCGAGGCTCGGCCGACGGGTCGTCGGCGGGCGTGGGTCGGTCCGTGGTGCGGCGGGGAGGCCGATGGGTCGGAGGCGGGCGCGGGTCGGCCGGTGGCGCGGCGAGTGAGGTCGGCTGGGAAGGCCGCGGTTTCGCTGGTGTCCTGTCCGATGGGGCGGCCGGAGGCGGGCGCGGGTCGGCCGGTGGTGCGGCGGGCGGGGTCGGCCGGAGGCGGGCGCGGGTCAGCTGGTGGTGCGGCGGGCGGGGTCGGCCGGAGGCGGGCGCGGGTCAGCTGGTGGCGCGGCGGGCTGGGGCGGCCGGAGGCGGGCGCGGGTCAGCCGGTCGCGCGGCGGGCGAGGTCGGCGAGGAAGCGCTCGGCCGCGGCTTCGCCCGTGACGTGGCCGACCGATCGGTAGAGGCCACGGGCCTCGCGGGCGGTTCCGGCCGCCAGCATCGGGCGGCCCGCCGCGTCTTCCACCGCCGCCAAGCTCAACAGTGCCTGCGCCTCCAGCAGCCGGTAACCGCCCGCGCGGGCCGCGTCGAGGGCCGCTCGTGCGTGGTCTCCCGCTTCGGGGACCCGGCCGACCGCCGCGAGCACCCAGGCCAGCGTGGCCGATGCCTCCGCGAGCTGGCCCCGCAGCCCGGACTCCGCCGCCAGGTCCCGTGCTTCGCTCAGCACGCGCTCCGCCGTCACCACGTCGCCGCCCGCTTCCGACGCGCGGCCCAGTGCGATCAACGCCGCCGCCTCCACCTGGCGGTCGCCGTCGCGGCGGACGCGCTCCAGGGCCGTCTCCGCTGTGCGCGCCGCCGGGCCGTGGTCGCCGCGGGCGGTTTGCAGTGCGCTCGACGCCGTCAGCGCCGTCGCCTCGCCGAAGCTCGAGCCGAGGTCCTGGAACTCGCCCAAGGACTGGTCGAGCACCGCGGCCGCCTCGACGAACCGGCCGGTTTCCAGCAGCACCCAGCCGAGGTCGGCGAGGTTCGCGGCCTCCCAGAACCGCAGGTCCTCCTTGCGGCACAGCGCGACCGCCTCGTGCAGGCAGTCTTCGGCCTGCTCCAGCCGGCCCAGCTGCCGGTAGTGGCAGCTCAGCGAGTTCAGCGCGAGCGCCTCGCCCGAGGCGTTGGCCAGCTCGCGGAACAGCTGGATCGCGCGCCGGCTGTGTTCGACGGCCTCCGACAGCCGGCCGGTCCACTCCAGCATCGACCCCAGGTTCGCGACGGCCGTCGCCTCGCATTCGCGCCAGCCGCACGCCCGGCTGGCCAGTACCGCCTTCTCCGAGTGCCGGATGCCCGCCTCGTGCTGGCCTTCGCGGAAGTACGCGCCGCCGATGGACAGGTGCACGAGCGCTTCGGCCGGCCGGGCGCCGTGCTCCCGCGCCGCCCGCAGGACGATCGGCGCGAGCTCGAGCCACTCCGCGCGGCGGCCGTGGTCGTGGAAGAACCGCCGCAGCGCGTCGGCGAGGTACCAGGCGGCGGGGTACGGCCCGCGCGCCGCCGCCAGCCGCAGGGCCGCCGACAGGTTCGGGACCTCGACGTCCAGCCAGGCCACGGCTTCCGCGGCGCCGGCGAAGGCGACGGGACTCGGCAGCGCCGGCGCGTCTTCGCGGGGGAGCGTGACGATCCGCGCGCCGAGCAGCGCGACCGCCGCGTCGGCCGCCGCGCAGTAGCCGAGGAACAGCCGCTCCCACGCCCGGTCCCGGGCGGCCTCGTCTTCTTCGGCGCGGACGCACCGTTCGGCGTAGCGCCGGGCGAGGTCGTGGAAGCGGTAGCGGCGGGGCGCGTGCGCCTCCAGGAGGTTGGCCGCGGTCAGCCCGCGCAGCCGCCGCGTGGCTTCCTCGACCGGCACGTCCAGCAGCGCCGCCGCGGCGACCGCCGTGAAGTCGGCGCCCGGCACCAGCGCGAGCAGCCGGAACGCCTGCCGCAGCCCGGGCGGCAACGCCTGGTAGGACACCGAAAACGCCTTCGCGACGGCACTTTCCCCGTCGCCGTCGAACCCGAGCTGCGCCAGCGGGTCGCCGCGCAGCTCCTCGACCAGCTCGCCGAGGCTCGCGAGCCCGGTGTTCGCCGCCGCGATCCGCAGGGCCAGCGGGTGGTGCCCGCAGAGCCGGGCCAGCTCGTCCGCGGCGCCGGGTTCGGCGGTGGCGCGCTCGCCGAGCAGGGTGGTCAGCAGCGCCCGCGAGTCGGCTTCCCGCAGCTGGGCCAGGCCGAGGGACCGCGCGCCGACCCGGGCGACGAGCTCGTCGAGCCGGTGGCGGCTGGTCACCAGCACCCGGCCCGACGACGGCAGCAGCGGCAGCACTTGGGCGGTGTCGCGGGCGTTGTCCAGCACGACGAGGGCCTGCCGGTCGGCCAGCAGCGACCGGTAGAGCTTGGCCTGGTCGTCGAGGCCCGGCGGCACGTCCCGGAGGTCGACGCCGAGGGTGCGCAGCAGCTGGGCCAGCGCGGAGGCGGGCGTCAAGGGCTCGTCGTCGGCGTCGAAGCCGCGCAGGTTGACGTACAGCTCGCCGTCGGGGAAGCGCGCCCGCGCGGTGTGGGCCCAGTGCACGGCCAGCGCGGTCTTGCCGACGCCGGCGGTGCCCGTGATCACCCAGACGTCGCCGGGTTCGTCGAGCGCGGCCAGCTCCGGCGCCCGGCCGGTGAACCCGCGGACGTCCAGGGGCAGCTCGGCGGGCCGCGGCACGACCGGGGCCGCGGCCGGCGCCGGCTCGTCCTCGCCGCGCAGGATCCGCAGCCGCAGGTCCTGCAGGGCCTGGCCGGGTTCGATGCCGAGCTCGTCGACCAGCAGCTCGTGCGCCCGCGTGTACGTCTCCAGGGCTTCGGGGGTGCGGCCGCAGCGGTGCAGCGCGAGCATCAGCGCGGCCCGCAGCCGCTCCCGGAACGGGTGCTCGTCGACGAGCCGGCGCAGCTCCCCGGCCACCTGGCCGTGCCGTCCCGAAGCCAGCTCCTGCTCGTACAGCTCTTCCAGCACGACGAGCCGGCGTTCGGCCAGCGCCGGGCCTTCGTGCTCCGCCAGCGCGTCGCTCACCCCTCCGAGCGGGTCGCCGTCCCACAGCGCCAGGGCCGCCCGCAGGTGCGTGACGGCTTCGGGCCCGGACGTCGCCCGCGCCCGCGCGACTTCGTCGTCGAACACGTCGAGGTCCCGCTCACCGGGCCCGGCCGCCAGCACGTAGCCGGGGGCGCGCCGGACGATGACGTCGCGGCCGAGCAGCTTCCGCAGCTCCGAGATGTGCACCTGCAGCCGCCCGCGGACGCTCGGCGGCGCGTTCTCGCCCCAGGTCAGGTCGATCAGGCGGTCCTCGGACACCACGCGGTTCGGCGTGAGCAGCAGCGCGGCCAGCACGGACGTCTGCTTCTGGCCACCGGGCCGGACGGCGCCCGCGTCGCCGAGGACCGTGACCGGTCCGAGCAGGCGGTAGCGCACGAGGAGCCCCCAGAAGGCCGACCGAAGCGGAACGGAAGTGCCGTGCCCGACCCTATCTCCGGACCGGAGGGAACGGAGGGAACGGGTGGACGCCGAGACCGAGCGCATGCTCTTCGTCTGCTTCCCGGACGCGGGGGAGACCGCCGGCCGCTACCGCACCTGGCGCGATCCGCGGATCGCCGTGCACGTCGTCGAGCTGCCCGGCCGGGGTGAACGCCGCGACGAGCGCCCGTACCGGGACATGTGGCTGCTCGTCGAGTCGCTGTGCGCGGAACTCGCCGAGGTGCTCGCCCGCCCGCACGTGCTGTTCGGGGCGGGCCTGGGCGCGCTGGTCGCCTACCGGCTGGCGCAGCGGCGGGTGGCCGCGGGACTGGGGGTCCCGCGGGCACTCGTCGTCGCCCACCAGGCGCCGCCGGACCGGGCCGCGCGGGCCGTGCCGGAGCAGGCGCCGCGGGCCGACGTCAGCCTGCTGGCCAGCGACGCGCACGTGCCGGTCGCGCCGCCGTTGCCGTGCCCGATCCGCGGCTTCGGCGAGCCGCACGCGATGACGGGCTGGGGCGAGCACACGAACGCGGGGTTCGTGCTCGCCCCGGCCCGGGCCCGCGACAGCGCGGCGCTGCTGCGGGACGCGGTCCTGCGGTCGGCCTACCTCGTCTCGGCGCTCGCGGTGCCGGCGGTCGACGGCTTCGAGTCGCCGATGTAGGGACCGACGCCGATGGACGGGCCGTTCTGGGGCGGGGGCTCGGCCGCCTGGGCGGCGGGGGCGAAGACGAGGACGGCCAAGAAGGCCGTGCCGATGACGGCCTGGGCCAAACGGGCGTTCATGGTTCGACTCCTCAGGTTCGGGATACCGCAGATAGTGCCCGAGCCGGCTTCCAATCCGCTTCCCCTTGCCGGTAGTGGTCATCCGGTCACCGATCGTCCCTTGTGGAGGGAATCCGGCCACGCCAGGATCGTCGTCATGGGGAGTGATGGCGCGGACACGGTCCGGCGGATGGCGAGCTTGGCGACACCGATGGCGCTGCGGGTGGCGGTGACGCTGGGCGTGGCGGACCGGCTGCGCGGCGAGGGTGTCCGGACCGAAGACCTGGCCGGGGAGCTGGGCGTCGCGCCGGTGCCGCTGGACCTGCTGCTGGCGCACCTGGCGACGCTGGGGTTCTTCGAGCGGACGGCCGCCGGGTACCGGACCACGGAATACGGCGAACACCTCTGCGGCGACACCCTGACCACCGTGCTGCTGGACCTGGACACCGCGGGCGGGCGCGCCGAGCTGGCGTTCGTCGAGCTCCTGCACAGCGTGACGACCGGCGAGGCCGGGTACGCCCGCCGCCACGGCCGGGAGTTCTGGGCCGACCTCGACGCGCACCCGACGCTGCGGGCGTCGTTCGACCGGCAGATGGAACACCGGCTCCGCGCCGAGATCCCGCAGCTCGCGGCCGGCTACGGCTGGGGCCGGTTCGCCACGCTCGTCGACGTCGGCGGCGGCACCGGCGGGCTGCTCGCCGCGATCCTGGGCGCCCACCCGGGGATGCGCGGCCGGCTGGTCGACCTCGAAGCCACCGCGGCGGCGGCCGCCCGGACCTTCGCCGCCCACGGGCTCGGCGACCGGGCCGAGGCGATCCCGGGCAGCTTCTTCGACCCGCTCCCGGCGGGCGCGGACGCCTACCTGCTGGTCGACATCCTGCACAACTGGGACGACGCCGGCGCCGGCCGCGTGCTGGCCCGTTGCGTCGAGGCGGCCCGCCCGGACGGCCGGATCCTCGTCGTCGAGCCGGTCGGCGGGCGGCACGGGCGCACCGAGATGGATCTCGCGATGTTGGTCATCTTCGGCGGCCGGGAGCGCCGGGTCGGCGAGCTCGAGGCCCTCGGGTCGGCGCACGGGCTGGTGCTCGACGGCGTCGCGGACGTGAGCGAAGGGCGTTCCCTGCTGGAGTTCCGAGTTATATAAGCGCTGTTACAATTCGGCGCGTGTCCCTGAGCCGCGCCTTCGTCGAGCTGACCCCGCTTCGGGTGTCGCCGGCCTTCCGGCGGCTGTGGCTCGGCCGCGTGTTCTCGGGCTTCGGCTCGCAGATGACGCTCGTCGCCGTCATGTTCCAGGTCTGGGAGCAGACCCGGAGCACCGTCTGGACCGGCGCCGTCGGGCTCGCGCAGGCACTGCCGGTGGTCGTGTTCGGGTTGTTCGCCGGCTCCCTCGTCGACCGCGTCGACCGCCGGAAGTTCGCGCTCGTCGCCACGACCGGGCAGGCGGCTTGCTCGGTTCTCCTGGCGGTGCAGGGGTTTCTCGGTGGCGTGCCGGTGCTCGCCGTGCTGGGGCTGGTGGCCGCGCAGTCCTGCTTCGTCGCGGGCGGCGGCCCGGCGGCACGGACGTTCATCCCGCGGCTGCTGGCGCCCGAGCGGCTCCCGGCGGGGCTGGCGCTGAACCGGATCGCGTTCCAGGGCTCGATGCTGCTCGGCCCGGCGCTCGGCGGGCTGCTGCTCGGCTGGGTCGGCGTGGGCGGCTGCTACCTGGTCGACGCGCTGACGTTCGTGCTGGCGTTCTACGGCGTCTTCGGCCTCCCGCCGATGCGCCCGGACGGCGAGCCGTCGCGGCCGGGGCTGGGCGGGATCCTCGACGGGCTGGCGTTCCTGGCGCGGACCCCGGTCGTCCGGGGCGCGCTGCTGACCGACCTCGCGGCGACGGTCCTCTCGATGCCGATCAGCCTGTTCCCGCTGGTCAACGCCGAGCGATTCGCCGGCGACCCACGGACGCTGGGCCTGTTCCTCTCGGCGATCGCGGTCGGCGGCGTGGCGGCTTCGGTGTTCTCGGGGACGTTCACCCGGCTGCCGCGGCCGGGCCTGGTGATGCTCGCCGGATCGGTGACCTGGGGTGGCGCGCTGGCGTTGTTCGGGCCGGCCCCGGATCCGTGGCTCGGCCTCGGCTGCCTCGTGCTGGCCGGGGCGGCGGACACGGTTTCGGTGGTGTCGCGCGGGGCCCTGGTGCAGCTGAACACGCCGGACGCGCTGCTCGGCCGGGTCGCGGCGGCGGAGCAGATCGTCGGCCAGGCCGGGCCCGACCTCGGCAACGTGCGGGCGGGCCTGACCGCGAGCGTCACGTCGGGGACGGCCGCCCTCGTCGGCGGCGGGGTGCTGTGCGTGGTGGCGGTACTGCTCGTCGGCGCGGCAACGCCGGGCCTGCGCCGCTTCGCCACACCAGCTCCTGTCGCTCGGCGACCCGTGGGTGCCGACTAGCGCCGCGTCCGTCGCGCCCGCTCTGCCGGACCGCTCAGGAAACCTTGAGCGACAACACGTCCGGCACGGTGACGCGCTGGCCGTACAGGGTGGCGCTGCCCCCGATCGCCAGCACCCGGTGCGGTGCGCCGGCGGCGCAGGCCAGCGATGCCCGGCCGTGGGGGAGCAGCGAGCTCAGCAGGCACCACGTTTCCGTGCCGAGGTCGAGGACCTCGCTCGTGCGTTCGCGCGCGGCCGGGTCCTCGACCGGTGCGGGCCCGCCGCCGACCACCACGATCCGGTCGCCCGCGAACACGGCCCCGGGCGCGCCGCGCCGCTTGTGCATCGGCGCCACGGCTTCCCACTTGTCCAGCCCGGGCGAATACCGCTCCACCGAGTCGAGCGCGTCCTGCCGCCGGCTGGCCACCCCGCCGATGGCGTACAGGTGCGTTTCCGTCGCGACCAGCCGGAACCGCGCCCGCGGCGTGAGCATCGGCGCCACCGGAACCCAGTGCGGCCGCGGCTCTTCCGGGTCGAGCACGAGCACGGCGTCCGTGGCGTGCTCGTCGGCGTCGGCGTTCCCGACCACACCGCCCGCGACGTAGAGCCGGCCGCCGAGCCCGGCCGCGGAGGCCGCGGCCAGCGGGACGGGCAGGGACGGCGCGGAACTCCATTCGTCCGGCACGGGGTCGTACCGGTCGACCGCGTCGACAGCGGCGTCCCCGGGGCCGAGACCGCCGGCGACGTAGACGAACCCGCCGACGACGCCCGCCGCGTGGTTGGCGCGCGGGAACGGCATCGGGCTGACGTACCGCCACGTGCCGCTGCCGGTCACCTTGCGCGTCTCGACCGAGCTGTAGCCGACGTTCCCGTCGGTGCCGCCGAGCACGAAGAGGTCCTCGCCGACGACCGCCGCTTCGTGCGCGAACCGCGGCGACAGCAGTGGTGGCCGGTATTTCCAAGATCCGTTCATCGTCCCGCCCCTTTTCCTCGGCCGCCAGAATCTCCGCGGTGTCCCGCTTTGTTACGACGGATTCGTTTTCCGCTGCCGGCCGCATTCCGGTGATCGGATTCCGGATGGGTCATCCGCCGCAGTGCGCTCCGCCGGATGGCGGCTGACGATCACACTGTGTGCCGGTTTCTCGTGGGTTTGTTTCCCTTGGTGAGCGCGTCCTGGTGGGTGGTTTACCCGTTCCGCGGCGCGGGTGGCGCTTTCGACATGATGTTTGCGGACCGGGAAATCGTCATCTACAGTCCGGCGACTAACGGCTCGAGAAGCCGGATTCCATGGTCGAAATGATTCTTTCCCGAGGAGTGGCATGCGCAGGTGCGCCTCGATCCGCCGGTTCGCCGTCTTCGCTCTCGTGCTGGCCCTGGTGGGCGGCTGCAGCCAGCGGGGCGGCTCCGGCAGCGCCGGCGCCGTCGAGAAGCCGGCCATCCGGGTCGCGATCTTCTCCGCCGTCGACCTCGCCACGTTCTGGCTGGCCCAGGACGGCGGCTACTTCAAGGCCGAGGGCCTCGACGTCCAGGCCGACACGGCCGCGAGCGGGCAGGAAGCGCTTACCCGCATGGCGAGCGGTCAAGCCGACCTCGCGATGTCGACCTACACGCTGTTCTTCCTGGCCAAGAACAACGGCGCCGACCTGAAGCTGGTCGCCGACGGCACGTCCGCCAGCCCGCGCAGCAACGAGCTGGTCACCGTGCCCAACTCGCCGGTGAAGACGGTGAACGACCTGGACGGCAAGCGGATCGCCATCAGCTCGAAGAACGCCGCTTCGGACGTGCTGACCCGCTCGGTGATGCGTGACCACGGCGTCGAGTTCGACAAGGTCCAGTGGGTCCCGATGCCGTTGCCGGACATGGGAACCGCGCTCGCCCAGGGCCGGGTGGACGCCGCCTACCAGCCCGAACCGTTCCTCACCCAGGCCGCCCGGTCCGCCGGTGCGTACCCGGTCATCGACGCCGCCAGCGGCAGCACCCAGGGCTTCCCCCTCACCGGCTTCGGCGCCACGGCGAAGTGGGTCCAGGACCACCCGAAGACGATGGCGGCGTTCCAGCGCGCGATGCTCAACGCCACGCGTGCGGCGGTCGACCGCGCGCGGATCGAGCCGCTCGTCGTCCGGAACGCCAAGGTGGACCAGGACACCGCGAGCCTGATGGTGATGCCCGAGTTCGGGTCCACCCTGGACGCCCGCCGCATCCAGCGGGTGCCGGACCTGCTGCAGCAGCTGGGCGTCGTCCAGACGAAGATCGACGCCTCGTCGATGATCACCCCGCAGGCCAGTACCGGCTGAGCGGCGGGACGCGAAAGAAGGGCGGGTGCGCGATGCACCCGCCCTTCTTTGTCGCGTAAGGACTTTTCCGCGTCGCACGGCCTTCGCGTTATTTTCGGACCGGGTACGAAGATCCCGGTTCCGGTGCTTCGCGCCTTGACATGACCGGCCTCGCACCCCACCCTCTTCATACCGACCGCGCGGTACGGCGTTGTCCGCATGGTGAGACAGGAGAGTCATCGATGACCCTTCCCGGCGAGGACCTGCTGGTGGTCGACGGCCTCACCGTGCGCTTCGGCGGGCTCACCGCGCTGCACGACGTCCGGCTCGGCGTCGGCGCCGGCACGGTCGTCGGGGTCATCGGGCCCAACGGCGCCGGGAAGACCACGCTGTTCAACGTCATCTGCGGGTTCGTGCGGCCGCAGTCCGGCCGCGTGCTGTGGCGGGGCGAGCCGCTCGTGCGGCAGCGCCCGGAGCACCTCGCCGGGCTCGGGATCGTCCGGACGCTGCAGGGCCTCGGCCTGTTCGCCGGGCTGACCGTGCTCGAGAACGTGCTGGCCGGCGCGGGCCGGCACGCTCGTACCGGGGTGCTCCCGACGCTCGTCGGCGCCGGCCGGTCGGCGCGCGACGAAGCCGACCTGACCGCTCGCGCCCGGGAGACGCTCGGCGAGCTCGGGATCGCCGACCTCGCGGACCGGCTGCCGGGCGTGCTGCCTTACGGCGTCCGGAAACGCGTCGCGCTGGCCCGGGCGCTGGTGGCCGATCCGGACCTGCTGCTGCTCGACGAACCGGCGAGCGGGCTCTCGGCCGCCGAGCTCGTCGAGCTGGCGACGTTGATCCTTTCGCTGCGGCGGCACATGGCGATCGTGCTCGTCGAGCACCACATGGACCTGGTCATGCAGGTGTGCGACCGGGTCGTGGTGCTCAACTTCGGCGAGGTGATCGCGGCCGGCAGCCCGGCGGAGATCCAGGCCGACCCGCGCGTGGCCGAGGCCTACCTCGGCGACCCCGCCGAGGAGGTGCCCGGTGCTTGAGATCGACGGGCTTTCCGTGGCCTACGGCGCGGTCCGCGCGCTCGACGGCGTCGGCCTCGAGGTCGAGCGCGGCGGGATCACCGCCGTGCTCGGCGCGAACGGCGCCGGCAAGACGACGCTGCTGCGCGCGATCAGCGGCCTGCAGCCGGCGCGCGGCGGGCGGATCACCTGGGACGGCACGGACCTCACCGGCCGGGCCCCGGACCGCATCGCCCGCGGCGGGGTCGCGCACGTGCCCGAGGGCGGCGGCGTCATCACCGAGCTGACCGTCGACGAAAACCTCCGGCTGGGCGCGCTGTGGCGCCGCGACCGCGCCGACCGCGCGGCCGCCCGCAAGGAGGTCTACGAGCTTTTCCCGCCCCTGGAAGAACGTTCGGCGAAACCCGCCGCGACGCTGTCCGGCGGCGAACGGCAGATGCTGGCCATCGGCCGCGCGCTGATGAGCCGGCCCGAGCTGCTGCTGCTCGACGAGCCGTCGCTCGGTCTCGCGCCGCTGATCACCGCCCGGATCATGGGCATCCTGCGGGACCTGCGGGCCTCGACCGGGCTCACCGTGGTGCTCGTCGAGCAGAACGCGCACAGCGCGCTGTCCATCGCCGACCGCGGGTACGTCCTCGCGCTGGGCCGGGTCGTCGCCGTCGACACCGCGGCGGAACTGCTGGCCGACGACGGCCTCCGCCACGCCTACCTCGGATTCTGACGCGTCAACCTGGAGGAGACCGGTCCGGTATGCAGGAATTCCTCGACCTGACCCTCGGCGGGATCTCCGCCGGCGCGGTCTACGCGGCGCTCGGGCTCGCGCTGGTCATCATCTACCGGGCCACCCGGGTGGTGAACTTCGCCCAGCCCGCCCTCGCCCTGATCTCGACGTACCTCGCGTACTCGGTGACGAAGGCGACGGGCAGCTACTGGCTCGGCTTCGCCGTCGCGATCGTGGCCGGGACCGTGCTGGGCGTCGCGACCGAACGGCTGCTGATCCGGCCGCTGCGGCACCGCTCCGAGCTGAGCTCGATCATCGTCACCCTGGGGCTTTTGCTGGTGCTGCAGGCGATCGCGGGCATGATCTGGTCGAACGAGCCGCTCGCCTTCCCGTACGCCTTCGACTTCGTCGGCCGGTTCTCCGCCAACGACCTGTTCGTGGTGCTGGTCGTGCTGGTGATCGCCACGCTCGTGCTGGTCGTGTTCAAGTACACGCCGCTCGGCCTGCGGATGCGCGCGGCCGCGTTCGCGCCGGACGTCGCGCGCACGCTCGGCGTCCGGGTCGGGCTGATGCTCACCGTCGGCTGGGGGCTCGCCGCGGCCGTCGGCTCGCTCGCCGGGCTGCTGGCCACCCCGCCGTTCCTCTTCCCGAACGTGCTGGACGGCGTCTTCGTCTACGCGCTCACCGCCGCGGTGCTCGGCGGTCTCGACAACCCCTTGGGCACCATCGCCGGCGGGTTCGTCCTCGGCGTCGGACTGTCCTATGTGTCCGGCTACTTCGGACCGGAGATGGTGACGATCGCCGCGCTCGCGATCCTCGTCGTCGTCCTGATCGTGCGGCCCAGCGGGCTGTTCGGCCGCGCGAAGGTGAGGCGGGTATGACGGTGCGCACGAGCCTTCCGGAGACCCGCGTGGAAACCTCGGCGAAGAAGCGGGTGCTGCCGCCGCTGCTGCGGCACGTCCTGTTCGCGCTGGCCGCGTTCGCCGTGGTCGTGGTGGCGACGCTGGTCACCGACGAGTTCACCAACCTCCGGATCGCGACCATCGGCTACTACCTGGTCGCGGTGGCCGGGCTGACCCTGCTGACCGGCCTCACCGGGCAGGTTTCGCTGGGCCACGGCGCGTTCATGTTCATCGGCGCGTACACGGTGGCGTTGCTGGTGAAGCACGTGCCGTCGTTCCCGCTGTGGGCCGACCTGCTGCTCGCCTCGGCCGCGGGCGGGCTCGCCGGGCTGGTGGCCGGGGCCGCCGCGGCCCGGCTGCGCGGCCCGTACCTCGCCGGGGCGACGCTGGCGCTGGCCGTCGGCCTGCCCGCGCTCACCCGCCGGTTCCAGGACTTCCTGGGCGGCAGCAACGGGCTGAGCTTCACCGTCCACAGCAGACCGGCCGGCATCGGTGTCCCGGAGCTGCGCTGGCAGACCTGGATCGTCTGGCTCAGCGTGCTCATCGCGCTGGTGTTCGTGGTGAACATCGTGCGCGGCCGGCTCGGGCGTGACTTCCGCGCGGTCCGCGACGACGAGGTCGCGGCGTCGCTGAGCGGGATCGCCGTCGGCCGCACGAAGATCCTCGCGTTCCTGGTCAGCGCGGTGTGCGGCGGGCTCGCCGGGGGCCTGCAGGCCTTCCTGCTCGGTACCGCCGCACCCGGCTCGTTCACGCCCGCGCTGTCGCTGAGCCTGCTGGCCGCCGTCGTGCTGGGCGGGCTCGGCTCCCTGTGGGGCGCGCTGTGGGGCGCGGTCGCGCTCGTCTACTTCCAGGCGTGGTCCGAAGACCTCGCCGACGCGCTGCACCTGAACACCGACGTGGCCAACAACCTCCCGCTGGCGGTGTACGGCGTGATCCTCATCGTCGTCGTGCTCGCCTTCCCACGCGGCATCCAGGGCGGTTTGCACAAGCTTCGCGCACTTCTCCGTCGACCCGCCGAAAAGAAGGAGAACCATGAAGACCACTAGGTACAGCGCGGGGTTCCTCGCCCTCGCCCTGGCGCTGACCGCGTGCGGCGGCGCGGGGGAGAGCGACGGCGGCGGGCAGCAGGCCGCCGACTCGGCCGTCGGCGTCACCAAGGACACCGTCACCATCGGGACCCACCAGCCGCTCACCGGGCCCGCCGCGCCCGGCTACTCCAAGATCTCCGTCGGCGCCCGCGCGGTGTACCAGGCGATCAACGACGGCGGCGGGATCAACGGCCGCAAGATCGACTACAAGGTGGAGGACGACGGCTACAACCCGACCAAGACCGTCGAGGTCGTCAAGAAGCTCGTGTTGCAGGACAAGGTCTTCGCGATCGTCGGCGGCCTGGGCACGCCGACGCACTCGAAGGTCGTCGACTACCTCAACTCCGAAGGCGTCCCGGACCTGCTGGTGTCCTCGGGCGCGCTCGCCTGGGACAACCCGCAGAAGGACCCGATGACCTTCGGGTACCAAGTGGACTACACGCGCGAAGGCAAGATCCAGGGCAAGTACGTCAAGGACACCTTCGCCGGCAAGAAGGTCGGCTACTTCACGCAGAACGACGACGTCGGCCGCGACACGCAGGCCGGGCTGGACCAGTTCGTCAAGGACCAGACCGTGGTCCGGCAGGGCTACGACAGCGCCAACACCGACGTCACGCCGCAGCTGTCGGCGCTCAAGACGGCGGGTGCCGAGGTCGTCGTGTGCGAGTGCATCCCGGCGTTCACCGCGCTCGCCATCCTGGCCGCGGCGAAGATCGGCTACCACCCGCAGTTCGTGGTCAGCAGCATCGGCGCCGACCCGGCGACGCTTTCCGGGCTGCTGCAGGACTTCGCCAAGCGCGGCGGCGCGAGCGTGTCGAGCGCGCAGCTGCTGGCCGGCCTGATCGGCACCGGCTACCTGCCCGACGTCGCGCAGACGTCCGACCCGTGGGTCGCGTACTTCAAGGGCATCCACGACAAGTACATCCCGAAGGAGCCGCTGACCAACACGCTGTTCTACGGGATGGTGCAGGCCTACACGTTCGCGCAGGCGCTGAAGGTCGCCGGGCCGGACCCGACGCGGCAGAAGATCGTCGACGCGATGAGCTCCGGCGCGTTGAAGGGCCCGGGCCTGACGCCGTTCGGGTTCTCCAAGGAGTCGCATTCGGGCTACACCGGCGCGTACGTGTTCAAGATCAACCCGGACACGACGACCACGATGATCCAGCCGCCGGCCGTCACCGACCGGGGCACCGGGGCCATCACGCCGTACACCGGTGAGCGGGCCACCCCCGACCAGGTCAACCTGCTCGGCAAGTGAGGCGGGGGCCGGGCCGCGCCGCGGTCCGGCCCCTTCTTAGGGTGACGACATGACGGTCAAGGAGAGGGTCGTGCGAGCGGCCGTGCGCCTGTTCGCCGAGAAGGGGTTCGAGGCGACGACGGTCCGGGAGATCGTCGAAGAGGCCGGCGTGACGAAGGGCGGGCTCTACCACTACTTCGAGTCCAAGGACGACCTGCTCTTCGAGATCTACACGGCGATGCTGCGGATGCAGACCCGCCGCATGGTGACGATCGCCGAGTCGGACCTGCCGCTGCCGGAGCGGCTGCACGCGATCATCGTCGACGTGGTGGTGACGAGCATCGCCGACCTCGACGCGGCGACGGTGTTCTTCCAGTCGTTCCCGTTGTTGGAGAAGTCCAAGCAGGTCCAGGTCCGCGCCGAGCGCCGCACGTACCACGAGCGGGTCCGGGACCTGGTGGCGGAAGGTCAGCGGTCGGGGGTCTTCCGCACCGACGTCCCGGCGGACCTGGTGATCAACTACCACTTCGGCGCCATCCACCGGCTCGGCATGTGGTACCACGCGGACGGCGAGCTGTCGGGAGAGCAGGTGGGGGCGCACTTCGCGAACCTGATGCTGCGCAGCCTCCGTCCTTAGTGGACACCGGCGGCGCGCACCGGGCGGGACCGGGTCACCGCCGGCGGCGGACGTAGTGGACGACCAGCAGGACCAGGGCGACGGTCGCGATCCCGCCCGCCGTGAGGCGGATCGGCTCGGGCAGGCCGGTGAAGGAGCCGGTCGCGTTGACCGCGGCGCCGATCGCCAGGAGCGGCCAGAGGACGACGGGGACTGCGGTGCGGGTGGGGGCGGTGGTGTTGTCCATGCCGGAAACACTACGAACCGGCCGCCGCCCGGACGATCCCGTCGGCACC
This sequence comes from Amycolatopsis stemonae, assembly GCF_054781455.1. Classification (NCBI taxonomy): domain Bacteria; kingdom Bacillati; phylum Actinomycetota; class Actinomycetes; order Pseudonocardiales; family Pseudonocardiaceae; genus Amycolatopsis; species Amycolatopsis stemonae. The sequence goes on along the minus strand of NZ_BAAGUJ010000009.1, from coordinate 130,731 downwards.
CGGAACCGGGGTGGTGCCTGCGCTACCCCGCGTCGCGGCCGAGGTAGGCGAGGACCGCCAGCACCCGGCGGTGGCCGCCGCCCTCGTCCGACGGGAGGCCGAGCTTCGCGAAGATGTTGCGGATGTGCTTGAGCACCGCGCCGTCGCTGACCACCAGCAGCTCGGCGATCGTGCCGTTGTTGTAGCCCTCGGCCATCAGGCCCAGTACTTCGCGCTCGCGCGCGGTCAACGCCTCCAGCGGGTCCTTCGCGCGGCGGCGGGACATCAGGTGGCCGATCACCTCGGGGTCCATCGCCGTGCCGCCCTTTGCGACCCGCTGCAGCGCGTCGAGGAACCGCTCGACCTTGCCGACCCGCTCCTTGAGCAGGTAGCCGACCCCGCCGACGCCGTCGGCGAGCAGTTCGACCGCGTAGCTGGTCTCGACGTGGGCGGACAGCACCAGCACCGGTAGCGCCGGGTGGATCTCGCGGGCCCGCACGGCCGCGCGCAGGCCCTCGTCGGTGTGGGTCGGCGGCATCCGGACGTCCATCACGACGGCGTCGGGCCGGTCGGCGGTGATGACCGCCAGGAAGTCCTCGGCGTTGTCGACCGCGGCGGCCACCTCGATGCCCGACGTCTTCAGCAGCAGCGCGAGGCCTTCGCGCAACAAGGCGTCGTCTTCGGCGATCACGACCCGCATGGCAGCTCCACTCGCAGCACGGTCGGCCCACCGGGTGGGCTGGTCAGGGTGAGGGTTCCGTCGAAGGCTTCGGCGCGGCGCCGGATCCCGGCCAGGCCGCTGCCGCGGGACTCGTCGGCGCCGCCGTGGCCGTCGTCGCGGATCTGCAGGCAGAGCACGGAAGCCGTGCCGCCGATGGTGATGTCCACTTCGGACGCTCCGGCGTGCTTGGTGACGTTCGCCAGCACCTCCGCGACGACGAAGTAGGCGGCCGCCTCCACCGCGGCCGGGCGGCCGGTCTCGTACTCGACGGTGACCGTCGCCGGCACCGGGCAGTGCTCGGCGAGCGCGCGCGCCGCCCCGGTCAGGCCGCGCTCGCTCAGCAGCGGCGGGTAGATGCTGCGGACGACGGTGCGCAGCTCGGCCAGCGCGTCGGTCGCCGTGTCCTGGGCCTTGACCAGCAGTTCGCGCACCGTTTCCGGGTCGCGCTCGTACAGCTGCCCGGCGATGCCCAGCTGCAGGACGACCGCCGCGATCCGCGCCTGGGTGCCGTCGTGCAGGTCACGCTCGATGCGGCGCAGCTCCGCGCCGTGCGCCTCCAGCGCGGCGGCCCGGGTCGCGGTCAGTTCGGCGACGCGGTCGGCCAGGACGGTGCCGGGGCCGGGGGCGAGCAGCCGCCGCGCGGTGCGGGCCTGCCACTGCGCCACCCGCGGCGCGACCAGCGTCACCGCGGCCATCGCGACGCCGGAGAGGACGCACAACGCGGCCGTCGGCCACGAGTTCACGACGATCCCGAGCGACCCCTCGATCCCGCCGGGCACCGCGGGCCAGACGACGGCCGTGACGACCTGCTGCACGGCGCCCAGCGGCAGGCCGATCGCGAGTGCGCCGACGACCAGCCCGGTGACCGCGTGGATCGCGAGCCACGCGAGGTCGCGGCGGGTGGCCGGGTCCTTCAGCGGGGAACCGTCGCGGTAGGGCTCGGGGATCGCTTCGCCGAGCCGGCGCGCAGCCCGCCGCCGGTCGATCCCGACCGGCCACCGCGACAGCCTGATCGCCGGGGCCAAGGACGGGATCCCGACGCCGAACGGGCACAGCAGGAGCACGGCGAAGAGCCCGACGAGAGCGAAGAGCGACAGCATCGAAGTGCCGGCGCCGACCACGAGGTAACGAACCGCCGACCAGACCTTCCGCAGGCGGGTCGTCACGCCGCCAGTGTCCCACCCCACCCCCGTGGTGGTGCTGGCGCTACCCCGGATCCACCTCCCCACGGGATCGATCGACGGCCGCCGTCGACCTAGTTTTCCTTACGACAGAACGTAAGGGGATCGAAATGACGACACCGAATGCGCTGGAGCTGGCCGGCGTGCGGAAGGTGTACGGCTCCGGCGACGGCGCCGTCACCGCGCTGGACGGCGTGACGGCCGGCGTGCCGCGGGGGACGTTCACCGCCGTGATGGGCCCGTCGGGCTCGGGCAAGAGCACCTTCCTGCACTGCGCGGCCGGCCTGGACCGGCCGACGTCGGGGCGGGTGCTGCTCGGCGGCACCGAGATCGGGCGGCTGAAGGAAGGCGAGCTGACGCGGCTGCGGCGCACCCGCGTCGGGTTCGTCTTCCAGGCCTACAACCTGCTGCCGGCGCTGAACGTGCTCCAGAACATCACGCTGCCGCTGCGGCTGGCCGGCACCAAGCCGGACCCGCGGTGGCTGCGGGAGATCGTCGAAGGCGTCGGGATGGCGAAGCGGCTGGAGCACCGCCCGGCGGAGCTGTCCGGCGGCCAGCAGCAGCGCGTCGCGATCGCGCGGGCACTCGTCACGCGGCCCGACGTCGTGCTGGCCGACGAGCCGACCGGCGCGCTCGACACCCGCACCGCGCGGCAGGTGCTGGACCTGCTCCGCGCGGTCGTCGACGGGATGGGCCAGACGGTCCTGATGGTGACCCACGACCCGGTCGCGGCCTCGGCCGCGCACGGCGTCCTCTTCCTGGCCGACGGCAAGCTGGCCGGCCACCTGCCGCACCCGACGCCCGAGCGGGTGGCGGAGCGGATGACGCACCTCGGGGAGTGGTGAGCGTGCTGACCCTCGCCTGGCAGACGATCCGCAGCCGGCTCGGCGGCTTCGCCGGCGCGTTCGTCGCGATCCTGTGCGGCACCGCCCTGGTGGCGGGCTGCGGTGTCCTCATGGAGTCCGGCCTGCGGGCCGGCGTCCCCACCGAGCGGTACGCCGCCGCGGCCGTCGTCGTCGGCGGCGCCCAGAGCGTGCACCCGCCGGGGGCCGACGCCCTGACGTTCGAGCAGGTCGGCGAGCAGCCGCCGGTCCCGGCCGGCCTGGCCGCGAAGATCGCTTCGGTGCCCGGCGTCCGCACGGCCGTGGCCGAGCAGAGCTTCCCGGCGCGCGTGGTCACCGGGGACGGGCAGGTGCTCGGCGGCGCGCAGTCGCTGGGCCACAACTGGGACGCCGCCGTGCTGGCGCCGTTCACCCTGCGCGCGGGCCGGGCGCCCGAAGCCGCCGACGAGGTCGTCCTCGACGCCGGCCTGGCGAAACAGGCCGGACTCGGGGTCGGCGGGCAGGTGCGGGTCGCGACCCGCTCGGTGCCGGTGACGTTCAAGGTGAGCGGGATCGTCGACGCCCTCTCGCGGCAGTCGGCGCTGTTCTTCACCCCGGAGCGGGCCGTGGAGCTGGCCGGCCGGCCCGGCCGGGCCCACGCGATCGGCGTCCTCGCCGACCCGGGAGTGGCGCCGGAGACGCTCGCCGAGCGGATCGGCGCGGTCGCGGCCGGCACCGAGGTGACCACCGGCGTCGAGCGCAGCACGATCGAGTTCCTCGACGTCAGCCAGACGCGGACGCTCCTGCTCGCGGTGGCCGGCTCGTTCGGGGGGTTCGCCCTGCTCGTGGCCGTGTTCGTGGTGGCGAGCACGCTCGCGCTGACGATCAACCAGCGCCGCCGCGAGTTCGCGCTGCTGCGCGCGGTCGCCGCGACACCCCGGCAGATCCGCAAGCTCATCGGCACCGAAACGACGTTGGTCGCGCTCGTCGCCGGGGTCCTCGGCGGCGGCGCGGGCCTCGGGGTGGCGGCCGGGCTGCGGGACGCGTTCGCCGCGATCGGCGTCATCCCGGAGGACTTCCGGCTGGCGTTCAGCCCGCTGCCGTCGCTGGCCGCGCTGCTGCTCGGCCTCGGCGCGGCCCGGCTGGCGGCGTGGGCGGCGTCGCGGCGGCCGTCGTCGATCCGGCCGGTCGAAGCGCTCGGCGAGGCCGCGGTCGAACGCCGTGAGCTCGGCCGGGTCCGCCTGGCCACGGGCTGGGGCCTGGTGCTGACCGGCCTCGGCGGCGCGCTGGTCCCGCTGTTCCTGCGCGGCGACGTCGCGACCGCGATCTCGACCATGGCGACGCTGGTGGTCGTCATCGGGCTGGCCGTGGTCGGCCCGCAGGTGACCGGCCTGGTGGTGCGCGTGCTGGCGCCGGTGCTCGGGCGGGTCTGGCGGATCAGCGGCTACCTGGCGGGCGCGAACGCGCAGGCCAACACGCGTCGCCTGGCGGCGGCGGTCACTCCGCTGATGCTGTCGGTCGCGTTCGCGCTGGCGACGTTCTACAGCCAGACGTCGAGCACGGCGGCCGCGGCGGAGGAGACGGCCCGCTCGACGACGGCCGACTACGTCCTCACCGGCCCGGTCTCGCCGGAAGCCGCCGCGGCCGCGGCCCGCGTGCCGGGCGTGGCGGCGGTGACGCCGGTGGTGCGGACCTCGGTGCTCACGGTGTCCACGGTCGGCGACAGCGTGGACGTCCAGCGCAAGCCCGCGCAGGGCCTGGGCGACCACGTCCAGGGCGTGCTGGACCTGGGCGTCGACGCGGGCCGGCTGGCCGACCTCACGGGCTCGACCGTGGCCTTGAGCCGCTCGGAAGCGGACTGGCTGGACAAGAAGATCGGCGACGAGGTCTCGTTCTACTTCGGCGACGGCGTCCCGGCGAAGCTCCGGCTGGTGGCGACGTACACGCACGACCTGGCGTTCGGCGACTTCGTGCTGCCGGTCGCGCTGGCACGCGAACACGCGGGCGGCCGCCTGGACGACTCGGTGCTGGTCCGGCGTGCCCCGGCCGCGGACGCGTCCGCCGTGGCTTCGGCGTTGCGCGCGTTGCCCTACCCGGGCGTGACGGTGGCCTCCTCGGCACCTGCTCCCGAGGGCGGCGAGCGGCAGGCGCAGTTCTACCTGAACCTGGTCGCGGTCGGTGTCATCGTCGGGTACCTGGCGATTTCGGTGGCCAACACGCTGGTCCTGACGACGGCCCAGCGCTCCCGCGAATTCGCGCTGCTGCGGCTGGTCGGCACGACCCGCCGCCAGGTGACCCGCATGATGCGCCTGGAAGCGCTGGCCACGGTCGGGATCGCGGTGGTCGTCGGCACGCTGGTCGCCGTGATCCCGCTGGGGTTGCTGAACGCCGGCCTGCGGGGCACCCCGCTGCCGTCGGGCCCGCTGTCCGTCTACTTCGGAATCATCGGCGGCGCGGCCCTGCTGGGCCTGGCGGCCATGGGCCTGTCGACGTGGGCGGCGTTGCGCGCCCGCCCGATCGACGCGATCGGCCTGCGGGAGTGAGCGGCCCGGGCGCCGTCCCCCTCGGCCGGCGCCCGGACCACCTCAGGCCGTGTTCGCCACGAGGGCGAGGACGGCCGACAGGATCGGCAGCAGCGCCAGGACCACACAGCCGCTGCTCGCCGGCCGGGGCGGTTCTTTGGCGTGGCCGGACAGCCAGAGGTCCAGCTCCCGCCGCCGCACGAGACCTTCCGGCCCTTCCGCGAGCCGCTCGCGCGCGGCGTCGTTCCCGCCCGCGGCGCCCGCCCGGAACCACGGCTCGGCCCGCGCCCAGTCACCGAGCTTGTCGGCGTAGAGCCGCCCGAGGAAGAAGGCGGCCTGCGCATGCCCGGCCTCGGCGGCCTTCCGGTACCACCCGGCGGCTTCGCCGAGGTTCCCGACACCCTTGCCGGGCCCGCTCGCGTCCATGGTGGCCCGCATCTCGCCTTCGACGACCAGCCCGAGCCGCGCCATGGCATCCACCGACCCGGCCGCCGCGGCCGCCCGGTAGAGGCGTTCGATCTCAGGCAGATCCTCGACGGTGCCCCAGAACTCCAGATGGTAGGCAGCCGCGTAGGACTCGTCGGCGTTCATGGCCCCCGATGGTGGGCCGGCGTGCTGAAATTTCGATGAACCGCGAGGTCAGGGGTCCCGCGTCGGATCGTGCCGCGTTCCTGCACGACCGGCGGGGTGGCGGTTTCCTGAACCAGGCGTACGAGCGCCCTCCGCCGGCTGACTCCCGCCGCGCGGCGATCGACCGGGGAACCGCGGAGAATCTGGTTCTCCGCCTGAAGAGCCGACCGGCGGCCACAGCCCGAGTTTGGTGAACTGCTCGCGCACGTGGTCGTGGCTCGGGTCACCGGCTTCGCCGACGAGGGCGATGGTCTGGCGGGACTCGTTCCACGCTTCGGCCTGCTTGCCCGTCGCGGCCAGGGCCCGGACCAAGGCGACCTGTGCCCGCACGACCCGGACGTGGTCGGTCGCCGACCGCGAGATGCCGAGTGCTTTGCGGGCGCAGAGCAGGGCTTCGCCGTGTTCGTCGGCTTCACAGCTGATTTCGCTCAGCTCGACCAGTGCGGTCAGCGTCCGCTCGTGGTCGGCGGGGTACCGGTCGTGGAGGGTGACCGCCTCGGTGAGCTGCCTGAGGGCCGCCGTGGTCCGGCCAGCCCGCCGGTTCGCTAGGCCGAGCTCCAAGGCCATGGCGGCGTGCCGCCGGTGGTCGCCCAGTTCCGCGTAGAGCATCTTCGCGTGGGAAAGGTGGGTTTCGGCTTCCTCGAGCTCGTCATAGCGGCGAAGGTGCGCGCCGAGGGCACCGTGCGCCGCCGCGCACCGGGCGGGCTCGTTGAGGCTGTGCTGGATGTCCAGTGCCTGACGCAGGCAGGATTCGGCGCGGTACCGGTCATCGGTTTCGTCCGCGTGGCGGGCGAGCAGGAGCAGGACCTCGGACCGGTCCCGGCTGTTCCCGGTGTTGCCGAAGATCGCGCTCGCCAGTTCGAGGGACTCCTCCGTCTTGTCCCGGTTGCCGACGGCGTCGTGGATCCGCGCCAGCGCGGTCCAGGCCTGCCCCTCGGCGTCGAGGTCGTGTTCGCGTCGCGCAGCGAGCAGGACCGCCTCGACGGCTTCGCGCCATTCGGGTCCGGTCAGGTGGGGACGGACCAAGCGCAGCAGGGTCACGGCACGGGGCAGGCTGCTGCCCGCCGCGCGGCCGATCGCGGCGCGCAGGGCCGCTTCCTCGTCGGCCAGGAAGGCTTCCGCGACCGCGAAATCGGGAAGGCGGCCGGCGTGCGGCAGTTCGGCGGTGCGGCGCAGCGCCGGTGCCAGGGCTTCGGCAGCGTCCGTGACCCGGGCGATGTACCAGTCGAGGAGGCGCTCCTCGGCCAGCCGTCGCTGCTCGGGGGAGTCTTCGGTGAGGGCGAGCCGTTGCCCGGCCGCGCGGGTGACGGCATCCATCCGATAGCGCCCGTTCAGCCGGCCGACCAGGTGGAGGGACTCGAGGGCGGCGAGTGCCCCGCGCGTGGTCTCGTCGTCGGTTCCGTCGAGGGCGTGGACCGCTTCCGGGGCGATGCTGGGAACGATGTGGAGGGCGAGCGCCCGGAACAGCCGGGCGGCGGGGGGCTCGAGCGCCCGGCAGGACCACAGGATCGACGTCAGGATCGTCCCCGAGACGAGCTCACCGGCGAGGAGCAGTTCGGCGGGGCTCGGCAGATCGCCGGCGCCGGGCAGGAGCTCGGCGAGGGTGCGGATGGCCTGCGGCATTCCTCCGGTGAGCGCTTGGGCGGCGAGCGGATCGGGTGGCTCGCCCGGCGAGTCACGGAGCAGGTCGTCGAGCAGCTGCGCGGTTTCGACTTCAGTGAAGGGCGCCACCTCAAGCCGATAGGCGCCGTGACCCGTCCTGAGGTCGCTCAGCCGGTGCCGGCTGGTCACGATGACCGCGGACTGCGCGCTGCCCGGCAGCAGGGGCACGACCTGCGCGGAATTCCGGGCGTTGTCGAGGAAGAACAGCACGCGGCGGTCGTCGAGCAGGGTCCGCAGCATCCGGGTCCGGGCACCCGGGCTCGCCGGGATCGCCGACGCGGCGACCCCCAGCGCGTCGAGGAACTCGGCCAGCACCTCGGCAGGATCACGCGGTGGGTCGGCACCGTAGCCGGAGAGGTCCACGTGTACCTGCCCGTGGGGGAACTGCTCGCGGACGGTGTGCGCCCAGTGCAGACCCAGCTCCGTCTTGCCGACGCCGGCCGGCCCGGTGATCGCGACGATGAAGTGTGCGGGCGGCCCGGTCACGCGGGAGCGCAGGAACAAGTCGTTCAACCGGCGGAGATCTTCGTCCCGGTCGACGAACTGGCTGACGGTGGCGGGAAGCTGAGCGGGTGGCAACGCGCGCAGCGCGGCCTGGGTGCGGTGCAGGTCGGCCGGCGCGAGCGAATCGCGGGATCGAAGCAGCTGTTGGTGCAGTTCCTGCAGGTCCCGAGAGGGCCCGGTCCCGAACGACCGGGCGGAGCGGTCGTAGACCTGCTTCCAGTACACGTCGAAGTTCTCGTAGTCCCCCAGACCGTCGAGCGCGGTGAGCCGCTGGCCGATGAACTGGGTGTCGAGCTCGTGGTCGACCATGGCATCGTCGAGAATCCGCAGCACGTCGCAGTAGTTGCGGCGGTCGAGTTCGACAGCGCACAACGCCTGGTAGGCGGGGACGCGGTCGTAGAGGTCGAGGTCCTCCCGTTTCCGCTCCATCCACAAGGTGCCGAGGTCTTCGACCACGGACGCGGTCCACAGCGCCGTCGCCTCACGGAGGAGGTTCGCGGCTTCGTCGAGCCGTCCCGCCCGCCGCGCGTTCCCGCCGTCGCGGACCAAGATCTTGAAGCGCGCGTAGTCGAGGTGGTCGTCTTCGGGCAGGAACTGGTAGCCGCCCCGCTGGGTGACGATCCGCGCCGAGACCCCGAAGCCGCGCAGGCACGCCCGGAGTCGGCTGACGTAGGTCTGCAGGTCCTTCCTGGCGTGGTCGGGCGGGCTGTCGTCCCAGAGCGCCTCGATCACGGTCCGGACGCTGACGACCTTGCCGTGGTTGAGCATCAGCACGCCCAGCAGGCACCGCTCCTTCGCCCGCCCGAGCCCGGCCGTCCGGTCGCCGAGCACGAGCTCCACAGGCCCCAGGATCCGGAACTCCATAGGGTTTCCTCGTCCACCCCGGCGACTTCCCCACCAGCACAGTAACCCGGGCGCTCGGCCGTTTCAGCGCAGGTCAGCGGGCTGTCAAGGATTTGTCCAGCAACCGGCAACCGAAGTGTCGACCACCCGCGTCCACGATCGCTTCATGTCGTGGACGGATGCTTGGCGACGGCTGTGGGGAGATCCGCGGCCGGAACCCGCCGAGCCGGTCGCGGATCCGGTGCACCACACGATCCTGGTGGTCGAGATCGACGGGTTCGCCGCGACCGGCCGGACGACACCGCACCGGCTGGCCCTGCGTGCCGGCCTCTACCACGTGGTCCGGCAGGCACTGCTGTGCAGCGGAGTGTCGTGGCATGACTGCTACCACGCCGATCTCGGTGACGGTGTGCTCGTGCTGGTACCCGCGGACTACCCGAAGGCCGTGTTCAGCGAGCTGGTACCCGGGGCGCTCGCGGCTTTCCTGGCGGACCACAACCAAGCGCACCGGCTGCCGGAGAGGATCCGCCTCCGGGCGGCGCTGCACGCGGGAGAGGTGAGCTACGACGCGCACGGCAGAACAGGTTCGGCGATCGTCCACGCCTTCCGCCTGCTGCATTCCCGCGTACTGCGAGAGACGGTTGAGTATGGAGGCGGTGCCCTCGCGATGATCGCCTCGGCTTGGTTCTACGACGAGATCATCCAGCACAGCCCGGCCAGCCGACCTGATCGGTTCGAACCGGTTTTCGTGCGGGAGAAGGAGACCGCCGCCTTGGGGTGGGTTCGCTTGCTGGGGCCGGAGGACGGGGAGAGCGGCGGCTCGGTGGCCGGCTTGGCCCTGTGACGATGAGGGCGCCGCCCGGCGCCCTCATCAACGACTCTGCTGTCAAGACTGGTGGAGCGCCAGGTTCTTCAGGAGGGACGCCCACGCCTCCGATGTGCACGCGACGACCGGCTGGTCGTCGCGATTGTCCTTGCTGTCGCGCACGAGGGCGGCGCCGCTCGTGAAGCGGACTTCGACGCAGCTACCGCTGGCATTCGAATAACTGCTCTTGAACCACCCCGTGCGGGAAACGGGGGTGCATCGTTTTGGTTCGGTCACTGTGGTCCCTTGGGAGTCAAGGCCCGCAAGAAGCCGGTCCAGGCGTCCTGCGAAAGCTCGATGAAAGGTGAGTCAGGCCGACGATCCTTGCTGTCGCGCACGTGGGTCAGCCGCCCTTCGAACCGGGTTTCGACGCAGCTGCCCCCAGCATTGGAATAGCTGCTCTTGAACCATCCACTGCGGTCAGGGACACTGGATGGTGGTGTTTCTGTCGTCAATCGAATTCCTTAATCGATCTCCCCGGCGTGGTGGTGAATCATTCGAAGGGTTTCCTCCGTGTTCAGGGCGTGCCGGTAGGCGTCCTGAAACGTTGTGGTGAGGTTCCTGACCTGGGTGGCGTCGTCGATTATTCCCCAGGTCGTGACGGTCTCCTGCCACGCCAGGGTCGGCAGCTGGGGGCTGTCGAAATCGAGGAGCACCACAGTGGCCCCACCGAAGAGTCCGCACGCCGTCGCCGTGAACGGGATCACCCGCACGTCGAGCTTGTCCGGGAGTTGTTCGATCAGGGTGGCGAGATGCCCGAGCTGGTTTCGGAGCACACGTGCGCCGCCGATCTGCTGTCGTAGTGCGGCTTCGCTGATGACGGCCGTGAAGGTGAACGGGTCGGTCTCGTCGGTGAGCCGAAACTGCCGGCGCAGCCGGGCCTCCACTCGCTGGTCGACCTCGACCGCGCGCATGGTCACGTCGGGCATGATGATGCCTTTGGCGTAGTCCGCCGTCTGCAGCAATCCCGGAATGAGCAGATTTTCGTAATCACGAATACCGCGCGCGCCCTGTTCGAGGCCGAAGAGTCGCTGGATCTCGTTGTCGAAAAGCGCGGGGTAACGTGACCACCAACCGCGTTCCTTGGCTGCGGCGCGGAGGGCGAGCAGCTCTTCTTGTTCCTCGGCGTCGAACTCGAAAAGGCCCATGATCCGGCTGAGGCTCTCCGTGGAGAGGATCTTGCGCTCGTTCTCGACCGCGGACCAGTAGTTGCGAGTGAAGCCGAGCGTCTCGGTGATGGTCCGGACCTCGACCCCCAGCTGCTCGCGCCGTCTCTTGAGCCGCAGCGCGAGTTCCCAGGACGCGACGACTGGGGACGGGGGCGCTGACACGCAGGCTCCTTTGCACGTGCAGGCGTGGTTACGGTAACCGAACGGTGTTACCGAAGAGGTAGCGGTTCAGCGCTCGGTTTGTCAACCTGAAGATAGCCGTCACCTACCGGTGACACGTCCGGCGACGCGCACCCCAATCGGGCGAAGTGAAGTCGCCGCCGAAGGGAACCAGGATGTCCGACCCCGAAACGACCAGGCCGCCCGCGTCGCGGCCCGGTGGGCGGACGTGTGGCTCGGAGGGGCCGCGATCCGGGCGTCCCACGGGTGCGGTCGGGATCGCGCCCGCCCGGGGCGTGGACTGGCGGGAGAGCCTGGGGCTCCACACTGCCCACTGCACGATCGTGGTCGTCGATGTCGAGGGGTTCGCGCGGCGCAGCCGGACCAATCCCAACAAGGTGCGGATTCGCCGCGGGATGTACCGCGCGGTCGAGCGGGCTTTCTTCGCCGCCGACATTCCATGGCCCGGTTGCCGGTGTGAAGATCTGGGTGACGGCGTTCTCGTTCTCGCTCCGGCTCGGGTTCCGAAAACCGTCTTCGCCGATTTGCTTCTGGGCGCGCTCGCCGACGAGCTGGTGGCGCACAACGCGCTGCATCCGCCGCAGGAACGCATTCGGCTCAGGCTTGCCCTGCACGCCGGGGAAGTGTCGTTCGACGAATACGGCGTCACCGGCTCTTCGATCCTGCACGCTCAGCAGTTGCTGGACATGCCCGAGTTGAAGCGTGCCTTGGCGGGGAGTGAAGCAGTGCTCGCCGTGATCGCGTCGGACTGGGTCTTCGACGAAGTGATCAGGCACAGTGAACGGAGCTTCGCCGGCGCCTACCGGCCCGTCGCCACAACGGCGGGGACGGGGTGGGTCCGGCTCCTCGCCGGGCGGCGTGTCCCGGCCCGCCGGCGCCGGGCCGGCTGAACGCGGGAAAGTCCGCCGTACTCCCGAAACTTCCCGAAACTGATTGCCCGGCCCGCGACGTCGATCGCATGCTTTCGCCATCTCAGCCTCGACGAGGAGGAAGCATGCTCAGGAACCGCTTCAGGCTGTTCGCCGGTGGTACCGCGCTCGCGCTGATCGCCGCGCTCGTGCCCGGGGTTGCGCGGGCCGACACCGTCATCACCACCAGCCAGACCGGGAACAACGGGGGCTACTACTACTCCTTCTGGACCGATGGCGGCGGGTCGGTCTCCATGACGCTCGGGTCCGGGGGCAACTACCGGGTGAACTGGCGGAACGTCGGGAACTTCGTCGGCGGCAAGGGGTGGAGCAACGGCAGCCGGCGGACCGTGAACTACTCCGGCAGCTTCAGCCCGTCCGGCAACGGCTACCTCTCGCTCTACGGCTGGACGTCCAACCCGCTCGTCGAGTACTACATCGTCGACAACTGGGGCACCTACCGGCCGACCGGGACCTACAAGGGCACCGTCACCAGCGACGGCGGCACCTACGACATCTACCAGACCACGCGGTACAACGCGCCGTCCGTCGAAGGGACCAAGACCTTCAACCAGTACTGGAGCGTGCGGCAGCAGAAGCGGACCGGCGGCACCATCACCACCGGCAACCACTTCGACGCGTGGGCCCGCTACGGCATGCGGCTCGGCAATTTCAGCTACTACATGATCCTCGCGACCGAGGGCTACCAGAGCAGCGGCAGCTCGAACCTGACGGTGGGCTGACCATGCGACCGTGGATCCTCGCCGCCGCGATGGCCGTGACCGGCGCCGTTTCCGTGACGCCCGCGCAGGCCGCCACCTGCACCGGGTACGTCGGGCTCACCTTCGACGACGGGCCCTCGAACGCGCACACCCCGGCGCTGCTCAACGCGCTGCGGCAGAACGGGTTGCGCGCCACCATGTTCAACGAAGGCCAGTACGCCGCCGCGTACCCGGCGCAGGTGCGGGCCCAGGTGAGCGCGGGCATGTGGGTCGGCAACCACAGCTACACCCACCCGCACATGACGCAGCTGAGCCAGTCCCAGATGGAGTCCGAGGTTTCGCGGACCCAGCAGGCGATCGCGGCCGCGGGCGGCGGCACGCCCCGGCTCTTCCGGCCGCCGTACGGCGAGACGAACGGGACGCTGCAGGCGGTCGAGGCGAAATACGGCCTGCGGCAGATCATCTGGGACGTCGATTCGCAGGACTGGAACGGCGCGAGCGTCGACGCGATCGTCCAGGCCAACGCCCGGCTGACCAACGGTCAGATCATCCTCATGCACGAATGGCCCGCCAACACCCTGGCGGCGATCCCGCGGATCGCGCAGACGCTGGCGAGCCGCGGGTTGTGCGCGGGGATGATCTCGCCCCAGACCGGCCGGGCGGTGGCGCCGGGCTAGCCGTACCCGCGGGGCGTCCTCGCGCACGCGTCCACAGTGGACGTCTCGGATCCGCCCGTGGGTGATCTTCACCGGCACCGGACAATGCGGCAGACTCTGGGCATGGACAGGGCGATCAGGGTGGTCGTGGTCGACGACCAGCAGGTGGTGCGCGAGGGCCTGGTGGCGCTGCTGGGCCTGCTCGACGACGTCGAGGTGGTCGGCGCGGCGGCGGACGGTGCGCAGGCCCTCGACCTGCTCGGCCGGCTCGACCCGCCCGACGTGGTGCTCATGGACCTGAACATGCCGGTGCTGAGCGGCGCCGAGGCGACCGGGCGCATCACGCGGGAGCACCCGGACGTGGCGGTGCTGGTGCTGACGACCTACTCCGACGACGAGTCGATCGCCGGGGCGTTGGCCGCGGGCGCCCGCGGCTACCTGACGAAGGACGCGGGCCGCCACGAGATCGGCTCCGCACTGCGCGCGGTGGTGACCGGCCAGCTGACGTTCGGCGCGGATGTCTCGGGCCGCGTCGCGAGCGCGCTGGCCCAACCGGCACCGCGCAAGCCAAAGCCCCCGGACGGCCTGACGGCCCGCGAGGCCGAGGTGCTCGGCCTGATCGGCGCGGGGCTGAGCAACGGCCAGATCGCGGCCCGGCTGTTCATCGGCGAGGCAACGGTGAAGACGCACATCAACAACGCGTTCGCCAAGATCCGCGTACGCAACCGCGTCGAGGCGGCTCGGTATGCCGCACACCACGGGCTGGAGGGGTGAGCAGCGGGTGGATCGCAGCTCACCACGCCGTGCGGCGCGGGCTGCGAGGCTGAGCGCTGGGCGGCTGGCGGCTCGGTATGTCGTGCGGCGCGGGCTGCGAGGCTGAGCGCTGGGCGGCTCGCGGCTCGGTATGCCGCGCTCCACGGGCTGGAGGGGTGAGCAGCGGGCGGCTGGCGGCTCGGTATGTCGTGCGGCGCGGGCTGCGAGGCTCAGCACCGGGCGGCTCGCGGATCGCCGCGCCGTGGGCCATGGGCTGCGAGGCTGTCCCGGCGCCGCCCCCTCGACGGCGCCGGGACACCCCAGTCACCCGCGCTTTCGGCGCTTCTCCAGCTGCTCGCGCACCATCGGTTCCACCACCCGCTTCGCCTGGTCGTAGCGGCCCGCCTTCTTCAGCGCGATCGCGATGACGCCGACCAGCAGCACCAGCAGCAGGATGCCGCCGCCGATCAGCGCGAACCTGAGCAGCATGAACTGGACTACTTCACCCATTTCGGGTTCCTCCCCGGAAGCGGAATTCGACACGGGAAACGCTACGGCGCCGCCCGGGTGGAGGAGGACCACCGAGGGGTGGAGATCGCGGTGGAGACACGTCCACTGTGGACGAACACGGAAGGCAAGCGAGAGGTTAACTCGCCGTAAGACTGGGGCTTAACTCGGACATTTCACCACGCGGGTGAGTGCCGGTCGGTTGCCGTTCGGCCGTCGTTCACCCTGGTCGCCCGCCGCCGTCATTTGTGGTGCCTAAGTTTCTGGCTCGAGCCGCGGAACGAAAGCAAGGAACCCATGGACGCACCCCTGGCAGTCAGAGCGCGCGGGATCACCAAGTGCTTCGGCGACGTCGTCGCCCTCGACGCGATCGACCTCGACGTGGCCCAGGGGCAGATCCACGGCCTCGTCGGCCCGAACGGCGCCGGCAAGACCACCCTGCTCGGCCTGCTGCTCGGCCTGGCCGCCGCCGACGAAGGCCGGCTCGAGGTCCTCGGGACGCCCGCCGGCCGGACCCTCGGCGGTGTCGCGGGCTTCGTCGACGGCCCCGGCCTCTACCCCGCGCTCACCGCCCGCCAGAACCTCGCCGCCCTGCTCGCGCTCCAGGGCCGCGACCGGAAGGCGAAGCGGATCGACGACGTGCTCGGCGAGGTCGGGCTCACCGACGTCGCCGACGACCGCGTCCGCGGCTTCTCCCTCGGCATGCGCCAGCGGCTCGGCCTCGCCGCGGCCCTGCTCGCCGAACCGCGGCTCCTGGTGCTCGACGAGCCCGCCAACGGCCTCGACCCGGCGGGCAAGAAGCACGTCCACGGCGTCCTCGGCCGGCTCGCGGCCGAGGGCACCACCGTGGTCCTCTCCAGCCACCGGATGGACGACCTCGAGGCCCTGTGCTCGGAGGTCACCATCCTCGCCACCGGACGCGTCGTCTTCACCGGCCCGCTCGCGAAGCTGTCCGCCGAGAACGGCGAGCTCGAGTACCGGCTGCGCACCTCCGACCCGGCGGCCGCGCGCCGCCTGGTCGGTGACGCGCCGGGGATCCGCGTCGCCGACCGCGACGACGACGTGCTCGTGGTGCGCGCGCTGGTGCCCGCGCTCGACGAGCTGGTGCTGCGGCTGGCGAAGGACGACATCGCGGTGCGCGAGCTCGCGCCAGTCGTGTCGCCGCTCGAAGCCGCGTTCCTCGCCCTCACCGAGCAGCCGGAGGCCCGCCGATGACCGCCGCCGTCGTCGAAGCCGCCCGGCCCGTGCCGGTGGCCCGCGGCTACCGCTTCGAGCTCGTCAAGCTCTTCGCCGCCTGGCGGATCCGCCTGCTGGTGCTCGCCTGCTGGATCGCGCCCGCGTTGTTCGTCGCCGTGGTCAGCGAGCAGAGCTCGCTGCCGGTCGACACGCTCTTCGGCCGCTGGATGAACGCCACGGGCTGGGCCGGGCCGCTGGTGATGCTCGGCTTCGCGGGCACCTACGCGCTTCCGCTGCTGACGTCGGTGGTCGCGGGTGACGTCTTCGCGGCCGAGGACCGGCTCGGCACCTGGCGCCACCTGCTGGTCGCGGTCCGGTCGACGCGGCGGATCTTCGCCGCGAAAGCGCTGGCCAGCCTGACCGTGATCCTCGTGCTGGTCGCCGGGATGGCCGTGTCCGGCGCGGTCGGCGGGGTCCTCGCGGCGGGCAGCCGGCCGCTGACCGGGCTCGACGGCCACCTGCTCGCCCCGGGCGACGCCGCCACGCAGGTGCTGCTCGCGTGGGTCTGCGTGCTCGCCCCGACGCTGGCGCTCGGCGCGCTCGGGCTGCTCGGCTCGGTCGCCTGGGGCCGCTCGCCGATGGGCCTGCTGCTGCCCGCGGTCGTCGCGCTGGTGCTGGCGCTCGCCCAGCTGCTGCCGCTGCCCGTGGCCGTGCGCCTCGCCCTGCCCAGCTACGCCTTCATCGCGTGGAACGGCCTCTTCACCGACCCGGTCCAGCTCGGGCCGCTGCTGATCGCGGTCGGCGTCAGCCTGGCCTGGGCGGTGGTCGCCACCGTGCTCGCGTACGTGCTGTTCGTGCGCCGCGACTTCACCAACTCCGCGCACGACGGCTCGGGCCGCCGCGCGCTCGTCGTCGGCGCCCTGCCGCTGGTCGCGCTGCTGGCCGTCACGGCCGGGGTCGTCGCCGTGGCCACGCGGGCCACCGGGTCGGGCATCGAGCTCGGCAAGGTGCAGCAGTCGGTCGCCACCGCGTTCGGCCACCTCTACCGGCTGCAGGCCGGGCAGCTGAACCGGCCGGACGTCACGGAAGCGCAGCTGGGCGCCACGGCCGCCTGCACCAAGGGCGACGGCCTGGTCGAGCCCGACGGCCCCGGCAACGACTGGCGGTGTGTCGTCTCCTGGCACCTGCCCGGCGTGGACGCGACGGGCCAGGCGATCTACCAGCTGGACATCACCTCGGACGGGCGGTACGTCGCCGACGGCGACGGACCGAAGGAAGTGAACGGCTACTTCCAGGTGCGGACCCTGGCAGGGGACCAACCGAACCCGCTTTGGCAGTTCGACGGGAACGTCGAACTGCTCACCACCACGAAGGGATAGCCCGATGCAGGTAACACGCCGCAGACGGCGTGCCGCGAAGAGCCGGCTCGGCCGCCATCGGCTGCGGTACGTCACGGCCGGCTCCGCCACGCTCGCGCTGGTCGCCACCGGCACCGGTGTCGGCATCGCGTCGACGCAGCAGTTCGGCGAGGACCAGGTCGGCCAGGTCACCCCGAACGGCCAGGTCGTCTCCGCCGACCAGTACATCAAGCCGATCGGCGACCGCCTGGTCGTGAACAACGGCAAGATCATGGCGTCCTCGGTCAGCCCCGACGGCGGGCACCTCGCCGCGCTGACCACCGACGGCGGGATCGCGCTGACGATCGTCGACCTCAAGACCTGGAAGGTGCAGCAGCTCGTCGGCAATTCCGCGACGGCGAACCTGCGCATCCCGGGCAACGACGTCGGCCAGGAAGGGCCGTCGTACGCCCCGGACGGCAAGTCGCTGTGGCTGGCGCAGACCGACGGCTACACGAAGTTCACGGTGAACCCCGACGGCACCGTCGCGGCGCCGACGCCGGTCAAGATCCCGGCCGACGGTGCCAAGCACGCCCTGGTCGCCCAGGCCGTGTTCTCGCCCGACGGCTCCACCGTGTACTCCGCGGTCAACGGCCAGAACCGCGTCGTCGCCCTCGACGCGGCGACCGGCGCGATCAAGCAGAGCTGGGCCACCGGCAACGCGCCGCGTGACCTGGTGCGCGTCGGGACCAAGCTGTACGTCAGCAACGAAGGCGGGCGCGCCGCGCGGCCCGGCGAGCCGACGCTGAACTCGTACAACACCCAGGTGCCGGCCAGCCAGTTCACCGGCGCCACCACCAGCGGCACGGTCAGCGTCATCGACCTCGCGAACGCGGCCGCCACGCCGAAGAGCATCGACGTCGGCCTGCACCCGACCGCGGTGTACACGAAGAACGGCACGGTGTTCGTGACGAACACCGCGAGCAACTCGGTCTCGGTCATCGACACCGGCCGCGACAAGGTCGTCCAGACGATCGCGACCCAGCCGTGGCCGCAGGCCTCGGTCGGGTACGAGCCGGACGGCGTGACGCTGACCGACGACGGGCACCTGCTGGTGACGCTGGGACGCGCCAACGCCGTCGCCGTCTACCGCTACGGCCGCGCGCAGGAGCCGGTGAGCTACGTCGGCCTGCTGCCCACGGACTACTTCCCGACGGCGATCGCGACCGTCGGCAAGGACGTCGTCGTGTCCAACACCCGCGGCATCGACGCGCGCCGTCCCACCACGGCCGCCGGGCACGGCACGCACGACACGACGTCGAGCGTCCAGCGCTTCCGGCTGCCGGACGACCGCGCCATCCGCGGCTACACCGGCCAGGTCTTCAAGCAGAACGGCTGGACGGACGACGCGGTGCGGCAGGCGGAGTCGAACGGCCACCGCACCCCGGTGCCCGTCCCGGCGCGCCTCGGCGACCCGTCGACGATCAAGCACGTCTTCCTGCTGGTCAAGGAGAACCGGACCTACGACCAGGTCTTCGGCGACGACGCTCGCGGCAACGGCGACCCGTCGGTGACGCAGTTCGGCGAGAACGTGACGCCGAACCAGCACGCGCTGGAGAAGCAGTTCGGGTTGTACGACAATACCTACGACATCGGCACGAACTCCGCCGAGGGCCACAACTGGCTGATGCAGGCCGACAACCCCGAGTACACCGAATCTTCGGCGGGGGAGTACCTGCGCAGCTACGACACCGAGGACGACGCCCTCGGTCACCAGAGCAGCGGGTTCCTGTGGACCGGCGCGCAGGCGGCCGGGAAGTCGGTGCGTGACTTCGGCGAGTTCCAGCAGTTCCTGACCAAGCCCGCCGGGGCGAGCTGGCAGAACCTGTACTGCGACTCGAAGAACATGGCCACCGGGCAGCCGACGGCCTACCCGCTGGTGTCGTCGTCGCCGATCCCGTCGCTGAACAACGTTTCGGTGCCGGGCTTCCCGAAGTTCGACACCTCGGTACCGGACGTCTACCGGTACCAGGTCTGGAAGAACGACTTCGAGAAGAACGGCCCGGCCAACCTCAACATGTTCTGGCTGTCCAGCGACCACACCGGCGGCCCGCCGAACGCGGCCGCCCAGGTCGCCGACAACGACCTCGCCGTCGGCAGGATCGTCGACGAGATCTCGCACAGCCAGTACTGGAAGGACTCGGCGATCTTCGTCGTCGAGGACGACTCCCAGGCCGGGCTCGACCACGTCGACGGGCACCGGGCGCCGGTGCAGATCATCAGCCCGTACGCCCAGCACGGCGTCGTCGACAGCCACTACTACTCGCAGATCACGATGATCCGGACGATCGAGCAGATCCTCGGGGTCAAGCCGATGAACCAGAAGGACAGCGCGGCGACGCCGATGAGTGCGGCCTTCACCCCGAAGCCGGACTACACGCCGTTCACCGCGCTGCCGAACCGGACGTCGCTGACCGGCGGCCTGGCGACCCAGCCGTCCTGCGGCCCGGACACCCCGGCCGCGGCGAACCCGGCAGCGGCCCCGGTGCCGTCCTCGGCGGTGCCGGCGGACAAGAAGCAGCTGGCGGCGCAGTGGCAGGAGTGGACGACGCACCAGCGGCTGACCGGCCCGAGCGCCGTCGCGGACTACGCCAACCCCGCGCAGATGAACCACTTCACGTGGTACCAGACGCACGGCTGGTCCACGCCCTACCCGGGTGAGACCCAGGTCGTGGCGCCGGATCAGGTGCCGGGGGCGTACCTCCCCGCCGCGGAGTCCGACGGCTGACCAGGTCTGCCGCGGCTTGTCGTGGGTGTTCAGGGCGGTTCTGACCGCCCTGAACACTCACGACGTCAGGCCGCGGGAGAGGCGGTGGATGCGCAGCGCCAGCTGGACGTCCAGCGCTCGGTCGCCCTCCTGCCAGTCCTCGCCCAGCAACGCGGTGATGCGGTCCAGGCGCTGGTAGAGCGTGTTCGGGTGGATCGTCAGCTCTTCGGCCGCCGGGGTCTTGCGGCGGCCGTTGCGCAGGAAGACCTCGGCGGTGCGGACCAGGTCCGTGCCGCGGTCTTCGTCGTGGGTCAGCAGCGGGGCGAGGGTGCGTCCGGCGAAGGTGTTCGCCTCCTCGCGGCCGGTCTGGCTCAGCAGGTAGCGGTAGGGGCCCAGGTCGGCGGGCGACGCCGTGGACCCGGTGCGGCCCAGCGCTTCCAACGCCCGCAGGCACGCGACCGCGTCGTCGTAGGCGTCGGCCAGCTCGGCCGCCCCGGTGGCCGGGCCCGCCAGGCCCGTCGTGCCCAGTGACCAGGCGCGGACCGTCCCTTCGCCGGCGCGGACCAGGGCGACCACCCGGCCGTCCACTGTGGACGAGAGCGGGGCGAGGGCCCGCAGCCGCGGGTCTTCGGTCACCACGACCAGGTGCGGGTGCCGGAGGTCGCGGGCGTACGCCGGGATTTCGCGGACGCGGCGGGTCACGACGTGCTCGACCAGCTCCTCCGCCGTCCGGCGTTCGGCCCGTTCGACCGACGCCACCAGCGCGACCGTCATCGCCGAGCGTTCCAGCAGCCGGACGTCGGCCTCGTCGAGCGGAGCATCGGGAACCACCTGCAGGGCACCGAAGTACGCGTTCGCCGACGCGACCGGCACGGTCACGGCCCGCTCGCCGGCGCGCGTCCGCCGGGCGCCGGTGAACAGCGTCGACGGCTTCCCGTCGAGCCGCGCCGCCACGAGGGCTCCGGCGCGAGCGGCCGCGCGGACCTCGTCGTGTTCGTCGGCGACGAGCACCAAGCCGGGCACCAGCTCCGAAAGCGGGATTACGACGTCTTCGGGCGCGCCGCCGCGCAGCGCCACCTCCGAGAGCCGGTCGTGCAGCCGGACCGCGCGTTCCAGCCGGTCGTTCGCCGCCGCCAGCGCGGTCACCAGCTTGGCGTTCTCGATGGCGATCGCGGCGAACGACCCCAGCGACGTCAGCAGCGACGACTCCGCGGCGGTGAACCGGCGCACCGCGCGCTGCGACACCATCAGCACGCCCGCCACCTTGCCGCGCAGCCGCAGCGGCACGCCGAGGATCGTGCGCAGGCCCTCGTCCTCGGCGACGCGGTCGACCTCGCCGAAGTGGGTCAACGCGGCGTCGCCGAGGTAGTCGGCGCTCTGCACCGGCTCGCCCGTGTCGGCCACCTGCCCGGCCAGCCCGCCGTGCGGCGGCAGCACGACCCCGCGCAGCCGCGGCCCGAGCGAGCCGTCGGTGACCCGGATGACGAGCGAGCCGTCCGGTTCGGCCAGCGCGAGGTACGCGACGTCGACGCCGAGCAGGCGCCGCGCGTGGTCGACGACCTCCTGCACCAGCGCGTCGAGGTCGTGGACCGCCGACAGGCGCAGGACGAGGTCGTAGAGCTCGCGCAGGCCGTGGGTGTCCATCAGCCCAGGTGCGTGGTCTCGTGCGGGTGCCAGCCGGGGTCGCCGGTGGCGGCGAACCGCGCCCACGCGCCGTTGACTTCGCGGGCCAGCTCCGCGGGCGGGTTTTCGCCGACGAGGCCGGCGGACGCGGCCAGGGAGTCGAACACGAACGGCAGCTCCATGCCGTGGCAGGCACCGAGTTTCGGGGCGCGCCAGTCGAATTCGTAGCGGAACGAACGGCCCCGGTGGCTTTCGACGAGCTCTTTGACGCCGTCGCGGAAGACGAGGTCGGTCATGGCCTCGACGAACACTTCGCCCGCCTTCCGGCCGCCGCCGAGGCCGTAGCCCTCGAGCACGCCCGCCGCGTCCGGGTGCGACGCCGACAGCGTCGCGACGGCCTGCTCGTCGGTGAGGACGTCGAGCAGCCCGGTCGGGCCGAAGTACAGCAGCATCTCTTCGCGGCAGGTCCCGGCGACGAGGTCGACGTCCGCGCCGGCGCCGTTGCGGATCGCTTCGCCCGGGTGCTCGGGCAGGACGTCGTCGCCGACCAGCGGGAGGAACGGGCTGAGGCCGAAGCTGCGGTCGCGGCCGTCCTCGCCCCGCAGGTCGGGGCCGCGCCCCGGGGTCAGCAGCACGTCCTGCGCGTCGAGCAGCTGCTCGCTCGAGAGCTTCCGGAACGCCTCCGCGGCCGGTTCGACGCCCAGCACGTCGGCGACCGTCTTGGTCAGCCGCTCGAACTCCGCCTGCCCGCGCACCATGTTCGCGTGTCCGCTTTGGACGATCGCGCGGCGGAAGAGCCCGGCCGAGAGCGGCGAACCGAGCAGGCAGGCGACGCTGATGGCGCCCGCGGACTCGCCGAACAACGTCACGTTGCCGGGGTCGCCGCCGAACGCGGCGATGCTGTCCCGGACCCAGTGCAGCGCCGCGAGCTGGTCGCGCAGGCCGAGGTTGGTCGCGCCGCCGTCCAGCGGGAGGAAGCCGTCGATGCCGAGCCGGTACTGCACGGTGACCAGCACCGCGCCGGCGCGGGTGAACGCCGTCCCGTCGTAGACCGGGGCCGAGCCGGTCCCGCCGATGAACGCGCCGCCGTGCACGAACACCAGCACCGGCAGCCCGGACGCGCCCGGGTCCGGCGTCCAGACGTCGACCGTCAGGTACTCCGCGCCCTTGCGCCAGCCGGTGCCGACCACGGCCGACAGGTCGAGGCCCGGGATTTCGCGGCGCTTCTGGGGCGCGGTGGGCCCGGCTTCGCGGGCGTCGCGCACGCCGTCCCACGACGGCGCCGGGGCGGGCGGGGCGAACCGCAGGTCGCCCTCGGGCGCGGCGGCGTAGGGGAGGCCGCGGAACCGGACACCGGTGGCGGTCGGCTCGCCGCGGACTTCGCCGGCGGGGGTGCGGACGATCATGCGGGTGTCCCTTCGGGGAAGACCTTGCCGGGGTTGAGGATGTTGTGCGGATCGAGGGCCTTCTTGACCGCGCGGTGCATTTCGAGCACGGCCGGGCCGAGCTCGCGCGAGAGGCCGGGTTGCTTGAGCAGGCCGACGCCGTGTTCGCCGGTGACGGTGCCGCCGAGGTCGAGGGCGCCGGCGATGATGTCGTCGAACGCGGCTTGGGCGTTCTTCTTCGCGGTTTCGTCGCCGGCCGGGGTGACCAGCAGCGGGTGCAGGTTGCCGTCGCCGATGTGGGCGACGTTGGCGATGAGCACGCCGTGGCGCTGCGCTGCGGCATCGATGCGGGCGAGCATTTCGGGCACGGCCTGCGTCGGCACGCAGACGTCCTCGGTGAGCAGCGGGCCGAGCCGTTCCAGCGCCGGGTAGGCGAGGCGGCGGGCGGAGAACAGCGCGTCGGCCTCGGCCTGGTCGGTGGACTGCGCCGCCCACGTCGCGCCCGCTCCTTCGAAGCAGGCGAGGATCTCCGCGGCTTCGTGCTCGCCGAGGGCGCCGGGTGCGTCGGTGCGGGCCAGGAGGACGACGTTCGCGTCGGCGCTGAGGCCCATGTTCTTCCACCGGTCGACGGCGGCCAGGCAGTGCCGGTCGACCAGCTCGAGCGCCGAGGGCAGCACGCCCCGCGCGGCGACCGCGGCCGCGGCCCGCCCGGCGGCGACGGTCGTGTCGAAGTACCCGGCGACCGTCCGTTCCGCGGCCCGGGCCGGCCGCAGCCGCACGGTGACCTCGGTGACCACGCCGAGGGTGCCCTCCGAGCCGACCAGCAGCCCGGTCAGGTCGTAGCCCGCGACGCCCTTGGCCGTGCGGCGGCCGAGCCGGACGAGCTCGCCGGTGCCGGTGACGACCTGCAGGCCGAGGACGTAGTCGCGGGTGACGCCGTACTTGACGCAGCAGACGCCGCCGGCGTTGGTGGCGACGTTGCCGCCGATGGTCGACCAGGGCGAGCTGGCCGGGTCGGGCGGGTACCAGAGCCCGCGCCCGGCGCAGGCCGCGCGCAGGTCGTCGTTGACGACGCCGGGCTCGACGACCGCGTAGCGCTCCCGCTCGTCGATCTCCTTGACCGCGGTGAGCCGGTCGGTGACCAGCACGACGCAGCCGTCGACGGCGTTCGCCCCGCCGGAGAGGCCGGTGCCGGCGCCGCGCGGGACGAGCGGGGTGCGGCTCTTCAGGCAGGCCTTCACCACGGCCTGGACCTCTTCGGCGCTGTGCGGCCGGACGACCACGGCGGGTGGTGCGTAGGGCGCCCACTCGGCCTCGTCGTGGGCGAAGCCCGCCAGGACGTCCGGATCGCGGACCAGCCGGTCCGGCGGCAGCACGGCGGTCAGGTCGTCGAGCACCATCAGCGGGAACCTCCTCGTCACCGGGGTCCACGCTAGGGCGGAGGCGGCGCTGTGGCCATGGGGAAAATCCCCACTGGACGGGCCGGCGAGTGTGCTCGTCCCACAGTGGTCCGACGTCGGCTGGATGCATCGTTTTCGCATCGAATGTAGGGTGGCGGTGCAGCGGTTCAGCCTGCAGCCGTCGTGCCCCGCACCCAGCCCCCGATCCGGGCTGCCGTGGGTCCGCACCCGGGCCGCACGGTGCCCACCGAGGAGGCATCGCATGCCCTCACCGACGGCCACCTTCGCCGTGACGACCACCGCCGACGCGAGCGCGGTCACCGCGGCCGGCGACCTCGACCTGACCGTGACCGGCCGCCTGGAAACCCTGCTGGACCGCGAGCTCCGGCTGACCCCGCCGGCCCTGGTGTTCGACGCCTCGGCCGTGACGTTCTGCGGCGCCCGCACGCTGACGATCCTGCTGGCCACGGCGGCCGCCGCCGAGGGGAACGCCGTCCCGTTCGCGGTGGTCGGCCGGCACCGCGCACTGCTGCGGCCGATCACCGCGCTGAGCCTGCAACACGTCCTCCCGCTGCACGCCAGCACGGCGGAAGCGCTGGCGTGGTTCGCGTTGGTGCCGCGGCTGCCCCAGCCGGTCAGGGACCGCTAGGTCGCGCGCCGGTCAGCCGGACTGGTTCGTTGGCATGATCGGACCATGACGACTCACCGGCACGACGGAGACACCTGGGACCTCGCGGCCGGCGTCGGCGCGACGGCCACCGCCGCCGCGGCGGCCCGGGCGATCGCGACCCGCGAGGACCGTTCGCTCGTCGACGACCCGTTCGCCGAACCGCTGGTCCGGGCGGTCGGCATCGACCTGCTCACCCGGCTGGCGAGCGGCGAAACCCCGCCCGGCGACCTGGTCGAGCGGAGCGCGATCGACGTCGCCAAGGTGCGGACCAGGTTCTACGACGACTTCTTCCTCGACGCGGCGAACGCGGGCGTCACCCAGGCCGTGATCCTGGCTTCGGGGCTGGATTCCCGCCCGTACCGGCTGCCCTGGCCGGCCGGGACGGTGGTGTACGAGGTCGACCAGCCACCGGTCGTCGCATTCAAGACCCGGGCGCTGGCGGAGCTGGGCGCCGAGCCCGCCGCCGACCGGCGGGTGGCCGCCGTCGACCTGCGCGACGACTGGCCCGCGGCCCTGCGCGCCGCCGGCTTCGACCCGGCCCGGCCGGCCGCGTGGAGCGCCGAAGGCCTGCTGGGCTACCTGCCGCCGGACGCGCAGGACCGCCTGCTGGACACCATCACCGAGCTCAGCGCACCGGGCAGCCGCGTGGCCACGGAAAGCCGGCCCAACCCGGAGCCCGGCGACGAGGAGGAGACGAAGGAACGCCTGGACCGCATCTCCGCCCGCTGGCGCGAGCGCGGGTTCGACCCGGACATGGCGAAGCTGCGCTACTTCGGCGAGCGCAACGAAGCGGGTCCGTACCTGGTGGAACGCGGCTGGGCGCTGACCGGGAGCAGCGTCGGCGAGCTGCTCGCGGCCAGCGCCCTGCCGCCGTTGGACGACGACGGCCTGCGGATGGGGACCGTGCGCTACGTCCGCGGCGTCCTCGGCTGACTCACTTCAGGTGCCGGGCGAAGAACCGGTTCCCGGCGTCCCCTTCGAACCGCGGGACGCCGGTGTGCCCGCCCATGTTGGCGTGCAACGTCTTCTCCTTCGAGCCGAGGGCGTCGAACACGTCCAGGGCCAGCTGCCGGTCGTTGCCTTCGTCGTCCCACTGCAGCAGGACCAGCAGCGGGATGGTGACCTGCCGGGCCTCCTCGAGCATGCTGCGCGGCACGTAGCTCCCGGCGAACAGCACGGCCGCCACGATCCGCGGGTCGATCGCCGCCAGCCGGATGGCGACGGCGAGCACCCCGCCCGCGAACCCGACCGGGCCGTCGA
This sequence comes from Amycolatopsis stemonae, assembly GCF_054781455.1. Lineage (NCBI taxonomy): Bacteria > Bacillati > Actinomycetota > Actinomycetes > Pseudonocardiales > Pseudonocardiaceae > Amycolatopsis > Amycolatopsis stemonae. Next base: position 104,490 of record NZ_BAAGUJ010000009.1, on the reverse strand, counting down.
TCTCCGGCAGCTCGAGGAGGGCGTCCAGGGTGGCCTGCCATTCCGGGACCGCCTGCTCGGCCAGCGGAAGGATGAGCCGGTCGACGATCTCGTCGACGGGCTCGCCGGCGGCCAGCGCCCGCCGCAGGTCGGCGCGGGCCGCTTCGAGGGCGGGCAGCCGCGGCCGGTCACCGCCGCCCGGAAGCTCGATGGTCGCCGCCGCGTAGCCCTCGGCCGCGCAGGCCTGGGCCCGGGCCACCAGCCGGGGGTGCATCCGGCCGATCCCGCCGGGGTGGCCGAGCAGGATCAGCGGAGCCGGTGCGGACGCGGGCGTCCACAGGACGCCGGGAATGTCGCCGAGGGTGAACGCGCGCTCGAGGACGCCGTCGTCGAGGCGCTGTTCGGAAGTGAAGTGCATGGTCGTGCCTTTCGGGAGGGCTCGGCGCTCCCGGACGACCTATCGCCCGGCCGTGACCCCTGAGGGGAGCACCCATGTCGTCTGGTTCACGGGTACCACCTCCTCGGTCTCTCGCACGGCTCCGGCGAAAGGTAGCAGCGACGGCCACGGCTCGCCACCGAAATACCTTCCGGCAAGGTTGTCGGATCGGGCCGGCGGCGTTCCTCGGCACGGGAAACTGACACACGGACAAGGGAGGAGCTTCGGATGCAGTACCTGGTTTCCGTCATCGACGACAAGGAAAACCCCGGCAGCACGGACCGGCAGCCCGCGATCGGCGAGTTCAACGACCGCCTGATCGCCGAGGGCTACTGGGTCTTCGCCGGCGGGCTCGCCGACACCACCACGGCCACGGTGATCGACAACCGCGGCGGGCAGCCGGTGGTCACCGACGGGCCCTTCGTGGAGTCCAAGGAGTACCTCGCGGGTGTCTGGGTGTGGGAGGCCCCCGACCTGGACGTCGCGCTCAAGCTCGCCGCCGAGGCGTCGAAGGTGTGCGACCGGAAGATCGAAGTGCGGCCGTTCCGGTGAACGACGTCGAAGCGGCCGTCACCCGGGCCCACCAGGAGGAGTGGGCCCGGGTCGTCGCCGGCCTGACCAGGCGCTTCGGCGACCTCGACATCGCCGAAGACGCGGCCGCCGAGGCGTTCGCGATCGCCGTCGAGCGGTGGCCGGCCGACGGCGTGCCGCCCAGCCCCGGCGCCTGGCTGACCACCACCGCCAACCGCAAGGCCATCGACCGGATCCGGCGCGAAAGCAAGCGCGACGACAAGCAGAAGGAGGCACGGATGGGCTACGACGACGACCCGCCCGAGCCGCCGGGCGCCATCGACGACGACCGGCTCCGGCTGATCTTCACCTGCTGCCACCCGGCGCTGGCGGTGGAAGCCCGGCTCGCCCTGACGTTGCGCATGGTCGGCGGCCTGACCGTGCCCGAGATCGCCCGCGCGTTCCTGGTCGCCGAGACGGCCGTGGGGCAGCGGATCACCCGGGCGAAAGCCAAGATCAAGGCAGCGCGCATCCCGTACCGCGTGCCCGCCGCGGAGGACCTCCCGGCCCGGGTCGCCGGCGTGCTCACCGTGCTGTACCTCGTGTTCAACGAGGGCTACCTGGCCACCGGCCCGGACACAAGCCCGGTCCGGCACGACCTGACCACCGAGGCGATCCGGCTGACCCGGCTGATCCGCGCCCTGCTGCCGGACGACGGCGAGGTGGCCGGGCTGCTGGCCCTGATGCTCCTCACCGAGGCCCGCCGCCCCGCCCGCGTCTCGGCCGGCGGCGAACTGGTCGCCCTCGACGAGCAGGACCGCGGAACCTGGGACGCGACGCTGATCGCCGAGGGCCACCGGCTGGTGCGCGAGCGGCTCGCCACCGGGGCGGCGCCGGGCCCCTACCAGGTCCTCGCGGCGATCAACGCCGTGCACACGTCCGCCCGCGCCATGCGCGACACGGACTGGTCGCAGGTCCTCGCGCTCTACGACCAGCTCGTCCGCCTCGACCCGTCACCGGTCGTCGCCCTGAACCGGGCCGTCGCGGTCGCCGAACTCGACGGCCCGGACGTCGCGCTGGCGGCCGTCGACCGCTTGGCGGAGAAGCTGGCGGGCTACCACGCCTACCACGCGACCCGCGCCGATCTGCTGCGCCGGCTGGGCCGCACGCGGGATTCCCGCGCGGCGTACGACAAGGCGATCGAACTGGCCGGCAACACCGCCGAAACCGCCGCGCTGATCCGCCGCCGGGACCTCGTGGTGTGACAGGGTGGTCCGGTGCTGAAGCAGGTGGCGGATGGCGTCTGGGTCCGGCAGAGCGAATGGGTGTGGAGCAACGCGGTCGTGGTCCGCGCGGACGACGGCCTGATCCTGGTCGACCCCGGCATCGCCGGCGCCGACCTGGACCAGCTCGCCGACGACGTCGAAACGCTCGGCGTCCCGGTGGTGGCCGGGTTTTCCACGCATCCCCACTGGGACCACCTCCTCTGGCACCCGCGGTTCGGCGACGTGCCGCGCTACGCGACGTCCACCTGCGCCTCGGTCGCGGGTGAAGCCCGCGAGCGGGCCCAGGCGATGGCCGCGGAAAGCGCGTCAGGGATCCCGCTCGAGCTGGTCGCGCTCCTCACCCCGCTCCCGGGGGACGGCGGACCGCTGCCGGGCGAGCTCGTCGAGCACGACGCGCACGCCCCCGGCCACGCGGCCCTCCTCCTCGCGGACCGCGGCGTCCTCATCGCCGGCGACATGCTGTCCGACGTCCTGATCCCGCTGCTCGACCCCCGCCGCCCCGGTCAGCCGGACGCGTACCAGACGGCCCTCGACCGGCTGGCCGAGGCCGCGGGAGAGGTCGGCGTCGTGATCCCCGGCCACGGCGCGGTCGCCGAGGGCCCGGAGGTGGCAGCCCGTTTCGCGGCCGACCACGCCTACCTCGACGCGCTGAGGCGAGGTGAAGACCCGGTCGACGTCCGTCTCGAACAGGACTGGCTCGCCCGCCCCCACCAGGCGAACCTGGAGCAGGCGCGACGCTGACCCGGCGCATCGGGGGTCAGAAGGCGGTCAGGGCCGAGTGCGCCGCAGCCGGTTGCGGCGCCGGATTGTCCGTCGCGCGGCGGGCGCCGCCGGTCAGGGGCAGGCCGCCGGCCGGGGCGAACATGGCCTGGTTGAACGTCGAGCCGGTCGGCGCGGTGGCGATCGGGACGACCGGGAACGCGTTGCCGCCGGCGCGGACCGACGTCGAGATGTAGTCGCCGAACATCCGGCCCTGCGAGGTGTTCGGGATCCACGACAGGCTCATCGGGCCGGCGACCTGGGTGGCGGTGCTCCAGCTCGTGCCGCCGTTGGTCGAAGAGATGAACCCGGCGTCGAGCTGGCAGGTCGCGGCGGTGCAGGCGGAGTCCGGGTAGGAGTAGTACGTCAGGCCGATCCGCGCGCTCGTGCCCGAGGTCGACGCGTCGACGCCGATGCCGGGGACGAAGTGGTCGACCGTGCTGGTGGTGGCGTCGATCGGGACGCGTGCCGGAGCCGACCACGTGGTGCCGTTCGCGGACTTGCTCAGCACGATGTCGTTGCGCGGGCAGCCCGAGCGGAACCGGCAGTCCGACCACGCGACGTAGACCGTGCCCGTGGCGTCGATTTCGGCCGTGGGCAAGGCTTCCTCGCGCAGGCCGCCGGCCGCGTCGTGGTGGCTGACCGCGGCGACCTGGACGGTCGAGGTCCAGCTCGCACCGCCGGTGGTGGAGCGGAAGCTGCGGATCTGGTCGTTGAGCGAGAGGTACGGGACCACGACGGTGCCGTTCGGCTGGACGACCGGCTGGCCGCCGAGCCCGGTGTGCGTGCCGGCGGGAGCTCGGGCCGGGCCCCAGGTGAGCCCGCCGTCGCTCGAGGTCTTCATCCGGATCGAGTCACCGGAGCTCGTGATGTCGTATTCGGTGTAGCAATTGCCGAAGAACGGGCTGGACGCCGTGTTGTCGCAGGCGATCCAGTTCTTGTCCAGCGAGCCGGTGGCCGTCGTGACGGGCGTGCCGAACGTCTTGCCGCCGTCGGTGGAGCGGCTGGTGAGCACCGGCGTGCCGCTCGGGCAGGTGACGCCGAGGGCGGAGATCAGCCAGACGCCGTGCTTGGCGTCGAAGGCGACCGCCGCGTCGCTGATCTGGCCGCAGGGGCCGCCGGTGTTGGCGGTCGTGCCGGGCAGGAAGCCCTGCGTCCAGGTCGCGCCGCCGTCGGTGGAGGTGGCGAAGCCGATGTCGGACGAGCCGCCGCCGGAGACGCGCCCGACCTGGAAGGTGGAGACGATGGTCGACCCGAACGCGAACGTGTCGGGTTCGACCTCGGTTCTGTGCTGGGCTTGCGCGTCGGTGAACGGATCGGAGCTGACCTGGGTCACGGTGACGTTCGCGGACGCGGGCGTCGCGGCGACCAGGAGCCCGCCGACCACGACGGCGGGCAGTGCGGTGGCGGTGACGAGTTTTCGGGAAAACGGCATGGCGCGTTCACCTTCTCCGTCGAGTGAATAATCCGAGGCGGGCAGCGGGATCGCCGTTGCGGGCCGTGACGACTGTCGATCCAGCCACTCGCCGCGGGCGCCGTAAAGGCTCTCGACCGATCCAGACCCGTTCGGTGGCGGCCGAACGGCCCAGGAGTTGGCCCACCGCTTACCTGGTCGCAAGTGGACAGTCGAAGGCCTCAGATGTCGCCGAGCAGTCTCGCCGCCTTGATGCCCAGGTGCAGGACCAGGCGGCGTTCCCCGTCGCCCAGGTCGAAGCCGGTGAGTTCCTCGATGCGGCGGAGCCGGTGGTAGACCGTCGCCCGGTGGACGCCGAGGGACTCGGCCACCGCGCGGGAGTCGCCCGCGCGGTCGAGGAAGGTCTCCGCCGTGACGAGGAGTTCGGGGTCGGCCTCGACGAGCGCCGTGATCGCCTGCGCGACCCCCATGCCGCGGAGCTGCTCGCGCGGCTGGGCGGCCAGCAGGGCGTAGATCCCCAGCGCGTCGTGGCGGGCGACGGGCCGGAACACGGGGATGACGTCGGCGACCCGGATCGCGTCGAGCGCCTGCCGGTACGACGTCGCGACGTCCGCCAGCCGCGCCGCGGGACGGCCCACGCCGGCGACCACGGCCCGCCACCGATCGGCGCGCCCGAGCCGCCGCACCGCCGACGAGCACAGCTCGTCCGCGAGCCGGGGGAGCCGGTCCAGCGCGCGCCGCGTCACGACGAGCAGTCCGTGGCCGGGGCGGACCAGGGCCATGCTCTCGCGGACCGGCAGGGCCGTGGCGGCCGCACGCAGCGCCGCGCCGAGCGCCAGGCGGTCACCCGCGTCGACCTCCTGCCCGGCCACCGGCAAGGGCGCGACGACGACGGCGACGACGTCACCGCGGGCCGCGAAGAGGTCCGACTCGACGAGCCCGTCGGCGGCGAGGGCGCGTGCCGCCTCGTCGTCCGACAGCAGGTCGCGGAGGAGCTCCCCGACGCGGGCGTCGTGCAACTCGCCCAGGGCCCGCTCGCGGAACAGCACCTCCGCGGCTTCGCCGGCCGCGACCCCGGCGAGCGCGAGCCCGGCGTTGTCGACCGGGTCGTCGGCGTCGATCAGCCACAGGTAGCCGAACTGGACGCCCTGGAACCGGATCGGGATCGCGACCCGCGGGAGCAGGTCGAACTCCGCCGACGCGGGCAGGCGGACCGGCCCGTCGGCGCGGGGGAGCCGGAACCGCCGCAACCAGGCGACCGCTTCCGGTGGCGCCTCGCGGTTCAGGATCACCCGCGCGCGCATGTCGTCGATCGGGCCGGCCTGCGCGCTGTAGGCGAGCAGCCGGAAGTGGACGTCGTCGACCGCGACCGACCGGCCCAGCTGCCGGGCCAGCGTGTCGACCACCCGCTGCAGGTCTTCGCTCACGGAACCGCGTCCGGACGCATCACGCCCGTGAATGTAACCCGGTCGGCCTAGTCTTCGCCGAGCCACGCGACGACGTCGAGTTCGACGCGGAAGGGCTGGACGAGCGGCGCGCCGATCGTCGTCCGGGCGGGCCGCCGATCGGGGAACTCCTCGATCCAGACCTCGTTGTAGCCGGCGAAGTCGCCGAGGTCGGCCAGGTAGGCGGTGACCTTGAGGACCTGGTCCGGCCGCGCGCCGGCCTCGGCCAGCACCCGCCGGACGTTCGCGAAGGCCGCGCGGGCCTCGTCCTGGAAGGCCCCGGTCACCGGCCGCCAGCCGTCGTCGACCCCGACCTGGCCCGAGAGCAGCAGGAGGTCGCCCTGACGGCGGAACGCCGGCGCGGGCGGCGGGGTGATCGCGTTCGGTTTCATCGAAGCCTTCCTCGCAGCGGGTCGAACGGGGCGATGGCGGGTGTCCCGCACACGACCTGCGCGGCCAGCAGCTTCCCGGTGACCGGTCCGAGCGTCACGCCCCACATGCCGTGGCCTCCCGCGACGTGGACGCCGGGAACCTTCGTCGCGCCGATCACCGGGAGGCCATCGGGCGTCAGCGGCCGGGACCCGACCCACGGTTCGCGCACGTCGTCCCAGCCGGCGTCGATCAGGGGGTGGAGCGAACGCAGGACAGCGTCCAGGCGGCGACCGTCGAAGGGCGCGTCCCGGCCGGCGATCTCCATCGCGCCCGCGACGCGGACCCGGTCTCCGTACGGCGTGAGCGTCACCCGGGCGCCGGGCAGGTAGGCCGGACCCGGGAGCGGTCCGGCGAGCCGGACGCTGCACGAGTACCCGCGCCCGGCCTGCACCGGCACGCGCACGCCCAGCCGGCGGCCCAGCTCCGGCAGCCACGCACCTGTCGCGAGCACGACGGCGTCGGCCCGGTTCGGCGGTCCCGCCCAGGTGTCCACCTGCAGCCCGCCCGGCCCGAACCCGATCGACCGCACGTGCGCGCCCTCGGCGACTTCGCCACCGCGCTCGCGCACCGACCTGGCGAGCGCGTCGAGGAACGCGCCCGGCGCGAGGAAGCGCTGGCCCTCCAGGTGCAGGACCTGCGTGACGAGGTCGGAGAACGGCGCCTCGTGGCCCGCCGAGATCCGGTAGGACGCGCCGGCGAGCTCGTGCTCGAGCCCGGCGGTGTCCTGGCCGGCGGTGAACCCGATCCGGACGGTCCGCTCGTGGACCTCCGCCGCGACACCACCCTTGATCAGCTCGTCGAACGCGCCCAGGCTGTCGGCCGCCAGCGGCCCGAGCGCGGCCATCCCGCGCTGCCACCGGGACGCGGTCGCGTTCCGGGTGAACCCGGCCAGGAACGCCACGGACGGCCGCCCGCTCACCGAGACCGGCGAGCCCGGGGTGAGCAGGCTGCGCAGGCCCTCCCGCAGCAGGGCCGGCTCCGCCAGCGGCGCCACCATGGCCGGCACGAGGTAGCCGGCGTTGCCCCACGACGCACCCGCCCCGACGACCGACCGCTCCAGGACGGTGACCTCCGCGCCGTGCTCCTGCAGGAACCACGCGCACGAAAGCCCGACGACGCCGGCGCCCACGACCACCACCCGGGTCATCGCCACACCGCTTCCGCCACGCGCAGGAAGTTCCCGCCCATGATCCCGTCGACGGCCTCCGGCGCGTGGCCGCGTTCCAGCAGGGCCTCGGCGATGCCGGGCAGGCGCTCCGGCTCGACGAACTCCAGCCGGTCCCACCGCGCGTAGCTCGCCGGGAACAGGTCGGGGTTCGCGGCCAGCTCGTCGCCGGCCTGGTCGAAGCAGTAGTCCAGCCCGAGGCCCACGTGCTCCCAGCCGAGGAGCTTCACGGCGTGCTCGACGTGGCGGACGAGCGTCTCGGTGCTCGCGTCGTTGTGTCCCAGGAACATCCCCACGCCGTCGATCCCGACGACCCCGCCGGTCGCCGCGCACGCGAGCAGCTGGTCGTCCCCCACGTTGCGCGGGTCGTCGTGCACCGCTCGCGCCGCGGTGTGGGACACCACCACCGGCGCCGTCGACGCCGCGAAGACGTCCATCGACGTCCGGTACGAGCAGTGCGCGACGTCGACCACCATGCCCACCCGGTTCATCTCGGCCACCACCGCCCGGCCGTAGTTCGTGAGGCCGCCGTCGGTCTCGTCGTGACAGCCCGAGCCGGCCGCGTTGCGCTGGTTGTAGGTCAGCAGCATCGTGCGCACACCCAGGTCGTAGTAGGTCCGGACGAGGTCGAGCCGCCCGCCGAGCGGGTTGGTGTCTTCGAGGTCGAACGCGACCGCGAGCCGTCCGGTGGCCTCGGCCTCGCGCACGTCCTCGGCCGTGCGGGCCAGGACGTAGCGGTCGGGCCGGGCGAGCAGCTGCCGCCGGAACCCCGACAACACCCGGATCGTGCCGGCGATGTCGTGCGGCGCGTAGCCGACGTTCACCGACACGAACGACGCGCCCGCCTCGGCGTACCGCAACAACGCGCCGACGTCGGTGTCCGGGTCGAGCGGCAGGCAGCAGTGCTGCTCCCACACCGGCATCAGTGGCACCCGGGCAGCCGCGCGCCGTGGTGGAGGGCCTTCTTGTAGCGGGCCTCTTCCTCGAGCGAAGGCGGGAGGTCCGCGGTCAGCAACGGCCGCTCCGGCAGCGCGTCGCGGTCCACCACGACGCCGTCCTTGATGACGGCGTGGATGCTCTGGTAGTTCTTGGCGCCGCGCAACGGATCCTCGTCCAGGACCACCATGTCGGCGATCTTGCCGGGTTCGAGCGTCCCGAGATCGTCATCGACGTGGTAGGCCTTCGCGACGTTGCGGGTCGCCGCGTGCAGCAAGGCCATCGGCGACATGCCCTTTTCCTCCATGGCCCGGAGCCAGACGAAGTGGCCGGTCGCCAGGCGGCCCAGGCCCTCCTCTTCGGGCAGGCCGTTCCAGGTGCCCTTGATCATCGGCTCGGTCATGACCTCCGGGGCGAAGATGCCGCCGTCGTTGGCGAGGAGGATCGACGCGCCCGAGTCGACGAGGTTGCGGGCGTTGGCGTCCGAGGCCTTCCACAGGGTCCATTCGAAGTCCGAAATGGACTCCTTGAGGACCTTGATCCCGTTGTCGGTCAAGGGGAAGACGACGGCGCCGCAGTTCTTCTCGGCGAAGAGGTCGAGGGTTTCGCGCGGGATCTCGGTGGGGCCGGTCATGTTGCAGTGCTGCACGAGGTCGCAGCCCGCTTCCAGGGCCATCCGCAGGCCCTCGACCGTCCCGGTGTGGGACTGCGCGGTCAACCCGGCGCGGTGGGCCTCTTCGACGATGACGCGTTGCGTGCGCTCCGAGAACTGGAGGAAGGCACCGGCCGAAGCTCCGCCGTGCTCGTTCGACGCGTACTTGACGAAGTCCACGCCGCGTTCGAGGTACGCGCGGACCTCCTTGCCGACGTCCTCGGGCGTGAGCCACATGAGGTGCCGCCCGACGTTCTCGACCCACGTCGCGTTCACCCGGTCGACGAAGTGGGTGCTCCCGACGCCGGGGATCCGCTTGTCGAAGTCGTCGGAGAACGGGCCCTCGAACCCGATGATGTTGCCCGCGCAGCGGATCCGACTGCCGGTCGTCTCGCCCCGGTCGATCCGGTCGCGGACCGCCGTCAGCGCGCGTCGCGGGCCCCAGGTGTCGAAGACCGTCGTCATCCCGTTCTTCAGGGCGACCTGCGCGGCCTCGACGATCAGGTCCTCGTAGCGCCCTTCGTACCGGACGAGCGTCTCGAAGAGGACGTTCACGAGGAGGTGCACGTTGGCGTTCATCAGCCCGGGGATGACGAACTTCCCGCTGAGGTCGAGGGTTTCGGTGCCGGTCAGCTCGTCCGGGCGCCCGATCGCCACGATGCGGCCGTCGTCGATCAGGATCGCGTGACCGTCGATGCCCTTGTCGGAAACGCCGTCGATGACGGTCGCGCCAGTCAGCAGGAGTGACATCGTCGTCCTTTCGTTCTCCAGCTCTTCCCCTCACGGTAGAACCGGCGGCACCGCCCAGGTATGGACAGGAGTCGCGCGGCCACGGACGGCCGTTCGACAGCTGTCGCATGCGTCGTGGCCCTTCGCTTGACAGGATGGCCCGATGCTCACATCGAACGAACTCGCCGGTCGGTTGTCACGGCTGGCGGAGAAGTTCACCGTGACGGGTGCGTCGGCCGCGCTGTGGCACGACGGCGCCCTCGTCCGCGCCGAAACCGGGACGGTCAACGTCACGACCGGCGCTCCCGTGCGGCCGGACACGCTGTTCGCGGCCGGATCCGTCACGAAGGTGCTGACCGCGTCCCTGGCCATGACCCTGGTGGACGAAGGCCGGCTCGACCTCGACGCACCGGTGCCGGCGTACCTCCCGGGCTTCACGACGGCCACTCCGGATCGCTCGGCGGCGATCACCGTGCGCATGCTGCTCAACCACTCGTCCGGGCTGCCCGGCAACTACCTGCCGAACCTGCCCCCGGGCGACGACGTCCTCGAGCGGTTGCAGCGCGAGCTGGCGGCGCTGGCCGTCACGGGCGTCCCCGGCCGGCGGTTTTCCTACAGCAACATGGGCATGAGCACGCTCGGCCGCATCGTGGAGGTGCTCACCGGCGAACGGTTCGACGTCGCCCTGAGCACGCGCGTCCTGCGGCCGCTCGGGATGACCGCGACCGCGGACGCCGAGGAGATGCTCCTCCACTCGACCGCCGTCGGGCACGTCGTCGACGGCACCGTCTCACGAGTGCCCCGCCTGCGCGTCTGGCCCGAGTACGGCCCGGCGGGGTCCCGCCTGTGGCTCGACGTCGAGTCCTTGGTCCGCTTCGGCCGGGCGCACATCGACGGCCACGGCCTCCTCTCGCCGGAAGCCGTGGAGCAGATGCGCACACCCCAGTACGACGAGTTCTGGGGCTGCCTGCGCGGGTGCGCGAACTTCGGCCTGGGCTGGGGCCTGTTCCGGGAGGGCGACGACCCGGTCCTGACGCATTCGGGCGCCAACCTCGGGATGCATTCGACCCTCTACGTCATTCCCCGGCAGCAGGTCGTGCTCGCGGTGCTCACCAACAGCAGTACGGGAGCGATGCTGCATTCCACCCTGTGCACGGAGATCCTCGACGAGTACTTCTCCGTCCGCGGCCCGGCGGCCGTCACCGCGCCCGGATCCACCTTCGAGGTCGACAACGGCAAGTTCACCGGCCGCTACCGGGCGTCCGACGGCCAGGTGTCCGTCGAGGACCACGACGGCCGGCTCCACGTGCGCTTGATCCCCGACGCCGGCCTGGCCGAATGGGAACGCCTGATGGGCAGCCCGGCGGGCGGCGGCCAGGCACGGCCGATCACGTGCATCGACCGCGACCGAAGCCGGTTCGTCATGGACCTCGGCAGCCCGGGAAGCGTCGCGGCGGTGCAGTTCCACGACCCCGGCCCGGACGGCCGCCCGGCCCTGGTCCGGCTGGGGACGCTCTACGAACGGGGCTAGAGCGCCGGCTTGCCCGGCTGGTAGAGCCAGGTGCGGAAGAACGCGTCGAGGTCGCGGCCGGTCAGCCGCTCGACGAACTGGACGAACTGCCGCGTCGAGACGTTGCCGTAGCGGTTTGCCGTCGGCCACTGCGTCAGCACCCGGAAGAAGTCGCGGTCGCCGATCTTCGTGCGCAGGGCCTGCAGGGTCATCGCGCCGCGGTTGTAGACGAGGTCGTCGAAGATGTGGTCGCGTCCGGGGTCGGCGACCTTCCCGGTCCAGTCCTTCTCGTCGGCGTAGGTCTTCGCGAAGGTCTGCTGCACGGGGACGCCGTTGAACTTCTCCTGGTAGAGCCACTCCGAGTAGGTCGCGAAGCCTTCGTTGAGCCAGATGTCCGACCAGTGCACCGGGGTGAGGCTGTCGCCGAACCACTGGTGGCCGAGCTCGTGGGCGAGCAGGTCGCCGTCGACGTCGCTGGTGCCCTGGTCGTAGACCGGCCGGCTCTGCGTCTCGAGGGCGTACCCGACGCCGACGTCGGCGAGGATGCCGCCGGTCGAGTCGAACGCGTACGGCCCGTACACCGAGGACTCCCACTGGACGATCTGTGCCGTGGTCTGGTTGAACACCTTGCCCTGACCGGGCTGGGTGTCGATCGACATGCCGATCGCGGTGATGTTCGGCAGGCCCCCGGCCGTCACGCCGCGGGTGACGTCGTAGTCGCCGATCGCGAGCATGCTCAGCTCGCTGGCCATCGGCCGGTTCATGGACCAGCGGAAGGTGGTCTGGTGATCGTGCGTGGTGGTGGGCCCGGGTTCGCCGTTGGCCAGCACGGTGAGCCCGGTCGGCACGGTGATGGTCTGGGTGTAGGTCGCCTTGTCGTCGGTGGTGTCGTTCACCGGGTAGTAGGTCGCGGCCCCGATCGGCTGGTTGAGCGCGACCGCCCCGTCCTTGGTGGCGACCCAGCCGGACAGGCCGAGCGCGGGATCCTCGATCTTCTGCGGCACGCCGGCGTAGCTCACCGAGACGACGAACGGGCTGCCCTTCCGCAGCCCGTACGGCGGGGTGATCACCAGCTCCTGGGCCCCACTGCGGGTGAAGGCGGCGTCCAGCCCGTTCACCGAAAGCCGGCTGATGGTCAGCGGTCCCTGGAAGTCCAGGTCGAAGCGGGAGAGGTCCTGGGTGGCGGTGGCGAGGATCGTCGTGGTGGCGTCGATCGCCTGGGTCGCCGGGCTGTACGTCAGCCGGATGTCGTAGTGGCCGACGTCGTAGCCGCCGTTGCCCATGTCGGGGAAGTACGGATCCCCGGCGCCGGGCGCACCGGGGGAGTACCGGGGCGCCGCCTCCGCCACCGGACTCGTGGCGGCCACCAGCCCGGCGGCCAGTGCACAAGAGATGATCACCAAGCCAGGCATCGGTCCTCCTCGGCAAGCATCGACGCTGAAGAGTAGGTCGGCCGGAAAAACGGATCAACCCTCTTGCCGGCCGCGAAGAAGTTCCGCGGGGGAGTACACGGATCGCGCGCGGCGGGAGTCTTCCTGGTGATGGCTGACTACGAGGACTTCGTCCGGGCGCACCTGCCGCGGTTGCTGCGCTACGCGACGATGCTGACCGGGGAGCGGGAACAGGCGGCTGACCTGGTGCAGGACGTGCTGGTCAAGGCGTACCGGCGGTGGTCGCGGGTCAGCGACGCCGACCACCCCGACCACTACGTCCTGCGGATGGTGACCAACGACTACCTGTCCTGGCGGCGCAGCCGGTCGGCGCGGCTGATCGCCGTGGGCGACCCGCCGGAGGAGGCGCGGCCGGACGACTTCGCGTCGGACCACGCGGCACGCGAGGACATGTGGCAGCGCCTGGCGCGGCTGCCCCGGCGCCAGCGCGCGGTCGTGGTGCTGCGGTACTACGAGCAGCTCGCCGACGCCGACATCGCCGACCTGCTCGGCTGCGCCCAGGCCACCGTGCGGGCCCACGCCCGCAAAGCCCTGACGACCCTGCGAAACGGCCTGAGCATCGAGCGCGTGGCTCAGGCGAAGGAGAGCTGATGGACCTCGAGAACCTGATCAAGGACACCTTCACCGCCCACGAGCCCGACGCTCCCGACAGCGACCAGGTCCTGGCGGCCACACGCCGGCGCCTCGACCGAAGGCGGCCCGTGGTGAGCCGTCCGCTCGTGGTCGGCGCCGGGGTGGCCCTGCTCGTCCTGGCCGCGGTCGCCGTCGCCGCGCTGAACCGGCCCGCGCAGGACACCCAGGCCGCCGCGGGCACCGGCCCGGCCGCCGTCGAGGCGCCCGCCAAGGCGGCCATCGCGGAGCTGCCCATGCCCTTCTCGCTGGGCTGGCTGCCGCCGGGCACGGCCGACTACCTCGCGCGCCGGATCAACACCGGTGGCAGCGCGGCCGACCCCGACAAGCCGGTGTACGGCGGCGAGTACCTGCTGACCGTCACCTCCGGACCCCAGGTCCTGCTGGTGGATGTGCAGGAAATGCGGATGATGCCGGTGGAACAGGCCGCCTTCAAGTCCGGTCCGGGCCGGCACGTCACCCTCGGCGGGCGGGCCGGCGTGGAGAGTTCGCGCTCCGACGGCCCGGGCGGGTACGAGGTGTACTTGACCCACCCCGAGGGCGGCTCGCTGTACGTCAACGTGGCCGCGCAGCCGGGCAGCACGGCGTCGGCGCAGCAGCTGGTCGACGCAGGCCGCCGCGTCGCGGAGAACGTCGCCTTCCCGGGCACGACGACCGTCACCCCGGCGTTCGGCCTCGGCAAGCTGCCCGGTGGCCTGCGGATGTGCGCGTTCGACGTCGAGAAGAGCGGCCCGAGCGGCCCGCGCACGAGTTACTCGGTGGGCACCTGCGCCACCCGGCCACCGGTCCAGGTGCGCGGCGATGAGCCCGGCCAGGTGCGCGGCACCGCGGGGCACCCGGTCCAGGGGCACGCGACCCGCTACCAGGACGAGAACGGTTACCGCACGCTCTGGATCCTCAAGGCCGTCCACGACGCGCCGGTCGCCGTCGCGGGCTCCGGCGCGCAGGCGGAGCTGTACGCCATCGCCGACAATCTCGTGCTGCCCCAAGGATAACCAGGCGTTCAGACGAGCAGGTCGAAAATCCGGAAGACCTGGTCCCACTCGGCGGAGCCGGGGTTCTTCACGCGCGGGTCGACGATCTTGAACGCCTGGGCGAGAGCCACGCTGAGACCGCCGGCGACGGCCGGGAGCCGTGCCTCGGCGTCCTCGGAGATCGCGATCCCGAGCGGGGGACGCGCGAGGAGCTGCTCGAGCAGCGGCACCACCTCCAGGTCTTCGTCCATTTTGGAGAACTCGTGCATGCGCTCCTGCAGTCCCTTGGTGATCGGCAGGTCCCGCGGCTCGATGACGTCCCGCAGGTTGGCCTTGGCCGTGGCCTTGGCGACCACGAAGAGGTCGTGGATCTTGCGGTCCAGGAACTCGTCGTACCGTTTCAGATCGCTCTTGTCGACGTCCAGGCTCGCGGCCATCCGGAAGAACCGTTCGAACCTCGCCGCACCCATGACCGGCATCAGACCTCCTGGGAAAGGTGTGGGTACAGGAAGCATGGCCGCCGCGGGCGGGCGGCGGCTCACACACCGGGGACTGAATTTGCCGGGCCGATTCACCCTGCCAGGTCGGTACGGCGGAGACGTTGCCGAGACAGGCTGGTGAGACCGGGAAGAGCGGACGGGATCCGAGGAGGCCGTCCACACCGGACGTAGTCCCGAACCTGGGAGGCCCATGTCCGACCACGAGCAGTCCCCGAAACCGGGCTTCGTCCTGGACACGAAGCTGGCCAAGAAGTTCGTCGCCGGCGAGCTGGACGAGGCCGGCCAGGCCGAGCTGGCCGGCCAGGTGGCCGTCCTCGTCATGTTCCACGCGGAGCTGCCCACCGCGCTCGCCGCGCAGATGACCCGGATCGTGCGGCACCTCGGCGGCGAGGCCGGGCTGGTGCGGTGGCTGGACCGCTTCCCCGGCCGCCCGAAGATCGTGGCCAGGCTCTTCGCGCTGATCGACCTGCTGGACACGGTCAGCGCCGAGCCCGCGGTGGTGACCGCGCTGTCCGAACTGCGCGCCGGCACCCGGTACCCGCCGGGACTGGCCGGCTACCTGTCCCCGGACACCGACGACGAGACGCTCGCCGGGCTGGCCTGGCACATCGAACGGCTGGTCGCCGACGACCGGGTGGCCGACGCGGTACGGCTGGCACGGAACTCGGCGGCGCTGGTCGAGCGGCTCGCCGGCCGAGCCAGGGAGCTGAACCCGGACCTGCCCGACTTGGCCGGCCTGGCGGCCGAAGCGAGCAAGGCAGTCGACGAAGCTGCCCATGACACGGCGGGTCTGGCCGAGTGAACGTTCTCCAGCTCGACGTCGACCGCGTGGATGCCGCGCTTTCACCCCAGGAGACGGCGGCCGTCGAAGTGGTGGGCCGGGTGCTCGACGCGACGGCACACCCGGGCGAGGACGGGAGAGGGATTTCCCTGGTCCGTCCCGACGGCCGACGGGTGGCTCTGGCCGAGTCGACCGTCGGGGAGCAGCGGGAGCTCGGACTTGCCCACCTGCGGCGTGAGTCGGACCTGCGGTGGACGGCACCGGCCCGCTGGTGGTGGCTCGTGACGGTCGGCGACGTCCGGTGCCTGTCCCGGGTGCGGGACGTGTTCCCCGTGGCGGCAAGGGCGTGCGAAGCGCACGGCGTGACCACGCCCGCCGAGCTCCCGGTGCCGGTGACGGCCGCGGTACCCGACCTGCACTGGCTGGTGCACACGGCGCCGGCCCGGCTGGTGGGCCACCCGGAGAAGCTGGACGAGCCGGCGACGGTCAGCGTGACGCCCGCCCACGGCCGGGCACCCGCGGACATGGCCACCGTGGCGCCCGCGCTGGAACGGTGGCTGGTGACCGCGCAAGCGGCCCGCGCCCTGGCGACGTTGGCCCGGCGCCGAGCCGACGAACGGCACCTCTACCTGACCGTGGACTACACCGGGCTGGCGTCCGACGCGTTCGACGCGCTCGTGCGAGCCGACGGAGTTCCGCAGGAGCCGCTGCGAAATCGCGGTGACCTCTCGCATTTGTGGGTCGCCCCGGTGTTCGGCCGCCGAGTGTTGCTGTGGTCGCACCAAGACGGATGGAGCCGGCACGAGCCGTATCCGACGTCAGCGGCCATCGACCGTTGAACACGGTCACCGCTTGGCTGCAGTACCAGCTGGCGGGCGACCAGACGGCGAAGGAGGTCTTCTTCGGGCCGGCACCGACGCTGAAGCAGGACACCGCGTGGTCGGACTTCGCTCGCACCAGCAAAGCCGACGCCAGCTGACAGCCACCGTACGAGACGAGCGCCGCGATTCACCGCTGATTCAGAGACGAAAGACGGCCTTGACTGCCAGCAGCCAGATCCGCAGTGCGCCGTAAACCGATCGCCCGTCGGACTGCCGTAGCCCGTGGGGCGACCCTTTCAAATTGATGCAAGCCGACGGTGCGGGATGGGCCCCGGCTGTCCCCGTCCGGCCGCGCCCGAGATCAGCGGGCAGATCGCACCGCCGGTGCGCCGCGGCTGGGGGAGTGCTCCAGTTCTGCACCACCAAGAGCGCGCCGCAAGCCGATCACCGAAGATCGGCCCCAGAACACAAGAAACCCCTCCGGCCAGCCGAGGGGGTTTCGTGAGTGTGGAGCTAAGGGGACTCGAACCCCTGACCCCCTCACTGTCAGTGTGGGTCGATCATGGTCCTGACCTGCGGCGATAGAGAATCGCCTGGTAAAAGGATGCGCTTCGGGGTCGTTGCTTGCAACCGCGTGTTGTTGAGCCCGGTTGTGACAGGGGTTTGCCCCAGCTGTGCCCCAGCGAAATTGGTGAGAGAGTTAGCGGTTTTGGTCTCGGGCATCAGTGGATTTGGCAGGCAAGCCAGGTAGTCGGGGCCGCGGCATCAGTTGCGCGCCGGATCTTGTTGAGTCACTCGGGCAGCTCACGTCGTGGGCCGCCGGCTGCCCGGAGCGGAATTCTCGCTCAGGCGCGTAGGAGTGGATGCTGTCAACGAGCAGGGCCTGACATCCGCGGCTAGATGGCCGGGACGAATGCGATCAGGCGCTGGTGGGGATCGTCGACTACCTGCAGGACCAGTTGGTCGACAGTCTCTTCGGTGCCTTCCGGCGTGCGGAGGCGGATCCGGAGGGAGGTGTGTGGCCGGACGACGTCGTTGCGTTTCCAGAGGGCGCCGAAGTCGGGGTTCGTGCGGGTCAGCTCGTCGATCCAGTCCTCGGTGTGCGGGCCGGCCGGGGTGCTCGCGCGTACGATGCCGATCACTGTGCACCGCATGGCTTCCAGGTCCGCGAACCGGCTTTGCAGGACCGGGTCGGTGAACAGCATCTGCACGTACCGGCGCTGCTGTGGCGGGATCGCGGCGAAGTCGGTCAGCAGCTCGGTGGCGGCGGTGTTCCAGGCGAGGATCGCGGTGGCCGGTCCGACCAGGACTGCGGGGACCTCGCCCATCCGGTCGACGAGGCGACGCAGCGGATCGCTCGGTTCGGGGTTGTCCGGCGGGGCGACGGGGTCAGCGAGGAGATCCAGCGCGTACCGGGTCTGGTCGTCGTCCAGCTCGAGGGCGGCGGCGACGCGGCGGATCACGTCGGCGCTGGGCAGGACCCGGCCCTGCTCGATCCTCGTGTAGTACTCGTCGCTGACGAACGCGCGGGCGGCGACTTCGGCGCGGCGGAGGCCGGGCACCTGGCGGCGGCCCGGGTCCGCGTCGGCCGGGGGCGGGGCCTCGTCGCGGCGGGCGTGCAAGAACGCGCCGAGCTGGGCGAGCCGCGGGTCACGGGCCATCAGCGTGACCCGATCGGGTGGGGGATCGGATCCTCCCCCTCCCGCCGCCGGCTCCCGGGAGAGACGGTGGAGTCATGATCGAACACGAACGCATCGACGTCCACACCCACCTGGTCCCTCCGTTCTGGGGCGAGGCCCTCGCGCAGCACGGCGGTGACCCGTCGGGCTGGACAGTCCCGTCGTGGACGCCGGACGACCACCTGAAGTTCATGGACGCCAACGGCATCGCCACGAGCGTACTGTCGCTGACCGCCCCGAGCGTGGCGGGCTGGGAAGGCGCCGCGCGTCGCGAGATGGCGCGGCGGGTCAACGACTACACCGGCGAACTGGTGCGGAAGCGTCCGGACCGGTTCGGGAACTTCGCGACCCTCCCGCTGCCCGACGTCGAAGGCGCGGTCGCCGAAGTCGACTACGCCTTCGACCAGCTGCGCGCCGACGGCGTGGTGCTGCTGTCCAACTACGACGGCGTCTACCTCGGCGACGACCGGTACGCGCCGTTGTGGGAGGCACTGGACCGGCGCGACGCGGTGGTGTTCATCCACCCGGCGCACCCGCTGCTCCCCGTGCTGCCCGAGGTTCCGGGGCCGATGGTGGACTATCCGTTCGACACCACCCGCAACGCGGTGCACATGGTGGTCCACGGGATCACCGAACGGTACCCGAACGTGCGAATCATCCTGTCGCACGCGGGCGGCTTCGTGCCCTACGCGGCCTTGCGGTTCTGCCAGGTCGAGGTCGCGATGGATCCCACCGGGCCCGACGAAGACGAGCTCCTGGCCCGGTTCCGCAGCTTCTACTGGGACACCGCTCTGTCGTCGGGCGAATACGCCTTCGGCGCGCTGACTCGGTTCGCCGACCCCACGCGCATCCTCTACGGCAGCGACTTCCCCTACGCCCCGCTGCCGGTGGCCACCCGCTTCACCGAAATCCTCGACACCGGCAGCGGGCTCACCCCCGAACAATCCCGCGCGATCGACTCCGAGAACGCCCGCGCGCTCTTCGCCCGGCTGGGCTGATCGGCTGCCCTGCGGCCCGCCCCGAGCAACGGCGGGCGGGCCGAAAGGGTGTTCAGGCCAATGCCCGTTCGTCGGTGCCGTCGAGTCCTTCGGCATACCGGACGAGGGCGGCGGTCGTCCGTTCGATGTGGTCGCGAAGTGCCTGGGTCGCACCGGCTTCGTCGCGCGCGACGGTGAGGTCGGCGATCAGCTTGTGCTCGGCGGCGACGTCGCGGTCGGTGTCGCCGGCGAGTTCCTGGGACCAGTGCTGGTAAAGCTCCGCGCAGTCGCGCAGGCCGGTCGCGATGGCTTCGAGCCGCGCGATCCCGCAGCCGGCAAGCAGCGTGTGGTGGAACGCGCGGTGGGCGAGGGTGAACGCCGGGTCGACATGTCCCTCCGCGGTCAGCATCGGGGTGCGCGCCAGGGTGTGGTGGGTGGCCAGGACGGAGCCTTCCCACGCCAGGTCGCCGTGCTTGATCGACTCCGCGAGGGCGAGCGTCTCGATCAGGACGCGGGTGCGGGTCAGATCCTGCAGGTCGCTGATCGTCAGCTGCGCGACGGCGAACCCGCGCTGCGGTGACGCTTCGACCAGGCCTTCCCCGGCGAGGCGGGTCACGGCCTCGCGCACGACGGACAGGCTCACCTCGTACCGCGCGGCGAAGTCGTTCAGCTTGAGCTTGCTCCCGGGTGGCAGCTCGCCGCCCAGCAGGCTGCCGCGGATGCGGTCGTAGACCTCGTGGACGCGCGTGGGCTTGGCGGGGGTGGTGGCCATGCCGCCAGTCTACGGGCACGCGGAAGAAAATAGGCAGTTCGACTGAATATCGATTTTTGGTTGACGGATCGAAAATCGGCGCGCATGCTGTGAGCCACGCCATGCATCGACGATGACTGCAGCGCCGGGCCCGTCAGGAGCTTCTCGACCGCGCATCGTCGGTCCCGACCAAGGAGATGCTCATGTCCGACATCCGGGTGCCCGTCCTGATCGTGGGCGGTGGCGGCGCCGGTCTCACCGCGTCGATGACCCTGTCCACCCTCGGCGTCGAATCACTGCTGGTCAGCGCGCTGCCGACCACCTCGACGCTGCCCAAGGCGCACGTACTCAACCAGCGGGCGATGGAGATCTTCACCGAGGTCGGCGTCGCCCCGGAGATCTACCGGCGCAGCACCCCGGCCGCGAACATGCGCGCGACCGGCTGGTACGCCGGGCTGGCCGGGCCGCACGAGGGCTACGGCCGCAAACTGGGCGAACTCGAGGTCTGGGGTGGCGGCTACACCGACCCCGACTACGTCGCGGCCAGCCCGTGCCGAACCTGCAACCTGCCGCAGATCCGGCTCGAGCCGGTGCTGAAGGCGCACGCCGAGAAGCTCAACCCGGGCGGGGTCCGGTTCAACCACGAACTCGTCGACCTGACGCAGGACGCCGACGGCGTGACCGCGACCGTCCGCGACCGGAGCACCGACACGACCTACCAGGTGCACGCGCAGTACCTGATCGCGGCCGATGGCGGCCGGACGGTCGGCAAGCTGATCGGCGTGGGGATGACCGGGCCGCGGGACCTCATGAAGATGGTCTCCATCCACATGACCGCGGACCTGTCGCCGTGGGCCACCGACGACGACGTGTTGATCCGCTGGCTGGTCAACCCCGATTTCGGCGGCTCCTGGAGCGGCGTGCTCGTCCCGATGGGACCCGACCACTGGGGCCCGGAGTCGGAGGAGTGGGTCTTCCACATGCAGTACGCCACCGACGACCCCGACGCGATGCAGGACGACAAGGTCATCGCCCAGATGCGCGCCACGCTCGGGCTGCCCGAGGACTTCGTGCCCACGGTGCACCGGATCAGCCAATGGGTCATGGAAGGCGTCATCGCCGACAAGTTCCGCGTCGGCCGGGTGTTCTTCGCCGGCGACGCCGCGCACCGGCACCCGCCGACCGGCGGTCTCGGCCTGACCTCGGCGATCCACGACGTCTACAACCTCAGCTGGAAGCTGGCCGCGGTGCTGGCCGGGCGCGCGGGCGACGGCCTGCTGGACACCTACGAGGCCGAGCGCAAGCCGGTGGACCAGAACAACATCGACAACGCGATCGCCAACGCGATGAACCACTTCACCCTCGACCAGGCCCTCAACCTGTCGACGGAGAAAACCGCGGAGGAGAACTGGGCCGAGCTCGCCCCGCTGTGGCACGACCTGCCGGGTTCGGCGGAGAAGCGGCACGCGCTCAACCGGGCGATCGGCTCGCAGACCATGGAGTTCCGGCACCACAACGTCGAATTCGGCTACCGCTACGACTCCGCCGCGATCGTGCCCGACGGGAGCCCGGAGTACGTGCCGCTCGACCCGGTCCGGCTCTACGAGCCCAGCACCAAACCGGGACATCCGATGCCGCACGCGTTCGTCGAGAGCCAAGGCGAGCGCCTCGCGCTCGGGACCCTCGTGCACGGCGGCAGGTTCCTGCTGCTGGCCGCGGAGGAAGGCCAGGCCTGGGTCGAAGCCGCCAACAAGCTCTCCGCGGAGAACGACCTGCCGCTCGTGGCCGGCACTATCGGCGTCCTCGGCTCCGACTTCGTGGACGTGCGCTGCTCCTGGCTGAAGAACCGCGGCGTCTCCCCGACCGGCGCGGTCCTGGTGCGCCCGGACCGCTACATCGCGTTCCGCTCGGCAGAGGGCGTCGACGACCCGCACGCCGTGCTGCGGGCCGCCCTGGCCCAGGTGCTGGCCGCCGACCTTCGCTGATTCCTGATTGCAGGAGGAGAATTCCCATGCGCATCGCCAACCTCTCCGGCCGGCTCGTCCTGGTCACCGACAACGGCGCCGTCGACGTCGAAACGGTCAGCGACGGCAAGTTCGGGCCCGATCCGTCCACTGTGTATCGCGACTGGGCGGCCTTCGCGGCCTGGGCCGAATCGGCCTCCCTGCCCGCAGGGGAGCCCTTCGACCAGACGTCCCTCGGCGCACCGATCCCGGAGCCCGCCCAGGTGTTCGCGATCGGCCTGAACTACCGCGAGCACGCCATCGAGAGCGGGCTCGACTTCCCCGTCGAGCCACCGGTCTTCACCAAGTTCCGCAGTTCCCTTGCCGGGCCGGTCGGCGACCTCGCGCTGCCCGGTGACACCGTGGACTGGGAAGCCGAGCTGGTCGTCGTCATCGGCCGCGAAGCCCGCCATGTCGCCGCTGAAGACGCGTGGCAGTACGTCGCCGGGTTGACCCTCGGGCAGGACTACTCCGAGCGCACCCGGCAGCTCGTGCCGCCCGCGCCCCAGTTCAGTCTCGGCAAGTCCTTCCCCGGGTTCGCGCCGCTCGGCCCGGTCGTCGTGACCCTCGACGAGCTGGACGACCCCGCGGACCTGGAAATCGGCTGCGCCGTCAACGGGAAACAGATGCAGAAGGCCCGGACCAGCGACCTGATCTTCCCGATTCCGGTCCTGATCGAACGGCTGTCGGCGGTCTTGCCGCTGCTGCCGGGCGACCTGATCTTCACCGGCACGCCCAGCGGCGTGGGCGGCGGCCGGAACCCGAAGCGGTTCCTCTCCGCCGGGGACGAGGTCGTCACGTGGGCACAGGGAATCGGCGAGCTCCGCCAGCGGTGCGTGCCCGGCACTCCGCACACCACTGCATCCGCCTGAAACCGGTCAGGGAAGGAGAACCCGTCATGGCTCTGCACCGCCTCACCTCCATCACCGTCGGCGTGCCCGACGTCGGACAGACCGCCGCCTACTACACCGACTTCGGGCTCGCACCGCTCGGCGGGAACGCGTTCGCCACCGCCGACGGCGGGGAACAGTTCAAACTCGCGCACGCACCGCGGCGCCGCCTGCTCGAACTCGGCGTCGGCGCCGAAAACCCCGACGACCTCGACCGGATCGAGCACCGGATCCGCGCCCTCGACCTGCCCGTCGAGCGGACCGCCGACCGGCTCGTGACCGAAGAACCGATCGCCGGGTTCCGCGCCGTGATCTCGGTGGCGCCACGGATCGCGCAGCAGCCCGCCGACCCGGCCCCCTACAACGGACCCGGCCGGATCGACCGCGCGAACACCCGCGCACCGGGCATCCTGCGCGAAGGCCGGGTGACCCCGCGCAAACTCGGCCACGTCGTCATCGGCTCCACCGACCAGGCCGCGACCCAGCGGTTCTTCACCGAAGGCCTCGGGTTCAAGGTCAGCGACGCCGTCCCGTCGATCGCCGCGTTCATGCGCTGCTCGACCGACCACCACAACGTGCTGGTCCAGCAGGCGCCGGTGAACTTCCTGCACCACACCTCCTGGCAGGTCGAGGACATCGACGAGATCGGCCGCGGCGCGATGGCGATGCTGGAGGAGCATCCCGAGCGGCATGTCTGGGGCCTGGGCCGCCACCACGTCGGGTCGAACTTCTTCTGGTACCTCAAAGACCCGGCGGGCAACTTCTCCGAGTACTACTCCGACATCGACTGCATCGTCGACGACGCGCTCTGGACCCCCGGCACCTGGGAAGGCGCCCGAAGCCTGTTCAACTGGGGTCCGCCCCCGCCGCCGTCGTTCCTCATGCCCGAGGACGTCGCGGCGATGATGACCGGGGCCCACAATGCCGGCTGAGCCCGACGCGTGGACACCCGCGCCGGAAGCCGCAGCCCGCACGCGGATCGCCGCGTTCGTCCGGTGGCTGGCCGACCAGGACCATGACTTCGCCGACTACACCGCGCTCTGGCGCTGGTCGACCACCGAACTCGAACAGTTCTGGCAGGCCATCGCCGACTTCTACGACGTCCCGTTCCACACGCGGGCGACCAGGGTGCTGGCCGACGACAAGATGCCAGGCGCGACCTGGTTTCCCGGCGCCACGCTCAACTACGCCGACCAAGCGCTCCGCCACACCGGGGTCCAGACCGCGATCGTCGCCGTCTCCGAAGGCGGGCACCGGAACGAGGTGACCCGCGACGAACTCCGCGGCCAGGTCGCCTCCCTCGCGCACTGGCTCCGGCGGCAAGGAATCGGCCCGGGCGACCGCGTCGTCGGCTACCTCCCGAACATCACTGCCACCGTCGTCGCGTTCCTCGCCACGGCCGCTGTCGGCGCCATCTGGTCGGCCTGCTCCCCGGAGTACTCGCCCGAGGGCGCGGCCGACCGCCTCGGCCAGCTCGAACCCGCCGTGCTCTTCATCGCCGACGGCTACCGCTATGCAGGCAAAGAACACGACCGCTCCGCGCAGAACGACGAACTCCGCCGCCTGCTGCCCTCGGTCCGGGCCACCGTGTGGGTCCCGCACCTCGGCAGCACCCAGCCATCCGAGACCGCGCACTTCGACGCCCTCACCAGGGACGCGCACGACCTCGAAACGACCGCGGTGCCGTTCGACCACCCGCTGTGGGTGCTGTACTCCAGCGGCACCACCGGCCGGCCCAAGGGCATCGTCCACGGCCACGGCGGCGTCACCCTCGAACACCTCAAGTACCTCGGACTGCACACCGACCTGGACATCGGGTCTCGGTTCAGCTGGTACACCAGCACCAGCTGGATGATGTGGAACATCCAGGTCTCCGCCCTGCTGCTCGGGGCCACGGTCGTGCTCTACGACGGCAGCCCCAGCTGGCCGGGTCCCGACGCGCTGTGGCAGCTCGCCGCCGACGAGCAGCTGACCTTCCTCGGCACCAGCGCCGCCTACCTGATCGCCGCCCACAAGGCCGAAACCGATCTCGCCGCCCACCACCTCCGGCTGTCCGGCCTGGGCAGCACCGGTTCGCCGCTGCCCGCCGGCACGAGCCAATGGATCCACGAGACCTTGCCCGACACCTGGCTCGCCGCGGCCAGTGGCGGGACCGACATCGTCTCCGGCTTCGCCGGCGGCGTCCCCACGCTCCCCTCGTACCCGGGCGAAATGCAGGCCCGGATCCTCGGCGTCGCCCTCGAATCCTGGGACGGGCAAGGAAACGCCCGCACCGACGAGGTCGGCGAACTGGTCGTCACCCGGCCGATGCCGTCGATGCCGCTGTACTTCTGGAACGACCCCGACGGCGCGCGCTACCACGACGCCTACTTCTCCACCTACCCCGGCGTCTGGCGCCACGGCGACTGGACCACCGTCACCAGCCGCGGCGGCGTCATCGTCCACGGCCGCTCGGACGCCACCATGAACCGCTACGGCGTCCGCATGGGCAGCGCCGAAATCTACGAAGTCGTCGACCGGTTCGAGGAAATCGCCGACTCGCTCGTCGTCGGCGTCGAGGAACCCGACGGCGGCTACTGGATGCCCCTGTTCGTGGTGCCGGCACACGGGCACGACCTGCCTCCCGCCCTCGTCACCCGCATCCGCGACCGCATCCGGGCCGAAGTCTCACCCCGCCACGTGCCCGACCAGATCATCGGCGTGCCCGCACTGCCCCGCACCATGACCGGCAAGAGAATCGAAGTCCCCGTCAAGCGCATCCTCCAAGGAGCCGCCCCGGCCGGCGTCGTAAACCTCGCTGCCCTCGACAATGCCGACGCACTCGCGCAGTTCGCCACGATCGCGAGCAACCGGGCAGGGCGGGACGATTCGAGTGGAACCTCCGAACGAACGCACGCGCCTTGACCACCAGTCGTCGCAGCATTCGCGAAGGCAGCAGCACGACTTCCCACAACCTGACCCGGCCCGAGATCGTCGGGCAGCTGTCGGTCTCGCTCAACACCGTCAACACCCACAGCCGCCGGATCTGCGCCAGGCTCGGACCGGTCGGCGGCCGTCCAGCGCGGCCGCGAACTGCGGCTCCTGGCGACCGGTCGCGGCTGAGATCACCGCATCCCGGCGATGCCGGGTCACCTTCCCGGGCCGCTCGATGAGGTGATGGTGCCGTACCTGATCCGCGTCGACGGGTGCTCGGTCCGCCCCCGCTGACCGCGTTCCCGGCGCTGACATCCCGCAAGCAGGGCCTGGAACCGTGCTCACCGGGGACCTGCCGGACTCCTCGGCCCTGTACGGCGTTCTCGCCGAACTCGAGGCGCTCGGGTTCGACCTGATCGAGGTGCGGAGACTCCCGCGCCGATAGCTCAGGCAGCGGGCTGGTCACCGTGCACCGGGCGGCCGCCGACCAGGGTGTGCGTGGGCTCGAGGTCACGCAGGCCGTCGTCCGGGCAGCGGGTCGGGTCCTGGTCCCAGACGGTGAGGTCGGCGAAGCGGCCGGGAGTGAGCGTGCCGCGGAGGTGGGCTTCACCGAGCAGGCGCGCGGCGTAGGTGGTGTGCAGTGCGATGGCCTCGTCGCGGGTGATGGCGTGTTCCGGACCCTGGACGCCGATGACCGTCTGGCGGGTTGTCATGCCCCAGACCGAGCGCATGGCACCGAACCGGCCGACGGGGAAGTCGGAGCCGGCGGTGACGAGCGCACCCTGGTCGAGCCAGCCGCGGGCGGGGAACAGCGCGGCGACACGTTCCGGGCCCCAGAATTCCCGTTCGACTTCGGCGGTGTCGTGCAGCAGGGGCTGCTGGATGGTGACGGGGATGCCGAGCGCGACGGCGCGGGCGCGTTGTTCCGGGGCCGCCAGGCCGCCGTGCTCCATCACCAGGGTGCCGTCGGGAAGACCGGGGTTGTTCTCCAGCACGCGCTCGTAGACGTCCAGCAGGGTGCGCACGGCGCGGTCGCCGTAGGCGTGGGTGCCGACTCGCCAGCCGCGGCGGACGACGGCCTCGACGGCTTCGACCAGTGCGTCGGGTTCCCACATCAGGGTGCCGAAGAAGCTGTGGTCGCAGGCGTAGGGCTCTTCGGTGGCGCCGGCCTCCAAGCCGCCGTCAAGACCGAATTTCACGCCCCACACCTGCAGCCAGGGGTCGGCGGTGGACCGCCAGTCCGCCATGGTGTCGAGCAGGTCTTCCACCTCGGCCGCGCTGGTCAGCCCGAACGTCGCGATCAGGGCGCGGACGCGGGTGTGGAGCGCGCCGGCGTCCCGGGCGGCGCGAAGAACGGCGTAGTCGTGGGGGAAGACCGCGCAGTCACGGACCGTCCCGATCCCGGTGGCGGCGTACTGGCCGCTGGCGAGGCGAAGCCCGTCGATGCGGCCGGTGCGGTCCTCGGCGGGGACGAGTCGCTCCACCAGAGCCTGGGCGGTGTCGATCAGCCGGCCGTCGAGGCGTCCGTCGGCGTCGCGGCCGATCACCCCGCCGGGCGGGACGGGGGTGTCTTCGGTGATGCCCGCGAGGCGCAGCGCGTGGGTGTTGACGACGTCGTTGTGGCCGCCCCGCTTGACGAGCACAGGGTGGCGGTCGGTGGCCTGGTCGAGTTCCGCGGCGGTCGGCATGCGCCGTTCCGCGAGGGTGAATTCCTGCCAGTTGGTGGTCGTGCGGATCCACTGGCCGGCAGGGGTGACGGCGGCGCGCTGCCGGATCAGGTCCAGGAACTCGGCGATGGTGCGGGCCTCGTGCACGGGGACGTCGTGCGCGCTGAGGCCGGCGAAGATCAGGTGGGTGTGGGTGTCGTCGAACGCGGGCAGGACGGTGGCCCCTGGCAGGTCGAGAACCGCGGTGTGCGCGCCCACCCAGCCGTCGAGGCCGTCGGGCTTCGCGGAGACGGCGGCGATGCGATCGCCTCGCACCGCGACAGCTCGCTGCGGGTGTTGGCCCGGCACCAGGGTGTGCACCGCGGCGGCCCGGATCAGTACGTCGGCACCGTGCTCGGTCATGGTCTGCTCCCAGAATCGAGGTTTCCCGTCTTTTCTACGGCCGGAACGCAGGTTGACCGCCAACTGTCGGCGAGATATGCAGGAAACACGTCGGAATGAACGTCTAGGATGCAGATCATGCGACAGGAGCTGGACGATACGGAGCGCCGGATCGTGGCCGTGCTCCTCGCCTCGCCGCGCGCTTCGTGGCGGGAGATCGGCCGCTGCCTGGGGCTGTCGGAACGCACTGTCGTCCGGCGGGCGGCCCCGCTGTACGCCGACGGCACCTTGCGCGGCACCGTCGTGCGCAACCCGGCCTGCTTCCCGGGAACGGTCCCGATGGCCCTGCGGATCCGGTGCCGGCCGACCCGGATCCGCCAGGTGGCCGCCGTGTTGGCTCGCCGCGCCGACACCGTCTGGGTCGACATCCTCGGCGGCGGCGACGAGGTTTCCGCCATCTTCTTCCTCGACGGCGCCGAGGCCCGCAACGCCCTGCTGCTACGGGACCTGCCCGCGACCGAGGCCGTGCGCTCGTGGACCGCACACACCCTGCTTCGCGTCTTCCCGGTCGCGTTCCGCTGGACAGCCGGCCTCTTGTCCGCCGAGGAAACCGCGCAACTCATGCCGGATCCGCCGGTCACGCCGCCCGCGCCGCTCGACATCGACGCCGGCCTGCTGGCGGCGCTGGCCGAGAACTGCCGCATGACCTACACCGACCTGGCAAGCCAGGCCGGCGTCACCGCACTCACCGCCCGTAGGCGCCTCGACGTGCTTCTGCGCGGCCAGGTGGCCCGGCTGGCGACGGAGGTGGACCTCGCTCTGCTCGGCGTGCACGCCGAGGCGTTGCTGTGGATCGCCGTGCAACCAGGAGCGCTCGAGGAGACGGCGGAGGCACTCACCGCCCATCCGCAGGTCCGGTTCGTCGCGGCGACGACCGGCCCGGCCAATCTGCTGGTCGCCGTCGCCGCCACCGACCTCGACGCGGTCTACTCGTTCCTCGTCGCCACCATCGGACCGTTGGGCGGAATCACGGCGATCGAGACGACTCCGTTGCTGGCAACGGCGAAACGCACCGGTCTCGTCCGCCGCACCGCCCCCGTGCCCGGCTGACGGCCGGGCACGGAAGCCGCGTGGGCTGCGGCTTCCCCGTGACGGCCCGTGTGGTCCGCGGCCTCGACCAGGTCCGCGAACGTCCACAACGCGTGCGGGACGTGGGAAGCGAGCCGCCCGGGGGAGCTGATCGACGTCGTGGCGCAGTCCTCGACCACAGCTCGGCCTCGACCGTCCGCGCGGTCTCGGGTCGTCTCCGGCCCAACGCGTCCGCGACCGCGGCCGAACTGGCAGCCCGGCTCACCGGACACCCGGCCGCGACCCGGGTGCACTACCCGGGCCTCGAAGGCGGCCGCCCGAAGCAGATGCGTGGCGGCGGCCTGATGCTGTCGTTCGAAGTCGTGGGTGACCCGCACGCGGTCATCGAGCCCTTGTTTCTTGAGCAGGACGCCTGTGCTCCGGTCGCGGCGAGCGAGCGGGCGGAGACGAATGGGACCAGGCGTCCCTGCCGCCGTTGAAGTAAGCGTGGACGCGGCCGGTGCTGATCCGGGCCACCTTGGCGATGCGGGCCATGGCGATGGTGAATCTGGCGAGCTCGGCCTGCCCGGGCAACACGACCGCTCCCGGTCAATGCTCCTTTCGCAGGTCGCGGAGGGGCCTCAGCGCCGTCGCCAGCGAGTGCAGGTCGTCGAACATCCGTCCGGTGATCACTGGTGCCGGGTCGGTTGGTTGCAGCTCGAGGTTCTCGTCGAGGAGCTGGTGCACGGACGCGAAGTGCGGCCCTTCGACCGGGGTCATACCGACCGCGGAGACGACGGATTTGAGCATCTGGGTCGCGCGGGCGCCTCCGGCGGTGCCGCCGTAACCGACCAAGCCCACCGGCTTGTGCCGCCATTCGGTGAACAGGTAGTCGATCGCGTTCTTCAGTTGTGCGTTGAATCCGCTGTTGTACTCCGGGGTCACGAAGACGAAAGCGTCGCCCTCGGCGATCTTCGCGCTCCATTCCTTGGTGTGTGCGTGGACGTAGCGGCCCTCGCGGGGTGCGTAGGGCTCGTCCATGAATGGCAAGTTCACCGTCGAAAGATCGATCAGCTCGACTTCGGCGAACGCCCCGTGGGCCTTGGCCGAGGTTTCGAGCCATCGCGCCACGGACGGTCCCACCCGTCCGGGCCGGGTGCTGGCGATGATGATCTGCACTTTCGACGACATTCGGTCCGGCCTTTCCGAGGCAGTGGGTGTTGTCGGCCGGCGTCCGCCGCTCACGGCTCGGCCTCGATCGGGGTCTCCATGTGGCCGAGCCCGGTGATCTCCAGGCGGAGCGTGTCGCCGGGTTCCAGAAAGGCGGGTGGCTGCCTGCTTGTGCCGACGCCGCTCGGGGTCCCGGTCAGGATGACGTCACCCGGGTGCAGCGTCATGCAGTCGCTGACCGAGGCGATGATCGCCGCAACACCGAACACCATCTGCTCGGCGAGCGCGTCCTGACGAAGCTCACCGTTCACCCACGTCCGCAGGCGCAGCGTCGTGGGGTCGGGGACGCTGTCGGCGGTCAGCAGCCAGGGGCCGGCCGGGCAGAACGTGTCGGCGCCCTTGCCGCGCAGAATCTGCATGAACGCGGCACCCTTCCCGATGTCCTTGAGCATGAGGTCCCGTGCGGTCACGTCGTTGGCGATCATGTATCCGGCGACGTGCTCCAGCGCGCGAGCTTCGGGAATGCGGCGACCGCCGCGGCCGATCACCACCGCGATCTCGCACTCGTAGTCGAGGCCTTTCGATTCGCGCGGCCGGATGACGGGATCGCGCGGTCCGGCCAGGGACGATGCGGGTTTGAGGAACAGGATCGGCTCTGCGGGCAGTCCGGCGGCCGATCCGGTGATCTCCTTGACGTGGTCGGTGTAGTTCGCGCCGACGGCGACGATCGCGCCAGGGGTCGGTACCGGCGGACCGAAGCGAACAGCATCCGCGGCCAGTGTCGCCGTGCGGGGTGCGGTGATCAGATCGGTGATGCGTGGCTGGAGCGTGGAAAGGCGCGACAGGACCGTGGTCATGTCGGGTGCCGCGCCCGGGTCCAACTCGTTCAATAATGGGCGCAGCGGAACGATGGCTCCGTCGTCGCGCAGCGCTCCGGGCTGCTCTTGGCCGGGCTCGCCGAAGCTCACAAGCCTCACCGAAGCACCTCCTCGTGACGATCCAGGATCGCGTCGAGCACAGCTCCGACCTCGGCGACGGCTCGGGCTCCGGCCGCCGCGGAGGTGCGCCACGCGATGTGACCGTCCGGTCGGACCAAGCTGGCTCCGTCGGCCTCGACCCCGGCCGACTTTCCCCATGTCCCCGCAGGGTCCTGCAGTTCGGTGGCTCCGGTTTCCGGTCCCGAGGTGACCCGGAACGCGCGCAGGGGAACGCCACGGAGTCGAGCGGCTTCGCGGGCTGCGTCCGCCCAGCGCGCGCCGTCCTCGCCGGCGAACAGCGTGAACCGGCCTTCCACGAGATCCAGCGGAGACACCTCGACGCCGTTGCGGAGCACTGCGTGGTGCGGGACTCGCCGTCCCGGCGCGGCCGAGGGTTCGAACTCCGGATCTTGCTCCAGGCTCGGCGCCGGGACATCGGAAATCACCGCGGACGACGTGTAGGCGTATCCGATGTCTTGCCCGAGCCCGTCGAACTGCGGACGCTGCACCGGAATCCCACGGCGGATCCTGGCGCGCAGCGGACGCTCCGGAGCGTCGAACTCGGCCTCGAGCCCGGCCGCGAAGGCGTAGACCTGCGGGTCGAAGCCGGTCTCGGTCATCAGGTCCATGTTGCGCCAGGACTGTTTCGCGTTGAACTGCGCAATCGGCCTTCGTTCGGCCTCGTAGGAGTCGAGCAGTCCGGGACCGGCCCAGCCGGCGAGCACCGCGTGCACCTTCCAGGCCAGGTTGTGCGCATCCTGGATACTCGAGTTCATCCCGAAACCACCGGTCGGCGGGAAACGGTGCGCGGCGTCACCCAGCAGGAAGACGTTGCCGCGGCGCCAGTGCGCGGCCACCTTGGCGTCCATCTGCCACGACCGGACGCTTTCGACCTCCACCGCGAGATCCGGCACGCCGACCGCATCGCGGACCGCCTGCACGCAGCTTTCCGGGTCGGCGGCGTCCACTGTGGTCGCGCCGCCCGCCAGCACGCTGAAGTACCAGCGGTGCCTGCCGTCCCGGGCCGCGATCGTGCCGCTGGACCGGCTGTTCAGGACGAAATACAAGGCAGCGGGACGATCCCCGGCATACAGCTGCAGATCGGCGCGGAAGTCGATGTTGACGAAGGAGGCTCGCGCGTCCGGCCCGGCCAACACCACGCCCAGACACCTGCGGGTGAAGCTGCCCGCACCGTCGGCGCCCAGCACGTACCGGGCGCGGATCCGGGTCACCGCGCCGGTCACCTGGTCCTCGGCCGTCGCGACGATCCCGTCGTCGTCCTCGGTCAGGGACGTGATCTCGGTCGAGAGCCGGACTTCAGCGTTCGGATTGTGGTCGAGCCCGTCCAGCAGGACCGGCTCGATCTGGTCCTGCGGGCTGAAAACGACCTCCATCGGGGTCGCCGCACGCCGGGCACCACCGTCTTGCAGTTCGGCCATGCTGGTCCGTCCGAACTGCTCGCCGGCGAGCGTGTGCACCCACGCGAACTCGCCGCCGTCGCGTACCGGGAACGAGCGCCGGATGACGGCGTCGTCGATTCCCCAGGCGCGGAACAGTTCCATCGTCCGGATCCGGATGCCGGTCGCCCGCGGTAGCGTGCCCACCGCCGACCGGCGCTCCGCCAGGAGGCACCGGGTGCCCAGGCGTCCCAGAACATGAGCTGCGGTCAGGCCCGCCGGGCCCGCGCCGATCACGAGGACCGGGACCTCGATGTCGGCGGTCGCTCGGTCCACCCTCAGCTCCGCCGGGCGGTCAGGGACTCGAACGTCTCCCCGCCTCGCAGCCGGGTGAGCATGTCCTCGGGATCGAGGTCCGTGCCCCAGGGGTTGTTCTGGTAGAGCGGCCCGTTCATGAAATCGTCGACCTCCTCGGGGGTTTCGAACACATCGACCTGAGTCTCGATCGTGTTCCGGTCGGGGTCGGCGTAATAGATCGAGATGGTGGGCCCGTGGTTGACGGCCACCGTCGGCCGGATTCCGGCGGCCTTGAGTCGTTCGTAGTTTTCGAGCAAGGCTTCGAACGACTCGTAGGTGAAGGAAATGTGCTGCAGACCGACGGCCGGCCGCTCGTGCTCCTCGTAGTCGTCCAGCGCGACGATGCCGATCCGGTGGTGCTCGTCGTCGTACCGGAGGAAAGCCAGCTTTCCGTTGTCGAAGGCCGGCTCGGCGTTCAGGACGGTGCAGTACCAGTCGCGGAGCGCGGGAAGCTGGTTGGTCTGCAGGACCACGTGTGCCAGTTTGCTCGGTTTGCCCATGGGGGCCTCGTCTTTCGGAGTCGGTTCAGTCCGATGCAGGGGGACGGCGAGGATCCGCTCAGCCACCGCGAATCCGTCCACGGCCGCCGGAAGGCCGCAGTAGGGAACGGCTTGCAGGAGCAGCTCGCGAATCTCCTCGACCGTCACGCCGTTGGCGACCGCGCCTTCGACGTGGATGCCGATCTCGTGCCGGCGACCGAGTGCCACCAGGAAGGCCAGGGTGACCAGGCTGCGCTCCCGGCGGTCCAAGCCGGCCCGCGCCCAGATGTCGCCGTAGCAGTGCCGGGTCACGATGTCCTGCAGCTTGGCAGTGAATTCGGTTGCGGAGTCGGTCTGTTCTTCGGCGCCGGCCGGTCCGAACATCTCACGGCGGATGCGCAACCCACGCTCGTACAGCTCGTCTTCGTGCCATTGAGCTGATGCCATGCGGGGTCCTCCCGGGTAATCTGGACCGGAGATCGGACCTTCGAGTGTGGACGGCGATGACCGATGGCGGAAGACGGCACATCGTTGTGGGAAACGAACATCGGTGTTCGCGTGCCCGCACGGCCCGACGAGCGCAACGAATGGATGCGGGACGTTCTGGCCCGGGTCGACGACAAATGGGGCGTGGTGATCCTGTCCCTGCTCAAGGACGGGCCATTGCGGTATTCCGCGCTGTCCCGCCTGCTGCCCGGGGTGTCCCAGCGGATGGTCACCCTGAGCCTGCGCAAGCTCGAACGGGACGGCCTCATCGACCGCACGGTCACGCCGGCGACCCCACCGCAGGTCGAGTACGCGCTGACCGACGTCGGCAGCTCACTGGAGATCAAGCTCGAAGAACTGATCGGCTGGGCGCTCCAGCACGAGGACCACATCCGTCGCAGCCGTGCGCGCTACGACGCCGAGCACCCCGGGCAGTGACGAAGCGCTCGCGGCGGCCAGGGGCGCCGGCGCGGTTCCGGCCAACGGCGCCCCGGTCAAGGACGGCGCCGCCGGAATGCTCGGTGAACGGCGCGGTAGGCGTCGCACGCGCCCACCGGGCGAGCGTCAGGCCGCGGTCACTTTTGCGCGCGCAGGGCGATGGTCAGCGTGATGTCCACCCGGTCGCCGATCATGAACCTGGGCCAGGTGGCGACGCCGGCCGCCCGTCGGCTGATGCTTGTGGTGGCTGTGACGTCGGCCGTTTCGGGGTCGAGCCGGTCGATGGTCGCGATCAGAGTGACCGCGCTGCGCGTGCCGCGGACGGTGAGCACACCGTCGAGGTGCCAGGTGCCGGTTTCGCCCGGCTTGATCGCTGTCGCGATGAACGACAGTGTCGGGTGTGTCGCCGCGTCCAGGAAGGTGGCGCTGCGGATGTGGTCGTCGCGGTGCTGGTTTCCGCTGGCGAAGCCGGTCGCGTCAAGGGTGGCGGTGACGCTGTCCGGGGTGCCGTCCGGATCGATGCGCACCGCGCCTTCGAGGATCGGGAACGCGCCGCGCACGGTCTTGACCAGCATCTTGCGGACGGCGAACTCGGCGGAGCTCGTGGTCGGATCGACGGTCCAGGTGCCGGGCCGGGTTGTCACGGACATGGGGTCTCCATCGGTGAGGGCTGCCCGGGACGGCAGCACCGTTAAAAACAGAGTACCGCTCTGCTTTTATTCCGGAAGCCTTCGACCACGTAGGCTTCATGCGTGGAGCCAGCACCTCGTACTCGCACCCGGCGCCGCACCGGCAGCTACCACGCGGCGGACGGCAAGCGGATCGCCATCGTGGAGACGGCGACCCGCCTGTTCGCCGAGCACGGCTTCCACGAGACACCGGTTGCCCGGATCGCGGCCGAAGCCGGAACGTCGCAAACCGGCCTGTTGCACCACTTCAACGGCAAGGATGCGCTGCTACTGGCGGTCCTGCGGGCGAAGGACATCGACTGGGCGTCGCGCTTCAGCGACCCACAGCTGGGCCTGCGGGTGCTGCTGGGTCACGTCCTGGAGGTACTGGCGGACGAGGTGGCGCAGCCGGGCCTCACCCGCCTGTTCGTGACCACCGCCGCCGCGGCCACAGTGCCCGGCCATCCGGCCGCCTCCTATTTCGCGCAGCGCTATCAGCTCATGTGCCAGAACAACGCCGAGGCCGTCCGGGCTTCGATCGCGGCCGGGGACATCCGGTCCGGCGTCGACCCGGTCGGCCTCGGCCGGTCGCTGGTGGCGATCACCGACGGGCTGAAGGCGCAGTGGTTGCTCTCACCCGCATGGGACCTGCCGGCGCTGTGCCGAGCCCACTTCGACATCACGCTGCGCGGCATCAGCCCGGACGGTCGCGGGCTCTAGCGCGAGCCGGATCACTTCGCCGTCGCACCGGCGGCCAGCGCCTGGCCGGCGAAATACGTGCGGGCGCCCATCATCATGGCGGGCATGTGGTCGGCCATCAGCTTCCCGCGGTGCGGTGCGTTGTCGAAACGCGGGTCGAGCTGGAACTCCGCGGCGAGCGAGAACCAGGTGAGCGGCACGACTCCGAGCTGCACCATGCGCGTGATCGCGGTCTCGTGAGCCTCGCGGGACGTGCTCGCCGTCGCGTCGACCACCAGGTGCGGTTCGTAGCCGGCCCGCAGGGCGCCGAGCACGGTCTGCAGCACGCAGCCGTCCGTCGCGACGCCGCCGATCACCAGCTTCTTGCGGCCGGTCGCCGCGACCGCCGCGGCGAAATCCTCGTCGAGGAAGCTGTTGAACTGGGTCGCGCGCTCGATCACCGGCCGGTCGCCGATGACGTCGAGCAGCTCCGGGTACAGCGGCCCGGACGGCTTGCTCGGCAGCCCGTTGGTCACCACGAGACCGCTGCCGTAGAGGACCGCCGTCTTGGCCAAGCCGACGACGTTGTTGAGGTGCTGGGACAGGTCGTGCGAGCCGAGGATGGTGGCAAATCCGACGGCGTAGTCGACGAGCACGATCGTGGTGTTGTCCGGGGTCAGGGCTTCGAGTGACATCGTCGTTCCTCCGGTGATGGGCTGGTTGACACGTGGGCAACACGATGTGAAGATGACGCCATCTTCACCTTTAGGAGTTGTGGTGGCCGAGACGACCAGGGGCGAGCGGACCGAGGCGGCGTTGAAGGACGCCGCCCGCAGGCTGCTGGTGTCCAGGAGCTACGCGGAGATCAAGGTCACCGACATCACCTCCGAGGCCGGCAAGGCAGCAGGGGTGTTCTACCGCTACTTCACCGACAAGGACGCGCTGTTGCGGGCGCTCGCGGCGGACTTCGACGAGGCGTTGCACACCGTGGTCGTGGAGCACATGGGTGAGGACCACACCTTGGCGACGGTCGGGGACATCCGGGCTCATGTCGAGGCGTTCTGGGCCACCTACGAGCGCTACCTGCCCGAACGGCGGGGCATCCTCCAGGCGTCCATGCTGAGCTCGGAGTTCGAGCGGTTCCACCACGGACTGCGTGATCGGCAGGTTGACGTGTGGGCCGATCACATCCTGGCCACCCCGGCCTGGGCCGAGGTGCCCACCGAGCGCGCACGGATGGCGGCGTTGGCGGTGGTGTGCCTGCTGGAGTCCTTCTGCTATAGCCAGTTCGCCGAGGACGGGACCGCTCCCGACGCCGACGTGGCGGTCGAGACCCTCACCTCGCTGATCGCCACCGGCCTGCTCGGGCCGCCTCGGAAGCGCGGCGGTCACGGCCGGTCGAGGTGACGGTGCAGGAACGCGGTGATGATGCCCATGGTGGTCGTGCTCGACCAGGGCAGTCCGCTGTCGGGGTGGCCGAGGAACGCGATGTCGCCGTGGTTGGCGCCCTCCAGGAGGTAACGGGTGCTGTCCGCGCCCGCGGCGAGCAGGGCCTGGTGCAGGTGCTGGGTCTGGCTGGGCGAGATGAGCATGTCCTTGCTGCCGTGGAGCAGCAGGAACGGCGGGGTCGCCGCGCTCGCGTATGTCGCCGGGTCGGCCGCGGTGACCTCCTCGGGAATCTCCGGCAGGGCCGCGCCCGGGGCGCCCAGGTAGGCTGAGAAATGGGTGACGGTGTCGCGGAAGTGCGCTTGGAACGCGGCGTCGAAGTCGGCGCCGACCGTGGCGAGGTCGGAGGCGCCGAAGCTGTCGACCACCGCGTCCACCCGGCCCCCGGACCCCGGTCCGGCGCCGAACCGCGCCAGTTCGTTGGTGACGCCGGTCATGGCCGCGACGTAGCCGCCGGCCGATTCGCCCCAGACACCGACTGCACGCGGGTCGATTCCGTAGTCGTCGGCGTGTCCCCGCAGGTAGGCGATGGCGGCGTGGACGTCGCGGACCGAGTCTGCGTAGGTCGCGTTGTCGCTCGCCGTCCGGTATTCGACGCTCGCGACCACGAAGCCGGATTCGGCGACGAACGTGCGCAGCACGGGAGCGTTGGCTTTGTTGGCCATGATGAAGCCGCCGCCGGGAAGGTAGACCAGCAGGGGGAGCCGTTCGTCGCTCGCCGGGCGCAGAAGATCCAGCGACAGGGTTCGGGGGGTGGTGCGGTAGACGATGTCGTCGTACCGGCGCAGTTCGACGGCGCCGACGCCGATCTGCTCGCCCGGCCGGGGGTCCAGCAGGGCGGTGTCGGTGGTGTCGGCCGGCGCGATGTCGGTCGCGATCGGGAGCGGGAACGCGGGAAGTGGCTGGCTCGGGACGGTCATGGCGCCGACCTTTCGTGGGGTTTCATGGCGTGACGAAGAAGTTGTGCAGGAGCCGGTTCGTCAGCTCAGGCCGGGTGGCTAAGGCGAAGTGGTCGGCGCCGGGCAGCTCGGCGAGCAGGGCGTTCGGGATGGCGGTGCGCATCTGCAGCGCGACGTCGAGCGGCACCTCCCGGCCCAGGGCGCTGCTGAGCAGAAGGGTCGGCGCCACGATCTTCGCCAGGTCGGCGCGATGATCGTCCGCCGCGATGTCGGTGAAGAAGCCGAGCAGGGTACCGACGCCGGCCTGACGGCTCATCGAACGGAACCACGCGGCGAGTTCGGCGCTGCGTTCCGGTGAGACGTCGGCGAAGACGTCGTCCGGGTGCAGCACGGCGTCGGTCAGCGCCTCGATCCCGCCTCGCGCCGCCGTTTGGGTGAAGTGGCCGATGGCGGCGGCGTCGAAGCCGTAGGGCCAGTCTTCGCCGCGCCGGAACTTCGGCGAGCCGTTGAGTACCGCCAGCTTCCCGACCAGTTCCGGGTGCTGCGCGGCGAAGCGCAGGGCGACATGCCCGCCCGAGGCGAACCCGACCAGCATCGGGTCATGCAGCCGCAATCGAGTGATCAGCTCCGCCAGGTCCTGGACGTAGAGCGCGGTGATGCTATCCACAGTGGACGGGAGCTTGTCGGAAGCTCCGTAGCCGCGCAGGTCGAGGAACACGTTGCGGGCGTCGCGGTCGAAGAACTCCTGCTGCGCCGCCCAGGAGCGCGAGTCCAACGGCAGGCCGTGCACCCAGATGATCGGCCGCAGTCCCGAACCGCTCTCGTAGTAGGCGATTCGGCCGGCCTCGACGTCGAGGAAGCGCGCCTGGTCCAGCTCCAGCACGATCACGAGAGGCCCCGGGGATAGGTGACTCCGTCCAGACCGGGCACGACGACCTTGGCGGGATCGTTGCCGGCGGCCACGAGCTGGCTGACCGCGTAATCGGTCACGCAGCCGGACAACAGCTGGCGCGGGTCTTCCAGGACCATGCGCAGCCGGGCGACCAGCGCGGGCCAGTCGTCCGGTCCGTGGATGACCGGCATTTCGCTGATCTCGGCGACCCCGGCGGCCGCGAGATCCGGCACGTCGGCTTGGCCCGGGGTGAAGCGCGGCTGCTCGGGAAACATCAGCTCGCCCAGTTCCACGATGCCGCGGGTGGAGAACCAGATGCGGCGCAACGGCTCCTCCAACGCGATCACCTCGGACAGGTCGCCGCCGACGGGGGTGGCGAAGGTGGGCGCGTGCGGCGCCAGGTACATCCGCTCCAGCGGGAGCCGGTAGCGCGACGCTCCGCGCACCATCGTGGCGATGCTCGAGGTGTTCCAGGTGACCCCGGCCGTCGGACGCCCTTGCTGGCCGGCGATGACCACCATCGCCCGGTCCCAGTCGACGTCCTGCTCGTCGAACCAGCGCAGGATGCGGAAGGAGATGTCCATGCCGGCGAGGAAGAACGTCGCGATCATCATCCGGTTGGCACCGACCGCGCCGCCGTCCAGGTAGTCCGACCGCAGGGTGCGTTCGTTCAGGTAGCCGGCATCGGCCAGCGCGGCGCGCAGGTAGCGGGCGGTGACCGCGCAGCTGTAGTCGACCATGTCGGCGATCGCCTGTTCCCGGCCCCGATACGCCTCGACCGCGATGGTGTCCCGCCACAGTTCGACGCTGTTCGCGGCCCGGGACCG
Organism: Amycolatopsis stemonae; assembly: GCF_054781455.1. Lineage (NCBI taxonomy): Bacteria > Bacillati > Actinomycetota > Actinomycetes > Pseudonocardiales > Pseudonocardiaceae > Amycolatopsis > Amycolatopsis stemonae. The sequence continues at coordinate 65,037 of NZ_BAAGUJ010000009.1, read as the reverse complement.
GTCCACCTGGGACAGCAGGCGCTGCGCCTCGGCCCGCCAGCTACTGTCGCCGTACCGCTGTTTGAGCTGGACCAGGCTGGCCACCGCCGGGCCGAGGTGGGAGATACCCGCAAGTTCCTTGAAACCGCGCGTGGAGAACCTGAATCCCTCGACCGTCGGCGGTTTGCCGTCGCCGGGGTAGAGCGCGAAATCGGCGGAGGTGGCGACGATCAGCGGGTCGGCCGCACCGTGCTCGGTCGCGGTGCGCGTGAGGTGCGCGCCGAGGCTGTCGGCCGCGGCCGTGTAGGTGGTGAACAGGTCGACGAGCTCGGGGCTCTGGTTGTCGGGCATGGCGTGGTTCTCCCCTGATCATCCGGTGAAGCGGTAGAGCACGGTCCGGGCCGAGAACCGGACGTCGGCGGACAGGCTGTTGGACACCGCGACCAGCAGGCCGTCCTTGTCGCGGAGCACCGCGGCATCCGTGCCGCCGGTGGTCGGGAACTCCTCGACCACGACCAGAGCGCCGTCCTGCCACCGGTAGAGCTGGGAGGAGAGCGCGGTCGTCGGATCGGCGGGAGTGCCGAGGACGAAGTTCACCCGCAGCACGTACAGCCCGGTCTCGCTCTCGATCACCGCGAACTCGCGGGCGCCGGGCCCGGCCAGGATCTGGTGCTCGACGAATCGCGAACCGTCCCAGCGGAGCAGGACCGAATCGTCCTGGAGCCGGGCCACCAGGAGGTAGACCGCACCTTGGTGGGTGAAGTGTGCGAAGGCCCGGCCGTGACTGGGCGCGAGTTGCTGGTGCGGCTCGAACTTCGCACCAGTCCAGCGGTACAGCACCGACGGGCACAGGTGATCGGCGTGGGCGAGGAACCGGTACCCGTCCACCGAGAACGCGTGCCAGTTGTACGCCCATCGTGAGTCGACGTCCTGGAAGTGCTCGAACGTCGTGCCGTTCCAGCGGTAGATCCGCGACGGGAGGTTTTCTTCCTCCTGCCCGGGCAGAACCACACCCTGTGCGAGGGCCAGGAAGTGCCGGCCGTCGAGTTCGAAGTGCTTCCACTGCTTGGCCGCGTACCCGGGGATAGCCTGGAACGGCTCGAACCGGTCGCCGTTCCATTCGAAGATCGACGAATCGACACCGAACTCGTACGGCCCGGTGCCGTGGCGGATGCTCGCCACCGCGAGGAACGCGCGGTCGCCGATCCGGAAGAACTCAGCGTCCTCACCGCCGGGCGCGGGCAGGGTCTGCCACCGGTGGTAGCCCTGCTCGCCGTGGCACAGGAGCAGCAGGTCGGTGTTGCTGTCGCCGCCGTTCATGTTCGCCGGCTCGCCGGGCACGTCGTAGGCGAGCTGGGGAATCGCCAGCAGGCGCAGGCCGTCGAGCTCGATTGGTTCGACCGCGCGGGCGCCCGACGTCGCCACGCTTGCCACTTCGCTGAGGTATCGGACCACGTGACCTCCACTGAATCTGAATTCATCTTCATGTGTTGCGGCATCCTTGTCAACCCGTGGTGACCAGACTGAGTGGTCGCATCCACTGATCGGGTGCCCCGCCTCGGCTGGGTTGACATGCCCCGCCCGCTGTGGTGAAGATGAATCCATCTTCACCTCGATGGCAGTGAGGTCCCATGCTCCAGCCACCCCGCTCCGGATCTGGCACGTTGCTCGCTCGGCTGCGCGCCGGCGAACTGACGCTGATGCTGGGAATCCGCGCCGGCCGCACGCTCGACACCGTCCACACAGCCCGGTCGACGGGCCACCACGCCGTCATGGTCGACCTGGAACACTCCGCCATGTCGACCGACACCGCCGCCACGCTGTGCACTGCGGCCGACGCTCTGGGGCTGACCCCGATCGTGCGCATACCGGAGCGCGAGTACGGCATGATCGGCCGGCTGCTCGACGGCGGAGCCCGCGGGATCATCGCGCCCCGCGTCGACACCGCGCAGGAGGCCGAACGGATCGCGAGAGCCTGCCGGTTCCCGCCGCGCGGTCAGCGCTCGCCGACCGCGATGCCGCCGCCGGACACCGAGGTGGTCGTGCTGATCATGGTGGAAACCCCGGAGGGAATCGACGCCGTCGACGCGATCGCGTCGGTCGACGGCGTCGACATGCTCGTCTTCGGCGCCAACGACTTCACCGCGGAGCTCGGCGTGCCCGGACGCTACGACGACCCACGGCTGCGCGACGCGGTCGCCGCCGCCGCGCAAGCCTGCCGCGACCACGGCAAGCTGCTGATGGTCGGCGGCATCAACGACCCCGCGATCCACCGCTCGCTTGTCCCGCTCGGCGTGTGCCCCCTCGTGCTGACCGGCAACGACACCGCATTGCTCCACCAGGCGACCTCGGCCGCCGCCGCACGCGCGCAAGCCGAACATCGCGAAACCCCCCACCACCAGGACCGCGCATGACCACCGACATCCTCCAGACCACGCCCATGCGGCCGGCGGAGTCCACCACACCACCGCGTTTCGCCCTGCCGCACAACGCGTGCGACACCCACTTCCACGTCTTCGAACCCGGCTTTCCCTCCGTGCCCGACCCGCTCTACACCTTCCCCGAAGGCACGGTCGAGCAGTATCTGCGCCTGACCGAATGGCTCGGCATCGACCGGATGGTGCTGGTGCAGCCGACGTTCTACGGCACCGACAACAGCCTGCTGCTGCGGACATTGCGGGCGATCGGACCTCGCTGCCGCGGAGTGGTCCGGCTCGCCGACGATGTCGGCGATGCCGAGCTGGACGACTTCCACGCCGCGGGCGTGCGCGCGATCCGGCTGGACCTGTTCGCCCGCGCCACCTGGCCGATCGCGGATGTCATCGCCTACATCAGGAGCATGGCGGACCGGGCCCGGCCCCGCGGCTGGCACCTCCAGTTCTACGCGCCGGGCACGATCGTGCGGGACCTGCTGCCGTTCTTCGCCGGGTTCGAAGAACCCTTCGTCATCGATCACATGGGCTACATGAAGGAATCGGACGGCCTGACCCGAGCCGACTTCGACCGGCTCGTGACGGTCCTGGCCGGCGGCTACTGCCACATCAAGCTGTCGGGGCCGTACCGGATCGCCAAGGACCAGCCATTGTCCACTGTGGAATGGATCGGCCGGGCGCTCGTCGAGGCCCGCCCCGACCGCCTGATCTGGGGTTCGGACTGGCCGCATCTGCCCGACGGGCAGCGAGACACCGGCGAGGTGCTCAACCTGCTCGCGGACTGGGCCCCCGATGGCGCCGACCGCGACCGGATCCTCGTCGGAACACCGGAAAAGTTGTTCTACTCGGACTGATCAGGAGAGTTCTCATGCGCACAAAGAAGTGCTTGACTATCCTGCCCGCGCTGGTCGCGGCCGGTGCGCTGCTGACGGGCGCCGGCGTCGCCGACGCAGCGTCGGCACCAAGTTCCGGGTACGACGACTGGAACTGCCGCCCGTCGGCGGCGCACCCGGATCCCGTCGTCGCCCTGCACGGTTTGGGCGGCACCGCGGACGACAGCTTCCCGGTGCTCGGACCGTACCTCGCCAACGCAGGCTACTGCGTGTTCGCACTCACCTACGGCCGGCCCGACCCGGCGCTGCCCTTCGGTGGGCTGAAGCCGATCGCCACCTCCGCCCAGCAGATCGCCGCCTTCATCGATCGGGTGCGCACCACCACCGGTGCGGCCAAAGTGGACATTCTCGGCCACTCCGAGGGCGCCTTCCTCGCGCTCTACATCCCCAAGATCCTCGGCTACGCCGACCGGACCGGCCGGGTCGTCGCCCTCGCCCCACCCACCCACGGCACCAGTTTCAGCAACCTGGTCACCGTCGCGGACCTGCTCGGCCTGCGCCCCCAGCTCGACCAGTTGCTGCAAGCCGGGTGCGCACCGTGCGCGGAAGTCGAGCCCGACGGCAGCGCCGTCCAAGCCCTCACCGCCGGCCCGATCGCCCAATCCGGCGTCCAATACACCGTGCTCGAAACCCGGCACGATGAGGTGGTCACCCCACCCGGCAATGCCTTCATCACCGAACCCGGCGTCCGCAACGCCTACGTCCAGGACACCTGCCCCCTCGACCCGGTCGGCCATGTCGGGCTCGTCTACGACACCGGCGTCGTGACCATGGCCCGCAACGCGCTGGACCCGGCGCACCCGGTCCCGGTGGTGTGCGCTCTTGGTCTGCCGATTTAAGCCACGTTGCTGTGCGGCCTCCTCCGGCGCTGTGGGGCACGGCCTGGTCTGCTGGTGTCGACTTGGACGATCGGGAACAGGAGACCACCAGCTGACAACCCGATCTGCGAATGTCAACGCAGCTGTCGTCGGGCCAGCCGGAAACTGGCGTCCGCTCGCTGCCGGCTAGTTCAGAGCGGCCGAGGTTACTCCTGATCAGGTAAACCCGCGGCTGAGCGAGTATGGCGTGAGAGGGTCATGTTCATGCGCACAAACGGCCGCGTGACCGTCCTTCGTGATGCCGAAGAAGTCCCATACTGCGGCATCGGCTGTACCGTGCTCTAACCGGCCGCCGCCGCGAGGACGTCGAGCGGGACATGTCGCGCGTAGGCTATGGATGCCGCGAGGCCATCGCGACGTACTCGCGACGGCGCTGATCGACGGCATCATCATCAACGCGGCGCTCGATCGGACCTCGATGTCGCGTCCGTTGTCGCGACCGGTCTGCACCGCATGCTGCCCGACGGCTGCGGCCGGTCGACGGTCAGCCGGCGCACCGCCCGAGTAGTGCTCCTGGCCTTTGTGGCAAAGAAAAGTCCCCTGCGGCGATGCGCGGATCACCTCCGAGCGCATGTCGGCTCTCGATAGGAGGCCGATCGTCGACGCCGTACCCGCCATCGCTGCTCCCGCGAACGAGCCGCTGTCGACGGGGAAGCCTGCCACCGGTCGAGGCACGGCGGCGGGGTCCTCCCGGCGCGGCGGGTGCCCCGCCGGGAGGACCCCGGTGCTTCAGGCCGCGGCCCACGGGGGTTCGACGTCCTGCGCCAGCTCGACGACGTGCGGTTTCGCGTCGGACAAGGTCCACTCCGGCAGGTGCACCCGTTCGCCGCCGCGGAGGGCGGACTCGTGGGACAGGATGCCGGCGCAGGTGATGTTCGCGGCCTGCACCGCGTTCGGGTAGGGCTCGGCCTCGCCGAGCACCGACATCAGCAGCCGGTGGGCCAGGTGCGGGTGGGAACCACCGTGCCCGCCGCCCTGGACGAACGAACGGTGCTCGGTCTCGCCGTCGTCGGTGTACACACCGGCCGTGGTGAACGAGCGGATCTCCTCGGGCAGCCGGTGCGCGAAGTCGGGCACCTCGACGCGCTCGGGCGTCTCGCCGAGGTAGAGCACGTGGGCGGCGTCCTCGGTCTGGGCCCATTCGAAGGAGCGGATCGAGCCGTAGACGTCGAAGCTCTCCCGGTACTCGCGGGCGACGGCCCACAGGTGCCGGGTGACCTCGGCGACGACGTCGCTGTCGAGGAACTTGATATGCGTCGACTCGATCGCGTACGGCGAGCCGTAGGCATCCTTCATGCGGTCGAACACCGAGCCCGAGCCCAGGCACTGCACGTACTCGGCCTGGTGCCCGGCGAGCGCGAGCGTCGGGCTGATCGCGTGGGTGGCGTTGTACATCGGCGGCATCCCGTCCCAGTAGGACGGCCAGCCGGTCATGTCCTGGTGGTGCGACGCCCGGAAGAACTGCAGCCGGCCGAGGTGGCCGCCGAGGTAGTTCTGCTCGAGGAAGAAGAACTCGCGGCTGTACACCGTGGTCTCCATCATCATGTACGTCAGCCCGGTGCGCCGCTGCGCCTCGACGATCCGGCGGCAGTCCGCCACCGACGTGGCCATCGGGATGGTGCACCCGACGTGCTTGCCGGCTTCCAGCGCGGCGACGACCTGGTCGGCGTGCAGCTGCAGCGGGGTGTTGATGTGGATGACGTCGATGTCCGGGTCGGCGAGCATCCGCGCGTAGTCGGTGTAGCGCACGTCGACGCCGTAGCGGTCGCCGACCTCGTTCAGCTTCGACTCGGTCCGCTGGCAGATCGCGTACATCTCGGCGTTGGGGTGACGCTGGTAGATCGGGATGAACTCCGCGCCGAACTCCAGCCCGACGATGCCGACGCGCAGCACCTTCTCCGAAGACATGCCTTGCCCTTTCTGGTTCATTTCTTGCTTTCGCCGGCGTCGACGGTCATTTCCAGGCCGGTGATCATGCGCGCCTCTGCCGAGAGCAGCCAGAGCACGGCGGCCGTCGAGTCGCCGATGCCGAGGTCGCCCGGCAGCAGCTGCCCGGCCCGGAAGCCCGCCAGCAGCTCCTCGCGCGGCACCTGGTTCAGCTCGACCATCGCGGTGGTCATCTCGGTGTCGATGCCGCCGGGGTGCACGGTGTTGCACCGGATGCCGTACGGGCCGAGCTCGGCGGCGAGGAGAGCGCTCAGCCCGCGCAACGCCATCTTCGCCGCGACGTAGTGCGCGAGCCGCGGCACCGGCTTGATGCCGACGCCCGAGCTGATCAGCACCAGCGCCGAACCGGCGCCGCGCTCGATGAGCCGCGGCACGGTCGCGTGGCAGGTGTGGAAGACGCCGGTGAGGTTGATGTCGATCATGGTCCGCCAGTGCGACGGCGGCAGCTCCCAGGTCCGGTGGAAGCCGTCGGTGATGCCCGCGTTCGCGATCACGTAGTCGATCCCGCCGAGCCGGCGGACGGTCTCGTCCGCCGCCCGCACCAAGGACTCGTGGTCGCGAACGTCCGCTTCGAACACTTCGGACCGGCGGCCGAGTGCCACGATCTCCGCCCGGGTGGCTTCGAGGTCGTCGATCGTCGCGGTGCGGTACGGCGGGTGCTCCACCGTTCCGGCGCGGCCCAGGTCGAGCAGGGCGACGTCCGCACCCTCGGCGGCGAGCCGCACGGCGTGACTGCGCCCCTGGCCACGCCCCGCCCCGGTGACGAAGGCGACCTTGCCGTCGAACCGGCCGCTCATCCCCGCTCCAGCAGGTGTTCGGCGCTCAGGTAGGCCAACGCCTGGATCGTCTGGTTCGGGTTGTACCCGCCGTAACTGACGAACTGCCCGCCCCCGACCGCGAACAGGCCGCGGCATTCGTGCACCTCGCCGTAGACGTTCGTGACCGAGGTCGCCGGGTCCTCGCCCATGCGGTGCACGCCGACGTCGTGGGTGGACAGGTGGTACGGCGGCCGCGGGGCGTCCGTCCAGTAGTCCTTCGCACCCATCTCGCGGGCGATCTTCTCCTTGTAGCGGCCCATGAGCGTGACGGAGTTGGCGTCGTGGGGCTCCCAGTCGTGCGTGATCCGCAGCGCGGGCTGGCCCCAGCGGTCCTTGACGTCCGGGTCGAGGTCGCAGTAGTGGCGGGGGTGCGGGAAGTTCGTGGTCTGCGAATACATCCGGTGCAGGTGCAGGTAGTTGTCGCGCAGCCAGTGCTTGAGCGACAGGCCCCACTTCGGCACCTTCGGGTCCATCAGGTGGTAGGCCTCGATGGGCTGCAGGTCCCCGGTGACGCTGATGATCGGCGAACCCCAGAGCACGCCGAGGTCGTTGTCCGGCACCAGTTCCGAGGTGTAGTCGTCGACCGCGCTGGAGGCGTTGAACGTGCCGAGGAACGGGTTCGTCGGCTCGGGGAGGACGGAGGTGAACCAGCCGAAGTTGTGTGTCATGAAGTTCCGGCCGACCTGGCCGTCCCGGTTGATCCCCGAAACCAGCAGCAGGCGCACGTTCTCCAGGGCGTAGGCGGTCAGCACCACCAGGTCGGACCGGACCTCGTGCGCGGTGCCCGTCGCGTCCACATAGGTCACTCCGGTGACCCGGGAGCCATCGCCGGTGCGGTGGATCCGCAGCACCCGGCTCAACGGGCGCAGGTCGAGGTTCCCGGTCGCCTTGGCGGCCGGCACCGAGGTGACCTGCGTGGTCGACTTCGCACCGACGTGGCAGGGATACCCGTGGCAGAACCCGCAGTTCACGCAGGCGGGCCGGTCGCGGTACTCGACCGAGTTGATCGCCAGCGGCTGCCGGAACGGGTGCAGCCCGAGGCGCCGGGTCGCCTCGACGAACGGCACGTCGCCCGGCCCCTGGGTGACCGGCGGCATCGGGTAGTCGTGCTCGCGGGGCGGCCCGAACGGGTTGTCCGCGGCCCGGCCCGAGATGCCCTGTTCCCGCTCGACCTTCTCGTAGTACGGCTCGAGATCGGCGTAGCTGATCGGCCAGTCCGCCAGGGTGCCCTCCGGCAGCGCCTCCTTCCCGAACCGCTCGGCGATCGCCGAGCGCATCCGGAAGTCGGCTTCCCGGAACCGGTACGCGGCGCAGCCCCAGTGGAGCGTGCCGCCCCCGGTGCCGATGGAAGGCAGGCCGTACAGCGGCTCGTCGGAGCCGAGCTCGCCCGCGGACCACGGCAGCACGCTTGCGGACTGGTTTTCCCCGGCCCGCCAGGTCACCGGGTCGACGTCGACCCCGGCGACGATGGCGCCGCGCTGGTAGTACCGCAGCTCGTCCTGCTTCACCAGGAAGTCCTCCTGGGTGTAGTCCGGGCCCTTGTCCAGGCCCAGCACCCGCAGTCCCGCCTTGGTCAGCTGTTCGGCGATGATGCCGCCGGACGAGCCCATCCCGACGATGATCGCGTCGAAGCGCTCGGTCACCGCGCACCTCCGATCCGTGCGTAGAGGTCCTTGATGGTCAGCAGCGGGATCTCCCGCGCGTCGACGCCCGGCCGCATCTGCTCGGCCGAGTAGCCCCACTGCGCTCCGGGGAAGCCGACGAGCTTCCACCCGGCGAGTTCGCGGTTGCCGCCGTACGCCGGGTCGCCGAAGAACCCCTGGACGGTGTGCTCGCGCACGATCCGGAAGAACCGGCCGGCGAAGTCCGGGCTTTCCGCCAGCGTGGCCACGATCTCGTGCCGGGTTTCGGCGTCGAGGTCCGCGAAGGTGACGTCGCCGCTCAGCTCACGCAGGGCGATCAGCCCCGCCCGGTAGACTGGTTGCAGGTCACGCAGGAACCCGGCCAGCGAGCGGTCGATGTACTCGACGACCCCGGCCTCGCTCGCCCCCGGCGAACCCTCTTCGCCGGGCAGGATCTCCTCGACCAGCGCGTCGAGGACGGCCGCTTCTTCACGGTTGAGGAACAGCAGTGGGTGGTCCATCTTGTCTTTCTCCCGTGGTTCAGGAACTGATGCGGGCCTGGGTCCGGGCCTCGACCAGCGGGCGCAGGTACTCGATCGAGGTGCGGGCGTCCTCGTCCGGCTCGATGCCCCGGCGGTGGAAGCCCGTCTCCATCGTCAGGTAGCCGTCGTAGCCGGTGTCGAGCAGGGCGTCCACGAGGGACGGGAAGTCGCCGACGCCGGAACCGGGCGGGAGGCGCTCGCTGTCGGCGATGTGGATGTGCTTGAGGTGCTCACCCATCTTGTACACGTAGTCGCTGAGCACCTCGCGCCGGTACAGCACGTGGAAAGTGTCGAACATGAGCTTGACGTTGTCCCGGTCGACGTCCTCCATCAGCTCGATCGCGTCGTCGGCGCTTTCGCAGAGGTTCGTGTCGTGGGAGGTCGGCTCGATGACCAGGGTGACGCCGGTGTGCGCGATCGAGTCGGCGATCTCGGTGAGGCATTCGCGGCTCCACTTGAGCGCCTGCCGGCGCGAGGTGCCGAAGATGATCCAGCCGGGCAGGTAGATCAGCGTCTTGCCGCCCCACTGCGCGGTCAGCTCGGCGAGCTCCTTGTAGTGCTCGACGGTCGCCCGGCGCTCTTCGGCGATGGGGGAAGCCGGGTTGTTGCCCGGACCACCGGAGGGCGCGGGGAGCATGCTCGACAGCGAGAGCCCGTGCTCGTCGAGCAGGTCCTTGACCTGGGCGCGCCGGTCGGCCGAGAGGTGGGCCGGGTAGGCGTGCGGGGCGGCGGCGCCGATTTCGATGCCGTCGTAGCCGAGCCCGGCGATGCGCTTGATCGTCTCGTCGAGGGTGTAGGAGGGCACCCAGACGAAGAAGCTGGAGTAGGCCCAGGTGTTGTAGGAGATCTTCACTGCGTTGGTTCCTTTTCTGTTACTGCGGAGGCCGGCCGAGGAACTGGCCGACGTTGGCGCGGTCGATGAGGGTCGAGGTGAGCTTGATCCGGGGGGCGAGCGGCTCGCCCGCACAGAGCTTCGCGGCGGCGATCACGGCTTCCTTGGCCACGAGCGGGTAGCCGACCGTGGCGGTGAGCGAGCCCGCGGAGATCCGGTCCAGCGCGTCGGCCTCACCGTCCACACTGAACACCTTGATCTCGTTCTGCCGCCCGGCTTCCCGGATCGCCTGCAGCGCGCCGAAGGTCATCTGGTCGTTGTGCGAGTACACCGCCTGGATCTGCCCGTGCGGGAAGCGCTGCAGCAGGTCTTCCATGACCTTGAGCCCGTCGGCGCGTTTGTAGTTGGCCGTCTGGGTCGCGATGATCCGGACGCCGGAACCGGCGATGCCCTGCCGGAAGCCGGCGCCGCGGGTGATGGTGGGGGAGGCGCCCAGGCTGCCGGACAGCTCGACGACCCCGCCGTGGCCGCCCAGCGCCCGGACGACCGCCTTGCCGTCGGTGACCCCGGCTTCGACGTTGTCGGAGCCGATGTAGCTGGACACGTCGCCGTCCACCTGCCGGTCGGCGGTGATCACCTTGACCCCGGACTTGGTGGCCTGGGCGACGATCCCGCGCAGGGCGGCCGTGTCCTGTGGCGAGATGACGAGGACTCGCACGCCACCGGCCAGCATGTCGGACACCTGGTTGACCTGGGCTCCCGCGTCGCCTTGGGCGTCGGACACGGAGACCTTCATGCCCGGCAGGAACTTCCGGGCGAACTCGGGGAAGATCTGGGTCGTCTTCGCGCCGTAGGGAAAGGCCGTGCTGTTCCAGGAGACGCCGACGGAGCAGTGCACAGTGGACGGATCGGCGTGCAGGACCAGCTCGCTCCGGCAGGCGGCGTCGCAGTAGACGCTGGGGCCCAGCCGGTCGCCGAGCTCGTCGGTCACCGGCTTCCCGTCGTGGGCGGTCGTCGTGCAGCCCGCGGCGAGCAGCGCCAGGATCGGCACCGCCAGCCGGGCCTTCACGACTGCCTGCCCTTGCGGCGCCGGACCGCCTGCACGGCCAGCAGCACCGCCACGAGGATCACTGCGCCCTTGACGATCTGCTGGTCGAAGGGCGAGACGCCGACCAGGTTCAGCACGTTGGCCAGCACCGCGAGCAGCAGGGCGCCGAACACGGTGCCGACCGCGCCACCGATGCCGCCGGCCAGGCTGGTCCCGCCGATCACGACCGCGGTGATCGCGTCCAGGTTGGACAGAGCGCCCGCGGTCGGGTCGCCGACCCCGAGCCGCGCCGCGCTCATGATGCCGGCCAGCCCGGCGCACAGGCCGCTGAGGGCGTAGGCGAGCACCAGCGTGCGGCTGGTGCGCACTCCGGAGAGCCGGGCCGCCTCCATGCTGCCGCCGATCGCGTAGAGGAACCGCCCGAACGGCAGGTAGCGCAGGGTCAGCACGCCGAGCACGGAGACGAGGAGGAAGATCACGAACGGCCCGGGGATCCCGAGCACGTCGCCGCTGCCCATCAGGGTGAAAAACCCGTTGGCGTTGTCGAACGACTTCGGCCCGCCGTTGGTCAGGCGCAGCGACAGGCCCTGCATCGCGACCATCGTCGCGAGGGTCATGATGAACGGCTGCACGCCGAACCGGGCGACGCCGAGTCCGTTGAGCACCCCGACGCACGCGCCGACCAGCAGCGACAGCACGATGGCGAGGGGCAGCACCATGCCGGCGTCCAGGAACAGCGCGGTGGTCACCCCGGTCAGGGCCAGGGTCGCGCCGACGGACAGGTCGATGCCGCCGGTGAGGATCACGAACGTCATGCCGATCGCGATCACCCCGACGACCGCGGACTGGCGGCCGACGTTGAGGAGGTTGGCGGGCTGGAAGAACAGCGGTACCGCGATCGCCACCACGGCGATGACGACGGCGGTGACGAGCAGCGGCAGCCAGTTGCGCCGCACTCTCAGGGTCAGGGCCGGTACCCGGCCGGCTTCGATGGCCACGGCTATCGCCCTCCAACGGCGTGGGACATGATTTCCTCCTCGGTGGCGGTGCCGCCGGGGAGTTCGGCGGTGACTTCGCCTTGGTGCATCACGAGAATCCGGTCGGACAGCGCCAGCACTTCGGGCAGCTCCGACGAGATGACGACGATCGCGAGGCCCTGCGCGCACAGGTCCCGGATCAGGGTGTAGATCTCCTGCTTGGCGCCGATGTCGATGCCGCGGGTGGGTTCGTCGAGGATCAGCACGTCCACGCCCGCCTCGAGCCACTTCGCGAGTACGACCTTCTGCTGGTTGCCGCCGGACAGCGTGCCGACCGGCGCCTGCGGACCCGGCGTCTTGATGCGGAGCTGCTCGATGTGCCGCCGGGCCACGGCGTGGTCGGCCGCGGGCCGCACCGTGCGGCGCCCGCGTTTGAGCAGGCTGACCAGCGAGATGTTGGTGGCGCAGGACTGACCCACGACGAGCCCCTGCGTCTTGCGTTCTTCCGGCACCAGGCCGATCCCCGCCTTGATCGCCTGCAATGGGTCGGTGATCCGGACGGTCTTTCCATGCAAGCGCACGGTTCCGGTGTGCGGGTCGGCGCCGAAGATCGCGCGGGCCAGCTCGGTCCGCCCCGCGCCGCGCAGCCCGGCGATGCCGAGCACCTCGCCGGCCCGGACCGAGAACGAGATGTCCGACAGCACCCCGGGCCGGGACAGTCCTTCGACCTGGAGCACCGGCTCGCCGAGTTCGGCACCCGGTTCGCGGCTGCCGCGCACGAAGTCGCGGCCGACCATCTTCGAGACCAGCTCGTCGTGCGTCGTGTCCGCGATCGCGCCCTCGCCGGTCAGTTCGCCGTCCTTGAGCACCACGTACCGGTCGGCGAGGCCGAAGACCTCTTCCAGGCGGTGCGAGACGAAGATGACGCTCACCCCGCGCCGGGTCAGGTCGCGCACGAGCGCCAGCAGCCGGTCGACGTCCGCGCCGCCGAGCACGGCGGTCGGTTCGTCGAGGATGAGCACGCGGGCGTTGCGGCGCAGTGCTTTCGCGATCTCGATCATCTGCTTGTCGGCGACGCTGAGCTCCCGCACCCGCTGGTCGGGCGAGACGGTCAGGCCCAGTTCGGCGAGCAGGGCGGCGGCCTCCCGGCGGGCGGCCCGCCAGTCGATGCGCCCGCGGCCGGGGTAGCTGTTGAACAGGAGGTTCTCGGTGACGGTGAGCTCGGGAAACAGGCTCAGCTCCTGGTAGACGGTCGCGATGCCGAGCGCCTCCGCGCCGGCCGGACCGCTGATCGCGGCCGGGTCGCCGTCGAGGAAGACCTCGCCGCTGTCCGGTGCGTGCGCGCCGGAGAGGATGCGGATGAGGGTGGACTTGCCGGCGCCGTTCTCGCCGATGAGCGCGAGCACCTCACCGGCCTGCAGGGAGAAGCCGACGTCGCGCAGGGCCTGGGTGCCTCGGAACGCCTTGGTCAGGCCGCGAACGGCCAGCCGGGCCGCCACTTACCCCACCCCCGGCGTCGGGACGCGGGTGACAGCGCTGTCCTCCGTGGATCTTGTCATGTCGGGAGCGTAAATTCTGTCCACGAGCGTCAAAATAGGCCAGAATTATTTCTTTTTCGACAAAAATACTGCTAGGATCCGGCCCATGGGCTCCCTGTGGACTGAAGTCGGCATCCTGCTCGAGGAGCAGAGCCTGGCCCCCGACGCGCACGCCGCGCGGAGTGTCATCGCCCGGCTGATCGCGGACGGCGCGCAGGTCAGCCGCAGCACGCTGGTGCGCACCACGGGCCTGGCGCGCTCCACCGTGGACAAGCACCTCGAGGTGCTGCTTGAGGCCGGGCTGATCGAGGACGCCGGGCTGGGCAAGCAGGACGCGCGCGGCCGCCCGGCGCAGATGTTCCGGGTCAGTGCCGCCAGGGGCGTCGTCCTCGTGGCCGAGGTGTCCCCGCGCCGGTCCCGGGTCGCGCTGACCACACTGGACAAGGAGATCGTCGGGCGGCGCGAGCTGGCGATCGACGTGGAAGCGGGCCCCGAAGTGCTGCTGGCCACACTCGTCGAGCAGTTCGAAGCGCTGCTGGCGGAGAACGGGCTCGCGAAGGACGACGCGCTCGCGATCTCGGTCGGCCTGCCCGGGCCGGTCGATTCGCACCTGGGCATGGCCGTGCGGCCGCCGCTGATGCCCGGCTGGGACGGGTTCGGCGTGTGCCGCTTCCTCGCCGAGCGGCTCGGGTGCGACGTGGTCGTCGACAACGACGTGAACCTGATGGCGCTGGGGGAGGCCAGGTCCCTGAAGGGCGCGCACTTGCCGTTGCTGCTCGTCCACATCGGGCCCGGCGTCGGCGGCGGCTTCGTCAGCGAGAACGGCAGGCTGCTGCACGGCGCGGACGGCGCCGCCGCGGACATCGGGCACATCCGCGTGCCCGAGCTGCCCGATGCGTTGTGCCGCTGCGGAAACCGCGGCTGCCTCGAAGCCATCGCCTCGACCGGGGCCATCGCGGCCCGGCTGAACGTGACCGAGGACGACCTGATGGCCTCGGTCATCCGCGGCGAGGCGAACACCGTCAGCGTGGTCCGCGAAGTGGCCATCGTCGTCGGCCGGGTGATCGCCGACCTGGTCAACTTCTGCAACCCGGCGCGGATCGTGCTCAGCGGGCCGGTCGCCCAGTGCACCGAAGAAGTGCTGGCCCAGGTCCGCAGCGTGGTCTACCAGCAGTCCCGCCCGCTCGCTACCCGCAACCTGTCGCTGGTGCACAGCTCGCTGGGCGACGAGGCGGGCCTCATCGGCGGCATGGTGTCGGCGATCGAGCAGGTCCTCTCCCCGCGCGGGATCGCCTACCACACCCGGCCGCGGGACTCGGCCATGCTGCCGCTGGGGTTGTGACCCTCCGACCGGAGAACGCGTGTGCCGATCGGCCGGGTCACACCGGACGCCGGAGCGCGACGACGGTCCGGCGCTCGTCGTCGCCGGGGGACTGGCTTCCTTCCCCGGCGATCTCGTGCTGGAGGCGCAGCGGCGCGTGGTCGCGGTCGATCTCCTCGGCGCCGCGGCCACGCGCCCGCTCGACCGAGTCGAGGCGGCGGCGGACGTCGGTCAGCGCGGAGCCCATCAGGCCCTGCCTGCTGATCCCGAACGGCGCTCCCGGTCCGAACGGCGCCAGCATTTCGCCGATCATCTCGGGCCGTCGACCGGAACTACCGGCGGAACCGGATTGCGCGGCCGCGGGTTATCGAGGTGGCCACGCCGCACTGCAGCGAAGATCACTTCGAGGCTCTCTGCGCGAAACTTCTTGCCTATTATCCCGAATGGGAGAAGAAGCCCCGTAGGGCGATGCCTGGGGGTACTCATGTCGGCGTTGCCCGAGAGTCGGCTGCAACATGTTGTCAGACGCAGGCTCGGTGAACTCGAACGCAAATTCACTCGTGCCGTCATCCAGCCGCCCGAGCCAGTCGAGGCCGGCTTCGTCGGGCCGCCGGTGCCTGCAAAGGCGGGCGAGCACATGACTGACGAAAACTGGTCGCGCGCCATCGCCAAGTACGGAACGAAGCAAGAGCGTCGTCGTCGGAAGGTCGGGGTCGGCGGTTCGCGGGAACTTGCCGGGGTTCTCGGTCGCCGTGCCGTGGTCGAGCCGCAACGCTTCACCGAGCTTGCCCTTACCTTTGACGCACAAACGCCGGCCTCCAACATCGTCTAAAGTCATCACCGCAGTAGCTGGCAAGATCACGATCGCGAAACTGACTGAACTGTGCGATGTATTGCAGGAGAAAGCCACGGACGCAATGATCGGCCTGCTCGAGCACTACGCTCGCGCGGCCGATCCTTCCGTGGAACGCACGGGCCGACGACCCGACGACGAGTTCGCCCTGGCATCGGAAGGGATGAACTCGACTCGAGGCGTTGCCGCTGCGACGATCGGTGAGGTTCTCTTCGCACAAGAGACCTACGTGCCTCAGTTACTTCCGACGGTGGAGAAGCTCGCGCAGGATCCGATCCTGTCTGTGCGCGCGGAAGCCACTCGTCCTGTTTCGGCGCTGTTCAAAAGCCACTTGGAGCAGGCGCTCGATATCGCTGACGCCCTGTTCGCCACGAGCGACATCGAGATTCACCTATCAAACCATGCTAACGAGCTGCTGCTGTACGCCGTCTTCCGCGCAGGCCCGCGGTTCTCGCGGCACCTCGACCGAGCGCTCGAAGCAGACAGTCCCATTGCGGTGAGGTCTGGCCACATCTGGGCCAACGCCCTATTGAACGACCGGCTACCGGAGGCATGTATCTCCGACGTCACCGACTTGCCGATCTTGGCACGGCGGGGAGCGGCGCAAACTATTCGACGACGGGGACGCAGATGTCCGCAAAGCCGCCGCCGCAGCGATCAGCGAACACGTCGTGGCGGCATTCGCGGCCAGCCGAGCTTTCTCGGACCACTTCGGTGACCTCTTCCACGCGCTCGAGCAAAGCTTGAGACTGCTGCCCTCGACCACGATCATCGCCTGCGAACGCGCCGTCGAGCACGCTGGCGTCGAACTCGGCGATCTCAGCCGGGCCGCCGCTGCCATAAGCCGTGACATCGTCACCGTTGTGCTTCGGCTCTACCGGCAAGGCGACGCGGTGATGCGCGAGAGGTGTCTCGACGTCGTGGACAAGTTGGCCTATGTCGGGGCGTACGGGCTGCCGGAGGCGCTACAGCGCGAGCGCTGACGGGCGGGGTGCGCGGCCTGGCGAAGTACCTCTGGTGATCCACCTGTTCGGTGGACGCTACTGGGGCACTTCTCGTGACCCCGTTTCGCCGCAGTCGGTGCGATGCCGCAGTTTTGCCCCAGCTACCCACCGGTAGCTGAACTTCTACTTGGCGAAACTCAAGATCCGGCACAACGAAAAAACCGCCCTACCTGGATCTTTGGATCCGGCGGGCGGTGTTTCGTCACTGTGGAGCTAAGGGGACTCGAACCCCTGACCCCCTCACTGCCAGTGAGGTGCGCTACCAGCTGCGCCATAGCCCCGGAGCGAAGGTGAACTCCGCATCTCGTATGGCAATACAGTACACGGCCCGCGGACGGCCGCCGCAGAGGGGGTGCCTCTTCCCGGCTGTTCCGCTCAGTGGGGCGCTGACCTGCGACTTTACGCCTTATTTTTAGTCGTGTATTGACTCCCGGTGTGGCCGCCGTTACATTTTGCGCGGTTGTGACGCCGAGGTCCCCGCCCGTTACGCCGCGTCTACCCCCTAGACCGGGCACGCCTCTGCCGTTTCCTGCTCGACGGACGCCGCCCCCGTGCGGCTGAGGAGGTTTCGATGAAGACGAGACGGCGGGTGGTGACGCTGCTCTCCGCGGTGTCCGCCCTGGTCGCGGGCGTGCTGACGACGAGCCCGGCGCAGGCCGCGATCACCCCGGACGGGTGGTACACCGTGAGTGCCGCCAACAGCGGGAAGTGCGTCGACGCGCGGGCCGCCGGTACCGCGAACGGCACCGTCGTCCAGCAGTACTCGTGCAACCAGACCGCGTCGCAGCAGTGGCAGTTCCAGTCCACCGGGGACGGCTACTTCCGGGTCAACGCGCGCACCAACCCGGCCGCCGCGTGGGACGTCACCGGGGTCTCCACGGCCGATGGTGGTCTCGTGCAGCTGTGGACCTACTCGAGCGGGGCCAACCAGCAGTGGCAGGCCGTGGACGAGGGCAACGGCCGCTACCACTTCGTCAGCCGCAACAGTGGGAAGTGCCTCGACGTCCCCGGCGCGTCCACCGCCGATTCCGTGCAACTCCAGCAGTACGCCTGCAACGGCACCGCCGCCCAGTCCTTCATCCTGAACCCCGTGAACACGACGCAGCCCGGGCAGCCGGACTTCGGCCCGAACGTGGTGGTCTTCGACCCGTCGATGCCGAGCTCGACCATCCAGAGCCGGCTCGACAGCATCTTCGGCCAGCAGGAACGCAACCAGTTCGGCAGCCAGCGCTACGCCGTGATGTTCAAGCCGGGCACGTACTCCAACGACGTCAACGTCGGCTTCTACACGCAGGTGCTCGGCCTCGGCCAGAGCCCCGACGCCGTGACGATCAACGGGGCCGTGCACGTCGAGGCCGACTGGTTCCCGCCGCAGAACGCGACGCAGAACTTCTGGCGCGGCGCCGAGAACCTGTCGGTGAACCCGACCGGCGGCGCCGACCGCTGGGCCGTCTCCCAGGCCGCGCCGTACCGCCGGATGCACGTCCGCGGCGACCTGCAGCTCGACGACGGCGGCTGGGCCAGCGGCGGCTGGATCTCCGACAGCAAGATCGACGGCCAGGTCCGGTCCGGCTCGCAGCAGCAGTGGATCTCGCGCAACTCGCAGTTCGGCAGCTGGAACGGCTCGAACTGGAACATGGTCTTCGCGGGCGTCCAGGGTGCCCCGGCGAACACCTTCCCGAGCCCGCCCTACACCACGGTCGGCCAGACGCCGGTGACGCGCGAGAAGCCGTTCCTCTACGTCGACGGCGCCGGCAACTACCAGGTCTTCGTGCCGAGCGTGAAGACCAACGCGTCCGGCACGACCTGGGCGAACGGCACCGCGCCGGGCACCTCGCTGCCGATCGACCAGTTCTACATCGCCAAGCCCGGCGCCACCGCCGCCGACCTGAACGCCGCGCTCGCCGCCGGCAAGAACCTGCTGGTCACGCCGGGTGTCTACCACCTGAACCAGGCCCTGCACGTCACCCGGCCCGACACCGTCGTGCTCGGCCTCGGCATCGCCACGCTGGTGCCGGACGGCGGCGTCACCGCGGTGAACGTCGACGACGTCGACGGCGTCAAGGTCGCCGGCCTGCTGATCGACGCCGGCACCACCAACTCGGCCACCCTGATGCAGGTCGGCCAGGCCGGCTCGGCCGCGGACCACGCGGCCGACCCGACGTCGCTGCACGACGTGTTCTTCCGGATCGGCGGCCCGGCCGTCGGGAAGGCGACGAACAGCCTGGTGGTGAACAGCAACAACGTGATCGGCGACCACATGTGGATCTGGCGCGCCGACCACGCCGACAACGGCGGCAACGTCGGCTGGACCACGAACACCGCGGACAACGGGCTGACGGTCAACGGCAACAACGTGACGATGTACGGCCTGTTCGTCGAGCACTACCAGAAGACGCAGGTCGTCTGGAACGGCAACGGCGGCCGGACGTACTTCTTCCAGAACGAGATGCCCTACGACGTGCCGAACCAGGCGGGCTGGATGAACGGGGCGACGAAGGGCTACTCGGCCTACAAGGTCGGCCCGAACGTCACCAGCCACGAGGCGTGGGGGCTGGGCAGCTACTGCTACTTCAGCACCAACCCCTCGGTCGCCAGCGCCCACGCCTTCGAGGCGCCGAACACCCCGGGCGTGAAGTTCCACGACATGGTGACCGTGTCGCTCAACTACCAGGGCACGATCACGCACGTCATCAACACCACGGGTGACACGACCCCGGCCGGCACCAAGCCGGTCAACCTGGTCGGCTACCCCTGAGCAACCGGCGTGCGCCGTGGTGGCGGCCGCGGCGCACGCCGGTCCTATGTGTCCGGCCACAAAGGACGATGTGGCCCGAACGGGTGGTGGATCGCGCCAACCACCCGTTTTGTCGCGATACTGGGTGTCCCCATACACCCCGAGGAGCGACCCGATGACCTCCTTCGCAGCGTTTTCCGTCGTAGAACCCCGCCAGGCCTGGCCGATCGCCGCGGTGCGTGGCGTGTTCGCCGTCCTTTTCGGTGTCTTCGCGCTGGTCTGGCCGGGCGCCACCGTCCTCGTCCTGGCGATCCTGTATGGCGTGTACGCGATCATCGACGGCGTCGGCGGCCTGATGCAGGCCTTCCGGCCGGGCGACGCCGGGCACCGCGCCGCCTACGGAATCCTCGGCGCGCTCGGCATCATCGCCGGAATCCTCGTCCTGGTGTGGCCCGGGATCACGGTTCTGCTGCTGGCCCTGCTGGTCGGCCTGTGGGCGATCGTCACCGGCGTAGCGGAGATCGCCGCCGCGATCCGGCTCCGCAAGCAGATCGAGGGCGAGGCGTTCCTCATCGCGGCCGGTGCGCTCTCGGTGATCGCCGGTGTCCTCATCGTGATCAACCCGATCGCGGGGGCGTTCGGCATCGCGCTGCTCGTCGGCATCTACGCCCTGCTCTACGGGATCATGCTGCTGGTGCTGGCGTTCCGGCTGCGCAAACTGGGGGACACCACTCCCGCGTCCTGAGTAGCGTGCGGGTGTGTCGACCCGCGAACTGGTGGTGCTGGGCACCGCGAGCCAGGTGCCCACGCGCCACCGCAACCAGAACGGCTACCTCCTCCGCTGGGACGGAGAGGGCATCCTCTTCGATCCCGGCGAGGGGACCCAGCGCCAGATGCTGCGGGCCGGTGTCGCGGCCACGGACATCACGCGCCTCTGCGTCACGCACTTCCACGGCGACCACAGCCTCGGCCTGTCCGGCGTCATCCAGCGCCTTTCGCTGGACAAGGTGAAACACCCGGTCCACGCCCACTTCCCGGCGTCCGGCGCGCACTACTTCGCACGGCTCCGGCACGCGACGGCGTTCTACGAGACGGCCGACCTGCGCGAACACCCGATCGACGACGACGGCCCCATCGCCACCGGGAAGGTCACCCTCGAGGCCCGCCGGCTGAGTCACCCGGTCGAGGCGTTCGGCTACCGCCTGGTCGAGCCGGACGGCCGGACCATGCTCCCCGAGCGGCTGCGCGAACGCGGCATCGAAGGCCCGGACGTCGGCCGCCTGCAGCGGGCGGGCCGGCTGGGCGACACGCGCCTCGAGGACGTCAGCGTGCCGCGGCCCGGCCAGCGGTTCGCGTTCGTCATGGACACCCGGCTGTGCGACGCCGTGTACGCCCTCGCCGACCAAGCCGACACCCTCGTCATCGAATCGACGTTCCTCGCCGAGGACACCCACCTCGCCCGTGACTTCGGGCACCTGACCGCGCAGCAGGCCGCGCGCGTCGCCGCCGAGTCGGGCGTCCGCCAGCTCGTGCTGACGCACTTCTCGCAGCGCTACCCCGAGCCGGAGCGGTTCCTGCACGAGGCCAAGGCCGAGTTCGGCGGCGAGATCGTCGTGGCCGAGGACCTGGAGCGGGTCCAGGTGCCGAAACGGCGGTCCTCCCCAGCGGGGCACTGAGCGCCGTAGGCTGACCTTCGTGAGCCAGCCGATCCTGATGACCGTCGACGACGATCCCGCCGTGTCCCGCTCGGTCGCCCGAGACCTGCGGCGCCGCTACGGGAAGGACTACCGCGTCATCCGTGCCGACTCGGGCATGGACGCGCTCGAAGCGCTGCGCGAGATCAAGCTGCGCGGCGACGCCGTCGCGGCCATCCTCGCCGACTACCGGATGCCGCAGATGGACGGTATCGCCTTCCTCGAGAAGGCGATGGACCTGTTCCCGCACGCCCGCCGCGCCCTGCTGACCGCCTACGCCGACACCGACGCCGCGATCCAGGCGATCAACGTCGTCGACGTCGACCACTACCTGCTCAAGCCGTGGGACCCGCCGGAGGAGAAGCTCTACCCGGTGATCGACGCGCTGGTCGAGACCTGGAAGGCCGTCGGCGACAAGCCGGTCGAAGAGGTCAAGCTCATCGGCCACCGGTACAACTCGCCGTCGTTCCAGCTGCGCGACTTCCTCGCGCGCAACGCCGTGCCGTACCGCTGGTACTCCGTCGAAGACGACGAAGGCTGCCGGATCCTGCAGGCCGCGGACGCCACCGACGCCGACATCCCGGTGGTCGTGACCCCCGACGGCGCCGTCCTCAAGAACCCCACCGGCGGCGAGATCGCGGACGCGGTCGGCCTGTCGACGCGCCCGGCGCAGGAGTTCTACGACCTCGTCGTGATCGGCGGCGGTCCGGCCGGGCTCGGCGCCGCCGTCTACGGCGCGTCCGAAGGCCTGCGGACGGTGCTCGTCGAGAAGAAGGCGACCGGCGGCCAGGCCGGCACCAGTTCGCGCATCGAGAACTACCTCGGCTTCCCCGACGGCGTCTCCGGCGCGCAGCTGACCGACCGGGCGCGGCGCCAGGCGCAGAAGTTCGGCGCCGAGGTGCTGACCGCGCGCGACGTCGTCGGCCTCGAAGCCCGCGGCTCGTCCCGGGTCGTCACCTTCGGCGACGGCAGCGAGATCGCCGCCCACTCGGTGATCCTCGCCAGCGGCGTGACCTACCGGGCACTCGACGCCGAGGGCATCGAGGAGCTCACCGGCCGCGGCGTCTACTACGGCTCGGCCGCCACCGAGGCCCCCGAGTGCAAGGGCGAGCACGTCTACATCGTCGGCGGCGCCAACTCCGCCGGCCAGGCCGCGGTGTTCTTCTCCCGGCACGCCAGCGACGTCACGATCCTGGTGCGCGGCGAGTCCCTCGAGGCGTCGATGTCGCACTACCTGATCGAGCAGATCGCCGGCATCGAGAACATCCACGTCCGCACCCACACCACGGTCAAGCAGGCCCACGGCGACGAGCACCTCGAGCGGCTCACGCTCTGCGAGAACGGCGTCACCGAGACCGTCGAGAGCGGCCACCTGTTCATCTTCATCGGCGCGGTCCCGCGCACCGACTGGCTCGGCGAGACGATCCACCGCGACGAGCACGGCTTCGTCTGCACCGGGCCCGACCTGGTGGCGGGCGGGCAGCGGCCGGCCGGCTGGACCCTCGACCGTGATCCGCACTACCTCGAATCGTCCGTCCCGGGGGTGTTCGTGGCCGGTGACGTGCGGGCGCAGTCGGTCAAGCGGGTGGCGTCGGCGGTCGGCGAGGGCGCGATGGCCGTGACGCTGGTACACCGGTACCTGGAGGAACAATGAGCGCATTGCCGCGGGAAGAGCTTCGCGGGCTCTTCCTTTTCGAACACCTTTCCGAAGACCAGCTCGACTGGATTGCCGACAACGCCGTGCTCGAGGAGTACGCGGCCGACTCCACCGTCATCAGCGAGGGCGGCGAGGCGACCTGCTTCTACGTCCTGCTGAACGGCGCGATCCGGATGACGCGGCTGGTCAGCGGCACCGAGGTGGAGACCAACCGGTCCGACCAGCGTGGCGCCTACTTCGGCGCGACGCAGTTCTTCGTGCACCAGGAGAGCGAGCACACCTACAACGCGACGGTGCGCGCGCTGTCCGACGTCACGTTCCTGGCGCTGCCCTCGAAGGAGTTCTCCTTCGAGTTCCGCCGGTGGTTCCCGATGGCGACGCACCTGCTGGAGGGCATGTACCTCGGCTGGCGCAACAGCGACACCGTGATCGGCTCGCGCCGCCGGCTCCTGGCGCTGGGCGAGCTCTCGGCCGGCCTGACGCACGAGCTGAACAACCCGGCGGCCGCGGCCGTGCGGGCCACGGCGTCGCTGCGCGAGCGCGTCGCCGGGATGCGGCACAAGCTCGCCTTCCTGGCCAAGAAGGACATCGACCCGGAGCTGCTCTACCAGCTCATCGACGTCCAGGAACGCCTGGTCAAGCAGGTCTCGCAGGCCGAGAAGCTGACCGCGATGCAGCAGGCCGACCGCGAGGACGAGATCACCGACTGGTTCGACGACCACGACATCGACGGTGGCTGGGACCTCGCCGACATCTACGTCCGCGCCGGGCTGACCACGGCCGACCTGGACCACGTGCTGGAGCAGGTCGGCGACACCTTCATGGACGGCGCCGTCCGCTGGCTCGCCTACGCGCTCGAGACCGAGATGCTGATGGGCGAGATCGAGGACTCGACCACGCGTATCTCCGCCCTGGTCGGCAAGGCCAAGCAGTACTCGCAGATGGACCGGGCGCCGCACCAGTGGATCGACGTCCACGACGGCCTCGACTCCACGCTCGTGATGCTGTCCGGCAAGATCGGCAGCGGGATCCGCGTCGTCAAGGAGTACGACCGGAGCCTGCCGAAGATCCCGGCGTACCCGGCGGAGCTGAACCAGGTCTGGACGAACGTCATCGACAACGCCCTCGGCGCGATGAACGGCGAAGGCACGCTGACGCTGCGGACGTGGGGTCAGAACGAGCAGGTCCGCGTCGAGATCGGCGACACCGGCCCCGGCATCCCGGCGGACATCAAGCAGCGGATCTTCGAGCCGTTCTTCACGACCAAGCCGGTCGGCGAGGGCACCGGGCTGGGCCTGGACATCTCGTGGAAGATCGTCGTCGAACGCCACCAGGGCGACCTGCGCGTCGAGTCCGAGCCCGGGAACACGCGGTTCGAGGTCTGCCTGCCGACGGTCGAGCAGGCTTCGCTCTGATGGCTTCCGTCCCGACGGTCACGACCGAACTCGGGGCGCTGGTGGGGCTGGCGGGTGAGGGCGTCCGCGTCTGGCGCGGGATCCCGTACGCCCGCCCGCCGGTCGGCGAGCTGCGGTGGAAGGCGCCGCAGCCGCCGTCGCTCTCGGGCGGCGTGCACGTCGCGACGGAGTACGGGCCGCACGCGATGCAGTCGCCGGACCCGATGAACCCGGCGGCCGTCTGCGACGAGGACTGCTTGTACCTCAACGTCTGCACGCCCGAAGGGCCCGCGCCGGACGGTGGGTGGCCGGTGCTGTTCTGGCTGCACGGCGGCGGCTACCGCGTCGGGCACGGTGAGCAGCTGGGCGACGGCGAGGAGTTCGCGCGCGCCGGGATCGTCGTCGTCACGATCAACTACCGCCTCGGCTCACTCGGCTTCCTGCACCTCGCGGGGATCTTCGGCTCGTCGGAACCGGACGCCGGGGTGTGCGGTTTCCTCGACCAGGTCGAGGCCCTGAAGTGGGTGCGGCGCAACATCTCCGCGTTCGGCGGTGACCCGGAGCGGATCACCGTCTACGGCGTTTCGGCGGGCGCGAAGAGCGTCGGGAACCTGCTGGGCAGCCCGCTCGGCAAGGGGTTGTTCGCGCAGGCGATCAGCAGCAGCGGCGGCGCGGACCACGTCGCGACGCCGGAAGCCGGGACGGCGCTCGCGCGGCGGCTCCTGGACGAGGTCGGCTGTCACAGCGCGGACGCGCTCCGGGCGTTGCCGGCCAAGGAGTTCGTCGAGGCGCAGGAACGCATCCTCACCGGGTTCCAGGCGCTGTGGCTCTGGCGCCCGACGCTCCACCCGCGCGTGCTGCCCGAGGTCCCGATCGAGCCGATCCGCCGGGGGAGCGCGGCGGGCGTCCCGCTGCTGATCGGCTGCAACAGCAACGAAGGCAGCACGTACGCGCTGATGCTCGGCGACGACGTCGCGACGGCTCCGGCGTCGGGTGTCCTCTCGAGCATCCTCGGCGACGAAGGCGCTTCGCACCTTCTCGAGACGTACCTTCGCCGTGTCCCCGACCTCAAATCCGCGAAGATCGCCGCGATGGGCGACGAGCGCTACGGCATCCCGACGCAGCGCCTCGCCGACGCGCAGTCCGCGCACGCGCCCGTTTACCGCTACCGCATCGACATCGCCGCGCCCGGCGTGCCCGAGCAGCTCGACGGCGGCCACGGCACCGAGACGACCATGGCGTGGAAGACTCCGCTGCCGCTGTACGCCCAGGCGAGCGACGTGAACCCGAAGCGCGAGCGGGCGGCCTTGCTGATCCACCGAGCCTGGGTGCGGTTCGTCCGGGACGGCGTCGCCGACGCCGACGGGCCCGAATGGCCTTCGTACGGCCCGGAACTGCGGCCGGTGCTGGTTTTCCGGGAAGACACGGACCTGGTGCTCGACCCGCGGGCGGACGAGCGGAAAGCCTGGGGCGACACGGAATGGGCGTCCGGGACCTGGTTCCCGGTGACCTGAGACCGTTCCTTCGCCCGCTGTTCGCTTCGAACCGGCTCGCTCCCGCGTCAAGGCTGTCGGCGCATTCCGTGGTGCGCCTGGCGCGGACGGATCTGCCGCTGTCACGGGAAACCTCTTTGGACCTGCCCTGGTGGTTCGCCGCTCGGCGCGGGCACGGAACTGGGCGACCGGGACGGGTGAGTTCGCGGCTCTACCCTTGTGGGTGGTGATGTTCGAACGCGCGTTCGAGTAGCGTTTTCGGTGTCCGGCTCACCCAGGGAGGGGTCATGAACGGGTACCGAGGTTCGGCAGGGTCAGCGTCATCGCGGCGGTCGTCAGCCAGCTCAGCAGGTCGGCCAGGGGAATGCGGGAAAGCCGTTCCGGCCATTCCTCCGCCACGGTGTGCAGCACGAGTTCGTCGTGCCGGGGCTCGACTTTCGTCAGCTTTATCCCCGGCGGGAGCTCCGGCAGCGGCAGCACGATGGGCCGGAAGCGTTTGGGTGCGCGGAGTTTTCGCTGTCGCATGTGGAGGTTTCGCGGCACGAGCACCACGGCGTCGTCCTCCACCACGGCCTCCAGCGTCAGGTGTCCCCAGTCCGGGTGCTTGGCCCAGTGGATCTGGAGCAGTCCGCTTTCGGCCGGGGTCGCGACGATCCCGGGGCGGACGGCCGCCACCCGTTCGCGCAGCACGTCCGCGGAGACCGTGATCCGCAGCTCGACGCGCGCGGGCTTGGCGGAAGGGGTGGGCAATGAGCGGAGGCGGACGTCTTCGGCGAGCACGGTGACCCGGCGCAGCAGGATGCTGTCGTCCTCGGGGTCGGGCTCGGGCCAGTCGACGTCCTCGGCGACGATCCGGACGTCGCCGATGCGGCCGGTGGCCAGCCGGAGGCTGTCGGCGGGGTAGTCGAGCTCGGTGAGGGTCAGGCCGACTTCGCGGTCCCCGACCTTGGCGGTCAGCCGTCGTCCGACGAGCTGTTCGGTGACGGTGCGCACGAGGGCGGCGGGCGTGACCGGGACGTTCGGGAACAGCGAACGCCCGGCCGCGGCCAGCCCGGCCAGCTCCGGCCAAGGCGCCCAGCCGTCGAACCATCTGCCGTCGCTCATCCCTCCAGTGTCGCCGAAGGACACCGAAGAAGGCGACGCCGGGTGGCCCGGCAGCGGAGTGAAGACGCCTGCCTACGGCCGGTCACCGCCGGAGCGCGGGCGGCCGAGCGCCGTGACCGCCCGCCGTGGCCCGTCGCCGATGTCGCTGACACGACACAGGATCGACGGGTGCCGGCAGGCGGCCGGCGAACAGCGGCCCGCTGAGGGTCACCGGCCCGCGAAGCGGGCGATGATGCCGGTGACGACCAGCCAGAACACCGCGGCCAGACCGAAGTCGAGGATGACGGCCAGGCTGGGGTTGTCCACCGGGAACAGGCCCGGGAAGAACAAGGCGAGAGGAACCGCCAGTGACTTGATGAAGATGAAGAACGCATTGCCGGCGTTGGCACCGGCGAGCACCATGATCATGTAGAGAACTTCGATCCCCGCGAAGATCGCGCCGATCGCCGTGATGACCCGCACGGCCGTGTTCCGTCTGGTGGTGGTTCGCCAAGGAGACATGCGCGCAAAATTCCCGGATCGGGTGACAGATCAAACGCGCCACCCCCAAGATTGCGCCGTTCGGCGGCTCGCGTTGCTCTCCGTGAGGCCCGCTTACCCAGCCAGGCAGCACGCCAATCCCGTGTCGCCCGCCCAAATATGCGCCTCGACGACTCGGATCCGGGCGGACCTGCGCCGCTCGCCAAGTCTGCGTGTGACCGCCTACGCCCGCGGGTGCGCTCGGCGCCGAGCGCTGGCCAGGTCCTCCGGGCGTGCTCGCGATCTGTGCTCGGCGGCCCATCGTCCACCTAGGTCCGCGCGGCCCCGGCCACGGAAGCGCCGAGCAACCGCGCAATGGCCCAATCCTGCACGGCCAGCCCGACGGACTTGAAAACCGTCCGTCCGCTCACCACCGGAGGTGTCCGCAACGCATCACCTAGTTCGACCAACGAAGACCGCTCCACCAACCCCCTCTCGACTGCGTGGATCACTTCCCCCGCCTCCTCGAGAACGGCGCCGACCTGATCCACCACCAAACACCCCGCCTCCGCGAGCAACTCGGCAGGCAGTTCCCGCATGGAGGGCAGATACGACCCGATCGCATTGACGTGCACCCGCGCGGGCAGGTCGTCCGCCGCGAACAAAGGAGTCGAAGATGAAGTAGCGCAACAAACGATCTCCGCGTCGGACACGGCGTCGGCTGCGGATTCGGCGGCCCGCACCGTGATCTCCGGGAATTCGGCTCTCAGACGGGAAACGAACGCGGTCAAGCGCGGCCGGTCGCGTCCGGACACCGCCACCTGGCTCAGCGGGCGCACCGCTGCCACGGCACGGACTTGGTCCGCGGCCTGGGCGCCGGTGCCCAGGAGCGCCAAGCGGCTCGCGGACGGTGGCGCCAGCAGGTCCGTCGCGACGCCCGAAGCCGCGCCGGTCCGGAGCGTGGTCACCTCGGTCGCGTCGGCTATCACCTGGCCGGCCGCCGTGTTCCAGACCAGCGTTCCGATGATCATCGGGGTGCGGCCGGCGGCCAGGCTGAGCGTCTTCACCACCGTTGTGGACGTCGGTGTGTGGCAGGCGCTCATCACCAGCGTCGTGCCGCCGCCGAAGGACAACCGTTGCGGCACCACGAAAAGGCCGGCGGCGAGGTCGAGGAACGCCTCCCGCACGGCGTCGACGGCGGCGGCCATCGGCACGGCCGCGCGGACGGCGTCGGCGTCGAGCATGTGCGGGCCCTTCGGAGTCGGACACTTCCCGCTAGCCTGACGGGGTGTCCGATGCCACGCAAGATCCGCCCGTCGAGGAACGGCGGTTCGTCCGCGACGACTGGTACGGGGAGGACATCGCCGGGCGGCACTACGTGCGATGCGAGTTCCAGGAGGTCGACTTCTCCGAGGCCCACACCGTGAACTCGGTCTTCACCGACTGCGTGTTCGGCAACGTGCGCTTCAACGCGTCCCGGCACACGGACTCGGCGTTCACCGGCTGCGCCTTCAAACGGTGCAACTTCTTCGACGCCGAGTTCACCGGGTGCAAGCTCGTCGGCGCGACGTTCGGCGAGTGCGAGCTGCGCCCGCTGCGCGTCACCGGTGGCGACTGGTCGTTCGCCGGGCTGGCGGGCGCCGACCTGCGGTCCGTCGCCTTCCAGGGGGTGCGGATGCGCGAGGCCGACCTCACCGGGGCGAACTGCGCCGACGCCGTGTTCACCGATGTCGACCTGTCGGCGGCGATGCTGCACGGCGTCAAGCTGCCCCGCGCCGACCTGCGGGGCAGTGACCTCTCGGCGCTCGACCCGGTGAACGCCGAGCTGACCGGGGCGATCGTGTCACCCGAACAGGCTGCGGTGCTCGTCACGTCGCTCGGGCTGCGCGTCCGGGCGTAGGCTCGCTTCGACCGGAAGGAGGCCGCATGGGCGTCGTGACACCGGGGTTCCGCGGCCGGGCCCGCAGCGGCAACCCGCGCCTGCCACCCGGCCAATACCTCGCCGAGGACTTCCCCGTGCTGTCGGCGGGCCCGACCCCGCGCGTGCGCACCGAAACGTGGGAGTTCGCGGTCACCACCGAGACGGGCGAGAAGCACACCTGGAGCTGGGCCGAGCTGATGGCCCTGCCCAGCGAGAAGCCGACGGTGGACATCCACTGCGTCACCCAGTGGTCCAAACTGGACACCCGCTGGCGCGGCGTCTCGGTGGACACCCTGGTCGGTGGCCTCGACGCCGCCGCCGACTACGTCATGGTGCACTCCTACGGCGGCTACACCACGAACCTGCCGCTCGCCGACCTGCTCGACGGCCAGG
The DNA here is from genome assembly GCF_054781455.1 of Amycolatopsis stemonae. NCBI lineage: Bacteria > Bacillati > Actinomycetota > Actinomycetes > Pseudonocardiales > Pseudonocardiaceae > Amycolatopsis > Amycolatopsis stemonae. The sequence continues at coordinate 35,501 of NZ_BAAGUJ010000009.1, read as the reverse complement.
CGTGGATCGCCTACGAATACGGCGGCAAGCCGCTCACGCCCGAGCACGGCGGCCCGGCGCGGCTGCTCGTGCCGCACCTGTACTTCTGGAAGTCCGCGAAGTGGGTTCGCGGCCTGGAGCTGAAGACCCGGGACGAGCCCGGCTTCTGGGAGAACGTCGGCTACCACGACTACGGGGATCCATGGCGCGAACAGCGGTATCAGGGCGACTAGCCTGGCGGGTCGCCCGCCTGGCCGAATTCCGCGACGAGACGCCGACGGCCCGGACGCTCGTCTTCGACATCCCCGGCTGGCCGGGACACCTGGCGGGGCAGCACGTCGACGTCCGGCTCACCGCGGCCGACGGCTACCGCGCGCAGCGCAGCTACTCCCTCGCCGCGCCCGCCGACGGCGATCGGGTTGAGCTCACCGTCCAGCGCGTCGCCGACGGTGAGGTGTCCGAGCACCTCACCGGCCCGTACGCGATCGGCGATCCCGTCGAGATCCGCGGCCCGGTCGGCGGTTGGTTCGTCTGGCGCCCGGCGGACCCCGCGCCGGTCCTGCTCGTCGCGGGTGGCTCGGGCATCGTGCCGCTGATGGCGATGGTCCGGGCGCGCCGCGCGGCCGGCATCCGGACGCCGTTCAAGCTCATCTACTCGCTGCGCACCCCCGCCGAGCTGTACTACGCCGACGAGCTGCGCACGCCGGTCGCGGGCCTGGACGTCACGTACGTCTACACGCGCGAGCTGCCCGAAGGCCGCTCGGGCATTCCGCGCCGCATCGACGTCGCGACGCTCAACACCGCGGGCTGGCCGGCCGAGTTCGGTGCCGAGTGCTTCGTCTGCGGCCCGACGGGCTTCGTCGAGACGGTGGCGGACATCCTGGTCGCCCTCCGCCACGACCCGCACCGCATCCGCACGGAACGCTTCGGCCCGAGCCGCGACTGATCGGACACCCATCCGATGAATAGGTGACAACCTGCTCCGCTGAGCGGGAAGTTGTCGACATCGTCGTCGAGAGATCCTATGTTTCGTCCCATGCTGACCAAGTGGGGCTCGAAGCGGCGCGCGGCGGCCGTTCTCCTGGCGGTGGGCGCGCTGCTCGCCACGACCGGTTCGGTGGCCTCGGCGGATCCGGACGCCGCGAGCCGCGACGTCTACGTCTCGCCCGGCGGTTCCGACCACGCTCCCGGCACCGCGCGTCAGCCCGTGCGGACCCTGGACAAGGCCCGCGACCTCGTGCGGCAGCGGGCGCCGCACCTCACTCGGGACCTCACCGTCCACCTCGCGGCCGGCGTCTTCCGGTTGGGGCAGCCGCTGCGCCTCGACGCCCGGGACTCCGGCGGCAACGGGCACCGCGTCATCTGGCAGGGCAGCGGCGACACCGAGCTGAACGGCGGCGTGCGCGTCACCGGGTGGCGGCCGGTCGCGGGCCGCCCCGGGCTGTTCGCCGCCGCCGCGCCCGCCGGGCTGGACAACACCCGGCAGCTGTACGTCGACGGCGTCCGCGAACAGCGGGCCCGCGGGCCGCTGCCGGTGACCGTCAAGGCCACCGCCACCGGGTACACCGCGAGCGCGGACACCCTGGCGCACTGGCGCAATCCGCGGGACATCGAGTTCGTCTACACCGCGGGCGAAGCCCTCTGGAACATCCAGCGCGACGGCCTCGGCCAGTGGACCGAGCCGCGCTGCCCGCTGGCCGCGGCCGAGGGCACGACGATCACGATGGCCCAGCCGTGCTGGGACAACTCGACGAAACGCGTGCTGTTCCCCGACATCCCCGGCCGCAGCGTGAACATGGTCGGCCCGGCCGACCTCACCAACGGCCGGCACCCGACCTACGCGGAAAGCGCCTTCGAGCTGCTCGACACCCCGGGCGAGTGGTACCTCGACCGGGCCGCGCACGTCGTCTACTACCTGCCGGAGCCGGGCCAGGACCTGCGCCGCGCCGACGTCGAGGTGCCGGTGCTGGAGAAGCTCGTCGACGCGCGGGGGATCCACGACGTCGCTTTCCGCGGGCTGCGCTACTCGTACGCGACGTGGCTGACGCCGTCTTCGCCGGAAGGGTTCTCCGAGATCCAGGCGGGTTACACGATCACCGGCGCGAACGGCTGGGCCACCCAAGGGCTCTGCCAGTTCGTGCCCGGCGGCACCTGCCCGTACGCGTCGTGGACGCGTGAGCCCGCGAACGTCTCCGTGTCGCACGGGCAGCGCGTCGAGTTCAGCGACAGCGTGTTCGCCCACCTCGGCGGCGCCGGGCTCGACCTCGTCGACGGGACCAAGGAGTCGCAGGTCCGCGGCGACGTCTTCACCGACATCTCCGGCAACGGCGTGCAGGTCGGTGGCGTCGACAAACCGACGACGGACACGGACGCGGACGTCGTGCGCGACGTCGCGGTGACCGACAACCACCTCTACGGCCTGCCGCGCGAATTCCACGGCGGCGTGGCGATCGTCAACGGCTACACCGTGCGGAACACGATCTCCCACAACCAGATCGACCACGTCGGCTATTCGGCGATCTCGGTCGGCTGGGGCGGCTGGCCGGACAAGATCCAGAAGCCGGCCACGCCGAACCTGTCGCACGACAACGCGGTCTCGGACAACCTGATCTCCGACTACATGCTGATGCTCGACGACGGCGGCGGCGTCTACACCCAGGGCATCACGGGCAGCTCGCTGGACGACGGCGAGAAGGTCACCGGCAACGTGATCCACGACCAGTGGGGGCTGGGCAAGGGCGTCTACACCGACAACGGCAACACGTACGAGACGATCCGCGGCAACGTGCTGTACCGCATGGCGTACGCGAACGTCGGCACGGTGCACGTCGACTACCGCGACGGCCTCGGCAACAACGACCCGACCCTCACCGAGGACAACTACTGGGAACAGGGCGATCGCGACAAGGTCGACAAGGGCGCGATCACCCGCGGCAACAAGCTCCTGGGTGACCCGGCCGACGCCCCGGCGTCGATCGTCGCGAACGCGGGCCTCGAACCGGCCTACCGCGGCCTCCTCACGCGCCAGGTCGGCGGCCGGGCGCCGGCCGAGGCGCCGTCGCGGGTCGGCACGTTCGCCGTCTCCGGGGAGCTTTACGCGACGTGGAACCCGACGTTCGCGTTCAACAACGCACCCGTGACGGAGTACGTGGTGACGGCCACGGGTGGCGGCGAGACGAAGTCGGCGACGATCTCGGCGGCCGACTTCGCGAAGCGCGCGTACGCGGAGTTGCCCGGCCTGACGGACGGAACGGCGTACACGGTGACCGTCGCGTCCCGAAACGCTTACGGCACCAGCGAACCGTCTCTGGCCGCGGCGCCGGTGACGCCGGGTCCGACGCCGGGAGCACTGCCGGGGGTCCCGACGAGCGCGCGGGCCCTGCCGAGCGCGACGGCGGCCTCGATCCGCTGGAACCCGCCGGCGGCCACCGGCGACACCCCGGTCCTGGGCTACACGATCACGGTGTCCGACGGTCGCACGATCACGGTCCAGGGCCGCGACGCCCTGGTGACCCAACCGACGATCAAGGGCATGACGAGGGTGGTGAACGACCTGAAGCCGGCGACGGCGTACACGTTCACGGTGGCGGCTTTGACGGCGACGGGAACGGGCCCGGCGGCGACGTTCACCGCGACGACGGCGGCTGCCTGACGGGACTCAGGGGGCGTCGGGTCGCGAAAGCAGCTCTCGCAGCGTCGCGAGCAGCTCGCGGCGGTCCGACGCCCCCAGCTTCCCGCGGATCCGGGCCATGTGGTGCTCCACGGTCTTCCCTGAGATGAACAGCTTCGACCCGGCCTGCTTGTACGTCAGCCCGTCGACCACCAGCCGCGCGACCTCGAGCTCCCGCTCGCTCAACGCCGCCAGCCCCGTCCCGGCCGCCGCCGGTTCCGAGGTGCCCGGGTCGCGGCGGGCCGCCGTGCCCTGGAACTGGCGGGCCGCCTCCAGGAGCTGGACCATCGCCTTGCGGTCGGACGTGCGGATCGCCGCCTGGCCGGCCAGGCGGGACGCGTCCCAGCGGAGGCCCAGGTCGTGCAGTTCCGCCGCCGCCTCGGCGATCGAGTCCGGGGCGAACGAGCCGCCCAGCACCGACAGCCAGCCCTGGGCCGCCGTGGCCAGCGCGCTCGGGTAGCGGCCGCAGTGGGCGTGCGTGGTCAACGTCGCCAGGTGGGCCTTCGCCGCGTCCGCGTCTTCCAGCGTGATCGCCGCGTGCAGCTCGTGCCAGACCAGCGAAACCGTCCACAGTGGAGGCTCGCCGAGGCGGGCCAGCAGGCTGTGGGCACGTTCGAGCTGGCCCGAAAGCTTGGCGTACGCGCCGGTGCGGGCCGCCGCGATCGCCAGCTCGCCCAGGGGCAGCAGCGAAAACAGGTCCGTCTGCTGCCGCATCGACGCCTGGTACGCGCGGTTCCACGACCGCTGCAGCCCGACCAGGTCGCTCGCCCGCCGGGCCAGCCCCAGCTCCAGCGTCGCGAAGAACAGCTCGTCGCGGGCCTCCAGCTCGCGCCCCGCCACGGCGTCGTGGTGTTCGGCCGCCGTCGCGAGGTCGCCCGCCGTCATCGCGACCCAGCCCAGCAGGAGCCGGTGGCGCACCGACAGCAGTTCGCCGCCGATGCCGCCGTCCAGCGCCCTCGTCAGCACCGACTCCGCCAGCGCCAGTTCGCCGGTGTGCAGGGCGGAGAGCGCGGCCAGCGCCGCCGGGCTGTCCGGCAGCAGCGTGCCGCCCAGGGCCGGCTCCAGCATCGCCGCCGCGCCCAGCAGGGTCGACAACGTCTCCGGCGCGCAGCCGACCACGGAATCCGTGATGCCGCGGGCCATCCGGGTCGCCGCGCCGGCGAACAGCGTCGGGGCGACGCCGGGCGAGGGGGAGTCGAGGAGCCGCCGGGCGCCGTCGACGTCGCCGGTGCCCAGCAACGCGATGGCCGCGAACGCGTCGGCGCCCGCCCAGTCGGCGGCCGGGGAGCTCTCGGCCGTGCGGGAGGCCCAGTGGTACAGCTCGGCGCTGCGGGCCAGCTCACCCCGGTGCGCCAGCACGGTCGCCGCGATCGCCGCGCCCGCGGCGCGGGTTTCCGGGTCGGCCGCGCCGAGCATCCCGTCGCCCAGGCGCAACGCCAGGTCGAGGTCGCCGGACAACGCCGCGGCCCGCGCCCAGCCCGTCGTCACGGCGGACGAGCGGTCGCCCGCTTCGACCGCCGCCTCGAACAGCCGGGTCGCCAGCCGTGCGTCGACCGGCAGGGCCTCGGCCGCCGCCGCGGCGAACGCGGCCGCCGCGGACGCGCCGGAGCTGCCGGTGCCCAGCAGCGAACGCGCGAGGTCGAGCACCGGGAGGCCGTTGGCCAGCTGCAGTTCCACCAGCCGCTGCACGGTCGTCAGCCGCCGCGCGGGTGGCCCGTAGTCGCGGACGGCGACCTCGGCCAGCGGCAGCAGCGTGTCGTCCGGGCCGAGCAGGCCGGTCGCGCGGGCGGCGTCGACGATCCCGGGCAGCTGCTCGGGGCCGCGGTCCAGCAGCGCGCACAGCAGGTCGAGGTTGCGCCCCGCGCCGGCTTCGGCCGCGATCAGGTAGCGCAGGACGTCGTCGTCGAGCTCGTCGAGCTCCGGCCGGAACTCCTCCAGCCGGCCGAGCAGTTCCCGCTCGGCCAGCCGCGGCACGCCGCCGCTGCGCGCGTGCAGGTCGGCCGCGGCCGCCGGGTCGGCCGGCTTGCCGCTCACGGTCTCGATCAGGCGCGCGATGTCTTCGAGGCCGAGCGGGCCGAGCTGCAGCAGCGTCCAGCCGGACGCCACCGCGGCCGGCCGGTGCGCGACGACGATCGGGCCGTCCGCGCCGGTGAGCAGCTCCTCGAGCTGGTCGGGGCCGAGGCGGTCGGCGTCGTCGACGAGCAGGGCGTCGACGCCGGCTTCGCGGTAGCAGCGGTCGAGCGCGGCGAGCAGCACGCTCTTGCCGTACCCGCCGGGCGCGACGACGGCGAGCCGCAACGGGGCCGCCGGGTCGGCGGCGACCTGGTCGAGCAGCTGCCGCACCGCGGGGTGCACGGGGACGGCACGAAGCGGGGGAACCTGCGTGAGCACAGTGTTCAACAGTGACCTTCACCGGAGGGGGCGCCGGGAGCGGCGCAGTGACTCGGGGCGGGGGACGGGTCGGGGCCGGCGGTGGCCTCGCGGGCGGTAACGGTGATCACCACGGCCGAGATGGCCGCGGCGAGCACGAGGACGGCGGCGGCGAGAGGGCGTCGCCGCCGGAACAGGTTCATCGGGCCGGCGCGCTCGGGCAGTTCGAACGGCGTGATGTCGACCGGCGGCCGGGGCGGCCGCTCGCCGAGGTCACCGAGCGTGTCCACCTGGGGGAGCAGGGTGGTCTCGACGGCCGGGGGTGCCAGCGGGCTGCTCCGGTTGTCCGCGCGCAGCGTCCCGATGGCGGCCGCGCCGAGCGCGGCGGTCGCCGGCGGAACCGGTCCCGTGAACACCGGGCACGGTGGCCGGGCCGGCAGCGCGTGCGGCGGGACGTCGCCGCAGAACACCACGCCGGCGAGGCCCTTGGGGGACGTCGACGCCGCGCCGGCGAGGGCGAACAGCGTGCTGAGCGCGGCGGCCGGGGCCACGCCTTCCGCGCTCGAGGCCGGCTGCCAGCCGCTCGCGCCGGTGGCCGTGGCCAGCGTGACGTGCACGCCGTCGGCGCCGAACTCGCACACCCCGGCGGCGGTCGCGCCGGGACCGGGGACGGGCAGGTGCGCGCCGAGCGCGGCGATCGACCCGGGAACCAGCGTGACCGCGGCGAACCCGGCGTCGGCCAGCGCGCGCCGCAGCAGGTCACGCCGGTAGGCGCCCCAGTCGCCGGGGTGGGTCACGACCAGGTGGGCAGGGGGGCCGCCGGTCACGTTCGCGGCGTGCTCGGCGATGCCTTCGACGAGCACTGTGGTGAGCGTCTCCGGCGGGAACGCCTCGCCTTCGACGAGCATCGGCACGTCGTCGCCGATCCGCCGGTGGAAGCCGGTGAGCAGCCGGGAGGGGATCCGGGTGCCCGCCTGCGCGGCCGCGTCCCCGGTGAGCAGGTAACCCTCGTCGTCGAGGAACAGCGCGGACGCGGCGGCCGGGGTCCGCTCGCCCAGCCACAGGGGTTCGGGCTCGCCCCAGCCGGGGCCGTGCCGGCGGCAGGTCGCGGCGTGGGTCCGCCCCTGGGCCACATCGATCCCGAGGACGTAGGGCACCGGCGCTTCCTCCTCACCTCGTGGGGCCGAACAGGGGTACGAAATCCCCCTAGGGCTCGGGGCATCCTCACCCAAACGGGTTAGTCAGGCAAGGGCTTGGCGGGATTTAACCCAACTGCGTGCGTCTCGGATGAGCCCCTAACTCCCTAACGATGACATATCGATCCCCTATCGGCTGACCGGCCCGCGACTCGGAGTGATCCCCGATGTGCGTGGGGGGTCGGTCTCCCTAACTTGATCACGGAGCACCGGTCGTAGCGGCCGATGCTGTCCCCGATCCACCGGACCAGGAGAAATCCCCATGGACTCCGTGCAGACGTTGCACGACTTCGCCCTCAACCTGCTCAACGACCCGACCGCGCTCGCGGCCTTCGGGACGGACCCGCAGGGCGCCCTCGCTGCCGCCGGTCTCGGCGACGTCAGCGCCGCCGACGTGCACGAGGTCATCCCGCTGGTGCTCGACTACGTGCCGGTCGACAGCCTCCCGGCCGTCGGTGCCCTCCCCGCCGTCGGTGGCCTGTCCCCGGTCGGCACCGACGCCCCCGGCATCCAGGGCGCGATCGACCAGCTCACCGCCCTCACCTCGGGCCTCAGCCTGCCGGCGACCCCGGAGCTGCCGGGTGTCGGCGACCTCGGCGTCGGCTCGCTGCCGGGCGTGGGCGACCTGCCCGGCGTCGGCTCCCTGCCCGTCGGTGCCCTGCCGGGTGTGGGTGACGTCACCAACGCCGCCAGCGCGACCGCGCTCGCCGGCAACGTGACCAGCGCCGTCCTCGGTGGCGACCTGGCGAACGGCCTCGACTCGGCCGCGCTGACGAACCTGACCGCCGCCCCGGCGTACCTCACCGACGCCAACCAGATCGCCCAACTGACGACGCTGGCCGAGCAGCCGGTCGTCGGCGGCGTAGGCACCGCGCACACCGTCGGCACCGAGGTGCTGAGCACCGTTTCCGGCCCGGCCAACGAGGTCGCGGCGCACACCGGTGACCTGACCGGCGCCGTGTCCGGTGTCGTCGACACCGCGACCCACGTCGGTGACTTCTCCGGCATCCTCCAGGGCGCCGGCGACCTCGGCTCCGCGAAGTCCTCGGGTGGCGAGCACCACGGCGGCCACGGCCACGGCCCGCTGGGCGAGGTCACCAACGTCGTGTCGAACGCCACGGGCATCAGCGTCGACCACAACGTCGCGGGCGCCGTCGGCGACATCGCCAGTGGCAACGGCACCGCCGTCCACGACGTGGTGTCCGGCGTCACCGACGTCAGCCACAACGCGCTGGGCAACCTGCACATCGGCGACATCGCTTCGCCGCACGACAACGACATCCACATCGGGCACTGAGCCCCGAACCGGTCACCGGTGCCCGTTCCGCGGTCTGGGTGCAGCCGCGGAACGGGCACCCGGTGTGCGCACCCGGAGCAAACCGGGGACACTCGTCCCCCGTGACCGCACCGGCTTGGCTCGAAGTGCTCAACGAGACGCTGGACGCGTGCCGCACCCACGGCCGCGCCGATCTCGCCGAGCGCCTCCGCAGACGCCGTGACGCCCCCGCCGGCCAGATCCGGCTCGGCGTCCTCGGCTTCCCCAAACAGGGCAAGGGATACCTGCTCAACGCCGTCCTGAACGCGCCCGTGTGCGCGGTCGGCGACGCCGCGACCCCCGAAGTCCCCACCGAAATCGGCTACGCCGCCGAACCCGCCGCCACCCTGGTCGGCCGCTCCCGCGAACGGATCCCCGTCGCGGTCGACCGGCTCACCGGCGAACTCGGCAACCGGCCGCCCGGCACGCTCAGCCGCGTCGAGGTCGGCGTGCCCCGTGAGCTCCTTTCGGCCGGGCTCGTCCTCGTGGACACCCCGCCGGTCGGCGACCCGCGCTCGCCGCGCACGGCCGCGGCGCTCGACCTGCTCGCCGAGGCGGACGCCGTGATCCTCGTCTCCGACGCGACCGCGCCGCTCAGCGCGGCCGAGCTCGCGCTGGCCCGGCACGTCCGCACCTGGTGCCCGCACGTCCTGCTGGCGCTGACCAAGATCGACGCTTCGCCCGGCTGGCGCGCGGTCGCCGAACGCAACCGCGGGATGCTCGCCGAGGCCGGGATCGACGCGCCCGTGCTGCCCGTTTCGGCCGTGGTCCGCCAGGCCGCGGCGAAGGCGGGTGACGCGGATCTCAACGCCCGGTCCGGGTTCCCGGATCTGCTCACCTGGATCGCCGAGCAGGCCGCGCGCCCGCCGGAGCAGTCCCGCGCGCTGCTCGCCGCCGTCGGGATCCGTGCCGCCGCGGCGGAGCTAGTCGAGTCGCTCCGCGACCGCATCGACACCGCGGCCCAGGACGCCGGGCTCGGCCAGGCGGCGCAGCTGCAGCGCGCGCAACGCCGGGCCGACGACCTGCGGCGGCAGAACACCCGGTGGCAGAACCTGCTTTCCGACGAGATCACCGACCTGATGGGCGACGTCGAGTACGACCTGCGCGAGCGGACCCGCAAGATCGTGAACACGATCGACCAGACCTTCGACGAGGGCGACCCGGCGAAGGTGTGGGACGAGTTCGCGCCGTGGCTGGACGGCGCGCTCGCCGACGCGGTCGAAACGAACTACGCGTGGCTGACCGAGCGGGCGCAGTGGACCGCGCAGGCGGTCGCGGCGTGCTTCGGCGCCCAGTACGACCGCGCCCTGCCCGAACTGCCCCTCGACGGCTCGGGTGTCGAATCCCTCGACGACGTCCGGCGGCCCAAGATCGAGAAGTTCAAGATCGGCCAGCAGGCCTTCACCGGGCTGCGCGGCTCGTACGGTGGCGTGCTGATGTTCGGCCTGGTCACCAGCCTGCCCTGGCTGGGCCTGCCGCTGATCAACCCGGTTTCGATCAGTGCCGGCGCGGCGTTCGCGGTGAAGACGATCCGCGACGAGGGCGGGATGCGGCTGCAGCGGCGGCAGGCGGTCGCCAAGATGGCGGCGCAGCGGCACGTCGACGACGTCTTCCTGCGCTTCAGCAAGGAAAGCCGCGACGCGATCCGCGTCGTGCAGCGCCGGCTGCGCGACCACTTCACCGCGCTGGCCGAGGATCTCGCGGACGAGCTGACGCGCGAACGCGAGACGATCATGGCCGGCACGGCGGAGCGGGAGCGGCGCACCGGGCACATCCGCCGGGAGATCGACCGCCTGGCCGCCCTGCACCAGCGCGCGGGCGAGCTCGGCACGATCGCCGGGCGGCAGCGGCGGGAGCTTTCGGCGTGACACAGGACGTTCGCGACCTGCTGCACGCCGCGGCCGGGCTCTACCGCGACGACCCGCGTGCTTCGGCGCTCCTGCAGGACTGCCTGCACCGGCTCGAGCAGCCGCTGCGCGTCGCCTTCACGGGGGCGCCGTCGTCGGGGAAGACGACGCTCGCCGCGGCGCTGGGGGAGTGGCCGACGCGGGCGCTGCGCGACCTCGTCCTGCTGGACGACCCCGGCCCGGCCGACGACTTCCCGGACGCGACCGTGCGGCTGGTGCGCCACCTCGAACCGGACGAGCTGGCGGCGGCGCACCCGCCGGGTGGCTCGCCGTTCGCGAAGCAGAGCGCGGTCAACTCGGTGCTGGTGCTGTCGCGGGCCGACGAGGTCGGCGCGGGCCGGATCGACGCCCTGCTCAACGCGAAGCAGCTGGCGCGCCGGGCGTGGCGGGAAGACCCGCTGTGCACGGGGTTCCTGGGGGTCATCGCCGTGGCGGGGCAGCTCGCGTACGGCGGGCGGTCGTTGCGCGACGACGAGTTCGACCTCCTGGCGGCGTTCGCCGCGGTGCCGCGCGAAGAGCTGGAACGGCACGTGCTGTCGGTGGATTCGTTCACCGACCCGGCGTTCCCCGGACCGATCACCGTGGACACCCGGCGCTCGCTGGTGGTGCGCTTCGGGATGTTCGGCGTCCGGCTCGCGCTGACGCTGATCCGCACCGGCTGCGACGACCGCGTCAAGCTGTCGGCGGAACTGGTCCGCCGCAGCGGTCTCGGCGAGCTCCGGGACACCCTCGCGGGGTGTTTCGTCGCGCGGGCCGAGGCGTTGAAGGCCCGCACGGCGATCATCCGGCTCGAGGCCCTGCTGGCGGCGCAGCCCCGCCCGGGCGGCGACCGGCTGGTGTCCCGGGTGGAGCGGTTCGCGGCCGCGGCGCACGACTTCCGGGAGCTGCGCCTGATCGCGGACATCACCGGTGGCCGCACGGCGCTCTCGGGCGAGCCCGCGGAGGAGGCGATCCGGCTGCTGGGTGCCCAGGGCACGGCCCCGGCCGACCGCCTCGGCCTGGACCCGGACGCGGACCCGGGCGACATCTACGACGCGGGCCTGGACGCGCTGCGGCGCTGGCGCCACGAGGCGGAACGGCCGGACCGCCCGCACGCGGAGCGCGCGGCAGCGCACGTCGTCGTGCGCTCGGCCGAAGGTCTGCTGGCCCTGTTCGCCTGAGTCACCCGGTTGACGGACGGGCGACCGCGACGCACCATAGACCGGTCTATGGTCCAGCGCCGGTCCGAAAGGGAACGCCCATGCCCGAAGACGTCCGCCCCCGCGTCCGGCTGTTCGGCGACCTCCTGGCGCACTGGGCGCGTGAACGCCCCGGCGACACCGCGCTGATCTTCGGCGACCGGTCCTGGACCTGGACCGAGTTCGACGAGCGGGTCCGCAGGCTTTCGGGCGCGCTCGCCGCCGCGGGCGTGGGCAAGGGCGACCGCGTCGCGTTCGTCGACAAGAACCACCCCGCGTGCCTGGAGACGACCTTCGCGGCGGGCGGGATCGGCGCGGCCAACGCGGTCGTCAACTGGCGGCTCTCCGGCGACGAACTCGCCTACGTCCTCGGCGATTCGGGCGCGAAGGTCGTGTTCGCCGGCAGCGAATGCCTGCCCGTGCTCGACGCGATCCGCGACCGGCTGCCTGCCCTCGAGCGCGTGGTGGTCCTCGACGAGTACGAGGACTTCCTGGCCGCCGGCGAGCCCTACCGGGCGCCGGACCTCGACGAGGACGACGGCGTCCTGATCATGTACACCAGCGGCACCACCGGGTTCCCGAAGGGCGCGGTGCTGACGCACCACAGCGTGCTTTCCCACGGCATGGCCGCGGGCACCGCGTTCCCGATCGGGCCGGGCGACGTCAACCTCGTCGCGATGCCGCTGTTCCACGTCGGCGGCAGCTGCTACGCGGTTTCCGGGTTCCTCTACGGCGAACCGTCCTACCTGACGCGCGAGCCGGACGCGGCTTCGCTGTTCGCCGCGCTGCAGGCGGGGATCACGCACGCCTTCCTGGTGCCCGCCGTGGTCGCCGGGATCGCGCAGGCCGGCGAGGCCGCGCTCAAGGCGTTCTCCCGCCTGAAGTACCTCTGCTACGGCGCGTCGCCGATGCCGCTTCCCCTGCTGCGCACGGTACTGGCGGCCTGGCCGGACGTCCGGTTCGCGCAGGTCTACGGCATGACCGAACTGTCCGGCGCGGTCACCGCGCTCGACCCGGAAGCCCACCGCGACGCCTCGCGTCCGGAACGGCTGGCGTCCGCGGGCACCGCACTGTCCGGTGTGGACATCCGGATCGTCGACCCGGTCACACGCGAGGACGCCGAGGTCGGCGAGGTCTGGATCCGCACCGAACAGCGGATGGCAGGCTACCTCGGCAACCCCGAAGCCACCGCGGAGACCATAGTGGACGGCTGGGTGCGCACCGGCGACGTCGGCACCCTCGACGACGGCGGTTTCCTGTTCCTCCAGGACCGCGTCAAGGACATGATCATCACCGGGGGCGAGAACGTCTACTCGCCGGAGGTCGAGCGGGTGGTCGCCGAGTTCCCCGGTGTCACCGAGGTGGCCGTGATCGGCGTGCCGGACGACCGCTGGGGCGAACAGGTCAAGGCCGTCGTCGCCGGCGAGCAGCTCGACGCCGACAAGATCGTCGAGTTCTGCCGGGAGCGTCTGGCCCACTACAAGTGCCCGCGCAGCGTCGATGTGGTGCAAGCGTTGCCGCGCAACGCGACCGGCAAGATCCTCAAGCGTTCGCTGCGCGAGCCGTACTGGCGGGACCGGGACCGGAACGTCTGATGCCCCCGGTCACGCGGCGGGCGTACTTCGAGGCCGCGCTGGACGTGCTGGCGGAACACGGGTTCACCGAGCTCAACGTCGGCCGGCTCTGCCGCGCCCTCGGCGTCACGAGCGGGTCGTTCTACCACCACTTCGGGGGCTGGCCCGGGTTCGTCGACCAGCTCCTGGAGCACTGGGAGAACCGGCAGGTGCTCATCCTGCGCGAGCGGAACTTCGGCACGGGCGGCCCGTCGGCGGACTTCGCCGCGCTGATGGACCTGACGCTCGGGCTGCCGCACCAGGCCGAGGCGGCGATCCGGGCGTGGGCGGCGAACGACGAAACCGTGCGGGCCGCCCAGAAGCGCGTCGACTCGGCGCGGCTGCGGACGGTCGGCAAGGCCGTGAAGGGCATCGTCGGCGACGGCGACCTCGCGCGGACCCTGACGTCCCTGGGCATGGCGATGCTGGTCGGCCACCAGCAGCTGGCGTCGGCGGGGGAGCACAGCGAGCTGGCGACGCTGCTGGCCGAATACACGCGGCTGGTGCACTCCCGCGCCTCGTGAGGGGTCAGGCGTTGCCGAGGATCCGGGCGATGGTGATCTCCAGGACCACGCGCTGCGGGTTCGGCTTGGGCCGGCGGTAGCGCGCGGCGTAGCGGGTTTCCGCGTCCCGCACCGACTCCGGGTCGTCGCGCAGGACGACCCGGCCCTCCAAAGTGGACCACGTGCGGCCGTCGACCTGGCAGACCGCCGCGGGGAGACCGTCGGCGCCCGCCTTGCGGGCCAGCCGGGCCTTCACCGAGCCGTCGCGCGTGATGACCCGGGCGATCCCGGTCTCGAAGTCGACGGTCACCCCGACCGCGACGACGTGCGGGGTGCCGTCCGGCCGGACCGTCGTCAGGGTGGCCAGGTGCCGTTCGGTCCAGAAGGCGCGGAAGTCCGCGCCGCGGTCGATCTCCATGCGGCTCACGCTAGTCCGTCCGGGCGGCGGTGCAGGGGTGAAACCACTCACGGTAATTGTAAGGAAAGTTTCTTAACGGTCTTGACCTCGTCTTGAACTTTCTGTCACGCTCGGGTTCGCCGTCGCCGCAGCCCACGATGTCTGTCTTTACGGAGGACCGATGAAGAAAATCGTCCGGGCGGTGGTGGCCTCGGCCGCGCTCGCCGCCGGGCTGCTGAGCGTGCCGGCGACCGCGTCCGCGGCCGGAACGCCCTACGTGCCGGGAACCCTGCGCCCGTCCGTCTCGCAAGCGGCGCAGGACCAGGCCCTCCAGAAGTACTACGACTTCTGGAAGAAGAACTTCCTCACCACCAAGTGCGGCAGCGGCACCTACGCCGTGCTGTCCAAGGACGCCGACCACGCCTTCGTCGCCGAGGGCGAGGGTTACGGCATGACGATCTCGGCGATGATGGCCGACAAGGACCCGCAGGCCCGTGCGATCGTCGACGGGATCCTCAAGTTCGTCAAGGCGCACCCGTCGGTCAACGACAAGGACCTGCACGCGGCCGAGCAGGACTCGAACTGCAAGAGCGTCAACGGCAGCGACTCCGCCACCGACGGCGACCTCGAAATCGCCTACGGCCTGCTGGTCGCGGACAAGAAGTGGGGCAGCACGGGCTCGGTGAACTACAAGGCCGAAGCCGTCCGGATCATCACCGCGATCAAGAAGTCCGAGGTCAACGGCAGCACGAAGTTCACCCTGCTCGGCGACTGGGGCAACGACGCGGAGTACGAGAACAGCTCGCGGTCCTCGGACTGGATGCCGGGCCACCTGCGCGCCTTCGCCGCGGCGACCGGCGACGGCTTCTGGGACCAGGTCCGGACCCGCTCGGAGACGGCGGTGAGCCGGCTGCAGTCGTCGTACGCGCCGAACACGGGGCTGCTGCCGGACTTCGTGGTCAACACGAATTCGACGCCGAGGCCGGCGCCCTCGAACTTCCTCGAGGGCCCGAACGACGGCAAGTACAGCTGGAACGCCTGCCGTGACCCGTGGCGCCTGGGCGCGGACGCGATCTCCTTCTCCGGCAGCGCGGCGGCCGCGCAGGTCCGCAAGATGAACACCTGGATCAAGTCCGCGACGGGCGGCGACCCGGCGAAGATCCAGAGCGGTTACTCGCTGTCGGGCTCGAAGACCGAAAGCGGCCGGCACCCGTGCTTCACCGCCCCGTTCGCGGTGGCCGCGATGACGGACCCGGGCAGCCAGGCCTGGCTGGACAAGCTGTGGACGGCGGTCTCGACGTGGTCCCCGGACGCGACGGACTACTACGGAACGGGCATCACGGTCCAGGTCCTGCTCATCCTGAGCGGCAACTACGTGGCCGCCTAGGACGGCTCTCGCGGCGGCAGTCCCGCGGCGCGGTAGATCTCGTCGATCACGGTCATCGTCTCGACCGCGTCGGCCGCCGAGGTCTTGACCGGCTCGCCGCGCAGGACGGCCGCCGCGAACGCGTCCAGCTGGTAGGAGTACGACGCGCGGCGCGGGAAACGCTCCGCGCGGCGGGCGCCGTCCACCTCGACGCGCACGCGGTGGAACGCCTGCGGGGCCACCGGGTTCACGATCCGGATCGAGCCGCGCGAGCCGACCACCTCGGCGCTGATCTTCAGCAGCGTCGACGACCACATCGAGCACTCGATCCGCCCGGTGTGGCCCGACGGGAACCGCAGCTCGGCCGTCATCGCGCGGTCGACTCTCGGGTCTCGCAGCTTCGCCGTGGCCGAAACCACCGAAGGCGTCTCGCCGCCACCGAAGGTGCGTGCCATGTGGACCGCGTAGCAGCCCGCGTCCATCGTCGCGCCGCCCGCGAGCTCGTAGTTGTAGCGGATGTCGGAGAACATCGGCAGTGGGAAGCACAACGCCGTCTCGACGCGCTGCAACGTGCCCAGCTCGCCCGACGCCACGATCTCCTCCACCCGCAACGCGAGCGGGTGGTAGCGGTAGTGGAACGCCTCCATCACGACGCGGTCGGCCGCCGCCGCGAGGTCGGCGATCTCGCGTGCTTCGGCCGCGTTCGCCGTGAACGGCTTCTCGCACAGGACGTGCTTGCCGGCCGCCAGGGCCGCCCGCGTCCAGCGGCCGTGCAGGCCGTTGGGGAGCGGGTTGTAGACGGCGTCGACTTCCGGATCTTCGAGCAGGGCTTCGTAGCCGGCGTGGACGCGGGGGATGCGATGCCGGGTCGCAAACGCTTGCGCCCGGTCGAGCGCGCGGGCCGCGACCGCGACGACCTCGACCTCGGCGTTCGAAGAAGCGGGCTTGACCAGGGCAGCGGGGGCGATGCGAGCCGCCCCGAGGATGCCGATCCGCAGGCTCATGCGCGCAAGCTAGCACCGGACAAGATTTCAACATCCAGTTGACCTCTTCAACAACGAGTTGTACCGTTCCGGCCAGCCGAACAGTGGAGGTCCGTTATGTCCCGTTCACGCGCCGTGCAGGCGGGTTTGCTCGCGAGCCTGGCCGTCCTGGTGACGGCCTGTGGTGGCGGTCCGGACGGCGCGGGCGGGACGTCACAGGCGGCCGGCGCGCCCGCGTCCGGCATCCCGGACACCGCGGCGATCGTCCAGGGCGTGCAGAAGGACGCCCAGCTCAACGCCGCCCTGCCGGCGAACGTCAAGCAGGCGGGCCTGCACCTGGCGTCCAACCTGCAGTCCGCGCCCAACAACTTCTACGCCGCCGACGGCAAGACCCCGATCGGCTACGAGGTCGACCTCGCCAAGGCGATCGCCGCCAAGCTCGGCGTCCCCGTCGCCCACCAGGACATGGCGTTCGGCTCGCTGATCACCAGCCTCCAGTCCGGCCGCATCGACCTGACCATGGCCGGCATGAACGACACCAAGGCGCGCCAGGCCCAGATCGACTTCGTCGACTACTTCACCTCGGGCATCACGATCATGATCCGCAAGGGCAACCCCGACGGCATCACCGGCCCGGACACCCTCTGCGGCAAGAACGTCGCCGTCGTGCAGGGCACCAGCCACCAGAAGTTCGCCGAAGCGCAGAGCGCGAAGTGCACGCAGGCCGGCAAGCCCGCGCTGACCGTCACCGCGACCGACAGCGACAACCAGAACCAGAACCAGCTGCGCACCGGCCGCGTCGCCGCGATCCTCAACGACCTGCCCAGCGCCGTCTACATCTCGCGGACCGCCGGCGACGGCAAGTTCTTCGAGGTCGTGCCGGGCGAGCCGATCGAGGGCGGGCCGTACGGCATCGGGGTCAACAAGCAGAACACGCCGTTGCGCGACGCCGTCCAGAAGGCCCTGCAGGCCCTCATCGCCGACGGCACCTACGGCAAGATCCTGCAGGCCTGGGGCGTCGAGCAGGGTGCGATCAAGGAGGCCGTGGTCAATGGCGGGTCCTGAACCGCTCCCGATCGTCCGGCTCCGCCACTGGGGTCGCTGGGTCGCCGCCGTCGTCATCCTCGCGCTGCTCGTGCTGCTGGGCGTCGCGCTCGGCAACGCGCAGATCGAGTGGAGCCAGGTCCCGGACTTCGTCTTCTTCAAGGTGATGGCGACCGGCCTGCTCAACACCGTCGTGCTGGCGGTGCTGTCCCAGGCGGTCGCGATCGTCCTGGGCATCGTCATCGCCCTGCTGCGCCGCAGCGCCAACCCCGTCGCGCGGTGGTTCGCCGCCGGCTACATCTGGATCTTCCGCGGCCTGCCCGTGCTGCTGCAGATCCTGCTCTGGTACAACCTCGCGCTCGTCTTCCCGGTGATCCACATCCCGTTCCTGGTGAACGAGCAGACGAACGTGCTGATCAGCGCGTTCACCGCGGCGTTCCTCGGCCTGGCGCTCAACGAAAGCGCGTACATGGCCGAGATCGTCCGAGCGGGGCTCAACAGTGTCGACAGTGGACAGACCGAAGCGGCGAAGTCGATCGGCATGACCCCGGCCGCGACGCTGCGCCGGGTCGTGCTGCCGCAGGCCATGCGCGTGATCATCCCGCCGACCGGCAACGACTTCATCAACATGCTCAAGGGCACGTCGATGGCGTCGGTGATCGGCGTGACCGAGCTGATCCACGCGGCCAACAACATCTCGTCCAACAACCTGCTGGTGATGGAGACGCTGCTGGCCGCGGCCGTCTGGTACATGGTCGTCGTGACCGTCGCCGGCGTCGGCCAGCACTACCTGGAACGCGCGTTCGGCCAGGCCGACCGCGGTCCGCTCGCCCGCGCGGGCAAGGCGTTGCGCGGCGTGCCGCTGGTGAGGAGTGCCCGTGTCTGAGCCACTGCTGCGCGCCGTCGGCGTCCGGAAGTCCTACGGCCACACCGAAGTCCTCGGCGGCATCGACCTGGACGTCCGCAAGGGACAGGTCGTCTGCCTGCTCGGGCCGTCCGGCGCCGGGAAGAGCACCTTCCTGCGCTGCATCAACCACCTCGAGACCATCGACGCGGGCCAGATCTGGGTCGACGGCGAACCGATCGGCTTCCGGCAGCGCGGCGGGAAGCTGTACGAACTGCGCGAACGCGACGTCGCGCGCCAACGGCGGGACATCGGCATGGTGTTCCAGCGGTTCAACCTGTTCGCGCACCGGACGGCACTGGAGAACGTCGTCGAGGGCCCGATCCGGGTGCTCGGGCGGAAGCCGGACGACGCCCGGAAACAGGGGCTCGAACTCCTGGACCGGGTGGGGCTGGCGCACCGCGCCGACGCCTACCCGGCCCAGCTCTCGGGCGGGCAGCAGCAGCGCGTGGCGATCGCGCGGTCGCTGGCGATGAAGCCGAAGCTGATGCTGTTCGACGAGCCGACGTCGGCGCTGGACCCGGAGCTGGTCGGGGAGGTCCTCGAGGTGATGAGTACGTTGGCGGGGGAGGGGATGACGATGGTCGTCGTGACGCACGAGATGAGCTTCGCCGCGGAGGCCGCCGACGAGGTGGTGTTCCTGGCCGACGGCGCGGTCGTCGAGACGGGGCCGCCCTCGGAAGTGCTGAGCGCGCCGAAGCACGAGCGCACCCGGCAGTTCCTGGCGAGGATCCTCGCGTGACGCGGATTTCGCCCCGGTACCTGCTCCAGTTCGACGAGCCCGCCGGCTACCTCGACTTCGCCCGGTTCGGCCCGCCGTCGCACGCGGTGCTCGACACGACGGCCGCGCTGCTCGACCAGGCCACCACCGCCGGTCCGTCCACTGTGGACGAGCTGATGCGGCAGGAGGTCCGCGCCAAGGCGGCGGCCGCGCGGCTGTCCGGCTCGGACACCGACCACACGGTGCTGCTGCCGCACACGAGTCTCGGGCTGTTCCAGGCCGCGTTCAACAGCTCCGGCGACGTGCTCGTGTCGGCGGCCGAGTTCCCCGCCAACACCTACCCATGGGCCCGCGCCGAGCAGGCCGGGCGGCTGCGGGTGCGCCGCCTGACCGGCGGTTATGTCACGCCCGAGCGGCTGGCGGCGGCGTTGACGCCGGAGATCACCACGGTGAGCGTCAGCGCGGTCGACTTCCGCACCGGGTTCCGCGCCGATCTGGCGGCCCTGCGCGAAGCCGTCGGCGACCGGCTGCTGGTCGTCGACGGGATCCAGGGCTTCGGCGTCGTCGAAGAGCCCTGGGAAGTCGCCGACGTCCTGGTCGTCGGCGGGCAGAAGTGGCTGCGCGCGGGCTGGGGGACCGGCTTCGCGGTGCTGTCCGACCGCGCGCTGGAGCGGATGGACCCCGTGCTGTCCGGCTGGACCGGCGCGCGCGACCCCGGCCTGTTCGACGACGAGATCCACCCGCCGGACGACACCGCCCAGGCCTGGTCGATCTCGAACCTCAGCCCGATCACGTCCGGCGCGTTCGCCGAGGCCCTCGAACTCGTCGAGGACGCCGGCGTCGGTGCCATCGCGGCGCGGATCGCCGAGCGGCTGGGCGCCTTCGAAGAGGTTTTGGCGTCCTGCGGCGCCGAAGTCGTCTCGGCGGTCGACCGCCGCGCGGGCATCCTGGCGTTCACCTTGCCCGGCCACCCCGCCGAACAGGTGGGGGCGGCGCTGGCGAACGCGGGGATCGCGGCGACCGTGCGGCCCGAGCACGTCCGGCTCTCGCCGCACGCGTCGACCCCGGTGGCCGCGGCGGACCTGCTCCGGCAAGCGCTGGAGACGCTGACGAAACCGCGGGAACCGCTGGTCGTCCCGGCCGCCGGGGCGACGACGCACGAGGTGCTCACCGCCCTGGTGCCGGCGATCCCGGGGCTCGCGGCGATGCTCGGGCCGGGCAACGAAGTCCTGCTGCACGACCTGAGCCGGCTGCCGGACTCGATCGTCGCCATCGCGGGCGACCTGACCGGCCGCAGCGTCGGTGGCCCGATGACCGACCTGCTGCTCGGCCTGGTCCGGCGCGGCACCACCCAGGACCTGACGAACTACCGCACGCACGGCCCGGACGGCCGTCCGATCCGCTCGTCGACGCTGTTCCTGCGAGACGCCGACGGGGTCGCGGTGGGCTGCCTGTGCGTCAACAGCGTCGACGCGTCCGCTTCGGCCGGCGCCAACGGCGAGCCGGAGACTTTCCCACCGGACGTCGACAGCCTGCAACGGTTCCTCGTCGACCGCGCGGTCGCGAAAGCCGGGATCCCGGTGGACCTGATGAAGAAACGGCACAAGGCGGCGGTGGTGCGGGAACTCGACGAAGCCGGTTATTTCCTCATCAAGGACGCGGTCGACCACCTGGCCGGGCGCCTCGACGTCACGCGCTACACGATCTACAACTACCTCAACGAAATCCGCGCCTGACGCTGCCCGATCAGACCTTGCCGCCGGGTGGCGCGGGGCGGACCATGGCGCGCATGACCGAACGGCGCGCCCTGGTGCGGCTGGAGCTGGACGACGAGTCGGACGCGGAGGAGTTCGACCGGCTCGCCCGCCGGCTGCGCGCCGAGCTGGGCGAGCTGGACGTCGACCTCCGCGCGCTGCCGGCCGAGGCCCCGGCGGGTGCGAAGGCGGCGGACCCGGTGACGGTGGGCTCGCTGCTGGTGGCGTTCAGCGCGGCGGGCGGGGTGTTCCCGGGGCTGGTGGAGACGCTGAAGGAGTGGCTGGGCCGCCAGGCGGGCAAGCACAAGATCAAGGTGACGATCGACGGCGACACGGTGGAACTCGAGCGCGCGACCACGGCGGAGCGCCAGCAGCTGATCGAGGCCTTCGTCCGGCGCCATGGCTAGCCGGCCGTGAAGGCCCGGACCACTCGGACTCCACAAAGGACTCCACGGCAGCCGCGGCCACGGAGACGCCGCACCGGCGAGCCGGGTGCATCCGATTTCCGCCTTTAGTAGGGCACCGGGCGTTTGCCGTTCCCGCGGACCGGTGCCGGGCATAGGGTTCATCCGCTCGAAGTCGCAGCCAACAAGGGAGAAGAACAGTGAGACGTGCCGTTCTCGCCGCGGTGGCCGCTGCCGCCGTGGCGTCCGCGCTCGTGGCCGCGCCGGCCGCGTCCGCGGCGCCTGCGCCGGCAGCCGGGACGATCGCCTGGGGGCCGTGTACCGATCCCACGCTCGTCGCCGCGGGCGCCGAATGCGGGTTCCTGGGGGTTCCGCTCGACTACTCGAAACCGCACGGCGCGCAGATCCAGCTCGCCGTCGACCGCGTCAAGCACAAGGTCGCCGACGCGCAGTACCAGGGTGTCATGCTGACCAACCCGGGCGGGCCCGGCGGCTCCGGCCTGCTGCTCGCCACCCGCGGGCCCCGCGTGCCGAACCACGCCGGCGACGCCTACGACTGGATCGGCTTCGACCCGCGCGGTGTCGGCGCCAGCAAGCCCGCGCTGAGCTGCGACCCGAACTACATGGACTACGACCGGCCGCAGTACGTGCCGTTCACGCCGCAGCTGGAGAAGACCTGGCTCGACCGGTCGAAGGGCTACGCCGAAGCGTGCGCGAAGAACAACCCGAAGGCCCTGCTGGAGAACATGAAGACGACCGACACGGTCAAGGACATGGACTCCATCCGGCAGGCGCTCGGCCAGAAGCAGCTGAACTTCTACGGCTACTCCTACGGCACCTACCTCGGCCAGGTCTACGGCACGCTGTTCCCGCAGAACGTGCGCCGGATGGTGCTCGACTCGACCGTCGACCCGCGGGGCGTCTGGTACGGCGACAACCTGAACCAGGACGTCGCGTTCGACCAGAACATCCTCATCTGGTTCGGCTGGCTCGCCCAGCACGACGACGTCTACCACCTCGGCAAGACGCAGGCCGCCGTGCAGCGCGTGGTCAACGAACAGCTGCTCAAGACCCAGTTCACCCCGGCGGGCGGCGTGATCGGCCCGGACGAGATCCTCGACGTCATCCAGCAGGCGTCGTACTACCAGCTGCGGTGGACGCTGCTCGGGGAC
The DNA here is from genome assembly GCF_054781455.1 of Amycolatopsis stemonae. Classification (NCBI taxonomy): domain Bacteria; kingdom Bacillati; phylum Actinomycetota; class Actinomycetes; order Pseudonocardiales; family Pseudonocardiaceae; genus Amycolatopsis; species Amycolatopsis stemonae. Next base: position 13,025 of record NZ_BAAGUJ010000009.1, on the reverse strand, counting down.
GCGCTGTCGCGGTTCGTGAACAAGGGTGACTGGCAGAACTGGAAGTCGCTCTTCGAGGCCTTCGGCGGCCGCGGTGACGACAACGGCTACGCGGTCTACCTGGCCGTCCAGTGCACCGACGTCCAGTGGCCGCAGAGCTGGGAGCAGTGGAAGCGCGACAACTGGAAGACGTTCGCGAAGGCGCCGTACTTCACCTGGCAGAACGCCTGGTTCAACGCGCCCTGCCTGTACTGGCCCGCGACGGCCGGCAAGCCGACCAAGGTCGACGGCAAGGGCGTCCAGAGCGTCCTGATGATCGACGAGACCCTCGACGCGGCGACGCCGTTCCCGGGCAGCCTCGAGGTCCGCAGCCGCTTCCCGGGTGCTTCCCTGATCGCGGAGCCGGGCGGCACCAGTCACGCGATCACCCCGCGCGGCAACGCGTGCGTCGACAGCAAGATCGCCGACTACCTGGCGACGGGCGCGCTCCCGGCCCGCAAGCCGGGTCGCACGGCCGACGTCGAGTGCGCCCCGCTGCCCCAGCCGACGCCCCCGGCGCCGACGGCGGCGAAGGCCGACGTGAGTGCCACCCAGGGTCTCGTCGCCGGGCGGTTCACCGGCTGACCTGCGTAAACCCTGCACGACGGGGTGTCGGGCCCAGAGCCCGGCACCCCGTCTTTTGCGCTCTCCGACACCGCGGGCTTTGTACTCGCGCGGACTTTGTGTTACAAAGTGCGGGTCGAGTTTGAAACGCAAAGTCCACGAAAGGAGGACGCCATGACTGGGGGACCGGCGTTCGCGCTCCAGGGCCTGACCAAGCGGTTCGGCCGGGTCACGGCGGTCGACGGCGTGTCCGTCGAGGTCGCGCGCGGCGAGGTCGTCGCGCTGCTCGGGCCGAACGGCGCGGGCAAGTCGACCACCGTCGACATGCTGCTCGGCCTGACCAAGCCCGACGCGGGGGAGGTCACCGTCGCGGGCGGCACCCCGCGCGAAGCCGTCGACCGGGGGCTCGTCGGCGCGATGATGCAGAACGGCGTGCTGCTGGGGGACGTCACGGTCGGCGAGATCGTCGACCTGGTCGTCTCGACGCACGTGAAGCCGCTGCCGGCGAAGGAGGTGATCGCCCGGGCCGGGCTCGAGAGCCTCGTGAAGCGCCGCTGCGGCAAGCTTTCCGGCGGCGAACGGCAACGCGTCCGGTTCGCGCTCGCCCTGGCCGGCGACCCGCGGCTGCTCGTGCTGGACGAGCCGACCGCCGCGATGGACGTCGACGGGCGGCGCGCCTTCTGGGCGGCCATCCGCGAGTACGCCGGCACGGGCCGGACCGTCCTCTTCGCGACGCACTACCTCGCCGAGGCCGAGGACTACGCCGACCGCGTGGTGCTGATGCGCCACGGCGCCGTCGTCGCCGACGGCCCGGTCGCCGAGGTCCGCGCCGCGGTGTCCGGGCGGGTCCTCAAGGCCGCCGTGCCCGGCGCGGCCGAAGCCGGCCTGCTGGGCCTGCCGGGCGTCACGAGCGTGCAGCTGCGCGCCGGCCGCGCCGAGCTCGCGTGCGCCGACTCCGACGCCGCGATCCGCGCTCTCCTGGCCGCGTACCCGCAGGCCGCCGACATCGAAATCACCGCGCTGGGTCTCGAAGAAGCCTTCCTGGCGCTGACTGCCGAGGAGGCGGCCGCGTGAACACGACCTACCTGAGCCTGGAGATCAAGCGGATCGTCCGGAGCCCGCAGTTCACGATCTTCACCATCGGCATGCCGGCGGCGATGTACCTGCTGTTCGGGTCCATCTTCGGCGACACCCTCCTGGACAACGGCCTGCACTCGAGCACCCAGACGATGATCACCATGGCGGCGTACGGCGCCAGCGGCGGTGCCCTGTTCACCGGCACCCGCGTGGCCCAGGAACGCACGGACGGCTGGCAGCGCCAGATCCGCCTCACGCCGATGCGCGGCCCCGGCTACCTGGCGGTGAAGGTCGCCTCGGCGATGGCCGTCGCCCTGCCGGTGCTCTTGGTCATCTTCCTCGTCGGCTTCCTGCGCGGCGAGCAGCTCGGCCTGGCCGACTGGGGCCGGCTGCTGGTCTACCTGTGGGCGGCCACCCTGCCGTTCGCCGTGCTCGGCCTGGCGATCGGCCTGTTCGGCAAGGGCGACACGGTCGGCGCGGTGACCGGTGCGCTGATGATGCCGCTCGGCATGCTCGGTGGCCTGTGGATCCCGCTCGAGTTCCTGCCCGGCTGGATGACGGCGCTGGCGCACTTCGTCCCGACCTACTGGCTGCGCCGCGTCGGCATCGACCCGTTGACCCACGCCTCCGGGACCTGGGTCGCGGTGCTCGTGCTGGCCGGCTGGCTGGTCGTGCCCGCCCTGATCGTGGTCCGCCGGTTCCGGCTGGACACGGCCAGGCTGTGAATGCTTGTTAACCTCCGTGCAGTACTGAGGGGTCTGCGCGGACGAAGGGCGGGACGGGTGGACGACGAGCCGATGTCGGCGGAGGAGTCGCTGAACCTGATCGCCCAGCAGAACCGGCGCAACCGCCGGGAACTGGGCGGGGGCCCCGCGCGCATGCTCGCGGCGTGGGCCCTCGCCTGGCTGCTCGGCTGGGGTTTCACCTACTTCGCGACGCAGACCTCGAGCGTGCCCGGCTGGATCTGCGGGGTGCTCGTCACCGTGCTGTTCCTCGCCGCGATGGGCTACACCGCGTTCGTCAGCGCGCGGGCCGGCCGGGGCATCCGCGGCCCGTCGCGGACCGCCGGCGCGATGTACGGCTACAGCTGGGCCCTCTCCGCGATCGGGCTCTCCGTGATCGACATCCGGATCACGGACTTCGCCGCGCTGGACTCCGACCAGGTGTCGCTGCTGTGGTCGGGCACCTGGCTGCTGCTCACCGGCGTCATGTACCTCGCGGGCGGCATGCTCTGGCAGGACAAGCTGATGTACGGCCTCGGCGCGTGGATGATCGTGTCCTCGGCGCTGAGCGTGCTGGTCGGCTTCCCGGTGAACTTCCTGGTGCTGACGCTCTGCGGCGGGGGCGGGTTCCTGCTCGCGGCGATCGTGTACTTCGTCCGCGAGAAGCGCCGATGAGCGAACTGCCGCAGCTCGACCCGGTCATCCACGCCCAGGCGCGGCTGCGCGTCACGGTCGCGCTCGCCGGGCTGCACGCCGGCGACCAGATCACCTTCCCGCGGCTGCAGCAGCTCCTCGACATGACGGCCGGCAACCTCTCGACGCACCTGCGCAAGCTCGAGGACGCCGAGTACGTCGAGATCACCAAGGCCTACGAGCACCGCACGCCCGTGACGCTGGTCCGGCTGACCGCCGCCGGGCGCGCGGCGTTCGAGAGCTACACCAAGGCGCTGCACCAGCTGCTGGACGCCACCGGCGGCGACTGACGTGGCTCGCTGGGTGATCCACCTCGACCTGGACGCCTTCTACGCGTCGGCCGAGCAGCTCACCCGCCCGACGCTGGCCGGGCGCCCGGTGCTCGTCGGCGGGCTGGGGCCCCGCGGCGTCGTCGCGGGGGCGAGTTACGAGTCGCGCGCGTTCGGGATCAAGTCGGCCATGCCGATGGCCCAGGCGCGACGGCTGCTGCCGGCCAACGGCGTGATCGTGCCGCCGCGGTTCCGCGTCTACGAACGGCTGAGCCAGGAGGTCTTCGCCGTCGTCACGGCGGTGGCGCCGCTGCTGGAGAAGATCTCCCTCGACGAGGCCTTCGCCGAGCCACCTTCGCTCGTCGGCGCTTCTTTCGACGAGGTCACGGATTTTTGCGCCTCGCTGCGGGCCCGGATCCGCGCGGAGACGGGCCTGGTGGCGTCGATCGGCGCGGGCAACGGCAAGCAGATCGCGAAGATCGCGTCGGACGAAGCCAAACCGGACGGACTGCTGGTGGTCCCGCAGGGCACCGAGCGCGAGTTCCTGGCGCCGCTGCCGGTGCGCGCCCTGTGGGGGATCGGGCCGGTGGCCGAGGGGAAGCTGCGGTTCATCGGCGTCCAGACGCTCGGGCAGCTCGCGGCACTGTCCGAACAGGACGCGGTGGCGACGCTCGGCGGCGTGGTCGGCCGCGACCTGCGCCGCCTGGCGACCGGCTTCGACGACCGCCCGGTGGCCGACCGCGGCGAGACGAAGCAGGTCAGCGCGGAAACGACGTTCGACACGGACATCATCGACCTGCCCACGCTGCGCGCGGAAGTCCGCCGGATCGCGGTGGGGGCGCACAAACGGCTCCTGAAGGCCGAGCGCGTGGCGCGCACGGTGGTGATCAAGCTGCGCCACACGGACATGCACACGGTGACCCGCTCGGAGACGATCTCGGCCCCGACGGACGACCTGGCGGAGCTGTCCGCGACGGCCGAGCGGCTGCTGCTGGACCCGGCGGAGTTCGGCGGCATCCGGCTGGCGGGGGTCGCGTTCAGCGGCCTTTCCGTGCCCCACCAGGACGCTTTGTTCACCCTCGCGGCCCCTGCAACGCCGTCACCGTCGACAGTCGTCTCCGCGGCCCCTGCGCCCGTCGCCGCCCCTTCGGAGTGGCGCCAGGGCGACGACGTGGTCCATGCGGAGTTCGGCACGGGCTGGGTCCAGGGCGCGGGCCACGGCCGGGTGACGGTCCGGTTCGAGCACCGCACGTCCGGCCCGGGCGTGGCCCGCACCTTCCCGCAGACCGACCCGGCCCTGACCCGCGGCGATCCCGGCGACTGCCTCCGCTGAACGATGACTACTCGGCCGAGCAGCCCTGCAGCTTGGCCACTTCCTGGCCCGCGATGAGGAACGCGCCGACGCCGTAGGCCGCGGTGTCCGTGGCGCGAGCCGTCGCCGGGCGGTCGCCGACCGGCTGGACGTAGCCGACCAGGCCGGACGCCTGCAACGACTTCGTCGACAACGCCGTCCAGGCCTTGTCCACCACCGGGCGGTACCGCGCCGCGTCGAGGATGCCCGCGGTGATGCCCCAGCCGATGCCGAAGGTGAAGAACGCCGTGCCGCTCGTCTCCGGGCCGCCGTGGTCCCACGGGTTCAGCAGGTCCGAGTTCCAGAAGCCGTCACGGCGTTGCGTCGCGGCCAGCGTGGCGGCCATCTTCTTGAACACCCGCAGGTATTCCGGGCGACGCGGGTCGTTCGCCGGGAGGACCTGCAGGACCTTCGTCACCGCGGCCAGCGCCCAGCCGTTGCCGCGCGACCAGAACACCCCCGAGCCGGTGAACCGCGCGTCGCGGTACCACAGGCCGGTGCGCTCGTTGAACAGCTTGTGTTCCGACGACCGGAACAGCTGGTCCATTGCGTCCAAATAGGACGGATCGTGGTCGATCGCGCTCATCCGCGCGAACGAAGGCATCGCCATGTTCAGCGCGTCGACGTAGTTCCAGTAGTCCCGGCGCCCCGCCTGCACCGAAGCGACCTCGTCCTTGATGCGCGTGCGGATCGAGTCGAGGGAGATCTCCGGGTGGAAGTAGGTGTACAGGTCCAGGTACGCCTCGCCGGCGGCCTGGTTGTCCGGGAAGAACGGCCGTTTCGGGTCGAGCGGCAGCTGGTAGCCGTTGGCCTGCGCCCACGGCAGCGTCTTGTGGTTCGACTGGCCGGTGGTCCGGACCAGCGCGAGGTTGCCGACGTGGAACGTCGCGTTCTGCCAGTCCGGGGCGTCGAGGTTCGTCCCGTTGGTCACCCAGTAGTTGCCCGCGGCGACCATCTGGCCGGTGATCGGGCAGGCCGCCGATGCCGCCGCCACCGGAGCGGTGAACAGGCTGCCTGCCACCGCCGCGGCCGCGAGCACGCCGAAGCCACGAATACCCGGGAAACGCATGGAAGCGTCCTCCTTAACGATCGGTTGCGGGGGTCCGGGTGGCGGAGCCCCCGGCCAGGGGCGAAGCCCCTGATGTTCCAGCACGTCATGGCGGCGGGTGGGTCGCAGCGAGTGAAGCGCGTCCCGGTAACCGTGTCAAGGTACCGATCACCGGTACGCCGCAACGGTTTCCAGCAGCCGGCGGCACGCGGACTCGGCGCCGTCGGCGTTCTTCGCCAGCACCAGCGTCAGCACCCGGGAGTGCGCGACGAGCGTGTCCGCCGGTTCGCCCTGCGCCCGCAGCGCCGCCACCACCGGCACCTGCAGCTGCGCGATCAACGTGTTCCCCGAAGCGCGGACCAGCGCGGCGTGGAACTGCGCATCGGCGGCCATGAAGGCCGCGGTGTCTTCGGCGTCGGCCATCTGCGTGTAGGCCGCCGCCATCGCCGAAAGCTCGTCGGGACGCCGGTGCCGCGCCGCCATCCGCGCCGCCTGCGGCTCGATGGCCAGCCGCAGCTCCAGCAGCTCGCGCAGGTGCTCGCGGCCACCGGGACCGCCGACGCGCCAGGCGATGACGTCCGGGTCGATCGCGTCCCACGCCTCGGGCGGCAACGTCCAGGTGCCGACCCGCGGGCGCGCGGTGACCATGCCCTTGGACTCGAGCACGCGCAACGCCTCGCGGACCACCGTGCGGGACGCGGAGAACCGGCGGCCGAGCTCCTCGGGGACGAGCGGCTGCCCGTCCCCGAGGACGCCTTCGACGATGAGCCTGCCCAGTTCGTCGACGATGCGCGCGTGGAGGTTCCGCACCGCTACTCGGGCAGGCCGACGCGGCGCTCCCCGCTGCGCAGCTGCTGCAGCACGACCGCGATCACGAGCAGGGCGCCGTGCGCGACGTTCTGCCAGAAGGGGTTGATGCCCAGGCCGGACATGCCGTTGTCGAGCACGCCCAGGATGATCACCGCGAGCACGGTCGAAATGATCGAACCGCGGCCGCCCTTGAGCATCGTGCCGCCGAGCGCGGCACCGGTGACGGCCTGCAGCTCCAGGCCTTCCGATCCGGAAACCGGCTGGCCCGAGCCGGTGCGCGCGGTGATCAGGATGCCCGCGACCGCCGCGACCACGCCGGCGAGGGCGTAGACGCCGATAATGTACCGGTTGATGTTGATGCCGGCCAGCCTCGCGGCCGTGTCGTTGCCGCCGATCGCGTAGACGTTGCGGCCGATGTCGGTGTACTTCAGCAGGAAGTGCAGCAGCGCCGCGACGATCAGGAACACCCACACCAGCGAGGGCAGCCCGAGCACGGATCCCTTGGCCAGGAAGATGAACAGGTCGTCGCCGCCGGTGTAGCCCTGCGACTTGCCGTCCGAGATGACCTGCGCGACCCCCTTGTAGGTGGCGAGCATGGCCAGCGTCGCGACCACCGGGTTGACCCGGCCGAAGATGATGATCATGCCGTTGATCAGGCCGCAGACGATGCCGATGCCGATCGCGGCGAGGATGCCGACCTCGGCGTTGCCGGTCGAGGTGAACACCATCGCCGAGACGACGGACGCGAGCCCGGCCATCGAGCCGACCGAGATGTCCAGCGCGCCCAGGATGATCACCAGCGTCTGGACCAGGGCCAGCAGCCCCATGATGGTGATCGCGCTGCCGATCAGCAGCAGGTTGTTGGTGCGCAGGAAGTTGTCGTTCAGGATGCTCAGCAGGACGATCAACGCGATCAGCGTGATGATCAGGCTCGAGTTCTGCACGCCGATGCCGGTGAGCACGCGGCGCGCGGCGCTCGGCTGGGCCGGCGTGGCGAGGGCCGTCGTTTCCTTCGTGGGGGTACTCATGCGCCGACCTCGCCGGCGCTCGGCGCGGCTACTCCTGTGACATGTGATTCGTTCGCAAGCTCACTCATGCGCCGATCTCCTGGGCTTCTTCCACGGCTGGTTCGGTTTCGGGGATGGCGAGGGTCAGCACGGCTTCCTCGGTCGCTTCGTCGCGGCCGAGCTCGCCGGCCAGCCGCCCGGCGCGCATCACGAGGATGCGGTCGGCGAGCGTCAGCACCTCGGGCAGGTCGGAGGAGATGACCAGCAGCGCGATGCCTTCCGCGGCGAGGCCGTCGATGATCCGGTAGATCTCGGCCTTCGCGCCGACGTCGACACCGCGGGTGGGCTCGTCGAGGATCAGCAGCTTCGGCCGCCGCGCGAGCCAGCGCGCGAGGACGGCCTTCTGCTGGTTGCCGCCCGACAGCTTCCGGACTTCCTGCTCCATCGACGGCGTACGCACGCGAAGCTCGCGTACGTACTCCTCGACGAGCGCGCGTTCCTTCGCGCGCTTCACGACGCGAAAGCGGCGAAGGCGGTCGAGAACGGCGATAGAGACGTTGTCGCGTACAGACCGCTGCATGAGCAACGCGTCAGTCTTGCGCTCTTCGGGCGCGAAGCCGATCCCGGCCTTCACGGCGTCACCCGGGTTGTGCGCGCGGAGCCGCTTCCCGTCGAGTTCGACGGTCCCGGACCGGATCGGCAGGTCGCCGACGATCGCGCGGGCCAGCTCCGAGCGTCCGGCGCCGACCAGCCCGGCGAGGCAGACGACTTCGCCCGCGCGGACCTGCAGCGAGATGTCGTGCACGTCGTCGGTCGTGACGTCGGTCAGCTTGAGGACGACGTCGCCGGTGTCCTGCGTGACGCGGCGCTCGAGCGCCGACAGGTCACGGCCGATCATCATCCGCACCAGGCCGGGCTCGTCGGTCTCCGAGACCTGCTGGACGCCGACGAGCTTGCCGTCGCGCAGCACCGCGACGCGGTCGGCGAGCTGGAAGATCTCCTTCATCCGGTGCGAGACGTAGACGACCGCGACGCCGCTGTCGCGCAGCCGGCCGATCAACCGGAACAACGCCTCGACCTCGTGCTCGGACAGCGACGACGTCGGTTCGTCGAACGCGATCACCTTCGGCGGCGTGGCCGCGGTGAGCACGCGCAGGATCTCGACGAGCTGGCGCTGCGCTGGCGACAGCGCGGTGCCGAGCGTCGAAGGGTTGAGGACACCTTCGAAGCCGTACTCGACGAGCGCGTCGTGCGTCGCCTTCGTGAGCGTGCGGCGGTTGAAGAGGCGCGCCTTCGCGGGGAGTTCGCCGACGAAGACGTTCTCCGCCACCGAAACGTGCGGGATGATCTCGGGTTCCTGGTAGATCACGCGGACCCCGGCGGCCATCGCCGCGCGTGGGGTGTCGAACGCGACTTCGGTGCCGTCGAGGAGCAGGCGCCCGTCGTCGGGACCCTGGTCACCGGAGAGGACGCGCAGGAGCGTCGACTTCCCGGCGCCGTTTTCCCCCATCAGCGCGAGCACTTCGCCGGAGCGGATCTCCAGCGAGACGTCGTCGAGGGCGGTGACGCCGGAGAAGCGCTTGCCGATGCCCTCGACGGCGAGCGCGGGAGCGGAGCTGGACATGGTGATCCTTCGGCGGTGGGGCCCGGACCCGGCACCTTCCCGGGAAAGTGCCGGGCCCGGGAGTTCGGTCAGGTGCAGTTGACGCCGGCCTGCTTGTAGTTGTCCTTGTTGACGATCGTGGTCTTCGCGATCGTCTCCGCGGGCAGCGCCTTGCCGTTCTTCACCTTGTCCACCAGCACCTGGATCGCCGAGCGGCCGACCTCGGCGCCGGAGATGTAGAGCGCGGACTTGTTGCCGGTGTCCTTGCCGGCCGCCCAGTCCTTGCAGTCCAGGTAGGCGCCGAGCCCGACGCCGATGATGTTGTTCGCCTGCACGCCGGAGTTGGCCAGCGCGGTCACGACGCCGGTCTCGTTCTCGTCGTTGCAGCCCCACACGACCCAGTGCTTGACACCCGGGTTGGAGCCGATCACCGCGCCGGAGCGGTTCTGGGCGTCGACGGGGGAGTTGTCGGTGCCGACGTCGATCACCTGGACGTCCGCGCCCGCGGACTTGGCGAACGCCGTCTTCGCGGCGTTGACTCGGTCGGTGCAGACGCTCAGGTCCTGCTTGTAGGCGCTGATGATCTTCGTGTCCGCGGCGGTCCAGCCGGCGGCCTTGAAGAGCTTCCCGGCCTCGGTGCCGACCGAGTCGCCCATCTGGCTGCCGTTGAAGCCGACGAAGGGGGCCTTCGCGCCGGTGCCGTCCTTGATGACGTCGTCCGAGGCGATGAGTGGGATGCCGGCGCTCTTGGCCTTGTCGATCACCTGCGGGCCGATGGCCTGGTCCGGGACGACGATGGCGACGCCGTTCGCGCCCTGCGCGACCGCGGCGTCGAGTTCGGTGATCGCCTTGTTGGCGTCCTGGCCGAGGTTGACGACCTTGAGCTCGACGCCGAGCTCCTTCGCCTTCTCCTGCGCCCCCTGCGCCTGCTCGACGAAGTACTGCTGGTCGCCCTGTTTCTGCAGGTAGTACAGGGTGATCTTGCCGTTGGCGGGCGCCTGCTGCTGCGGGGCGGCGGTGTCCTTGCCGGAGGAGCACGAAGCCATCAGGACACCGGAAATCAAACAACAACCAACAACGCTCCAGGTGTGCAACCTGTGCGGGTATGTGGACATCGAGTGCTCCCATGGGGGCCGGGGACGAGTGTTGCTGGCGGGTTACCGCCGGGTGACTCGTATTACAAAACACCCGTTCGTGGAGCGTCAAGGCGCAGTTAGCGGAGCGAGACCTACTCTCCGTAGTTGCATCGTGGCATGCTCGCCGGTCATTTATCGTATTTTTTCCGGCCTGTCCTGCGCGTTGTCCGGTTTTGTCCTGTGCGAATGTTCTGATTGGTGTTGTCGACTGTGGTGGAAGTTGGTGTTGATCGGGACGCCGTACCTGTCGGGTTCGTCCGGATGGCAGGATGGCCGGACCACGTCCGGAGGGGGACCGATGACGAAGTACCGCGTCGCCGCGCTCGCCGGGGTCGCCGTCCTGGCGGCCGCGTGCAGCAGCCCGCCGCAGTCCGGTCCGGCGCCGACGCCGTTCCTCGAGACGCCTTCCTCCTCGGCCGCTCCGGAGGGCTCGTTCAGCGTCGTCGCGACCGGCGACGTCCTGATCCACCCCGCCCTGACCGAACAAGCCGAGGCCGACGGCGGCGGGAAGATCGACTACCGGCCGCTGCTCGCCGGGGTCAAGCCGCTGATCTCCGGCGCCGACCTCGGGATCTGCCACCTCGAGACGCCGCTGGCGCCGGAAGGCGGCCCGTACAGCGGGTACCCGTCGTTCAGCGCGCCGCCGGAGATCGCGGACGCGCTCAAGGACACCGGCTACGACACCTGCTCGACGGCGTCCAACCACACGATCGACCAAGGCGCGGACGGCGTCTCGCGCACGCTGGACAAGCTCGACGACGTCGGGATCAAGCACACGGGCTCGGCGCGGTCGGCTGCGGAAGCGGGGAAGCCGCTGATCCTCGACGTCCACGGCGTCAAGGTCGCGCAGGTGTCGTACGCCTTCGGGTTCAACGGCATCAAGGTCCCGGCCGGGAAGCCGTGGCTGGCCAACCAGATCGACGTCGACGACGTCCTGGCGGCGGCTCGTCGCGCACGCGAGGCGGGTGCGCAGGTCGTGATCGCGAGCCTGCACTGGGGCGTCGAGTACCAGCACGACCCGACGGCCGAGCAGCGGTCCCAGGCCAAGAAGATCCTGGCGTCCGACGACGTCGACCTGATCGTCGGGCACCACGCGCACGTGGTCCAGCCGTTCGAGAAGATCGGCGGCAAGTGGGTGGCCTACGGGCTCGGCAACAGCGTCGCCCGCCACTCCGAGCCGCGCGGCGACACGGAGGAAGGTGCGGCGGCCCGCTTCCGCTTCGTCCGCGACGGCGACCGCTGGAAGGTCGACAAGGCCGAGTACATCCCGACGTACATCAAGCTCGACGCCCCGATCCGCCTCCTCGACTTGTCGACAACCCCGCCGTCGCCACAGGTCACCAAGGCCCTGGCCGACACCGACAAGAACATCCTGAGCCTCAAAGCGGACAAAGCCGGCCTCACCCGCCCCGGCAAGTAGAGGCTTCACGCGTGATCAGGGAGGCATCACGCGTGATTGGGAGGGCATCACGGTGATGCCCCGCCAATCACGGGTGATGCCCGTCCAATCACGCGAGATGCCCCTCTGATCACGCGTGATGCCCGGGTTAGTGGGTGCGGGTGGTGATCAAGCGGGCCAGTGCTGCCAGTTCCGCGCCGGCTCGCGGGGCCGGGTTGACCGCCGCCAGCTCGCGAAGTCCCTTTGCCAGCAAGGCTTCGGCTTGGGCTTGGCTCCACTGGCGGCAGCCCGCGGCTTCGACCAGGGACGCCGCGTGGGCCAGCTCGGTGTCGTCGAGCGGGTCCGTGCCGCTGTAGAGCGTCGCCAGCTCGGCGCCCGACGCCGTTCCGGAGGACAACGCCGTCACGACCGGGAGGGACTTCTTGCGGTTCTGGAGGTCCGAGTACACCGGCTTGCCGGTGACGGCCGGGTCGCCCCAGATGCCGAGCAGGTCGTCGATGTGCTGGAACGCCAGCCCGATCGCCCGGCCGAACGCGCCGAACCGCGGCACTGCGCCGGGCCGGGCGCTGGGCAACGCGCCGAGTTCGCACGACGCGCCGATCAGGGCCGCCGTCTTGCCGGCGGCCATCCGGGCGCACTCCGCCGGCGTGACGTCGTCGCGCTGCTCGAAGTCGAGGTCGGCGGCCTGGCCCTCGAGCAACTCGAGCACGCCCTGGGACAGCAGCTTCGCGCCTTCGGGCGTCAGGAGCTCGAAGGCCACGCTCAGCAACGCGTCCCCGGCGAGCACGGCCGGGCCGGTGCCGAACACCGTCCACGCCGTGGCGCGGTGACGTCGGGTCGTGTCGCCGTCCATGACGTCGTCGTGCAGCAGTGAGAAGTTGTGCACCAGCTCGACCGCGACGGCCGCGGGGACGGCGTCCGCCGCGTCGCCGCCTGCCGCCTCCGCGCACAGCAGCACCAGCGCCGGCCGCAGGGCCTTGCCGCCGTCGCTGCGCGTGGCTTCGCCGTGGGCGTCCCACCAGCCGAAGTGGTAGCCGGCGATGCGCCGCATCGTTTCGGGCAGCCGCTCGGCGGCCTCGCGCAGCGCCGGCTCGACGAGGCTCTTGCTCCACGCCAGGACGTCCGCGACGGGCCGGGCGGGGATTCGCGTGTTCATGGCCGTCATGAGCTGGGGGTGTGCTGGTGGTCGGTGATGGTCACGGGGGGTCAGCTTTCCCGGCCGAGTTCGGCGTTTTCCAGTATTGCGAGGGCGTCGGGGACGAGGACGGCGGCGGAGTAGTAGGCGGAGACGAGGTAGGAGATGATGGCTTGGTCGGAGATGCCCATGT